>CAVSVZ010000001.1:0-81473 GCA_963731495.1 uncultured Alphaproteobacteria bacterium
CGAGGATCGCGGCGGTTTCTTCGTCGACATCCGGCTGCCTGACGGAGCTGCGCTCGCCAGGACCACGGCCGTGGTCGATGAGGTCGAGGCGATTCTGGCCGACTTCCCGGACGTTCGCAACGTCATCTCGGTCGGTGGCTACAGCATTCTCTCTGGCGCCGTCAGCTCGAATGCGGGTCTGGTCATCGTCGCCTTGAACGACTGGTCCGAGCGCACGGAACCGGACCGAGCGCCGATGCGATCGTCCGCCGCGCCCAGCAGGCCTTCCTCGCGATACCCTCGGCCACGATCTTCGCCTTCAGTCCGCCGGCGATCTCGGGTCTCGGCAACACCAGTGGCTTCGAGTTCGTCTTGCAGGATCCCGAAGCCCGGCCGCCCTCTGACCTCGCCGCCACCGCCGGCGGCCTGATCTATGCCGCCAACGGCGAGCCGGGTCTGCAGCGCGTGTTCAGCACCTGGCGCGCCGACGCGCCGCAGCTGTTCGTCGATCTCGACCGGCGGAAGGCGCAGGCGCAGGGCGTCCCGATCTCGGCCGTGTTCCAGGCGCTCCAGGCGAACCTGGGCTCGTTCTATGTCAACGACTTCAACCTGTTCGGGCGCGTCTACCAGGTGATCATCCAGGCCCAGCCCGAGGAGCGCAACGACCCGGACGACATCTACAACATCTACGTGCGCAACGCCGCTGGCCAGATGATCCCGCTGCGCACCCTGGTCACGGTCGAGCCGATCCTCGCGCCCGAGCGCATCGAGCGCTACAACATGTTCCGCTCGGTCACGATCAACGGCGAACCCGCGACGGGCCGCAGCTCGGGCCAGGCGATCACCGCCATGGAACAGGTTGCCGCCGCATCCCTGCCCGAAGGCTATGCCTACGAGTGGACCGGCCAGACGTTCCAGGAGATCCTGGCCGGCGCCGCCGGCAACGTCCTGCTCGTGCTGTCCCTGGTGTTCGCCTACCTGTTCCTGGTCGCCCAGTACGAGAGCTGGACCATCCCCTGGTCGGTGATCCTGTCGGTCGCGATCGCGGCGCTCGGCGCACTGCTCGGCCTGATGCTGACCGGGATCGCGCTCAACGTCTATGCGCAGGTAGGCCTGGTCCTGCTGATTGGCCTCGCCAGCAAGAACGCGATCCTGATCGTCGAGTTCGCCAAGCAGTTGCATGAGGAAGGCAAGTCGATCCTGGAGGCCGCCGAAGAAGGGGCACGACTGCGCTTTCGCGCTGTCCTGATGACCGCCTTTTCCTTCATTCTCGGCATCCTGCCCCTGGTTCTGGCAACCGGCGCTGGCGCCGCAGGCCGACGTTCGATAGGGATCGTGGTGTTCGGCGGCATGATGCTCGCGACCGTGCTCGGCACCCTGATCATCCCGCCCCTCTACGTCGCGTGCCAGCGCTTGGCCGAGTGGCGGCTACAGCGTCCGAAGTCAGGGGCAGCCAGGACACCGGCGGCAAGCAAATAGGAATCGCCCCGACCACCCATCGCCGGTCCGGGCGGCGGAGGCAAGCGATACCTCACGCCAGGACAGCGGCCGTCTGGCGCAATGACGAGCAGCCGCAACGCGAACGACCAGATGGAGAAGGAACCTGCCATCGGCGGGGCGACCAGGTCTCCCTGCTACCTGAGCCGGTCCAGCATCTCGTGTTTCGCAAAGCAGAGGAAGGCGCAAAAGTCCACGCTCTGGCCCGTATCTCCCCAGTGATGCGCCGCTTCGATGACAACCGAGGCCGACCGCGACTGAAATTTGTTCGAAAGATCCGACAACAGCCAGGGCAAACCTGCAGATCGCAACTCCAGGCCGCCGCACGGGCATGCCTCGCCCGTGGGAGGCTTGCATCATACCACGGACCCATGTATAGTCCTGTTCAGTGCTCCATTGGGGAGCGAGCTTGATGCACCTCCTCCGCTAGAGTTGGTGAGCCGATCGCCGCATTAAGTAAAACGTTCAGCAGCTAACGGGTCGTAGTTGTTAGCTTTTTGTGATAGCCGATAGTTCGTGACTTGCTTCATGGAGCGCATTACATATGCCAAGATTAGGCCTTATTTGCCTTCTTATTATCATGGCCCTTTACGGTATCGTCGGATCGGCCGATCCGACGGCCGCCCAATCCACCCGCGAAGAGCAATTGCGGGAAGCTCGCCAACTGAGGGCCAGCGCCCGTCGTTTCCGGCACGCCACGTCCGGAAGTCCTCTGGCCGACCAATGGCTTGATGCCGTCGCCGACGATCTCGATGCTGAAGCGCGAGAAATCGAAGAACGCCTGCGAATCAATAAGCCAACGGACAAAGCACCGCTGATTGTGCTACCCGAGATTGAGGTCGTTCCGGAATACGCCCCAGTTGAAGAGGAAAGTCAGAGCGACACGATCCGGCTCCCTGAGGTGGAGATCGAACTCGCACCAGACCCCGAAACCGAGCTTGGGAATTCTAGCTGTTTAATGATTGAAGAAGTAGAGAGAATTTCCGAAAGTCACCCAAACCCATATTGTCGCGTATTTACTTCTGAATACATAGGCTATAGGCAACGTCAAGCCAGAGGCGATGATTCACCAAGTATGGTGCCGATTATAGCGGATGCCGCGCGTCGTGCTAGGCAAGGCGTGATAGATAATTGCGAAGTATCCCTATGCAATTGATAGTAAATCTACTGAAAACATGAGCAATCAATATTTGGGATAAACACAATGTTAATTGCTTCATCCGGATAATCAACAAGTGTGGCGAGCAGAAACCTCAACCCGGTTGTTCGCCTCAGGACGCCACAGGCATCGCCTTCACCGCTAGTGTCCCCCGATCGGACAGCCGTTCAGACGCTCGAGGAACAGCACGCGCGTCGACATCTGCTGGTCGTCGACATCGCCTATCCGGCAGTCGGGCGGCAGCTGATTGCAACCGGTAAGCGCGCCGGCGACCAGGCCGGCAATCACCAACATCAGCCGGCTGGCCGGCATGACCGCGTAGAGATGTCGCATGCGTGAGCCCCCGGCGCTCTTGATCCCTCGCCAGCGGGCATAGCCGGAACCACACTGGATGGCCAGTCGCCTTGCCGACCGATCCGGATGCGCCGATCTCGACGTGTCACCGGGGCAACGCACGATCAAAGGCGCGCGGAGGCTTTGAGCGCTTTGTACGGCCGCCTACATAGTGGCCTGATGACTGCGCAGCTTGCCCCCTGCCCTGTTCCGTTCCCACCAGGTGGATCAAACCGTGACCGCTGACGCCGGCACGCTCCACTTCCGGCCGCGCCTGTGGCCGAGCCTTGCCACGCTGGCCGGCCTGATCGTGCTGGTGGCGCTCGGCACCTGGCAGGTCGAGCGGCTGCGCTGGAAGGAGCACCTGATCGCCGAGCGGACCGCCCAGCTCTCGGCGCCGGCCGTGCTGCTGCCGACCGACGCCGACTGGCCTGCATGGGATTTTCGCCGGGTCGAGGTGGCGGGCACGTTCCGGCACGATCTGGAGCAGCTGTTCGGCGCCAGCACCCACGACGGCCAGCTCGGCTACCACGTGCTGACGCCGCTGGTCCGGCCCGATGGCTCGGCGCTTCTGATCGATCGCGGCTGGGTCCCGACCGATCGCGCGCATCCGGCCGCGCGTCGCGAGGGCCAGATCGCGGGACCGGTCACGATCACCGGCATCGCCCGCTATCGCGGCGCCGACACCGCCGGCTGGTTCACGCCGGCCAATCAGCCCGAAATCCTGATGTGGTTCAGCTACGACCTGCCGGCCCTCGAGCAGGCCACGGGTTTGACGCTGCTGCCGGTCGTGGTCGAGGCGGACGACCACCCCAATCCCGGCGGCCTGCCGATCGGGGGGCTCACCCGGGTCGAGCTGCCCAACAATCACCTGCAGTACGTGATCACCTGGTATGGTCTCGCCTTCGCGCTGCTCGGCGTCTATATCGCGTTCAGCCTGCGGCGCGGAGACCAGGCGTGAAGGCATTGCGCTGGACCAGCGCCGTTGCGCTTGTCCTCACTTACGGACTGATCGTGCTGGGCGCCTGGGTGCGCGCGACCGGCTCCGGCCTGTCCTGCCCCGACTGGCCGACCTGTTACGGCCACTGGGTGCCGTTGCCGTCCGAGATCCCACCCGAGGTGGGCTTCAGCTACCTCCAGGTCATGCTCGAGTGGGTGCACCGCCTGATCGCGGGCGTGATCCTCGGTCCCCTGATCCTGGTGGTCGGCCTTTTGAGCTGGCAGGCGCGCGACCAGCAGCCGCGCATGCCGGTCTATGCCGGTGCTTTGATCGTCCTTTTGCTGATTCAGGCAGGGCTCGGCGGCCTTACCGTGCTCGACCAGAACAGCCCGTGGTCGGTGGCGCTGCATCTCGGCACGGCGCTGCTGGTGCTGAGCGCTCTGTGCCTGATCTTCGTGCGCACCGTGCCGGCGCCGGAGCCCGTCCCTTCCGCCGTGCGCACGCTGAGCGGCGTGGTCTGGCTGATCGCGCTCGGCGCCATGGTCAGCGCGGCCATGGTCACCAAGAGCGGAGCCTCGCTCGCCTGCTCGACCTGGCCGCTGTGCGACGGCGCGCTGGTGCCCGACCTGGGCGATCCGCAGATCCGTCTGAACTTCACGCACCGCCTGTTGGCGCTGGGCACAGCACTCGGGACCCTGACGCTCGCGATTGGCGCGCAAGGGCAGGCCGAGGTCCGGCCGCTCGCCTGGCTGGCGCTCGTGCTGGTCGCGGCGGAAGTCGCGCTCGGCGGCATCGTGGTGCTGCGCGAGATACCCTTCGTGCTCGCACTCGCGCATCAGGCGCTGGGCGTCCTGGTCTTCGCCATTCTTTCGCTGACCCTGTGGCGCTGCCACGGGCGCACGTCGGATCGGAACATCGCGCATGGCCTATCGCACGCTTGAGGAGCGCTTCAAGCGCCTGTCCGACATCGGCGGCGCGCTCGCGATGCTGGAATGGGACCAGCAGGCGATGATGCCGCGCGGCGGCAACGAGGCCCGCGCCGAGCAGGTCGCGACCCTGCGCCAGATGGCGCACGAGCTGCTGACCGACCCGCGCACCGGCGGCCTGCTCGACGAGGCCGAGGCTGAGGCCGGCGCGGCTGGATACATGGCGGCGGGCCAATCTGCGCGAGATGCGGCGGCGCCTACACACGGGCGGTCGCGCTCGAGCCGGCGCTGGTCGCGGCGATGGCGCGCGCCACCGCGCGTGCCGAGATGACCTGGCGCGACGCCCGCGCCGGTGCCGACTTCAAGGCGCTGGAGCCGGCGCTCGCCGAGGTCGTGCGGCTGACCCGCGAGGAGGCGGCCGCCAAGGCGCAGGGCTGGATCTCGAGCCCTATGACGCCCTGCTCGAGGGTTACGAGCCGGGCCTGCGCGCGGCGCAGATCGACGCGCTGCTCGACCCGCTGGCCTCGTTCCTGCCCGATTTTCTGGAGCAGGTGCTGGCACGCCAGGCAGCGCCGTTGCCGCTCGAAGGCCCGTTCGATCGCCGCCAGGCAGATGGCGCTCGGCCGCGAAGCTGATGGCGCAGCTGGGCTTCGACTTCGACCACGGTCGTCTCGATCAGAGCGCGCACCCGTTCTGCGGCGGCGTCTCCGACGACGTGCGCATGACCACGCGCTACGACGAGGCCGACGTCACCTCGGGCCTGATGGCGGTCCTGCACGAGACCGGCCACGCGCTGTACGAGCAGGGCCTGCCGAAGGCCTGGCGGCACCAGCCGGTCGGCGAGGCGCGCGGCATGGCGGTGCACGAGAGCCAGTCGCTGCTGATCGAGATGCAGGTCTGCCGCTCGCGCGGCTTTCTGGGCTACCTGGCGCCGCTGCTGGCCGAGAGCCTTCGAGCGCGACGATCCTGCCCTGGCCGGCCGACAACCTCTACCGCCGCGCGATCCACGTCGAGCGCGGCTACATCCGGGTCGACGCCGACGAGGTGACCTATCCGCTGCACGTGATCCTGCGCTATCGCCTGGAGAAAGCCCTGCTCAGCGACCAGCTCGAGGTCGCCGACCTGCCCGGCGCCTGGAACGACTTGATGCGAGAGCTGCTCGGCCTGACGCCGCCCGACGACCGCCTCGGCTGCCTGCAGGACATTCACTGGGTGGTCGGCGCGATCGGCTATTTTCCCTGCTATACGCTCGGCGCCATCATGGCAGCGCAGCTGTTCGATGCCGCCAAGGCGACCGAGCCCGACATTTTGCCGGCGCTCGAGCGCGGCGATTTTTCGCCCCTGCTCGGCTGGCTGCGCACGAACATCCATGAGCAGGGCTCGCTCATGGACATGCCAGAGCTTCTGATCCAGGCAACCGGCCGCCCGCTCGAGCTGCGGCCGTTCCTCGACCACCTGAGGGAACGCTACACTGCGTGAGTACCTTCCCGCCAAATACCAGAACGGATTCGCAGTTGAAAAACGCGAGCCTAGAAGATACATACTAACTCGCTGAATGGTGGTTTGTAACTCGTGGATGATGTCGGGTCTGGATGAATCAGATTGGCAAACAGAACGCTGCACTGCTACGCGGAAGGCCGAGATGGCGAGTGGGAGGCGATCTGCCTCGATCTCGACATTGCTGTCCAGGGACAGTCGTTTGAGGAAGTGTTCACCTCACTCCAGGAAGCAATCTCCCTCTATCTAGAGTCCGTTGGGGATCTGCGGCCACAGGAGCAACAATCCCTGCTCTATCGGAGCGCACCCCTCTCAGTGCGGCTCAAATTTCTGGGCCACGCGGTGCGAGGATTGTTCGGAGACGGTGACGGTCAAAGCCAGCGACACCAGTTCACGATGCCGCTGGCCGCCTAAGGGCGATCATCTCCGGAAGAGCTTTTTGGGCAGCCCCGACTGCCGGATCATCGACGCTAGTGTTCCGGGCTTGATGTCGTCGCTTTCGCGATGACAAGCGACGGACACCATGCGGACGCCTCCTTGAACCACACCCTTGTAGGTGCGGTGACTCCCGCGTTGCCTATCCAGCTCAAAGCCCCGGCTTTCAAGGATTCGAATGAAATCACGAAACTTCATGCACACCTACAATATCGCTCGGGTTCCAGTCTGACCTTCATGTCGCTCGATGGCGGAGGTTCAAGGTCGAGGGCTAGCTGCCTGCCGTCGATCTGACCGCGCCACTTGCCATTTGGTAGTCGTGTCACCAGCCCTCGGCGATGGAGGTTGACGAGGATGATATTCAATGTTCGCCCCGATGCTCCGGTAGTCGTCAGCCCCTTCTCCCGTGCAATCCCTTTGAGATCATTCAGTTCGCGTTCTTGACCGTCCGCCAGCGATTGTAGGACGAGCTCTCTAAGGCGAGCTCCCGAAGCTGCGTGCCCCGAAGTGTGCGGAGCAATCAAAGTTTCCCCATTAGCGCCTTCCTCGTCCCGTAGGACTGCCTGCAACCGTTGTTGTCGCGCTTCCAGCGCTCGTAGGCGCTCACACATCTCCGCATGCTCCTTCGCCATCACTTCAAGCCGTTCTCGAAGATCGGCTCTGAGATCACGCACTAGGACCTCCACTGTGTCGCTAACTGTGATGCCGGACTGTTGTAGGCGACTATATCCCTATTTCCTAGCGGGTCAAGGATCGTGTGCGTGAAATAGGAATATTCGCACTGACTAGCCTAGTGACGACTTCTCGTCTGCCACAGTGAGGGAGGTCGTAGCATTGCGGCTTGTATGCCCCAACGACTTGGCCTAACCAGGGGCGCCCCGGGGAGGGGCGGAGGTCGTGATGGTCCGCTATGTCAGCAGCCGCGGCGGCGTACGCCCGTGCGATTTCGAGCAGGTGCTGCTTGACGGCCTGGCGGCCGACGGCGGCCTGTACCTGCCCGAGCGCTGGCCGCGCTTCGATCGCGAGCAGATCGAGGCGCTGCGGGGCGCCTCGTACCAGGAGGTCGCCGCCGGCGTGCTGGCACCGTTCGTCGAAGGTGCGCTCGACGAGGCCGAGCTGCGCGATCTGATCGACCAGGCGTACGCGGGGTTCGACCACGTCGCCGTGGCGCCTTTGCGTCAGCTCGACGCCAACGACTGGCTGCTGGAGCTGTTTCACGGGCCGACCCTCGCCTTCAAGGACATAGCCCTGCAGCTGCTGGGCCACCTGTTCGAGCATTTTCTGGAGAAGCGCGGCCGCGCGGTGACGATCGTCGGCGCGACCTCGGGCGATACCGGTGCGGCCGCGATCGAGGCCTGCGCCGGGCGCGCGCGCATGACCATCGTGATCCTGCACCCGCATGGCCGCATCTCCGAGGTCCAGCGCCGCCAGATGACCACGGTGGCTGCGGCCAACGTCCACAACATCGCGATCGAGGGCACGTTCGACGACTGCCAGGCGCTGCTCAAGGCGATGTTCGACGACCAGGCGTTCCGAGCCCGGCTGGGCCTGGCTGCCGTCAATTCGATCAACTGGGCGCGCGTGGTCGCCCAGGCCGTGTACTACGTCACCTGCGGGCTGGCGCTCGGCGCGCCCTGGCGCAAGATCGCGTTCGCCGTGCCGACCGGCAATTTCGGCGACGTCTACGCCGGCTACGTCGCGGCGCAGATCGGCCTGCCGATCGCCCAGCTGATCGTCGCGACCAACCGCAACGACATCCTGGCGCGCTTCTTCGCGACCGGCCGCTACCGCGCGGGCGAGGTCCATCCGACCATCAGCCCGAGCATGGACATCCAGGTGGCCAGCAATTTCGAGCGCCTGCTGCTCGATCTATGCGACCGCGATGGCGAGCAGGTGCGCCGGCTGATGGCCGGCTTTGCCCAGCGCGGCGAGCTCTCGGTGTCAGCGGATGCGCTGGGCCGCGCGAGAGAAATGTTCGATGCGGCGAGCGCCGACGAGGCAGAGACCCGCGCCACGATGGCAGGGGTATTCGAGGCGACCGGCGAGCTGATCGATCCGCACACCGCCGTGGGCGTCCGGGGCGGCCGGCAAAGCCGGCTCGATCCCGCGACGCCCCTGGTCTGCCTGGCGACCGCGCATCCCGCCAAGTTTCCCGAAGCCGTGGAGCAGGCGACCGGCGTCAAGCCCTCTTTGCCGGCCCGCCTTGCGGACCTACATCAGCGCGCGGAGCGCTTCGACGTCTTGCCGAACGATCTCCGTGCGGTCCAAAGCCACATCCAGCAATCCGTCATGGCGGAAGCATGAGCCAGTTCGAGATCACGACCCTGCCGAACGGTCTGCGCGTCGCGACCGCGACCATGACCAACGTCCAGACCGCGAGCGTCGGCGTCTGGGTCGATGTCGGCGCGCGCCACGAGACCGCCGAGATCAACGGCGTCGCCCACATGCTCGAGCACATGGCGTTTAAGGGCACCGATCGGCGCTCAGCGCGCGCCATCGCCGAGGAGATCGAGAATGTCGGCGGCCAGCTCAACGCCTACACCTCGCGCGAGCAGACCGCGTACTATGCCCGTGTGCTGGCCGACGACGTGCCGCTCGCCGTCGATCTTCTGGCCGACATCCTGCAGCACTCCGCGTTCGACGAGGACGAGCTGGCGCGCGAGCGTCACGTGGTCGTCCAGGAAATCGGCCAGGTCCAGGACACGCCGGATGATCTGGTGTTCGACCAGTTCCAGGAGACCGCGTTTCCGGGACAGGCGCTGGGTCGCTCGATCCTGGGCCCCGCGCAGACCATCGCCGCGATGCCGCGGACGACGCTGGTCGAGTATATGGCCCGCTACTACGGACCCAGGCGGATGGTCTTGGCGGCCGCCGGCAAGATCGAGCACGATCGCGTGGTCGACCTCGGCGACCGGCTGTTCCGTAAGCTGCCGGCGGCCGGCGAGGACCGGGGCGAGCCGGCCGAGTACCGGGGCGGCGAGCGGCGCGAGGAGCGCGATCTCGAGCAGGCGCATCTGCTCCTGGGCCTGCCCGCGTTCTCCTACATCGACGACGACTTCTATGCGCTCCAGGTGCTCTCGGCGATGCTCGGCGGCGGCATGTCGTCGCGCCTGTTCCAGGAGGTGCGCGAGAATCGCGGCCTGGCCTACTCGATCTTCTCGTTCGCGTCGTGCTACCGCGACACCGGGTTTTTGGGGATCTACGCCGGCACCGGCGAGCAGGACGTCGCCGAGCTGATGCCGGTGATGTGCGACGAATACATGAAGCTGATCGACGCGCCGACCGAGGCCGAGCTGGTGCGCGCCCGGGCGCAGCTCAAGGCGAGCCTGATGATGGCGCTCGAGAGCTGTCACGCCCAGAGCGAGGAGCTGGCGCGCCAGCTGCTGATCTTCAGGCGGCGTATCCCGCCCGAAGAGATCATCGCCAAGGTCGATGCGGTCGACCAGGAGGCGATCCGCCGGGTCGGCCGGCGTCTGCTCTCCGGCGCCGGCCCGACGCTCGCCGCGATCGGCCCGCTCGGCCAGCTACCACCGCTGGATACGATCCGCGCCCGGCTCTCATAGCGCTCGCGGCAGATAGCGCGCGGTCAGGCCGATCGCGATCATCACGACGGCGGTGGTCGCGAACACGCTCTCCAGGCCGAAGAAGCTGAGCAGCACCGCGAACAGCGCGGACGGCAGCAGCTCCGAGAAATCGATGTAGGTCCGGAACACCGTGGCCATCTCGGTGCGCTCGCGGACGCGTACCGCCCGCAGGAACGGGATGTTGCCGACCGCATCCAGGCCGCTCACCCAGACGCCGGCGAGCAGCAGCAGGCAGGCGACCGCGACCGACCAGCCGACGACGGCCAGCGCCGCGGCCGCCAGCATCGAGGCGCCGGCCAGCGCATAGGCGCCGATGATCACCCGGCGGACGCCGACCCGTTCGGCGAAGCGTCCGATCAGGATGGTCAGGAACAGGGTCGCATTGCCGAGCGAGACCACCACGGCGCTGGCCAGGTCGCTGTGGCCCGAGATCACCAGGTACAACGGCGTGAAGGTGAAGAACTGCGCCCACCAGCTCGAGCGGCCGAATGCGATCAGCCAGCCCAGACGAAGGCGCGGCTGGGCCAGAAAGCGACCGATATTGCGGAGAGGGTGGGGCGGCGCCGACCCAGCTCTCGCCGCGACGATCGCCGGATTGTCCGACAGCCGGATCGCCCAGAACGTCGCCAGCAGCAGGAGCGCCGCCGCGGCACTCAGCGCATCGGCGGACACCACCCCGAAATGCCCGTAGAGGTAGACGCCGAGGAAGGGGCAGAGCGTCCATGCCGCGCCCGAGACGGCCAGACGGAACGGCTCCGAGCGCACCAGGTCACCGCGCCGGATGGTGTCCATGATGTAGAGGTTGAGGGTGATGTTGAGGCAGGCGACCGCCAGCACCCGGACCATCAGCCCGGCCAGCAGACCGCCAGGGCTGTCCAGCGCGAACAGGGCGGCGGCGACCACCAGCCCGAGCGCGCCGAGCGTGTAGACCCACCGGCGCGGGATCAGCCGGACCAGGAACGGGATGAACAGGCTGCCGGTCAGACCCGCAACGCCGACGCAGGTGAACATCAGGCTGACGGTTCGGCTGCTTTGCAGCGCCGCATAGGCCTGCAGCGGGATCACGGTAACCAGGGTCGCCCTGGCGAACAACTCGATCGCGAACAGCAGGGCAAAGGCGCCGATGCCAGGGCGCGCCACCGCCTCCAGCCACATCGGATGTCGGACGTGGATCGCCATGCCTGGCTGCTTCCAAGCTGCACCGGCGCTACGAGGGAAAGACCTAAGCCGCTGTCAGGGGGCGGATCTGGGCCTCGATCGCCGGCCAGAGATCGCGTCGGGCCCGGCGGATATCGTATTCCATCTGCAGGCCAAGCCAGAGTTCGGCGGAAGTGCCAACGTACTTGCCGAGGCGCAGAGCCGTGTCGGCCGTGATGGCTCGCTTGCCCTTGACGATCTCATGAATACGAGCCACCGGTACCTCGAGATCCCGTGCGAGCCGGTTCTGGCTGATCGCATGCGGGCGCATGAACTCCTCGAGCAAGATCTCACCCGGCGCAATCAGTTCCAGCGGCTCACTCATGATGCGTTGTCCTCTGCCTTCGTCGTCGATCTCATAGCATGCCGCGTTTCGAAACGCTTCAAGCAGGGAGAAGACGCTTCAGCCAGCTCGTGGACAAGTGTAGCGGTCCCTGTCTTGCCGGCCTGCCTCCGCTCAGTCGGCGAACGGATCTCGTAGAAGGATGGTGTCGTCGCGGTCGGGGCTGGTCGAGAGCAGGGCGACCGGCGCCTCGACCAGCTCCTCGAGCCGCTTGACGTATTTGACCGCCTGCGCCGGCAGGTCGGCGAAGCTGCGCGCGCCTTGCGTGCTGCCTGTCCAGCCCTCGAGATCCTCATAGATCGGCTCGACGCCGTTCTGCGCGGTCATGCCGCCCGGCAGATGGTGCAGGGTCTGGCCGAAATGCCGGTAGGCGGTGCAGATGCGCAGCCGCTCCATGCCGTCCAGCACGTCGAGCTTGGTCAGTGCCAAGCCATGAATGCCGCCGATCTTGACCGCCTGGCGGACCAGCACCGCATCGAACCAGCCACAGCGCCGAGCGCGCCCGGTCACCGTGCCGAACTCGTGACCGCGCTCGCCGAGCGTGCGCCCGGTCTCGTCGGCAAGCTCGGTCGGAAACGGGCCTTCGCCGACGCGCGTGGTGTACGCCTTGGTAATGCCGAGCACGAAGCCCACGGCGTCCGCGCCGGTGCCGGCGCCCAGCGCGGCGGCCGCGGCCATGGTGTTGGACGAGGTCACGAACGGATAGGTGCCGTGGTCGACATCCAGCATGGCGCCCTGGGCGCCTTCGAACAGAATCCGGGCGCCGCGCCGGCGCAGCTCGGTCAGCCGCAGCCAAACCGGCTCGGCATAGGGCAGCAGCCGCGGCGCCAGCGCGTTCAGCCGGGCGACCAGCTCACCGGCGTCGATCGGCGGCTCGCCGAAGCCGGCGCGCAGGGCATTGTGATGCAGCAACAGCTCGTCGATCCGGCCGGCCAGCAGGTCGGGATCCGCCAGGTCGCAGACCCGGACCGCGCGGCGCGCGATCTTGTCCTCATAGGCCGGGCCGATGCCGCGCCCGGTAGTGCCGATCTTGCCGAAGCCGCTGTTGCCGGCGGCGCGCGCCTTCTCGCGCGCCCGATCGAGCTCGCCATGCAGCGGCAGGATCAGGGGTGCGTTCTCGGCGATGCGCAGGCTGTCCGGGCCGACCGCGACGCCCTGTGCGCGCACCGTCTCGATCTCCTCGAGCAGCGCCCAGGGGTCGATCACCACGCCGTTGCCGATGATCGACATCTTGCCCGAGCGCACCACACCGGACGGCAGCAGGCTGAGCTTGTAGGTACGGCCGTCGATCACCAGCGTGTGGCCGGCATTGTGGCCGCCCTGGAAGCGGACCACCACCTCGGCCCGCTCCGACAGCCAGTCGACGATCTTTCCCTTGCCCTCGTCGCCCCATTGGGCGCCGACGACGGCGACATTGGTCATGAACGGTCTCCGATGGCCGCTGGAATTCCACGCTCGGTGCGGCCAATCAGCGGCACTGGCTCAGCACGGAACCGCATGGCGGTCAAGCTTGGGGGCGCGGGTGCTCGACTAGCTAGAAGCGCAGCCTCTTGCATTGCAGCACGTGCGGCAAGGCGCAGATCTTCTCGAGGACATCCTGGGGCAGCGGCTGGTCGATCTCGATCAGGGCGATCGCATCGCCGCCGGGCTGGGTCCGGCCGAGATGGAAGGTCGCGACGTTGACCCCGGCATCGCCGAGCGCGGTGCCGAGATTGCCGATCAGGCCCGGTCGGTCGTCGTTGCGCACATACAGCATGTGCGGCCCGAGCTGGGCCTCGACCTCGATGCCGCGGATCTCGACCAGGCGCGGACGCTGCTCGTGGAACAGCGTGCCGGCGACAGAGCGCTCGCCGCGCTCGGCCGCCACCGTCAGGCGGATCAGGGTCTGATAGCCCTCGATCGCGTCCTGATGAATCGTCGTCACCGCGATGTTGCGCTCACGGGCGACCGAGGGCGCATTGACCATATTGACGCTCTCGAGCAGAGGCGCCAGCAGTCCCTGCAGCAAGGCTGCGGTCAGCGGCCGGGTGTTGAGGGTCGCAACCTGGCCGGCATAGGTGATGGTCGCCGTGCGCAGGCCGGTCTCGGTCAGCTGGCCGGCGAAGCTGCCGAGCTGGCCGGCGAGCTTCATATAGGGCTGCAGGCGCGGCGCCTCCTCGGCCGTGACCGAGGGCATGTTGAGGGCGTTGACCACCGCGCCGGTGTTCAGATAGTCGGCCATCTGCTCGGCGATCTGCAGCGCGACCTTCTCCTGGGCCTCGACGGTCGAGGCGCCCAGATGCGGCGTCACCACTACCTGCTCGAGTTCGAACAGGGGCGAGGTTCTCGCGGGCTCCTCGACGAACGCATCGAGTGCCGCGCCGGCGACGTGACCGTCGACGATCGCTTGGTACAGAGCCGCCTCGTCTAGCAGACCGCCGCGCGCGCAGTTGATGATCCGCACGCCGGGTCTGGTCTTGGCGAGCGCTGCGGCCGACAGGATGTTGCGGGTGCTGTCGTTCAACGGCGTATGCAGCGAGATCACGTCGGCCCGGCTCAGCAGCTGGTCCAGCTCGACCTTCTCGACCGTAAGATCGCGGGCCCGCTCGGGCGCCAAGTACGGGTCGTAGGCGATCACCCGCATCTTCAGGCCGTGGGCGCGGTCGGCGACGATCGCACCGATATTGCCACAGCCGATCAGCCCCAGCACCTTGCCGGCCAGCTCGGTGCCCATGAAGCGCGACTTCTCCCATTTGCCGGCACGGGTCGAGCGATCGGCCGCCGGCAGCTGGCGGGCCAGCGCCAGCATCATGGCGATGGTGTGCTCGGCGGTAGTGACCGAGTTGCCAAACGGCGTGTTCATGACCACGACGCCGCGCGCGGTGGCGGCTTCGAGGTCGATATTGTCGATACCGATGCCGGCCCGGCCGACCACCTTGAGACCGGGCGCCGCGTCGAGCACCTTGGCGGTGACCTTGGTCGCCGAGCGCACCGCCAGACCGTCATAGCCGGCGATTGCCTCGATCAGCTCGCTCTCGGACAGGCCGGTCCTGACGTCGACCTCGATGCCGCGTGCCTCGAAGGCAGCCGTCGCGGCGGGGCTGAGCGCGTCCGAGATCAGCACTTTGGGCATAGGCGTGATCCTTTAGGTGCGCGACCGCACCGGCAGTCGCCCGGGGTTGCGGCGCCGGCGTGACGTCACACGAAGCGCGGCCGGGTCTCCTGAAAGGCCCAGTCGAGCCACGGCAGGAGCGCTTCGAGATCGCTACCCTCGACGGTGGCGCCACCCCAAAGGCGAAGGCCCGGCGGTGCGTCGCGATAGCTCGCGATGTCGTAGGCGACCCCTTCCTCGGCCAGTCTACCGACCAGCTCTTTAATCAATCTTGCCTGGTCGTCCGAAGGCAGCGCCGCGACCGCCGGATCGACGATCCTCAGGCAGATCGAGGTGGACGAGCGGGTCTCCGGGCGCTCCGCGAGAAAATCGACCCAGTGCGACTGCCCGACCCAGGCGGCGACCGCCTGGAGATTGGCCTCGCTGCGCGCGATCAGGGCCGCGAGCCCGCCGATCCCGTCGGCCCAGCGCAGGCCGTCGAGCGCGTCCTCGACCGCCAGCATCGAGGGCGTGTTGATGGTGTCGCCGCGAAAGATCGCCTCGTTCAGCCGGCCGCCCTTGGTCAGGCGAAACAGCTTCGGCAACGGCCAGGGCGGCTGGTAGCGCTCGAGCCGCTCGACCGCGCGCGGCCCCAGCACCAGCATGCCGTGCTGGGCTTCGCCGCCCAGCACCTTTTGCCACGAGTAGGTCGCGACATCGAGCTTGGGCCAGGGCAGGTCGAACGCGAACGCCGCCGAGGTCGCATCGCACAAGGTGAGGCCGCCGCGCGCGTCCGAAATCCAGTCGCCGCCCGGCACCCGGACACCCGAAGTGGTGCCGTTCCAGGCGAACACCACATCACGGTCGGCATCGACCGCATCGAGGTCCGGAAGCTGGCCGTAGCCAGCCTGAAAGACCCGCAAGTCCTCAAGCCTTAGCTGCGCGCGAGCGTCGGTGAGCCAGCCTTCGCCAAAGCTCTCCCAGGCGAGAAGGTCGGTGCCCCGGGCCCCCAGCAGCGACCACATCGCCGCCTCGAACGCGCCGGTGTCCGAGCCCGGCAGCAGCCCGATCCGGTAGTCCTCGGGCAGGCCGAGCAGGGCGCGCGAGCGCTCCAGCAGCTCACCGAGCCTTGCCCTGGCCTCCGACGAGCGGTGCGACCGGCCGACCAATGCCGCTTCCAGGGTGGCGAGCGACCAGCCCGGCCGCTTGGCGGTCGGACCCGAGCCGAAGCAGGAGGTCGTCGGGCGCAGGCGCGGCTTCATGGAGCAGTCCACATTGTTGGGAGTGATCAATGCGCCCGCACCTTACTGAGGCATTTTCAACCGTCAATGTCTGCGTGCCCCATCGCGTCTCGCGAGCCTGCGACGCCGGCGATGGAGGTGGTGTTCATGACCCTGAGCAGCACGGCGACACGATCCACGTGTCGGGCTGTAGCTCGGCCCGGTCGTGAGGCGCCGAGGCCCGTGGTCGATCTCGCCAACCTCAGGCAATCGCAGGAGTTGAGACAAATCGGCTCTCTCGGGACGAAGAGCGCAATCAGTTCGGCCAGGCCGGTCGAACCGGCGTCGTTGCGTCCCCATATCCGTGATGACAGCTCGCGATGACACAGCGGGGCGCGCAAGGGCCTCGCCGCGTCATGGTGCCTGTGGTACAAGCCGGTGGGTACGTTTGCGACCCGCCGAACGGCCGTCTTGTCGTCCGGATCAAGATACCGATGAGCGCTCCCGAACTGACCATCCTGCTTGCGAGCCCGCGCGGCTTTTGCGCCGGCGTCGAGCGTGCCGTGGAGATCGTCGAGCAGGCGATCGAGCAGCACGGGCCGCCGGTCTATGTGCGCCACGAGATCGTCCACAATCGCCATGTGGTGGATCGCCTGCAGGCCAGGGGCGCGGTCTTCGTCGAGGAGCTCGACGAGGTGCCGGACGATGCGCTGGTGGTGTTTTCCGCGCATGGCGTGCCGAAGGAGGTGCCAGCCGAGGCGCAGCGTCGACGGCTGCTCTATGCCGATGCGACCTGCCCGCTGGTGAGCAAGGTGCATCGCGGTGTCGAGCAGCATGCCAAGAGCGGCCGGACCGTGCTGTTGATCGGGCACAGCGGCCATCCGGAGGTGGTCGGCACGATGGGTCAGCTGCCACCGGACGCGATCATCCTGGTCGAGGACGTCGCCCAGGCCGAGGCCCTCCGGGTGCCGGACCCCGACCGGGTCGCCTACGCCACCCAGACGACACTCTCGGTGCGCGAGACCGAGGATATCCTGGAGGCGCTGAAGAGGCGTTTTCCCTCGATCGTGGGGCCGCGCCGCGACGACATCTGCTATGCCACCACCAACCGCCAGCTGGCGGTCGAGGCGATCGCGCCGACCGCCGAGCTGACCTTGATCATCGGCTCGCCCAACTCGTCGAACTCGGTGCGCCTGGTCGAGGTCGCGCGCGCGGCCGGCTGTCCACGCGCCACGCTGGTGCAGAACGCCGCCGAGATGGACTGGAGATCTGCTGGACGGCGTCTCGACGGTCGCGGTCAGCGCCGGGGCATCGGCGCCCGAGGAGCTGGTCGACGAGCTGATCGCAGCCAGCCGGGAACGGTTCACGCTATGCGTGCGCGAAATCCAGGTCGTCAAGGAGGACGTCTCGTTCAGGACGCCGCCCCTGCCGCAGAGCACGCGCGTCGGCCGACCGCGCGCGCGCCTGGCGCCCGCGCCTTCGTGATCGGGCCCCGACCGCAACCTGGCCCCTGAGCGCCGGCCGCGCGCGGATGGCGGTCTATACCCATGTCGACCGGGCTTCGCTCGATGCCTTTCTCGCCGGCGTACGACCTCGGCCGCCCGCTGGCCCTGGACGGCATCTCCGAGGGCGTCGAGAACTCCAACTATCGCCTGGTGACCGAGCGCGGCCGCTACATCCTGACCCTGTACGAGAAGCGGGTCGCGCCTGAGGACCTGCCGTTCTTCCTGGGCCTGATGAACCATCTGGCCGCGAAGGGCGTGCCTTGCCCGACGCCGATCCGCGGGCGCGATGGTAGCGCGCTGCAGAGCCTGTGCGGGCGGCCTGCGGCGATCGTCAGCTATCTCGGCGGCGCGTCGGTCAGGCGGGTCGAGGCCGGGCATTGTGCGGCACTCGGGCAGGCGCTGGCGCGGCTGCATCTGGCCGGCGCGGACTTCGAGCGGTCCGGCCCAACGCCTTATCGGTCACCAGCTGGCGCGATCTGTTCGAATCGTGCCGCGAGGCGCCGATCGGCTGCTGGTCGGATTGACCGTCGAGATCGAGGCCGAGCTCGACGCGCTCGAGCAGGCCTGGCCCGAGGACCTGCCGCATGGCGTGATCCATGCCGACCTGTTTCCCGACAACGTGTTCTTCGCGGGCTCGACGCTGACCGGCATCATCGATTTCTACTTCGCCTGCGTCGACATCGTCGCCTACGACCTCGCGATCTGCCTGAACGCCTGGTGCTTCGAGCCGGACGGCGCCTTCAACATCACCAAGGCGCGCCAGCTGCTGGCGGCCTACCGCGCCGAGCGACCGTTTGCCGATCACGAGCTGGAGGCGCTGCCGCTGCTTGCGCGCGGCGCCGCCCTGCGCTTCCTCCTGACCCGGCTGTTCGACTGGCAGAACCAGGTCGAAGGCGCGCTGGTGGCGGTCAAGGACCCGCTCGAGTATCTGTACAAGCTGCGTTTTCACCGCGGCGTGTCCGGCCCGGGCGCCTATGGTCTCGGCTAGGCGGGGGATGCCGTCTACCAAGGCGGGCGACGTCACGGTCGAGGTCCACACCGACGGCGCCTGCTCCGGCAATCCCGGGCCCGGGTGGCTGGGGCGCCGTGCTGCGCTGGCGCGGCCAGCAGCGCGAGCTGTCCGGCTACGAGCCCGAGACCACCAACAATCGCATGGAGCTGCGCGCCGCGATCGGTGCGCTCAAGGCGCTCAAGCGGCCGATGACCATACGCCTCCATACCGACAGCGCCTATCTGCGCAACGGCATCACCACCTGGCTGGCGACCTGGAAGGCGAAAGGCTGGCGGACCGCCGACAAGAAGCCGGTCAAGAACCAGGATCTGTGGCGTGAGCTGGAGGCGGCGCTGGGCCGCCACCGGATCGAATGGCACTGGGTCAAGGGACACAGCGGCAATCCCGACAACGAGCGCGCCGACCAGCTGGCCCGCGAGGCGATCCGGGCGGGACGGTCCACGGCCGCCGGCCCCGGCTAGCGCCGTCTCGACTTACGTCGATCCGCGTAGGCGGAACGTACGCTAAAGGCTCGCCAGGATCGCCTGGGCGCTGCTTTTGTCGGCCTGGCTCGGGACATCCTCCACCAGGAGCGTCTTGATCACGCCGTCGTCGGCCACCATGGCATAGCGCTTGGAACGCGTGCCGAGGCCGGCGGCGCTGGCGTCGAAGTCCAGGCCGAGCGCCTTGGTGAACTCGGCGTTGCCGTCCGAGAGCAGCTCGATCTTACCGTCGATCCCGCTCGCCTTGTCCCACGCGCTCATCACGAAGGGATCGTTGACGGCAACGCACAGGATCGAATCGACTCCCTTGGCCTTGAGCGCCGACGCCTCCTGCAGAAAGCCCGGCAGGTGCTTCTCCGAGCAGGTCGGGGTGAAGGCGCCCGGCACCGCAAACAGCACGACCTTCTTGCCCTGGGTAAGCTCGGCGACCGAAACGTCCTTGATGCCGTCGGCGGTCAGCCGCTTGAGATTGGTCGCAGGCAGTCGATCGCCCACCTGAATCATCGATCCCTCCCGTTTGCAGACCTCGCTTGCAGGACTCGGCGCGGCCGTGCTGGCGGCCGCTCGCTCGCGATGGCGGCGGACTTTGGCACGGCTCCCGGCGGTGTGCAACGATGCCGGCTAAGGTTTTTTCAATTCGGGTCGGCGACCATGGCCCCTGCTCTTGCTGGTCGCTACCGGACGTTCTAAGTGTTGCCTATGGCTGTTGCGGATGATCTCTCGAACGACGGCTCGCTGACCGGACATCTGCTGGTCGCCATGCCGCAGATGGCCGACTCGCGCTTTGCCCGGAGCGTGGTGTATCTGTGCGCGCACTCCTCGGAGGGCGCCATGGGTCTGGTCGTCAACCGCCTGATCGACAGTCTCAGCTTCGACAGCCTGCTCGACCAGCTGGGCCTGGAGACCGGCGCGGACGCGGTCGACCTGCCGGTGCATTTCGGCGGCCCGGTGGAGTCCAGCCGGGGCTTCGTCCTGCACAGCGCCGACTATGTCCAGGATTTCGACCCTGGTGATCGACGACGACATCGCGCTGACCGCCACGATCGACGTGCTCAAGGCGATCGCGACTGGCAACGGGCCGAAGGAGCGTGTGCTAGCACTCGGCTATGCCGGCTGGGCCGCGGGCCAGCTCGATGCCGAGATCCAGGCGAACGGCTGGCTGATGGTGCCGGCCGACCACGAGCTGGTGTTCGGTCTCGACAACGAGACCAAATGGCAGCGGGCGATCGCCAAGCTCGGCGTCGACCTGTCGCTGCTCTCAACCGAAGCCGGCCACGCCTGACCCCGGCCCCTGGCCGATCCCGGCCGATCAGTCCGGATCACGGAGACCCTGCCCCCGCAGCCGCAAATCCAACGCCAGCGCGGCCTGCAGCCCGCGTGCCGAGGGCACGTTCCGCTTGCGCAAAACCGGCGCCAGCGCCGGTCCGGCAAGACCTCCCGACCAGCGCGCTGCCAAGCCGGCCGCGCACCTGTCCACACCGTGCTCTCCATGGCGTGGTACCGTCAGCTAGCGCTCCTGCACGCTCGCCTCGCCACTGTTCCGTGCCTGGGCAGCGCCTTCCGGACGCCGTAGAGTTGCAGGTCCGGATCGGCGCCAGCCGAATTCTATGGCCGCAAAGCAGCCACGTTCGAGGCGAGCCCCCCGGTCACAGAGCGCGACCGAACGTCGGCCACCACCGCCTGACCCCGTAAACGACACCGCGTTCCGCCGCGACGCCTGCGCCCGCCAGCGGGTCGGTCAGGGCGCCTGCGGTGGCCTGGCGCCTTCGCGCAGTGGCAGCAGCTGCGCGGTCGCCGCCTGCTCCGCCTCCAGGGCCTTGATCGCCCGCTGCAGCTTGTCGAAGGCGCGCACCTCGATCTGGCGGACCCGCTCGCGCGAGATGCCGTACTGCGCTGCTCAGCTCCTCGAGCGTGGTCGGGCTCGTCCTTGAGCCGGCGCTCGCTCAGGATATGCCGCTCGCGATCGTTGAGCACCGCCATCGCCCGGTGCAGCAGCGACATCCGATGATCGAACTCGTCGGCGTCGGCGACGGTGCTCTCCTGGCTCGCCGCGTCGTCGACCAGCCAGTCCTGCCACTGGGTCTCGCTGTCGCCGCGCAGCGGCACATTCAGCGAGTGGTCGGCGCCTTCGAGCCGGCGGTTCATCTCGACCACGTCGGTTTCGGTCACGTCCAGGCGCTCGGCGATCGCCTTGACCGTCTCCGGCCGGAGGTCGCCCTCGTCGATCGCCTGCATCTGGCCCTTCAGCTTGCGCAGGTTGAAGAACAGCTTCTTCTGCGCCGCCGTGGTGCCCATCTTGACCAGCGACCAGGAGTGCAGGATGTACTCCTGGATCGCCGCCCGGATCCACCACATCGCGTAGGTCGCGAGGCGAAAGCCGCGGTCCGGGTCGAACCGCTTGACCGCCTGCATCAGGCCGACATTGCCCTCGGAGATGATCTCATTGAGCGGCAGGCCGTAGCCGCGGTAGCCCATCGCGATCTTCGCGACCAGACGAAGGTGGCTGGTCACCAGCCGGTGAGCCGCCTCGACGTCGCCGTGCTCCTGCCAGTTCTTGGCGAGCACGAACTCCTCCTGCGGCTCCAGCATCGGGAACCGCCGAATCTCCTCAAGATAGCGCGAAAGGCTCGAGCCCTCCGCCGGAACCGTCAAAAAACGCGCCAAAGTCGTCGCTCTCCATATCTCGTCGCAGCGATCATATTCGATCAGGTCACCCGAAATCCAGTGCACCGGCAGATGGCTGTCATGCGCGAAGCTTGCCGGCGTTATGGTTAACGCTTTTTGGGTTAACGGAAGATGAATTGCACGCCTGCCTCGAAAGAAGTTCGAACAGCCGATCGAACGCCGCCGGCGCCGGCCGCTCGAAGCGCAGCCGCTCGCCGGTGACCGGGTGCTCGAAACCGAGCAGATAGGCATGCAGGGCGATGCGCCGAAATCTGCCAGGAACGGCTCGCAGCTCGGGCCCGATGGTCGGCCTGCGCCGGGGCCGATAGACCGGGTCGCCGACGATGCCGAGGCCGATCGCGCCGAGATGCACGCGGATCTGATGGGTGCGGCCGGTCGCCAGCGGCGATATCCAGGCGCGGCGCCGAGCGGTGCCGGCGCCGGCACCAGCCGATAGTGGGTCAGCGCCGCGCTTGCCGCCTCGCGACCACCGCCATGCGCTTGCGATCGCGCGGGTGCCGGCCGATCGGCTGCTCGATCGCGCCGGCCGCTGCGGCGGCACGGCCCCAGACGATCGCATCATAGCCGCGCTCGATCCGGCGCACGCTGAACTGGCTGGCCAGCCCGATATGCGCGCGATCGCCCTTGGCGACCACCATCAGGCCGCTGACCTCCTTGTCGAGCCGGTGCACGATGCCCGGCCGCAGCACGCCGCCGATGCCGGACAGGCGTGCCCCACAATGCGCGAGCAGGGCGTTGACCAGGGTGCCGCGCTGTGGCCGGGCGCCGGATGGACCACCATGCCGGCCGGCTTGTCCAGCACCAGAGGTCGTCATCCTCATAGAGGATGTCGAGCGCAAGCATCTCGGGCTGGGCTGGCCGGTTCGGGCTCGCGCAGCTGGGCGACGAAGCGCTGGCCCGGTTTGACCCTGGCCGAGGCGTCCGCTATCAGGACGCCATCGCGCTCGACGGCACCGCCTCGAGCAGGCTGCGCAGGCGGGTGCGTGACAGCTCGGGCCAGCGGCCGGCCAGGAAGCGGTCGAGGCGCTGGCCGGTCGCAGGGCTCTGCGGTCGCGCTCAGGGTGCGGTGCACGGGCGGGGGCATGATCGGCGGTTAGCGTGGACAACATCGCGCGCGTCCTCAAGGGCTTTGTGATCATCGGCGGCCTTGTGCTGGTCGGCGGCGACGTGCTGCTGGTGGTGCTGATCGTGACACGAGAACCCGAGAGGCATGCAGACCTGCCGGAACGTGCGCGTGCCGAGAGCACAGGCGCGCCGGGTCCGGGGGCAGTGAGCTCCACCGCACAGGACGCGTCCGCGCTCAGCGGGCCGGCGGCACGCTTGTGCCAAGCCGGCCCGCCCAGGCCGAGCCCATGTCCGTGCCGCTGCCGGCGGGCGCTCGCATCGAGCAGGTCGTGCCGACGGGCGCGTGCCTGCTCCTGCTGGGCGTGGACGGCGGCGGCCGCCAGTTCGTGGCCCTGGTGGATCCGTTCACCGGCCGGCGGATCAGCCTGCTCCTGCTCCGTCCCGAACAGTGACTCGGCGCGCCACGAACCGCGCGTCAGGCGGGCCGCGCCGCAGCGGCGGGCCGAATCGAGGTGGTGATCGAGCAGCTCGGCGCCGCGGCGACGGCATCGCCAGGCGGGGCGATCACCGCGTATTCGTGCCGCTGACCCTGCCGGGGGACCGTCTGACGTGCGGCTCGGCGCGCCGCGCCCGGGTGGCTTCGCCGCGGAGCCGCTCGTCTGGCACCACGGGCGCCGCGCGCGGCCGCGCGCTGCCCGCATTTCGGCGTTTGCGGCGGCTGCCAGCTGCAGCATCTCGACCGGCCGCCGATGCCGCCTGGCGATGCGCCCAGGTGGCGCTGCGCTCGCCCGCCGAGGTCTCGATGGATCCCGATCCAGCCGCCGCGACCATGCCGCCGTCGAGCCGGCGGCGTGCCCGCATGGCCTTCGAGCGCCGCGGCGCCGGGTCGTGCTCGGTTTTCGCGGCGCGCGGGCCGACCAGGTCTGGTCGACGTCCAGGCCTGCGCCCTGGTGCGACCGGAGATCATGGTGCTGCTGCCGCCGTTGCGCGCGGCGCTCGCCCGGCTGCCGCTCGCCGCGCGGGGTGGCGAACTGCTGGTAACGGCGTCCGAGAGCGGGCTCGATCTCCTGCTCCAGGTGCCCGTCGAGCCGGGCCTGGCCGATCGCGAGGGGATTGCCGCACTGGCCGAGAGGCAGGATCTCGCCCGGGTGGCATGGCAGGCGCGCGCCGCACGTTATGCCCGAGCTGATCGTGCAGCGGCGGCCGGTCGTGCGCCGGTTCGGCGGGGTCGCGGTCGAGCTGCCGCCCGGCGCTTTCTTGCAGGCGAGCGCGCCCGCCGAGGGCCAGCTGCGTGCCGCCGTCGGGCGGCGATCGGCGACGCTGCGGCGCTGGCCGATCTGTTCGCCGGCTGCGGCACCTTCGGCCTGCCGCTGGCCGCCGCAGGCCGCCGGGTGCAGTGCGGTCGAGGCGCAGGCGGACATGCTGGCAGCGTTGACCGGCGCGGCGCGCGCCGCGGGCTTCGGCGATCGGGTCACGGCCGAGACGCGCGACCTCGAGCGCTCGCCGCTGGCCGGCGCCGAGCTCGACCATTTCGGCGGTGATCCTCGATCCGCCGCGCACCGGCGCGCGTGCGCAGGCACAGAGGCTGGCCGCCTCAGCGGGCGCGCGTCGCCATGGTATCCTGCAACCCGGCAAGTTTCTCGCGCGATGCCCGCATCCTGGTCGACGGCGGCTATCGGCTGACGTCGGTGCGCCTGATCGACGCGTTCCTGTGGTCGGCGCAGATCGAGCTGGTCGGCGGCTTCTGCGCGTCATGAAGGCCGCATGCCGGCACCCGCGGTAGCTCCCGCAAAAGCTCGGCGCTTGATTCATCGCCAGCGGCCCTCTACATAGGAGCGGTCTTTGGGTCCCCTTCGTCTAGCGGTCCAGGACGTCGCCCTCTCACGGCGAAAACAGGGGTTCGAGTCCCCTAGGGGACGCCAGCCTTTCGGGGCTTCAGGCACCAGACTTCGGCAAAATCTCGGGAGTATTCACCTGAGATGGCAGCGGGGAAGCTCAATCGACAGACGTTGGCCAAGATCGCCCGCCAGCGTGATGTGAAATTTCACGCGGAAGTGCGGATCCTGCGCTCAGCTCAACCAAAAAAAGAGCACCAGCCACTTCACTAGATCGTATGCTGCGTTCAAGAGGATAGCTGAACCGACCAAGCCAGCGATTCCCCGATGAACGAAAGCGCCCACTCTACTGCGCTTATAGTATTCCATTGGTGGGAGAAGCCATCGGACATATTGGAACAAAAAACGGGCCAATAGAAGAGCCAGGAGAAAAGCGTAAATACCGATCAGTACATTGAAAAAGACCGACTTGTCCTCGATCCAGTCGCTTATTATCTGCCCATGCTTGTATAAAAGCCAGATCCATGCAGGGATAAAAGCAATGTAAAGAAAATAATCATAGGTACCGGACCCATGAATAACCGGCCGTATCGCCTTCCGTTTCTTAAAGAATTCCTGAATTCGTTCTGTGGTGGAAATAACCCAGTCCTCATCTCGGCCCATGACGTTGATCTGGCTACGATTCAGAGTCGGATTAGACGGCAGGGTTTGGAAGTCAATTTTAAGGCTCGGTTTCTCAAATCCGAGCAATGCATCGACGATATTGAAAGGGCGTACATCGACGGACCTTTTCGGGAACGTGCTATTAGAGACAAACAATGATTTTAGGCTATCCGGAAATGTGGGCTCATCTGTCCTGGGAATTCCGAGGCCTTGAACAGAGTCACCATTCTGGGCGATGTACTCATATTCGAGCTGCATCACCTCATTCACGCTCCGCCGCGCCTGCTGAGGACTCTCAAATGTCGAAAGGTCGAGCCGATTATATTCTATCACTTTGGCCCGTTCGTTGGCCTCCGCGAGCAATTCGCAAAACGCCTTTAGATCATCGGCCGACAGAACAAGGTTGGTCGGGTATAGGTCGCGCCGATACTGTGGTATCCTATTTGGCTGGGCGCGCTGAAACTGCTGTGGTGCCTCCGTTTCAAACGTCTCCGGCAGATTTTCATTGGCGCCAGTCATGACCGAGCCCGATTGCTGGCATCGTGTTCAATCCGACCAGCGCCGGCGGCGCATTCCATCCTTTCGGGCCCCTCCCTCAAAATATCATGCGAATAGGAAACGAGAAATTGCATGGGAGGCGTTGGAGAGCAACTCTGATTTATCCTCACCGAGAAAAAATAGGGGCGGTCGCGAGGCCGCCCCTCACTGTGGATCGTGCCGGTCAGGCGGCTTCGGGCTCGGCGATGATGCCCGCTCGGAGGAGAAAAGGTGTCACGGAGGAAAAGGTGTCGAGGAAAAGGTGTCATCGGGAAAAGGTGCATCGGGAAAAGGTGTCAATCGGGAAAAGGTGTCAGGAACCTTTTTCTCGTCGAGTCGAGGAAAAGGTGTCAGCGAGGAAAAGGTGGGTCAGCGAGGAAAAGGTGTCAGGAACCTTTTTCTCGTCGAGTCGAGGAAAAGGTGTCAGCGAGGAAAAGGTGGGTCAGCGAGGAAAAGGTGTCAGGAACCTTTAAGGTGTCACGGATGGAAAAGGTGTCAGCAAGAGGAAAAGGTGTCAGGAACCTTTTTCTCGCGAGGAAAAGGTGTCAGGAACCTTTTTCTCGTGAGCGCCTTCTCCGCCACCACCCGGCGCGGCTCCAGGAAGCCCGGGAAGTAGGAGCCTTTCCTGAGCTTGGGGATGCGCAGCTCGACCGTCCCGGCCCGCGTCTCCAACACCCTGTCGCGGTAGCCGTTGCGCTCGCCAGCCGCCGCCCGCATCTTCCTGGCTCCCGGAGGAGCAGCCTCACGTATCGCGCAAAGCCCTCCGACGGCGCCGTTGATCACATTCCTATAATCGGCTAGACTGACGAGTTCTTTCCGTGCGCGCCTGGGCTGTGCGGGTTGCCCGGCCAGCGGCGGTCTGGCTGGCGCGGCACGGATTGCCACGGTCACATGGACTCTCCGAACATAGGGTTTTAGGGAGGAACGCTTAACGCAGGACAGCGTCCATCCGGTGAGACGGCGCATGGTGGCGCATGACGACGCAAAGATGCGTCGGGGTGGCGCATCGATGCGTCGCGGCGTGCATGCTGTGCGGCCAGACCCGGCTTGAGCGCCCCATCATGAGCCAGCCTTGCTGATGCACTGGCCGAACGTCCGCCCCCTACACCGCCCTCGATCCATTTGGCCCGGCTCGCGGTGGCATCACGGGCACAGATTCCCACGGTCGCATGGACCAGCCGAGCAAAGAATGCAGGAGATTGGTTACGCCTTGGTTACCGCCGCCACCCGCGTCATGAACGGCGACACGCCCGACCCGGCGGCGCCGCTCGAGTTGCCGGACGAACCCGTGTGCCACAAAAAACCTGGCGAAACAGGATCTCGACTGAGCGGATGCATCAATGCCGGCGAGGTTTCGTCCGGACCCGCGACGCTTCGCAGACCGGCCGAGCCACGCCCCGTGCTGCGGCCGGCCTCGTGCGAACCTTCGGCGCACGCTCCGCCAGGCCCGAACCTGCCCATCACCCGCGCCCTTGCATGGGTCGCGATGCCAATCGAACCCGCCAATCGAACCCGAATGCCGCAGGAATCCTCGCGAGCGCCCTCGCGGGAACAACCAATCGAACCCGAATGCCGCGGGAATCCTCGCGAAATCCGCGTCTCGACCCAACGGACGGATCGATGCCGACGAGGTCTGGTGCGGCCCCGCGAGCGCTTCGCGGACCGATTGGGCCGAGCCCACGTCCCCCCGCTGCGGTGGCAATGTGCAAACCAGCCGCTCATGCTTCGTCGGGGCGGAATCATCGCTCGAGGAACCCCTTGGCCAGAATCCCGATCGAACCCAAAAGCCGCAGGAATCCTTGCGTATCCGGGGCACGACCCGGCACAACGCAGCCATGGCCGGCGTGGGTCCGGACCCCCGAAGACGTTGCGGTCCAGCCGAGCCCACACCCCGTGCCGCGTTCGGCCCGTGCGAACCGATGGCCCATGCTCCGTCGACCGACCCCGCCCCCCCACCCGGATCAATCAACGGATGCCAA
Source organism: uncultured Alphaproteobacteria bacterium (assembly GCA_963731495.1). Classification (GTDB taxonomy): domain Bacteria; phylum Pseudomonadota; class Alphaproteobacteria; order Geminicoccales; family Geminicoccaceae; genus DASUGG01. Next base: position 27,944 of record CAVSVZ010000001.1, read on the forward strand.
TCGAACCCAAAAGCCGCGGCGATCCTCACAATTCGGATTGCAGGCGCTCGCGGGCACGAGCCGCCGCCGGCACGCATCAGCCCGCTGACCCACGACCCCCGACTTTGCGCAAGACAAGCGAACGCTGTCCTATGAGAAGGTAAGGCGTATTTGCCGGTTGTATCCTGCATTGCCGATGGCCGAAGCGACCCTCCCGCCTGCCCAACGGGCTGCTCGCGTCAGGCCGCGTCGGCGTGCTGGGCCGGTGCCGTGGCGGCGATCCGCCCCGCGCGCCGCCCCGAGGTGAACGCCCAGGCCAGGTGATGGCCGTGGCCTTTCAGGAGCAGGCCGCCCTGGCCGGTGGCGCCGGCGGCATAGAGGCCGGGAATCGGCACATCGTCCGGTCCCAGCACCCGATGCTCGAGGTCGACCGCAAGGCCGCCCTCATTGTGCACGAACACGCTGCGCACCGGCCCGAGCGCGGTGAACGGCGCTTTTGCGAGCGGCGGACGCGGCGGCTGGTTGCTGCCGGCTGCCTGGCGCGGTCGGACCGCCTGCTCGAGCGCAGCGGCCGGCACGCCGATCTTGCCGGCGAGGCCGGCCAGGGTCGGCGCGCTGTGGAACACGTCCTTGCGGTTGCGCCGGTAGTCGTCGAGATAGGCGTAGGCGACGCCAGGTGCTGTCGAGATGAAGTGGGGCCACGCCGAGAATGTTTCTGCGATCGCCTGATCGATCAGGATGTAGGCGTGCTTGTCCGGCTGGTCGGGCAGCGCCAGGGCCGGCTCGCCCCGCTCGTCGCAAAAGCGCTCGCCGTCCCGGTTGATCAGCAGGGCGCCGGCCTCGAACAGCGCGGGCGACGGTGCCAGCGCGGTGGTCACGAAGCTCATCACGAACGGCCGCAGGATCGCCGGCGGCATGTGGTCGAGCGACCAGGCCATGAAGCTCGCGAGCGCGGGCCACGGCGGCAGGCGCCGCACCAAGGTCTCGCGCTGCGGCGGCACGAAGCGGATCTCGGGCCCGAGCGCCAGATCGCCGTTGACGATGCGCGCGCCGAGCTCGAGCGCCATGGTCTGGCCATCGCCGGATGCGGTCGGATTGACGCCCTCGACCCTGGCGGCCTGCTCGGAGATGTAGCGGCCCTTGAGCTCGGCGCCGCTGGTGAAGTCGCCGGCCGCCAGGATGACGCCGTGCCGCCCGAGCAGCCGGGCCGGCCCTTCAGGCGTCGTCGCGGCGACTCCGATCACCCGGCCCTGCTCACGGATCAGCCGGCGTGCGCTGGTCTCGCAGCGGATCTCGACCCCGATCCGCCGCGCGTGGCGCTCCAGGTGCCAGATGTAGGAGCGCGAGTTTGGCAGCACGTTGTGCATCCGCGCCACGCGGTGCGGCGGCTCGGGCATGGGTCCGTAGAAGCGCACGCCGAGCGCGAGCAGCCATGCGAAGGTCTCCGGCACATGCTCGCACAGGATGCGGCGCAGCGGATCGTTGTCGCGCCCGGCCAGATCGCCCGCGAACAGGGGCATGTCCTCGAAATGGGCATCCGGCAAGTCCTCGATCCCCTGGCGGCGCTGATGGGGCGTGCCGGTCGCGCTGATCGAGCCGATCGACCAGGCGGTCGAGCCGCCGAGCCTGGGGTTCTTCTCGATCAGCACCACGCTCCGGCCGAGGCTTCGCGCCTCGATCGCGGCTGAGAGCCCGGTGCCGCCGCCGCCGACCACGACGACGTCGGCATCGACCTCCGTCATGGGCCGCCGCTGGCCGCCTGGCCGGCGGAGGTGCCGGCGAGCTTGCCGAACACCGAGCCCGACATCAGGCCGGTGCCGCCCGGATAGTTGAAATAGAACAGGCCGCCGACCAGCTCGCCCGCAGCATAGAGGCCCGGCATCGGGGCGCCGTCACTGTCGACCACTTGGCCCTCGGTCGTGATGCGCAGGCCGCCGAAGGTGAAGGTCACGCCGCAGGTCACCTGGTAGGCCTCGTAGGGCGGCGCATCGAGCGGGTTGGCCCAGTTCGACTTGGGGATGTCGAGCCCTTGTGTGCAACGACCGTCCTTGACGTTGGGATTGAACGGCACATCGGTGCGCACCGCCGCATTGAACGCCTCGATGGTAGCGAGGCCACGCCTCGGCGTTGACGCCCTCGAGCTTGGGCAGCAGCTCCTCCAGCGTGTCGGCGGTCACCTTGGTCACCTGGCGGATGCGATACTCGTCGCGCAGCAGATGCACGACTTTCTGATCAAAGATCTGCCAGGCGAACTGATGCGGCTGGGCCAGGATCACGCGGCCATATTTGGCATAGGTGTAGTTGCGGAAGTCGGCGCCCTCGTCGACGAAGCGCAGGCCGTCGGCGTTGATCATGATGCCGAACGGGTAGCTGTGCTTCTGGAAGCCATCGCCGACCGCGAGATCGCCGAAGTCCGGCGCGTTGCGATCCCAGCCGACCGCGTGGCTGCCCGACCAGTGGCCCCAGGGCATGGCACCTGCCTCGAGCGCCATGCGGATGCCATCGCCGGTGTTGAAGCGGGTGCCGCGCACCTTGGCGAGCTCCCAGCCCTGGCCGAGATAGCGGGTGCGCCATTCGGCATTGGCCTCGAAGCCGCCGCAGGCCAGCACCACCGCCTTGGAACGCACCTCCTGCGTGCGCCCCTGGCAGCGCACGCGCACGCCGTGGATGCCGTCGTCGTCGGCCAGCAGATCCTTCGCGCGGGCCTCGTAGACCACCTGGATGCGGTTGCTCCTGGCGGCCTCGAACAGCGCCTCGACCAGGCCTGGGCCGCCACCCCAGGCCTCGACCGTGAGCCCGCCCCAGAACTTGAAGCGGCCGTCGACCTTGAACGCCTGGCGCCCCCAGATCGGGGCGAAGCGGACGCCCTTGTCGCGCATCCAGCACATGGTGGCGTGGCTGCGGCGGACCAGCAGATCGACCAGCTCGGGATCGGCGCGATATTCGGTCACCCGCGCCATGTCGTCGAAGAACTGGTCCTCGGTATAGGTGCCGAAATCGGTGTTGGCGATCTCGTCGTCGGTCAGGTCGGGCATCAGCGCGCGCAGCTGCCCGACGCCGTCATAGGCGACCCGGAAGGCGCCGGCAGTGTAGTGGGTGTTGCCGCTGCGCTCGTCTTGGGGCGCGCGCTCCAGCACCAGGACCGAGGCGCCCTGGTCGGCGGCGGCGAGCGCTGCGCACATGGCGGCATTGCCCGCCCCGACCACGACAACGTCGACACTCTCCGGCAGCATGCATGTCCTCCCGTTGGCCCGATGGCCGGTTGGGGTGTGAAGCGGCGCGCCCCGATCCTTCTATCTGGCCGATGCGGTGCGCGGCCAGCCCAGCGCAAACAGCTGCTCGACGCTGGCGCGGATCGCCCGGTCGGGATCGTCGGCGACGATCTCGAGCATCGGCAGATCGCGATAGCCGACCTCGCCCAGCAGCGGCGGGATCTCGGCGAACGGCACCACGCCCTCGCCGACCGCGCTGTGCCGATAGACCCCGCGCGGCGTGTCGGACAGGTGCACCAGCTTCAGGCGATCCTGCACGCGGCGCAGGCCGGCACCCGGATCCTCGCCGATGAACACCGCGTTGGCGACATCGTAGATCACCGCGATCCGGTCGTCGCCATAGCGCTCGAGCGCTGCCATCAGGCCGTCGGCATCGGGCAGGAAGGCGAACGGCATGTTCTCGACATAGAGCTGCGTGCCGACCCGCTCGGCATGCGGTGCCAGCTCATCCAGCGCGCGGAAGAAGTGGCCGATCAGCTGCTCGCGGGGTGCCGGCATCAGCGGGTTCGCCTTGCCGGGGCCGACCACCACGCCCGGCACCTCGAGATCGCCGGCGAGCGCCAGGATCGCGTGCAGCAGGCCCAGCGTATGGCGACGCATCTCCTCGGCCGCGGCCGCGATGTTCATGTCGATGTTGGGCATGTTGAGGCTTGCGATCCACAACCCCTCGCCCTCGACCAGGGCGCGCAGCTCGCGACGTGCGGCGGCATCGGTCGCGGCCGGCCACAGATGCCCCGGATAGATCATCAGCTCAAAGTCGGTATAGCCCTGGTCGGCCAGATGACGCATGCAGTCGAGCGCCGAATGCGAGGCGGTATGGCTGTAGGTGTTGATGGCGAAGGGAAACGGCTCGCGGGCCATGGCAGGTGCTCCGGATCAGGCGTCGGCGGCCACGGTGGATGCGCGCATCTGGCGCCAGTGCCCGCTGGGCTCGAAGCCCAGGATCTCGCGCGCCCTGCTGCCGTCCAGCACCGAGGCGAAAGGCCTGCGCTCATACAGCTCCGGACGCCTTATCTCCGGCAGGAAGCCGTAACGCTCGCGGATCAGATCCAGGGTCGGCCTGGTGTTCAGCCCGTCGGCGGCCGAGATGAAGAAGCGCTCGAAGCGCACCTCGGGCAGCGCCAGAGCCAGCGCGAAGGCGCGCGCCACGTCCTCCGGCGCGACATAGGTCCACAGGTGGTAGTTCATCAGATCGGCGCCGCGCGCCTCGAGCTCGGGATATGCGGGCGGCAGCACGATGTAGGACGGACGGATCGCTACGACCTCGAGCTTGCCGCGCCGTGCATAGCTCTCGCAGACGGCCTCGGTGACCTGCTTGCTGAGCGAATAGAATTCGGTCGGACGGAGCGGATGGTCCTCGTCGATCGGCAGATAGTCCGGCACCCAGTCCGGCGGGTTGTAGTGGAAACCGATCACGGAATCGCTCGAGGCGACCACCACCCGACGCACGCCGGCCTCCTCGGCCGCCTGCAGGACGGCGAAGGTGCCCTGGACGTTGGTCCGGAAGGTGACATCGGCCGGTGCGGTGCGCGGATTCGGAATCGCCGCCAGGTGGATCACCGCCTCCTGCCCGGCGAACGCGCGCCGCAGCGCATCGACGTCGGTGACGTCCGCCTGGACGAAGGCCCCAGTCTCGGCCGGCGCGGCATCCAGCACCGTGAGGTCGCAGGCGCCGCGCAGCCGGTCGACGACGTAGCGACCGAGCCGCCCGTTGCCGCCCGTGCAGACCACCTTCTCGAAGCGCGCCGTCATGGTTCCCTCCGCTCTTCCACCCTATTTTTTGATCATCTGGCATGTCAACCGACATTGCCGCACGCTTTCCAGCCTCGATCGAGCACCACGGCGGCGTGCTCGCGCGCTTCGCGACGGACGTAGCTGCGTTATTTAGCACTATGAATTGACATACGATCACCTGGCAATCTAGCCTTTCCACAATCTCATATCATCGGGCAGGCAGCCTTTTCGAAGGCGGGGGAGCGGCATGCAGGCGACGGCCACGAGTTACAGGATGCAGGAATCGGCGCCAGTGACGGTGCCGATGCTGATCGGCGGCAGCTGGCGCGAGAGCAGCGCAACCGGCGACGTGATCGATCCCTATCGCGGCGAGCTGGTGGGCCGGGCGCCGCAATCGAGCCTGAGCGATCTGAACGATGCGCTCGACGCCGCGGTCGCCGCCAAGGCGCAGGCGGCCGCGATGCCAGGGTTCGAGCGGGCCAAGCTGTTGCGCCGGGTCGGCGAGCTGTTGCTCGAGCGGGCCGACGACATCGCGCTGGCCATGGCCCGCGAGACCGGCAAGGCGATCAAGGATGCGCGCGCCGAGGTGGTCCGCTCGCAGGACACGATCTCGCTGTCCGCCGAGGAGGCGATCCGCATTGAGGGCTCGCACGTGCCGCTCGACGGCAGCGCCATGGGCGCCGGCAAGCTCGCCATGCTGCTGCGCTTTCCGGTCGGCGTGGTCGCCGGCATCACGCCGTTCAATGCGCCGTTCAATCTCGCCTGCCACAAGGTCGCGCCGGCCCTCGCTTCGGGCAATGTGATCGTGCTGAAGCCGCCGCCCCAGGCGCCGCTGACCGTGCACAAGATGGTCGAGCTGTTCGTCGACGCCGGCACGCCGGCCGGCTTTGTCAACGTGGTCTACGGCCATGAGGTGGGGCCGGCGCTGGTGCGGGATCCTCGCGTGGACTTCATCACCTTCACCGGGTCCAGCAAGGTCGGCGCCGAGATCAAGGCCGCGAGCGGCATGCGGCGGGTCGCGCTCGAGCTCGGCGGCAACGGCCCGACCATCCTGTGCGAGGACGCCGCGGCCGACGCCTGCGCCCCTTTGTGCGCGCGCAATGCGATGCGCCTGGCCGGCCAGAGCTGCATCTCGGTGCAGACGATCTATGCCCATGAGAGCGTCTATGACGCCTTCGTCGCGCGCCTGGTCGAGGAGGTCCAAAAGCTCAAGCTCGGCGACCCGCTCGACGAGGCGACCGATGTCGGCACGCTGATCGACGAGGCAGCGGCGATCCGGGTCGAGAGCTGGATGCGCGAGGCCGAGAGCGCCGGCGCACGCCTGCTGACCGGCGGCAAGCGTCATGGCGCTGCGATCGAGCCGAGCGTGGTGGTCGACGTCCAGCCGGAGATGAAGGTGGTCTGCCAGGAGGTGTTCGGCCCGCTGGTCACGGTGCAGCCGTTTCGCGACCTGGAGGCGGTGATCGGCCGGATCAACGCTAGCCGCTTCGGCCTGCATTGCGGCGTGTTCACCCGCTCGCTCGAGACCGCGCTGCATTGCGCCCGTTCGATCCGTACCGGCGGCGTGATCATCAACGGCACCTCGACCTGGCGTACCGACCAGCTGCCCTATGGCGGCATCAAGGACAGCGGCCAGGGGCGTGAGGGACCGCGCTATTCGATCCGCGATATGACCGAAGAGCGGCTGGTGGTGTTCAACCTGTGAGACGCTGATGGCAATGCGAAGAGCCCAGGCGCAGGCGGTCGATGCCAGCGTCGAGCATGAGGATTCCAGGGTCGAGGAGGCCATCGCGCCGGAGCCCAAGGCGCACAAGGAGCGCGCCGGTGTCCAGTCGCTCGAGCGCGCGTTCAGGCTGATCGAGGCGATCGCCCAGGCCCGTCAGGGGATCGGTCTGGCTGAGCTCAGCAAGAAGGTCGGCCTGCACAACAGCACGACCTTCCACCTGGTCAAGACCATGGTGGCGCTCGGCTATGTCCGTCAGGACAAGGACAAGCGTTATCGCGTCGGCCGGTCGTTGTTTGCCTTGGCCGCCGGCTCGCTCGACGAGGTCGAACTGGTCGGCCTGGCAACGCCGGTGCTCGAGGACCTGACATCGGCAAGCGGCGAAAGCGGCCACTTCGCGGTCCGCTCAGGGGATTCGGTGGTGGTGATCGCCAAGACCTCGGGCAGCGGCGCCTTTCAGCTCACGGACCGGGTCGGCGTGATGCGTCCGGCGCATGCCACCGCGCTCGGCAAGGTGTTGCTCGCTGCGCTGACGCCGGACCAGCTCGACCGCTTCTTGCAAAACCACGAGCTCGCCGCGCTGACGCCGAAGACGATCACCGAGCCCGAGCTGCTGCGCCGGGAGATCCAGGAGGTGGCGCGCGCCGGCGTCGCCTATGACGACGGCGAGTTCAACACGGAAGTCCGCTGCGTCGCCGTGCCTGTCCACGACTTCACCGGCCAGGTTGTGGGCGCATTGGGCATTTCCGGGGCGATCTGGCGGCTGTCGATCCCGGTGCTGCAGAAGCAGACCGAGCTGGTCAGGGCGGCGGCGCGGCGCCTCTCGGCCGAGCTCGGCCAGCCGCCCGAGCCTGGTGCCGGCGACGCGACCCGACTGGTCACAAGCGGCTGAGCCTTCGGCTCCAATATGGCGCCAATGCGATTGACAGGATGAGACCTCCCGCGTAGCTTTCTTCCCATAATGCGAGATGGCATATCGCTATCTCGCATAGCGTCCCGAATGGGCGCTCAAAACCAGGGTGGGTCATCGTCGGGAGACGCTGTCGTGGCTCCGTTTTGTCTCGCTGATCGGAGCATGGATGCACCGGCTCCGGCTGGGTTTCCCGTTTGCAACCGTCGTCGCGATCTCTGCGAGCCCTGCCCGTTCGCTGAAGCCACGAGGAGGACCAGCATGTCCCGTAAACCCGTAACGGGCTTTCCGCTCCAAGCTTCGCTCACGCGCCGCTCCTTCCTGCAGAGCAGCGCGCTCGCCGCTGGCACGGCCGCCGTCGCCGGCCCGTTCGCATCGGGCGCGCGGGCACAGGAGGAAGGTCTGGTCTGGTACTCGGGCTCGTCGGCCCGCTCGGTCGAGGCCTGGTCCGAGATGTTTCAGAAAGAGACTGGGATTCCCACGGAGTTCTTCCGCTCGGGCGGCGTCAAGCTCGCCCAGAAATTCGAGGCCGAGGTCCAGGCCGACCAGGTGCGCTGCTCGGTGATGGATTCCTCGCTGCCCGGCATCATGATGGACTGGGTCGATCGCGGGCTGATCGAGCCGTACGAGAGCCCCCAGGCCAAGTTCTATCCGGCCGACGTGCAGGATCCCGGCCACTGGGCGCCGATCAAGGCGCTGGTGCTATGCATCGCCTACAACGCCGACATCATCAACCCCGACGAGGCGCCCAAGACCTGGGAGGACGTGCTCGATCCCAAGTGGAAGGGCGCGATGACCATGCCGGATGCCTTCTACAGCGGCTCGGCGTTGCACTGGTACGGCGCGATGCGAAAGGCGTACGGCAAGGAGTTCATGGAGAACCTCTCCAAGCAGGACGTCCTGCTGCGCCAGGGCTCGGGCGCCACGGCCGAGACGCTGACCACCGGCGAGCGGCCGCTGGCACCCATGATGCTGCTCTACCGGGTGTTTGCCGACATCGGCAAAGGCGCCAACCTCGAGGTGGTGATCCCCGAGGCGGGCGCGCCGGTCAGCTACATGGTGATCGGGCTGCCCAAGGACGCGCCCAACCCCGACGCCGGCAAGCAGTTCATCGACTTCGCCCTGTCGGAGCCGGCGCAGACCTTCTGGCAGAACGAGTTCAACACGCCCTCGCTGCGTGAGGACGTCGAGCCGCTGCACCGCGATCACGGCCGGCGCCCGCTGTCCGAAATCACACGCATCAACAGCTCGCCGGAGGACATGCGCACCTTCCAGGGCGAGCAGCAAATGCTGCTGGACGAGTGGAACACGCTGTTCAAATGAGGCGTGCGCCGGCCGCGGACACAGGTGATCGCGGCCGGCGCGGCGGCACCAGTGGCACACACTTGGTGAGCGGGACGGTCGCACGCTCGGCGCCTGCGGCGCCCTGGGTTCGGGTGCGGGGCTTCCTCGCCCTGAACCCGCTGCTCGTCCTGCAGCTTCTGGTGGTGCTCACCCTGGCCGTCCTGATTCTGTATCCGGCCTGGCTGCTGCTCGAGGCGTCGTTTCGCGACCAGACCGGCGCGCCATCGCTGGCATGGTACATCGAGGCCTACACCAACCCCGACAACTTCGAGGCGATCGCCAACACCGTGGTGATCGCCGGCGGCGCCTCGCTGATCGCGACCGCGTTCGGCACCTTCATGGCCTGGGCGGTGGTCCGCACCGACATGCCTGGCCGGCGGATCGTCGAGGCGGCATCGATCGTGCCGTTCATCTCGACGCCGTTCATCGGCGCGCTCGCCTGGATCCTGCTCGCCAGCCCCGGCACCGGGGTGATCAACCAGGTCTGGCGGCTGATCACCGGCACTTTCACGCCCCTGGTCGACATCTACGGCCTGTGGGGCATCGTGATGGTCGAGGCGCTGTACGAGATGCCGTACGTGTTCCTGATCGTGGCAGGTGCCCTGCGCTCGATGGACCCGACCCTGGAGGAGGCCTCGCTCGCATCCGGCGTCGGCATCTGGGGCACCACGGTGCGGGTCACCCTGCCCCTGGTGCTGCCGGCGATCGTCGGCGGCGCGCTCCTGGTGTTCGTGCTCGCCGCCGAGCAGTTCGGCGTGCCCGCGGTGCTCGGCACGCCCGCTCGCATCCGGGTACTGACCACCAGCATCTGGGACACCCAGTCGGTCTGGCCGCCCAAGCATGGCCTCGGCGCCTCGCTGTGCGTCACCCTGCTGCTGATCTCGATGATCGGGCTGTGGCTGCAGCATCGGATGATCGGCGTGCGCTCCTACGTCACGGTCGGCGGCAAGGGCGCCCGCCCCAGGCGAATCCCGCTCGGCGGGCTGCGCTGGCTCGTATTGGCGATCTGTCTGGCCTATCTGCTGCTGGCCGTGGTGCTGCCCTACGGCACCATCTTCCTGAGCTCGATCCGCACGCTGTGGACGCCCAGCCTGCACTGGGAACAGATCACGCTGGAAAACTATCGCTGGGTGCTGTTCGACTATCCGACCACCCAGCGCGCGCTGTTCAACAGCCTGTTTCTCGCGATGGTCGGTGCGAGCGTGTGCATCATCTTCTGCGCGCTGATCTCGTTCCTGTCGCTGCGCACGCGGCTGCCCGGGCGCAAGGCGCTCGACTACTTCGCCATGCTGCCGATGGGGTTTCCGGGCATCGTGCTCGCGGTCGGCCTGCTGCAGGCCTGGATCAGCCCGCCGCTGGTGCTCTACGGCACGGTCTGGATCCTGTTCGTCGCCTACGTCACGCGCTATCTGCCCTATGGCGTGCGCTCGACCTCGGCGACCCTGGTGCAGATCCATCCCGAGCTCGAAGAATCCTCGCTGATCTCGGGCGCCAACTGGTTCCAGACCTTCCGGCGGGTCACTCTGCCGCTGCTCAAGCCCGGCATCGTCGCCGGCTGGATCCTGCTGTTCGTCTCGTTCACCCGCGAGCTCAGCTCGTCGGTCCTGCTCTACTCCCCCGGCAACGAGGTGCTCTCGGTCGCCATCTACGACATGTGGCAGCAGGGCGACTTCCGGCCGCTCTCGGCCCTGGCGTTCATTCAGATCGCGATCGCGCTGGCCATGCTCGCCCTGATCAAGTGGGCGACCCGGGTCGACCGCGAGGCGGCGGTCTGAGGCGGCCCGGACGATGACCACCTTGCGCATCGAGCACCTGGTCAAGGACTACGGCGACGTGCGCGCGGTCGACGACGTCAGCTTCGAGGTCGCGCAGGGCGAGTTCGTCTCGCTGCTGGGCCCAAGCGGCTGCGGCAAGACCACCACCTTGCGCTGCATCGCGGGCTTCGAGCAGCCGGACGGTGGCCGCATCACGGTCGACGACCAGCCGCTCACCGATCTCGAGCAGGGTATCTTCGTGCCGCCCAATCGGCGCGGCTTCGGCATGGTCTTCCAGTCCTACGCGGTCTGGCCGCACATGACGGTGTTCGACAATGTCGCCTACCCGCTCAAGTTCGGCACGGGCGTCGCACGCGAGGAGGTGCGCGAGCGGGTCCATGCCAAGCTCGAGCTGGTCGGGCTCAAGGGGCTGGACGAGCGCTATCCGAACCAGCTTTCGGGCGGCCAGCAGCAGCGGGTGGCACTCGCCCGCGCCCTGGTCAAGAATCCGCGCGCCCTGCTGTTCGACGAGCCGCTCAGCAACCTCGACGCCAAGCTGCGCGAGCGCATGCGCTTCGAGCTGATGGAGCTGCAGAGCCAGCTCGGCATCCCAGCCGTTTACGTGACCCACGACCAGGCCGAGGCCATGGTGATCAGCCGCCGCATCCTGGTCATGGAGCACGGAAAGATCGCGCAGATCGGCCGGCCGGACCAGATCTACCACCGGCCGGTGACACGCTTCGTGGCGGACTTCATCGGGCTCACCAACTTCGTGCCGGCCGAGGTCAAGGCGCCGGCCGGGGACCGGCGCTGGACCGTGCGCTGCGGGCTCGGCGAGCAGGTCTGCACCAGCGAAGCGGAGCACGCGCCCGGCGAGGCCGTACTGCTGGCGATCCGTCCCGAGCGCATCCAGATCTTCCGCGATCGCCCGGCGCACGAGAACAGCTTCGAGGCGACGCTCCGCAGCGCCTACTTCCTCGGTCCCTACTCGGAATATCTTCTGGACGTCGGCGACCTCACGGTGCGCGCCCAGCAAACCCACGGCGTCGACGTCCAGCCAGGCCAGCGCCTGTTCGCCTGTGTGGCACCCGAGCACTGCCTCGTGGTCGCCGACACGTCGAACGGCGCGGGCACGACCTGATCGGAGCAGCAGAAACCATGCAGATCGGCCTGCGCATCGGCCCCCAGAACGAGTTCACGCCCGTGCCCGAATATCTTAAGTTCGTGCGGCGGGCCGAGCAGCTGGGAATCGATCCGCTGCTGTTCTCCGATACGGTATCGCTGTCGCACTTCCACGTGCGCGACCCGTTCGTGCTGATGGCGCTCGCCGCCGGCGTGACCCAGCGCGCCGGGCTCGGCACCGGCGTCACCACGCCGTTCACGCGCCACCCCTCGGTCGTCGCCAACGCGTTCGGCTCGATCGACGACGCGATTGCGCCGCGCCCGACCTTCCTCGGCATCGGCTCGGGCGATACCGCGGTCTATCTGATCGGCAAGCGGGCGGCCCGTCTGGCTGAGATGCGCGAATATCTGAAGGTGCTGCGCGCCCTGCTCGACGGCGAGCCGGTGACCTTCGAGGGCGCGACCCTGCGCTCGAACTGGCGAAAGCCGCATCTGCCGCTTTATCTCGCCGCCGATGGCCCGAAGATGCTGGCGGTGGCGGGTGAGCTTGCGGACGGCGTGATCCTCGGCGCCGGCACCACGCCCGAAGTCCTGGCCTGGGCGCGCGGCTGCGTCGCGGAAGGTGAGGAGCGCGCCGGGCGCACGCCGGGCAGCATGCCGCTGTGGGTCGACCTGATCGTCAGCGTCGGCGAGGACCGTGCCGCTGTGCGCCAAGCGTTGCGACCGCGCCTTTGCAACCGCGCCAACCACAATTTCCGGATGGGCTTCTACAGCGTGCCGGACGAGCATCTGCCGGGCGTGCGCCGGTTTCGCGAGCACTATGACGAGACCGATGTCGGCGCCAAGACCAAGAACGCCCTGCTGATCACCGATTACATCATCGACCGCTTCGCGATCGCCGGCACGACCGACGATCTGGTCACGCGCTTTATCGGCCTGCAGGAGCAGGGCGTCGAGCGGGTGATCGTCGCCATGCCGTTCCGGCTCGGGGAGCGCTATGCCATCATCGAGACGCTGGCGCGCGAGGTGATGCCGCGTGTGCGCGCCGATGGCTAGCCCTGGCAACCCAGGAACCCGAAGGACGATCATGACAAGCAACCTGTTGAACGGCGGTCAGGTGATCGTCGACTATCTCATCCAGGAGGACGTGCCGTACGCCTTCGGTCTGTGCGGGCACGGCAATATCGGCTTTATCGACGCGCTGCACGAGCGCGCCGACGATATCAAGACCATCTCGGTCCACCACGAGACGGTCGCGGGCTTCATGGCCGACGTCTTCTACCGGGTGTCCGGCAAGCCGACCGCGACCTTCACCTCGTGCGGGCCGGGCTCGGCCAACCTGCCGATTTGCCTGGCCAACTCGTTCCTGGATTCGGTGCCGTTTCTGGCGGTGACCGGCAACGTGCCGACCAACCAGTTCAATCGCGGCGCCTTCCAGGAGCTGTACCGCCACTACCAGGCGGACTTCCCCTCGACCGTGCGCGCCTACTGCAAGCGCGTGTTCCAGCCGACCCGCGGCGAGATGGTGCCGATCGCGGTGCGCCAGGCCTGGAAGACCATGGTGACCGGGCGCCCGGGACCGGTCGTGCTGGATGTGCCGTTCGACATCTTCAAGGAGGCGGCGGCCGAGGAGGCGCCCAAGCCGGAGGAGTGGAACGCCAATATCTCCTGTCCGATGCGGCGCCGATCCGGAGGGGCTCGCCAAGGCGGTCGACATGCTGGTCGCGGCCGAACGGCCGGTGATCCTGGTCGGCCAGGGCGTGAAATATGGCGGTGCCACGGCCGACCTGCTGGCACTGGCCGAGCGCTTGCGCATCCCGGTTGCCTGCTCGGCCAGCGGCATGGGCGCGATCGATAGCCGAGCATCCGCTGGCGCTCGGCCTGGTCGCCCGCAACGGCACCTATCAGGCCAATCATGCCGCCCGCCAGGCCGATGTCCTGCTGGCGCTCGGCGTGCGCTTCGACGATCGCACCTCGAGCTCCTGGCTGCCGGGCCACTCCTTCACGATCCCGCCGACCAGGCTGATCCATGTCGACATCGATCCCGAGGAGATCGGCCGCAACTATCCCGTGGCGCTCGGCCTGATGGCCGACGTGCGCACCTTCCTGCGCCAGGTCCTGGGCGAGCTCGATCACCGCAAGGCAACCTCCATCCCCGAGGCCCGGAACCGCTGGATCGACGCCATCGAGGGCTACAAGAAGGAGTGGGCAGCCTTCATCGCGCCGGGCTTCGATGAGGACACCACGCCGATCCACCCGCAGCGCGCGGCCCACGAGATCGACCAGGCGCTGCCCGAGGATGCGATCCTGGTCAGTGACATCGGCGTGCACCACAACTGGCTGATCCAGTTCTGCCATCCGACCCGGCCGGATTCGCTGATCGGCTCGATGGGCTTCGGCCCGATGGGCTTTGGCGTGGCCGGCGTGCTCGGCGCCCAGCTCGCGGCACCCGATCGGCCGTGCGTCTCGGTGTGCGGCGACGGCGCCTTCTTCATGCATGCGAGCGTGCTCGGCACCGCGGTCGAGTATGACCTGCCGGTCGTCTGGGTGGTCTGGAACAACTACGCCTACGCCTCGATCCGCGGCCTGCAGCGCGGCTATCTCGACGGCCGCGAGCTGGCGACTGACTTCAAGCACCCCAAGACCGGCGAGCCCTACAACCCGGACTTCGCCGCGATGGCGCGCTCGGCCGGGGTCGACGGCGTGAGCGTCGATCGCGCGGCGGATCTGGGTGATGCCGTGCGCGAGGCAGTCGCCGCCGGCCGTCCGTACCTGATCGACGCCAACATCGACGCCGACCACAACCCGCAAGGCGCCGGCATCTGGGAGCTGCCGGGCCTCGGCCGCTCGCGCCCCGGCATCGGCGGCCGCTACGAGCCCGGGCAATGACGCCCGATCGAGCCAGGGAGAACCCTCATCCATGAGCACCCACCCTGAAGTGCGGCTGGCGCGCAATCTAAAACTGATCGGGCGGAGCGACATCGGCGGCCATCCGAACATCGGCGAAGGCATCGCGATGAAGTTCAGTCGCGACGGCCGGCGGATCATGTACCTCGCCAACGAGCACCCGCCGATCTGCTTCCCGGTGCTCGACGTCACCGAGCCCTCCGACAAGCCGAAGGTGCTCTGGCAGCTGCCGCTACCGCACGATCAGGTGCGCGGCAACTCGCTGACCTTGTGCGGCGACATCCTGCTGCAGGCCTACCAGGTCTACAAGCCGGGCGAGCATCCGGCCGGCTTCGAGGTCTACGACGTCTCCGACGCGGTGAACCCGAAGAAGATCGGCTTCTTCGACACCTCCGGCCCGCACTCCCAGGGCGTGCACTTCGTCTCGTTCATGGATGGCCGCTACGCCCACATCTCGACGGGTGCCGCCGACTTCGAGCCGAACAATCCGAAGGACCACCAGTTCTACATGATCGTCGACATGGCCGATCCGACCGACCCCAAAGAGGTCGGCCGCTGGTGGCTGCCGGGACAGCGCAAGGGCGACGACGCACAGCTGCCGCCGCGCCATCCGGCCCCCTACGACTTCGCGTACCGGGTCCATCACACGCTCTGCTATCCGGAGCGACCGGACCGCACCTATTGCGGCTGGATCGACGGCGGGCTGGTGATCCTCGACATCGAGGACAAGGCGAACCCGAAGCTGGTCAGCTGCTTCGACTACCACCCGCCCTACCCCGGCTTCACCCACACGCCGGTGCCGCTGTTCGATCGCGGCCTTCTGATTGTGACCGACGAGGCGACCGGTGATGAGGGCATCGACTGGCCCAAGCGCTACTGGATCATGGACATCCGCAAGGAGACCATGCCGCTGATCATCTCGTCGTTCCCGGTACCTGAGAACTTCGAGGACCTGCACCGGGTCGGTGGCCGGATCGGCGCCCACAACATCCACGAGAACGAGCCGGGCGAGGGCTACGCCAAGCTGGTCAATACCTGCGCGGCGACCTGGTTCAGCGCGGGCTTGCGCATCTACGACATCCGCGATCCCTACCGCCCGGAGGAGATCGCCGCGTTCCTGCCGGTGACGCCCAAGGGCCAGCGCGGCTGCCGGATCAGCGACGTGTTCGTCGACGATCGCGGGATCGTCTACGCCATGGATCGCGCCAGGGGCGGCATGTACGTGCTCGAGTACACGGGCCAGCAGCCGCTCGACTAGTGGTCTGGATCAGACAGATGAGTTCGAGATGCCTGATCGCAGAGACCACTAGAATCAAAGGATTAGTGGTTCGCGAGACACCAAACATCGGAACCCTTCGTTTGGGTCGAACCATTGGGGCCGTCAGGGAGCGGCCGATCACTGCAACCAAGGAGACCGTCTGATGACTATCGCTTGTCAGGTCACACGCTGGGGGCTCGCCGCAGCGAGCGTCCTCGCCCTGGGCCTGGGGCCGGCTGCGGCCCAGGACTATCCCTCGCGCGCCGTCGACTTTGTCGTGCCGTTCAACCCCGGCGGCGGTGCGGATTCCTCCCAGCGGACCTTCAACAAATATGCCGAGCCGATCGTCGGCCAGCCCCTGGTGATCGTGAACAAGCCCGGCGCCGGCGGCACCAAGGGCTGGGCCGAGATGGTGCGCGCGGAGCCCGACGGCTACACCATGGCCATCGTCACGCCGCCGTTCAACGTGATCCCGGCGCTCGCCCGGCCCAAGCAGACCGGCTACACCCTCGACCAGTTCACCTATGTCTGCATCTATGCCGTCGTGCCTGATGTGCTGCTGGTGCGCGAGGACAGCGACTTCAAGACGCTGGCGGATCTGGTCGACTACGCCAAGGCCAATCCCGGCAAGATCAAGGCGGCCAACACCGGCACCCTTGGCGCCGACTTCATGACTACGCTCCTGATCGAGAATGCCACAGGCATGCAGTTCACGCAGATCCCGTTCACCGGCGGCGCCAAGTCGCTGCAGGGCATCCTCGCCGGCACCACCGACGCGATGGTCGCGAGCGCGCTGTTCGCGGTCGCCCAGCAGGGCACGCTGCGCACGCTCGCGATCGCAGCACCCGAGCGTAATCCGAACATCCCTGACGTGCCGACCTTCAAGGAGCTGGGCTACGACGTGGTCTCCGAGCGCTACCGTGTGCTCGGCGGGCCTCCGGGGCTGTCGGAGGAGGTCGTCAATTACTGGGCCGACGTCTGTCAGCAGGTCACCAGCAACGAGGACTTCCGCAAGGAGATGAACGACCTCGGCCAGCCGCCGGCCTATCGTGGTCCGGATGAGGCGAAGGCGTCGATCACGGCCATGCAGGAACGCATGCAGGCCCTGGTCGACAAGTACGACCTCGCCGAATAGCGGGCCCGCCGGTGCCGGGCCGCCTCAACCCCACCGGTCCGGCACCGGAAACCTTTCCAGGATGACGTGAATGGCGGCCGAGATCCTGCACGCGGTGCAGGCGAACCTGCAGCTGTCCCATCTGCTGGTCGTGCTGGTCGGCACGATCGCCGGCATGGTGATCGGCGCGCTGCCGGGCCTGTCCGCGGTCAGCGGCGTGGCCCTGCTGCTGCCGTTCACCTTCGCGATGCAGCCCGCACAGGGCCTGATCATGCTCGCTGCGGTGTATATGGCGGCTGAATATGGCGGCTCGATCTCGGCGATCCTGATCAACACGCCCGGCACCTCGGGCGCCGCCTGCACCACCCTGGACGGCACGCCGCTGACCCGTCAGGGCAGGGCCCAGGAGGCGCTCTACACCTCGCTGTTCTCGGGCACGGTCGGCGGCACGATCGGCGCGCTGGTGCTGCTGTTCTTCACACCGGTGCTGGCGCGTGCCTCGCTGCTGCTGGGACCAGCCGAGATCTTCTGGATCGCCGTCTCGGGGCTCGCCCTGGTGGCCACGCTCGCCGGCAGGCACGTGGTCAAGGGGCTGGTCGGCGTGCTGATCGGCATCGCGCTGACCCTGGTCGGCCAGGATGCGATCTCGGGCGACATGCGCTTCATGTTCGACGACTGGCGGCTGGTCGGCGGCATCCCGCTGATCCCGACCCTGCTCGGCCTGTTCGCGGTCGCCAGCATTCTGGGGCTGCTCGAGCGGGTCGGCGATCCGGTGGCACCACTGGTCCTGCGCAAGGGCGCGATGCGCTTCGTGCTGCGAAAGCTCGCCGGCATGAAACGATTGCTGCTGTATTCGGGCATCCTCGGCACGCTGGTCGGCATCATTCCGGGCGCGGGGGCTTCGATCAGCGCGTTCGTCGCCTATGGCGAAGCCAAGCGCATCTCCAGGCACCCCGAGGAGTTCGGGCACGGCTCTTACGAGGGCGTGGTCGCACCGGAGACCGCCAACAACGCCGTGGTCGGCGGCGCGCTGGTGCCGCTCCTGGCGCTGGGCATTCCAGGCTCGGGCTCGGCCGCGATCATGTTCGGCGCGCTGACCGTGCACGGCATCATCCCCGGACCGCGCCTGTTCACCGAGCGGGGCGACATCGTCTACACCTTCATGGTCGGCCTGCTCGCGACCGTGGTCGCGATGCTGCTGATCGGCCTGGTCTCGATCCGCTGGTCGAGCCTGATCGTGCGCACGCCGCGCCGCGCCATGGTGCCGGCCGTGCTGGTGCTCTCGATGGTCGGCACCTACGGCCTCGCCAACAGCCTGTTCGACGTCTACGTGCTGCTGACCACCGGCGTGATCGCCTATCTGCTCGCCAAGCTGGACGTGCCGGTCGTCACCATCGCGCTCGGCCTGGTGCTTGGCAGCCTGATGGAAGAGAGCTTTCAGCAGGCGGTGCTGGTCGGCTCGGTCGATGCCGGCTCGACCCTCGCCTATTTCGCCTCGCGGCCGCTCGCCCTGCTGCTGATGGTGATCGCGTTCGCGATCGTGGCGGCGGGCGTTCTGCAGATCATCCGCCAGCGGCGCGAGGCTGCGGCCAGAGGACCGGCCGAAGTGCTTTCCAGTGCCGCCGGCAGCGGCCCGACCATGCGCCTCATGAACCTGCTGCTCGGCGTGCTGCTGCTGGCACTCGGCGGCTACATATGGTTTGAGGCACGCGATTTCTCCGAGATGGGCGCGCGCTTTCCGCTGCTGGTCGCCTACGGCTTCCTGCTGCTCGGCGCGGTTCTCCTGGCCATGAACCTAGTGCCCAAAGCTGCGATCGTGGCGAGTTCGCGACCGTTCGCCGAGGTGCCCTGGCGGATCTGGGCGACCGTGGTCGGCGCGCTCGCCCTGTTCGGCTTCGCTGTCGACGTGATCGGCTTCTACGAATCCGCTTTCCTGTTCGTGCTGTTCACCTACTGGCTGCTCGCGCCAGAAGGCCTGTCGCAGGCCAGGCGCCTGGCGACTGCCGCCGTGTTCGCCGCACCGTTCACGATCGCCGTCTACATCGCCTTCAGGCTCGTGCTCGAGATCCCGACGCCGCATGGCCTGATCGTCTGACCATCACCGCAGGATCTGATCCCATGGACGCCACTGCCAGCCTCGCCCGCTTCGCCCACGAGCTGCGCGCCGAGGATCTGCCGGCCGGCACGCTCGATGCCTGCGCGCGGCTGGCGCTGGATACGGTCGGTGCTGCGATCCCCGCCTGGGATGCGCCCGGTGTGCACGAGCTGCGCGCGCTGCTCGCCCAGTGGGGCACGGGACCCTGTCGGGTCTGGATCGCAGGCGAGCGCCTGCCGCCGCCGGCGGCCACCCTGGTCAACTCGTCGATGGCGCACGCGCTCGAATATGACGACCTGCATTGCGAGCTGCCGATCCACTCGGGCGTGGTGGTGGTGCCGGCGGTGCTCGCGGTCGCGGAGACCCTGCCGGATCCGACCGGTGCCGATGCCGCCGCCGCGATCATCGCCGGCACGGAGGTCATGTGCCGGCTGGCGCGCGCGACCCGCAGCTATCGCGGTCACGCCGGCTTTCGCGGCTGGAACCCGACGGCCGTGGTCGCGGGCTTTGGTGCCGCCGCGGCGGCCGGCCGCATGCTCGGGCTCGATGCCGGTGGCATCGCCCGGGCGATGGGCCTGTCCTACGCCCAGGCGAGCGGCAACCAGCAATGCATCGAGGACGGCGGCCTGGTCAAACGGATGCAGCCGGCCCTGGTTGCCGAAGCGGGCGTGCGCGCGGCCTGGCTGGCGCGCGCCGGCATCAGCGGCGCGATCAACGCGATCGAGGGCAGGAACGGCTTCTTCGCGGTCTACGAGCTCGGCGACTATGACCCGGAGCCACTTGACCGCGGGGCTTGCGGAAGACTTCGAGATCGAGCGGATCGGCTTCAAGCGCTACCCGATCTGCGGCATGGCGCATCCGGCGGTCGATGCGTTGCGCGAACTGCAGGCCGAGCACGGCTTTGCCGAGGCCGACGTCGAGCAGGTCGAGGTGCACGGCTCGAAGTTCGTGGTCGACATGGTCGGGCGGCCCTATCGCCCCGGCAACAGCCCGGACGTCGATGCCCAGTTCAGCCTGCCCTACTGCCTGGCGACGGTGCTGCGCACCGGCACGGTGCGCCTTGCCGATCTTCGCCCCGAGCACACGCTGAGCCCCGAGCGGCAGGCGCTCGCCGATCGGATCCCCGTGCGCCTCGACGATCATCTGCACGGCAAGTGGACGGCCCGCGTCGCGGTGCGGCTGCGCGACGGCCGGTCGTTCGATCGGACCCGTGACAAAGCAGCCGGCCAGAGCGATGCGCCGCTCTCGACCCATGAGCTGCGGCAAAAATTCGAGGACAGTGCGGCGGCCGTGCCGGCGCTCGATCCCGATACGGCGCGTCAGCTGGCCGACCTGCTGCTCGAGCTGCCGCGACTGCGGCGCCTCGCTCCGCTGTGCGATGCCTTGGCGCCGGACCAATCGGCGGCAGCTCGCGCCAGTTGAGATTCGAATTCTGGAGGAAACCATGGACCTTGGACTTGCAGGACGGGTGGCGGTCGTCACCGGCGGCAGCCGTGGCATCGGCCGTGCCTGCGCTGCATCGCTGCTGGCGGAAGGCGTCACGGTCGCGCTGGTGAGCCGCGATGCCGAGCGGCTCGAAGCGTCGCGACAGGCGCTCGCCGAGAGCACCGGCGGCCGCGTCATCACCGTGCCGACCGAGCTACGCAGCGACGACGCGGTGCGCGCGATGGTCGAGCGCACCCTCGCCAAGCTCGGCCGCATCGACATCCTGATCAACGCTGCCGCCACGGTCACGCCGACCGCGTTCCTGGACCTGACCGAGGAGCGCTGGCTGGACGTGTTCGAGCAGAAGCTGAACGGCTATGCGCGCTGCCTGCGCCACGTGATCCCGGTGATGCGCGCGCAGGGTTCGGGCGCGATCGTCAACATCTCGGGCCTGGCCGCACGACAGCCGCATGCGACCACCATCCCGGTCGGCGTCAACAATGCGGCGACGCTCAACCTCACCAAGTCGCTGGCCAACGATCTCGCCAAGCACGGCATCCGGATCAACGCCGTGATCCCGCATATCATCGACACCGACCGTCAGGACGAGACGATGCGCGAGTGGGCGGGCATCACCGGCCAGACCGAGGCCGAGGTCCGCGCCGAGCGGGTCGCAAAAATCCCGCTCGGGCGGATGGGTCGCGCCGAGGAGGTCGGCGACGTGGTGGCGTTCCTCGCCTCGGACCGCGCGAGCTTCGTGACCGGCGCCGCCTGGCATGTCGATGGCGGCGTCTCGGTCGGCATCTGAGCCTGCGATGGCGTCAGGCCTCCGATCGCGCGGCTCCATCAGCTCGATCCGGTTGCCGAACGGGTCGAACACGAAGATCCTCGCGTGGGTCTCGAGCGCATCGTCGTCGATCACCTCGGCGCCGGCCGCGCGGCAGCGCGTGGCGAGGTCGGCGAGGCCTTCGACCAGAAACGCCGGGTGCGCCTTGCGCGCCGGCCGGAATTCGTCCTCGATGCCGAGATGCAGGCTGATGTCGCCCGCGGCGAACCAGCAGCCGCCGCGATCCGGCCAGGCGGGTCGGCTTCTGCACCTCCTCCAGCCCGAGCACCCCGGCATAGAAGGCGCGCGCCTTGTCCTCCTCGCCGCGCGGCATTGCGATCTGCACGTGATCGACGGCGTGCAGCCGTCCGTTTGCCTGGCTCATGACAGCCTCCCTTCGAGCTCACCCCAACCCATCGAGGGTGGATAACACATGGGCCCCTACGACCCTCCTAAAGTGATCAAGACCGAGGTCGTCGCCGTGATGCCGGAGCGGTTCGCCAGGGCCGGCAGCGAGCCCGGCAAGGTCTCGAGCCGCTATGCGCGGCCGCAGGTCGGCGTCGATTTTTACCTTGAGGGGCCTTCGTTCGATCGGGACGGGCATCTGTACTTCACCGACGTGCCGCACGGCCGGATCTTCCGGATGGGTCCGGGCGGCGGGATCGACCTGGTTGCCGAATATGACGGCGAGCCCAACGGGCTCAAGATCCACAAGGACGGTCGCATCTTCATCGCCGACTACCGCCACGGCATCATGGTGCTCGACCCGGCAAGTGGCACCGTCGCGCCGCTCGCCGAGCTGCTGCCCGCGGAAAGCTTCAAGGGCCTGAACGACCTGGTGTTCGCCAGCAATGGCGACCTGTACTTCACCGACCAGGGCAAGACCGGGCTGCACGATCCTTCCGGCCGGGTCTACCGGTTCACCGCCGGCGGCCGTCTCCAGGCCCTGATCGAAACGCTGCCCGGGCCGAACGGGCTGGTGCTCTCGCCCGACGAGAAGGTGCTGTATGTCGGCTCGCGTGCCAATGCGATCTGGTGGCAGCCCTTGTTCGAGCGGCGGCCGCCCGCGCGCACCGGCACCTTCGCCACCATGCCGGGCTTTGGCACACCCGACGGCATGGCGGTCGACGAGGCCGGCAACGTGGTCTGCGTGCAGCACAATATGGGCGTGGTCTGGGGCTTCAACCGGATCGGCCTGCCGATCTGGCGGATCGAGACCTGCGCCAGCGACAAGCTCACCAACATCGCCTATGGCGGCCCCGAACGCCAAGACCTCTATGTCCTGGACGGCAACGGCAAGATTCTGGTGGCGCGCATGCCCGTGCCAGGAATGACCATGTATGCCCATCAATAGCCTACGGCCCTTCGTCGCTTGGCGTCGCCAGCTTGCGCAGCGGAAACGGCTTGTAGGGATGGCGCGCGAGCGCCGCCTCGTCGATCTCGAGGCCGAGGCCAGGTGCTCTCGGCAGCGCGATATAGCCGTTCTCCGGCTCAAGGGGATTCTTGCAAACCTCGCGGCCGAGCTCGGCGAACGGCAAAAAGTACTCGGTGATGAGGAAGTTGGGCATGACCGCCGAAGCATGGACCGTGGCGGCGAGCGCCAGCACCGTCGAATTGTAGTTGTGGGGCGAGACCGCGACCAGGTACGGCTCGGCCATCGCGGCGATCTCCTTCAGCTCCAGGATGCCGCCGCAGTTGGCGACGTCCGGATTGATGATGTCGGCGGCGCGCCGCTCGAACACCGGCCGAAAGCCGTCCTTGGCAAAGATGTTCTCGCCGGTGACCACCGGGATCGGCGAGTGTGCCCGGACCTCGGCGATCGCCTCCAAATTCTCCGCCTGGCAGGGCTCCTCGAACCAGTAGGGCTCGAACTCCTCGAGCCGCTTCGCCAGGCTGATCGCGTGCATCGGCGCGAGCCGCCTGTGGATGTCGAGCAGGATGTCGACGTTCGGTCCGACCGCCTTGCGGACCGCGGCCAGCACCTTGACCGCCTCGCGCTCGTGCTCCTTGGGAATGAAGGTGCGCCAGGGTCTCGGCAACGGATCGAGCTTGAGCGCGGTGAAGCCCTGCTCGACCACCGCCACGGCGGCGCGGGCATAGTCCTCGGGCGAGGACATCTGGTAGCTCCAGCCGTTGGCGTAGACCCGGATGCGCTCGCGGCACGGGCCGCCCAGAAGGTTGTAGACGGGCTGGCCGCAGGCCCGGCCGACGATGTCCCACAGCGCCGTCTCGATACCGGACAGCGCGGAATAGAACTCCAGCGAGCCGCGCCGGATCGCGAAGTCCTGATAGGCCATCTGGGTGATGTGCTTGATCTGGAACGGGTCGCGGCCGACCAGGTAGCGGCCGATCTCCTCGACCAGGGCGAGCACAGGGCGGTCGCGGTCGTACTGGCTGTAGGCCTCGCCCCAGCCGATCAGCCCTTCGTCGGTCTCGACCTTCACGAAGATCCAGTTCTTGCGCCAGCCGGGATGGACGGAGAAGGGCGTGACGGCGGTGATCTTCATCGAAACTCCCCTGGAGCGGGCGATCGCAGACGGGTCGGGCCGGCGCGACGCGGCAGCGATGTCTTAGCGCTTGCGCGCCCATCCCACAATGCGCAAACTCCTCCCACCATATGGGATAAGACGCCCGATCAGCGCCTGCGCTTTGGGCACGGAGCGTCGGGCTGAGAAGAGGACATCTCCGGGAGAGAGCGAATGCCGTCAGCAGGAATTGAGGACGCCAAAAATTTCCGCTTGCTCGGCCATGATCCGTCGGCGGCATTCGGCTGCGGCAGCCTGTCGAGGTCAAGAAGGGCCATGCCTATGTCGGCTCGGTCGGCGGCTCGTCGTGCCTCGCGCCGGAGGGCTTTACCGCCCATGACGTGAGCGATCCCGCCAGGCCCAGCAAGGTCTGGGAGTGCAAGGCGCCGCCTGGCGTGCACATGCACAAGCTGCGCGCTGGTCGGCGACGATTTGCTGTACGTCAACTCGGAGCGGCTGAAGGGCGAGCCGGCAAGGACGCCCGCGCCGGCCTGTTCATCTTCGACATCAGCACCCCGGCCGAGCCGCGCCAGGTCGGCTTCTACGACATGCCGGGCAGCGGCCCGCATCGCTTCGGCATCGACAATGAGCGACAGCTGGCACTTCTGCCCAACGATGCCGAGGGCTGGAACAAGCGCGTGATCTGGACCCTCGACATCCGCGACCCGCTGAAACCCGAGGTGGTCAGCATCTGGGGCCTGCCGTGGCAGAAGGCGGACGGCGAGGGCGTGGGCAGCGATCCGCATGCCGTCCGAGCAGACCTGTACCCTGCACGGGCCGCCGGTGATCCGCGGCAACCGCATGTTCGCCGCGTTCTGGGGCGGCGGCGTCGCGGTGATCGACTGCAGCGATCTGGCCAACATGAAACTGGTCGGCCACGTGAAGTGGTCGCCGCCATTTGTCGGCATCACCCATACCGCCTGGCCGATCGGCGACCGGCCTTACCTGGTGGTCACCGACGAGGCCCGGGCCAAGCAGAAGTATCTGGGACAGCCAGTTCATGTGGATCGTCGACATCCGCGAGGAGACCAACCCGGTGCCTGTGGCGACCTTCATGCCGGAGCGCGAAAAGTTCTTTTCGCTGCCCGGCCGCTACGGCGCGCACAACGTGCTCGAATACATGCCGGCGGACGGGCCGTGGAAGGACCTGGTGTTCCTCACCTACTTCAACGCGGGCTTGCGCGCGGTCGATGTCAGCGATCCGCTGCACCCCAAGGAGGTCGGGCACTACGTCCCGGCGCTGCCGGACGGCCAGGAGGCGATCCAGTCGAACGACATCGCCAGCGACGAGCACGGCCGCCTGTACCTGATCGACCGCTGGGGTGCGGGCATGCACATCCTCGAATACACCGGCTGAGGCGCCCGCAGCCGAGGTGCCCGGAGCCGAGGTGCTCAAGGCCAAGTCTTTCTGCAGTTGACGTGGGCCAGGGGGCCGCCCGTGGCGGCCCCCCTTTTCCGTTGCCGAGCCTGCGCAGCGGCACCCTCCGGCACCGCCCGGCGGCAACCCCGGATCCGTGGCATCACGATGTCCAAGTTTTCCAGCATTCCTGCGGCGCTCGGGTTCCTTCGGTCGGTTACCGCGCCTATGTTTGCGGCCGGGACAGCGCCGCGCTCGGACAAAGCGGGCATCAGCAGCTCATCGACGTCCTGCGCCTATGCGCGGTTCATCTGCTGCATCGCGATCTCTGAATTTTCCAGCATTCCTGCGACGCTCGGGTTCTTTCGGTTTTCTGGTCTCGCACGCTGTGCGCCGGCCGCAATCGATCGACGTGGTGCTGCCCGGCCTCAGATCCCTCGGTAACGAGGCGTTAACCATGATCGATCAACCTTCTGCTTCGCTCGGTCCATGGGACCGTGGGAATCTGTGCCAGCGACGCCCGGCACCACCGGGCGGGGCGCGGCCCGGGTGGCACGCGGGGGCGGGCGGCGAGGCGCCGGTCTCCTCAATGCCCTCCATCGGGCGCTGGAGACGACCTCCTCGCGCGAGGGCGCCGCGACGGCCTTGTTTTTCGCGTTACGGATCGTCTTCCTATATGGCCAAGCCAAAGGACTCGCGTGATGAGACGGCGTCAAGGAACCGCGGCCATCTCCATCCCCTCCAGCAGTCTTGAAGACCACCGATGCTTCACTCTGGACTTTGGGTGTCGCATGACCGTCGCATATCTGCGTCACCGGATTCTTTCTCCTCAAGAACATCTTTGATCTCCATCTCCTCCACGGCTACCGATGGAGATTGGCCTCCACCTTTAACATATTGATTTCGCGATATAATCTTAGCTTTGGTTGATTCTGGCCCCCATGCGACGGCCGTGACGCATGTCCGTCCGATCGCGTCGCATATCTGCGTCGGGCGTCGCATGCGGGTGCGGGAAGCGTAGATCGATGATCGGGATGGTTGTATTGTGGTGGACGGGCGACGCCGTACAGTAGCGCCAAGCACCTATTTCAGGGCGCGACATCGCGATTCGGATTGTATTTGACGGCGAGCAATTGGGCTTTCGGCCCGATGGGGCTGCGGGTGAGGCACGCGAGTTCGGGGCCGACGACCTGACAAAGTTCGTCGGATGAGTGTCGGCGTAAGAGACTGCGCTCAAGACTGAATCGAAATCAGTGCCGCTCGACCTAGTGCACTGACGCATTTTAAAGATTCACATGAATGAGGGGTTGTGCCATGCTGGCGCATGGCTCAGATCGTATGTCCCCTGGTCTCGGCTGCCGATCGTGCTCGTCTGGGGGCGATCGTGGCCGATCGCAACCGCGCGCAGAAGCACGTGGCGCGGGCTCGGATCATCCTCGCTTCGGCCGAGCGGCTGAGCGTCGCCGAGGCGGCGCGGCACGCCGGCGTCAGCCGGCCGGCGGTCTGGCGCTGGCAGCGGCGGTTCGCCGAGGCCGGCGTCGAGGGGCTGTTGCGCGACGCCGCGCGCGGGCCGGGCAGACCGCATCTGGGCGACGCGACCGTCCATCGGGTGGTGGCGCTGACCTGCGCCGAGCCGCCGGGGGCGAGGCCACCCACTGGACCGGGCGGGCCATGGCCAGGACGGTCGGCGTCTGCCTGCGCTCGGTCCAGCGCATCTGGGCCGCCCACAAGCTGCAGCGGCATCGCATCCGCACCTTCAAGCGCTCGCACGACCCCGAGTTTGCCGCCAAGCTCGAGGACATCGTCGGCCTGTACATGGCCCCGCCCAAGCACGCGCTGGTCCTTTCGGTGGACGAAAAATCGCAGATTCAGGCGCTCGATCGCAGCCAGCCGGGCCTGCCGCTCAAGCCCGGCAAAGCTGGCACGATGACCCATGACTACAAACGTCACGGCACGACCACGCTGTTCGCCGCGCTCAACGTGCTCGAGGGCACCGTGATCAGCCGCTGCATGCAGCGCCACCGGCACCAGGAGTTCATCCGCTTCCTCAATGCCGTCGAGGGCGCCGTGCCGGCCGGCAAGCTGATCCACGCCATCATGGACAACTACGGTGCCCACAAGCACCCCAAGGTCCTCGCCTGGCTCGCTCGCCATCCGCGCTGGACCTTCCACTTCACGCCGACCTCGGGCTCCTGGCTGAACGCGGTCGAGACCTTCTTCTCGGCCCTGACCCGCCGCCGCATCCGCCGCGGCAGCTTCCACTCGATCGTCGACCTCCAGGCCGCGATCCACCGCTACATCGCCGAGCACAACGATGATCCCAAACCCTTCATCTGGTCCAAGCCCGCCCGCAAGATCCTCGCCAAAGTGAATTGTCTGAATGCGTCAGTGCACTAGGGGCGCGAGCTGAAAGGCTGGCTGCACCGAGCCGGCGGCTGGCTCAAGGCGCTGCAAGAGGGCATACGCCCGCGCGAGCTTTGATTTGACGTCGGCAGCGATCCGAGTGAAGCGGCGCGGCAGTTCCTGGACATCCTTGGAGCTGCTGGCCACGGAGCTCGCGTTCGTGGCAGCGCATGCCTCGCGGCAGCCGCTCGTGCTGACCCCGCCGGCTGGGTGAGGCTGGCGACGCATCGGTGCCGACACACGGTGACTTGATCCTGATGTTCATGGCGGCGCCTTCCGCGCGCCAAGGTGCGGCGCCGACTGCCCCATTCCTTCATTGGCATGTCGATCGAACCTTCTGAAGTCCGTCAGGTAGGTGGCTGCGCCCAACTTTCCAGCCTGGCGATGATCGGCGCGAGCTTGGGCCTCACGATCTCCGCGACTTGTCCCTCGCCGGTAGCTGTGTAGGCCAAAGCCTTCAAGCGCGCCGTCCGGTCGCTCAGAACCTCCGCGAGCGCATTCTGGCTGCCCTCAGGCAAATCACCGATCGCCACTGAGACTTCCTGGAGCTGGTCATCGATCTCCTCCAGCGTTGCTGCCGCCGCTTTGGCGGACGTCACATCGCTTATTCGCCGCAACACGTCTTCCGTCCGCCGAACGAGATAAATGAGCTCGTCCCCGATGTTTACCTCACCAACCATGAGTGCCGAGGCAACTTGCTGTGCCGCGGCTTGCTCGTCTGCCGCTGTCTTTGCTATCTCTGTCCCGAAGTAGAAGCCGACAATCGTTCCGAACACCCCGATCAAAGCAGTTAAAACCTGCTTTCCCATGTCAAATCTCGCGCCAGCGTCCTGTCTTTGACTTGTAAATGCCGCTGTAACAAGAATCAAAGCAACTCCAATAGTACCTATACCGAAAAAAAACGTTATCATACCTCGAGCCACGTCCGTCTCCGCAACACTGCGCTGGAAGTTACCACTCCAGATCGAGTAGAATAAACTTACCACCACAGCTCCCGCCAATAAACATATAACGACCATCTGCAGTCTCTGAGCAAACGATCGTCTCCTAGACTCATCCTCAACCTCCTGCGTAAACGCTCGGTAGTTATCCCATGCATCATCCACTATCCCATACCATTTTTGCTTATCCTGAATATCGGCCCTTTCCGCGATGATCTTATTAGCTTCGTCCTGTGTCCCGACCGAAGTCCAAACGCCTTGAGCCGACCGAGCCATCTCGACCAGTTCCGCGATGTCCGGCCCATGATGCGGCCAATTCGTCAGCCACTCATAAAAACTCCGCATCGGACTTAACCCTCTCGTGCGCGCGTCGACGCGATGTTAGTTCGGACCATATTCTCAAGCTTGCTTTCAAGTTTTCCCAACCGCTCATCGTGCTTATTTTGGTTTCGCCGAATTTCCTCGGTGTAAACCCTGATCTCGCTTGCGTTCTCGCCCAACATGATGTGGGTCAGTGTCGCAGTAAAGATCCCTACGGCGGCGGCCCCACCCAAGATCAGAAGTGCCGTCACCATCCTGCCGATCTCTGAGCCTGGCGCACAGAGATCCAGCCCTCCCGTCGACAACGTGGTGAAACTCCACCACAAGCTCTCAGCTGGAGTGGCGACCGACGGGTGGAGCCCCTCCCCTACGCTACACTCTGACCCGACCGCGCTTGACGGCCCCGCTTCCACGCCCTGCTTTTCCCCATAATGTACCATGACGCCGCCGATCCACGCCAATAGAACAATCCAAATCACCGATTTCCTCATGATCTGTATTTCGGTTACCTGCTCAAAATGACGCAATCCGCGCCCAACCAACGCTAGAATGCGCGGCACCCGTAGGATCCTCGCCAATCGCACCAGGCGCACCAAAATCGAACAAAAAAAAGACACAAGCGGCCGCATCAATGTATAAGAACCATATGCGCACTTCTTGGTTGCCACGACGTGGCATGAATTCCTCTAGCAGAAGAACCGCAAGCACAATGACGATAAGAAATAATATAAACCACTCAAAGGCTTTTAGCTCATTGCTACCACCCAACAGTGCACGACTTTTCTCTTCAATTCGTTTGTGATGCCATCGATCATAGACCTGCTGCCGCATCGTTTCGAGGCGTTCAAATTTTTGCTTTGCCTCACGTAGCTTTGATAAAGCCTCTTCGTACTTATCCAATTCATCGGTCGCACGCCGCGTGTTTTGGGCATGAGCTTTTTCGAGGGAGTGGGGAATAGTGGAAATACGTCTTGTAAGAGAAAGAAGAAAAACATACTGTTGTTCTCGCATTTTTTGCATCTCTGAAACAAGCCAGTCTTGTTTTTCCTTCACTGATCTATAAAACGCCGCGAGGGAGTTGCTCCCCATACCATGCAGAGATTCGGCCTCGGCGAGGAAATCTTCTGGTGTGTTGCCCATGCTTTCCGTCGGGCGGTCCTCCATGCGGGACGACAATTGTGCATGCTCGAGGATCTTGTCTTCTCCCTTGGTAGACGGTCGGGACAGCCACCACCAACAACTGAGAAAGATTATGACCGGGGTGGTAACCATCAACAGCTCGGGCGTGCTAGAAACGCTGGGCGCGGCTTGCGCTGTTGCGTATTGTACAGTAGAAGTCGGAATAATAAGTCTGAACGCGATCAATAGCAGGACGAAGATTAGTGTCCAAGCCAAAGTCATGGGAATCATAGCACGCGTGCCTAGAGAAGGGGGCGTCGGCATTTTGACTCTCCGCTAGGGAAAACTGCTGCCCCTTGTCTTTCTTGCGGCCAGCTTAGGTTGCATCCGGTCTGCATTTCGGCGTCGGGAGTGTGGGGATGGGGGACGCCGGCAATGAAGAAGCGGCTATTGTCCCAGGGGCCCGGCGATAGTTCTCCTTTGGCGGTGGACTCGGGACTGGTTGAACCGCGCCGGGTTTGCCGGAGGCCGTTTCGTTTGAGTGCCTACGCCGCCACGGCAAGGTTGTCGAGCTTGGCGTAGAACACCGCTTCCGCCTCGGCCGGCGGCACGAAGCCGATCGGCTCGAGCAGGCGGCGGTGGTTGAACCAGTCGACCCAGTCGAGCGTCGCGAACTCGACGGCTTCGAGGTTGCGCCACGGTCCCTGCCGCCGAACCAGCTCCGTCTTGAAGAGCCCGATCACGGTCTCCGCGAGCGCGTTGTCGTAGCTGTCGCCGACGCTGCCGACCGACGGCGCGATACCGGCCTCGGCGAGCCGCTCGCTGTAGGTGATCGAGACGTACTGCACGCCTCGATCACTGTGATGGACGAGGCCACCCTCGACGGGCCTTCGAGCGTGCAGCGCTTGTTCCAGAGCGTCGAGCACGAGGCCCGTCTCGGCCCGCCGGGCCACCCGCCAGCCGACGATCCGCCGGGCGAAGGCGTCGATCACGAAGGCGACGTAGACGAAGCCCTGCCAGGTGGCGACGTAGGTGAAGTCGGCCACCCAAAGCACGTTCGGCCGCGGGGCCTTGAAGTCACGGTTCACGCGGTCCAGCGGACAACGGGCTGCCTTGTCGCTGACGGTCGTCCGCACCGTCTTGCCGCGAACCATGCCCTGGAGCCCCAACGCGCGCATCAGCCGGGTAACCGTGCAGCGGGCGATCTCGATCCCCTCGCGTCGCAACTGCCGCCAGACTTTCCGCACGCCGTAGACCTGGAAGTTCTCGTCCCACACCCGCCGGATCTGGCCGCAAAGCTCGGCGTCCCGCTGGGCGCGGGCCGGCAGCTTCGAGGGATCGGCACGCCGGCCGACGTGCTCGTAGTACGTCGACGGGGCGATCGGCAGCACTCTGCAGATCGGCTCGACCCCGTGGACGGCGCGATGATCGTCGATGAACGCGATCATGGCTTGGACCGACGGTCGAGCTCCGCCAGGGCAAAATAGGCGCTCGCCTTCCTCAGGATCTCGTTCGCCTGCCGCAGCTCGCGAACCTCGCGCTCGAGCGCCTTGATCCGCTCCCGCTCGTCCGTCGTCGATCCGGCGCGCAGCCCCTGGTCACGCCCCGCCTGGCGAACCCAGCCACGCAGCGTCTCTCCCGTACAGCCGATCTTCGACGCGATCGAGCCGATCGTCGCCCATTCCGAGGCGTGCTCGCCCCGGTGCTCCAACACCATCCGCACGGCCCGCGCCCGCACCTCCGGCGAATACCTCGTCTGCCTCGTCATCGCTCCATCCTCTCAAGAGCTGGAGCCTCCGGCAAACCCGGCGCGGTTCAGGTGCTTGCCAGGTCCGCCTTCGGTGGGGCCTGGGCTCAAACATCGCGGAGGGGAGGTCCATTCTTGCGATGCCAACACTCTCAGAGAATGCGCTAGTGGTTCGAACCAAACGGAGGATTCCCTCCGTTTGGTGTCACGCGAACCACCACACCCAGGATTTTAGTGGTCTCTGCGAGCATCCATCTGGGACTTATCTGTCTGCTCCAGACCACTAGGATTATTCAAGCAAATCGATTTGCGATCGGATCGCTTCAGCTGAATGTGGAAGCGGTTCGTCTGGTATCCTCAGGGCGCTTCCAGAGAGAAGCGGAGTGTAGCTTGCCACGTGTGCCATTTTCGTCCTCCCAGTCGCGTTTTTCGTCCTCCCAGTCGCGTTTAATGCGACTTATTTTAAGCATAATGCGCGCTAGGCGTTTGACGCAGATCAATTAAGCGGACGGATCCGGGGCTTGGTTGGTAAGCACCGAGACATCCATCGCGAGTGGCGGAAGCGCACGATAGCCGACTGGGAGATCCAAGCCGATGAGTTAGGTGCACAATACG
Source organism: uncultured Alphaproteobacteria bacterium (assembly GCA_963731495.1). Classification (GTDB taxonomy): domain Bacteria; phylum Pseudomonadota; class Alphaproteobacteria; order Geminicoccales; family Geminicoccaceae; genus DASUGG01. The sequence goes on from CAVSVZ010000001.1 coordinate 60,435, forward strand.
TTTCGAAATCGCGACTTCGATACCTCGACGGGCTCGAAAGCGCTAACCCTACCGCATCCGGCTTCGGGCGGGGCTTGCGCGTCTCCGTGGGTGCCTCTGGCAGGACGCGCTGACGCCGGTACCTCACAGCACCCAGCGAAAGGCCCGGCGGAGTTCGGCCTCGGCATTGTCGGGGTACCAGCGGCCGTGGGCGAGGATGATGCGCTGCGGGTGCCAGGCCAGCATCTTTTGGACGCGGCGCGGAAGGTGGCTTTGTGGCGCAGGAAGATGAGACGCAGGTCGTAGGGAAGCTTGCCGTCGATCGCGTCAACGCGTCGGCCAGGTGAAGCCGCGCCGTTCGACTACGGGATGAGACCGGCCTCGCGATAGTAGCGTTCGGCGCCCGGGTGCAGCGGAATGCCGATGCCGTCGAGCGCGGTCTCGAGGGTGATCGATTTGCCTTTGGCATGGCCGTCGTCGAGCAGCTTGCGGGCGTTGGGGTGCCAAAGCGCCTTGGTGATGCCGTACACCAGATCCTCGTCGACCTCGGCCCCGACCACCCACTGCGCGCCAACGCTCAAGGTCGGCGTTTCCGGCACGTCGTCATAGGTGCCGACCGGGATTACGTCCTTGGCGAAATATTGATACTGCTCGAGCAGGGCATCGGCCTGTGGCCCGTCGATCGGCACCAGCTCGCAGCCGATGGTCTCGCACAGCTCCACCACCGACGCGGTAGGATAGCCCGCGACGATCACAAACGCATCGAGCTCGTCGTCGCGCATCTTGGCGACCGCCAGGCTCGGCTTGACATAGTCCGCCTGGAGGTCGTCCTCCGACAGCCCGTAGGCCTCAAGAATGATTCTCGCGTCGACCAGCGTGCCCGAGCCGGGCTCGTCGAGCGAGACGCGCTTGCCGGCGAGGTCCGCAACCGAGCTGATACCCGCGCCCTTGCGGGCCACCAGGTGGATGCTCTCCGGGTACAGGTTGGCGATGGCGCGCAGATTGTCGGCTTTCGGCTTGCCCTCATAGATGCCGGTGCCGGTATAGGCCCAATGGGCGACGTCCGACTGGACAAAGCCGCTCTCCAGCATGCCGTCGCGGATTGCCTCGACATTGGCGACCGAGCCGTTCGAGCTCTGGGCGATCGCGACCAGCCCCGGCACCCCGCAGCTGCCACCGCGACCACAGGGGCGGGCACCCGGCGGATTGCTGATGATGTCTGCGATCAGGCCGCCGATCGGATAATAGGTGCCGGCGACGCCGCCCGTGCCGATCCTGAAGAACGTCATCTCCTGCGCGCTGGCCGGCACGCCGAGGCCCGCCGCGCAAAGACTCAGCATTCCGGCCAGCCCGCCCACCAACGCGGCGCGGAGCGCCCCGACGACAGCGCCGCAACGCGCCATGGCACTGCTCTCCTTCGGCTTGCGCATTCGTTGCCCGCAATGTCGGCGATTCGTGTGGAAATTACCAGCGACCCGAGGCTACGCCGGCCCCCCGGCCCCGCCCACATGCGATTCTTCGGCAACACTGTGGCAAAGCCGCACCAGGGCGGCTGAGAGCAAGGCCCTACGGCTCGAGCTCGCTGTCCCAGTAGAGGAAGTCGCGCCAGCTCGCGTGCAAAAAATTGGGCGGGAAGGCTCGTCCCCGCTCCTGCAGCTCGTAGGTCGTGGGCATGCCCGGCTCGAGTTGCGGCCTCATGCCGCATTCGGCCGGCAGCCGGCTGCCTTTGGCGAGATTGCAGCGGGTGCAGGCCGCGACCACGTTGTCCCAGCAGGTGCGGCCGCCGCGCGAGCGCGGGATGACATGATCGAAGGTCAGCTCGGCCGCGGTATCCGCGAGCCCGCAATACTGGCAGCTGAACCGGTCGCGCAGGAAGACGTTGAAGCGGGTGAAGGGCGGCCGTCGGGTCAGCGGGATGTATTGCCGCAGCGCGACCACACTAGGCAGGCGGTGCTCGGCCGAGGGCGAACGCACCACCCGATCATAGTGCGACAGCACCATGACCCGATCCAGGAACATCGCCTTGATGGTCTCCTGCCAGTTCCAAGTCGACAGTGGAAAATAGCTGAGCGGCCGATAGTCGGCGTTAAGAACCAATGCGGGACAGGCGTCGAGCGGCGGCAGCGCCCGGGGCACGACCGAGACTGTCATCTATTTGATCCGCCTCGCACAGACTTGCGAGTTCACGCGGTTCCCTCCGCCTGGCACCATCCGATCTTGTGCATCTCTAGGGCTAGACGATCCAGATGACGGTTTCAAGACCGGTCAGTCGCACCTCGGTGCCCAATCTGGGTTTTTTATCCGAAGCCGCTATGTTGTCGTGATGACCCTCAACGTTCGCATGCAACCAGACGCCGGATGACCAACCGGCCGCAGGCCCCGACCCGGCTGACCCGCCGCACGCTGGCACGTGCGCTGACCACGCCGCCTCTTGCCCTGACCGGCGGGGCGACCGGCGGCGCCACCGGCGACGCGGGCGAGCCCGGTCGACCCTACCACCACACCGCGGACGGCTTTCGCAACCCGCAGGGCAGCCCCGAGCGCGGTGGCGATTTCGCCGACTGGGCGAGCTTCTTTCTACGCCGGCACGGACAACGCCAGCCGGAGATTGCGCTGCCCGCCGGCCACGTCCTTCCGGCAGAGGAGGTCCAGGCGGGCGTGAACGGCCACAACGGCGCGGACAGCCTGACCTGGCTCGGCCACGCCAGCTTCCTGATCCGGCTCGACGGCCGCACGGTGCTGACCGACCCGTATCTCACCGACTACGCCTCGCCGCTGGCGCCGCTCGGGCCCAGGCGCTTCGCGCCGCCGGCGTTGCGCCCCGGCCAGCTGCCGCAGATCGACCTGATCCTGCTGTCGCACAATCACTACGACCATCTCGATCTGGCGACCGATCGAGGCGCTGCCTGGCAAGGAGCGGATCCAGGTGGTCGTGCCGCTGCGCCTGGCCGGCTACTTCACCGAGCGCGGCTACCCGAACGTCCAGGAGCTCGACTGGCACCAGCAGACCGTGGTCGATGGCCTCCGCCTGACCGCGCTGCCGGCGATCCATTTCTCCAAGCGCACGCTGTTCGATCGCAATCAGACGCTGTGGACCGGCTATGTGATCCAAAGCCGTCAGCAGCGCATTCATTTCGCCGGCGACACCGCCTACGGTCCGGTGTTCGCCGAGATGGCAGCGGGACTCGACCGCTTCGACCTCGCTCTGCTGCCGATCGGCGCCTATGAGCCGAGGCTCCTGATGCGCGGCTCGCACACCACGCCCGAGGAAGCCGTGCAGATCGGGCGGGAGTTGAGCGCCGCACGGATCGTCGCGATGCATTGGGGCTCGATCGTCCTGACCGACGAGCCGCCGTTCGAGCCGCCGGAGCGTTTTCGACGCGCCGCCGCTGCCGCCGGCTACCGGGATGAGGTGGCCTGGGTGATGCGGATCGGCGAGACCCGCCGAATCTGAGCGGCGCGCGACCGGAGGCCCTGAAACAATTGAAACAAAACGGGGCGCGCGGCGACATCATGGCGAAACCTGGCGCGCCGATTCTGCTATGCGCTCAGCAGTGCGGCATTTCTGCCTCATCGGTGAGCCGGAGACGCGAGATGACACCGGCCCAGATCGAACGCGTTCGCAAGAGCTTTGCGACAGTCGTCCTGAACCTCGACCAGATCACCGCCGCGTTCTGCCAGCACCTCTTCGTGCTGGCCCCGAGCCTCGGCTCTTTGTTCGGCGGCGATCCGGTCACCCAGCGGACCAAGGTCGGCGGCGCGCTCGCCGGTCTGGTCGGCTCGCTCGGCCAGCTCGATCGGATCCGGCCTGCGCTCGAAGCGCTCGGTCGCGAGCGGTCCCGCCAGGGCGTCGACGCCGACGACTATGCCGTCGTGGGCCAGGCGCTGATCACGGGGCTCGAGCAGGTGCTCGGCGACGATTTCGACACCCAGACCCGGCGCGCCTGGATCGCAGCCTATGGCGAGCTCGCCTCGACCATGGTCAGGGGTGCCGAGCGGGACCGGATCGCGGCCCAGGCCGCCTGAGCCCAAGTCACAAGACGCCATCGTCGATCCGCGACATTGCCTCGAGCGCAGGCGCACGGCACGATCTCCCCTTGATGTGGTAGACGCAGGCCGCCCCCAAACGGTTCGTGGGGCGTTCCTTCGAGCGGAAAAAGGGGAGTGAGGCCATGCCGCAAGCGCTGGAGCAGGCGCTCAACACACTGTGCGACCAGCAACCGTTTCACACCGGCTGGTATTTCCAAGACTTGCGCAGCGGGGAGGTCCTGCAGCGCCACGGCGACGTGGTGGTGCCCTCGGCCAGCACCCGCAAGATCGCGATCATGATGGCCGCCCTGAAGGCGGTCCGCGAAGGCAAGCTGGCGCTCGACGACAGGCTGGCGGTGGACGCGAAGTACCAGGACAACAATTCCGGCTGCTTCCAGCATCTGCAGCCGGGCTTCGCGATCACGCTGCGCGATGCGCTGGTCATGATGATCATCGTCAGCGACAACACCTGTACCGGTACGGTGGCCGACCTGGTCGGCCTGGACGCGGTCAACCAGCTGTGCCAGGCGATCGGCATGGCCGGCACGACGCACCGCTACGGCATTCCGCCGATCGGCATGGCCGGCTATCTGCCGGCCGATCAGACCAATGCCACCACACCCGCCGATGTCGGCCGGCTGCTCGCGCTGATCCTTCAGGCCAGTCGAGAGTCGGACGCCGCCGCACGGCTGGGGTGCACGCCGGAACTCTGCCGGCTGGCCCTGGACATCCTGAGCTGGCAGAAGCTGCGCAACCGGCTGCCCTCGCGGCTGCCGCGCGGTACCAAGGTCGCGCACAAGACCGGCACCACCGCCGGCAACTACAACGACGCCGGTATCGTCTACGCCGACGACCAGCCGCTGTTCGTGCTCAGCGCCTATACGGACAAGGTCCCGGACATCCTGCCCGGTGGCGAGCCGGGCCACACGGTTGCGCATGAGCTGATCGGCCGCATGTGCCGCCTCTGCTACGATGCCACGCGGGGCTAGGGCCGATTTCGTTCCGCCTGCCCGGTTCGGGTGCGGCTAGTCGCGCCGAGCGATCCCGACCGAGAAACGATTGTGCCGGGTGTTGCCGCAGCGCCGGCAGCGCAGCTTGGGCTCGAGGTCGCGCAACCGCGTGTAGCGCGGCCGCCCACGGGTCAGTTGCGGGTGGCGAACCGGCGCCTCATGCCGGCACTGGCCGCAGGTCGCGACCACCACGTGCCAGGCGCGCAGGTCCTCCAGCCGGAACGCGTAATAGGGAATGTTCTCTCTTTGTTCCCGCATCGCCGGACCCTAGCCCGACCTGTCCGCCGTGACAACGGCTCCACCTCGCCCGGCACTGGTTGCCTGATGCCCCTGGCGCCTGCATCCTGCCTCGGGTGTCAGCGGGGAGAACGCGCTTGACGGAGCAAGCTGGGCGTCGGGCGATCCTGATTACCGGTGCGGCGAGTGGCGTGGGGGCGGCGCTGGCACGGCGGCTGGCCGCGCCCGAGCTCGCGCTGCTGCTGCACACGCGCAAGAACCGGCAGGGTCTCGAGCGGGTCGCGAGCGATGCCGCCAAGGCCGGAGCCCAGGTGGAGCTCGCGCTGGGCGATCTCGCCGATGCCGCCACCGCAACGGCGCTCGTCGAGCAGGCGACGGGCATGTTCGGACGACTGGACGGCCTCGTGCACAATGCCGGCTTTGCCCTCAACAAGCCGTTCGGTGCGCTCGACCAGACAGAGCTCGCCTACTCGACCGCCGTGATCCGCGACGCGTTCTTTGCGCTGGCCGGTGCCGCGCTGCCAAAGCTCACCGCTGCGCCTTATGGACGGGTGGTCGCCGTGAGCTCGTTCGCCGCCCACCAGTTCCGGCTCGGCGGCGTGGTGTTCGCCGCCTCGGCCGCGGCCAAGGCCGGCCTCGAGGCGCTGGTCAAGGCGCTCGCCGTGCAGCTGGCGCCGCAGGCCGTGACCGTCAACGCGGTCGTGCCAGGCTTTGTCGAGAAGGATGCCGGCGCCCATGCGGCCCTCGACCCGTCGGCGACCCGGCGCCAGGTCGAGCAGATCCCGCTCGGCAGGCGGGCGCGGCCCGACGAAATCGCGGCGGTGATTGCGTTCCTGCTCGGCCCCGAGGCGAGCTATATCACCGGGCAGCTGATCCACGTCGATGGCGGCCTCAGTCTTTAGCGGTCGGGGCGAGAGAAAGAAGTCGGAGGGAGAGAAATGAGCAATACTGCCGGCGATCCACTTGGGGCGTTGCGCCTCCGCGTCGACGTCCCGCCAACCGGACGAGGTCCGCTCGAGGGGCTGACCTTCGCGGTCAAGGACATGTTCGACGTCGCCGGGATCGTGACCGGCGGCGGCAGCCCGGACTGGCTTGCCACGCACCAGGCGGCGACCAAGACCGCACCCTCGGTGCAGGCCTGCCTCGATGCGGGCGCACGCCTGACCGGGATCGCGATCGCCGACGAGCTGGCGTTCAGCCCGTTCGGCGAGAACGTGCACTACGGCACGCCGCGAGAACCCCAAGGCGGAGGGTCGGGTGCCGGGCGGCTCGTCGAGCGGCTCTGCTTCGGCCACGGCGGGCGGTCTGGTCGACTTCGCGCTCGGTGGCGATACCGCCGGCTCGGTGCGCATCCCCGCCAGCTACTGCGGCCTGTTCGGCATGCGCCCGAGCCATGGCCGGATCTCGCTGGAAGGTGTCATGCCGCTGGCCACGAGCTTCGATACGGTCGGCTGGTTCGCACGCGATGGCGCCATGCTGGAGCGGGTCGGCCGGGTCTTTTTCTCGGGCGGTGCGCCGTCGATCCGGCGCGTGCTCTGGCTCGAGGACGCGTTCGCGCTGGCCGACGGTCGACCGATCATCGAGCAAGCCGCGAACCGGCTGGTCGATGCGCTCGGTCCGGCCAGCGTGAGCCGCGTGAGCCTCGGCGACGGCCAGGGCTTTGCCGACTGGCGCGCGGCCTTCAATGCGCTCCGCCCGCACGAGATCTGGGCGGCGCTCGGTCCCTGGATCGCCACCAGCAAGCCCGATTTCGGCGCCAAGACCGCAGCGCGCTTTGCCGCCGTCGAGCAGGCGGCCGGTGCCGATACCAGCGCGGCCCAGGCGTTTCGCGATGCGGGTCGGGCAAGGGTCGCCGATCTCCTGGGCGATGATGGCGCCCTGCTGCTGCCGACCGTGCCGACCATCGCGCCAAAGAAGGGTATCAGCGATGCCGACGCCCCTGCCCTGCGCGAGCGCATCTTCGGCCTGACCTGTCTGTCGCCGATGCTGGGCTTTCCCGAGATCACCCTGCCGCTCGCGACGCTCGACGGGTGCCCGTTGGGCCTCTCTCTGCTCGGCCCGAAGGGGGGCGATCTGATGTTGCTCGCGGCCGCGACCAAGGTGGCATAGGGACAGCGCTGACAAAGAGTGGGACTCCATGCTCTCTGCGGGCGCGCGCATGGAGTCCCGAAGCAGACAATCATGCAGCGTGCGACGGGGCGCTATTCCACGTCGAAGCAGGTCTCGATCGCGGTCAGGTTGCCGCTCTCCTCGCGCACCAGGATCTCGAGCTTGATCTCCTCGTCGCCGGACTCGAGCAATCCGGCCGGGACCGTAAACGAGGTGGTGTCGGGGTCCAGCTCGACGCTCAGCTCAAAAGGCGGATCTTCGCGTGCGACCACCACCTGGTAGCGGACGACGTTGATCGGCACGCCGGTTCGGCCGAGTTCCGGATGCGAGAATTCGACCGCATCCCAGGCGATCTCGATCGGTGCTTCGACCTCGGGCAGCGAATCCGCATCACAGTCCGCCGCGGCGTCGGTGCCGGAGAGCTGCACGTTGTCTGGCGGCGCGGCATGAGATGGGTGATCGTCCTGAATGTCGAGCAAGCGGCGCCGCTTCGGATCGCTGATCCTCAGAACCCTCCAGCGCTCGCCATCGATCAGCGCGTAAATCCCGAGATCGCCGTCGGTGTCGTTCAGCTCGAAGGACACCTCGGCAACGTCGAGAGGAATCGCGTCATCGGCCGCCAGAGCGGGTCCATCGGCAGCCCCCGAGCCGACTGCCAGCGCGACGAGACTGATGGATGTTGCGCATCGGTGTGGCGTCATCGCAAACGCTCCTCTGGTCATGGAACGCGGCAGCGATGGCCTGACGACCAGCGGAGGTAAATCCCACGTCTGTCGGACACGCTTCATCCCACGGATGTCGGACAAGGCGCAGATGGCTCTGTAGACACAGCCAGCGGCCGCCCGGTTGCGATTTCCGGGCAGCGCCGTTGCGGCAGGAAGCCGCCTACTGGGCCGGAACGCTTTGCGCCGGTACGACCTCATCGCGTGAATCGTCGGCCGGGGCGCAGGGACTTGTCTCGGGGGCAAAGAGATCTTCGAGGAAATAGGCGGAGAACGCCGTCTTGCCGGGCAGATTGGCCTTGCGATAGATCGCCTGCGCCTGCTGGCGGACGGTCGCCTCGGTGGTCGCCCGCAGCGACGCGATCTCCTTGTGGCTCAGACCCTTGAGGATCAGGAGACCGACCTCGCGCTCGGCCGCGGTCATGCCCCATGCCTCGAACTGGCTGTCCATGCCCGCCTTCAGGCCGGCGAGATGGGCGCGCACCTTGGTCCGCCAGCCATTGCCCTCGGCACGCGCGACCTCGAGGTCGCGGATCAGCGCGATCTTCTCCTCGTGCTGGCCATGCAGGCGCTGGGCGAGCAGGGCCACGCCGACCGCGGCGCCGATCGTCAACATGATGCCGAGCGCATCGACCAGCATATCCGCCAGCGACAGCTCGTCGTTCTCGGTGACGATCTCGAGCCCCAGCAGAAGCGCGAAGCAGCCCGCGCCCATAGCCCGCCAGCAGCCATCGGATCCTGCGTTCCCCGGCGTCGACCATGTCGCCCTCCGATGCCACGAGCCGCCTCGCAACCTTAGTGCAAATCGATGCGCGGGAAAATGTCGCTGCCACCCGACGACCGGGCCCCGCCTCCCTCGGCAGGTCGCGACCGGAGTCACTGCGCCAGCCATTGGGCGACGCGGTAAAAGGCGAACAGGAAGCCGCCGATCAGCACCCAGATCGCCGTCTGGCGCAGCCAGTGGCGGTGACGCCCGGCAAGCGGAATGGTGGCCGCCACCACCATCAGCAGCAGCGCTACCAGCCAGACCGCGCGAAACGTCTGATCGTCGCTCATGGTGCGGGCTCGGCTCCAGATCCGTGCGGCGCTCCAGGACCATGCTCCGGGCCGCGAGCTTGCTCGGTTTCACCGGACCGGGCAAGCCTCCGCCAGCGGGATGGGCGTGCGGCCATGGCGGTCGCACCGGCGACGGATCGGGTCTGCCGCAGGTTGGTAAGTGATTTGTTAAGCCTCAACCGCTAGACATGGTCGACGGTTGCTCGCGGCGACGTTTCGGCCGATGTTCTTGCGTTCATCGAGCTGGTCGACGTCGAGCCTGGCGATTGATGCATGTGCCTCGCCGCACGGCATCGGCTCGCCAGTCGCGATCGGCCGTCGACCCTGCGATCACCTTTGCCGGAGACCTCGCCAGAGCCACGCTCGGAGCCAGTGCCGACCCAGTGCGGGGAGACGCGAAAACCGGGTGCCCGGGCAGGCTCGGGTCCGCTTGCCGAACCAGCGGCATCGGGCTAGGGTCGCGCCGGCTTTTGGCGGGGATCTGCTTACCACGGAGCGCCCTTTGAACGCCCAGTCCGAGCTGACCCTCGATCTCGTGCATCTGGCCCTGCCCAAGGGTCGGATGGAGACCGGCGTGCTCGCCCTGCTGAACGACGCCGGCATCCGCGTCACGTTCGGCCGGCGCGGCTATCGGCCGAGCCTGTCGGTCGAGGGCTTCGAGACCAAGATCCTCAAGCCGCAGAACATCGTCGAGATGCTGCATCTCGGCTCGCGCGATATCGGCTTTGCCGGCGCCGACTGGGTGGCCGAGCTCGGCGCCGAGCTGGTCGAGCTGGTGGACACCGGTCTCGATCCGGTCAGCCTGGTCGCGGCGGCGATGCCGGCGTTCGCCGACGACGGCCTCGCCCAGGCGCCCTTCATCGTGGCCTCCGAATATCAGCGCCTGACCCAGGACTGGCTCAAGCGGCGTGGCCTGCACGCGACCGTGGTGCGCTCCTATGGGGCGACCGAGGTGTTCCCGCCGGAGGATGCCGATTGCATCGTCGACAACATGGCGACGGGCGAGACCTTGCGCGCCAACGGCCTGGTGATCGTCGACGAGCTGATGCGCTCCTCGACCCGCCTCTACGCGAACCCGCATGCGCTGGAGCGTTCGGCCAAGCGCGAGCGGATCGAGCGCCTGGTGCTGCTGTTGCGCTCCGTTCTGGATGCGCGCCAGCGGGTGATGCTCGAGGTCAATGTGCCGGCCGATCGGCTCGAGGCGGTGATCGCCGTCCTGCCCTCGATGCGCGAGCCGACCATGTCCCCGCTGCACGGCGACCAGGGCTTCGCCGTCAAGGCCGCGGTGCCGCGCCTCGATCTTCCGACCGTGATCCCCGAGATCAAGGCCCGCGGTGGCACCGACATCGTGGTCACCGCGCTCGCCCAGATCGTGCCCTGAGGATGGCATGATGGGAGCGGCATATGAGAGCGGCATGATGGGACTGGCATCGTGAGCGCCGTGCCGTGAGCGCCGTGCCATGAGCAGCGCCTTGGCCCCGCGGCGCGCCGAGGTCACCCGCAGGACCGGCGAGACCACCATCACGGTCTCGCTCGATCTCGATGGCCTGGGCCGCGCCGAGATCGAGACCGGGATCGGCTTCCTCGACCACATGCTGGCCAGCCTGGCCAAGCACGCCAGGTTCGATCTGAACCTGACCTGCCAGGGCGACCTCGAGGTCGACGATCATCATACCACCGAGGATTGCGCTTTGGCGCTGGGCCAGGCGCTCGATCGCGCGCTCGGCGAACGGCGCGGCATCGGCCGGTTCGGCTCGGCCTACGCGCCGCTCGACGAGGCGCTGGCGCGCGCCGTGGTCGACCTGTCGGGCCGGCCGTGCGCGGTGATCGAGCTTGGCCTGGTCCGCGAGATGCTGGGTGAGATCGCCTGCGAGAACGTGCCCCATTTCTTCATCTCGCTGGCGACCACGGGCCGCATGGCCCTGCATCTCGACGTGCTGCGCGGCGCCAACGATCATCACCGCGCCGAGGCCGCGTTCAAGGCGCTCGCCCTGGCGCTCCGCGAGGCGGCGTGCGCCGACGGCAGCGATCAGGTGCCGAGCACCAAGGGGGTGCTGTGAGCTGGTCGGTGGTGGTGCTGCCGACCGGCACCGCCAATCTCGCCTCGGTGCTGGCCGCCCTGACGCGGCTCGGGGCAACAGCGCGGGTCGCGCGTGAGCCGGCAGAGGTCGCGCAGGCCGAGCGGCTGGTGCTGCCCGGCGTCGGCACCTTCGGGGCGACCATGGCGGGCTTGCAGGCAGCCGGTCTCGACACCGTGATTGCGGATCGCGCCCGCGGCGGTGCGCCGATCCTGGCGATGTGCGTCGGGCTCCAGGTGCTGTTCGAGCGGAGCGATGAGAGCCCCGGTGCGGAAGGCCTCGGCGTGCTGTCCGGCAGGGTCGGAGGCTTTCCGCCAACGGTGCGTGTGCCCCAGTTCGGCTGGAACCGGATCGAGCCCGAGCCCGGCTGCCGCTATCTCGAGCCGGGCCACGCCTACTTCGCCAACAGCTTTCGCACCCTCGCGGCGCCGGGCTGCAAGGTCGCCCGCGCCGAGCACGGTGACAGCTTCGTCGCGGCGATCGAGCGCGGGCGGCTTCTGGCCTGCCAGTTCCATCCCGAGCTGTCCGGGGCGTTCGGTCACGCCTTGATGGCGCGTTGGCTGGAGGGCTGAATGCTGGCACCCCGCATCATCCCCTGTCTCGATGTGAGCCACGGCCGGGTGGTCAAGGGCGTGCGCTTCCAGGGTCTTCGTGACGCCGGTGATCCGGCCGAGCGCGCGGCCCTGTACGAGGCGCAGGGCGCCGACGAGATCGTGATCCTCGATGTCTCGGCCACGCCGGAGGGTCGCGGCAACCAGGTCGAGACGGTCAGGCGCGTGCGCGCGCGGCTGGGCATCCCGCTCACCGTCGGCGGCGGCGTGCGCACCCTGGACGATGCCCGGGCGCTGCTCGAGGCCGGCGCCGACAAGGTCTCGGTCAACACCGCCGCCGTCCAGGAGCCGGCGCTGCTGACCCAGATCGCCGAGCATTTCGGCCGCCAGTGCACGGTGCTGGCGATCGATGCGGCACGGCGCGATGGCCGCTTCGAGGTGCTGGTCAAGGGTGGCCGCGAGGGCACCGGCATCGACGCCATCGGCTGGGCGCACGAGGCGACGGCGCGCGGTGCCGGCGAGATTCTGCTGACCAGCTGGGATCGCGACGGCACGCGCTCGGGCTACGACCTCGAGCTGATCCGGGCCGTGCGCGGCGCGGTGCATGTGCCGGTGATCGCCTCGGGCGGTGCCGCCGGCCCGGACCACCTGCATGAGGCGTTCGAGGCCGGCGCCGATGCGGTGCTCGCCGCCTCGATCTTCCATGATGGCGATCTCACCGTCGCCGACGTCAAGCACACCCTGATCGCGCAAGGGATTCCGCTGCGGCCATGATCGTTCCTTCGATCGACCTGCAGGATGGCCAGGCCGTCCAGCTGATCGGCGGCGAGCAGAAGGCGCTCGACGCGGGCGACCCGCGCCCGATCGCGCGCCAGTATGGCCGGGTCGGCGAGATCGCCGTGGTCGACCTCGACGCGGCGCTCGGCCGCGGCAGCAATGCCGCGGTGATCGAGCAGCTGATCGCGCTGGCGCCCTGTCGGGTCGGTGGCGGCATCCGCACGGTCGAGGCGGCGACCCTTTGGCTCGATCGCGGCGCGCTCAGCGTGGTGCTCGGCACCGCGGCGCGCCCCGAGATCCTGCAGGCCTTGCCGCGCGAGCGCGTGATCGCGGCGCTCGATGCCAGGCATGGCGAGGTGGTGGTCGAGGGCTGGCAGAAGGGCACCGGGCGCGGCGTGCTCGAGCGCATTGCCGAGCTGCGCGAGCTGGTCGGCGGTTTTCTGGTGACCTTCGTGGAGCTGGAGGGCCGGCTGCAGGGCACCGACCTGGAATTCGCCAGGCAGATCCGGGCGGCCGCCGGCGACGTCGCGGTGACCATTGCCGGCGGCATCACCACGCCCGAGGAGGTCGCAGCACTCGATCGCCTGGGCTGCGACGCCCAGATCGGCATGGCGCTGTACAAAGGCCAGCTGGGCCTGGCCGAAGCGTTCGCAGCACCCCTGGTGAGCGATCGCGCCGACGGCCTGTGGCCGACCGTGGTGGTCGACGAGCGCGGCATTGCGCTGGGCATGGCCTACTCGGATCTGGAGTCCCTGCGCGCGGCGCTCGAGCGTGGCCAGGGCATCTATCACTCGCGCTCGCGGGGCCTTTGGGTCAAGGGCGCGACCTCCGGCGCGATCCAGGAGCTGGTACGGATCGACGCCGATTGCGATCGCGACTGCCTGCGCTTTGTCGTGCGCCAGCAGCCGCCGGGCTTCTGCCATCGCGACACGCGGACCTGCTGGGGGCCGGATCACGGCCTGGGCGCGCTTGCGCGCCGGCTGGCCGCGCGCCGCCAGGCGGCACCGCCCGGCTCCTATACGGCCAGGCTGTTCGACGACCCTGCCCTGCTCGGCGCCAAGCTCCGCGAGGAAGCGCAGGAGCTGGCCGAAGCCACCGAGCGCGACCACGTCATCCACGAGGCCGCGGACGTGCTGTACTTCACGCTCACGCACCTGGCCCGCGACGGCATCGACCTGGCGGAAGTCGAGGCCGCGCTCGAGAAGCGCGCGCTCAAGGTCACGCGGCGCGACTGATTTACGTCTTTGCTTATCTGTTGAAGGCGTACGGCATCAGCTGCCGCAGCGCGCCGATCAGGTCTGCCTCGAAACGCCGAAACGCGGGTAAATCTTCCAGGCGGGCGAGCGCGACTTGCTCACCGAACAGAGCGAAGAAGGCTTGATACCCGTGCGCGGCCCGACCTCGCCGCCGTCCCGGGCCGACCGTTCGCTGATAAGCCGTTGCCAGCAAGGCCTTCGGGTCGGGCACGTGCTCAACGTCCCCCGCGTTGGCTGGAAGCCCAAGCTCCTCGATGGATCGCGTCGTGCCGAAAGCCCTCCGGATCCCGTCGGGATCGGCGAGGAGCCAGGCCTCCGCCTCCCGGACCGGCACAACGGGCACCACCGGCAAGAGCAGGTCGGCCAGTATCCATCCTTCGACAGGATCAATGCGCTCCCTACGTGCGCGGTCGGGCTCGTTGCCCCCGTCCGCATGCAAGAACACCAAGTCGATCGCGGGCGCAGCGTTGCTGATCTGCCGCGCAACATGCTCGAGATCCCTGCTCGTGGCGGCGAGGTCGACAAACTGCTCCGCGATATCGACGGCCGCCGAAGAATTTTTTGCGACCAGTTGAAGCAGGGCGCGCCGCAGGAGGGGCTCAAGAAAGCGTCGGTCGGTTGGCCCTTCGCAGTGAAGGGCCAGGCCAAGGTATTTCAAGCCGCGAACTCGCTCGGATCTTCGACGCTTACGATCCGTTCCAACTCGGAGGCCGTGACTGCGCGGGGCGCATCTCCCAGATCGAGTTCGGCCTGTTCGCTTAGATAAACTGGTCTCATCATCGTTCGACGCGAGACGCCGCTCCGCGTCGGCTCGAAGGAGTTGACCATCTCGGCCAAGATCAACTCGTCCCTGACCGTCTGAGCAACCACAGGCGAATGGCTGTTGACAATCATCTGCAGAAGAGGCGCATCCTGATCGACCTCGTCGGCGTGGGGATCGGCGCAGGCGTCTTTGAGCTTCCTGATGAGCGACTGCAGCCGCCGTTTGTGCACACCGTTTTCAGGCTCCTCAAAGCAGATCACGCCGCGCTGGGCCGGGTCGTGTAGCAACGTCATGAGCGCCAAGACGCGCAAGGTCCCGTCCGAAACGACGCGCGACGAGAGCTCCAAGCCGTCCCGCACCTTTATATCCAGTCGGTATTCCCGTCGTTGTTCGTCGCGTACGACGTTCAGGTCGATCACGCCAGGGACGATCTCGCTCAGGTCCGCCAGCACATCGGCGATGGCTCCCTTTGGTTCGGTCGGAGTCGCCGTCTCCGCCTTGATACGATAGAGGACTGCCGCCAAATTGGAGCCGTCGGGTTCCAGCACGTCGGCCACGTCCAGGCTGCTTGGTCGCCGTTCCGCCGCCGGATCGAGTTGCAGATATCTGAGCGACCCGAGTTCATCGCGCAAGGCGTAAAGATGAGGAAACTCGGCAGTCGTCACGCTGGATAATACAGTACGCTCCGCGCTATGGGCAGGAATATGGCGTACCCGTCCCTGGTGACCATCCTGGTGTATGATGAATTCTCGCTCATTTGAACTATTGATTTGCTGTATCAATGAACGCGGTTCCGCGCCGTCGCTTTACGAATATCTGTGAGAATGCCTTCGACAATTGCTCACTGTATGGTTTCCAATGATCTTTTTCTTTCTTGATGCGGTTGGCGCGCTCCTCGATCACGAACAGCCGATCGATTCCCTGCGATCGGCGCCGTTCGATCGTGACCTCATAGCGGATTCGGGTGCACGCCAGTTCGAGGTCTTGTCCATAGGGGTCCCGCCCTTTGGGGTCCAAAAGGGTCTCGACCGCAAAGGTCATTCTCTCTGTGGGCTTGCCGTCAGCTGTACGTCGGAACATTTCCAGCGGCTCGAGGGCGCACGACGCTGGCGGCGACTAGCGAGCGAGTGTCCGTGACTCCTGCACCGAGGCGCGACCCGCGACCTCTTCCCACCGGGCGGCGAACTCCTCCAGAGTCCCCTCGTTGTCGGCATGCGTGCTGGCCGAGGGCTCGGCAACGCCCTCGACCAACATCGCCTCGGCGAAGGTTCAGCACCGCGAACTCACCATGATAAGGCCAGAAAGAACGCCCAGGTCCAGGTCGACGCAGCCATGACCGGCAACACGATCCCCATCGACAGCTCTCAAGCGTCATGATCTGGAACAGCGTGTGCGTCGATGCGCCGAGCGTGTCGAACTCCATACAAGCGCTGGTCGTACACCCAACGATCTGCCAGACTGCTGCGATCGGACAAGGACGGAGTTGGCTGTGATCGAGAGGCTGGTTGTTGCTGCAATCCTGACGATCGCGCTGGCGCCACCGGCGCTTGCCCAAGGCGATGCCGAGAGCGGCCGGCGGCTGGCGTTGAGCTGGTGCACCCCCTGCCATGTGGTCGACCTCGACGGCCACGGTGCCGACGCCGGGCCGCCGCTGCCGGTGCTGCTCGCCGATGGCCAGCGCACGCCTGACGAGATCCGCGGCTGGCTCGCCGACCCGCACCCGCCTATGCCGAACTTCGATCTGAGCCGTGTCGAGATCGAGGACATCGTCGCCTATCTGCAAAGCCTGGCCACACCATGACATCGGCCGCTGCTGCGCCGATGACCTGCCGAGACCTCGACGTGTCATCGGAAAAAGGACGAACGGTGCACCTCGGTACCGGAAAATTAACTTTGTTCGCTTAACCGCGCGCTAAGATGATTCGCGCATCCAAGAGGCGCGAGGGAGATGGCACATGCGGCCCATGCTGGCAGTTGCGTTGTTGGCGTATGGTCTGATCGGCATGGTCGACGCGGTCTTTGCCTCGATCTACGTGCCGGGGCATATCCGGGACGGCATCTACGTGCGGCCGCATTTCGTGTCGGCGCCCAAGCTGGACTACCGCGCCTGGCCGGACGAGCAGCCCATCATCGAACCCGAAGCCGAGCCGCAGCAGCCGCCCCTGCTCGATCTCGCACCGCCCCCGGATCCGTCCACCGTGGGCGAACAGTCGTAGGGCCAAAGCGACCACGGGCGATTGCTCCCCGGTCCCGTCCGGCGATCGCGGCGCCGAACCTCGTCACATCGACCATCACGGCCGGACCTTCCCCTGCGATCACGGCCGCCGCTTCGCTCGCGCCGCTCGCTTGACAGGAGCGAAGCGGCGCTCATATAGCGGGGACGACAGCAGGGCGGTTAGCTCAGCGGGAGAGCACTCGCTTCACACGCGAGGGGTCGCTGGTTCAATCCCAGCACCGCCCACCACTGACATGCCCTCGATGCGCCGGCCGAACGAACGGAGTGTCCCGGTCGCTGGCGTTCGGCAGCGGGGGCCATCATGGTGGCTGTCAGCGTCGCGCACCTGATTGTCGTGTTTCTTCTGCGCAGCCGCTGCTGTGCGTGTCTGACCGGTGCCGTGGGCTTTCGACGTCGTCGTCTCTCTGGCGGCCCCACCCGCCAGAGGACGGGCGCCGTGACCTTGGCCGTACCCGTGCGCCGCTGCCGATTGCGTTGCTCCGATCATAGCCTCCTGCTGCGCTCCGGCCAGGTCAGGTCATAGCTCGGCGGCTCGACGAACTCGAACTGACCATCGCCCCTGAGCAGCTGCTTAGCGGTCACCCGCACCGAGAACCTTATGCGCAGCCTCGCCTTCTCGGGATCCAGGCCGCGAAGTGCGCCCATTGGCTTCTTTACCTTCGGAAATGGCAATGGATTGTCAGGATCCCGAGGCAGGTCGGCGCTCCTGGGGTCTTGTTCGGCCATGGCAGTCATGCGGAGGTCGACCTCATAGACCGCGCCGTACGTCTCGTGCCCCAAGGCCCGGATCGTATCCTGCATGGCCTGCCCGTAGTCGAAGGAGAGCACATGGACATGGCCCTCGGCGTCCGTCATCCCGGTCGCGAGCACCGCCGTCGCCGCGCGGCGACGGGGCTGGGCAAGGACGGCGACTTGTCATCACGCCCTTGGGCCCGGGATGATCCGTCGTCGGAGGTACGGCTTCCGCGAGCGTCCGATCGGTCGTCTTTCTCTGAAATGTCATAGACAATGGGATACTCCCACGCATAGCCGCGCCTGTTCGCGGCCAGGTCCGAGCGCTTGAGCCTGATCGCCGAGGTGATCACCATCTTGCTATCGTCTGAGATGGCGTAACGTCTTCCGCCGACCTCCACTTCGCGAAACGGCATCGTGATGTGGGTGTGCACGACATATCCGTCCGACCCTTGCTCCACCGTGTAGTGGAGAATGGGCTCTAGTCCTTTGATTCTTCCGGGTTGGCCTTGCTCCGAGACGAGGATCTTGTGGGCAGCGTCCGGGTCCGGCCTCAGGAACGCTGTCGAGTTCGAAGTGCTTTGACAAGTTGCGCGCCACGGCAGCGCCGTCGCCGTCCTGGTCGCCGACGAAGCGTTTGAACGCGGCGGCCACCGGATCGCCTTGCCCGTCGTCCCCGCGACCGAACTCCAGCCTTATCTTCTCCAACGCCGTTCGCTTGCGTTCCGAATCGATCAGCGTAACGCGCAACTGCGGGGTGCCGATGTGCTCGAGAAAGCCCATCGACAGGTCCGTCTGCGGATCGACCTCGCCTTGGGGCCAGACGCGGTAGATCTGATCGACGAACTTGTCGATCTGATCGTAGGCGTGCCCGTAGAGATTCGTCCCGTCGCCCAACTGCAAGCGAGCGTGCAGCTCACAAACGTCGATCGGGCCGAACCCCGGAATCATCAGCCCGTATCTCTGTGCCCCGAACGCGAGCGGTTTTTTGGCCATCGTGGTGTCGTAGCCGTGCTTTGCGGCGGTGAGGCTCCGGCGCACGATCTGCCGGCCGGCCGGGTCGGGCACCTGATCCGCCGGCACCCGCAGCAGCTCGTTCCGCCGCTCATCCGTGATGGCGTTGAGGCGCGTGCCTTCTTCCGGCGTCAGCTCGCGCAGCTCCTTGGCATACGCCTTCCATCGGCTGGCCCTCGCGTAGCCGTGCCTTGCCGCCGCGACCACCAGGGCCTTGCGTACCTCCTGCCGGGCATCCTGGCCGGCGACCTGCGCGCGCGGCACGTGCAGCAGGCTGCGCCATTGCGCATCGGTCATGCCGGTGAGCTGCCTCGCCTCGTCAACCGTGAACTCGAAGCCGTCCTCATCGAGGCTCCGCAGCGCCGCGTCGAGATGCGTCTTCTGCTCCCGCGGGCCACGCATGAAGGCTGAGCCTTTGGCGCCGCCGAGCATGCCTGCTCCGGTCGTGCTGGCCAGGATCGCGCCGACGACCACCAGGCCGATGCCGCCGGTCGCCACCGCCAGCGCGCCGACGCCATAGCCGAACGCCGCGCCGAGCCCCACACCCTCGAAACTCGGCCAGCGTAGCCGGCGCCCGCTGCTCGCCTGGACCTTCCCGAGCCTCTGCTTCTGCGTCCTCAGGAACCGCCGGTCGCTCAGCTTCTCCGGTTCCTGCGCCACGACCGTCCCAGGCCGGCGCCGCGCTCGGCGGATCAGCTCCGTCGGCCTGACGTAACCCCGCTGGTGCGCAGAGGCGAGCAGATGCTGGTTCCGCTGCGCGATCAGCGTCTTGTCCCCGGGTACCTGGCTTCCGTGCGATGCCCGGCTCGAAGCCCGCGGCCGCTGGTCGCCCGGATCCTCGTCTTCCTCATCGGAGATCGACTGCTGGTAATCCAGACGAGAGACCGACGCATCGTCGTTAACAATTACGAAATCGGAGCGATCCTCGAACACCAAATCCCCCGGGTTCCACCCGATGTTGTCGCTGCCACTCCCGCCACCATCTACCGACACGTTGTACTTCTGTGACAGCGCCGATCCGTTCCGCCGCGACCCCCGATCGCGCCGGCCGGCGGTGGTCACGGCAACCTCCTCGCCAGACTGACCAACGGCCGGAAAGGTCTTTGCCATCGTACCGTCCTCTTGCCCGAAGCCGCGGCGCCTCAGCGCCTACGCCGTGCGGCAGCGAGCACGCCGCCTTGCGGACGCCTCGGGGCCGGTCTCTGCGGGCGGCCACACGCGTCCTCCCGGGGATGCGCCGGCGACGCGGCAAGGCCCCGGCCGGTGCTACCGGCCATTGCCGTTCTCATCATCCGCCGGATCCGGCGAGCGCGCCGGCACGCTGCCGTCCTTCGGTTGCGGGGTCCGTTGTCGGGACACTGTCCGGCTCGCCGCGGCCGATACGGACTTGCTGCCGCGCGCCGAGCTGCTCGACGAGGTGGGCGGGGAATCGGCCGACGCCGACCGCGTTCGCGGCCCGCTGCCGGGCGCGGGCGAGGCGAGCCGGTCGTCGACGCCCGGCTGGTTCGCGAACATCAACCGGCGCGCGTCGGGCTCAGCGTGTACGTCATCGTGGCCACCAGCACACCTGGCTCCTTATCGGGGTCAAGGGGCCTCTGGTGCTCTTGGTCCCCGGCCTGGGCCTTCCCGGGCATCTGGTCTCCGACCTGGACCTCCTCGAACGGCAGGTAGGTCGTCTGCGTCACGTCGAACTGATCCCGGGCCAGCACGATCTTCACGTCCGAGTACGGATTCTCGACCTTCATGGTGGCGACCTTGCCATTGTCCATGGCCGCATGCAGCCCTCCATTCCTCTGCACAAATCCGAAGGCGACCTGCGGATTGACAAAGTGCGAGAGGTGCCTGGCGACCTCCGCTTCCTGGCCGTCTCGGTCGCCGACGAAGTCGAGGAGCTTATCGGCCTGGTCCGCCTGCTCGACCGACGGCTCCTTCTCGTCGTCCGGCAACGCGCGCGATCCGTCCTTGTCGTTGGCCAACTGCGGCACGCTGCCCAACACCGTCTCGCGGCCGCGGTCATACAGCCGGACACGCAGCTGGTGGTTGTCGAGGCTGGCGCGAAAGCCCTTCGACAGACCCCGGCCATCGCCGTCCCTGCCCGCCGCTGCCGCACCGACCAGCTGCCCCACCGTTTTGTCACTGTCCTGCTCGGACTGGCCATAGGCCTTCGTGCCGGCCACATCGAGACGCGCTATCAGCCCCCCTACGTCGATCGGCCCAGACCTCATCCACCCTGCCTTGAATGCCGCGATCGCGAGCTGCTTCCTGTCGAGGGCGGTCTGGTAGCCGTGCTTCGCGGTCGTGAGCACCAGGCTTCGAACCACGACCTGCCGGTCGGCCTGGGCGGGCAGCTGGTCCTCCGACACCTTGAGCAGGTCGTCCCACTGCGCGTTCGTGACTTCCGCCAGACGCCTCTCTTCCTCCTGGCTGACGGCGGTGCCCTGTGCCTGGAACAAGCGTTTGAGCCCGACGGCCTTGGCCGCAGGCGCCGGC
>CAVSVZ010000002.1:0-34672 GCA_963731495.1 uncultured Alphaproteobacteria bacterium
GCCATGACATCTTCGAGCGGCACGAAGCGGCAGGTCTGGCCGACCCGCAGGAAGCGCGGCACACCGGCGCCGATCGCACTTTGACCCGCGCCAGCCCGGTCTGGTCGTCGTCCGCTTGAAGCAGCGTGATCAAAAGATTGAGCGACAGGTTCGAGATGAACGGAAACGGATGCGTCGGATCGATTGCGAGCGGTGTGACCAGCGGAAAGATGTTGCTGAGATAGCGCTCCCTTAGGTCCGCCCGCTCGTCGGCAGACAGCTCGTCCCAGCACACGATCGCAATGTCGTGAGGCGCCAGGGCATTCAGCAGCTCCAGGTAGGTGGAACGGAGATCCTCGGTCAAGTCCTTGATGAACGCCAGGCAGGCCGTGATCTGCTGTTCCGGCGTCCGCCCGTCGACGGTCAGGTCGTGCACACCGGCGCCGACCTGCTGCTTGAGGCCGCCGATCCGCTTCATGAAGAACTCGTCGAGGTTGGCGTTCACGATCGCCAGGAACTTGACCCGCTCGAGCAACGGGGTGCGGGGGTCCTGGGCCTCGTGCAGCACCCGTCGATTGAAGCTCAGCCAGGTCAGCTCGCGATTGAGGTAGAGCTCGGGGCTCCGGAGGTCGATCGAGGATTCCGCGCCTGAAGTCTCTGCCGCGCGTGCCGCCGGCGATCGCACGCTATCTTCGCCATCACCCTTCGGCTTGAGGCTGCGTGCCGGTCTGGTCGCCGTAGCACCGCGCGCGGGCGACTCGGCCAGCGCCGTCGCGCCCGCGGGCTCGTGGTCGCGTGCGCTGGTGGACCCGTTCGATGATCTCGACATGTCAGGCACCCCCCTGCTCGATCGCCCGGCTCACATGCGGCCAGACTAAGCCCGATTGCCCCAAGCTTCCCAGTGCCTCGTGACGACTCCGTGAAATTCTTGGCGGATGAGTCGTCTTGTCCGGTGTTCTTGCCGCCCGGTGTGGTTAACGGTGCCAGACTGGCCTGCTGTCGCAAGATCGCCATCCGATCACGGCAGTCTTGTGGTGATCAGCCCCCAAAGCTAGATGGGTTCACTCAGATTTGGAAAGTTGACCGCTGCCTCGCAGCCCTTCCGTTCCATCGATCGCATGGGTGATGGACCGGGATCGGTCGAGATCGTGATGTCTGGCACGATGTGATCTCCCGATCGGCGCGACCGTCGCTCGATCAGCGCCAGGATGGAGCCGGTGTCCGGCGCCCGCAGGGCGGGGTGGCGATCTTTCCATGCATGACATGGGCTGGCGTTCATCGTGGCAATCGGCAAGCATGCGCACTGTCGCATTCTTGTCCCACCGGTCTGGCATCGAGTTCGACCCGCCAGTGCAGCGAGGCAATCAGTCATCTGATTGCCGGCCCGCGCCGCAGGATCTCATTGGAATTTAGTGCTCTCTGCGAGCAGACATGGCAATCATCTGTCTGCTCCAGAGCACTAGCATGCTAGGCTGGTGGTCGTGGTTTCGCGACCATGGTGAGCAGATGCGGATGGATTGGCCGACCGTGGCGGGACGCATGATCGCCGGCCACACGCGCTGGCGGCTCTGCACCGTGGCCATGGCATGGCCGTTGGGTCGAGTCGCCGATGAAGGAAGCGAGATGACGCACGATGCCCAAAGTGCAGACGAGCAGCCCCTGCCCGATCTGCTCGCCCTCGACATCAGCGCGTTTCTGTTCGATCTCGACGGCGTGGTGACCCGCACCGCCGCGGTCCACGCCCACGCCTGGAAGCAGCTGTTCGATGGTTTTCTTGCGGCGCGCGCGGGCGGCGGCGCGTTCACGCCGTTTCGCTTGCCCGAGGACTATACCGGCTACGTCGACGGCAAGCCGCGCTACGACGGCGTGCGCTCGTTCCTGGACTCGCGGGGGATCGATCTGCCGTGGGGCGATCCGGACGATCCACCCGATGCCATGACCGTCTGCGGCCTCGGCAACCGCAAGGACCATCTGTTCGCCGAGGTGATGCGCAAGGAAGGCGTCGAGGTGTTCGAGGGCACGGTCGCCTTGATCAGGGCGTTGCGCGCCAAGGGCCGCAAGATCGGCTGCGTGTCGTCGTCGAAGAACTGCCGGCCGGTGCTCGCGCGGGCCGAGCTCACCTCGCTGTTCGATGCGATTGTCGACGGCAACGATCTGGAGCACGAGCATCTCGCCGGCAAGCCTGCGCCGGACACCTATCTGCGCGGCGCAACGCTGCTCGCCGCGGGGCCAGACCAGGCGGCCGTGATCGAGGACGCGGTCGCCGGCGTTGCAGCGGGACGGGCTGGTCGCTTCAAGCTGGTGATCGGCGTCGACCGGGGTGCCGGGCGCGCGACGCTGCTGGCGGCCGGCGCCGATGTCGTGGTCGGCGACCTGGCCGAGTTCGCGATCGAGTGAGCTCGATTCCCCAGCAGAACGGAGATCCCAGGTGCTGCGTGCCCGCCTGAACCCACCCGCCGAATATTTCCCGGACGATCCCTGGGCCCTCAAAGCCACGAAGTTTATGCCCGAGTTCCTGCCGCAGGCCGAGACGGCATTTGCCCTGGCCAATGGCTATCTGGGCATGCGGGGCAGCTTCGAGGAGGACCGCCCGAGCCACGAGCCCGGGACCTATCTGAACGGCTTCTACGAGACCCGGCCGATCGTTTACGGCGAGCAGGCCTATGGCTTTCCCAAGGTCGGCCAGAGCATGCTCAATTGCCCGGACGGCAAGATCATCAAGCTGTATGTCGACGACGAGCCGTTCGACCTCACCCGTGCCGAGATGCTGCAATTCAGGCGCAAGCTCGACCTCAAGGACGGCGTCTATCAGCGCGACGTGACCTGGACCTCGCCGTCGGGCAAGCGCATCCGGCTGCGGACCACGCGTCTGGTGTCGTTCATGCACCGTCACCTGGCCACGATCTACTATCAGCTGGTCGCCGAGGACGGCGATGTCGAGTTCGT
This sequence comes from uncultured Alphaproteobacteria bacterium, assembly GCA_963731495.1. Lineage (GTDB taxonomy): Bacteria > Pseudomonadota > Alphaproteobacteria > Geminicoccales > Geminicoccaceae > DASUGG01. The sequence continues at coordinate 2,926 of CAVSVZ010000002.1, forward strand.
GATCGCCTCCGAGCTGGTCAACCGCCAGCCGCTTCCAGTGGAGACCTCCGATCCACGGCTGGGCGAGGGTCTGATCGGACGGGTGCTGCATCCGACCGGTAGCGAGGCCCATGACATGCGGGCGATCCTGACCTTTCGCACGCGTGGCTCCGAGCTGAACCTGGGTTGCGGCATGGACCACACCATGCGGACCGATTGTACCTATACCAGCGAGCTCAGCTGCGCGGACGACCTCGCCTCGGTCGTGATCACGGCGCGCGGCAAGCGTGGCAAGCCGATCCGTCTGACCAAATATCTGAGCTACCACTATCTCAGCCACTCGAGCCCGCACGACATCCGTGCACAGACCGGCTGGACGCTCGATCGGGCGGTCAAGGATGGCTTCGCCACGGTTCACGAGCAGCAGCGGGTCTATGTCCAGACCTTCTGGCAGCGCGCGGACGTCGAGGTCGAGGGTGGCCGCTTCCCGCGCAAGCAGCAAACGCTGCGCTGGAATTTCTTTCAGCTGCTGCAGGCCACGGCCAGGGCGGAGGGCTGCGGCATCGGCGCGCGCGGCCTGACTGGTCAGACCTACGAGGGACACTACTTCTGGGACACCGAGATCTACGTCGTGCCGTTTCTGATCTATGTCCATCCCCGGATGGCGCGCAGCGTGCTGAAGTTCCGCTACGACCAGCTGGACAAGGCGCGCGCTCGCGCTCGTGAGCTCGGCCAGCGCGGCGCGACCTTTCCCTGGCGCACGATCAACGGCCAGGAGGCGTCGGCGTATTATGCGGCCGGGACCGCCCAGTATCACATCAATGCCGACATCATGTATGCGCTGCGCAAATACATCGAGGTCACCGGCGACGCCGATTTCCTGCATCGCTTCGGCGCCGAGATGCTGGTCGAGACCGCCCGGCTGTGGCTCTCGCTCGGCAACTTCGACGAGCGCGACGGCAACCGGTTCTGCCTGAACGGGGTGACCGGGCCGGACGAGTACACGGCGGTGGTCAACAACAACTACTTCACCAACCTGATGGCGCGCGAGAACCTGCGCTACGCGGCAGAGACGGTCCTGGGGCTGGGCCGCGAGCAGCCCGACGTGTTTGCGGCCCTGGTCCAGAAGACCGGATTTGAGGAACAGGAGGCGGAGGATTGGGAGATGGCTGCGGCGCAGATGTATCTGCCCTATGACGAGCCGCTCGGCGTCCATCCCCAGGACGACAGCTTCCTCGAGAAGGCGGTCTGGGACTTCGCCAACACCCCGGAAGAGAACTATCCGCTATTGCTTCACTACCACCCGCTCAACCTCTACCGGCACCAGGTGCTCAAGCAGGCGGATACCATCCTCGCGATGTTCCTGCTCGATCATCAGTTCAGCCCGGAGGACATGAAGCGCAACTTCGACTACTACGATCCGCTGACCACGCACAATTCCTCGCTGTCGGTCTGCATTCAGAGCATCGTCGCCAACGAGATCGGCTACGAGGAGCAGGCACGTCAGTATTTCGACTTCGCGATCACGATGGACCTGCGCGATGTTGGCGGCAACATGATGAATGGCGCGCACATCGCCTCGATCGGCGGCAGCTGGATGGCGCTGGTCTATGGCTTCGCCGGCATGCGTGACCACCGTGGCCTAGTCTCGTTTCGTCCACGTATTCCCGATGACTGGCGCCAACTCCGCTTTCGCCTCACCGTGCGCGGCAATCTGGTCGAGGTCGACATCCGACCGGACGTCACGACCTACACCCTGAAGGAGGGGGACGGCTTGACCCTGTTTCACCAGGGCGCGGAGTTGAACTTGTCGCCGGACGCCCCGCTGGTCGATCAGCCGACCCGACCGCGCACCCCCCAAGGCTGACCCTCCGGATCGGTCGGGCCGCTTGTGGATCGCGGCCGGCACCTCTGGCCGGCGTGCCCTGCCATAGGCGGGCGTGACGTCCGTTCATATCGGATCGCTCGGCCCCGGGCGGTCAGGGCCCGTACCCTGCCGCCGCGGGCGGCGGCTCGCCGGCAGCAGCCCAACTTCGCTGCAATAGGCACGCCGGGTCACAAGCTGCGCGGTTCCCGAAAGGACGGGGCATCGCCGTGGCGGCGTATGCGCTCGGCCTGCCGGGGCGTCGACGGGGCGCCTGGTGGCGGTTCGCAAGTCGCAGCGTGCACGAATGCAGTAGCCTCGTTGCCCGATGGCCACGCCTCCGGGCAGTCCGTGATTGCGCCCTTCTCCTCCCGTGCGGAACAACTCTCGACCGGGAGGTCGGTTTGGACGTCGGCCCCGGCTAACAGCGGTGCCTCAGGCGTCGCTCTGGCGGTCGTAGACCTGCGGCGGTGCGCCGCCCACATCCTTGGGCGGCAGTGGTGGCTGGGGCAACGCGTAGAACTTGGGCTCGCGGTCATCCAGCGTCGGCTCGAACGGCAGGCGCATCCGCACCTGGCTCTGGCTCTGCTCGGCTTCACGCTGTGCGGCCTGCAGTTGCTCGGCGAGATCCCAATTCCAAGGCAGGGCATAGGCGCGGGGCTCGGGGACTTGGTCGAGCTGCAGCCAGACATAGATCGCCTCGTTCTCGCGCGTTGTGGAGCCCAGCACCGTCGCAGTAGGCGCATTGGTGAGCCACCACTCGAGCGCGACCGGCTTTGGCAGTGAGAGCAGGTGCGCGAGACTGAGGTAGCCGATCGGCAGGAACAGTGCGGCTGCGCCGAGTGCCGTCAGCTTGAGCCACAGACGGCGCGGTGCCCAGATGCTAACGCTGGTAACCAGTCCGACGAGCACCGCGAAGGCGGCGAACAGATAGGTAAGCTCGGTCATGACGACCTCCAGGCGCGCAGGTTGCGCTGCAGGCTGTGGACGCTGCCGGGGACCAGGCTGCCATCCTCGGACAAGCGGAAGCGATAGACGGTCAGCTCCTCGCCCTCGCGCACCAGCTCGATCTTCGAGGCCAGCAGCTGTCGTGCCAATTCCTTGGGCGACTTCTTGACGCTGGTGACCACGGTCACCGGAATCGGATAGACGTTGGCGGCATTGCGATAGAGGTGGACGTTGACCGTGTACTCGCCTGCGGGAATGCCGCGGGAATAGGAGACCTCGTAATTCAGGCCCGTGGCATCGGCACGCCTGCCGAGGTCGTCGCGCAGCAGATTGAAGATGGTGCCGCCCTTGTTCGAGTAACCGACCGGCACGTCGCCCGGCGCTTCGACCCAGAGATCGACGTCCGAATCGAGCTCGTCAGGCCAGCGCACCTCGACGATCACGTTGCCGGGGGGCTGCGTGGTTTCTTCCGATGCCTCCCCCGGCGGATTGAGATGCGGCAGGAGAAGGATGACCATGGCCACGAAGCCAGCCAGGGCGAGCATGATGACGTCGCGAAAGACCATGTCGCCATCGTCTTGGTCGAGCTGTTCAAGGCTGAGCATGGCGCTCTCCCAGCTCGACAATGGTGGTCACCAGGGTGACGGTGCCACTTTCCAGGAGGCGATAGTCGATCATCAGCCAGATGTTCAAGATCGCGCCGACCAGCGTCGTGTGCAGGGCGATCGACATGCCCGTGATCAAGGTCGAGACCATCGGTCCGATCGAGCTGACGTCGGCCGCCGCCTCGGCGTCGACCCCGGATAGCGCGATGATGAAGCCGATCACGGTGCCGATCAGGCCGAGGAATACGAGGCTGTTGGCGAGATGGCGGATGGACGCGATGCGTGACGCCAGCTTGAGCTTCAGCGCCGACGCGCAGATCGTTCGGGCATGGCCGTCGCTGTGGCGGATGCCGTCCAGATAGCGCGCGACCCGCGAGTCGGGATAGCGGGCGGGGTCCCGCGCCTGGTCGATCTCCTTGCTGGTCACCAGCACCTTGTGGGCGCAGCTTAGCAAACCGTAGGCGAACACCAGGGCAATGATCAGCACCAGCTGCGTGGTGTCACCGCGCAGCACCAGGTCGACCCAGCCCTTGAGCCACGCCGCGCCCAGCAACGCAAACGCCACCAGGTTGAACACGGCAAAGCGCATCAGAAGAAGGTAGCGTTGGGTGGCGCCGCCGCTCTTGGACAATGCTTCGAGCCAGGCCTGCGGTCCCCCCCGCCCATGCGCCAGATTCGGCCCACCTCCTCTCGGTGCGAAGTCAGCTGCGGCGGGAGCATAGCTGGTCGTCATGATCGCCTCTCGAACCTGGGGGTGAGCCGCCGTTCGCACCCGGCATCCGGCGCCTCGGCCGCAGGCTCCACGTCACGGGGACCCGCGTAACCGAATGCGCCTTCAGAACGGACGCGGCGCTCACTATGGGCGCAGAATGGTTAACAGCTGTTTAAGCCGGCGCTGCTCGCGGTCGTGGTCCGGACCTCGCCTGTCGAAGGCTGAGGCGACGCGGCGTTCGGCGCTCGATCACGGTTTTCGTCATGCTTCTTCGCAGCGCCTGTTTGCCGGTCGGCGAGACCGGGCCTGCCACGAACCGACTTTGCATTTTGCGCAAGGTCGTGTGCGAACTTTCAACCTAAAATAGAGATGGTGGTCCCTCTCGGACTTGACCCGGCAGCCAGGGACGTGCTTGCTTCGAAAGGCGCGTTGATCCGACCGACGTGCGTGGGCCGCGCAAGCGAAATGGGATTGCCATGATCGAGTCCAGTGACGGCGGCGCGAAATCGACGCTCTACTGCTCGTTCTGCGGTAAGAGCCAGCACGAGGTGCGGAAACTGATTGCTGGCCCCAACGTGTTCATCTGCAATGAATGCGTTGAGCTTTGCGCCGACATCATCAAGGAGGAGGATCGCAAGATTCGTCGGGCCTCCGGCCCTTCGATCATGACCCCTGCGGAGATCAAGGGGGTATTGGACGACTATGTGGTGGGCCAGGAGCAGGCCAAGCGGGTGCTGTCGGTGGCGGTGCACAACCACTACAAGCGGCTGGCGCACGGCTCGAAGGGCGGCGAGGTCGAGCTGGCCAAGTCGAACATCCTGTTGGTCGGGCCGACCGGCTGCGGCAAGACGCTGCTGGCGCAGACGCTCGCGCGCACGCTGGACGTGCCGTTCACCATGGCCGATGCGACCACGCTGACCGAGGCCGGCTATGTCGGCGAGGACGTCGAGAACATCATCCTGAAGCTGTTGCAGGCGGCCGACTACAATGTCGAGCGGGCGCAGCGCGGCATCGTCTACATCGACGAGGTCGACAAGATCTCGCGCAAGAGCGAGAACCCGTCGATCACGCGGGACGTCTCGGGCGAGGGGGTGCAGCAGGCGCTCTTGAAGATCATCGAGGGCACGGTGGCTTCGGTCCCTCCCCAAGGCGGGCGAAAACATCCGCAGCAGGAGTTCTTGCAGGTCGACACGACCAACATCCTGTTCATCTGCGGCGGCGCGTTCGCGGGGCTGGAGAAGATCATCGCCAGGCGCGGGCGGGAGCGCTCGATGGGCTTCGGGGCCGAGGTGCGCGGGCCGGACGAGCGCCAGACCGGGGAGCTTCTGGGCGAGGTCGAGCCGGACGATCTCTTGAAGTTCGGGCTGATTCCGGAGTTCGTCGGGCGGCTGCCGGTGGTCGCGACCTTGTCGGACCTGGACGAGCCGGCGCTGGTCAAGATCCTGATCGAGCCGAAGAACGCGCTGGTCAAGCAGTACCAGAAGCTGTTCGAGATGGAGGACGTGCGCCTGGCGCTGACCGAGGACGCGCTCAAGGCGGTGGCCAAGAAGGCGATCGCACGCAAGACCGGGGCGCGCGGCCTGCGCTCGATCATGGAGACCATCCTGCTCGAGACCATGTTCGAGCTGCCGTCCCTGCACGGCGTCGAGGAGGTGGTCATCAACAAAGAGGTCGTCGCCGCCTCCGCTAAGCCGGTCTTCGTCTACGCCAAGACCCGCGACGACCGCGCCGGCTGACGCGACAAGGCGTGTGTTCAGGCGCCGGTGGCCATGCGGCGTCCCCTACGGTGGCTGCTGCGGCAAATCGACACGGTGGCTGTGTCCCCTCCGGCCGTCGGCGGTGATAACAGCGAGGTTCGCGCCAAAATGGGGCCGCCCTAGCCGGGCCGGTGGCGCATCGTCTCGGGTAGCCAGGTCGCCAGCTCGGGAAATATCACCAGCAGCACGACCATCACGCACATCAGCAGGAAGAACGGCAGCGCCGTGCGCGCGATATAGTTGATCTCGTGGCCGGTCATGCCTTGCAGCACGAACAGGTTGAAGCCGATCGGCGGCGTGATCTGGGCCATCTCGACCACCACCACGATGAAGATCCCGAACCAGATCAGGTCGATCCCGGCCTGGCGGATCATCGGCTCGACCACCGCCATGGTCAGCACCACCGAGCTGATGCCGTCCAGGAAGCAGCCGAGGATGATGTAGAACACGGTAAGCGCCGCGATCAGCGCGACCGGGCTCAGCTGCAAGGACGCGATCCACTCCGCGAGGGCGCGGGGCAGCCCGGTAAAGCCCATCGACAGTGCCAGGAAGGCCGCGCCCGCCAGGATCAGCGCGATCATGCAGGATGTGCGCACGGCACCCATCAGGCTGGCGACGAAGCTCTGCCAGGTGAGCGAGCCCTGCGCCGCAGCCAGAAGCAGGGCACCGAGCACGCCAAACGATGCGGCCTCGGTCGCCGTCGCAAAGCCCAGATAGATCGAGCCGAGCACGGTGAGGATCAGGCAGGCCACCGGGATCAGGAACCGGCTCTGCTTGAGCTTCTCAACGAAGGTCAGCTCGGCATCGGCACGCGGCACCTGGCCCTTGCGCAGGGTCGACCAGACCATGATGTAGCCCATGAACAGCGTGGCCAGCACCAGGCCCGGCAGGATGCCGGCGATGAACAGCTTGGCGATCAATTCGTTGATCGTGACGCCATACACGATCAGTGTGAGCGAGGGCGGGATCATCAGGCCGAGCGTGCCGGCACCGGCCAGCGTGCCGACGATCAGCGATTCGGGATAGCCTCGCCGGCGCAGCTCCGGGATCGACATCTTGCCGACCGTGGTGACGGTCGCGGCCGAGCTGCCGGAGACCGCGGCGAACACCGTGCAACCGACGATGTTGGTGTGGAGCAGGCGGCCGGGCAGACGAGCCAGCCAGGGCGACAGTCCCTTGAACATGTCCTCCGACAGCCGGGTCCTGAACAGGATCTCGCCCATCCAGATGAACAGCGGCAGGGCGGTCAGCGCCCATGACGACGACGCCGTCCAGATGGTGGTGATCATGGCGTCGCCGGCCGGCCGGCTCGTGAACAGCTCCATGCCGACCCAGGCGACGCCAAGCAGCGCCAGTCCGACCCAGATGCCCGTGCCAAGCAAGAAGAACAGGACGAACAGGAAGATCCCGGTCAGATAGAACTGGTCCATGGTGTCAGTCGGAGACCCCGTCAGAGCCCACGCTCTTCCGACCGAGCTCCCAGTCTCCGCCGAACGCTACCTGAAGGAACCGGTCGATCAAGGCGAGCGCGAACAGCGTGCCGCCGATCGCCATGACGAGCTGGGGAATCCAAAGTGGCGTCGCGTCCTGACCCTGTGAGATGTCGTGCAGCTGGTAGGACACGCGCACTGCCTTGATGGCGTAGTAGGCGAAGTAGCAGGCAAGCGCGGCGCCGATGCCAAAGCACCAGAGCTCGACCGCGCGCCGCCAGCGTCCGAGCTTGGTCAGCAGCAGGGAAACGCGGATGTGGGCGCCGCGGTTCAGCGCGTAGGCAAGGGCAAAGAAAGACGCCGCCGCCATGCAGTAGCCGGCGTAGTCGGTCGAGCCGGGGAACTGCTGGCCGGACCAGCGTGCCGCCATCTGCAGCACGATGACGAGCAGGAGCGCGACCAGGAACAGGGCTGCGATCGCGCCACAGGCATCATAGAGCCGGTCCAGCCAGGGTCTGAGGGAGCGACCGAGCGCAAACAGCGGACGCATGAAGTCGGGTGGGGCGCCGGCGCCTGGCCCCGGCTACATCGACTTGTAGGAATCGATGATCAGCTTGCCCTGCTCGCCTGCCGCATCCAGCCATTCATCGGTCATGGTCTGTCCGATCGCCTCGAGGTCGGCGCGCAGCTGGTCACCCGGCGGCTGCACCTTCATGCCGTTGGCCACCAGCTGTTCCTTGTACCAGTCGTTGAGCTCGGCCGACTTGGCGGTACCGGCCTGCTCGGCTTTCGCGGCGCAATCGCGCAGCACGCCCTGGGTCGCCTCGCCCAGTCCCTGCCATGCGTCCTTGTTGACGAAGACGGAGTTCCTGGGCAGCCAGGCGTTGACCTCGTACCAGTGGCTCAGCTGCTCCCAGACCTTGCGATCGTAGCCCGTGGCCCCCGATGAGATGAAGCTGTCGGCGACGCCGGTCGCAAGCGCCTGGCTGAGCTCGGCCTCCTCGATCTGGACCGGCACAGCACCCATCAGCTCGGCCATGCGCGCGGTCGCGGTGTTGTACGAGCGGAACTTGACGCCTTCCATGTCGGCGGCGCTGTTCAGCTCCTTCTTGGCGTAGATTCCCTGGGGCGGCCAGGGCACGGCGTAGAGCAGGACCAGGTTCTGCTCGTCCAGGATCTCCTCGATGGTCGGTTTCGCCGCCTTCCAGAGCTTGTCCGAGGCCTCGTAGCCGGTCGCGAGAAATGGCACCGAATCGAAACCGAACAGCGCATTTTCGTTCTGATGCGCGGACAGCAGCCGCTCGCCGATCGGCGCCTGCCCGGTCTGGACCGCGCGCTTGATCTCGTTGCCCTTGAACAGCGAACCGCCACCATGGATCACGATCTCGAGCTCGCCGCCGGTTCCGTCGATCACGCACTGCGCGAACGCCTTGCCGTTCTCGGTGTGGAAGTTGCTGTCGGGATAGGCCATCGGCATGTCCCACTTCTCGGCGGCAGACGCCTGCGCCGCCAAGCCTGTCAGCGCCACCGCGAGCGCCGTGCCAACACGTCTCATTCTGTCCTCCACGCGCTTGTCTGCCGCCATGCTGTCCGAGATTGTCCGGCACGCCAACCTGTTTCTCACCCCGATCGCTCCGATGCGCCAAAGCGCGGCGGCGACAGGCTGCGATACCACCACTCGAGCAGGCTCAAGATGTCGAACACCGGCAGGCCCAGGTGCCGGGCCAGGGCGCGCGCATAGGGCGCCATGTTGGTGCACTCCAGGACGATCGCGCCGACCTCGGGCGCCTTGGCGATCAGCGCTTCGCCGGCATCGAGCACGTCCCGGCCCGCCCTGTCCGGGTCGAGCGCCTGGAGATCCTGCTCGATCACGCGGGTCAGCTCGGTCCCAACTTCGGTGCCAACCACCGGCGTGTCGGCGGGCGCGCCGACCGCAGCGAGATGGGCCGGTGTCAGCTTGCGGGCGTCGATCGTGATCACGCCGACCCGTCGGCTGGCCGGCAGCGCCGCCTGGACCAGCGGCACCTGACAGAGGCTCGAGGCGACCATCGGCAGCGGACAGCGCCGCGCGAGCTCGCCCTGGCAGATCGCGACGAAGCCGCAGGACGTGGTGAGACCGGCGACGCCGGCCGCCGCCAGCTTGTGCGCGGCCTCGACGAAGCCATCGACCAGCCCGGCCGACAGTCCGTCAGCGCGCACGACCTGATCGACCGTCGCCTGCTCGACGATCTGGTAGCGCACCGGGAATGCAAAGGTTCTGGGATTGCCGATATCGCCGACCACGCGCGGAAAGCGCGTGTTGAGCATGATGATGCCGAGCGTCGGTGCCGGCTCCGAGTAGCGCTCCCCTGCCTGCGCCATGATCCCCCCTCCGCCGCCAAAGCTTCCGTCATGCGGACAGATGGCGGCGAAGGCAAGATCGGCGCGTCAGATATCCTGCTGGGGGCCGCGCTCGTAAACCTTCGCCGGCGGCTGGTCCATGTCCTTGGACGGCATGGCCGGCTGCGGCATGGCATAGAACTTCGGCTTGCGGTCGTCGAGCGAGGGCTCGAACGGCAGACGCATCTGCACGCCCGAGCGCCGCTCCTCGGCCTCGCGTATCGCGGTTTGCAGCTGCTCTGCGAGGTTGCGGTCCCATGGCAGCACGTAGGCACGCGGCTCCGGCACCTCCGGCAGCTGCAGCCAGAGATAGATGCCACGATTCTCCTGCAAATTGCTGCCGAGCACGGTCGCTTCGTCGGCCTGGCCGTGCCACCATTCGAAGGTGGCAGGCTTGGGCATGCTCAGCAATTGCATCATGGAGGCATAGGCCGCTGGGACGAACAACAGCGTCGTCCCCAGTGCGCAGAGCTTGATCCAGAGCCGTCTCGGTGCCCAGATGCTGATGCTGGCCACCGCTCCGGCGAGCACCGCGACCAGAGCGAACAGAAAAGTGAGCTCAGTCATGACGATTTCCAGGCGCGCAGATCGCGCTGTAGAGAATGGACGCTGCCGGCAACCAGGTCACCGCCGTCCGACAATTTGAAGCGATAGACCGTGACCTCCTCGCCCTCCCGGCCCAGCTCGACCTTGCTGGCGAGGAGCTGGCGGGCGCGCTCGTCCGCCGACTTCTTGACGCTGGTCACCACGGTCACCGGGATCGGCAGGACGCCGCCCGTGTTGCGATAGAGATGAACGTTGACGGTGTACTCGCCGGGCGGAATGCCGCGCGAGTACGACACCTCGTAGTTGAGGTTGGTCGCATCGCGCTTTTGGCCCAGGTCGTCGCGCAGGAGATTGAAGATCGCGCCGCCCTTGTTCGAGTAGCCGACCGGCACATCGCCCGGCGCCTCGACCCAAAGGTCGACGTCGCTGTCCAATTCGTCCGGCCAACGCACTTCGACGATCACGTTGCCCGGTGGCTCGGTGCTCTCCTGGGCGGCCTGTCCCGGCGGGTTGAGATGGGGCAGCATGAGGATGACCATGGCGACGAAGCCTGCGAGCGCCAGCATGATGACGTCGCGGAAGACCGTGCCGCCGTCGTCGTCATCGAACGAATCGAGGCTATTCACGGCGCTCTCCCAACTCGACGATCGCGGTCAGCAGGCGCACCGTGCCGCCTTCCACGAGCCGGTAGTTGATCATCAGCCAGACATTGAGCACGGAGCCGACCAGGGTCGTGTGCAGGGCGACTGACATGCCGTCGATCAGGGTCGAGACCATCGGCCCGATCGAGCTGACGTCCGCGGCGCTCTCAGGATCGACGCCAGCAAGCGCGATGATGAAGCCGATCACCGTGCCGATCAGGCCGAGGAACACCAGGCTGTTCGCGACATGGCGAATCGAAGCGATCCGGGAGGCCAGCTTGAGCTTCAGGGTCGACGCCAGGATCGTGCGGCTCTGACCATCCCGGCCAGCGATGCTGTCGAGATAGCGCGCAACCCGCGATGCCGGCCGTGGCTGGCGCTGTCGAACCTGGTTGAGCTCGCCGCTGAGCTGGAGCGCGTTCCTGGCACACAGGGCGAGACCGACCACGAACACGCCGGTGATGGCGGCAACCAGGTGCGTCGTGTCGCCGACCACCAGGATGGTCAGCCAGCCCTTGAGCCAGGCGGCTCCGAGCAGCGCGAAGGCGATCAGGTTGACGATCCCGAAACGCAGCGCGAGCAGATAGCGGTACAGAGACGGGTCATCGTCGCTCAGCGCCGCGAACCAGCCCCCCGGCTGTCGTTTCGGTCCGGGGACGCTCGCGGCAAGATCGGGCCGTGGTCCATCAAGCGTGGCAGCAACACTCGCGTTCATAATGATACCCTCCTGCTGTCCAAATGCTGACCAAGAGACCACCCCTGGTCAGTCGGTCCTTGCACTAGAATTGCCTTCCTCAGCAGTAGTATCGAACTCATCGCACCTCTCTTTCATGGCCTGGCAAACCGAGCCAGGTCAGTGATGCAGCTCACAATGCCTCCCCGATAATCCGCATTTCGGTCGATGCGGAGCGCCGTCAGATCGGCTTTGGTCGCACGAAGGCCAGAGATGTGACATCTGAAACGTGCTGCCATATGGTCCAGGCGTGCTGTGTACATATTCGGCGAATTGCTTACGGGCAATTCTACCTCCAGTGTCACTGACTACGGCAGGCCGGATCGATTTGCAATTCGAAAGTGCGGCATCGCAACATCGAACATCCACGACTTTTCCGTAAATTACGCCGCAAACTTGCGACATGACATCGACCCACGTGAACGCGCCGCAGCGCACTCGCCAAGGCTTCGACGCGATGGTGAGCAAGTTTGGGGCCAACATGCGGCCCATGATTTAGACCATTCGCCGATTGGTCCCAACCAGATCGGGCAAATCGTCGCAGCAGCGGCCGTTCTGGTGACGATGTCGGCGCCGAGAGCGAATCTCGCCGCCCGGCAATTTGCACAAAATTAGTGCAATTTTGATTGAGGCAGTTGTCTGCACAAGAATTATGCAGACTGTTCTAGTGGCCGTATCCAGCGTCCAGATTCGCAAGCGCGGCGGGGAGCTCACTCATGTGATCGATCACCCGTGCGCCGCCGAGCCGGCGTGCCGGAATCGGCGTGTACCCGAAGCTTACCAACACGCAAGGCACGCCGCTTGCCTCGGCGGTCATGACGTCGGTCGCGCTGTCGCCGACCAGCACGGCGCGCGCAGGGTCTGCGCCCAGGCGTTCGAGTACGGTGTCGAGATGACCGGGGTCGGGCTTCCTCACCGGCAGGCTGTCGCCGCCGATCACCACCGAAAAGTGGCGATCGAGGCCGAGCTCGGACAGCAGCCGGTCGGCCGGCGCCTGTGGCTTGTTGGTACAGATACCGCGCTTGATGCCGGCCTGGGTGAGGGCTTCCAGGGCACCCTCGACACCTTCGTAGGTCGCGCCGAATCGGAGCGGCCGGGCGGTGTAGCGCCGAAGAAACTCGGCGAACAGCACGTCCAGCTCGAGGCCCTCGGGCAGGCCTCCCGACGCTTCGAGGCCGCGCGAGAGCAGCATGCGTGCGCCATCACCGATCATCGGCCGCACCGCGTCCAGCTCGACGCCCGGCCGGCCGAGCTCGGCCAACATGTCGTTCAGATGAGCGTGCAGATCGGGTGCCGTGTCGACCAGCGTGCCGTCGAGATCGAACACCACCGCATCCAAACGCGTTAACACTCACGGACCCCCCGCTTGCCAAAAGCGCCGGCAGCTTCGTTAAATAGACATCAACCATCACGCGCGAAAGTCGTGCTATGCATCGGTGTGTCAAAGCTACGTGGGTCGCGATACCATGAGCGTCCCCCTGACCGTGGTCATTCTCGCTGCCGGCAAGGGCACCCGGATGAAGTCGGGCCTGCCCAAAGTCCTGCACCGGGTGGCCGGACGCTCGATGATCGGCCATGTCCTGGCGGCCGCCGCGGCGCTCGAGCCCGAGCGTACGGTGGTGGTGCTGGCGCCGGACATGCCCGAGGTCGAAGCGGAGCTGAAGCGCGCGAGCCCGGCGCCGGCGGTGGCGATTCAGGAGCCGGCGCTCGGCACCGGGCATGCGCTGATGGCGGCGCGCGAGCACCTCGCTCCCGAGGGCAGGCTTCTGGTCCTCTATGGTGACACGCCGCTGGTCACAGCCGGGACGCTGCACCGGCTGCTCGCGGCGGTCGACGAGGTGGGCGCCGCGGTCGGTGTGCTCGGCATGCGTCCGCCCGATACCACCGGCTATGGCCGCCTGTCGTTCACCGAGCAGGGGCTCGACGCGATCGTCGAGGAGCGGCACGCCGACGAGGTCCTGAAGCGCAACGGCCTGTGCAATGCCGGGATCATGGTGGTCGATCGCGCACGGCTCGACCCGCTGCTCGATGCGCTCGAGCCCAAGCAGCCGAAGAACGAGTACTACCTGACCGACATCGTCGAGCATGCGTGCACCTTCGGCTGGCGCTGCACGGCGATCGAGGGGCCCTGGCTCGAGGGCGTGGGCGTCAACTCACAGGCCCAGCTGGCCGAGGCCGAAGCATTGATGCAGACCCGGCTACGGCAGGCCGCCATGGCGAACGGCGTGACCCTGGTGGCGCCCGATACCGTGTTCCTTGCCTTCGACACCGAGCTTGCGCCCGGAGTTGAGGTCGGCCCCTTCGTCGTGTTCGGCCCCGATGTGCAAGTGGCCGAGCGCGCGCAGATCCTCTCGTTCTGCCATTTCGAGGGCGTGCGCATCGGCGCCCGGGGCGCGGGTCGGCCCGTTCGCCCGCCTGCGGCCGGGCGCCGAGATCGGCGAGGGTGCTCACATCGGCAACTTCGTCGAGGTCAAGAACGCCAAGATCGAGGCCGGCGCCAAGGCCAATCACCTGAGCTATATCGGCGATGCCCGCGTCGGCGCGCGCTCCAACATCGGCGCCGGCACGATCACCTGCAACTACGACGGCTTCGGCAAATATTTCACCGACCTCGGCGAGCGGGTGTTCATCGGCTCGAACACCGCGCTGATTGCGCCGGTCACGATCGGCGACGGCGCCATCATCGGCGCCGGCAGCACGATCGACCGCGACGTCCCGCCGGACAGCCTGAGCTTCAGCCGTGTCCGGCAGACCGACCTTGCCGACGGCGCCGCCCGGTTTCGGGCGCGCAAGAGCCGGGGTCCGAAATAAAGGCACCACCTGAAGGAGGGCGCGCGCCATGTGTGGCATTGTCGGGATTATCGGTCGCCAGCCGGCAGCACCCTTGCTGCTCGAAGCGCTCAAGCGTCTGGAGTATCGCGGCTATGACAGCGCCGGCGTCGCGACCCTGGTCGACGGCCGGATCGACCGGCGCCGCGCCGAGGGCAAGCTCGCCAATCTGGAGGCGGTGCTCGAGCAGGAGCCGCTGACCGGCGTCACCGGCATCGGCCACACCCGCTGGGCGACCCATGGCCCGCCGACCCGCGACAATGCGCATCCGCACGAGGCCGGCGGCGTCGCGGTGGTGCACAACGGCATCATCGAGAACTTCGAGCTGCTGCGCGACGAGCTGATCGCCGCAGGCCACAAGCTTCACCACCCAGACCGATACCGAGGTCGTGCCGCAGCTGGTCAGCGCCTATCTGGGCCAGGGCATGAGCCCGGTGCCGGCGGCCGAGGCCGCGCTCGCGCGGCTGCATGGCGCGTTCGCGCTGGTGCTGCTGTTCTCGGGCCATGACGATCTGCTGGTCTGCGCGCGGCGCGGCAGCCCGCTCGCGATCGGCTATGGCGACGGCGAGATGTATCGTCGGCTCGGACGCCCTGGCGCTCGCCATGCTGACCGACCGCATCCAGTACCTCGAGGAGGGCGACTGGGCGGTGGTCACGCCGCGCGGCGCCGCGATCTACGGCAGCGACGGCGAGGAGGCGCGCCGGCAGATCACCCAGACCGCGTTCTCCGGCGCCCTGATCGGCAAGGGCAACTACCGCCACTTCATGCACAAGGAGATCCACGAGCAGCCGGCGGTGCTCGGCGACACGCTGCGCGCGTTCACCAACCCCAGCGACCACACGATCATGCTGCCCGATCTGCCGGTCGACTTCGCCACGATCGAGCGGCTGGTCATGGTCGCCTGCGGCACCGCGTCCTATGCCTGCATGGTCGCGCGCTACTGGTTCGAGCAGCTGGCCGGCCTGCCGGTCGATCTCGATATCGGCTCCGAGTTCCGCTACCGCGAGCGCGCCGCTGGTGCCGGGCAGCGCCGCGCTGTTCGTCTCGCAGTCCGGCGAGACCATGGACACGCTCGAGGCGCTGCGCTGCGTCAAGGCGGCGCGGCCTCGAGACCATCGCGCTGGTCAACGTGCCCGAGAGCACGCTGGCACGTGAAGCCCATTGTCACCTGCGCACCCTGGCCGGCCCCGAGATCGGGGTGGCCTCGACCAAAGCCTTCACGACCCAGCTCGCGAGCCTGGCATGCCTGGCGATCGCCGCGGCGCGCGCCCGGGGCCGGCTCACGCCCGAGCGCGAGGCGGCCCTGACCCGTGCGCTCGACGAGGTGCCTGCGCATGCGGCCGAGGTGCTGCTCAAGGACGGCCAATACGAGCAGATCGCGCACCAGCTCGTCCATGCGCGCGACGTGCTCTATCTGGGCCGCGGCACGAGCTTCGCGATCGCGCTCGAGGGCGCGCTCAAGCTCAAGGAGATCAGCTACATCCACGCCGAGGGCTATGCCGCGGGCGAGCTGAAGCACGGGCCGATTGCCCTGATCGACGAGGACGTGCCGGTGATCGTCGTCGCACCCATCGGATGCGCTGTTCGACAAGACCGCGAGCAACGTGCAGGAGGTGGTCGCCCGCGGCGGCAAGGTGATTCTGCTGAGCGATCAGCGCGGCTGCGACCAGCTTGCGGCGTATGTCCACACGCCGGTGGTGCTGCCCGAGGTCGATCCGTTCGTAGCACCGCTGCTCTATGCGATCCCGGTGCAGCTCCTGGCCTATCACACCGCCGTGCTCAAGGGCACCGACGTCGACCAGCCGCGCAACCTCGCCAAGTCCGTCACGGTCGAGTAGGCAGGCCCGCCCGCGGCGTGGGGCGGCCGGGACCGAAGTCCCGGCCCACGCTCAGGACATGTCCTGCTGGCCGATCTCGACGATCCGCTTGTACAGCTCCTCGCCCCAGATCTCGGTGCCGAGCTTGTCGCGAACCGGCTGGGTCGCCTCGATGAACTCGGCCTTGTCCGGGATAGGTGAAGGTGACGCCCGCCTCCTTCATCTTGGCGATGAAGTCCTTCTCCTGGTCCGGCAGCATCTCCTCGACCAGCTTGCGCGAATTCGGCCTGGGCCTGCTGGAAGATCGCCCGGTCCTCATCGGACAGGCTGCTCCAGAACGGCTCGCCGAACATCACGTAGGCCGGCTTGTCGATGTAGTCGACCATGGCGACCGCATCCTGCACCTCGTAGAACTTCGAGGCGTAGATGGTCTCGATCGGGTTCTCCTGGCCGTCGACCACGCCGGTCTGCAGCGCGGTGTAGACCTCGCTGAAGGCCATCGGCGTCGGCTTGGCGCCGAGCGCGGTCAGCAATTCGACGTAGTAGTCGCGCTCGGGCGAGCGCAGCTTCAGGCCCTCGAGATCGGCCATCGTGTTGATCGGCTTGTTGGTGCTGATCTGGCGCGGGCTGCGCGGCAGGAAGCCGAGCAGGCGGATCTGGCGCTCGTCGACCAGCTTGTCGTTCCACTGCTCGCCGATGTCGCTGTCGATCACCGCGCTGTAGTTGGCGATGCCGTTCATCAGATAGGGCAGGGCCAGATACTCGATCTCCTTGATGCCGGGATCCCCGCTGGCGCAGATCTGGGTGTCGTCGAGCGCCAGCTGCGCCAGCATCTCGCGCGGCGTGCCGAGCTGGTTGCCCGGAAAGATTTTCACCTCGAAACGGCCATCGGACAGCTCCTCGACCACCTCCTTGAATTTCTGGGCGCCCTCGTACTGGGCCTCGCCCTTCTCGGCCCAAAGGCCGTAGCGGACCTCGGTCGCGGCGTGGGCCGCCTGGGTGAAGCCCAGGGCGGCGACCGACAGCAGCGTCGTGGCCAACAGCGATCGGCGATGCATGCTTGCTCTCCCTCTTCTGTCCTCTCGTCTCACCTCTAGCCGCTAAGGCCTGGCGACGCGAGGGTCCACGCCCTTCATGTGCAGGGCGAACGCACTCAGGTAGTCGATCAGGAACCCGGTGATCCTTTTGCCGATCTCGGCGCTCGAGCGCCCGGGGTCGCCGGCGGTCACGCCATTGGCGGTGTGATCGGTGACGTCGACCGGCAGATGCACCTCCTGACCTTGAAAGCGCACGGCATTGAGGCCGGTCGTCGGCAGGCCCAGCAGCTCGCCCTGCCGCTTCGGCCGGGCGCCGCCAGGTCCATGCGCATCAGCTCGGGGAACAGGTGCAGGTAGACCGAGGTCAGGGGATCGGCGCCGTGCCCCTGGGCGCCGCCGTCGGGATGCAGCTCGCGCCACAGCTCGGGCGGGATCAGCCGCCACAGGTTGAGGCACGGGATCAGCACGGCGCGCTCGGCCTTGAGCTTGCGGATCACCTGGTCGATCAGCGGGTAGTTGCCGCTGTGGCCATTCAGGATCACCAGCCGGCAGAGACCGTGGTCGAGGAAGTTGACGCAGATGTCCTCGAGCACCGCGGCAAAGGTGTCGGCCCGCAGCGCGATGCCGCCCGGCACCTTGCGGAAATAGTCGGCATAGCCGAACGGCATGATCGGTGCGCTGATCGCATCGGCACGCTCGGCCACGCGCGCCGCGATCGCCTCGGTCAGCATGAAGTCGCCCATCGGCGCCATCGGCCCCTGCTCCTCCTGCGAGCCGAGCGGGATCAGCACCACCGGGTCGTCGCGCATCCGCTCGCGGAACTCGACGAAGGTGAGGTCTTTCAGCAGGTGTTTCCTGGTCATCGCTCACGGTCCAAAGGCGAGGTTGGGCAGCCACAGGCTGATCTCGGGCACCAGCGCGATGATCGCCACGGCGATCAGCAGCGGTACGTAGTACGGGAGCATGGCGCGCACCATCCGGCCGAACGAGACGCCGGCGATGTCCTGGGCGATGAACAGCAGCACGCCGACCGGCGGCGTGCCGCCGCCGATGATCAGCACGAACACCATCAGCACGCCGAAGTGCACCGGATCGATCCCGAAGCTCATGACCACAGGCACCAGGATCGGCGTCAGCACGATCTCGGCCGAGGACGCGACCATGAACAGGCCGACCAGAAGCAGGAACACGATCATGATCAGCAAGATGACCAGCGGGCTGTCGGTCACGCCCGCGAGAAAGGCGGCGATCGCCTGCGGCACCTCCTCGCGCACCATGATCCAGCTGAACACCGACGCGGCCGCCACGATGATCAGCACCCGGGTGCTGCCCCAGACGACCTTCAGCAGCGCGCCCCAAAGCTCGCCGGCGCCGACATTGCGATAGACCAGGAGGCTGAGCAGCAGGCCGTAGAGGACCGCGGCCGCCGCCGCCTCGGTCGGCGTGAACACGCCGGACAGGATGCCGCCGACGATGATGAACGGGAACACGATCGCGGCCGACCCGCGCCAGGATGCGGCCATGATCTCCTTCGCCGTGGCGCGCGGATAGCGCGGGTAGCCGCGGCGCCGCGCCAGGAACCAGGTGAAGACCATCTGCACGAGGATGATCATGACGCCCGGCACCAGGCCCGCGAGCAGCATCCGGCCGACCGAGACGTCGGCCAGCGCGCCGTAGATCACCATGGCGATGCTCGGAGGGATGATCGGCCCGACCATCGCTGAGGCGACCGTGACCGCCGCAGAAAAGTCGGCCGGGTAGCCTTCCTTCTTCATCGCCGGGATCAGCACCGAGCCGAGCGCAGCGGTATCGGCGGTCGCCGAGCCCGACATGCCGGCAAAGATCATGCTGGCGAAGATGTTGACCTGGGCGAGCCCGCCGTGGATGTGGCCGACGCAGGCGCGCGCCAGCGCCACGATCCGATCGGTCAGCCGGCAGGCGTTCATCAGCTCGCCGGCCAGGATAGAAGAACGGGATCGCCAGGATCAGGAAGGAATCCAGCCGGGCGGTCATGCGCTGGGTCAGCATCGCGAACGAGATGTCGGCGAACGCCAGATAGAGCGCCGAGACCGCGCCGAGCGCATAGAACAAGGGCAGGCCGGTGCCGATCAGCAGCACCAGCAGGACCAGCATGGCGGTGACCAGCAAGGCGTGCGTCCGCGCTCAGAGCGGCTCGTCGCCCGCGGGCATGCCCCGCAGGCGATAGAAGCGGCGCAGCAGGATGAAGGCGATGATCAGCACGCCACCGACCAGCGCCGGGATGCGCACCCAGCTGAACGGAATGCCGAGCGCGCCCATGTCCGACATCGCCTCGATTCGGATCAGCCGGACGCTGAACCAGGCCATGACGGCAAGGAAGGCCAGGGCGACCAGCAGATTGAACCAGCGCACCGCGGCCTTGAGCCTCGCCGGCAGGCGCGCGAACACCACGTCGACATTGAGATGGCTGCCGTCCCAGGCGACCACGGCGGCGCCGACGAAGGTGACCCAGACCAGAAGCAGCCGTGCGAGCTCCTCGCTCCAGATCAGCGGACTGTCGAGCGCGAAGCGGAAGAACACCTGGGCGATGGTGAGCGCCACGATCAGGGCGAACGCGCAGCCGGCCAGGATGCGCAGCGGCAGCGCGAGATCCAGGCGCGTCGAGCCGCGCTCGGAAGGGCGGGAATGCGGCAAGGCTCGAGGTTTTCCGTACAAGGTGTGGAGTGATGTCCCTTGTGGCACAGCGGGCAGCGCGAGACAAACCCGCCGCACATGCGATCCGAGCTGGCCAGGATTTCTGCGGCGCTCGGGTTCGCCCGGGAGTTTGCTCGGGCAACGCTGTGCGCCGGCAGAGCAGAGCGCTCCGGCCCTATACTGCCGGCCCACTGGAGGCCGGACCCTTGACAGGGCAGGGGGCGGATCGCCACGTCGCCTGCAACCAGGCAGCACAAGAGGGAGTTGCGACATGGCCACCGCGTTGAAGGATGTCAGCGTACACTTGTCCGATCCGAGCCTGCTGCGGGAGCAGTGCTACGTCGATGGCGCCTGGGTCGACGCCGATGGCCGCGCCACCATCGAGGTGCGCGATCCGGCGTCCGGCGACCTGATCGGCACCGTGCCCAAGCTGGGCGTCGACGAGACCCGACGCGCGATCGAGGCCGCGTCCCGGGCGTTCCAGAGCTGGCGGCACACCACTGCCAAGCAGCGCGCCGCGGTGCTGCGCAAGTGGTTCGACCTGATGATGGCGAACCAGGAGGATCTGGCGGTGATCATGACCCGCGAGCAGGGCAAGCCGCTTGCCGAGTCGCGCGGCGAGATCGCCTATGGCGCCTCGTTCGTCGAGTGGTACGCCGAGGAGGCCAAGCGGGTCTACGGCGACATCATCCCGACCATCGCCGAGGCCCGGCGGCTCATGGTGTTCAAGCAGCCCGTGGGGGTCTGTGCCGCGATCACGCCGTGGAATTTCCCGAATGCCATGATCACGCGCAAATGCGCGCCGGCGCTGGCGGCCGGCTGCACGGTGGTGGTCAAGCCTGCGAGCTTCACGCCGTATTCGGCGCTCGCCTTGGCCGAGCTGGCCGAGCGCGCCGGCATCCCCAAGGGCGTGTTCAACGTCGTGACCGGCGATGCCCGCACGGTCGGCGGCGAGCTCACCGCCAACGATGCGGTCCGCAAGCTGTCGTTCACCGGCTCGACCGAGGTCGGCAAGATCCTGCTCAAGCAGTGCGCCGATACCGTCAAGAAGGTCAGCATGGAGCTCGGCGGCCACGCGCCGCTGATCATCTTCGACGACGCCGACATCGATGCCGCGGTCAAGGGTGCGATGGCGTGCAAGTTCCGCAACAGCGGCCAGACCTGCGTCTGCACCAACCGGATCTATGTGCAGGATGCCGTCTACGACGAATTCGCGGCCAAGTTCACCGAGGCTGTGAAGGCGCTCAAGGTCGGCCCGGGCCACGAGCCCGGCGTCGAGCAGGGCCCGCTGATCGAGGCGGCCGCCGTCGACAAGGTCGAGCGCCACGTCGAGGACGCCAGGGGCAAGGGTGCCAAGGTGCTGGCGGGCGGCAAGCGCCACGCCCGCGGCGGCCATTTTTTTGAGCCGACCGTGCTCTCCGAGTGCACGCCCGAGATGGTGATCACGAGCGAGGAGACCTTCGGGCCGGTGGCGCCGCTCTATCGCTTCAAGGACGAGGCCGAGGTGATCGGGCTCGCCAACAAGACCGAGTACGGCCTGGCGAGCTACTTTTTTGCGCGCGACGTCGGGCGGGTGTTCCGGGTCGCCGAGTCGCTCGAGGCCGGCATCGTCAGCATCAACGATGGCATCTTCTCGACCGAGGTAGCACCGTTCGGCGGCTACAAGCACTCCGGCATCGGCCGCGAGGGCTCGAAGTACGGCATCGACGAGTATCTCGAGATCAAATACGTCAATCTCGGCGGGATCGCGTAAGCGCCCAAGGAGCGGCTTCGAGGGCTGACATGGCCGGGTCTGGCGCCCGGCCATGGCGCTTTGATGGGTCTTTCCGACTCATTGATGCGACGGCGGTTTCCCTGCAAATCTCGCATGCAGAAGAGTTGATCTGTATGATGGTGTTGAGAGCGCAACGGAGGAAGGGATGACCCTCGTACGGTTGCTGCGCGGCGGGCAGGTCACGCTGCCGGCCGCGGTCCGGGAGAAGCTGAAGCTCGCCAAGGGCGACTACCTCGAGGCCGAGATGGTCGACAACGGCGTCCTCCTGAGGCCTGTGTCGGACATCGAGCGCGAGAAGGCATGGCAGCGTGTGCTCGATGCTCCGAAGTCGGTTCGCCACATCGGCCCCGAGCCACGGCCGAGTCCCGAGCGAGAGGAGGAGATGATCTTCGAGGCGGTGGAGGCGGCGCGCCACGAGCGTGATTAGAGCGGTCTTTGACAGCTCGGCACTCGTGAGCGCCTTTCTCACCACGGGAGGCAGGTCCCACGCCGCGCTGAGCGCCGCGGAACGGAGCGCCTTCGTGCCCTGCCTGCCCCGCGCGATCCTCGACGGGACCGGCCGCTCGCTCCGGGACAAGGTCAAGACGATCCGCCGCCACTACACCTACCCCGACGAGCGGATCGACGCATACATGGCCGACCTCGCAGCGCTCGCCGAGCATACGACTGACCTGCCCGAGCTCCGCGTCGTGCCGCGCGACCCGAAGGACGACATGATCGTCGCGACTGCCGTGAAGGCGGGAGCCGACTATCTCGTCACCGGCGACCGCCATCTGCTCTCACTCGGCGCGCACCAGGGCATCCGCACGCGCCGCGCTTGTCTTGCCCGAAAGGATTGAACTCGCGGCATCGGCGCGCTAAGCCCCGCGGTAGCTGTGGGGAGTGAATCGACCTTGGCGCATTTCGACCTGATCGTGATCGGCGGCGGCTCCGGCGGCGTGGCGTGCGCGCGGCGGGCCGCCAGCTATGGCGCCAAGGTGGCGCTGTGCGAGGACAACCGGGTCGGCGGCACCTGCGTGATCCGCGGCTGTATCCCGAAAAAGCTGATGCGCTATGGCGCCGTGTTCGCCGAGCATTTCAAGGCGGCGCGCGGTTACGGCTGGCAGGTCGAGGCACGACACGACTGGAAGGCGCTGATCGAGGCGCGCGACCGCGAGATCGACCGTCTCAACGGCATCTATATCGGCATGCTGGAGAAGGCCGGCGTGCAGCTGATCACCGCGCGCGGCCGGATCGCTGGTGCCAACGCCGTCGAAGCGGGCGGTGAGACCCATACCGCCGATCGGATCCTGGTCGCGGTCGGCGCCAGGCCGAGCCTGCCCGACCTGCCCGGCATCGAGCATGCGATCACCTCCGACGATGCGCTCGAGCGCATGCCCGAGAAGCCAGGACGGCTGGCCGTGATCGGCGCCGGCTACATTGGCATCGAGCTGGCCAGCATCCTGAACGGGCTCGGCGTCGAGACCAGCATGATCCTGCGCCGCGATCTGCCGCTGCGCGGGTTCGACGACGATCTGCGCGCGGTCCTGGTCGAGGAATTTCGCGCACAAGGCCTCGAGATCCGGCCCGAGACCACGGTCAGCGCGATCGAGCGCACGGCCGAAGGCGTCGTCCTCGACAGCTCTGCCGGCCGGCTGACCTACGACACGGTGCTGTACGCCACCGGCCGCGATCCGGTCCCCAATACCAGGGGCATCGGCCTCGAGCAGCTCGGCGTGCGCATGGAGCCGAACGGCGCGATCCGGGTCGATGCCGACTACCGGTCCAATGTCCCGAGCATCTACGCCGTCGGCGATTGCAGCGACCATGGCGGCCACGGGCTGGATTCCGGCAGCTTCGATCTGACCCCGGTGGCGATCGCCGAAGGCCGGGCGATCGCCGAGCGTCATTTCAACGCCAATCCGTGCGCCGTCAGTTACGATACGATCCCGACCGCGGTGTTCGGCATTCCCGAGGCGGCGGCGGTCGGGCTGACCGAGCGGCGGGCGCGCGAGCAGGACTATGACGTCGCGATCTATCGCACGCGCTTCAGGCCCCTGTTGCATACTTTGACGGGCGAGCCGACAAGGACCATGATGAAGCTGGTGGTGGACAGGCAGACCGACCGGGTCCTGGGATGTCACATGGTCGGCGATGACGCGGCGGAGATCATCCAGGGCCTGGCGATCGCCATGACGGCGGGCGCCACCAAGACGCAGTTGGACGATACCGTGGGCCTCCATCCGACGGCGGCCGAGGAGTTCGTCACCATGTACCAGGAAACGGCGTGAGCAGCGCCCAAGAACAGAGGACGCCCGAGATGGCGAGCAGTTGGAAGCCCGGAAGCTGGCGGGACAAGCCGGTTGCGCAGATGCCCGAATACCCGGACCTCGAGGCGCTGGCGCGGGTCGAGAAGCAGCTCTCCGTCTACCCGCCGCTGGTGTTTGCCGGCGAGGCCCGCAATCTCGAGGACCGTCTGGCCGAGGTCTGCGAGGGCCGCGCCTTCCTGCTGCAAGGCGGCGACTGCGCCGAATCCTTCGCCGAGTTCCACCCGGACAACATCCGCGACACGCTGCGCGTGCTGCTGCAGATGGCGGTGGTGCTGACCTATGGCGCCGCCATGCCGGTGGTCAAGCTCGGCCGCATGGCCGGCCAGTTCGCCAAGCCACGCTCGGCGCCGACCGAGCGCCATGGCGATGCCGAGCTGCCGAGCTATCGCGGCGACATCGTCAACGGCCTCGACTTCGAGGAGGCCTCGCGCTTGCCCGATCCGGACCGGCAGCTGCAGGCCTACGGCCAGGCGGCGGCGACCTTGAACCTGCTGCGCGCGTTCACCGACGGCGGCTATGCCGCGCTCACCCGCGTACACAGCTGGAATCTCGGCTTCGTCGAGCGCTCGCCACAGGGTGAGCGCTATCGCGACATGGCCGATCGGATCAGCGAGGCGGTGGCCTTCATGACCGCCTGTGGCGTGACCGACGCCAACACGCCCGAGATCAAGCGCACCAGCTTCTACACCTGCCACGAGGCGCTGCTGCTGGGCTTCGAGCAGGCGATGACCCGGATCGATTCGACCTCGGGGCTCTGGTACGACACCTCGGCGCATTTCGTCTGGGTCGGCGAGCGGACCCGCGATCCCGAGGGCGCGCATGTCGAGTTCTGCCGTGGCATCGCCAATCCGGTGGGCGTCAAGGCAGGCCCCGGCATGACGCCGGACGCCCTGCTTCGCTTGTGCGATGTGCTCAATCCGGCCAACGAGCCCGGCCGGCTGACGGTGATCACCCGGATGGGCCACGAGCAGGTCGAGCGCAAGCTTCCCGCGCTGGTGCGCGCTATCCAACGCGGCGGCCGCAAGGTCGTGTGGACCTGCGATCCGATGCACGGCAACACGATCAAGTCGAGCAGCGGCTACAAGACCCGGCCGTTCGATCGGATCCTGGCCGAGGTCCAGGGCTTTTTCGCCGTGCACAAGGCGGAGGGCACGCATGCGGGCGGCGTGCACATCGAGATGACCGGCCGGGAGGTGACCGAGTGCACCGGCGGTGCACAGGCGATCACCGACGCCGGCCTGTCGGACCGCTATCACACCCACTGCGATCCGCGGCTGAACGCCTCGCAGAGCCTGGAGCTCGCGTTCCTGATGGCCGAGGCGCTCAAGGACGAGCGCGCCGCGCTGCGCGTGGCTGCGCAGTAGCGCACGCTATCGGAAGGCCTAGCTGTGGACGCTCCGGGAAACGAGGTGATGAGCCCGTCGGCGGCCGATCTGCCGCGGTTCACCGACAAGTACTTTCTCAAGACCCGCGAGGTGGTCGGTCGCTACGGTGACATCGACTCCACCTATGCGGTGTTCATGCGCCGGCCGGTGGTGTTCACGCCCCGCCTCGCGGTCGAATGGCTGCAGGAGATGGGGCGCGCGCGCGGCTGCAGCTTCGTGATTGACACCGCCTACCAGGAGGGCGACTGGGTCGGCGCCGGCGAACCGCTCATGTACATCAGGGGCTCGCTCGAGCATCTGGTCGATCTGGAGACGGTGTTCCTGCAGAAGCTCGGTCCGCCGTGCGTCGCCGCGTTCAATGCCTTCCTGATGTGCACCGATCTGCCCTACGTGGCCTTCATCGCCATGGACGCGCGCCATTGCGCGGGCGCCGAGATGGCGGACATGATGGCGTACGCCGCCAGCGTCGGCTCGGCCAAGGCGCAGCGCGAGACCGGCGCCAAGGGCTTCATCGGCAACGCCAACGATGCGACCGCGCACTATTTCGGCCAGGAGCGCGGCCTCGGCACCATGCCGCATGCGCTGATCGGCTACGCGGGCTCGACCCTGCGCGCGGCGCAGCTGTTTCACGAGACCTTTCCGAGCGACAATCTGTACGTCCTGGTCGACTTCTTCGGGCGCGAGGTCAGTGACTCGCTCGAGGTCTGCCGGGCCTTTCCGGAGCTGGCAAGCCAAGGCCGCCTCGGTGTCCGCCTCGACACCCATGGCGGCCGGTTCGTCGAGGGACTGGACACCGCCGCCTCCTATGCGGTGCTCGAGGCACATGCGCGCGATGCGATCCGTACCTATCGCACCGAGACCGAGCTGCGCTGGCTGGTCGGCACCGGCGTCACGGCAGCGGCGATCTATCATGTCCGCCAGCGGCTGGACGATGCCGGCTTCGATCAGGTCAAGATCATCGCGAGCTCGGGCTTCAGCCCGAAGAAATGCAAGCTGATGGCCAGCGTGCACGCGCCGATCGACCTGATCGGCACGGGCTCCTACCTGCCCGAGCTGTGGAGCGAGACGTATGCCACCGCCGACGTGATCGCCTATGGCGGCGAGTCGCGAGTCAAGGTCGGCCGCGAATTCCTGTTTGCAGAGCGCCCCAAGGCAGCCGAATAGCGCCAGAATAGTGATTGGCGGTTGATGACTGCCGGCGCGAATTGCCTGTGAATTTTGACACACGCGCGCCCGCCTCATAGCATGCCCCGACGCCGAGGTGGGAATTGCGCTTCGGGACGAAGGATGGATCAGCGATCGGTCGTCATGCTCGGAGCCGGCCTTTGGGGGCTGGTCGCGCTCGCTGCGATCTATTGGGGCGTCGGCTGGGTCGAGCGGGACCTGACCTGGCGCAGCCGGGCCGAGCTGGCGGGTGCCGGCCTGCGCTGGGCGAGCGTGCGCTACAGCGGCCGCGACGCTACCCTCGAGGGCGCGGCGCCAAGCGCCGACGCGCGGGCCGAAGCCGGCGCGCGGGTGCAGGCGCTGGCAGGCGTGCGCACCGTGCGCGACGAGACCACGGTGGAGCCGAGCGCCGTCGAGTAGCCATGGGCGAGATGGAGCACGCAGCGTGACCTATCTGATCGTCCAGATCCTGTGGTTCCTGGTTGCAGCGGCGGCGATCGGTTTCGCGGTGGGCTGGCTGTGCCGTAGCCTGGCGATCTTGCGCCAGCGCGAGAACGCAGCGATGCAGTCGCGGGCGGCACAGGGCGAGCTGGAAGGCCAGCGCGAGCGGCTCGAGGCACGCCTCGCCGAGGCGGGCAGCGCCCGCAAAGCGCTGGAGGAGGAGATCGCGCGGGCCCGCGAGGCTGCGGAAGCAAACGCCAAGAGCCTGCGCAAGCTCGAGCGCGAGCACAGCTCGACCCTGATCAGGCTCGAGGCGCGCGAGCGCGAAGTGGCGCGGCTGCAAGCCGAACGCGGGGCCAAGGGTGAGCCCGACATGCCCCAGGCGCAGGCTTCGCTGGCGCCGCAGATCACGCCCGCGCCGCTCGGGACCACCGATCAGACGCCCGGCACGCCGCCGCAGGGGCTCGCAGGGCCGCAAGGCGAGGCCGACGATCTCAAGCGCATCACGGGCATCGGGCCCGGCATCGAGAAGAGCCTGCATGAGGCGGGCATCTTCCACTATCGCCAGATTGCCGAGCTGACCCCGCAGAACCTGGCCTGGATCGATCATCATCTCCGCTTGAAAGGACGGGCCGAGCGCGAGGACTGGATCGGACAGGCCCGCGCATTGGTAGCCGAGGGCGGCGGCCTGGCCGAAACGAGCTCTTTGGTGCAGCAGAAGTAGCTTGGTTGTCACGTCAGGACTTGATAAAGACCATCCGATGATGTCGTGGAGGTGAGCCATGCGCGCACCCTGTGCAGCCAATCTCGACACTGCCCGTGAGCTCCTGGACCATGGCGTGGTCGATGAGGGCGCCCAGAAGCTGGTCGAGCTTCGGCGTTGCGCCCAGGATTGCGGCTGCGAGGACTGGCAAAACTGCAGCCACACGATCGAGGGCACGTGGCTCGAGGCCGCCAAGCTCCGTCCCGCCGAGGCCGATAAGGGCCGGGAGACGCCGGCTCAGCGCAAATCCCGCTCCGACGACACCGCCTGAGCCCGCCTTCCCGCGCCATTGTGGCCCTTGTGGGGGCGCCCGAGCGTGCTGGCGGCCGACACAGGCCTCGATGCGATGGCCGACGGGTAGAGCCTTACCGACGCTGCTCGCGCTGCCGGCCGATTTCGCCACCATCTGGGGCCTCTAAACCGTAAGCTACCGGTGCGAGACGGGGGCTTTGCGATCCCCCGACGTGCGCTAGGATGAGACCATGAGCGCGCGCGAGGTGTTCGACTACGTGATCGTCGGAGCCGGGTCGGCCG
The DNA here is from genome assembly GCA_963731495.1 of uncultured Alphaproteobacteria bacterium. Lineage (GTDB taxonomy): Bacteria > Pseudomonadota > Alphaproteobacteria > Geminicoccales > Geminicoccaceae > DASUGG01. The sequence goes on from CAVSVZ010000002.1 coordinate 31,247, forward strand.
GCTGCGTGCTGGCCAGCCGGCTAAGCGCGGACGGCGATGCGCGCGTGTGCGTGCTCGAGGCGGGACCACCCGACCACGCCTGGGCCTGGCAGCTGCACATGCCGGCCGCGCTCGCCCATCCGCTCGCCAACGACCGCTACAACTGGTTCTACCGGAGCGAGCCCGAGCCGCATATGGACGGCCGGCGCATGTACTGTCCACGCGGCCGGGTGCTCGGCGGCTCGTCGTCGATCAACGGCATGGCCTATATGCGCGGCCACGCCCGCGACTACGACCGCTGGGCGCAGGCCGGCCTCGCCGGCTGGCGCTATGCCGACGTGCTGCCGTATTTCAAGCGTGCCGAGACGCGCGAAGCCGGCGCCGACGACTATCGGGGCGGCGAGGGGCCGCTGCACGTCTCGACCGGCGCCTGCGCCAATCCGCTGTACCGCGCCTTCCTCGATGCCGGGGTCCAGGCCGGCTATCCGTTCACCGCCGACATGAACGGTTGCCAGCAGGAAGGCGTTGGCCCGATGGACATGACCACGCACGCCGGGCGCCGCTGGAGCGCTGCCAGCGCCTATTTGCGTCCGGCAATGCGCCGCTCGAACCTCACGGTGCGCACACGCGCGCTGTCGCTGCGCATCTGCTTCGAGGGCGGTCGCGCCATCGGCGTCGACTATGCAGGACGGCAACGAGGTCCGGCACGCGATCGCCGAGCGCGAGGTGATCCTGTGCGGCGGCGCGATCAACTCGCCTCAGCTCCTGATGCTCTCCGGCATCGGCGATGCCGATCAGCTGCGGCGGCTCGACATTCCGGTGGTCGCACACCTGCCGGGAGTCGGCGAAAACCTGCAGGACCATCTCGAGATCTACGTCCAGCATGCCTGCACCCAGCCGATCTCGCTGCTACAGCGCGCAAAAGCCCTGGAACAAGCTGCGGATCGGCCTCGAGTGGATCTTCCTCAAGCGCGGCCTGGCCGCGACCAGCCACTTCGAGGCGGGCGGCTTCATCCGCTCGCGCGCCGGCGTCGAGCATCCCGACCTGCAGTATCATTTCCTACCGATCGCGATGAGCTACGACGGCACCAATCCGCCAGGACACCCACGGCTTTCAGGCCCATGTCGGCGCCGATGCGGCCGACCTCGGTGGGCCGTGTCGCCCTGACCTCGAGCCGATCCGCGCAAGCCACCCTCGATCCTGTTCAACTACATGGCCACCGAAGGGGACGCGAGGAGATGCGCGCCGCGGTCCGCCTGACCCGCGAGGTGCTTCGCCCAAGCAGCCTTCGATCCTTATCGCGGGCCGGAGCTGGCGCCTGGGCCAGAGGTGCAGAGCGATGCCGAGATCGATGCCTGCGTGCGCGCCAAAGGCGAGAGCGCCTACCATCCCTGCGGCACCTGCAAGATGGGCGCCGACAGCGACCCGATGGCGGTGGTCGACGAGCAGGTGCGGGTGCGCGGCGTCGAGCGCCTGCGCGTCGTCGATGCCTCGATCATGCCGAGCATCGTGTCCGGCAACCTCAACGCGCCGACCATCATGATGGCCGAGAAGGCGGCGGACATGATCAGAGGCCTGTCACCTCTGCCGCCGGAGGAGATGCCGGTTTACGTCGCGCCGGACTGGGAGACCAGCCAGCGCTGATGATGCCTTCAGAATTCGGCCGAGGTGGCGTCTTCAATCTCGGGTAGCGCCAGCCGACCGCGCCGTTGAAGTGCCAGGGTCTGTCCGGGGATACGATCGATCTCGGCTTCGCCGATCAGGCGATAGGCAAGCTCCTGTTCGTTGCCGAGGTTCAGCATGGTCGCGACCACATCGTCTGTCTGGATTGTCATGAGGACCGGGACAAACATCTCGTCCCCGCTCGGCAGTCTTACCGCCTGGACCAAGCCACCGCTCGCAAAGTGCTCCTGGTTGATCTCCAGATCGAAGTCGAGCCGCTCGATCGCGATCTCGAACGCGTTGGGATTGGCGAGCCGAAGATCGACCCAGAGCTTGTCCTCGAACGGGCCGGACTGGCCGAGGGTCAGCCCCGCGATGCTGACGTCGGGCGGCTCGGCCGGCGGCAGCGTCGCGCAGGTGGCAACGCCAAGGCTCAGCGCAAGGCACAAGGCTCGTCTGAAGGGCGCCATCGAGTCCTCCGAACCATGCCACGTTCGAGAGGGGCTGAGGGGGGGCTAATCCCAGCCGTGAGCCTGGTAGAATCCGGCACGGTTCAAAACATCGCGTGAAAAATCGCGTCCTGAAGTGTAGAAATCCAGATCCAAGCCCTGGCGGATCGCGTGCAGGACATTGTTGGTGCCGCAGTTGTACGCTGCCAGCGCTGCGCGCAGCAGCGCGCGGCCGTGCAGCACGGTGCGGCGGCGTAGCAGCGCCCGTGCCTCCGCCACCATCTGGCAGGCTTGGCGGATATTGGCAGCCGGGTCGCGCCAGTCGCCGGTGCGGGCAAACGCTTCCGCATCATAGTCGATCCGCAGGAGCCCGCGGCCAAAGCCCAGGCCGTCGGCCGGCAGCGGCAGGTCGCGCCACGGTCGGGTGAACGGCCGTGGAACCAGGTCGACCGTGCCATCGGCGCCGCGCGGCTTCAAGGCCAGTCCCCAGCGCGACTGGCGTGAGCCGAGCCCGGCGAGTACCGCCGGCAGCAGGCCGATCTCGGCCGCCGCCGTCTCGATCAGCGCGCCGTGGCGGGCGGCCGGCACCAGTTCTTCCGACAGCTCCGGATGGTCGAGCCGGTAGGAGGTCGCAAGGTGATCGCTCCACACGGGGTGTTGGGGATCGAGCAGCGCCGTCCACGTCTCGAGCCCGACCACGCCGTCGGTGCGCAGGCTGCGCGCGAGCTGGAAGTCACGCACCGCCTGCTCCGTGCCATGGCCGAACAGGCCATCGACGACGATGGCGCGGTCGGTTTGCCGCAGGCGGGCCTGAAGCTCGCGCACCTTGTCGCGTAGCTGGGGCGAGGTGTCGGCGAAGCCGTCGTACAGGCGCAGAACCATGGCGGCCATGAGGATTCCGATGCAGGCTGCGAAGTGGCGCTCATTGAGGGATATTTTCCTATCATCGTTCGCGGACTCCGTCAAGCAAAACACACCCGCCCGCCGTGGTTGGGGTTCGGTGCTTTGTCATCGCAGCAAGCTCGGTCGCGCGGATGCCGTCCCTGTTCAGATCTGCTAAGGAAGCGGTCCGCAACCTGGAGGCGTTCGATGAATCAGCCCCTTTGGCAGCCGTCGAGCGGGCGCATCGCGGCGGCCAATATGACCGCCTTCGCGCACATGGTCGCGGCCCGGCACGGCCAGTCGCTGACCGAGTACGCCAGGCTTCGTGCCTGGTCGGTCGAGCAGTCGGCCGACTTCTGGGCGGAGCTCTGGCGCTTTGCCGAGGTGCGGGCCAGCCGGCCATCGAACCGGTCCCGAAAGCAATACGATGAATTGTTTAAGAAGGTTACAAAA
>CAVSVZ010000003.1:0-57051 GCA_963731495.1 uncultured Alphaproteobacteria bacterium
GCCCCGGCGCCAATCCTGAAGCTGTTCGGCGGCGCCGACTGCGCCGCCGTGATGGGCAGCCTTCGCGACGGTATCGAGGGCACGACCGGTCCGGCCCGGCTTGCGCTTCTGGCGGCGGACCCGGACCAGCTGGCCGACCGTATCGAGCAGGCGCTCGCCCTGCTGGAGGATTCGGCAACCCGACAGATCAGCGCGGACGGCATCCAGTACCGGGATCGACCGATCGAGGGCGAGCTGGCCTTCGTGTTCACCGGCGCCGCCGCAGCCTATCGCGGCATGGGTCGAGATCTGCTGCTGGCGCTGCCGGCGCTGGGCGAGGAGCTGGCGCGGCGCCATCCCGTGCTCGCCGCGGTCGCCGAGCAGGTCTACCAGCGCGATCCGGCGACACCGATGCCGCCGCACGAGCAGCTCGAAGGCAGCGTCCTGCTGTGCCAGGCGCACGCGCTGCTGGCGCGCAGCATCCTGGGGCTGCGCCCGCAGGCCGCGCTCGGCCTGTCATCCGGCGAGACCAACGCGCTGTTCGCGTTCGGCGCCTGGCGCGACATGGACGCGATGCTCGAGGAGATCGCGCAATCCGGCATGTACGGGCGCGACCTGACCGGCGAATGCCGCGCGGCCGCAACAGGCCTGGGGCCTTGCCGACGGCGACAAGGTTGCATGGCGCAACTGGCGGCTGCTCGCGCCGGTCGAGGACGTCGAGGCTGCGGTGGCGGACGAGCCGCGCGTATCGATCACGATCATCAATGCCCCGGACGACTGCGTGATCGGCGGCGACGCCCAGGCCTGCGACCGCGTCCTGGCGCGGATCGGCCGCGCGCGGGCGATCGATCTCGGCCACGACATCGTGGTGCACTGCGCCGAGCTCGGCCCCTACGCGGAGACCTGGGGCCGGATCCATGACCGCAAGACCCACCACGTCGATGGCGTGCGCTTCTACACCAATGCCACCAACAGCCACTATCGGCCGGACCGCAGCAAGGCGCGCAAGGCCCTGCTGGGCCAAGCGCTGCGGCCGATCGACTTCCGGCGCACGGTCGAGGCGGCGTGGCGCGACGGCGTCCGAGATCTTCGTCGAGCTCGGGCCGCGCAACACGCTGACCGGCGCGATCGGCAAGACCTTGGCCGGTCGCGAGCACCTGGCGCTCGCCCTCGACCGACCCGGTCGGGGCGCCCTGGGGTCTGCTCGATCTGACCGCGCAGCTGATCGTCGCCGGGGTCGAGGTCGATCTCGGGGCGCTGCGCTCGCGCCTGCCGGAGCCGGCCGCGCCTAAGCAGGAACGGACGCTCCATCTGGATGCACACATGCCGCCGATTACCTTGCCGCCGCGACCCCCTACCAGGGCACAGCTCGACGCGAACGACATCCAGGTGATGCAACCGGCGCCGGCTCTGCCGCCGGTCCTCGGACAGCAGTCACGTGGCGTTCCCCGGGTGGCGCCAGCACCATCCATCTCGACGGTGCGCCCGCCGGCAGCCTCAATGCCGCCGACCGCGACAGTTGGTGCCTTTGCCAAAGCCGCGACGGCGTCGCCCCCTGCGGCAATCCCGCCACTGGAGACCCCGATCACGCGCATCCTGGCGCAGACCACCGCGACTGCATCGTGCTTTCATCGACGATCAGACGCGCCTGCACTGCCAGTTCCTGAGCCTGCACGAGGCGAGCCTGCGGGGCTTGGCGCCCGCCAGCGCACCCAACGGCGCTGGGCCGGAGCGGCCGCCGCAGCCGGCGGAAGCCGACCCGCTGGTGCAGGCCGAGCCGATCCGCCCACGCGAACCGGCCGATTCGACGGCGCATGGCGCGGAGACTGGTAGCCCGGTGGCCGAGATCGCGACCGGCCGCCCGGACGTCGAGCCCGCGCCCCCGGCGAGAGCCCTGCCCTCGTTCTCGCGAGCGGACCTGGAGGTGCTGGCCTCGGGCAAGATCTCGGACATCTTCGGGCCAACTTTCGAAGCGCAGGACGGCTATCACCGCCAGGTCCGCATGCCGGAGCCGCCTCTGCTGCTGGCCGACCGGGTCACCGGGATCGAGGGCGAGCCCGGCGGCATGGGGCTCGGCACGATCTGGACCGAGACCGACATCAAGCCGGACGCCTGGTATCTGCACCACGGCCGGGTGCCGCCCGGCATCCTGATCGAATCCGGCCAGGCGGACCTGCTGCTGATCTCCTGGCTCGGCGTCGATGCGCTCAACCGGGGCGAGCGGGTCTATCGGCTGCTCGGCTGCGAGCTCACCTTCCACGAAGGCGGCATGCCTGCGTCCGGCGACACGCTGCGCTACGACATCCATGTCGACGGCCACGCCAAGACCGGCGACGTGCGCCTGTTCTTCTTCCACTACGACTGCCGTGTCGGCGACCGCGGTCGTGCTCTCGGTGCGCAACGGCCAGGCCGGCTTCTTCACCGACGAGGAGCTCGCCGGCTCGGGCGGCGTGCTGTGGAGCGCCGAGACCGACGCGCCGAAGGCCGACGCGCAGGCTCGACCCGCCGCCCGGCTGCTCGACCCGGCGCAGCTTCACGCGCCGAGCAGGTCGACGCCCTCGTCGCCGGCAACGCCTATCGCCTGCTTCGGCGAGGGCTTCGAGCTGGCGGCACCGCACCAGCGCACGCCCACGCTGCCCTCGGGCCGCATGCATCTGATCGATTCGGTGCCCGCGTTCGATCCGGCCGGCGGCCCCTGGGGCCGCGGCTATCTGCGGGCCGAGGCGGCGGTCACGACCGACCACTGGTTCTACGACGGCCATTTCAAGAACGACCCCTGCATGCCCGGCACGCTGATGGCGGATGCCGCGGTCCAGGCGCTGGCCTTCTCCATGGCGGCGCATGGGCTTCACCGTGCCGCGCGACGGCTGGCGCTTCGAGGCGGTGCCGGACGAGCGCTACAAGTTCATCTGCCGCGGCCAGGTGGTGCCGGACCGCGCCCATCGGCTGAGCTACGAGGTCTTCGTCGAGGAGGTGATCGACGGCGATCAGCCGACCGTCTACGCGGCGCTGCTGTGCAGCTCCGACGGCTTCAAGGTGTTCCAATGCCGCCGGTTCGGGCTTCGGCTGGTGCCGGACTGGCCGCTCAGCGATCGGCGCGAGCTGCTCGCCGAGGCCGGTCCGCCGCGACGGCTGCGTGACGACAGCGACGTGCGCGGCGACTATACAGCGACTGCTGGCCTGCGCCTGGGGCGCGCCGTCCGAGGCGTTCGGCCAGATGTATGCCCGGTTCGACCAGGGCCGGCACGTGCCGCGCCTGCCGGGGCCGCCCTATCACTGCATCTCGCGCATCGAGGCGATCGACTGCCCGCCCGGCACGGCCACGGTTGGCGCCACGGTCGACGCGGCCTTCGATGTCTTGCCCGATGCCTGGTACTTCGCCGAGAACGGCCACCGGGTCATGCCGTTCAGCGTCCTGATGGAGGTGCTGCTGCAGCCCTGCGGCTGGCTGGCGAGCTATCTCGGTTTCGCCATCACCGATGCCGGCGATCTCGCCTTCCGCAATCTCGACGGCGACGATGCCGTGCCGACCATGGACGTGACGCCGGAATCGGGCACGCTGCGCAGCCGGGCGACCCTGACCCGGTATTCGCGGGTCGGCCCGATGACGCTGGTGTTCTTCCGGGTCGAGTGCAGCTGCGACGACGGGCCGGTGCTCGCGATGAACACCTCGTTCGGCTTCTTCGATGCCGGCGCGCTGGCCAACCAGGCTGGCCTGCCGACCGACGATCAGGCGCGCGCGCAACGTGATCTGCCCTGCGACTACCTGCTGGAGCTGGCAGACCGGCCAGCGTCGCTGTACGGCGGCAGCGCGCGCATCGCCGGCGGCCGGCTGCGCATGATCGATGCGATCACGGGCTACTGGCCCAAGGGCGGCGCCGCAGGCCTGGGGCGCATTCGTGGCCTGCAGCGGATCGATCCCGGCGCTTGGTACTTCAAGGCACATTTTTATCAGGACCCGGTCCAGCCGGGCTCGCTCGGCGTCGATGCGCTCGCTCCAGGCCTTCATGCTGCTACACAGCCTCGACCGGGGCCTCGAGCGGCCTCGCTTCCAGGCGATCGCGCTCGATCAGGCGCTGGTCTGGAAATATCGCGGCCAGGTGGTGCCGACCAATCGCGAGGTGATTACCGAGCTCGAGATCACCCAAATCGAGCGACAGCCCTCCGGTGTTTTGGCGGTCGCCAAGGGCAGCCTCTGGGTCGACGGTCTGCGCATCTACGAGGTCGAGAACCTGGCCATGCGCCGGGTCACCGGGTCCGACGATCCGGGCGGCGGCGAGATCGTGCTCGATCTGGACCAGCAACCCTGGCTGCGCGATCACTGCCCGACCTACACGACGCCGGCCCTGCCGATGGCCTGCATCGTCGACTATCTGGCTCAGGCAGCGCGATCGCAGGCTCCCGGCCGGGTGGTCGTCGCGCTCGAGGACGTCGGCGTGTCTCGATGGGTGACGGTCGACGAGCGGGGTGTGCGGTTGCGCGCCGAGACCCGACGACTCGAGGACGACCTGTTCGAGGTGAGCCTGCTGCTTGCAGAGCCTGCTTCGAACTCACCCGACCGGCAGGTGGCTCTGGGCAAGGTGCGCCTGGCCGATCGCTACCCGCCGGCGCCGCCGGCCGAGCCGCCGCTTGCGAGCGGCGAGCTCGACGATCGGCCCTATGACAACGGCGCCCTGTTCCATGGCCCGGCATTTCAGGCGCTGCACAGCCTGCGGCGGGATCGCACCGGCGCGAGCCTGGAGCTCGATGCCGCGCCGGTCGGCGCTCCGTCCGGCCTTTTGAACCCGGTCCTGCTCGACGGCATCCTGCAGGGCCCGCCGCACGATCGCATGGATCTCTGGTTCGAGGAGATCGGCGCCGACAAGATCTGCTATCCGCAACGGATCGAGCACATCACCATTCATGGGCCGTGCCCGATGGCAGGCAGCGTGCGCGGCGAGGTGCGGACAACCGGCATCGACCAGCGCTGCCGTCAGCCGCGCTTTCGCTCGCAGCTGATCGTCGACGATCGGGTCTGGGCAACGCTCGAGCACACCGAAGTGCCGGTCCCGAAGGGGCCCTTTGCAAGCGTACCCCATGCCGAGCTCCGGGCATATCTTCGCGACCGGCGCCATGTGCCTGGGGTCGCTTTGTCGAACCTCTCGAATGGCAGCACGCAGCTTGCCGACGCCGAGGTCGCCACGGTCAACTGGCTGCCTGGTACGCTCGAATCCGTCTATCAGGCCGGCGGAGACCTTGCCCAGATCACGGCCGCGATTGCCGCCAAGGAGCACATCGCACGCAAGATCGAGGTGCACCCGGGCACGGTGATCGTCACCGACGCTGTCGCGAACTGCCCGTCGGTGCCGCTGACCTCCTTCCCGCTCCGGATCGAGCGTCGGGACTGCGCGGTCAGCGTCAGTGACGCCGGCCCCGAGCGCCTCGATCTCGACACGGTCGCCGACTACTGGCGAGATTACCTCGGCATCGCGGACTGGCCGGTTGAGCAGCTCTACTTCGCGGTGATCCGTCGCTTCCTGCGCCGCCTGACGGTGACCGACCCGCAGGCGCTCGAGCAGGTCCGCGGCCAACCGGTGCTGTTCCTCGGCAACCATCAGGTCGGCATCGAGTCCCTCACCTTCGCCACCGTCGCCGCGGCGCTCCACCGGCGACCGATCGTCACCATCGCCAAGCAGGAGCATCGCCGCACCTGGCTCGGGCGGCTGCTCGAAGTTTGCACGGCCTATCCAGGCGTCGCGTCGGATCGCGCTCTGATGTTCTTCGATCGCGACGACAAAGCGAGCATGCTGAACCTGATGCGCGAGGTGCAGCAGGCGCTGACCGCCGAAGGCCTCTCGCTGATGGTCCACGCCGAGGGTACCCGTTCTGTGCAATGCCGTAAGCCAGTCGCGCAGGTCAGCGGCGTGCTGCTCGACCTCGCGATCACCGCAAAGCTGCCGATCGTGCCCGTCCGGTTCGCGGGCGGCCTGCCGGTCGAGCCCGCGGCCAGGCGTTTCGAATTCGCCGTCGGCTATGCCCGACAGGATATCTACATCGGCGCGCCCCTGCCGTCCGAAGAGCTGGCCCAGATGCCGCTCGCTGAACGCAAGCGCCGCGTGCTCGCCGCCATGAACACGCTCGGGCCAGATCCGCTGCAAGAGACGCCCAACCCGCCGGATCCCGCGTTCGGAGCCGGCGTGGCGGATCTGATGCAGGCGCTGGCCGCCACTGAGCCGCAAGCGGCGATTCTGCACACGCTGCAGGCCGACGAGCACGTCCGTAGCCCGCTGCGAGCTATGGTCGAGGCGGTCGCCGCCGGCAACCTGCCGGGCGGTGAAGGCGCCGAGGCCGAGTGGCTGCGCAGCCTCGCCGCATGGTTCACCACCCCCACCTGACCACGCTCGCCACCTGGACGCGCCGCCCCTTCTGCCGCTAAGACCTCGGCAACGCACAAGGGAGGGCACGCATGCGAACTCGAAGGCAAGAAAGCTCTGGTGACCGGTGCTGGCAGCGATGGGATCGGCCGCGCGATCGCGCGAGCGTTCGCGCGCGAGGGCGCCGATGTCGCGGTCCACTACCACAGCAAGCCGGACGTCGCCGGGGCCCTGGTCGACGAGCTCGAGGCCATGGGCCGCCATGCGGTCGCGATCCAGGCCGATCTGGCCGATGCCGAGGTCGCGCGCCAGGTGGTGCGCGATGCTGCCGACCGCCTGGCCGGGCTGGACATCATCCTGACCGCCGCGGCCGCGATCCACCGCAAGCCGATCCTCGAGATCACCGATGCCGAATGGGATCACATGGCGGCGCTCAACGTGCGCGGCACCTTCGCCTGTGCGACCGAGGCCGCACGGCTGATGCGGCGCGCCGGCATGGGCGGTCGGATCATCATGATCGGCTCGGTGGTGCAGCAGATCGCGCTCAAGGGCCAGGTCGCCTATGGTGCCGGCAAGGCCGCGGTCGCGCAGCTGGCGCGCGGCATGGCGCTGGAGCTGGCCGGTGACGGCATCACGGTCAACGTGATCGCCCCCGGCACCACGCTGACCGACTTCAACCGCCACCATCTGGCGGATCCAAAGGTGCGCGCCGCGCGCGAGGCGGCGATCCCGATGGGCCGCGTGGCCCTGCCCGACGATATGGCCGAAGCGGCGGTCTTCCTGGCCAGCCCGGGAGCCGCCTACACCACCGGCGTCACGATCTTCGTCGACGGCGGCCTGGTCCTGCCGTGATCGCACGCCCGATCGAGGGCGTGCATCAACGCTACGGCGTTCAGACGTGGCCCTTGGTCTTGAACAGCGACTTCACGAGGCGGGTCGCCCGCCGGCCCACGCCCTTGCCCTTGTGCTCCTTGCGCAGCTTTGCCGGGTCGACGTAGTTCATCTGGATCATCCGGCGCTCGCCCTCGTACGGCTTGTAGCCATGGTACGAGTGATCGCAGCGCCGAAACGCCACCATCGTGCCGTCGAGCGGCAGGATCTCCTCCGCATAGTCGTCCATGTCGGTGCCTGAGCGCAGCACCCGAAAGCGCCCGCCCTCGGCATGCCACTCGGCATTGAAGTAGAGCAGCACGCTGACCAGCTTGCTCTTGGAATCGGTGTGGATGTAGCCGCCTTTGAGCCCCTCGTATTTGCGGATCCTGAACACGGTTGGCGTGCCGAGAATGTCTGAGCCGAACTTGCGCGCGAAATGCTCTGCCACCGTCGGGCTGGCAAGCGCGCGGACCATGGCATCGAAGCCGGGCCCATATTCGATCTCGTGCGGCTCGACCGGCCCGATCCCCTTGATGTCCGGGTAGTCCCGGCGGATCGCGGCGAGCGCGTCCGGACGCACGAAATTCGGCACCGCCAGATACCTGTACGGATCTTCCTTGACGGGCGCCTCGTTCAACGCTTTCAGATCAAAAATCTGGTCGACCTCGCTCGCGTCCATGAAAGGAACGGCAGCAACCTCGACATTCTGGGCATGTTCGGCGACCGGCATTTGAAGTGCTCCGGAAATCAACGGTGGCTGGACGTCGGGTTGCGCAATATGAGCAGATCCTTGCCTACTGACAAGCCTTGGCAAAGGCCGCTCCTGCCTTCTGGTCGCATCGAATGCTCTTGATCCGAGCCAAATGGAGTGTCATCTGCATGTCGTCCCGTCGTGCGCAGTAAAGGCACCGATCATCAGCCCCGAAACAACCCCGATGCGGCCCTGCGGCTCCAACTCCGAGGCAGCGTCGTGACGAGACAGAGCTCGCCATGACTGCCGCGACCAGCGGTCGGATGCGCGCCGGTGAAGCTGACGCGCCCGCTCTGTCGGGCCGGGCCGACTCACCTGCGCTCGCAGCCGGCCGCCGAATCGCCATCTTCCTGCCAAACCTCGCCGGTGGCGGCGCCGAGGCCTGCATGCTGCGCACGGCGCACAGGTTGTTGCAGCAGGGCTTCCGGGTCGACATCGTGCTGTGTGAGCGAACCGGGCCGCTGCTCGACAACGTGCCGGCGGGCGCGCGCGTGATCGAGCTGCCGGCGGCACCGATGCTCGTCGCCCGCGCTTTCGCGGCAGTCGCCGACCCGGCAGGCTTTCGGGCCATGCTGGCGCCGATCCTCCTGGCCTGGCGACCGCACCAGCGCCTGCTGCATCTGCCTCGCCTGGTCCGCTATCTTCGCGCCGAGCGACCCGATGTGCTGTTCTCGGCCCTGCCGATGCCCAATCTGATGGCCCTGTGGGCACGCCGCCTGTCGGGCGTGCCGACCCGCGTGCTGATCAGCGAGCGCAACACGCTGTCCTCGATGATCGAAGGCTCGCGCCGTTGGCGCGACCGCTATCTGCCTCGGCTGCTCGGCCATGGTTACGGCATGGCCGATGGCATCGTCGCGGTCTCGGACGGAGTCGCCGACGATCTCGCCCAGCGCACGGGCCTGCCACGCGTACGGATCGCCACCGTGTACAATCCCGTGATCACGCCCGAGCTGGCGTCGATGGCCAGCCAGCCGGTGGCTCACCGCTGGTTTCGCCCGGCGGCACCGCCGGTCGTCCTCGGCGTCGGATCGCTGAGCACGCGCAAGGACTTTCCGACCCTGATACGGGCCTTTGCCAGGGTGCGCGCCGAGCGCGACTGCCGGCTGGTGATCCTCGGCCAGGCGATCAACCCGAAAAAGACCGAGGAGCAGCGGGCCGAGCTGATGGAGCTGGCGTCGAGCCTGGGCGTCGCAGCCGACGTCGACCTGCCGGGCTTCGTCACCAATCCGTTCGCCTATATGGCGCGCGCCTCGGTGTTCGTGCTGTCGTCGGTGCATGAGGGCCTGCCCGGCGCGCTGATCCAGGCGCTGGCCTGCGGCTGCCCGGTGGTCAGCACCGATTGTCCGTCCGGACCCGCCGAGATCCTGGATCGCGGCCGCTTTGGTCCGCTGGTGCCGGTCGGCGACGAGGGTGCCATGGCGGCCGCCGTCGTGCGCACGCTGGATCGGCCGATCGATGCTGCGCGCCTGCGGGAGCGCGGCCAGATGTTCAGCGTCGAGCGGGCGGTCGATCGCTACCTCGAGCTGATGTTCGATCAAGGCCAGGCTGGCGCGCGCGGTGCCGCGGCCTGATGATCGCAGGTCGGCTGCCACCAGCCAGGTCGACCTGCCGGAGAGCGCGCATCGTGCGACAGCCCTTGAATGGCAGGGATGGGAGGAATACGTCGGTCGCGGTAGCATGCTGGCCGGCAGGCTGGCGTGTCGCTTCGAACGATCGGTTCGGAGCGGCCGACGGCGCGAGAAACGGTAGGCCAAGTGCGTAACATCATCCGCCTCTTCCTCACCACCGAAGGCATCAACCCGTGGACCGTCCTGACCTGCCTGCTGCTGGCAAGCCTGGTCGAGGGCCTCGGGTTCGTCACCCTGGTGCCGTTGCTCATGGTCGCGACGGATACCGAACCTGCCAAGCCGTCGCCACTGCTCGATGGCGTGCGCGAGGTGATGATCACGATCGGGCTGCCGCTCGAGGTCGGTCCTCTGATCATCATCGTCGTGGTCGCCCTGCTGGCGAAGTCGATCTTCACCTTCCTGGCGATGCAGCACGTCGCAAGAGCGATCGCCGAATTCTCGGCACGCCTGCGCTCACGCATGATCCGCAATCTGTTCCAGGCGAGCTGGTCCTATCTGGTCCAGCACCCGGTCGGCCGTATCACCAATCTGATCAGCGGTCAGACGGCAAAGGCCGCCAAAGCCTATGAGAATGCGGCCACGTTCTTTGCCCAGGCGATCCAGACGACCGGCTACATGGTGGTCGCCTTCGTCGTGTCCTGGCCGATCGCGCTGGCCGCGACCGCGCTCGGCGCCGTGATGGTGCTGTCGCTGCACTTCCTGGTCCGCATCTCGCGCAAGGCTGGCTGGCGGCAGACCCAGCGGAGCAAGGAGCTGGCCACCCTGCTGGTCGACTCGCTCAACAACATCAAGCCGCTCAAGGCGATGGCCAAGGAGGACGAGTACGCGACCTTCCTGGATCGCAAGATCGCGTCGCTGAAGAAGGCCATGCGACGGCAGCAGGTCAGCCAGGACGCGCTCAAGAACGGCAGCGAGGCCCTGGCCACGGTGTTCCTCGGCGTAGGCTTCTTTCTGGCGCTCGCCGTCTGGGATGTGCCACTGGTCGAGTTGGTGGTGGTCGGCGTCCTGCTGAAGCGGACCAGCAGCGGCATGACCAAGCTCCAGAGCCTGTTCCAGCAGGCGGTGGCGGCGGAGAGCCCCTATCTCGAGGCCATGGAGATGATGGCCGAGGCGGCGAGCGTGCGGGAGCCCAATCCGGGCAGTCGACCGGCCTCGTTCGAGCGGGATTGCCGACTCGAGAACGTCAGCTTCGCCCATGGCGAGAAGCAGGTGTTGAGCAACGTCTCGCTTCTGGTGCCGGCCGGCGGCGTGACCGTGCTGATCGGACCATCGGGCGCCGGCAAGACCACGATCGCGGATGTGATCCTCGGCCTCTATCGCCCGGACCAGGGGCGCGTCCTGCTGGACGGCGTGCCGCTGGACGAGGTCGACCTGCGCAGCTGGCGGCACCTGATCGGTTACGTGCCCCAGGAGCTGATCCTCCTGCACGACAGTGTCTATGCCAATGTCGGCCTCGGCAATCCCGGCATCGGCAAGGCCGAGGTGCGCAGGGCGCTCGAGATCGCCGGCGCGTGGAGCTTCGTCAAAGCGCTGCCGGACAGCATCATGACCACGGTCGGTCAGAGCGGCGCCAAGCTGTCGGGTGGTCAGCGGCAACGGATCGCGCTGGCGCGGGCCCTGGCGTCGAGGCCCAAGCTGCTGGTGCTCGACGAGGTGACCAGCGCGCTCGACCCGAAAACCGAGCAGGAGATCTGCGAGAACATCAGGAACATGGCGGACGACGTCACGATTCTGGCGATCACCCACCGCCCGGCCTTCCTCGAGATTGCCGATCGCATCTATCGGGTCGCCGATCACAGTGTGGTCAGCGTGCTGGCCGAGAAGCCGGCACCGCGCGTGGCACCGGCCGCGCTCGCCGTGGACTGAGGCGGATGATCGTGCTTCATCCCGGATTTGCCGAGACTGCGGGCGCCGCTCCCGGCTCGCCAGCGCTCGACTAGAACCGGTACCCGAAGCGCTCGATCTCGTAGCGGAAGCGCTCCGCGACCAGGCTCCGGGTCTCGGGCGTATGGTAGTCGCGGTAAGGCCTGCGACGGCTCTCGTTGAATTTCGGCAGCTCCGGCCGGCGCGCCCGCTCGACGCCCAGTCGATCGAGGATGGCGCCGATGTCGTCGGAAAACGCCTCGAAGCGTCCGACATGAGACACGAGATCCCGTCCATCGGACATGAACCAGTCGCGCGGATTGCCGACGAACTCGTTGATACAGTCCCTACCCAGCCGGCAACGCAGAAAGGCGGCGAAGTCGGGCAGCCGGGCCGCCTCGGCGGCGAGGTGCCGCAAGTGGGGATACACCGGCGCCTTCTGCAGCCACCAGAGGTAGGAGGAGACCATCATGTCCCACGGATTGCGCACGAACGTGAAGCTGTAGACGGAGGACCACAACTCCGTCCCCATGCGGGCGACATATTCGGTTGCTTTGGAATGCTTGGTCAGGCCCTTGCGGTCGACCTGCCCGAGCCGGGCTCGCTCCGCCGCCTCGACCGGGCACGGGGTCGGTGAGACCCGAGAGCACAGCTCGTGGACACTGGTTCCCGCCGTCTTCGGGATGTGGACGAAGACCGCGCCCAGATCGGGAAAGATGTTCTTGAGCCGTGGCTCGGGCCGCCGGGCGGATTGCCGACGCCGGATGCGGTCGAGCCAGAACCCGCGCAGTGCCCATATCTCGCCTGCCGACAGGCGCTGCGCACCATCTCCCGGCGACGCCAGGCGATCGGCTGTGCCCTCAGACCTCATGCTGCGCCGCCAGGTCCACGGACCCCGCTTTTCCCTGCGCGGGTGCGAGCGTCTCGATGATCAGGCGCGCGCGCGCCTGCCAGGAATGGTGCCGGGAAAAATCGTCGCGGGCCGCAGCGCCCAGTCGCCGTCGCTGGTCCGCGTCGGCCGCCAGCCCGGAGACGGCGTGTGCCCACGCGTCGAGATCGTCCGGCGGAACCAGCAAAGCGTTGTCGCCGTCGCGCAGAACCTCGCGCAGGGTCGGCAGATCGGATGCGACGATCGCTTTGCCGGCCGCCATGTACTCGAAGATCTTCAGCGGCGACATCCAACGCACCAGATCGCCGCGATCGCCGGCACCGCGCACCACCCTCTGATAGGGCGCAATCAGCAGGTCGCATGCGCACCGGGCCGCGTCGGTGTCGGCCGGCCGCAACGAGCCGTGGAACCAGAGATTAGGCACCGCCGGAGCATCCATCCGCTCCCGCCACGCGGCGATTTCTTTGGCGGTGCCGCCGAAGACGTGAAAATCAATCTCCGGGCAGCGGCGCGCCAGGGGAATGA
Source organism: uncultured Alphaproteobacteria bacterium (assembly GCA_963731495.1). GTDB lineage: Bacteria > Pseudomonadota > Alphaproteobacteria > Geminicoccales > Geminicoccaceae > DASUGG01. Next base: position 12,862 of record CAVSVZ010000003.1, read on the forward strand.
TGATCTCCACCCCCTTGCCCTGGTAGAGGTTGCCCACGTAACCGCAGCGCACGGGATTGGTGCCGGGCAGCCGTACCGGGCCGTGTGGCCTCGCCGGGTCTGCAGCATCGTGCGCCACCAGCAGGGCGACACCCTCGAGATCGTAGGCCTGAAGGTAGTCCCGCCGCAGGCCGTCGGAGATAAACACCAGGCCACGCAACCAGGGGCGCCGGAACAGCTTCTCAATCTGCCATGCGCGGCGCAGCAGGTGAGCCTCGAGGATCAGCGGCGCCTTGACCTTGTGGAGGCTGTACCAGTTCCATGCATTGCATCGGGCGTAAACCAGGTCGAAGCGGCGCAGCCTGACCTGCCAGCGCAGCAGCCGCCCACTGCCGACCGCACGATCGGTCCACGAGCCCGGCCGAGGCAGTCGCCTGATCCGGAAGCTGGGCTCGACGCCATAGAAGCGGAAAATCTTCCGGTTCCACACCGCCGCGGTTCCTGGGCAGAACAGGGTGACGTCGTGATCGCGAGCCAGCGCCTGGCACATCCTCATGACGTGGATGCTGCTCGCGACGTTCGATGGGATCGGCGAGTTGCAGACGTACGCGATCTTCATGGTCGTGCCCCGTCTTGAATCACCAGGAACAGGCTTGCGATCGCGTACCTTGCCGAGTCGGCGGCCGGTCCTCAGCCCCTGATATTCTCAAAGACCGCGCGGTTCGATTTCTCGACCGATCGGCGCATGCGCGTCCCCCACTTTAGCAGCCGGGCGGCGAGGCGCGCGCGAAGTTTCTCGGACAACGTAAGATGCGGAAGCCGACTGCCCTGTCCGCCGCGCCGCTCGACAAGATCGCCATGCCCCAATCGCCGCAGCAGGGCCGCGACCTCCTCGGTGACGCGCAGTTGGCCCTTGAAGGACGCCAGCATGTCGCAGAACAGGCGGGGCTCCTGGTCGAGATCGTGGTAGGTGCCGAGCGTCACCCGGTGCTGGTTGGGCTCGTAATACTTCTGCGAGCCGCCAGGCGCGGCGCCGAACATGGTGAAGCCGGTCAGGAACAGTCGCTCGATCGGCAGGCTGTTCATGAGAAAGTACAGCGCGTAGGTGCCATGGGTCAGCAGTCGGGTGCGGTCGGTCTGCTCGAAACCGATGACGTCGGGCGGCGGGGAGCACAGGGTCGGGATGTCGTCGCCGACCCAGCGGCGAAAGGGCGCGATGTCGAACCCCGGCTCGCGAAGCACGAAGCTCAGCACGCACCGCGGTTTCACGGTATCGGCAGGCGACGGCGCCATCTCGAGATTATTCAACTCGTTGGCGACCAACAGATCGGTTCGCCGTCCAATCTTCTGCTCGAGACCTGTGGTCTGCGCCCGGTTGAAACGCACCACCATGTCGTGACTGTCGATCAGTTCGCCATGGTCGAACTCCAGGATCGTGGCTGCGTTGCCGACGATCGCCACCGAGCGCACCTGGGCGAACATGTCACGGAAATCGAACTGGTCGAACCGCCGAAACGCCGCCGGGACGCGTGTGAGGTCAGGAGGGTTGAGATCCTTCACGTCCGCGCGCGCGACCGCCATCGAGTCACCGTTGGTCATGGGTCCCGTCCTGAGGTCGATCGATGTGCTGCACGCAGCGCTCGGCCCTAGCGATAGTGCTCGTATCGGATCCCGAGCATACCGGCAGTGCGTCCCAAGCCACGCGCAATGAGCAAAATCCCCTCTCCCAGATGATCAAGACCGGCGCGGCCTCTGGACAGGTTGCCGATCAACGACGCCAGACCCACCAACACCACGTGACCGCCGGTTCTCTTCCACCTTCTTATCAGGCGGCGCTTGATGCCGGGGTTCAGCTTGCCTTGCTTGGACTGCATGACGAGCTTGAAGCGATCGTTGCAGCCGACCCGATACGACAGCCGGCAGAGATATTCGAGCGTGGTCCGCTCGGGCGGTATGATATCCTTCACGCACGCAAGGGGCGTATAGACAATGCGATAGCCTGCCGTCCTGAACGCCTGGAAGAACACGATATCCTCACCGCCGGTGAGCGCAAACTTCGGATCAAATCGCAGACCGAGCGTCCGGACCACCGCATACCTGACCAGCACGTTGTTGGTCCGGGCCCTCTCCACGTCGGCGTATCCCTCCCGTCGCGCACGGCGCGCCTCGTCCGTCTCGACCTGCCAGTCGAAATAGCCGCCCTGCACGATCCAATCTGGCGCGCTATCGGGCAACTCCGGCAGAACTCTGCCCTGCACCACATCAGCCCCAGTACGCTGCTGCACCAGGAGGAGCTGCTCGATCCAGTCCGGGTGGGGAACCTCGTCGTCGTCAATCATCGCAAAAAAATCGCAATCGTCCCGCAGCAGACCGAGGCACGCGTTGCGCGCGTACGAGATGCCGCGCTGCGGCTCATGGGTGTACGCGATCGGGATATCATGGGACAGTCTGAACCGATCACACAGCTCTCGGGCCCGATCGCTACCCTCGTTGTCGGCGATGACGATGCGCAGGATCGGCCGCGGTACGCGTTCGAAGGTCTGCTTGCCCAGCCCCTCGAGCAATGCCGCCAATCCCTCTGGCCGCCGATAGGTGCAGGCACAGACCGTTACGCAGATCCGTTCCGCCACCACCATGGTTTCCATGTTTCACGCTGGGCGGCCGGCGATCTCGCCCGTTCCGGCGGCCGCCGTCGCAACTTCGAGCCCGGTCGCCGACCAGGTTCGGCGCATCAGCCGGACCTGACCGCGTCGCGCACCGAGGCGCCCGCCGCCCGATAGCGATCCCGCCAGTCGAGCCAGGCCTCGCCATAGGGATGGTCCCTGCATTCCTCGAACCACGGTCCACCGCTCGTGTAGTGAATCAGCTTGGTGCGCTCGTCCATCCAGTCGAGCGTATTCCAGGTGTCGGGGATCTCCCCGATCAGCGCGTCGTCAATGTCCTGGAAGCGATGCAGATAGGCCCCCGTCTGGGTCTCGACAACCTCCCTGGTCCACAGCCGCAGCTTGGCGCAGTTCATCAACATCAGGCTCGACCAGTTCTTCCTCGGATAGACCGTCTGGGCCCGGCCATCCATCTTGGTCGTGGCGGTCGGCCGATAGTCATGCTTGACGACCCGCAGGGCGTACGGGTCCATATCCAGCTCGTCGAGCTCCCTGATGTCCCCCAGGCACAACATGTCGCAGTCCATGAAGATCGCCTTGCCCTCATATCCGCACAGGGATGGCACCAGGAAGCGGGTGTAGGTGAACTCGGTCGACTGCAGCGAATCGCGATGCCGATGAAAGTCGAGTTCGGGCAGCTTGAGATAGTGGATGTCCAGCGGCACGGACGCGTGCTCGCGCAAGCTGTAAGCAAGCACGTCGGCACACTCGGCCTCGCGGGAATCCCACCCGATGAAGATGCGCAAAGGCATTCCGTTCCTCCCAGGGCATACGATCAGCCCCGCTACCACTGTTCTTCGAGCCGGTCAAACGCGCAGCATGCTTCGCTGGCCGCAGAGTTGCCGCAGGCAATCTTCTGGCGACACGCGTGCCGACCGAACGGGCGCGGTGTCGGCATCCGGTCGCGCCGTTCCCATGAGCACGATGCGAGCGCTCGGATCGGTACCACCATGCCATTGTCAATGGGTTCCGGGGTCGATAGTTTCCCCGCTTGGTCTGCCGATTGCGGGCGAAAGATCCAAGGATCGCGGTTGGGATTTGCATGAACGTCGCTGTGTGTATCTGCACGTGCAACCGCCCGGCTGGTCTCGAACGACTGTTGACCGCGCTGGAGGGTATCGACCTGACGGGACGGACGGCCGACAAGCTCGAAATCATCGTCGTCGACAATCGGCCCGGTGGACCTGCTCGAGCGATTTGCGCCAGCCACCAAGCTCGGCTAGGCGTCCACTTGCATTTTTGCGAAGAACCGACCCCGGGCATCTCCTTCGCACGTAATCGGGCGGTCGCCGAGGCACTTGCCCGCGGCGCCGACTTCATTGCGTTCCTGGATGACGACGATGTTCCGAGCAGCGACTGGTTGCTGCGGTTGCTCGAAAAGCAAGACGAGACCGATGCCGACATTGTCGGCGGTATTTGGCGGCTAGCCGACGATTTCCGGGCGCCACGGTACATGGCACAGGTGAATGTCTTGAAGCAGCCCGATTTCGTTCAGCCAAACCACTTCGGGGTCCCGGATTGTGGCTGCAATGTCCTGATCGGACGCAGTGCGATCGAGCGGTTGGGTGAGCCGCCGTACCGGTCCCAGTTCGCGTGGACCGGTGGCGAGGACATCGACTTCGTGATGCGCGCCCGCAAGGAGGGGGCACGGATCGTGGAGGCAAGAGCATCGGTGGTGATGAAAGACCCGGGCGCTGGGCGCACCACTTTCACCGGCACCTTGCGCCACGCGTTTGCGTCCGGCTGCAGTCGAGCGCGGCTGACACGGGAGCACCTGCCCCCCGAACGCGCGGCCAAGCTGCGTCGACGACTGCCCAAACGACTGGCCAAATCGATCGGACGGCTGTCTCCCTTTTCCGTGGCCGAGTCCGTTGCCGCACTCGAAGGAGTGGCTTGGGTGATGGGCGAGCTCTACGGCGTGCTGGGGGGCAACTACGCCTACTACCGCCGCAGAGCCGGCCCCACGCAGCGGCACCGCCACAGCGTCTGAGGGTCCATGCCACGCCGGACAGCCGGGCTTCTCGAGACAGAACCGTTCCTGGCGGCGCCACGCGCATCAGCGGAGCTTCCGTGGGCTCAACGCGCGACGGCATGATCCTTTGCACCTATGCCAGCACGGAAGCGGCAAGCGCCGTCCGCAACGTCGACTTGATGTTCGATCGCGGCTAGGTTGCCCGGACGCTCTTGCGGCGCTCGCCAAGGAGGAAACGCGCTCATGTGTGGGATTGCCGGCTTTCGCTCGATCGGTGCGCGTCTGGCGCCCGACGCCCTGGGGCGGATCGTGCGGGCGATGACCGACACCCTCGTGCACCGCGGCCCCGATGACGCGGATCAGTGGCTCGACCCGGACGCCGGGCTGGCGCTGGGACATCGGCGGCTCTCCATCATCGACCTGTCGGCGGCGGGACGACAGCCGATGGTATCGGCCTGTGGCCGCTACGTCGTCACCTACAACGGTGAGATCCACAACTTCCGTGAGCTGCGCGCGCAGCTTGAGCAGCATGGTCACGCCTTTCGAGGCCACTGCGATACCGAGGTGCTGCTCGCGGCGCTCGCCGAATGGGGCGTGTTCGAGACGCTGCCCCGCCTGAACGGCATGTTCGCCTTCGCGTTGTGGGACCGGCAACGGCGCTGCCTGACCCTGGCACGCGATCGCACCGGCAAGAAGCCGCTGTACTATGGCTGGTGCGGTGACAGCTTCCTGTTCGGCTCCGAGCTGAAAGCGTTGCGCGCCCATCCCGCGTTCGACCCGAAGATCGACCGCGACGCGCTCGGCCTGTTCGTCCAGTATTCGTGGATGCCGGCGCCCTACTCGATCTATGCCGGGATTCGCCAGCTGCCGGCCGGCACGCTTCTGACCGTTGAGGACCACGCGTCCAGCCACGCCGCGCCCGAAGCGTACTGGTCGGCCCGCGAGATCGCCGTGCGCGGCAGCCGGACACCCGCCACCATGTCGCTCGAGCAGGCGACGGATGCGCTCGAAGCCGTGCTGCGCGAGGCGGTCTCGCGCCGCATGGTCGCCGACGTCGGCCTCGGGGCATTCCTGTCCGGCGGCATCGATTCGAGTGTCGTCGTCGCTCTCATGCAGTCGGTGAGCAGCAAACCCGTGCAAACTTTCTCGATCGGCTACCACGAGGAGCGCTTCAACGAGGCCGAGCACGCCAAGGCGATTGCCGCACATCTGGGTACCGACCACACAGAGCTGTACGTGACACCTGCAGACTGCCTGGAAGTGATCCCCAAGCTGCCCACCCTGTACGACGAACCGCTCGCCGACTATTCGCAGATCCCGACGTTCCTGGTCTCCCGCCTGGCGCGCCAGAAGATCAAGGTCGCGCTGTCTGGCGACGGCGGCGACGAGCTGTTCGGCGGCTATGACGTCTACCCCAGTCACCTGCGGCACTGGCAGCGGCAGCTCGACGACGGGCGGCACTGGCCGCCCTTGGCCAGGCGCGGCCTGGCGAACGTGATGAGCAGTCTGGGGTCTGGCGGCCGGCGCGCTTTCGGAATTGACGAAGGAGGCGACACGGGCCTCGGCCCTTTTCGGGCAAAGCTCGCGAAGAGGCTTGGCTGGCTCGAGAAGCGGGGCAGGCGAATCTTGCCGTTCGACAGCGGCGCTGCGCTGCACGCAAGCCGTCGGGCTCGTATCCAGCGGTCCGACCAACTGGTGCTGCGCGCCCGGCCGGTGCCGAGCGGTCTGACCGACCCGAGCGGCTGGGCGGAGGTGTCAGACCCTCTGCTCGGCATGATGCTGGTCGACTTCACCACGTACATGGCGGACGACATCCTGACCAAGGTCGACCGCGCCAGCATGGGCGTCAGCCTGGAGGTCCGCTGCCCGTTGCTCGATCCCGCCGTGATCGAACTCGCCTGGAGCTTGCCGCACACGATGCGCATCGGTCCCACCGGGGGCAAGCAGATCCTCCAGAACCTGCTTGCCCGGCATGTGCCCAGGCATCTGTTCGAGCGTCCGAAGCAGGGCTTCAGCGTCCCGGTCGGGGAATGGCTGACGGACCCGCTGCGCGACTGGGCCGAGGCATTGCTGGACGAGCGCCGCCTGCGCGAGGAGGGTTATTTCCGGCCTGAGGCCGTACGAAGGCTTTGGATGCAGCATGTGTCAGGCCAGCGCCCGCGCACCTTCCTCGTGTGGACCCTACTGGCATTCCAGGCCTGGCACGAGAGCTGGATGGCCGGCGCCCAGAGCGTGCCGGTCGGCGCCGCAGCGTGAGCAGGCGGATGACGGAGCCCGCTGCGCCGTCCCGCCCTGTGCGACGGGTGGCGCTGGTCTTCTCCAGCCTCAACGGTGGCGGTATGGAGCGGTCCATGCTGCGACTGGCCGACGGCCTGAAGGCGCGCGGTCTGGCGGTCGATCTGGTGGTCGGCCAGGCGAAGGGCGAGCTGCTGGCCGAGGTCTCGGGCACCGCACCGATCGTCGAGCTCAACAAGCTGCCTCTGTGGCGCGGCATCGCCCTGGGTCTGATCGCCGACTCGGCAACCCGTGGGCTGGTGCTGGGGCTCGACTTCAAGCTTCTGAAGCGACTGGTGCGACGTCTGCCACGTCTGGTCTCCTATCTGCACGCCGCCCAACCCGATGCCGTGCTCGCCGCCGAGCCACGATACAATGCCATGGCGGTCTGGGCCCGACAGTTGAGCGGCTCGCGTGCACGGCTCGTGATCAGCGAGCGCAATCAGCCGTCGATTGCCGCCGCCTTCGAGGGCGCCTGGGGCGAGCCGCGCCTGCGAAGTCTGCTGCGAGCAGCCTACCTCAAGGCCGATGCGATCGTCGCGGTGTCAGACGGCGTCGCAGCCGACCTCGCGCGCCATGCCGATATCCCTGCCAACCGCATTACGACGATCTACAATCCGGTGGTCGCTCCGGACCTCCTCGTCAAAGCGCGACAGCCGCTCGACCATCCGTGGTTCGCCGCCGGCCAACCACCCGTCATCCTTGGCGTCGGACGTTTGCACCCGCAGAAGGATTTTGCGACCCTGTTGCGGGCGTTCTCGAAAATCCGTACCGCGAGACGGGCGCGGCTGGTGATCCTCGGCGCTACCAGCACGATGCGACGAGAATACGCCGACGAGCTAACGGGCTTGGTCGGGAACCTCGGCATTGCCCAGGACGTCGCTATGCCGGGCTTCGCCGACAACCCTTTCGCCTTCATGGCGCGCGCCGCGCTGTTCGTGCTGTCGTCACGCTACGAGGGCCTGCCCGGCGTGCTGATCCAGGCGCTCGCCTGCGGCTGCCCGGTGGTCAGCACTGACTGCCCGAGCGGTCCGGGCGAGATCCTCGACCACGGACGTTTTGGCCCCTTGGTGCCGATCGGCGACGACGACGCCCTGGCCCGGGCGATCGAAGCCACCCTGGACAATCCGCCCCCCGCACATCTGCTCATGGAGCGAGCGCAGCTGTTCACCGTCGAGCGGGCAGCGACGCGTTACATCGAGCTGCTATTCGGAGCGGATCAAGCCACTGCCGTGCGCGCCCACGACGCCGCAGCTGCTCCCCTTGCTGCATCGTCGCCATGATCATGAAGGCCCACACCCATCCACAGGGGCCCAATGTGATGCGGCCAGGATGCGCTCGCCCGGCCCTTCGCCAAAGTGAGACCCGATATCAGTCGCCGAAGCGGTCGACCACCCTGGCCTGGCTGGTGAACGAGAAGCCTTTGGTGCCCGAGGCACCGACCATGATGGTCTCGACCACCGGGTCGCTGACCGCGGCCTCGGCCGCCCATTCGACCACGAAATTGGCGCCCATGCCGCCGCGCGTGTCCGAGACGTTGAGGAAGATCGATGCCGATGCCATCGGTCCGAGGCCGTACGTGCCGTCCAGATAGGTCTCGATCAGCTCGCCGTCGGTATCGTAGTAGCGGACCGAGGTGACGAAGATGTCGTGGTCGCCATCGGTGTTGCGGATCGCGAGCGTCGCTGCCATCTCGGTCGGCCGCGCGCCTTCTCCGACCAGGATGTTCGAGTAGACCGGCACATACAGGGTCTGGCCGCGCTTGGCGTCGATCGGCTGCTGCCACACGTCGAACTGGCTGACATACTCCCTCGGCTGGGTCCAGCTCTCACTCGGCTCCTGATCGCAGCCGGACAGAAGAGCGGCGGCCACGATCAGGCCGCGCCAGATCGTCATGGGGCAAGATCACCCGTCAGCGCGGACTCATGCCACGATGCGTCGTCGGTATCGGTTGCGGCTTCGACCACGGCCGCCGAATCGTAGAACTCGCAGAACTCGACGATCTTGCCGTCGCGAACGCGCAGCACATCGGCCTTGGGCGTGGCCACCAGCTTGCCGGTCTGCCGGTGGCAGAAGCAGACGTCTGAAAGAACCACGACCCGGTCGCCCTGAGCGATCAGCTCATTGACCTTGAAGCTGATCATCTCCCAATCCTCGGCCAGCGCCACGAAGAGCCCGCGTACCTCGTCGGGGCCATAACACGGCTTGGCGAACCGCAGGCGGTCGGACGGCCCGACCGAGCGCCATACGACGTCGTCGGCCAGGCTGTCGAACACGTACTCGAGATCCTCGCCCAGGGCATAGCGCTCGTAGAGGCCGCGGACGAAGTCGACGTTGCGATCGGCATCGGGCATGACCGTGTTCCCAACAATCGCGACGAGATCGGCCAAGCTATCCGATGCACGCCCACAGAGAAACCCTGCCCTCCGCTCTGAGCCGTCAGCGCCGGCCGAGCCGCTCCAGCGGTGTCGCGATCAGGCCCTTGGGCAGCAAGACTACCGACGCCATGAACACCAGCCCCAGCAACAGGATCCAGGAGTCGCCGAACAGATCGACTAGGCTGCTCTCGATCCAGCGCACCGCAATCGCGCCCAGGAACGCTGCGAGCAGCACCTCCCGACCGCCGAGGGCAGTCCAGATCAGCACCTCGGTCGACAACAGGAAGCCGATCAGGGTCGGCGACACGAAGCCCTCGACCGTCGCGAACAGGCCACCGGCGAGGCCGGCGATCCCGGCGCCGATCACGAACACCATGACCCGCAGCCCCATCACCCGATAGCCGAAAAACGCCACCCGCTCGGGGTCGGTCTTGATCGCGCTGAGCAGAATGCCGAACGGCGAGCGCAGCAGCCGCTCCAGGCCCAGATAGACAACGGCCGCGATCGCCAGGATCAGATAGAACTGAGGGTTCGGGTCCCAGTAGTCGTCGCCGACCGCGAGCGTGGCGAAGGTCAAAGGCGGCACGTCCAGCAGGCCGTTATAGCCGCCGAGCGCATACCAATTGTTGAGCAGGCGCTCGAGGATCAGGGCGATCGCCAGGGTGACGATCGCAAGGTAGGGCCCGGAAAGACCGCGTCCCCAGAACAGGAAATAGCCCAATAGGGCCGCGAACAGGCCGGCAGCGCCGATCGCCATGGCCAGCCCGACATAGCTCGAGGCGAGCGCCGGACCGATCATGCCCTTGGTGCTGATCGCCATGGCATAGGCACCGATCCCGAAAAACATCGCCTGGCCGAAGCAGAGCAGGCCAGCACGGCCCCAGATCAGGGACAGCGACATGGCGAGCATGCCGTAGACCACGTACAGGGTCAGCTGGGACACGAAGTAGGCGCCGCCGATCAGCGGTGCCAGCGCGAGCAGCGCGAACACCGCCATGCCGAGCGGCCTAGCGCTCATCGCGGCTGCCCAGAATGCCGCTCGGGCGTAGCCGGATGACCACCACCGCGAGCGCGAACACTGCGATCTGGGCGGCGACCGGCGAGATGCGAAGCGTGAGCAGGCTGTCGACCCCACCGACCAGGCCACCGCCGACCAGCACGCCGGCAAGCGGCCCGGCGCCGCCGATCAGGATCGCCAGGAACGCCGGCACCAGATAGCCGAGGCCCATCTGCGGATCGACGCTGATCAAAGGGGCGCGACCAGCGCGCCCGCCAGGCCGGCAAGCGCGGTGCCGAACGCGAAGCTCGCCCGCATCACGCGGCGCGTGTCGATGCCCAATGATGCCGCGGTCTGCGGCCTCGCGATCACGGCGCGCGCGATCAGGCCGAAGTCGGTGCGAAGGAACAGCCAGAAGGTCGCAGCGACGATCAGCAAGCGCCAGCCCGGTCAGGACCAGGCGGTAGACCGGATAGGCGAAGGCGCCCACGGCAAGAGTCGCATCGATCGGCAGCGGCACGCTGTACGCAGCCGGCCCGAAGCTCAGCACCACGGCCTGCTTGATCGCGATCGAAAGACCCCAGGTCGCAAGGATGGTATCGAGCGGGCGCCGATAGACATGGCGGATCAGCAGGACCTCGATCGCGAGGCCGGCGAGCCCGACCAGGATGGGTGCCGCCAGCACGCCGAGCCAGAACGGGAAGCCGCAACGCCTCGCGCCACGACCACCACATAGGCGCCCAGCATGAACAGCTCGCCATGCGCCATGTTGATCACGCGCATCATGCCGAACACCACGACCAGCCCGAGCGCCACCAGGATCAGGATCAGCACGTAGGTCGTGCCGTTCAGGACGATGGTTGCGAGCTCTGCCAAGGGGCGTTTACAGGCTGAGATGGCGCACGAGCGGGCCGTCGGCTGCGGCCAGTGCAGCGACTGCGCAGGTCTCGACGATCCGGCCGCGATCCATGAACGCGACCCGATCGGCGAGCGTGGCCACCAGATCGACGTTCTGCTCGACCAGCAGCAGGGTCAGCCCGGTCTCCCGAACGATCGCAGCCAGCTGCTCGCCGATCGCGTGCACCAGGGATGGCTGGATGCCCTCGCTCGGCTCGTCCAGCAGCAGGAGCTTCGGTCCCGGCGCCAGCGCGCGGGCGATCGCCAGCATCTGCTGCTCGCCACCAGACAGCGTGCCGGCGCGCTGATCCTGGCGCTCGGCCAAAATCGGAAACCAGTCGAACAGCTCGGCCGGTGCGCTCGTCCGCTCGCAGCCGAGCAGGCTCAGGCGCAGATTGTCGGCGACGCGTGAAGTCATCGAAAATCTCGCGCCCCTGCGGCGACATAGCCGAGGCCAGCGCGCACGATCTGATGGGTGGCAAGCTGCGTGATGTCGGCGCCATCGAAGCGGATGCGTGCCGGTGCGCGCCGGCAGCAGGCCCATGCAGCGGCGCAAGCAGCGTGGTCTTGCCCATGCCGTTGCGGCCGATGAGCGCGAGCACCTCGCCTGCGCGCCACCTCGAGATCGACGCCGTGCAGCACCCGGCTGTCGCCATAGCCGCCGGTCAGGCCCTCGATCGCGCAGCGATCATGCCGGCACGTCCGAAATAAAGCTCGCGCACACGCTCGTCGGCCTGGATCTCGGCAAAGCTGCCCGAGCACAGGACCTGCCCCGGGCCATCACCGTGACCGGACAGCCCAGAGCCTCGATGAAGCCGATGTCGTGCTCGATCACCAGGACGGTGGCGACGTCGTCGGCGACGCTGCGGATCAGGCCGGCGGTCGCCGCGGTCTCGGCCTGGGTCATGCCGGCCGTCGGCTCGTCCAGCAGCATGAGCCGCGCCTGCGCGGCGAGCAGCATGCCGATCTCCAGCCACTGCCGCTCGCCGTGGCTGAGCGCGCCGGCGCGCTCGGCGCCCTTGCCGGCTAGATGCACGCGCTCGAGCTGGTCTTCGCCCGGCGTCAGGTCGGCGCCGGCGAGCATCGGCAGCCGCCCGCCCGACCAGCGTGGCAACGCACAGGTTCTCGATCGACGGTGAGGTCGTCGAACACCGCCGGCACCTGGAATTTTCGGCCGATGCCGGCCTTGGCGATGCGATGGACCGGCCAGCCGGTGATGTCCTGGCCGGCAAAGCGCATGCTGCCGCCGCACGGCCGCAGGGCGCCGGTGATCAGGTTGAACAGGGTCGACTTGCCGCAGCCATTGGGGCCGACCAGGGCGTGCAGCGCCGCCGTCCTCCAGCGCGAAGTCGAAGCCGTCGACCGCCGCCAGCCCGCCGAACGACTTTCGCAAGCCCTCGATCTCGAGCAGCGCCACGGTTCCCGCTCTGGAGCCGGTTGGGATTCCACACTAAGCTGTGGTGCTCGCTAGCATGCTTGTTGCATGGCGGGGCGCAAGCCGCGTCTTGGGTGCGGCCACATGGAGATGGAGGGACCGATGGATCTTGCCACGGCGCGATTTCGTCAGGACGATGGCCTGGGGCGGCGTCGCCGCCGGCACGCTGGGGTTTCCGCATATCGCGCGCGCCGCGACCATCAAGGTCGGCGCGGCCCTGCCGTTCTCGGGCGGGCTCGAGCTGTTCGGCGACCAGGCGCGGATCGGCCTCGATCTCGCCGCGGCCGAGATCAATGCGGGCGGCGGCATTCTGGGCTCGCAGATCGAGATCATCTACGAGGACAACAAGACCGATCCCAAGACCAGCAACGAGCGCGCGCGCAAGCTGATCGAGTCCGACGAGGTGATCGCCGTGACGGGACCGATCACCTCGGCGGCGCGCGATGCCATGGCCGGCACCATGGAGCGCTACAAGACGCCGCTGCTCTACGCGACCAACTACGAGGGCGGCGGCTGCAACCGCTACCTGTTCTTCTTCAACACCGTGCCGAACCAGGACGCGGCGCCGCTGATCCGCTACATGAACGGCCGCTTCGGCACCAGCTACTACATGTTCGGCGCGGACTATGTGTGGCCGCGAAAGATGTTCGAGGCGTCGCGCGCGGTGATCGACGAGCTCGGCGGCACGATCCTGGGCGAGGAGTACGTGCCGCTGTTCACGGTCAAGGACTACGCCTCGATCATCAAGAAGATCGCGGATTCCGGCGCCCAGATCCTGGTGTTCGCCCTGCCTGGCGTCGATGGCGTGACCTTCATCAAGCAGGCCGAGGAGTTCGGGCTGCTGCAGAAGCTGACCGTGGGCTTCCTGGGCTTCACCGAGACCTATCTGGGCGCCTTCGGCGAGGGCAAGGGAGAGGGCATGTATGCCTGCGTGCCGTTCGTGGCGTCCGATCCGGCGCCGGGCGTGCAGGACTTCGTCGGCAGGATTCGCGCGATGCACGGCCCCGACACCGTGGTCTCGTTCTACGTCATGACCCACTACGACGCGCTGATGGCGCTCAAGGCCGGCCTGGAAAAATCCGGGCGAAATCTCTCGGGAGGCGGCGGTCGATGGCATGGCCGGGCTGACCTACGAGGTGCCGACCGGGCCCTCGACCATCACGGCCGAGGACCACCACTCGGCGCTGAACATGTACATCTCCAAGACGGAAGGCGGCCAGATCAACGTGGTCGAGCCTTTGGGCCTGATCGAGCCGGCCCCCCAGTGCGGGTGATCGCGCAGCTGATCGCGCGCCGATCTGCGAAAGCTGCATCACCGAGGTCGCCACGTGGGTTAGACCCTATGTTCGTGCCCCCTGAGCTGAAGGACCCGTCTCCGGTATGCGGTGGTCGAGGGTTGCGCCGGATCTTTTGAAAAGGCGTTGGTGAGCCGCGTGAACCGGCGAATTGCCATGCGCATCGTGAGATTTTGGCGCTCGACGTAGCACGTGCTGACATGCTTCAGGTTGGGATTGCCGGTGATGTCCTCACGCTTGGTGCCGATGCACTTGGCCGGGCTGTAGCGTGTCCGGGCCTCTAGCGCCGTGCCATACAGCTTCTGCAACAGCCCCGATAGGATGATCTTCAAGGCGACCTCTGGGCGCCCCGCAGCCGTGGAGAGATCATGTGGCAAAAAAAATTGAGAAACGAACCCAATCACGTGCAGGAAAAACAACAGGGTAGCGATTCGATGGAGCGAAGTTCCAGCATCGGCCCGGGTGGTTGCTGGTTGCCGTCAATCCAGCGTCTCGCGGTAGCGGTTGAGCGCCACGGCGCCGGCGACCAGCATGAACAGCGCAATCGGCCAGATCTCCGGCGCGATCTCGCTCCAGCCGCTGCCCTTCAGGAGGATGCCGCGCACGATCCGCAGGAAATGGGTGAGCGGGAACACCGAGCCCACGACCTGCGCCCAGTCGGGCATGCCGCGGAACGGAAACAGGAAGCCCGACAGGAGCAGCGACGGCAGGAAGAAGAAGAAGGTCATCTGCATCGCCTGCAGCTGATTCTCGGCCATGGTCGAGAAGGTGAAGCCAACCGCGAGGTTGGCGGCGATAAACAGCACCACCCCCAGCGACAGGAGCCACAAGGAGCCGAGCAGCGGGACGCCGAACAGGACCTTGCCGGCCAGCACGATGACCGCGACCTGGATGTAGCCGACCACCACGAACGGCACGATCTTGCCGAGCATGACCTCGATCGGGCGGACCGGCATCGAGAGCAGGTTCTCCATGGTGCCGCGCTCGCGCTCGCGGGTGACCGCGATCGCCGTCATCATCACCATGGTCATGGTCAGGATCGTGCCGATGAGGCCCGGCACGATGTTGTATTCGGTGGCGCCTTCGGGATTGTAGCGCCGATGCACGCGCAGCTCGAAGGCCGGATCGCCACCAGCCAGCGAGGCCAAGGGCCCCTTCAGGTCGTGCATCAGCGCGGTGCGGTTCAGGCTGGCGAGCGCTGCCAGCGCATTGCCGGTCGCGACCGGATCGGTGGCATCGGCCTCCACCAGGACCGCCGGTCGCTGGCCGCGCAGGAGCTCGCGCTCGAAGTCTTCCGGGATGCTGATCACGAACTGGACGTCGCCGCGCACCAGGAGGTCGTTGGCCTCGGTCTCACTGGACGCCTGCCGAACCACCTCGAAATATTCCGAGTTCTCGAGGGCGCGCACCAGGCTGCGGGCGAACACGCTCTGGTCGGCAACCAGCAGCGCGGCCGGCAGATGCTTGGGATCGGTGTTGATGGCATAGCCGAACAGGATGAGCTGCATCAACGGCACGCCGATCATCATGGCGAAGGTCAGACGATCGCGCCGCATCTGGATGAATTCCTTGATCAGGACCGCCAGGAAGCGACGCCAGGACAAGCGCGCGCGGCTCATAACATCGTCACGCCCGCGTGCGCCAGCGAGTGGATGAACACGTCCTCGAGGCTCGGCCGCGTCCTGGACCAGCGAAACCTCGGATCGGCGCGGAAGGGCTCGATGCTGCGCTCGAGCAGCGCAGGATCGGTGCCGCTGACATGCAGGCTGGCGCCGAACGCCGCGGTCATCTCGACGCCCGGCTGCCCGCGCAGCTTGGCCGCGAGCGCCTCCAGCCCGGGTCCCGCGACCTCGAAGGTGGCAAGCCCCGACCTGTCGAGCACCTCGTCGACGCCGCCGTGGATCAGCAGCCTGCCATCGGCGAGATAGCCGACCTCATGGCAGCGTTCCGCCTCGTCCATGTAGTGGGTGCTGACCAGCACGGTCATGCCCTCGGCCGCGAGGTCGTGGATCTGATCCCAGAACTCGCGCCTCGCCTTGGGGTCGACGCCCGCGGTCGGCTCGTCCAGCAGGAGCAGGCGCGGCGTGTGCAGCAGGCAGGCGGCGAGCGCCAGGCGCTGCTTCCAGCCGCCCGACAGATGGCCCGCCAGTTGCCGCGCGCGAGCCGTGAGACCAAGCCGCTCGAGCGTCTCCGCGACACGTTGTCGCGCCTGCGGCACGCCGTAGAGTTGGGCGACGAAGTCCAGATTCTCGCGGATGCTGAGGTCCTCGTAGAGACCGAAGCGCTGCGGCATGTAGCCGACCTCGCGCTTGATCGAAGCGCTTTCCGCGATGATGTCGTAGCCGAGGCAGCGACCGCTGCCGGCATCCGGTGTCAGCAGGCCGCAGAGCATGCGGATGGTGGTGGTCTTGCCGCTCCCGTTGGGGCCGAGAAAACCGAAGATGTGGCCGACCGGGACATCGATCGAGAAGTCGTCGACCACGGTGCGGCCACCTAGGATCTTGGCCAGGCCGTGGACGCTGATCGCCGCTGCGTTCGATGCCATGGCGCGCGAGCTCAAGTCGTGGCGGGTGGCAAGATGGTGACGTCGACCGGCTGGCCCGGGCGGAGCGCGTCGGGCTGTGCAGGCCTGGCCTCGACCAGATAGACCAGCTTGGCACGCATCTCGCGGCTGTAGATCACGGGCGGCGTGTATTCCGCCTCCGGTGCGATGTAGGTGATCTCGGCGGTCAGGTCCGGCGCACAGGAATTGCAGCGGACCTGCACCTGGTCGCCGATCGAGATCGCGCCGAGCCGAGGTTCCGGCACGAAGAAGCGCACCTTCACGTTCTCGCGCGGCAGCAGCGAGATGACGGGCGCCCCGGCTGCCACCCACTCGCCCGTACGGTAGAGGGTATCGACCACGAGGCCCGCCTGCGGCGCCGCCTGCGACAGCTCGTCGAGGCGCCAGTCGGCCTGCGCGAGCTGCGCCCGCGCCGCGCTGACCTCGGCCTCGGCCGCCTGGATCTCGTCGGCGCGCCCACCGAGCCGCGCGGTCTCCAGGTCGGCCTGCAGCTCCTCGACCCGCGCCTGCTCACGCTGGTATTCGGCGCGCGCCGCCTCGACATCCTCGCGGCTCACGGCGTCGGCCAGCGGCTTGCGACGCTCGAGCTTGGTCTCGGCCAGCTGGAGCATGGCCTTGGCCTGGGCGAGCTGTGCCTCGATCGAATCGATCTCCGACGGTCGCTTGCCCTTTTGAAGATTGGCGAGGCTGGCCTCTGCGCGTGCCAATCGCGCCGCCGCGTCGTCCCTGGCAGGCTGCTCGCTGGAGGGGTCCAGCTGGAACAGGGGCGCACCGGCTGCGACCTGGGCGCCGCGCGCTACGGACAGCGTCTCGAGCCGGCCGGCGACCGGCGAGCCGACATAGACATACTCGCCTTCGACGTAGCCCTGGACCTCCAGCGGGCCGTGATCGCCGCCGATCCCCATGGCAGCAGCCAGTGCGATCAGGGCGCCACCGAGCCAGGCGAACAGATCGTGAAACCAGGTCATCGCTCGCGGGCCTCCAGGCCCCGCAGCAACAGGTCGAGATGGGCGCGGGCCAGCGCCTGCGCATCCAGCGGCGCGTCGTCATAGGGCTCGAGGGAGTTCTTCCAGAGCGCCGCGAGCAGGATCGGACCAAACACGCAGAAGGTGGCGTGCTCGACATCGAGCGGGCGAAACTCGCCGCGCTGGATGCCGCGGCGCAGGATGGTGCCGATCAGCCGGAGGCCACGCCGCACGACCTCGTCGAGGTAGAATCGTGCGAGATCCGGGAAATTCCCCGCCTCGGCGAGCACCAGCTTGGGAATCGCACCCGACCTGGGACTCGACCACGGCCGCGACCGTCACGAGCAGTTGCTCGAGCAGCTGGGCGCTGGGGCCCCGAAAGGTTGCGGCCAGCGCCTCGAGCCGCTCGATGTTGGGCACCAGGGTCGCGCGCACCACAGCCTCGAACAGCTCTTCCTTGCCTTTGAAATACAGATAGAGCGTGCCCTTGCTGATCCCGGCCCGGGCCGCGACATCGTCGAGCCGGGTGGCAGCGAAGCCACGCTCGGCGAAGCTCGCCAGGGCGGCCGCCAGGATCTCATCGGGCCGGGCCTCCTTCCGTCGACGCCAACGTGGCCGGGAGCGTGTGGTCATCGCCTCGACTCGGTAATAACTGACCAGATAGTAAGTTATTTGCGCGCGTTTTTTCAAGGCGCCTCCCTTCGGCAAAGTTGATCGGCCTGCGCGGGAGCAGCCAGCGCGAATCGGTCGCATCGCCTGCTTGCCGGCCTAGCGACTAAGAAGGGATCGGATTTCGCAGGGCGTCAGCTCAGGCAACGACGCCCAAGGGATGCCAAAGAAGACCTGCGTGAAGGGACCGTCTTGCTGCGAGCTACGCACCTCGACATCGGCCAGGCGCCGCCGCTGCCTCGCGCGCGGTCAGATAGGCTGAGCAGAGCGCTTGGCTGGTTGGCGCAGGTGCTCGGCGACGGCGGCGACCGCCGGGCGCGCCTGCGCACCCTGATCCTCATCCGCTGGATGGCGATCGTCGGCCAGGCCTTCACGATCTGCCTGGTGCATTTTTCGCTCGAATTTCCGCTGCCGCTCGTGCCTCTGTTCGGCGCGATCGCGCTGTCCACCCTGATCAACGTCGCGCTTGCCCTGAGCTTCTCGCCGACCACCCGGCTGACCGAGCGCGGCGCGGCCTTGTTGCTGGGCTACGACATCCTGCAGCTGGGCTTTCTCCTGTGGCTGACCGGCGGCCTGCAGAACCCGTTCTCGCTCCTGCTCCTGGTGCCGGTCACGCTGTCGGCCACGATTCTGTCGTTGCGCACGACGGTCGCCTTGTGTGTCCTGGTGATCGCAGCGGCCAGCGGCCTGGGGCTGTTTCCGACCGATCTGCCATGGAACCCGACGGGCTTCCGGCTACCGCGCCTGTACCTCCTGGCGAGCTGGAGCGGGCTGGTGCTCGGCACCGCGCTGATTGCCGGCTATGCCTGGCGGGTCGCCGACGAGGCGCGGCGCATGTCGCAAGGGTTGGCGGCCACCCAGATGGCCCTGGCACGCGAGCAGCAGCTCTCGGCCCTTGGCGGCTTGGCCGCCGCCGCCGCGCATGAGCTCGGCAGTCCCCTCGCAACGATCGCCGTGACCGCCCGCGAGCTCGCCAACAGCATCCCCAAGGACAGCCCGCTGACCGAGGACGTCGCTGAGCTCGTCAGCCAGAGCCAGCGCTGTCGCGAGATCCTCAAATCGCTCAGCCAGCAGCGTGGGGGCGACGAACTCGCCCCCTTCACCCGCGTGCCGCTGTCGCACCTGCTCGAAACCGTGGCAGAGCCTTTTCGGCGCTTCAACACCGCTCTCGATGTGGTGGTCGAGGGTGATACGGACCTCGAGCCCACGATGGCGCCGACACCAGAGATCAGGCATGCCCTGGCGAACCTGATCGACAATGCCGTGCGCTTCGCGAAGCACCAGGTGCGGATCGTGGTCAGCCTGGTGAACGATCTGGTCGTGGTGCGCATCGAGGACGATGGACCCGGCTTCTCGCCGGAGGTTGTTGGGCTGTTAGGCGAACCCTATGTGTCGAGTCCGCCGACCGGCGGCCCGGGCCTTGGTGTGTTCATCGCGCAGACCTTGCTTGCGAGAACGGGAGCAGCGCTGCACTTTGCCAATCTGGGCAGAGGCGCCCGGGCGACCATCGTCTGGCGACGCGCTACCCTGGAGCAGCAAACGCCGGAGGCTTTGACATGACAGAGCCGTCAGAGGCTTTCCCTCCTGGCGCGTCCTCGGAGAGCCAGGAGCTGGTGGGCGGCGGACAGAGCTTGTTGCTGGTCGACGATGACGCGCCGCTGCGCCGGTCGATGGCCCGTGCCCTCGAGCGGCGGGGCTTCCAGGTGTTGGCGGCCGAAGGTCTTGCAGAGGCCAAGGAGCACGCACGTCGACACAGGCCCGCCTTCGCGGTGCTCGACTTGCGCTTGGATGAAGGCAGCGGCCTCGATCTCGTGCAGACCCTGCGCAGCCTGCGCCCCGACATGCGAATCGTGATCGTCACCGGCTATGGCAACATCGCGACCGCGGTGGCGGCGATCAAAGCCGGCGCGGTCGACTACCTGGCCAAGCCTGTGGACGCCGACGACGTGGCCAACGCCTTGCTGCGCACCGGACAGAGCCTGCCGCCGCCACCGGACAATCCCATGTCGGCCGATCGCGTGCGCTGGGAGCACATTCAGCGCGTGTTCGAGCAGTGCAATCGCAATGTTTCGGAGACGGCGCGGCGGCTCAACATGCATCGTCGGACATTGCAGCGGATCCTGAACAAGCGCGCCCCGCGCGAATAGCGCCACGCCAGTCCCGGCATCGGTCTCAGGCGCGCCCGGCAAGCGTCTCGAAGATCACCAGGCAGGCGCCGTGGACCGACCCGCTGACCTTGGACAGGCCGATCGCCAAGGCCTGCGCGGTGCGAACCTTGCCCGGCGAGACGTAGGTCGCGTTGAATCGGGCTTTGCCCGACGCGCCGTCGAACACCCGCTGCCAGAGGTCGGGCATGCAGGGCCCGCGCATGATCATCACGTTGTCGAGCCGCTGGCCCAGCACCCCGCGTCCGTCGATGTGCAGCCAGCCGGCGAACGCCTGGTTGAAGCGCCGGATCACGCGATCCTCGCTCAGCAGCAGACAGGGCAGCGGAGAGGCGTCCAGCACCCGGGACAGATCCTGGGTGTTGCCCGCCAGGGTCAGCTTCTGCAGTTCCTGCTCAAGCCCCTGCGAGCGCAGCTGCGCGTGCACCAGCGAGAAGGTGCGCAGGGTCGACGCGAGGTTGGTGCGCTCTGGTGAGGCCATGGCAACCTCATTGACCAGACGCGACAGTCGGATCGATCGGATCTGCGCTACCTCTTTGAGATAGCTCCAGAATTCCGGCTCGAGCTTGATCGAGGTGCGAACCTCGCCGATGCGCATGGTCTTCCGGATCATGTACGGCGTCGGTCGGCCAATGGTCGAACTCACTCTCTGATACGCCTGGGTCCGGCGTATATCGGCATTGTCCCCATAATGAGGGTGACGTAGGTTAGAGTAGGGTAAACACAGCGGCGAAAAGGCAATTCCAACCCTGCCGCTGTGCAACGAGCGCTGATGGAGATCTCGATGCGGGATGTCGAATCCGCTGCGGACGAGCCGGAATCGGGCCGGTCCGACGATTCACTGACGATCGTGGCCCAGGCCGACGCGCCGCCGAGCGCGGGGACGGACAACGTGCCACCCGAGGCGGAGGACATGTGCATCCTCACGGCCGAGGATGC
This sequence comes from uncultured Alphaproteobacteria bacterium, assembly GCA_963731495.1. Taxonomy (GTDB): domain Bacteria; phylum Pseudomonadota; class Alphaproteobacteria; order Geminicoccales; family Geminicoccaceae; genus DASUGG01. The sequence goes on from CAVSVZ010000003.1 coordinate 34,053, forward strand.
GACGCTGTCCTTCTCGGTCGTGGCCAAGGATCCCGATGGCGACCCCTTGACGGTTACCGTCAGCCAGCCGCAGAGCGGCAGCGCCGAGGCCGGGCCGGACGGCATGGTGACGTTCGTCGCCGACCAGCCGGGCGTGCAACAGCTTCCAGTATTCGGTCCAGGATGGCCGGGGCGGCGCGGACAGCGCGGATGCGACCGTGTTCGTCAATCCGCTCACCGAGCCTTTGATTCCGCCGGCCATCGGCGCGGATCGCACCCGAGGACCTGCCGGCGGTCGCGCGGGCGTGCGCGACCGGCATCGCGCTCGATACCATCGTCTTGAGCGGCGCCGAGATCCAGCTCCAGGATCCGATTCCCGGCCAGCGATTCCACGTTCAGGCCGAGCCGGGTCAAAAGATCGAGCTGCAAAGCCACGACTTCGTGGACGCGACCTATCTGGTGGTCGACGGCGGGCTGCTGATCGTGACGCCCGACGGCAACATGGCGTACGTCGCCGATTTCGTGCCGGTCGCCCAGGGCGAAGATCCGCTCACTGTGTCGCTCTACGAGGGCCCGGCAGTCCCCGCCAACCAGCTGCTCGAGAGTCTGCAGCCGATCGCGCTGACGACGGTCGGTCAGCTGGTGCCGCCTGCGGCAGGGCCCGAGCATGGCGGCGGCGCCAGTTTCAGTCCGTACGACCCGGGCGGCATCGGCAATGGCCCCGACGCGCTCGGCCCGCTCGCTCCGACCGCGCTGCTGCTCGGCACGCCGCCGGTGCACTTCGAGAGCGGCATCGAGGGAGCCCGCGAGGGCAACCAGCCGCCGACCCTCACGGCGGGCCCCGGGCAGGTGGTCCCGGTCGGCGAAGTCACCGTGACCCCGGAGTTCACCTCCGGCCGGCAGTTCCCGACGCTAACCGAGCAGCAGGCGCTCGACACTGCCCAGATCTACGGCGTCGACCAGGGCAACTTCACGTTGGGTCCATCGGCCGACGCCAGGATCGCGTTCCTCGACGAGGTCGCAGCGTTTGAGAACAGCCTCGGCGTCTATCTGATCGATCCTGATAGCACGATCCACAACCCCAAGATGGTGTTTCCACGGATCGAGCTCGCCGATGCCGACCCGAACCAGCCGGATGTGCGACCAGGCGGCGGGCCGCTTCAGCCGGGCGATGCGGTCCAGCTGAGCCAGCTTTACGATTCATCCGAGCTGGCGCCGGGCCTCAAGTTCGGCCTGTTCCTGATCGCCGATGGTTGGACCCTGAATGGCGAGCGCCTCAGCGGCGATCCCGAGCTCGAGTTCCGCAACGGCGATGGCCAGCCGGCAAAGATCACCGACCCGACTCCGCAGCTCTTCCTGATCACCGACGACGGCTCGGTTGCGATCGATGGCAACATCTTCCACAGCGCCAATCCGACACCGAGCGATGGGCTGAACGACCTGCTCAACGACGGAGGGCACATCCAGACCACCTCCGGTCTGCTGCCGGACGTCAGTGGCCTGACCGCCTCGTTCGAGGATCTGGTGCTCCTTACCAGCTCGTCCGACGACGACCTCAACGACACCGTCATTCAGGTCGATCTGGTCCCGACCTTGGCGCTTCGATTTGGCTACGTGCCGACGGTCGCGCCCGACCTGAACATCAGCGACTCGGACAGCGGCAAGCTGAGCGGCGCCACGGTTGCGATCGTCTCGGGTCAGTCCGTCGACAAACTGGTGATCACGGAATCGCTCGACGGAACCGGAATCACGGCGCTTGAGGACGGCAGCGCCGGCAAGGTGATGCTCGAAGGCGACGCCTCGATCGCGGTCTACGAGAGCATCCTTCGCAGCATCAGCTTGCAAGCGGGCGGCACGCTCGGCGAGCGGACGGTCAGCATCAAGGTGGTGGACGACCAGGGCGCCGTCAGCGATCCGGTCAAGGTTAGCTACGACTTCAGCACCGCGAGCCTGCAGGTCGATGACAAGCCGGGGGGGAACACGCTTAACGGCGACGAATTCAACAATCCGATCGCCGGTCTTGACGGCGACGATGACATCGCTGGTCTCGCCGGCAACGATCTGCTCGACGGCGGCGAAGGCAATGACTTCCTCGATGGCGGCCCGGGCCGGGATCTTCTATTCGGCGGTCCTGGCAACGATATGGTGATGGGCGGCGAGGATGCCGACCGGTTCTTTTTGCTGTCGCTGCCCGACCGCGGTGACCAGATCCTCGACTTCAACGCCGATGAGGGCGACGTGCTGGACCTGTCTGCCCTGTTCGATGGCCCAAACCTGAACGGCAACGTCGATGTCCGCGCCAATATCGACGAGTTCCTGCAGTTCACGCCGAGTGGGAGCGGCGGCAACGACATCGCGGTCAGCGCCGACATCGACGGCGCGGCCCCGGGCTTCAACTCCGTTCAAGTGGTGACCCTGGTCGATCCGACCGGCGTGACCACCGTGCAGGATGCGGTCAACAGTGGCGCCGTGGCGGTCTAGGCGAAAGCGGACAAGTAGCCGGGCTCGCCGGTGGCGCCGGTCACGACTTTGAGGCGTTGCGCACCGGTGCGCCCTTGCGGTGCGGGGGTCGCTTCGCTACAACGCCGGCGGAGCGTCGTTGCCGACGCATGGCCTCAATCAACGCACCGTCTCAGGCATGGCTCGCAATAAGATCGCGCTCATCGGCGCCGGACAGATCGGCGGCACCCTCGCCCTCCTCGCGGCGCAACGCGAGCACGGCGACGTCGCTTTGTTCGACATCGTCGAGGGCGTGCCCCAGGGCAAGGCGCTCGATCTCGCCCAGTCGACCCCGATCATTGGCGCCAATGCCGCGTTCGGCGGCGCCAACGACTATCCTGCAGCGCTTTCCGGCGCCGATGTGGTGATCGTCACTGCGGGCGTGCCGCGCAAGCCCGGCATGAGCCGCGACGATCTGATCGCGATCAACGCCGGCGTGATCAAGACGGTGGCGGCGAATATCCGCGAGCACTGCCCCGACGCCTTCGTGATCGTCATCACCAACCCGCTCGATGCCATGGTCTGGGTCATGCAGAAGGTCAGCGGCCTGCCGCCCGCCAAGGTGGTCGGCATGGCCGGCGTCCTGGACTCGGCCCGGTTCCGCTACTTCCTCGCCGAGGAGCTCGGCGTGTCGGTCGAGGATGTGACCGCCTTCGTGCTCGGCGGCCATGGCGACAGCATGGTCCCGCTGGTGCGCTACTCGACGGTCGCCGGCATTCCGCTGCCCGATCTGGTCAAGATGGGCTGGACCAGCCAGGCGCGCCTGGATGCCATCGTCCAGCGGGTGCGCGACGGCGGTGCCGAGATCGTCGGCCTGCTCAAGACCGGCTCGGCTTTCTATGCGCCGGCCGCGGCCGCGATTCAGATGGCCGAAGCGTATCTTGGCGATCAAAAGCGCGTGCTGCCTTGTGCCGCACACCTGAACGGGGTCTATGGTGTCGATGACCTCTATGTCGGCGTGCCGGCGGTGATCGGTGCGGGCGGGGTCGAGCGGATCGTGGAGATCGAGCTGGAGCCGGAAGAGCGTGCGGCGTTCGACGCCTCGGTCGAGGCGGTCAGGGCCCTGTGCGCGGCGGTCGAGCTGTAGCGCCGCCTCCGGCCTGGGGCTCACCAGCAGCAAGCAGCGGGACCGGGCATGAACATCCACGAATACCAGGCCAAGGCGCTGCTGAGGGACTACGGCGTCACGGTCCTGCGCGGCCAGGTCGCCTATACGCCGGACGAAGCCGAGGCGGTCGCGCGCGAGCTCGGCGGGCCGGTCTGGGTGGTCAAGGCGCAGATCCATGCCGGCGGTCGCGGCAAGGGCGGTGGCGTCAAGCTCGCCAAATCGATCGAGCAGGTGCGCCAGCTCGCCGACCAGATGCTCGGCATGGCCCTGGTCACCCATCAGACCGGTCCTGACGGCAAGCAGGTTCGCCGGGTGTTCGTCGAGGACGGCTGCGACATCGCGCGCGAGCTCTATCTGGGGGTGGTGATCGACCGGGCGACCGCCAGGGTCACCCTGATGGCCTCGGCCGAAGGCGGCGTCGAGATCGAGGAGGTCGCCGCCCGCAGCCCGGAGAAGATCCTGAAAGTCGGCATCGATCCGGCGATCGGCTTCCAGCCGTTCCACGGCCGCCAGATCGCGTTCGGGCTCGGCCTCGAGGGCCGCCAGGTCTCCCGCGCGGTCGCGTTCATGGGCAGTATCTATCGTGCATACACCGAGTGCGACGCCAGCCTGATCGAGATCAACCCACTCGTGGTCACGGCCGACGGCGCGCTGGTGGCGCTCGACGCGAAGATCAATTTCGACAGCAACGGGCTGTACCGCCAGCCCAAGGTGGTCGAGCTGCGCGATCTCGACGAAGAGGATCCGCACGAGATCGAGGCCAGCCGCCACGAGCTGAACTACGTCAAGCTCGACGGCAATATCGGCTGCATGGTCAACGGCGCCGGCCTGGCCATGGCAACCATGGACATCATCAAGCTGTCGGGCGGCGAGCCGGCTAATTTCCTCGATGTCGGCGGTGGTGCCACCAAGGAGCGGGTGACCGCAGCGTTCAAGCTGCTGCTGTCCGATCCGAAGGTCGAAGGCGTGCTGGTCAACATCTTCGGGGGCATCATGCGTTGCGACGTGATCGCGGAAGGCGTCGTCGCGGCGGCGCGCGAGGTCAATATCGGGGTGCCGCTGGTGGTGCGGCTCGAAGGCACCAATGTCGATCTCGGCAAGCAGATCCTGCAGGACTCCGGACTGCCGATCACGGCGGCATCCGATCTGGGCGACGCTGCCGAGAAGGTCGTGGCCGCGGTGCGGGGAGCTTCCTGATGGCGGTCCTGGTCGATCGCGATACCAAGGTTATCTGCCAGGGCTTCACCGGCGCCCAGGGCACCTTTCATTCCGAGCAGGCGATCGCCTACGGCACGCGCATGGTCGGCGGCGTGACCCCGGGCAAGGGCGGCGCGACGCATCTGGGCCTGCCCGTGTTCAACACCGTGGCGGACGCGGCTCGGGAGACCGCCGCCGACGCCTCGGTGATCTACGTGCCGGCGGCGTTCGCGGCCGATGCGATCCTCGAGGCGATCGATGCCGGCATACGGTTGATCGTCTGCATTACCGAGGGCATTCCGGTGATCGACATGGTGCGGGTCAAGCGCGCTCTGGCCGGCTCCTGGTCGCGCCTGATCGGACCGAACTGCCCGGGCGTGATCACACCGGATGCCTGCAAAATCGGCATCATGCCCGGTCACATCCATCAGCGTGGACGAATCGGGATCGTTTCACGCTCCGGCACGTTAACCTACGAGGCCGTCGCCCAGACCAGCGCGGTCGGGCTCGGCCAGAGCACCTGCATCGGCATCGGTGGCGACCCGGTCAACGGCACCAACTTCATCGATTGCCTGGAGCTGTTCCTGGCCGATCCGGAGACCGAGGGCATCGTGATGATCGGCGAGATCGGTGGCGCCGCCGAGGAAGAGGCCGCTGACATGATCGGCCAGTCGGGCAGCAAGAAGCCGGTCGTCGGCTTCATTGCCGGGCGCACCGCGCCGCCGGGCCGGCGCATGGGCCACGCGGGCGCGATCATCGCCGGCGGCAAGGGCGGGGCCGAAGAGAAGATCGCGGCGATGCGGGCGGCCGGGATCGTCGTCGCAGAAAGCCCGGCAGCGATCGGCCAGACGATGCTGGAGGCAATGGCAAAGGCGGAATCTTAACTCGGCTCCGTCAATTTCGGCGCGCTGCAGGCGGCACTGGCACGGGACTTGCGCTACTGGCAGGGGACTTGTGAAGAGCCGCATAAGACATAGATCGGAACCATGGCCAGGCGACGCGAACTCGAGCAGACGGCTTTTCTCTACGGCGGCAACGGCGCGTTCATTGAGGAGCTCTACGCCCGCTATCTGAGCGACCCCGCCACGGTCGATCCGAGCTGGCGCAGCTACTTCGACGAGCTGGGCCCCGAGAGCCGCGGCCTGTTCGAGCAGAGCCGCGCGGCGCAGCAGCCGCGCCGCAACGGCGGCGCGCTACGCTGCCGGCGCAGATCGGCACCGAGGTGGTCGATCTCGGCAGCGAGCGCTCGCGCCGGCTGATCATCGAGCATCTGCGCGTGGTCATGCTGATCCGCGCTTTCCGGGTGCGCGGACACCTGCTGGCCGACCTCGACCCTTTGGGCTTGGCCGGCGACAAGCATCACCCCGAGCTCGACCCGGCGGCATACGGCTTCTCCGAGGCAGACCTCGATCGCGAGTTCTTCCTGGACAACGTGCTCGGCCTGGAAAAGGCCACCTTGCGCGAGATCGTCGAGATCCTGCGCCAGACCTACAGCGCCAGGATCGGCGTCGAGTTCATGCACATTCAGGATCCCGATCAAAAGAGCTGGATCCAGGTGCAGATGGAGGGCTCGCACAACCTCCTTCGGGCTGGTGCCGAAGCCAAGCGCGATATCCTCGACCAGCTGACGGCGGCCGAAGGATTCGAGCGCTTCCTGCACGTCAAGTTCCCGGGCACCAAGCGCTTCGGCCTGGACGGCGGCGAAAGCACGGTGCCGGCGCTCGAGGCAATCATCCGTCGTTCGGCCGAGCTCGGCGTCGACGAGATCGTGCTCGGCATGCCGCACCGCGGCCGCCTGAACGTGCTCGCCAATATTATGGGGAAGCCGTACACGGCGATCTTTTCCGAGTTCCAGGGCGGCTCGGCGCCCGACGACGTGCTGGGTTCGGGCGACGTCAAGTACCACCTGGGCACGTCGACCGATCGCGAGCTGCCCGATGGCCGCAAGGTCCATCTCAGCCTGACCGCCAATCCGTCCCATCTGGAGGCGGTCAATCCCGTGGTGTTCGGCAAGGTGCGCGCCAAACAGCGGCAAAAGGGCGACACCGAGCGATCGCGCGTGATGGGGCTGCTGCTCCATGGCGATGCCGCGTTCGCCGGTCAGGGCGTGGTCCAGGAAGGCCTCGAGATGTCGGAGCTGCGGGGCTTTCGCACCGGCGGCACGATCCACTTGATCGTCAACAATCAGATCGGCTTCACGACCAGCCCGGCCTATGCGCGCTCGTCGCCCTATCCCTCCGACGTGGCACGCACCGTGCAGTCGCCGATATTCCACGTCAACGGCGACGATCCGGAGGCGGTGGTCCTGGTCGGCCGCATGGCGGCCGAGTTCCGCCAGCACTTCAAGAAGGATGTGGTGATCGACCTGTGGTGCTACCGGCGGCACGGCCACAACGAGGCCGACGAGCCGAGCTTCACCCAGCCGCTGATGTATCGGACGATCGCGCAGCATCCGACCACGCGGCAAATCTACGCGCGCCAGATGAGCGAGGAAGGCGTGCTCGAGCAGGGCGAGGGACAGCGCGTCTACGACGCGTTCCAGCAGCGCCTGTCGGATGCGCACGAGGCCTCGGCCGGCTACAAAACCAACAAGGCCGACTGGTTGGAAGGCGCCTGGAGCGGCCTGAGCCGGGCGCCCGAAGAATATGAGCGCGGCACGACGGCGGTGCCGATCGAGACCTTGCGCGAGATCGGGCTGGCCATGACCGAGCTGCCCGAGGGTCTGCACGTCCATCGCAAGCTGTCGCGGATCATCGGCCAGCGGCGTAAGGCAATCGAGGCGGGCGAGGGCATCGACTGGGCGACCGCCGAATCTCTGGCGTTCGGCACCCTGCTGCGTGAGGGCTATCCGGTCCGGCTGAGCGGCGAGGACGTCGGCCGCGGCACCTTCTCCCAGCGCCACGCCGTGCTGTACGACCAGGAGACCGAGGAGCGTTACGTCCCGCTCGAACATCTGCATGAGGGCCAGCCGACCTTCGAGGTGGTCGACAGCCCGCTGTCCGAGGAGGGCGTGCTCGGCTTCGAGTATGGCTATTCGCTCGCCGACCCCGGCTGCCTGGTCCTGTGGGAGGCGCAGTTCGGCGACTTCGCCAATGGCGCGCAGGTCTATTTCGACCAGTTCATCTCGGCCGGCGAGGCGAAGTGGCTGCGGATGTCGGGCCTGGTCTGCCTGCTGCCGCACGGCTATGAGGGCCAGGGTCCCGAGCACAGCTCGGCCCGGCTCGAGCGTTTCTTGCAGCTCTACGCCGACGACAACCTCCAGGTGCTGTATCCGTCGACGCCGGCGTCGTTGTTCCACGCCCTGCGCCGGCAAATGCATCGCGACTTCCGCAAGCCCCTGATCGTGATGACGCCGAAGTCGCTGCTGCGCCACAAGGCGTGCACCTCGACCCTGGCGGACATGGGGCCGGGCAGCAGCTTCCATCGCGTCATGTACGATCATCCGCCGTCGCCGGCCGACGAGCAGGTCACCCGCGCGGTGCTGTGCTCGGGCAAGGTCTACTTCGACCTGGCGCAACGCCGCGCCGAGCTGGACCTCGAGCAGAGCGTGGCCCTGCTGCGCCTGGAGCAGATCGCGCCGTTCCCGCACAAGGCACTGGCCGACGAGCTCGCGCGCTACCCGAAGTCGGCCGAGGTGATCTGGTGCCAGGAGGAGCCCAAGAACATGGGGGCCTGGAGCTTCGTCGCGCCGCGCATCGAGGCGGTGCTGGCGCAGCTTGACATCGCCCACCAACGTCCTGCATACGCCGGTCGCGCCGCCGCCGCGTCGACCGCCACCGGCTCGCATCAGCAACACGTGCGCGAGCAGAGCAGCCTGGTCGACCTCGCTCTGCTGGGCGATCAGGCAAAAGCGGATCAAGCGCCGGCGGCAGGGGCGGCGGCGTAAGCGATCGAGGGGGGCAGGATGGCCGTCGAGATTCGGGTGCCCAGCCTGGGCGAGTCGGTTGCGGAGGCGACGGTCGCCAAGTGGTTCAAGCAGATCGGCGACGTGGTTACCGAGGACGAGCCGATCGTCGAGCTGGAAACCGACAAGGTGACGCTCGAGTTCAACGCGCCGGCGAGCGGCACGCTGGCGGAGATCCTGGTCGACGAAGGCGGCGACGTCGAAGTCGGAGCGCTGCTCGGCTCGATCGACCAGGACGGCGCTGCGGCCAAGCCGGCCGCGCCCAAGAAGGAAGCTGCGTCAGGCAAAGCCGATGGTTCGCTTTCGCCAGCGGTCCGCAAGCTGATCGACGAGCACGGCCTGGATGCCGAACTCGATCACGCCGACCGGACCGAAAGGCAACATCACCAAGGGCGATGTGCTGGCCGCGATCGAGGGCGGCACGGCGGCCCAGGCCGAGCCCGAGGCGGCGGAAGCCGAGCCTGAGGCGGCGGAAGCGAAGCCTGAGGCCGAGGCCCCGGCCCCGCCCCCGCCCCCCGTCACCCCTGCGCCGCCGGCGGCAAAGCCAGAGGCAAAGCCCGCCGAGCCGAAGGCTGCCGAACCGGCCCCGAAGCCCAGGCCCTCGCCGCCGCCGGCAGCGGCGAGGCCGGCGACCGGCTCGCGCGAGGAGCGGGTCAAGATGACCCGGCTGCGGCGTCGGATCGCCGAGCGCCTCAAGGAGGCCCAGAACACCGCGGCGATCCTCACCACCTACAACGAGGCCGACATGAGCGCGGTCATGGCGCTGCGCGCACGCTACCGCGACAGCTTCCAGCAGAAGCACGGCGTCCGGCTCGGCTTCATGTCGTTCTTCGTCAAGGCCTCGATCAACGCCTTGCAGGCCTTCCCGGCGGTCAATGCCGAGATCGATGGTGACGAGATCATCTATCACCACCGCTACGACATCGGTGTCGCCGTGAGCACGCCGAGCGGCCTGGTGGTGCCGGTGGTGCGCGATGCCGATCGCCAGAGCTTCGCCGAGCTCGAGCAGACCATTGGCAATCTGGGTGTCCGGGCGCGCGATGGTCAGCTGGCGATGGACGAGCTGATGGGCGGCACCTTCTCGATCTCGAACGGCGGCGTCTATGGCTCGTTGATGAGCTCGCCGATCCTCAATCCGCCCCAGGTCGGCATTCTGGGCATGCACAAGATCCAGGACCGGCCGGTCGCGGTCGACGGCGAGATCAGGATTCGGCCGATGATGTATCTCGCGCTGAGCTACGATCATCGGATCGTCGATGGTCGCGAGGCGGTAAGCTTTCTCGTGCGCGTCAAGGAGTGTATCGAAGATCCGGAGAGGCTGTTGCTCGACCTCTGAGACGGAGAAGACCGCGGTGGCCGCTCGGCAGGCCGCCAAACCAGCCGAATGGCGAGGGGGAGGATGACCGAGGATACCTTTGACGTGGCCGTGATCGGTGGCGGGCCCGGCGGATATGTGGCCGCGATCCGCGCGGCCCAGCTCGGCATGAAGGTCGCCTGCATCGAGAAGCGCGACACGTTGGGCGGCACCTGCCTCAATGTCGGCTGCATCCCGTCCAAGGCACTCCTGCACGCCTCGGAGCTGTACGCCGAGGCGCGCAATGGCATGAACGCCTTCGGCATCAGGCTCGGCACGGTCGAGCTCGACCTGCCCGGCATGCAGGAGCACAAGTCGAAGGTGGTCAAGGAGCTGACCCAGGGCATCGAGTTCCTGTTTCGCAAGAACAAGGTGACCTCGATCAAGGGGCTCGGCCGGCTGGATGGCCAGGGCCGCGTGCAGGTCGAGCTGAACGGCGGCGGCGGCCGCGAGGTCATCGCCAAGAACGTGATCATCGCGACCGGCTCCGAGGTCGCCCAGCTGCCCGGCATCGAGGTCGACGAGCGGCGCGTGGTCTCATCGACCGGCGCCCTCGAGCTGTCGGCGGTGCCGACCCATCTGGTGGTGGTCGGCGCCGGCTATATCGGGCTCGAGCTCGGCACGGTGTGGCACCGGCTCGGCGCCAAGGTCACGGTGGTCGAATATCTCGACCGGATCACGCCCGGCATGGACCTGGAGGTGTCGCGCCAGTTCCAGCGCCTGCTGTCGCGCCAGGGCCTGGGCTTCAAGCTCGGCACCAAGGTCTCTGAGGTCGACCAGAGCGGCGATCGGCTGGTGATCACGACCGAGGCGACCGACGGTGGCGCCCAGGAGAAGATGAAGGCGGACGTGGCGCTGGTCGCGATCGGCCGACGGCCCTACACGGGCGACCTCGGGCTCGATAGCGTCGGCCTTTCCACCGACAATCACGGCCGGATCGAGGTCGGCGCCAACTTCGCGACCGGCGTCGAGGGCGTGTTCGCGATCGGCGACGTGATCAAGGGTCCGATGCTCGCGCACAAGGCCGAGGACGAAGGGGTCTGCGTCGCCGAGCATCTCGCCGGTGGCAAGCCGCACATCGACTACGATGCGATTCCGGCGGTCATCTACACCGCCCCCGAGGTCGCTTCGGTCGGCAAGACCGAAGACGGGCTCAAGGAAGCCGGCATCCCCTACAAGGCCGGCAAGTTCCCGTTCTCGGCAAATTCCCGCGCGCGCTGCACTGGCCAGACCGACGGCTTCGTCAAGGTGCTGGCCGACGCGGCCACCGACCGCCTGCTCGGCGTGCACATCATCGGCGCCGAGGCCGGCACGATGATCGCCGAGGCGGCGCTCGCCATGGAGTTCGGCGCGTCCTCGGAGGATCTCGCGCGGACGTGTCACCCGCATCCGACGCTCGAGGAAGCGATCAAGGAAGCGGCCCTGGCGGCGCACGGCTCGCCGATCCACATCTGAGCCATCCTGTCGCGCCCGACGTGCCAGGCCGTCTCGATCTGATGCAGCTCGACGACCTCGGGCTATGCCCGATGTCGGTGGAAGGAGATCTCATGCAGCACCCCCCGCGCCGCGGCACACGCCGGACGATGAACGCGACCATCGGGCTGGCCTTCCTGTCTACGGCGATGGTCGCCGGCGTGGCTCGGGCCCAGATGGCCGAAGGCGAGCTGCTCGATGCCAAGGGCAACGCCATCGGCAAGGTCACCGTGACGGAGATGGCGCGGGGTGTGCATATTCTCGCCGAAGCGTCCGGCCTGCCACCCGGCGTCCATGCCTTCCACATCCATGCCGTCGGCATCTGCGAGCCGCCGTTCACCTCGGCCGGCGGCCACTTCAATCCGACCGAAGAGCAGCACGGCTGGAACAACCCGCACGGCTACCACGCCGGCGACCTGCCCAATGTCCATGTTCAGGACGATGGCGTTCTCGCGATCGAATACTTCACCGATGCGGTGACCATGGCCGACGGCGAGACCACGCTGTTCGACGACGACGGCTCGTCGATCGTCATCCATCAGGGTCCCGACGACTACCACACCGACCCGGCGGGCGATGCCGGACCGCGCATCGCCTGTGCCGTGATCGTGCCGCCGCAGTGAGCGCGGCAGCCTGCCGCCTCGCTTGGAATCGGCCGCAGAATTTCAATCAGGGGCGATCGGGCGCCGGGCAGAGCTGCGTCAGGTCGACCTCGAGCAAATCGCCGATCCCTTCGATCGTCACGTCGGCCGGCGGGAAAGCGCTGGTCACGTCCGGGTCGTGGGCATAGATCCCCTGGCGCGGGAAGACCGTCGTTACGCGCTCTCCCCAAACCTGCTTGACCGCGGTCAGGATACGCAGCTTGTCGTCCACAAGAACGTAGTGCTCGGCCGGGTATCGCCGCTCCACGTCAGCCAGCTCCTGCTCTTTGTGGATATAGATCAGCACGCGTCCATCTACGGCCTGCGACAGGCCCGCACGCTCCACCTTGCGCGGCTGGAAGACGACATCGCCGTCTGACAGGAGGACGGTCGGGCCCAGGCTGCACAGCCGCTTCAGCACCTCGACGGCGTCCGGGAACAGCCGGTCGGCGAAAGGGAAATCGAGGAGGAAGGAGGACATCGGCTGCAGCTCTACCGCGGGCTGATGCTCGACCCGGTAGCGCTGGAGGGCGCCGATATAGTCGCGATAGCCCAGCTCCGCGAACAGGTCCTCCTGGATCGTCCAATAGCGCTCGCAAGACGCGAGGCCGAAGACCCGCTCGAGATGGTCTTTCATATCCTGCTGAAGGCCGTCGTTGTCGAGCAGCGTGTTGTCGACGTCGACCAGGAAGACGACCGGATGAGGCGAAGTCATGCAGCGCCTCCGGCGCAGCTACCACGAGAGCCGCGCCGGCACGCGGCGCTCGGCCCCCCGTCGGCGAGCGCGTTCGCCTCGCGGACGGCGAGATCGTCGCGCAGAACGACGTTCGTGAGCATCACGGTGAACACCTTCGCCTTTCCTACCTGGTGCGTTGGAGTACGAGCCCAGCTGCCTCATACAGCCGGGTTACCGCAGCCCCGCGTCATCCACGACGCACAGCAGCTGACGGAGCAGGTCATCGCGCCTCGCTCAGGCCGCGTGGGCCACTTCGCCCACGCGCCGCTCTCGACGTATCACGATTTCAGCTCGAGATCGCCGGAGACGAGACATTCCCAGCTGCATCTAGGAGGCCTGCGCCTCCTCCTTGTGCTGCGCCACGACCGTCTCCGCCAGGCGATCGGGCACGGGGCTCAGGTGATCGAACCGCCAGTCGAAGAAGCCCACGCCCTGGGTCAGCGAGCGTAGGGTGACAATCAGGTCGTGGATCTCGGCCTGCGGGATATGCACCGAGATCTGATCCCAGCCCCGCCAGCCGTCCTTGGCGTCGTAGCCCAGGATCTGGCCGCGCTTCTGGCTGATCAGCTGGAGCACGCGCGAGGTGTATTCGGTCGGCACCGAGATGTCGACCGCGAGCACCGGCTCGAGCAGCACCGGGTCGCATTTCGGCATGCCCTCGCGCAGGGCCAGCGCGGTCGCCATCCTGAACGCGATTTCCGAGCTGTCGACGCTATGGAACTGGCCGTCGAACAGCCGGACGCTGACGTCGACCACCGGGAAGCCGAGCGGCCCGCGGCGCAGATAGTCCTTGGCGCCCGCCTCGACCGCCGGGATGTACTGGCGCGGCACCGCGCCACCGACGATGTTGTCGATGAACTCGAAGCCCTCGCCGCGCGGCCGCGGCTTGATCTCCAGCTTGACGTCGCCGAACTGGCCGTGCCCGCCGCTCTGCTTCTTGTGGCGGCCGTGGCTCTGGGTGGTCTTGCGGATGGTCTCGCGATAAGGCGTCTGCGGCGGTCTGCCCTCGACCCCGATGTGATACTTCGAGCGCAGCCGGTCGAGCGCAACCCGCAGGTGCATCTCGCCCTGTCCCCAGAGCAGGCTCTGCTGCAGCTCGGGATCCTGCTCGAAGCGCAGGCTCGGATCCTCGTCGACCAGCTTCGAGAGCGCGCCGGACAACTTGACCTCATCGTTGCGGTTCTCGGCGTGGACCGCGAAGGCGTACATCGGCGCCGGGGTCTCCGGGCTGAGCAGCTCGGCCGACGCGGCGACGCCGTTGGTCAGCGACTGTCCGGTCTTGGCCTCCTCCAGGCGGCCGAGCCCGACGATGTCGCCCGTCGAGGCGCCGCCGACACTGTTGTGTTGGCCGCCGAACATGCGGAACACGCCGCCGACCCGCATGCCATCCAGGGTCATGCCGTCCTTGACCTCGCCGGCCCAGACCCGGGCGAGCGACAGCTTGCCGGCATGCGGCAGATGGTAGGTCTTCAGGATCTGCACCAGCGTGCCGCCGGTCGCATCGACGCCGAGGCGGGCCGCGGTCACCGACGCCGGCGGCGCCTCCTTCAGCAGCGCCTGGAGCAAACGGCGCACACCCTCGTCATGCTCGGCGACGCCCATGAACACCGGCACGATCTGATCGGCGCCCAGCGTCTTTTGCAGATGCCGCAGGATGTCGTCGGCGGGCGGTTCCTGCTCCTCGAGCAACAATTCCATCAGGTCGTCGTCGAAGTCCGCGAGCGTCTCGAGCATCTCGGTGCGCGCCGCCTGCTCGCGCTCGCGATACTCCTCGGGCAGCGGGATTTCTTCCGAGGGTGCGCCCTGGTTGTAGCTGTACGCCGTCTCGGTCACGAGATCGATGTAGCCTACCAGGTCCTCGCCGCGACCGATCGCGTATTGGTGCGGCACCACGGGGCGCTCAGACAGCGCCCGCAGGCTGTCGAGCAGGTCGCGATAGCGGACCTCGGAGCGGTCCATCTTGTTGATGAAGATCAGATGCGGAATGTCGTGCGCATCCAAGAAACGCAGCAGTGGCGATACGGTGATCATCCGCTCGAGCGTCGGCTCGACCACCACGACCGCGGCATCGACGCCGCACAGCGCGCCACGCGCTTCCTGCGCGAACTCGACCGAGCCCGGGCAGTCGAGGAAGGTGATCGTGCCGCCGTCCTGCTCGATGATCGTGGCCGCGTTCACCTCGGTGCTCATGCCGCGCTCGCGCGCCTCGGTCGAAGAATCGCCGACCATGTTGCCCTCGCCCACCTTGCCCTTGCGGCCGACGGCACCGCTCACGAAGAGCAGGCTCTCGAGCAACGTGGTCTTACCGCTGCCATTGGCACCGACCAATGCGACATTCCGAACCAATTCGCCTGCTGCCATGGATGGCTCCCCCTGATCCTGTTTGCGGCGATCCCGCGTGTCCCAGCCCCCGCGCGCATCGACCGCCGTCACGGACCTGTCACTCTCGGACAAGCCGCCGCCCGATGGCAACCCAAAATGCGCGTCCGGTGTCCCAGATGGTCAGCGCTGCAGGCCATGCCCGGTGGGCGTCTCGCCGGTTCCCGCCGCGAAGGATTGAACCAGCCGGCGGATCGATCGGTCGATCTCGCGCCAGGACTGCAGGTTCTTGCGGTAGAACCAGTAGGTGAGCCCCACCCCCGGCATAACCATGTAATTGATCTTGCAGATGGGCTGAAGGTTCATGGTCTCATGGGCATCCCAGCTGAAGAGGTCGTCGCAGTCGAAGACGACTGGATCACCGCTGGGTGCGCGAACATCTGTATCAGACGTGTCATAGCGTCGCGTCGTTCGTCGCCTTCGCTCATGATCTTTGATGTACGCGCGAAGACCAAAGGACCGACTTCGTCTTGCTTGTCGATCCAGCCAAGCTTGATGGCGGCATGGAGCATTTGGTAACCGTCGTGCGGGCGCTTGCGTAGCAGAGCATTGATGCCTTGCGGGCCTGGCAGCTCCAGCTTCTGCGGTACCCTGTTGGCCAGTGGCTCCATCGTAGGCCAGAACATCGTCAGCCGGACGAGCTGGACCGACCCATCGCTCTCACGTGCTAGGGACGCGATGTAGTCGCTCGGGATAGCGAAGCCCTGCTGGTTGATGGCGATCTCGACCGGGTCGCCGGACTCTCGTGCATCCGCGGCGTCCGCCCACAGACAGAGGAGACGGGCGAGGTAGGCTACCAGGACGATCGAAGCGAGCCGAAGACCCAGGGCCGGGCGCAGATGCGCGTGGCGCAGCGTCATCCTAGCCATGGTGCCACGATACCTCGAGGCTCGTGGAGGCTTCCTTAAGACCTGTCGCGCAGTCCCTAGCCCTGGGCCCGCTCGAGCGCCTGCTCGGCCTCGAGCCAGCGCGCCTCGGCCGCCTCGATCCGGACTTTCAGCTCGGCTTCGCGCTTGGCGAGCGCCTCGAGCTCGGCGCCCGGCAGCTGATAGGTCGCGCCGTCGGCGAGCCTGGCGGCGAGCGCGCCGTGATCCCTGGTCAGCCGCTCGAGCTCACGCTCGGCTTCGCGCGCCGCCTGGCGCAGGGGTGCGATGCGCTGGCGCTGATCGCTGCCGCGCCGCCGCTCGCTGGGACGCTTGCCACCGTCGGCGCCATTGCCACGTTCGGCGCCGAGCAGGCTGCGACGGTAGCTGTCCATGTCGCCGTCATACGGCTGCACGCGCCCGCCCGCGACCAGCCACAGCCGATCGGCGGTGAGCTCGATCAGGTGACGATCGTGACTGATCAGGATCACGGCGCCCGCAAAATCGTTGATCGCCTCGACCAGAGCCTCGCGCGAGTCGATGTCGAGGTGGTTGGTCGGCTCGTCGAGGATCAGGATCTGGGGTGCCAGCGCACTCATCAGCGCGAAGGTCAGCCGCGCCTTCTCGCCGCCTGACAGTTTTCCGGCGGGCAGATCCGCCTTCTCCTGGCTGAGGCCAAAGCCGCCGAGCCGGGTGCGCAGGCGCTCCTCGCGCTCGGCCGGCAGCCGCCGCGCCAGATGCTGCACGGCGCTGTCCTCCGGCACCAGTCCCTCGATCTGATGCTGGGCGAAGTAGCCGACCCGCAGCTTGGCCGCGGACACCAGCTCGCCGGCCATTGGCGCCAGGCTCCCGGCGAGCAGCTTGGCGAAGGTCGACTTGCCGTTGCCGTTGGCGCCGAGCAGCGCGATCCGGTCGTCGGGGTCGATCCGCAGATCGAGGCGATCGAGCACCACGTGATCGCCATAGCCCGCCCTGACCCGATCCAGCGTGATCAGCGGCGGGGCCGGGATCTTGGTGGCCGGAAATCGCAGCACCACGTCCGGCGCCTCGGTCACCGCGGGCAGGGTCGCTAACTTCTCGATAGCCTTGAGCCGGCTTTGCGCCTGGCGCGCCTTGCTCGCCTTGTAGCGGAAGCGGTCGACGAACGCCTGCATGTGCTTGCGCCTGGCCTCGATCCGCGCGCGCTCCTTGGCCTGCAGGGTCAGCCGCTCGGCGCGCGTCCGCTCGAAGTCGTCGTAGCCGCCGGCATAGGCCGTGAGCTTGCACGCGTCGAGATGAACGATCCGCTCCGGCACCCGATTGAGCAGATTGCGGTCGTGGCTGACCAGCAGCAGGGTGTGCCGGTAGCGGCGCAGGTAGTCCTCGAGCCACAGGCTGGCCTCGAGGTCGAGGTGATTGGTCGGCTCGTCGAGCAGCAGCAGATCAGGCTCGGCGAACAGCACCGAGGCGAGCGCCACGCGCATCCGCCAGCCGCCCGAGAAGCTGGACAGCGGCCGCTGCTGGGCCTCCTCGTCGAAGCCGAGGCCGCTCAGGATGACCGCGGCGCGGGCCGGCGCCGCATGCGCGTCGATGTCGGCGAGCCGGGTCTGGATCTCGGCGATGGCGTGCGGATCGCGCGCGGTCTCGGCGCTCGCCAGCAGGCGCGCACGCTCGCGATCGGCGGCCAGCACCACCGCGCGCGGCGTCGCCTCGCCACCCGGCGCCTCCTGCGCGACCCAGCCGATCCTGGCTCCCTTGCGCAGGCGCAGGATGCCGGCGTCCGGCTGGGTCTCACCCTGGATCAGGCGCAGCAGCGAGGTCTTGCCGCTGCCATTGCGTCCGACCAGGCCGACCCGGTGGCCGACCGGCACGTGCACGGTCGCGCCGTCGAGCAGAAGGCGGCCGCCGACCCGCAGGCTGACGTCGTTCAGATGCAACATGGCGCCGGGGCATAGCACGGTGCGCCGGTTTGGTCACCGCCGCCAGAACGGTTTCGCGGCCTCGGCCTGCGCCTCCTCACGCGTGCGCCCGATGTCACGCAGGCGTTCGTCGTCGAGCACCGCCAACGCGCGGCGCTGCGCGCTCCGCTCGGCGCAGGTCCACAACCAGTTGGCGCACAGGATCGAGGCTCGTCTCAGTCGATCGGGCCACGAGCTTCGGGACAGAATCGTTGCGTGGGTTCGCATCGGCTCATCCCTCTGGTCAGAGGCCCATTGTCAGCCAACACATGCCGGGCCTGGTGCCCGATCGCTACGGCCGCGGCCGAACCGATCGTCCTTGCAGAGGGCGGCAGCCGCCCCCTACCCTGCCGCGATGACCGATGGCCCGAACATCGCCGAGGTGGCAGCACTGGTCGGCGACCCGGCGCGCGCCAACATGCTGACAGCACTGATGGACGGCCGCGCGCTGACCGCAAAGGAGCTGGCCTTCGTCGCCGGCGTATCGCCGCAGACCACGAGCGGCCATCTCGCCCGGCTCGCCGGCGCCAATCTTTTGGCCTGCATCCGCCAGGGCCGGCATCGCTACTACCGGGTCGCCTCGCCCCTGGTCGCACGCATGCTCGAGAGCATCAGCCTGGTCGCCGCGATCGAGGCACCGCCCCGGCGCCGGCCGCGCTCGCCGCGCGACGGTGCGCTGCGCCTGGCGCGCACCTGCTACGATCATCTCGCCGGCCGGCCGGCTGGGCGTCGCGATCGCCGATGCGCTGGTGGCCCGTGGCGCGGTGCTGCTGGGCGACGATGGCGGCGAGCTGACCGCCGACGGTGCCGCGTTTCTCGCCGACGGCCTGGGCATCGACCTCGCAAGAGTCCCGCGGCGGCGAGCCTTCTGCCGGCCCTGCCTCGATTGGAGCGAGCGTCGGCCGCATCTGGCGGGCGCGGTCGGTGCCGCCCTGGCCGACAGCTGTTTTTCGCGCGCGTGGATCGAGCGGGTGCGCGACAGCCGGGCCGTCAACATCACGGCGCGCGGCGAGGTGGCGCTGCGCGAGCTGTTGCGCATCGACTCCGCCGATCTTCGCCTCGCGGCCTGATCCGGCTCATCGCAGACGTGAATGGACGTGCGCCGGCAATCGGCGCATGCTCCACGGTATGGCGGGTCGCGGCGATCTCGTGACCAGCGGGTCGACGTCGAGCCACGGGTGACCCCCGGCCCCTCGAGCCAACGGTTCGGGAGGACTGAGATGGCGATCAAAGAACACATCCGACACCCGCTCGAGTGGGGTGCGGATCAGCTCAAGACGGCCAACGTCGCGGTTGAGCGAGCCAGCCATTCGCTGCGAAGCCCTGCTGGCGAAGCCGCGCCGCCGACGGTCCGGCGTATCGAGCTGGCCGACCTCAAGGACGTCCTGGCGAGCGGCCTTCGCGACTTCGGCGCCTACCGGACCGACGTGATCTTCCTCTGCATCATCTATCCCGTGGCCGGCCTGGTCCTGGCCTCCTTCGCGTTCGGCCACGACATGTTGCCGATGCTGTTCCCACTCGCGTCCGGCTTCGCGCTGATCGGCCCGGTCGCGGCGGTGGGTCTCTATGAGATGAGCCGGCGGCGCGAGCAGGGCATCGAGATCAGCTGGGCGGATGCGTTCGGCGTGGTGCGCGCGCCGGCGTTCGGCGCGATCCTGGTGCTGGGCCTCATCCTGCTGGCGATCTTCCTGCTGTGGCTGGCGGCGGCCTACCTGATCTGGCTGGGCACGCTCGGCCCCGAGCCGCCGGCCTCGATCGGCGCGTTCGCGGGCGAGGTGCTCACCACCGCGGCCGGCTGGAGGCTGATCGTGATCGGTCTCGGCGTCGGCGCGCTGTTCGCCGTGCTGGTGTTGATGATCAGCGTGGTGTCGTTTCCGCTGCTGCTCGACCGCGATGTGGGTCTGTACACCGCGGTAGCGACCTCGGTGCATGCCGTGCTGGCAAACCCGGGCCCGATGGCTGTATGGGGGCTGGTCGTCGCCGGCGGCCTGGTGCTCGGTTCGATCCCGGTGCTGTTGGGCCTGATCATCGTGATGCCCGTGCTCGGCCACGCCACCTGGCATCTGTATCGCAAAGTGGTGCCGCGCTGATCCGTCGTCGGCTAGACTCGGCGCGGCTCTCGCTTCCTGGAGCGTTCGATCGGATGGCCAGTCGCGCCGAGGACATCGTCGGGTGGACCGTGAGCGTCGGCCTGAACGGCCTGAGCCAGGCCGATCTGGTGGCCGGCTATTGCGATCGCCTGGTCGAAGCCGGAATTCCGCTCTGGCGCGCCTCGATCGGCGCCGACACCCTGCATCCTGTGACCGTTGCCCAGGGTCATCGGTGGCTCGCCGGCGAAGGCGTCCGCAAGCAGGTCTATCCCCGGATCCGGGTGGCCGGCGACGACTGGATCAACAGCCCGTGGTATTATCTCCTCAACAACCACCAGCGGCAGATGCGCCGGCGGCTCAGCAGCGGCGAAGGCAGCAACGAGTTCCCGCTTCTGGCCGAAATCGCGGCCCAGGGCGGCACCGACTACTGGGCGTACATCGTAAGCTTCGGCGAGCACGGCAATATCGGCGATACCCGAGGACTTGCGACATCCTGGGTCACCCGCAGGCCGGCCGGCTTCGCCGAGCGCGATCTCGCTCTGATCGAAGCGACGCTGCCGGCCTTTGCGCTCGCCTTCAAGGCGATCATGGCGATCGACACCGCGCGCACCCTGGGCACGACCTATCTCGGGCGTGATGCAGCCGAGCGCATCCTGCGCGGCGAGATCGACCGGGGCGAGGTCAAGACCCTGTCGACCGTGCTCTGGTTCAGCGATCTGACCGGCTTCACCAGGATCGCCGACACGCTGCCACGCGAGCAGCTGATCGAGCTGCTGAACGCCTATGCGGACTGCCTGGTCGGGGTCGTGCACGAGCATGGCGGCGAGGTGTTGAAATTCATGGGCGACGGTATCCTGGCGGTGTTCAACGGCGCTCAGGGCGAGGCCTGCCGGCGCGCGCTGGATGCTGCCGCCGCCGCGCGTGGGGCTGTCGCCGAGCTGAACCGGGAGCGGTCGGCGGCCGACCTGCCGGTGACCGGCTTCACGCTCGCTCTGCACGAAGGCGAGGTTCTGTCCGGTAATGTCGGCAGCCAGGAGCGGCTCGACTTCACCGTGATCGGCCCGGCCGTCAACGAGCTCAGCCGGATCCAGGCGATGAGCCGCTCCCTCGATCAGCCGGTCCTGATCTCCGCCAGTTTCGCCGCCTGCTGCGCCGACCAGCGCGAGCGCCTGGTGTCCGTCGGCCGCTATGCGCTGCGCGGCGTGGGCCGGCCGCAGGAGCTGTTCACGCTCGATCTCGCGGAAGCGGATCAGATCGACAGCTAAATCGCGGCCGGACGTCTTCCGCATCGCGCCGACAGCCGCTATCCAGGAACCTCAACAGCGGGGGCGGATCATGACAGGCAGGCAACTGGGTGAGCTGACGCTGGCGCGCGCCGTCGAGATGATCATGCCGTTCGATCGCCAAGCGTTCTTTCCCGAGACCACGCCGGCCGAATGGCAGCCCCACGAAGGCTGGATGAAGCCCAAGGCCATGGATCCCGCCACCGGTGACGTGCTGTTCACGGTGCAAAGCTATGTCGTGCGCAGCCCGCATCACACCATCCTGATCGACACCTGCGTCGGCAACCACAAGCAGCGGGCGAACCGTCCGCTATGGCACCAGAAGACCGACGAGACGTATCTGCGCGCGCTGGCATCGCTCGAGCTGACGCCTGGGGACATCGACTACGTCATGTGCACCCATCTGCACGCCGATCACGTCGGCTGGAACACCAAGCTCGAGGGCGGCCGCTGGGTCCCGACCTTTCCCAACGCGCGCTACGTGTTCACCAAGAAAGAGCTGGAGGCCTGGGAACGGGGCAACCAGAAATTCACGCGCCACCCGCTGGAGGACAGCGTGCTGCCGGTGATCGCCGCCGGCAAGGCCGAGCTGGTGACCAACGACTTCGCGCTGAACGACCAGGTCTGGCTCGAGCCGAGCCCCGGCCACACGCCCGACCACGTCTCGATCCGCCTGCGATCGAGCGGACAGAATGCGGTCATGGCGGGCGACCTGATGCACTCGCCCGTGCAGTGCCTGCATCCCGAGTGGACAGTGTGGCCGGACTGGGATGCCGAGCAGGCCAAGCGCACCCGGCGCGCCTTCATGGAACGCTATGCCGATACCGACACGCTGGTCTGCACCGCGCACTTCCCGCTGCCCTCGGCCGGCCGCGTGGTGTCGGCCGGCGACGCGTTCCGCTTCGAGCCGGGCGCCGACTGGTAGCGCCGCGCACAACGGATCGCTAGTCGGACCGGAACTCGTCCGGCGACGGCAGCTTCGGCGGAGTCTGTGCGGCGTCCGGTAGCGCAGGCGTCGCGCGGACCGACGGGGCAATCTTGAACAGCCGGAACAGCACCGGCGCGATCGTGATCACGAAGAAGATGCGGCAAAGCTGGGAGGTGACCACGAACGCGGTCTCGATGCCGAGCGCATAGCTCATGATCGTCATCTCGGTCATGCCGCCCGGTGCCACCGCCAGGACCATCGCGGCGAACGGTCTGCCGAACAGCGCGACGCCGATGCCGGCGGCGCCGAGCACCGTCAGCAGCAGCAGGAACGCCCAGGCGAGGGCCTGGATCACGGTGTTGCGCAGCTCGAGCCAGCGGATCCCGGCAAAGCGTGCGCCCGCGACCGCGCCGATCACCACCTGTACTGCTGCCACCAGCCAGTACGGCGGCAGCATCTGGGTCAGGCCGAGGCCATGGACCGCGGCACTGGCCAGCATCGCCATGATCATGGCGCCTCCGCGCATGTTCAGAAGTTTGGCGACCAGAAAACCGCCGACACCGCAGGCGGTCAGGATCAGCCAGTCGGCCAGCTCTGGCTGCGCCGCGCCGTGGCTCGCCAGCGCCGT
>CAVSVZ010000004.1:0-36030 GCA_963731495.1 uncultured Alphaproteobacteria bacterium
GATGATCAGTCCATCTACGGTTGGAGGGGCGCAGACGTCACGCGAATCCAGACGTTCCAAGAGCGGTATCCTGCTGCTACTGCACATACTCTCGACACCAATTTCCGAAGCACGCCTTTGATCGTACAAGCCGCCGATCACCTGGCTCACCAGGAACTCGGTGCAGCACATGCATCGCCAAAGATCCAGATGCCGTTGATCGCCCGGTCCCAAATGAGATGCGAGTCGCGGTTCCCCACACGCCTAGATGAAGCCGCATGGGTCGTTGGCAAGATTAGAGAGCTTCTTGGCACCGCCTACCGTGAAACCGACGGTCGTATCCGGGAACTCACGCCGGCTGATTTCGCGACTTCCGATGCGCTCAACGCGCACCTCCGAGCCTAACGGGGGTCCTCCACGACACGCAGCGTTCAGCGATGCACTTTCGGCAAATGGAATTCCCTATACGCTGAGTTCGGAGGCGGCCTATTCGAGCGACCCCATGTCAACGCCATCAGGACGACCTACGAACTGTTGCGGGCGGCAGCCGACCCGTGCGGCGGCGCAAGTGCACTTCGATACGCAAGTGCTTCCTAGCTTCCCTAACGCCAATTTCGTCGATATTACTGCGGTTTTGGCCGAATGGGGGCGATTGATCCATGCACCTGTCGTGCCGGGCACACCGCGGCGGCGCATATATCCTCAACAACTGCTCTACGATCTGCTTGAAAGTTTCCGAGTGTCGGAAACCGGAGCCCACAACGCAACGCTTCTCGACATCGGCGTTTTCAGCCAAATTATGCAAGATGTCGAGGCTGTTTACCCGAGCGTTGACTTGACACCGCGTTTTCAGTCGATTCTTAACTTCCTGAGCGTTGTCGCTGATCGCGGATATGATACGTCCACTTATGAAGCGATGGCGCTACGTGGCCGTGATCGTCTCGACCGTCCATAAGATGAAGGGACTTGAGTATCCTGTCGTCTTTATAGTGGACGTCGAAAACCAGCGATTTCCTAAAAAGAAGCGCACTTCCTACGACGGTTGGCTGCCTGCAGTTCTCATTCAGACATCTCTCAATCGCGGCGCCTACCAAAGCACCCGGGAGGAGGCAAGCACGACTATTCTACACGGCGATGACTCGTGCCAGAAGATTCCTCGACATAACCGGAACCGAGCTCGGTCCAAGATGGAGACGGCCTCGAAGCCCATCACCATTTGTGGCGCACCTAAATGGACGTTCGCATCGTCACCGACGCTGCCGCTACGGCAGACGGATCTACTCAGAAGCCGCCCGGTCGCCGAATTGAAGCCGCGTCGCTCCCCACCACTAGCTGGCCGCTTCAATCTCCTCATAAGAGAGGTGTATAGGGGTCTCCTGGTCGGCACAGGTCCTTTGGTCGATCCAGGTTTCGATGGATATATTTGACTGATAGATAATCTCTACTAACAACGTCTATCCATTTACAGCTGGAGAGAACTTTGTTTATTTTGAGTTTACGAAGCTTAGTTGGTCAAATCCCTCGACAGTTCCTGCTCGCCCTTCATGGTGCCCCGAGATTATTGACGATCAACCCCCGTTTCCAGCAAGTAAGCAAAGACGTCGGACAATAGACGACTATATCGCTGACGCGACCAATGGTCTACCCGCCCAGAGTGCAATCGGCGAGGAAATCCGAAAAATTACGGAAACGAGCGAAAAAACGAGGCGACGTCTGCAATTCCTAAGCGTAGCCGGCATCGCGGGCGTTGCGGCCTTGATTATTACCGCTTTGATGTGAGGATTTGCTCCGTATGACATGTTTTCTTCCGCTCGAAAATCTGTTGACGATACTCGCGCTCGAGAGCTCGAAATTAATGCACAGTTGCATCAAGCGGGTCAATGAAGTGGCCGCGCGTATGGGCGCTCTCGATGAGAACGGCGCGACGCTGAGGGACCGGATAGATGAGGTTCAGTCGGGCCTTAAAGGTCAACTGGCACAAGAAAAGGGCGTAAGTGACCAGATTAGCGCGCTGCGGTCGGAGTTGGAAGACCTCAAGGGAAACTTGGGAAGCTTACGGCGTCGCTTGGTGGTCAGGGCGATGAACAAATGAGGATAAATAGGATTATCATGCAGGACCGTTACGTTGGAGATGCCGGGGATTTCGCCAAGTACGGATTGCTAAGGCAACTGATAGGAATGCCCGCCTCTGCGGCCGACCTTAAGCTTGGAGTGGTTGGTATCTGGTTGAGGATGAAAGCCACAACGAGGACGGGCGCCACTTGTCCTATCTCAGCGATCCCGCCCTCAGGCAGTGCAATCCTCAACTACATGATGTGCTGAAGAACATTGTGCAGGCCGGGACGAGGAGCGTTAGTCTGATAGAACGGGGACAGGTGTTGCCTGAAGGGACGGCTTTCTTTTCGGAACGCATTTCGTCGAAGGGCCCAAAAACGGTTCGGCATTCCGAACCCGCCGAGAGTGTGCTTCGCACGCGCCGATGCGGACGACCGAAGGTTGGATGTCGTTTTTCTGGATCCTGACAATGGGCTAGAAATACCATCGGTTCCATGCGGCTCTTTAAAGGTGCATAAGTACGTGCTGATGGAAGAGGTGAGCTTCTTTTCGTGTCGGGCCGGCAATCCGCGCTGATCTACCAACATATGCATCGCCGGACCTCACACAAAGCACAAATTGAGGAGGGGCTCAAGCGGTTGCGTGCTGCTTATTCCGAGGTGCATCCATCGTGTCAATAACGTTTCGCCGAGGATCAGTGCGAACATTTTTCCTTCTTACCTCCCAAAAACACGACCCATTATTGCATAGACGGCTAGTCGATGTAGCCGGGACTGGCTGGGCTAATGTACTAGAGATCAGGTACGAACCGAGTGGCATCGGGCCACCGTGTTCCCCAGGCGAAAAGAAACCAGAAAGGACGCGCGGGCCTAACCTAGCTCGTCGAGCAGCAGCTTGGCTTCGCGCAGGTCGACGGTGTTGAAGCCTTCCGTGAACCAGGCGTGGATCGCCTGCAGCCGATCGCGCGCCTCGGCGGTGCGGTCCGAGCCCTGCAACAGGCGCGCCAGCTCGACGGTCGCGCGCAGCTCCGAGAGTTTGGCCTTCTGCTGCTGGCACAGCGCGATCGCGCGCTCCAGGCAGGCCTCGACCAGCGCGGGGTCGGCGCCCCGGTCGTGCAGCACGGTCGCCTCGACCCGGTGCACGTAAGGCTCGAGGCCGCGCACCCCGGTTGCCTCGACCAGCGCCTTGGCCTCCTCGATCGCCTCGAACGCGCCATCGTGATCGCCGGTCCGGCGGCAGCCCTGCGCCAGCAGGGTCAAGGTGTAGGGCAGATAGAGCAGGCCGCTGGTGGCGCGGTAGCCGGCCATGCCGGCGCGCAGGTCCTCGAGCCCCTCTGTGCCTGGCCCGGCCTCCAGCAGCTGCGAGCCGCGGAACAGCCGGCCCAGCGCATGCCAGAATGCCAGTCCGTGCTCGCTCGCCAGCGCGATCAGCTCGTCGGCGAGCGGCTCGAGCGCGCGAACTCGCGGCACAGCTGGTGGAACATGCAGGCATGGTGCAGGGCGTGGGCCAGGGTCACGCCATGGGCCAGCTCGCGCGCCCGGGCAAGCCCGGCATGGGCCCACGGCTGGGCCTGCTCGACGAAGCCCATCAGGGCCAGGGTGTCGGCCAGGAAGAAGGCGCTCACGACATAGGGATCGGCGGAGTACAGGCTGGCGAGCGCGCCGTGCCGGTCCGGCTGATAGGCGGCGAGCACGGTCTCGGCGTGGCGCCGCGCCGCGGCCAGGTCGCCGACGAAGAACCAGGTGTTGGTCAGCGCCCGGTGGGCGATCAGCAGCGGGCCGCTGTCGTCGAGCTCACCCGCCAGCTGAAGCATCTCGTCGGCGACCGCCACCGCCTGGTCGACCTCGGCGCGCGCCGCGAGAAAGATCCAGCGGCCGAACAGCGCCGGGAAGCGCCGGTTGCGATCGCCCAGCTCCTGGCACAGCTGCTGGGCGCGGGCATAGGCCAGGCCTACCTCCGGCGCGGCGAAGCCGCGAGCGGCGATCTGGGCCGCACCGAGCGTGGTCTGCAGGCCGAGCTCGGTCCGGCTGCGATGCGGGCTCGGCGGAAACCGGTCGAGCAGAGCGAGCGCATGCGACAGATGCGCGATCGCTTCCTTGGGGGCGCAGCGCGCCACCGCCAGATCGCCGGCCTCGCGCCAGAACTCCACCGCCTCCTCGTAGAGCCCGGCCTGGGTATAGTGGTTGGCGATCAGCTCCGGATTGGCCTCCATGACGTCCGGGAAGTCGGACGCGAGCGTGCGCGCGATGCGGCCGTGGATCTCCTCGCGCTTCGGGCGCAGCAGGGCGTTGTAGGCGGTCTCCTGGACCAGGGCATGCTTGAAGGTGTAGGTCGCGTTCGGCGGATCGCCGCGGCGGAACACCAGGCCCGCTTTGGCCAGCTGGTCGAGGCCGTCCCGCAGCTGGTCCTCGGGCAGCTCTACCACCGCCTCGAGCAGCTCGTAGGCGAACTCGCGCCCGATCACCGCCGCGATCTGGGCCAGGTCCTTGACCGCCACCAGGCGATCGAGCCGCGCCATCAGCGAATCCTGCAGGGTCGTCGGGATCGCCAGCCGGTCGATCTTGCCGGTCAGCACGTAGCGGTCGCCCTGGTCGGCCAGCAGACCGGAATCGAGCACCGCCTTGGTCAGCTCCTCGACAAACAGCGGCACGCCTTCGGTCCTGGTCACGATCTCCTCGGCGAGCTCGGCGGGCAGAGGCTTGTCAGGCACCATCTGCGCGACCATCGCGGCGCTCTGTCGCTGGCAGAGTGGCGACAGGGTCAGCGCGGTGAGCCGCGTGCCGCCGGTGTGCGGCGCCGTGGCCGGTGGCCGCGCGGTCACGACCACCAGGACCGGGGCGGCACTGATCCGATCGATCAGCAGCTCGAGATACTCCATCGACGACGGGTCGATCCAATGGATGTCCTCGACCACGATCAGCAGGGGGCGGCGGGCCGCCATGCTCTCGACCCGCGTCGACCAGCGCGTCGAGCAGCCGCGCCTTGCGCTGATGCGGCGACAGCTTGAGCGCCGAGGGCCGCGCGCTGGTCGCGATCGAGATCAGCTCCGCGAGCGGCGCTATCAGGCTCTCGCGGACCGGACCGAGCGTGGCCAGATGGGCGCGCAGCTTGTCGAGCGCGGCATCGCCGGCATCGCTGCGCTCGATCCCGGCGGTGCGCTCGAGCTCCTCGATCACCGGCTGGAACGCACTGTGGCGGTAATAGGGCAGGCACTGGTAGCGCAGCAGGCCGTGCGCGCGGTTTTCCAGCCGCTCGCACAGGCTCTGGACGACGCGCGACTTGCCGATGCCGGGCTCGCCGGTCAGCAGCACGACGTGGCCCTCGCCGTGACGGGCCTGCTCCCAGCGCTCGAGCAGCAGGGCGATCTCGTGCTCGCGGCCGACCAGCGGCGACAGCTGGCCCGGGCGCAGCGCCGCGAAGCGGTCGGCGACGGCGCTCGGGCCCGAGCACGCGCAACGCCCGAATCGGCTGGCTATAGCCCTTGACCTCGTGCTCGCCGAGGTCGTCGTAGTCGAACAGACGACCGACCAGCGCCTGCGTCTGCGGGCCGATCACGACGCTGCCGGGCTCGGCCAGCGTCTGGAGTCGGGCCGCGCGATTGGGCGTCTCGCCGACCACCGCCTGCTGCTCGGCGCTGCGCTCGCCGACCAGATCGCCGGCCACGACCTCGCCGGTCGAGATCCCGACCCGCGCCGCCAGCGGCGCGCTGAGGTTCAGCCGGCCGATCGCATCGACCAGCTCGAGGCCCGCCCGGATCGCCCGCTCGGCGTCGTCCTCATGCGCCTGGGGATAGCCGAAATAGGCCAGCACGCCGTCGCCCAGGAACTTGGCGACGTAGCCCTCGAACCGCTCGATCACATGGGTGGAGCAGTCCTGATAGGCGG
Source organism: uncultured Alphaproteobacteria bacterium (assembly GCA_963731495.1). Lineage (GTDB taxonomy): Bacteria > Pseudomonadota > Alphaproteobacteria > Geminicoccales > Geminicoccaceae > DASUGG01. The sequence goes on from CAVSVZ010000004.1 coordinate 5,919, forward strand.
CCACGACCTCGCGCAGGTCCTCGGGGTCGAGCCGGGCCGCGAGCCCGGTCGAATCGACCAGATCGACGAACATCACGGTCAGCTGGCGGCGCTGCGGCGTCGGCGCGACGGCCGGCCGCCGGGTCGGCCGCTGCCGGCGCATCCTGTGGCGGCGGCGCCAGCGCCGCGATCGCGCGCAGCAGGCGCTTGCGATGACCGAGCGGCATGCCGAGCTGGGCCAGGTCCTGCTCGGTCAGCTCCGGCAAGGTGTCGCCGTCGATCGCCTGCTCGGCGAAGGTCTCGGCATACGCGCCCAGCCCGAGCCCGTCGAGCCACGCCGCAACGTCGATCTCTATCCTCAAACGTCACCGCCCTGAGCAGCTCCAGCTTGAACGGCAAAATAGCCGATCTTGGTCGCGCGTGCGAGGGAGGCCGAGCCGGCCGGTTCCAAGCGTACCCGAGCGGGCTTCAGGCATGCCGCAATCCTGGGCACGGGATGGCGCGCGCGCGCCATCCGGGGGCTTGCCACTGTCGCGCGCTCGCCGCATATTCGGCGCACGATGGCGGTCAGCGAGCTTCCGAGAACGTTTGCGCATCAGCACCTGCTCGGCATCGAAGGGCTGGCACCCTGGGAGATCGAGCATCTGCTGGATGCTGCCGATGGCTATGTCGAGCACGGTCGGCAGGCTGACAAGAAGCTCTCGCTGTTGCGCGGTCGCACCCAGATCAATCTGTTCTTCGAGAGTTCGACCCGCACCCGCACCTCGTTCGAGCTGGCCGGCAAGCGGCTGAGCGCCGACGTCGTCAACATGTCGGCCGGCGCCTCGTCGATCAAGAAGGGCGAGACCCTGATCGACACCGCCATGACCCTGAACGCGATGCATCCCGACGTGCTGGTCGTGCGCCATCCCGACAGCGGCGCGGTCGCGCTGCTCGCCCGCCACGTCAACTGCGCGGTGATCAACGCCGGCGACGGCAGCCACGAGCACCCGACCCAGGCGCTGCTCGATGCGCTGACGATCCGGCGACGCAGGGGCAGCATCGAGGGACTGCTGGTTGCGATCTGCGGCGATGTGCTGCATTCGCGGGTCGCCCGCTCCAACATGCTGTTGTTGACCGCGATGGGAGCGCGGGTCCGCCTGGTGGCACCGAAAACCCTGCTGCCGGTTGCGGTCGAGCGCTACGGCGTCGAGGTCGGCCACGATATGGCGAGCGGCCTGGCCGGTGCCGACATCGTCATGATGCTGCGCCTGCAGACCGAGCGCATGCAGGGCAGCTTCGTGCCCTCGGTGCGCGAGTACTTCCATCTGTTCGGCCTGACCTACGACAAGCTCAAGGCGGCCAAGCCTGATGCCCTGATCATGCATCCGGGGCCGATGAACCGAGGCGTCGAGATCGACGGCACGGTGGCCGACGACATCAATCGCAGCCTGATCCTCGACCAGGTCGAGCTCGGCGTCGCGGTGCGCATGGCCTGCCTCGAAGTGATGACCCGAAAGCTTCGAGCGGCGGTATGATCCGGCGTACGCTGATCCGGGGCGCACGTCTCTTGGATCCGGCGAGCGGGCTCGATGCGCGCGGCGGTCTGCTGGTCGAGCACGGTCGGATCGTCGACTTCGGCCCGGGCCGCTTTGAGAGCGAGCCGCCGCCCGACGATGCCGTGGTGATCGATGCCGCGGGCGCCTGCCTGGCGCCGGGCCTGGTCGACATGCGCGTGCAGTTCGGCGAGCCCGGCGCCGAGCACAAGGAGACTTTTGCCAGCGGAACGATTGCCGCGGCGGCAGGCGGGGTTACCAGCCTGGCCTGCCTGCCCAATACCGAGCCGGCGATCGACGATCCGGCCATGGTCGAGTTCGTGGCCAGACGGGCGCGCCTCGAGAAGCGGGTGAAGGTCTACCCCTACGGGGCGGTCACGCGAGACTGCGCCGGCGGCAGACCTCGCCGAGATGGCGCTGCTCAAAGAAGCTGGTGCTGTCGGCTTCACCGACGGCGTCCGGCCCGTGGCCGACAGCCTCGTGATGCGCCGCGCCATGGCCTATGCCAGCGTGCTCGACAGCCGCATCATCCAGCATCCCGAAGACCCGGCCCTGGCGGCGGGCGGCGTGATGAACGAGGGCGAGATCGCGACCCGCCTGGGCCTGGCCGGCATCCCGACCCAGGCCGAGGTGATCATGATCGAGCGCGACCTGCGCCTGGTCGAGCTGACCGGTGCCGCCTACCACGTGGCGCACGTGTCGACCGCCGCCGCGGTCGCGGCGATCCGGCGCGCCAAGGCGCAGGGCCTGCCGGTCACGGCCGAGGCTGCACCGGTCCACTTTGCGCTCAACGAGCTCGAGGTCGAGGGCTACCGGACCTTTGCCAAAGTGTCGCCGCCGCTGCGCGCCGAGGACGATCGCCGCGCCGTGGTCGAGGGTTTGGCCGACGGCACGATCGATGTGATCGCGAGCGACCACTGCCCGCAGGATCAGGACAGCAAGCGCCTGCCGTTCGCCCAGGCCGAATACGGCGTGGTCGGGCTCGAGACGCTGCTGCCGGTCGCGCTGTCGCTGGTGCACGACGGCACGCTCTCGCTGCTGGCGCTGCTCGACAAGCTGACCCGGGCGCCGGCCGACCTTTTGGGCATCGACGCGGGCCGGCTGCGGGTCGGCGCCTGGGGCGATCTGGTGCTGTTCGATCCCGATACGCCTGGCCGGATCCGCGAGGAGAATCTGCGCAGCCTGTCCAAGAACACGCCGTTCGACGGCCGCCTGGTCCAGGGCAAGGTGCTGCGGACCCTGGTCGACGGGCGGACCATCTTCCAGGCTGGCGAGACGTAGAGACGAGCCATGTGTCGCAACATCAAGACCCTGTTCAACTTCGAGCCGCCGGCGACCGACGAGGAGATCCGCGCCGCGTCGCTGCAGTTCGTGCGCAAGCTGTCCGGGTTCCACAGGCCGTCGGCCGCTAACCAGGCGGCGTTCGATCGCGCGGTCGATCAGATCGCTGCGGCGGCCGCAGAATTTCTGGATTCCCTGGTGACCAACGCACCGCCACGCGATCGCGCGGTCGAGGCGGCCAAGGCACGCGAGCGCAGTGCCGAGCGCTTCGGCCGGTCTGCGCCTGAGGCAGGGGCCTAGACTGTCCCATGCTGTGACAGGAAAGGGCGTACCTCGCCGAGGAACTGGTCGAACGCGGGCGACCCTTTCAGCAGGACATGATTGCCGCTTTCCAGTTCGACGAATTGTGCGTTCGGGATCAACGCGGCCATGCGTCTGCCTTCGGCGAGCGGGCACATCTGATCGTCGCGGCAGTGGAGGACCAGGGTCGGTGCGCTTACCGCGCGCGCCAACTCGCTAACCTCGACGCAGGCGTTCATATGCCAGATGCGCTCGGCGTTCTCGGCGTTCGTGGTAATCCGCTGCAGCTCGTCGAGGCTTCCCTTCTGCTCGGGTGAGGCATCCGGTATGAAGCTCTCGGTGAACAGATGGCGATAGGCGGGGTTGGCCGAGCCCCAGCCATGGCGGATCATCGTCTGCGCCGCGGCAAACATCTCCTCCTGGTCCTTCGATCGGCGCATCAGTCGGCCCCGCACGTAGCCGCCCAGAAGGATCAGGCAAGTCACGCGCTCTGGATTCTCGACGGCGTAGCGAATCGAAAAAGCGCAGCCCTGCGAGATCCCGAGCAGCGCGAAGCGTCCGAGCCCCATCGCGTCCACGACTGTCGCCATGTCGGCGATCATCGCGTCTTCGGAGATCTCGTCGACATCCCAGTCCGACAGGCCGTTGCCCCGCTGATCGAAGCGCACGAAGCGGTTGTCGCGGGCAAGCTCGCGGAAGAACGGTCCCCACACAGGGCTGCGCCATTCGTACTCGATATGATTGAGCCAGTTCGGCGCCTTGAAGAGCGGCGAGCCTTCCCCGACGCTGGCGCACGCGATCTGCACGCCATCAGCGCCCGCGCAAAACGTCACCTGCTGATTGAGCGCGGTCTGATCGAGGGCCTCACGCTCGAAGGACTCGTCGGGCGTCCATTGCCAGGCCCTCACGGGGCGTGAGATGTTCTTGACCCGCTGGCTACCGAGATCGTGAAACATCACGCCGACCCGATCACCGACGAGTTGGTGCACCACGTCAGAAACGCACACGCCTCCGGGCTCGGACAGACCTTCCAACCGGGAGGCAACGTTCACGACATCGCCAAAGACGTCACCTTCCTCGAACAGGATGTCTCCGAGGTTGATGCCGACGCGATAAAGAATCCGACGCTCATGCGGCCGATCGGCCTCGCGGCCCGGCATCGCCGACTGAATCGAGACAGCGCATTTGACGGCATCGACCGCATTGCCGAACTCGACCAGCAGTCCGTCGCCGGTGGATTTCACGATGCGGCCGTTGGCAGCGGCGATCTCAGGGTCGATGAGTTCGCGCCGATGCCCCTTCTGGCGTGCCAGCACCCCTTCCTCGTCGGCTTCCATCAGCCGGCTATATCCGACCATATCGGCCGCGAGAATGGCGGCGAGCTTGCGTTCGACCGGCTCCATGGCCCAGGCACTGCCCTTTGATCGCGCCTTGCAAACGAAACTGTCAGCCTGCGACGGCATCGAGTCAACCTGCCGCACAACAGAATCCTCGGGGTGTCGGATCTGCGCCCTCCCGTTCGTCTTAGAGGGGTGAGGCGTTTTGTCCGGGCGGACCGCGCCCGGAAGAACCTGCCAGTCCACGCTGTTGGCAAGGTCGTGCAACCCTTGGGAAGGAATCGCCATGCAAGTCCAGCCCTACCTGTTCTTCGACGGTCGCTGCGAGGAGGCCGTGGAGTTCTACAAGCGCGCGCTCGGCGCCGAGGTCGAGATGCTGTTGCGCTTCAAGGAGAGCCCGGACCCGGAGCACAACCCGCCCGGCGCCGATGACAAGGTGATGCACGCCAGCCTCAAGGTCGGCGATGCGACGGTCATGGCATCCGACGGGCGCTGCCAGGGGCAGCCCAGCTTTCAAGGCTTCGCGCTGTCGCTGCCGGTGGCCGACGAGGCCACGGCGGAGCGGCTGTTCCAGGCGCTGGCCGATGGCGGCCAGGTGCAGATGCCGCTCGCAAAAACCTTCTTCTCGGCGAAGTTCGGCATGGTCGCCGACCGTTTCGGCGTGTCGTGGATGGTGCTCGTGCCGGGCGGGGGAGCGTGACCCATGCGCTTCATGATGCTGATGATCCCCAAGGGCTACGAGAGCGCCGAGCCCGGCGTCAAGTTGGATCCCGCAAGGGTCGCCGCGATGATGAAGTTCAACGAGGACCTGCAGAAAGCCGGCGTGCTGCTCGCGCTCGACGGCCTGCACCCGCCCTCGATGGGGGCGCGCGTCTCGTTTGCCGGCGGCACGCCGCTGGTCACCGACGGTCCGTTCGCCGAGGCCAAAGAGGTGCTCGGCGGCTACTGGATGATCCAGGTCGGCTCCAAGGAGGAGGCGATCGCATGGGCGAAGCGCTGCCCGGCCTCGGACAACGAGGTGATCGAGATCCGCCAGGTCCAGGAGATGTCGGATTTCCCCGCCGACGTGCAGGAAGCGGCCGGGAGGCTGCCCGAGATGCAGGAGCAGGTCGGGCAACGCAGGGCGTGACGCAGCGCGCCGGGCCGCCGGCCCGCCACCGGTCGAGGATCGATCAACCTTGCCGGTCGTCGGGCGGATGCTAGCTATATCGATGCGAGCGAAGGAGGTCCGCATGGCCATCGACTTCAATCACACCATCGTGTCGGCCCGCGACAGTGACGCATCGGCGAAATTTCTGGCCGAGATGCTCGGGCTACCGGCGCCCAGGAAGTGGGGACCTTTTCAGGTGGTCGCCACGCAGAACGGCGCGAACCTCGACTTCAGGAAGGCGGAGGGCGCCATCATGCGGCAGCATTACGCTTTCCTGGTCAGCGAATCGGAGTTCGACCAAATCTTTGCCCGGCTTCGCGAGCGGTCACTTTCCTACTGGGCGGATCCGTCGCAGGGGCGGCCCGGTGAGATCAATCACCACGACGGCGGCCGCGGCTTCTATTTCGAGAATCCCGATGGCCACCTGCTGGAGGTGATCACGCGTCCCTACGGCAGCGGCGGCTGGAACCCGTAGTCGGCCAGCGTGCGAGATCATGACGCCGGCCTGACGCCCCGGCGGCCTTGGTGACGGCCCAGACGTCCGTGAACCGCCGTCGTCGGACACGATGACGGCGGCTCCGGTGGCGCTACAGGTGGCTCAGGGGCTCAGATGCTCGACGAACCAGTCGCGGGCGGCAGCGCTCGCGTTGTCGAAGTCGGCGACATAGGCATCGAAGTGTCCGCCTTTCAGCGCCACCAGCTTCTTGGGATGAAGCGCGCGCTCATAGGCGGCCAGCGCCTCGTCGGCGACGGTCAGGTGATCGCCGAGGGCGACCACCATCAGCAGCGGCGTCGGGCTGACATAACCGATATAGGCGCCGGGCTCATAGGCGAGGAACAGCTCGACGGAGCGCAGGGTCACCTCGTTACGCCAGGACGGCGCGCGGGTCCGGCAAGTCTCGTCGAACCACTGCCAGGAATCCGGGGTCGGCAGCACCGCAACTCCGGCCGGGTCCGACGTCACGACCGGAATCATGCCCGGTGCCTCACCCTTGTACCGCTTCAGGCGATCGTCCGCGCACGCCGCTTCGACGCCCGCGACCACGTCCGCCCGGATCAGGCGACGAGCATTGCGATGGCCGCTGATCAGCGGCACCTGCGCGACGACGCATTTGATGCGACGGTCGATCGCGCCGAGCACCAGCACATGCGCGCCGGAGTAGCTGGAGCCCCAGACACCGATCCGCTCCGGATCGGTCTCGGGCAGGGTCTGGGCGAAGCTGATCGCGTCCCGATAGTCGTCGATCTGCTGCCAGGGATTGATCTCCTGGCGCGGCTGGCCATCACTGGCCCCGAAATTCCGGTTGTCGAAGACGATGGCGGCGAGCCCGGCCGTCTCGAACACCTCTGCGAAGCGATCGAGATACATCTCCTTCACCGCAGAATAGCCGTGCGCCATCACGATCGTAGGCCACGGGCCTTCGCCGCTGGACGGTCGATAGTGCCAGCCGCGTAGCATGACACCGTCCTCGGTCTTGAACTCGATATCCGTGCGCATGGCTGTGCTTCCTCCCTGAACATAGCGTCCCCGAATGGAGACTATGCCCGGGGACACCGGAATGCACGCCGGACGTTCCGCATCCGAAAGTGAGGGTGGGCGCGGTTGGTCAGGCTGATCTCATGAACCGCCCGAGCCGGTCGAACGCGCGCTCGAGGGTCGGCAGCGAGGCGGCAAAGCACAGTCGCAGAAAATTCTCGCTGTGGTCGCCGAAGGCGGCGCCGGGCGCCAGACCGACCCCGGTGCTCGTGAGCAGCTCCTTGGCGAACGCGACGCTGTCGGTCATGCCCTCGACCCGGAAAAAACCGTAGAACGCGGCTTCGGGAGTCGGCAGGCTGATGCGTGGAATCCTTGCGATGCGCTCGACCATGAGATCGCGCGCCGCATGGTAGCGCTCGACCGTCTCTCGCACGCAGGCCTCGCCGTCCCGCACCGCCACGACGCCGGCCCGTTGCACGAAGCCGGCGGGTCCCGCGATGTTGTACTCGGTCAGCATCTCGAACGTCGGGCCGAGCTCGGCGGGCACCGTGATCCAGCCGAGCCGCCAGCCGGTCATCGACCAGGTCTTGGAGAAGCTGTTGACCACGATCACGCGATCGTCGGGCAGCGCCTGCTCCAGGAACGAGGGTGCCGTCGGACGATCGTAGACGATCCGCGCGTAAACCTCGTCGCTCACGATCCAGATGCCGCGCGAACGGGCGAACTCCAGCACCGCCTTCTGCTGCTCGGCCGTCATCATCCAGCCGGTCGGATTGTTCGGCGAGTTCAGGAAGATCACGCGGGTGCGGGCATCGCAGGCATCCGAGCAGCCGGTCGAGGTCGAGCCGCCAGCCGGCGTTGCCCGGCGTGAGCGGCACCTCGCGGATCTCGCCGGTCAGGATACGCGGCACCGCCGGCAGGTTCGGCCAGGCCGGCGTGGTGGTGACCACCGCATCGCCCGGATCGATCAGGCTCTGCATGACCAGCATCAGCGCGTTCATGCCCGAGGCCGAGACGATCACGTTGTCCGCCGCAAGCCGCGTCCCGTACAGCCGGTTCATGTAGTCGGCGAGCGCCGTACGCAGCTCCGGAATGCCGGGATTGGGCTGATAAAATGTGTCGCCGGCGGCCAGCGCCCGGGCGGCCGCATCGCAGATGAACTTTGGTGTGGGCAGGTCGGATTCGCCGAACCACAGCGGGATGATGTCGTCGCGCCCCATGCCGAGATGGGCGACCTCGCGGATCTTGGACGACGGTAGCGCGGCAATCGAGCGCCTGACGTGGTCGAGAGGCGAGTTGCTGATCGCCGCGGAACGTGCTGCGGACTCGGGCATGCGCAAGATCTCCCTTGGCCGTTGGTAGCAGGCGGAGCGTCAGCAGGGAATGGCGTCGACATGCCCTTGCGATGCGTACGCCAGGATCCGCGCATCACGAGTGACCAACGGCGCGCCCAGGTCTCGCGCCGTTGCAATCAGCATGCGATCCGCAGGGTCGGCATGAAGCTCGCCCGGCAGAAACGCCGACTCGATGGCGGCGCGCGGCGTCAACTCGGTCAAGCGGACGCCTGCCAGCCGCAACGCATCGTCGAACCAGATCCAAGGGGACGGTTGGAACCGCGCGCGATGGGTGCGTCGCGATGCCAGCATTCCGATCTCCCAGGCGGATACAGGCGATATCAACACCTGACCGGTTTGCGCCGCTCGGCGGATGGCTTCCCGACTCTGCTGCGTCATCGGCTGCTGCTCGAACAACCAGATCATAGCGCAGGTGTCCAGGACGACCATAGCGTCCTCAATCAATCGGGATGTCTTGAGCTGCTTCGGGGATCTCGTCCAGAACGGGTTCGGTAAGGTCGAGCCCGGGAGGTATGGTCACCCTGCCTTTCAGCGCGCCCCAGAGATCCGGCACTTCCCGCTCGGACGGGGCTAACTCCGCGATTGGCCTGCCCCGCCGCGTGATCACCACCTTGCTGTAGCGATGCGCCTCGAGATCCTTGAACAGTCCGAGACACTTGGCCTTGAAGGCGCTGGCGCCGATCTCGAGAACCCGTTCCCTCATGGGATCTGCCTCTGGAAAGTGGTCATCTCATATGACCATATCAGGTCTCAGATCCGCTTGGTCAAGCGGTTGTTGATTTCCCAAGAGCCCCATATCTGCGATGGTTGAACGCGTCACCTGGGAGAGGCCTCGATGATCGAACCGCTCGGCGGGCCCGTCTATTGGCTGCCGTTCATCGTCGGCTTCCTGATCGCCTATTTGATCGGCTCGGTGCCGTTCGGCCTGCTCCTAACCAAGAGCGCAGGGGCCGGCGATCTCCGCGCGATCGGCTCGGGCAACATCGGCGCCACCAACGTCCTGCGCACGGGCCGCAAGCAGCTGGCGCTCGCGACCCTGTTCCTGGACATCCTCAAGGGCGGGATCCCGGTCTGGGTGGCAGGCCGCTATCTTGGCCCCGACATGGCGGTCGTCGTGGGCCTCGGTGCGGTGGTCGGCCACTGCTTCTCGATCTGGCTCAAGTTTCGCGGCGGCAAGGGGGTCGCCACGGCGCTCGGCGTGATCCTGGTGCTGACGCCGGTGGTGGCCCTGATCGCGGTGCTGCTGTTCGTCGCGGTGACCGCACTCACCCGTTATGTCTCGCTCGGCTCGATGCTGGGCGCAGTGGTCGCCTGCGCGCTCGCCTATCTCCTGGGGCATGTCCAGGCGGCCGAGCTCTATCTGGTCCTGACGCTCCTGATCATCGGCAAGCACGCCGCCAACGTCCGCCGGCTGATCGCGGGCACCGAGAGCAAGCTGAGCCTGCACAGCTGACCCTGGTCAGCTGCATCGGACATTGAGCAGCGCTTGGCGCTTCTCCTCCCGTACGGCGTGCAGCGCGCGCTCGATCGCCTCGGGCAGCTCGTCGGCCGTCTCGACCCGCTCGCCATAGCCGCCACTCGCCTCGACGATTTTTTCGTAGGCGGGCGAGGGCTCGAGCGAGGCAAGCGGCATGCGGTTGCTGCGCGCGGCGAAGCCGTCCGGATAGACCGCCCGGGTCGATTTGCGCACCGCGTTCCAGACCCCGTTGTTGAACACCACGGTGAGCACCGGCAGACCCAGCGCCTCGCCGACCTGATGGCAGGCGACGGGATTGGCGAACATGTAGGAGCCGTCGCCGACCGCTGCGATCACCAGGCGATCGCGCTCGGCGAGCTGCGCGCCCAGTGCTGTCGGCAGGCCCCAGCCGAGGCCGCCGGCCAGCGAATGGCTGAAATAGGTGCCGAGCTTGCGAAACGTCATCGCGGCCGGATCGCAGGCCAGCTCGCTGACCACCAACGCGTCCTCACCCTTGACCCGATCGAGGCAGTGGCTGATCCAGGCCGAGCTCATCGGCGTGCCGCGACCACTCTCGATGGCGGCGCGCAGCACCTCGTGACGGTCGGCATTGCGCTCGATAATCCGCTGCCGGCGTGCCGCCGTGCCCTTGGCTTTGTCGACGCCCCGTGACCCGAGCGCGCGGCCGAGCGCATCCAGCGTGGCCGGCACGTCCGCTTCGATCGCCAGGTTCGCGGCAAAGCTGCGCATCGGCAGATTGGCGAACAGCGGGTCCGGCCCGATCTGGATCACCTTGCAGTCGTCCGCCAGTGCGTGGCGCTTGGGGATCCAGGGCACCATCGCGTCGAGCACCACGACCGCGTCGGCCTCCTGAAGCCAGGGCTCGACATCGAAGCCGACATGCATCGCATGATCGGTCGCCAGCGCCAGCCGCGAGGCCCAGAAGTGCGCGACCGGCAGCGCAAAGCGCTCGGCGAGGTCCGCCAGCGCCGCATGGCCCCGCTCGGTGCCGGAGCCGCGCCCCGCGATCAGCAGGGGACGCTCGGCGCTGGCCAGGATGTCGGCCGCCTGCTCGATCGCCTCGGGTGCCGGCCAGGGCGTTGCCGGCGCCTGCATGACCGGCTGGTCGCTCAAGGCGAAGGTTTCGACCGATGCCGCCAGCGCCTCGCGCGGCAGGCTCAGATAGATCGGGCCGCGCGGCTCGGTCATGGCGATCGCCAGCGCCCGATCGACGATCCGCTCGACCTGCTCGCCGTAGCGCAGCTCGTAGTCCCACTTGACGTATTCACGCAGCATGCCGGCCTGGTCGTACATCTCCTGGCCCCAGTGGATCGGCAGATCGCGCGAGCCGGTCCGGCCGGCTTCCGTGATCGGCGTGCGGCCCGAGGTGAAGAAGATCGGCACATTGTCGCGCGCGGCGTTGAGCAGGCCCATCAGCGCGTTGGCGGTGCCGACATTGACGTGCACCATCACCGCCTGCGGCCGCCCGGTGGCCAGGTAGTAGCCGTGCGCCATGCCGACCGCGGCGTTCTCGTGCGGCACCACAACCGGCTCGGGCATGGCAAGGCCGGCGCCTGCGCCGCGCGAGAGCGCCTCGATGATCGGTGCGAAGTCGGTGCCGGCATTGGCGAACAGCCAGTCGATGCCGCGCGCCTTGAGCAGCACCAGATAGGCTTCGGCGGCGGTCCGGACGTCGATGGATTTGGACGGCATGGCGACGGTTCCACGGGTTCTGGGCCGAGAGCGCCACCATAGCGGGCCAGGACGCCAGCGCACAGGGCCGACTTCGGGGTTTACGCCCTGGTGTGAAGGCGCGAGCGGATTTCCCGTATAGGTTGACAAACCCGTCCGGTTCGGCATGTTCCGGCCATGCCCCACCTGTCCGATGCCGAGAAGATCGATTGGCTGCAATTGTGCCGCTCGGACGGCGTCGGGCCACGGACCTTCTTCAAGCTGTTGGAGCGGTTCGGCACGGCGCGCCGGGCCTATGAGCAGCTGCCGCGCCTGATGCAGGAGGCTGGCGGCGATCGCTGGCGGCGCTGCCGGCGCGACGAGGCCGAGGCCGAGCTCGAGGCCTTACACGCGCTGGGCGGCCAGCTGATCGCCCGGGCCGAGCCGGAGTATCCCGCGCGCCTGGCCGAGATCGCCGATCCGCCGCCGCTCCTGAGCGTGCTCGGCGAGCCGGCGCTGCTCGACGCGCCTGCCGTCGCGATCGTCGGTGCCCGCAATGCCAGCGGCCATGGCCGCATGCTGGCGAGGACGCTCGCCAAGGACCTGACCGAGGCCGGGCTGGTGGTGGTCTCGGGCCTGGCACGCGGCATCGACACGGCGGCGCACGAAGGCGCGCTGGCGGCGGGCGGTCCGACGGTCGCGGTGATCGCAGCCGGTCTCGACGTCGCCTATCCGCCAGACAATGAGCAGCTCATGGCCCAGATCGCCGAGGCCGGCGCCGTGGTCTCCGAGCGGCCCTTGGGTGCGGTGCCCCAGGCCCGCCACTTTCCGCGCCGCAACCGCATGATCGCCGGACTCAGCCTGGGCGTGGTGGTGGTTGAGGCGGCGCCCCAGTCGGGCTCGCTGATCACCGCGCGGCTCGCCGCCGAGCAGGGCAGGGAGGTCATGGCGGTGCCGGGCAGCCCCATGGATCCGCGCCACCGCGGCACCAACCAGCTGCTGCGCGATGGTGCTACCCTGGTCGAGAGCGCGGACGACATTCGTGGAGCACTCGGCGTCGCCCTGACCACCCGGCCTGCCCCGGTCACGCGGCCGCGCCGGACCGATCCGCCGGCATCGGGGCCGGCCAAGAAGACGGCACCGACGCCGCGCCCGGCGGCTGCGCTGCCGCCCGGCGACCTGCTCGGCCGGCTGCAGGAGCGCCTGGGCGTCGAGCCGCTGCTGGTTGACGAACTGATACGCCAATGCCATGCAACGACGGCGGAGGTGCAGCAGGCGCTGCTCGAGCTGGAGCTCGAGGGGCGGATCGAGCGGCACCCCGGGAACCGGGTATCGCTTGCATCGTTGTGACCCGGTCACATATGTGAGGCGCCGCGCCGGCTCTTCCGGCGCTTGACCAGCTCTCTCGCGGAGTTGCCTGAACCGCATGGATGTCGTCGTCGTCGAATTGCCGACCAAGGCCAAAACCATCAACAAGTATCTCGGCAGCCAGTACCGCGTGCTGTCGAGCTACGGCCACGTGCGCGATCTGCCGGAAAAGGATGGCTCGGTGCTGCCGGAGGAGGATTTCCGGATCATCTACGAGCCGCTGGCCGAGAAGCGCCAGCGGATCAAGGCGATCGCCGAGGCCTTGCACGGCGCGCGCCACCTCTATCTGGCAACCGACCCCGACCGTGAGGGCGAGGCGATCTCGTGGCATCTGCTGGCCGCGCTCAAGGATCAGGGTGCTGTCAACGGCGTCGACGTCAAGCGCGTGGTGTTCCACGAGATCACCAAGCGGGCCGTGCTCGAGGCCATGCAGCATCCGCGCGATCTCGACGCGGGGCTGATCGACGCCTATCAGGCGCGCCGCGCGCTGGACTACCTGGTCGGCTTCACGCTGTCGCCCGTGCTGTGGCGCAAGCTGCAGGGCTCGCGCTCGGCCGGCCGCGTACAGTCGGTGGCGCTGCGCCTGATCTGCGAGCGCGAATCCGAGATCGAGGCGTTCAAGCCGCGCGAGTACTGGAGCCTCGAGACGCAGTTCACCACGCCGCGCGATGCCACCTTCACCGCCCGCCTGACCCGCCTGCTCGACAAGAAGCTCGACAAGTTCGACCTCGCGGGCGAGGCGGACGCCAGGCGCGCGGTTGCCGAGGTCGAAGCGCGTGACTTCGCGGTCGACGGCATCGAGAAGCGCCAGGTGCAGCGTCACCCGGCGCCGCCGTTCGCGACCTCGACCCTGCAGCAGGAGGCGGCGCGCAAGCTCGGCTTCGGTGCCGATCGCACCATGCGCACCGCGCAGCGCCTGTTCGAGGGTGCCACCCTGGACGGCGAGACGGTCGGCCTGATCACCTATATGCGCACCGACAGCGTACAGATGTCGGGCGAGGCGCTGGCCGCCTGCCGGCAGCGCATCGGCAGCCTCTACGGCAACCGTTATCTGCCGGACAAGCCGCGCGCCTTCCGGACCCGGACCAAGAACGCCCAGGAAGCGCACGAGGCGATCCGCCCGACCGATTTCGCCCGCACGCCGGATGCGGTCGCGCGCTATCTCGAGGACGACCAGCGCCGCCTGTACGAGCTGATCTGGAAGCGCGCGATGGCGAGCCAGATGGCAAGTGCTGTGCTCGACCGGGTGGTCGCCGATCTGGCCTCGCCCGACGGCAAGGTCGGCTTTCGGGCGACCGGCCAGACCGTCGCCTTCGACGGCTTCCTCAAGCTCTACCAGGAAGGCCGCGACGACGCGGCGACCGACGACGACGAGGGCCGCCTGCTGCCGCCGATGGCGCCGGGCGATCCGCTCAGGCGCGGCGAGATCATGCCCAAGCAGCACTTCACCGAGCCGCCGCCGCGCTTTACCGAGGCGAGCCTGGTGCGCAAGCTCGAGGAGCTCGGCATCGGCCGGCCCTCGACCTATGCCAGCATCATCTCGGTGCTCCAGGACCGCAACTATGTGCGCCTCGAGAGCAAGCGCTTCGTGCCCGAGGACCGCGGCCGGCTGGTCAGCGCCTTCCTGGTGGCGTTCTTCGACCAGTATGTGCAGCCCGCGTTCACCGCCGGGCTGGAGGGCCGGCTCGACGACGTCGCGGCTGGCTCGCTGCACTGGAAACAGGTGCTGCGCGAGTTCTGGAAGCCGTTTCACGGCACGGTCGACGAGGTCAAGGAGCGCCGGGTGGCCGACGTGCTCGAGGCGCTCAACGAGCTTTTGGGGCCGCGGCTGTTCCCCGAGCGCGAGGACGGTGGCGACCCGCGCGCCTGCCCCTTTTGCTCCGGCGGCCGGCTGAGCCTGAAGCTCGGGCGCTACGGCGCGTTCCTCGGCTGCTCGAACTATCCCGAATGCCGCTACACGCGTCAGCTCGGGGTCAAGCCGGGCGACGCCGAGGACCAGGCCGAGGTCAAGGAGCGTGTGATCGGGGTCGATCCGAACACCCATGAGGAGGTGCTGCTGCGGCGCGGGCCCTACGGGCCCTACGTGCAGCGCGGTGCGGGCGACAGCCTGAAGCGCTCGTCCCTGCCGCCCAATCTGGCGCCCGAGCAGCTCGATCTGAACATGGCGGTGGCGCTGCTGTCGCTGCCGCGCGAGATCGGCCGCCACCCCGAGACCGGCGAGCCGATCGAGGCCGGCATCAACCGCTACGGGCCTTACATCAAGCACGATCGCTTCGTGCGGCTCGGCGCCGAAGACGATGTCCTGTCGATCGGCATGAACCGGGCGATGGTGCTGCTCACCGAGGCCGGCGCCAAGGGCCGTGCCGCGCCCAAGGCGCTGCGCGAGGTGGGCAAGCATCCCAAGGACGGCAACCCGATCGCGCTGCACAAGGGACGCTTTGGCCACTACGTCAAGCATGGCCGGCAGAATGCGAGCCTGCCCAAGGCGCAGGATCCCGAGCAGCTGACCCTCGAACAGGCGGTCGAGCTGCTGGCCCAGCGTGCCAGCAAGGACAAGGGTAAGGCAAAAGCGAAGAAGAGCGCGGGCAACGGCCAGGCTGGCAAGGCGCAGCGCAAGTCATCAGGTCGCCGGGCGCAGGCCAAGGATTCGTCCGTCTGACCTCCTGGCGCCCGCGCGGCGATCGGCGCAGCGCCCCTCAAGAGCGCGCCTGATGCCCAAATCGCGGTCGAAAGGCCCCCGCCCGATGTCGGGCACCGGGGCGTTGCCGGATCGCGACCAGCTGCTGCGCTTCATCGAGGACAGCGGCGGCGCCGCCAACAAGCGCGACCTGGCGCGTGCGCTCGGGGTCAAGGGACGCGACAAGACCACGCTGAAACGGATGCTGCGTGAGCTCGAGGCGGACGGCGTCCTGCCCGACACGCCGCCGACACGGCGCCGGAGCGAGGTCGACGGCCAGCTGCCCTCGGTCACGGTTCTCGAGGTGAGCGGCATCGCGGACGACGGCGAGCTGCTGGCCCGTCCGCTGCGCACGGCCGAGAGCGCCGAGCCGCCCACGATCCTGGTGGTGCCCGAGCGTGGTCGTGCGCCCGGCGTCGGCGACCGGATCCTGGCGCGCCTTTCGCCGCGTCCCGAGGGTCACTACGAAGCCCGCGTCATGCGGGTCCTGCCGGCCCAGCCGACCCGCTTCGTCGGCGAGGTCGTGCGCGCCCGCGACGGCCTGCACGTGCGTCCCGCCGGCGGCCGCGGCGCGCCTGAGCTGCGGGTGCGTCCCGCCGACAGCCTGGGCGCCGAGCCGGGCGAGCTGGTGGTGGTCGAACGCCTCGCGACGCACGCGCTCGGTCCCGGCCACGGCAAGATCACCGAGCGGCTGGGCGAGGCCGGCGATCCGCGCACCGTCTCCCTGCTCGCCGCGCACAGCCACGATCTGCCAATGGGCTTCTCGCCGGCCGCCGAGCAGCAGGCCGAGGCGGCGCGGCCGATTGCGCCAGGTGAGCGCAGCGATCTGCGCGAGCTGCCGCTGGTCACCATCGACGGCGCCGATGCGCGCGATTTCGACGATGCGGTCTGGGCGCGGCGCGACGGCGCGGGCTGGCACCTGGTGGTCGCGATCGCCGACGTCGCCCACTATGTGCGGCCGGGCGATCCGCTCGACCTCGAGGCGCGCGATCGCGGCAACTCCGTGTATTTTCCCGATCGCGTGCTGCCGATGCTGCCCGAGGCGCTCTCCAACGGCCTGTGCTCGCTGCGGCCCGGCGAGGACCGCGCCTGCCTGGCGGTACACCTCTGGCTCGACGCCGCCGGCCGCAAGCGCCGCCATCGCTTCGAGCGGGCCATCATGCGCTCGCATGGAAGGCTTACCTACGAGCAGGTGCAGGCGGCCGCCGACGGCCAGCCCGATGAGCCCATGCAGCCGCTGCTCGGCGCGGTGATCGAGCCGCTGTACGGCGCCTTCGGCGCCTTGCTGGAGGCGCGCGAGCAGCGCGGCACGCTCGACCTCGAGGTTCCGGAGGTGCAGTTGCGGCTGGACGAGGCCGGCCTGCCGATCGGCGCGCTCGGTCGTGCGCGCCTGGATTCCCACCGGCTGATCGAGGAGTTCATGATCGCGGCCAATGTCGCCGCCGCTGAAAGCCTGGAGCAGGCGTCGTCGCCTTGCATGTACCGGGTCCACGACCGGCCCGATCCGGTCAAGCTCGAGGCCCTGGTCCAGCTGCTCGACAGCCTCGGCCTCGCCAGGGGGCGCAGCGTGCTCGCCAAGCCCAAGGACCTGACCCGGCTGATCCAGAAGCTGGATGGCCCGGAGCTCGCGCAGCTGGTCAGCACCATGGTCCTGCGCGCCCAGAGCCAGGCTGCCTACAGCCCGCACAATCTCGGCCATTTCGGTCTCAATCTTGGCCGCTACGCCCATTTCACCTCGCCGATCAGGCGCTACGCCGACCTGATCGTGCACCGCGCCCTGATCCGGGCGCTGGGGCTCGGCGAGGGCGGGCTCGAGACGATGCCCGGCGGCGCAGACTGGGCCGAGGACTGGTCCGAGCTGGGCGCCCTGCTGTCGCGTCGCGAGCGCCGTGCGATGGAGGCCGAACGCGCCGCCATGGACCGGTTTCTGGCGCACCTCATGGCGAGCAGGGTCGGCGCGAGCTTTGCTGCGACGGTGACCGGCGTGCAGCGCTTCGGGCTGTTCGTGCGGCTCGACGAGACCATGGCGGAGGGCCTGATCCCGATCGCGCGCCTGGGCGAGGAATATTTTTCGCACGAACCTGCGCGCCATGTGCTGCGCGGCGAGCGCTCGGGCCGGGCGTTCGCGCTCGGTGACCGGGTCCGGGTCGAGCTGACCGAGGTCGACGTCACCACCGGCCAGCTGACCTTCCGCCAGCTGGAGCATATGCCCGGGCCGGCCGGCAAGGCCGCGGCCGCCTGGCGTGGCGGGCGCCGCCGGCGACCATCACCGCCGCGGGGGCGCGCCCGACGCTGAGCCTTCTCGCTGAGTCCGATGTCTGATCGCCCTGCCGGGCGTGGTGGCCTGCCCGCCAACTGGGTGAGCCTGGCGGCGATCATGGCGGCGTCGAGCGTGGTCGGCATGATCATCTCGTTCAGCGTGCCGCTGCTGAGCCTGATCCTGGAGCATCAGGGCGTGGCCCCGCGCTGATCGGCGTGAACGCGGCGGCCACAGGGATCGCGGTGTTCGCGGTCGCGCCCTGGCTGCCGACCGCCGTGCGCCGGCTAGGCGCGGTGAACAGCATGGTCGTCGGCGGGCTTTTGTGTATCGCCTGCTTCATTCTGTTGCCGCTCAAGGTCGCGCGCCCTTGCCCTGGTTTGCGCTGCGCTTCCTGATCGGTCTGGGCACCGTGCTGGGCTGGGTGGCGTCGAGCTCCGCGGTCAGCGCGATGGCCGACGACGTCAATCGAGGCCGGGTGATGGGCGCGTATGGCACGCTGTTCAGCATCGGCTACGCCGCCGGACCGGCGCTGATCGGCGTGACCGGCAGCGAGGGCGTCGTCCCGTTTGTCGTGTGCATCGTCCTGATCGGGATCGGGCTGCTGCCGCTCGGCCTGGTGCGCGGGGCGGATCAGGCGCAGGGCAGGCCCGGCAGGTTCGGGTTGCTGGCCATCCTGCGTCTGGCGCCGCTGCCGCTTGGTGCGGTGCTGCTGTTCGGCCTGCTCGAGACGGCGTGCTTCGCCTTCCTGCCCATCTATGGCCTTCGGATCGGCTATCCCGAGGCTGTCGCGGCCTTGCTCCTGACCGTGCTGATCGGCGGTGGCATCGTGTTCCAGCTACCGATCGGCTGGCTGGCCGATCACGTGTCGCGCGCGGGGCTGCTGGTCGGCCTCGTGATGGTCGCGCTCTTCCTCGTGTTGTTGTGGCCGCTCGCCATGCCGCACCAGGTGCTTGCCTGGCCGCTGCTGACGGTGAGCGGCGGGGTGGTCAGCGGTCTGTACACGGTGAGCCTGATCGTGCTCGGCCAGCGGTTTCGCGGTGCCGAGCTGGCGACCGCCTACACCATGCTGGTGATGATGTATCAGCTCGGCGCGATCAGTGGACCTACGCTCGCCGGGATCGCAATCGGCGCGGTCGGTATCCAGGGGCTGCCGGTGGTGCTGGCGATCGCTCCGGCGCTGCTCCTGGTCGTTGGCCTTGGCATGCGGGGGCGCCGACGCCGCAGCCGCGCTTGACAGCCATCCGACCGCTCTTATGTTCCAGAGGCTGCACTTGTCGCTGAATGAGGCGTTGCGTCATGGCCAAACCGAACACCGTGCTGATCAAGCTGGTCAGCAGCGCGGGCACCGGCACCTTCTACACCACCAAGAAGAACCCTCGGAAAACGACCGAGAAGCTGAGCCTGCGTAAGTACGATCCCAAGATCCGCAAGCACGTCGAGTTCAAGGAAGCCAAGATCAAATGACCTGATCGCGGCTGGTGGCGCGGACCCGCAGGGGCGGGGCCGTGTGCGATGCTATCGAGGTATGACGGGGCCGCAGCGATGCGGCCCCTTCGTTTCTCGGCGGGCGCGTGGTCGGGACCGTTCGATCGACTTGCAGGAGAGCGCGTTAACGGATATTTAAATCTATAGGTGAAAAACGTGGCCGCCAGGACGCGTTGCCGGCCGGGGCGGATGGCGGTTCCGGTGCGCGCGGATTACAGGGGAGTTGCTTTTCGACATGACGTCGTCCCGCACCTCCGAGCGCTGGACCACGATCGCGGCGCTCTTCATGCTGACCGGTCAGATTCTGCTGAGCCGGCCCGCTGGCGCCGCGGTCGGGGCGGAGGACCTCTTGGAGCCCACGCCGCTGGTCCTGAAGGATGGCCGGATCGCCAATGTCTCGATTTACGTCCTGCCGTTCGACAACGGTCACGGTGAGCTTGCCGGCGCAGCCTCCTCCCGGCTGGCAGGGCTGACCGAGGAGCTCGCGACGGACTGCTTCCTGACCGCGCAGGTGATCGGCCATGTCAGCTCACGCGAGATCGCTGACAATCAGACCCTCGCCGCGCACCGCCTGGCCCGCTCGCGCGCGGATGCTGTGCAGGCATCGCTGATCGGCGGCGGCCTGCCGGCCAAGTCGATCGCGAGCGTGTGGGACTGGCAGTTCCTGGTGCGCGAGCCACGGGCGACCCTGTGGGTGTTCCGTCTGATCCAGGGTGAGGACTGCGAGGGGCTGCCGCTGGACGGCGATGCCTCGCAGCTGGTCGCCGAGAACGAGGCGCCGGCCGCAGCGGCGCCGGCGAGGGCGGCGGCGTCCCCGGCCGAAACGCCGGCTCGCCAGGTGGCCCGGGCGCAGCCGGCCGAGGCGCCACAGCCGGCAGATCCCGGTCCCGCAGAACCCGCTCCCGCAAAATCCGCTCCCAAAGCGACGGTCGATGCGCCGGCGCGCGCTGCGGCACCGGCCGAGCACACCGCCCACGACCTGTCCGGCGTGGTCAGCAGCGCGAGCGCTGCGGAAGCCAAGCAGGCCGAAACCTCCAGCGTAGCGGAGGTGGAGACCCCGCGCGGTGAGGCCGACGGTGATGCGCCTGTGCAGGACCAAGGGCAGGCGGTCCGTCAGGCTGCGCCGGCCAGCGGGGCCAAGGCCCGTGAGCGCGCTGCTGCGCCGGCAGCGACCAGGCCAGAGACTGCTGGCACGCAGCAAGCCGACCAGACCGGGCGGGCAGCGGTGCCCGCCGGCCCTGCATCCGACAGCGTGCCGACGGTCACCCGGCCGCTGCCGGCGATCAGCCCTGCGCAGCCTTCCGACAGCGCAGTCGCTTCGAGCGATGATCGCGCGACCGACACCAACCTGGCGGCACTGGAGCCGACACGCGCCGCCGCTGGTGCGCAAACCCCCGGCGCCGCCGCGCCGGAGACCGGGCAAAGCGCCAAGCGCCAAGGTAAGGTGGAGTGGGGCGGGGGCGGCGACATCGTGATCACCTTCGCCACCAACAGCAGCTATTTTCCGCCCGGCACGGCCCGACGATTGAGGGCGATGCTCGGCAAGATGAGTGCCGGCGAGCGCTACCGTGTTCAGCTCGAGGTGGGGGTCAGCGGCTCCGACAAGGTGGTCGGCGCGAACACGCCCGAGGAGGCGCGGCGCTACAACCGGTGGCTCGCCGAACGGCGCATGAGCCGGGTGCGCGAATGGCTGGACGAGAACGCGCCGGACCGGCAGCTCGAGATCGAGCCGGCCTTCCTGGCAGACGACAGCTCACGCCGCCTCGTTGTGCGCGTGGCCCCGGTGAGCTAGCGCACGGTCTGTCGATCAGGCGGGCTCTGCGACCAGCGCCGCAAGGTTTTTGGGCGCGATCAACCGGTAGCTTCGCCTGATCACAACGGCGACCTCGTGCCAGTCCGGGGCATCGTCGAGACGCATGCCGATCCATCCTTTGTGGCCGACATAGGGCGGCACGAAGAACCGCCGCGGGTCGGCGCCGACCAGGATCTCCTGACTGCCCGGCGGGGCCTTGCACCATACCGAGATCTGGCCATCGCCGCGCTTCTCCATGGCAAAAATCCGGTCACGCACCCGGAAGGTCGGATCGCCCCAGGCCTCCTTCTCCGTGGCCTGTGGCAATGCCAGGCAAATGGCGCGCAGGTGGTCGATCGTTGACTCGCTCATGGCGCCACCATAGCGCGGCTCACCCACCCCTGCGCGCCTGACATACGCAGGCGCAGATCGCTGGCGCCGCGCCGGGGGCGCGCTATGCTAGGGCATGGCGCTGGCATTGGGCATCGATCTCGGTGGCACCAAGATCGAGATCATCGCACTGGACCCTTCGGGTCGCGTGCTGCTGCGCCACCGCCAGGCCAGCCCGCGCGGCGACTACCAGGCAACGCTGGATGCGGTGGCCGGGCTGGTCGCCGGGGTCGAGGCCGAGCTGGGTGCTCGCGGCACGGTCGGCTTCGGCACACCCGGCGCGATCTCGCCGGCCACGGGGCTCCTGAAAAACTCGAACTCGACCTGGCTGAACGGCCGGCCGCTCGATCGTGATCTGGCCGACGCGCTGAAACGGCCGATTGCGATCGCCAACGACGCCGACTGCTTCGCCCTGTCGGAGGCGACCGACGGCGCCGCAGCCGGCGCAACCTCCGTGTTCGGCGTGATCATCGGTACCGGAACCGGCGGTGGGCTGGTGATCCATGGCCGGTTGCTCGCCGGACCCAATGCGATCGCGGGCGAGTGGGGCCACAACCCCTTGCCCTGGCCGCGCCAGGATGAGCTGCCGGGCCCGGACTGCTATTGCGGCCTGCAAGGCTGCCTCGAGACCTGGATCTCGGGGCCCGGCCTCGCCCGCGACCACCTGCTGCAGACCGGTACGGAGCTGGCGCCGCCCGAGATTCTCGAGGGCGGCAGCCGCCGGTGACGCGGCCGCCGAGGCCACGCTGCGCCGCTACGAGGATCGCCTGGCGCGCGGCCTGGCGAGCGTGATCAATCTGGTCGATCCCGAGGTGATCGTGCTCGGCGGCGGGCTCTCGCAGCTCGAGCGTCTGTACCGCTCGGTGCCCGCTATCTGGGATCGCTACGTGTTCTCCGATACCGTGCGCACGCGGCTGGTCGCGCCGATGCACGGTGATTCCTCGGGCGTGCGCGGCGCTGCCTGGCTCGGTTGCGATACAGCCCGCCGCGGCGGCTGAGCCGGTCACATCGTCCGGCGCAAGCGTTCCGGCGTGCCTGCTGCAAGCCCGTTAGGTGCGATCGCACGCCATTGTGGCGCCGTCCGGTGCTGGCGGTGGTGACCAGCGCACGCGAAGGGGCGTGCCTCGGGCGAAAGGAGGCTCAGGGGGGACGCGAATAGTGGCTGGAATCAGCAGTCCGGCCGATCGAGCAGCTTGAGCTGCTCCAGGTTGGCCTCGAGCCGGAAGTCGCCGTAGTCGAGGTGGACGTCGTATAGCACGCCCTTCTGGTCGAGCAGGAAGTTGGCCTGGAACTCCGGCCCGGCCTCGCCCTGCTCGACATTGTAGTAGGCCATGGTGACCGGCCAGGCGGACTTGCTGCCTGCCTCGGGCGATATGCCGGGCATCGGCTCGAGTGGCCGTGGCGCACCGATCACCGAGGTGATCTGGGTCAGCGCGTCGAAGCCGAAGCCGTCGAACACCTCGTGGCTGACGAAGTGCTTGCCGGATTCGGCCGCCGCGAGCACCTGCTGGATGTGCTCGGTCGGGAACACGGTGCCCGACGGCAGCGTCACCGCCTGCTCATGGGGTGCAGTGAAGTCGGCCACGCCGCCGTCGTCCGGCTTCAGCTCGGCGATGCCGCGATACTCCTCCTGCAGCTGGTCGTTCTCGTAGCTGCGCACCACGTAGCGCAGGAGCGAGCCGTCGCTCGCCTCCCAGCTGGAGAAGCGGACGTCGTGGCTGATGGGCTCGCCGCCCTCGGTCGTCGCGACGAAGCCGAGGCGCTGGTGAGAAACCCAGCCGTCGCACTCCATCTGCCACTCGATCGCCAGCCCGCCACGCACCTCGAGCAGCGCACTGCTGGTGCCGGGTTGGCTGTCCAGTGCCAGGCGGTAGGCGGCGACATGCGGCTGCAGGGCGACCTGGGCCAGCGCGCTGCCGGCGGTGCCCGCCAGCCCGATTGCCGACATCACGAACCACGCCCTGATCATGAAAGCTCCTTATCGCTATCGACCGACGGCCATGGTGGCACGGCCGGGCTCGCTCGGGTAGACCAAAACAAAGATCACGTCTGCTTGGAAACCGAGATGACGGCCACCGACAAGCCTGTGGTGCTGGTGACGCGCAAGCTGCCCGACGCGGTCGAGGATCGGTTGCGACGGGAGTTCGCGCCGCTGCTCAATCCCGACGATCGTCGCTATAGCCCCGACCAGCTGATCGAGCGCAGCGCCGGCGCAGAAGCCATCCTGACCTGCTCGACCGAAGCTGGCCGGCGCCCAGATCGAGCGTCTGCCGGCCGGCGTGCGCGTGATCGCGACCTTCTCGGTCGGTCCGATCACATCGACTGGCAGCTGCCGGGCCCGTGGCATCACCGTCACCAACACCCCCGACGTGCTGACCGACGCCACCGCCGACATCGCCATGCTGCTGATCTGCTGGGTGCCGCGCGGCGCGCCTTGGAGGGCGAGGCGATGGTCCGCGACCGGCGACTGGGGCGGCTGGGCGCCGACCCAGCTGCTGGGCCTCGACTCACCGGCGCGGTGCTGGGCATCGTCGGCATGGGCCGGATCGGCCAGGCGCTGGCCCGGCGCGCGCGCGGCCTTCGAGCATGGAGATCCACTACCACAACCGCCAGCAGCTCCCGGCCGAGCTCGAGCAGGGCGCGATCTTCCATGCCGACCTGAGCTCCTGCTGGCCGCAGTGTCGCTTCCTGTCGCTGCACTGTCCGGGCGACGCCCGAGACCCGGCAAATGATCAACGCCGAGCGCTCGCCCTGCTGCCGCGACGGGGCCGTCGTGGTCAACACCGCGCGCGGCACGCTGGTCGACGACGAGGCGGTGCTCGGCGCGCTGCGCGACCGGCCGGCTGTTCGCCGCCGGGCTCGACGTCTTCGCCGGCGAGCCGAACATCCACCCCGGCTACCGCGACCTGCGCAACGGCTTCCTGCTGCCGCACCTGGGCAGCGCCACGGTCGAGACCCGCAATGCCATGGGCTTTCGCTGCCTCGACAATCTCGCTGCGCTTCTCGGCGGGCGACCGGCGCCCGATGCCCTGACCTGAGGCTCGCGTCGCGGCGCAGCTCAGCTACCTGCCGAAACTCTCTCGGCTCAATCCGTGCCGGACTTGGGCTGCTGCTGGGTGATGCAGTGAATGCCGCCGCCGCCGTAGACCAGATCACCGGCGTCGATCTCGACGATCTGACGGTCGGGGAACGCGTCCTGGATCGCATGGAACGCGGCGGCGTCCGTGGCATCACCGAAGATCGGCACGATCACCGCGCCATTGGCCAGATAAAAATTGATGTACGAGGCGGTCAGCCGCCGGCCGTCCTCGCGGTGGCGCGCCGGCGGCTGCTGGATCTCGATCACCTCGAGCTCACGTCCCTTGGCGTCGCGTGCGCCGCGCAGACGCGCCAGATTGTCCTCGAGGATCGGCCGGTTGACATCATCGGTATCGCCGGCGCTGAGCGCCAGCACCACACCCGGGCGCGGCAAAGCAGGCGAGGTTGTCGACATGGCCGCCGGTGGCATCGTCGACCAGCCCCTGCGCCAGCCAGATCACGGTCTCGACGCCCAGGTGGTCGCGCAGCGCCGCCTCGATCTCGGCCCGGCCGAGGCCGGGGTTGCGCCGCGGGTCGAGCACCGATGAGGCGCAGAGCAGGGCGGTGCCTTCGCCGTCGATGTGCAGCGCACCGCCCTCGAGCACGATCGGCGCCTCGAAGCGCGGCACCTTGAGGCGCCGGCAGATCTTCTCCGCCAGCGCCGCATCCTGGGCGTACTCGGGCGAGCGCTCGCCATAGCCGTTGAACTTCCAGTCGACGCCCGCCAGCAGCCCTTCGGCATTGCGCACGAAGGTCGGCACGATGTCGCGGCTCCAGGAATCGTCGTAGTCGAGCGGCAGGACCGAGATCCCCTGGCCGCATTGCAGCGAGGCCTCGGCGGTCAGCTCCGGCCGCGCGATCATGGTCACCGGCTCGAACGCGGCGATCGCCTTGGCAACGTCGGCACAGGCCTGGCGCGCCGCCGCCATGCGTTCGCCCCAAAGCTCGGTCCGGCAGGGCCAGAGCATCCAGCACCGCTCGTGCGGCGCCCACTCCGGAGGCATCACGAAGCCCTGCTCGCGTGGCGTGGACACCAGCTGCCTCCATTTCGGCTACGCTCCCGCGCACAAGGGTAATGGCAGCAAGCCCGGCGAAGCAACAGCAACCATTCATGTCCGGCATGCATGCCACCAGCTGCGTGCTGCCTGCGTCAAGGGGCTGGCCGGGCCGGACGCTCCCGGCTATCCTGCTCGGGACGTTTCTCCC
The DNA here is from genome assembly GCA_963731495.1 of uncultured Alphaproteobacteria bacterium. Classification (GTDB taxonomy): domain Bacteria; phylum Pseudomonadota; class Alphaproteobacteria; order Geminicoccales; family Geminicoccaceae; genus DASUGG01. The sequence goes on from CAVSVZ010000004.1 coordinate 31,716, forward strand.
ATTGCGAGGACCGATCGTGACCAGCGACCTGGGGCGGCGCCTGGCGGAGCTGGGGCTGCAGCTGCCGCCGGCCGCGGCGCCCGCGGCCAACTACGTGCCCTACACGATCAGCGGCACGCTGCTGTTCGTCGCGGGACAGTTGCCGATGCAGGCCGGCAAGGTCGCGATCACCGGCCGGCTGGGCGACGGCGTAAGCCTCGAGCAGGGCCAGGAGGCAGCGCGCCTGTGCGGCCTCAACATCCTGGCCCAGGCCAAGGCCGCGTGCAGCGGCGATCTCGGCAAGCTGGCGCGTTGCCTGAAGCTCGGCGGTTTCGTGAGTTGCACGCCGAACTTTGTCGATCATCCCAAGGTGGTGAACGGCGCATCGGATCTGATCGCCGGGGTGATGGGGGCAGCCGGTCACCATGCACGCTTTGCAGTCGGTTGCGCGAGCCTGCCGCTCGATGCTGCGGTCGAGGTCGAGGCGATCTTTGAGCTGGTCTGAACGCAGCCCCGCAGCGGCCGACCCACAGACCGCTGGCAACGCCGCCGCGCTCGAGGCGAAGCTGGTCCAGGGGATCGACCAGATCCCGGCGGCGACCTGGGATGCCTGCGTCGGCCCCGAGCAGCCGTTCTTGCGCCACGCCTTCCTGTCGGCGCTCGAGGACAGCGGCTCGGCCTGTCAGCAGACCGGCTGGATGCCGCTGCATCTGGTGGTCGAGCGCGGAGGCGAGATGCTCGGCTGTGCGCCGATGTACCTGAAGAGCCACTCCTACGGCGAGTACGTGTTCGACTGGGGCTGGGCGGATGCTTATGAGCGCGCCGGCGGCCGGTACTATCCCAAGCTGCAGGTCGCGGTGCCGTTCACGCCGGTGCCGGGGCCGCGGCTGCTGCTGCGCCCGGATGCCGCCGGGGAAGCGCGCTCGATCATCCGGGCGATGGTCAGCGGCCGCCGAGGAGCTCGGCGTGTCGTCCTTGCACGTCACCTTCTGCCGCGAGGACGAGTGGCAGCACTTCGGCGAGGCCGGCCTGCTGACCCGCATCGGCAAGCAGTATCCACTGGTATCAACCGCGGCTACCGGACCTTCGACGACTACCTGGCAGCCTGAAAAGCAGCCGGCGCAAGACGATCCGCAAGGAACGCGCGCGGGTGCTCGAGCAAGGGCTGACCCTCGAGGCGCTGACCGGCGAGCAGCTGACGCCCGACGATCTGGGACGCCTTCTATCCGTTCTATCGCAGCACGGTCGACAAGCGCTGGGGCAACGCCTATCTGACCAAGCGCTTTTTCCGCCAGCTGGGCCAACTGATGCCCGAGCACGTGGTGCTGATCATGGCTCGGCACAACGGCCGCTATGTCGCCGGCGCGCTCAACCTTCTGGGCGACGACACGCTCTACGGCCGGGTCTGGGGCTGCCGCCAGGAGTTCGGGTTCCTGCACTTCGAGGCCTGCTATTATCCGCGATCGAGTTCGCGATTGCGCACGGGCTGGCGCGGGTCGAGGCGGGTGCCCAGGGTAAGCACAAGTTGCAGCGCGGCTACGAGCCGACGCCCACCTACAGCGCTCACTGGATCCGTGACCCAAGCTTTCGCAGCGCGGTCGAGCGGTTCCTCGACCAGGAGCGGCGCAGCGTGGTCGCGGAGCGCGCCGAGCTGCGCGAGCACCTGCCCTTCCGTCAGATCTAGGCGCGCCAGAACGGCTTCGCCGCCTCACGCAAAGCCTCGTCGTGGCTGCGGCCGATGTCGCGCCGAAGGTGGTCATCCAGTCGCAGCAATGCACGCCGCTGCCGTGCGCGCTCATGCCAAAGCAGCACGATTTGCCAAAGCCATGCCCGAGGCGCCGGGCGGCAAGGGCGTCGACATTCTGCAAGCGTCGATCTGGCTGAAAGCGTGGATCTCGTGACCTGATCGGGCCATGCCCCCTCCCCGTGTGGTTCGAGGCGATCGAAACGCCTTGCGCTCGGCCGCGCAAACCATCATTTCTCGGGGTGTCATTAGAATTTCTCATAGGTGTGGCATGTCGCGACGCCTGCCCCCGCTCAATGCGCTGCGCGCCTTCGAGGCCGCGGCCCGGCGCCTGAGCTTCACCCGCGCCGCGCAGGAGCTCGCGGTGACCCAGGGTGCGATCAGCCACCAGGTCAAGGCGCTCGAGGCGCGGCTCGGGCTGCGACTGTTTCATCGCCGGCGTCAGGGCCTCGAGCTGACCGCGGCCGGGCAGGCTTATCTGCCGATCGTGCGCGACGCGTTCGATCGCCTGGCGCTCGGCACCGAGCAACTGCTCGCGGCCGAAGGCGTCAACCGGCTGACGCTCAGCGTCTCGCCCAACTTCGCCAGCAAATGGCTGGTGCCGCGCCTTGGTCGGTTCGCCGAGCTTCATGGCGAAATCGACCTGCGCGTCAGCGCCACGATCCATCACGTCGATTTCGCGCTCGAGGAAGTCGACATGGCAATACGCCATGGTCACGGGGAGTGGCCGGATCTGCACGTCGTCCGCCTGTGTCGCGAGGAGCTGTTTCCGGTCTGCAACCCGCAGCTGCTCGACGGATCACATGCCCTGCGCGAACCCAGCGACCTCCGCCACCACATACTCCTGCATCTCGATGATCGCCAGGACTGGCTGAAATGGCTGAAGGCCGCAGGCGCCGAGGGCGTCGATCTCTCGCGCGGTGCCGTGTTCAACCAGGCGAGCATGGCGATCGAGGCCGCAGTCGACGGTCAAGGCGTCGCACTCGCGCGCACCGCCCTGGCCGCGCTCGACCTGCTCGCGGGACGCCTCGTGCGCCCGTTCGCGTTCGGCCTCGCGGTCGACTACGCCTATTACCTGGTCTACCCCAAAGCGAGCGCGCGCCGACCAGCGATCCGCAAGATGCAGGAATGGCTTTTGGCGGAGGCGGAAGCCGACGCGGCTGTGCTCGCGGCCCGAGGCTTGAGCGTGCCGGACGGGTCGAGCGCGAAGCCTAGCTGACCGCCCTGCGCATCGCCTCGATCGCCGCCTCGATGCCGGTGCGGACGATCCCTACCGAGCGTTACGCTTCTACGCCGGCTCAGGCTTGCTTCGCGCCAGGCGCTTTCGCGCCGCGGAGCATTCCTTCGAGGCTCAGATCCTTGTCGACATCCGGCCAGTGAATAGCCCTGCCGGCCCCGGCAGGCTCTCAACGACAGCGTTGCTCAGGCGTGGCATGGTACAGTCGAGGATACCACCACAGCGGCGTCACGATCTTCCGGCCGTCCTTGAGCGACACGACCAGCTCCTGGTCTGTGCATCCGACGTCTGCGATCTCGAGCGTGTTCTCGTCAATCATCAGAATGCTCACGCCAGGGACCGCGCGCCGTTGCGTCGGCATCCGCCGAGATGGAGCTTCACGCCAGCGTCCGGCGCATCGCCTCGATCGCCACTTCGATGCCGGCCCGATCGACGTCGAGATGGGTCACCGCGCGCATCAGGCGCTCACCCATCGCGCCGATCCGCACGCCGTCGGCCGCCAGCCGTTCGGCGATCACCGGCGCCGGGGGCGTCGACGGCGCGAGGTGGAAGAACACGATGTTGGTCTGGATCGCGGCCGGGTCGATCAGCACGCCCGGGATCTCGGCCAGACCGGCGGCCAGCACCTTGGCATTGTCGTGATCCTCGGACAGGCGCTCGATGTGATGATCCAGGGCATACAGGCAGGCGGCGGCGATGATGCCGGCTTGGCGCATGGCGCCGCCCATCTGCTGCTTGCAGCGCCAGGCCTCGTCGATGAAGGCGGCCGAGCCGGCCAGGACCGCGCCGACCGGCGCCCCCAGGCCCTTCGAAAAATCCAGCCAGACCGAATTGAACGGCGCGCAGTAGGCGGCCGCCGCGTTGCCGCTCGCGATCACGGCGTTCATCAGGCGTGCGCCGTCCATGTGGCTGGCGAGGCCGTGCTCCCGGGCAATGTTGGTGACCTCGTGGATGCGCTCCAGGGGCCAGACAGCACCGCCGCCGAAATTGCTGGTGTTCTCGACCGAGATGGCACGCGAGCGCGGCTCGTGCCGCCGGCCCGAGCGGATCGCCGCGCGCAGCTGCTCGCCGGAAAAGATGCCGCGCTCGCCGTCGACGCCGCGCAGCATGACGCCGGCCAGTGCCGCGGGGCCGCCGGATTCGGCGTGGATGCCGTGCGCCGTGTTGTCCAGCACGATCTCCTCGCCCGGCCGGCAGTGCACCCGGTACGCGATCTCGTTGCACATCGTGCCCGAGGGCAGGTAGACCGCGGCCTCCTTGCCCAACAGCCTGGCCGAGCGTTCGCACAGCGCGTTCACGGTCGGATCGAGGAAGGCCTGCTCGTCGCCGACCTCGGCTTCGGCGATTGCCCGGCG
>CAVSVZ010000005.1:0-84013 GCA_963731495.1 uncultured Alphaproteobacteria bacterium
TCGCGTAGCGGTATTCACCCTCGCCCTGAACGACCGACATTACCATCCTCTCCCGCTCGTCACACCGGCACCGGTGAGAGCACCGGTTGGCCGGCGAAATGCGCGTCGAGATTCGCGCGCACCTTGTGGATCATGGCGCGGATAGCCTCCGGCGAGAAGCCGCCGACATGGGGCGACAGCACCAGACGGTCGAGATCGCGAAAGCCATTCGGGCACCGCCGGCTCGCCCTCGATCACATCGAGCCCGGCGCCGGCGATGCGCTGATCACGCAAAGCCTCGATCACCGCGTCGGAATCGACCAGGCTGCCGCGCGCGATATTGACCAGGTAGCCCTCGGACCCTAGCGCATCCAGGACCTCGCGGCCGACCGCATGATAGGTCGCAGGGCCGCCGGGTGCCGCCACCATCAGCACGTCGCACCATGCGGCGAGCGCCAGTAAGCTGTCGAAATAGCTGTAGGGGATGTCGTCACGGCGCCGGCGGCTGTGATAGCCGATCTCCATGTCGAAGCCCGCGCCGCGCCGCGCCATGGCCCTGCCGACGTGGCCCAGGCCGAAGATACCGAGCTTCTTGCCGGCGAGCGAGGGCGTGGCGGTGCGCACCTCGGCCCAGCGCCCGTCGCGCACGCCGCGATCGCACCAGGGCACCCGGCGTACCGCGCCGAGCAGCAGGGCCCAGGCCTGATCGGCCACGGTCGCGGCATTGGCCCCGGCGCCATTGGTCACGGCGATGCCGCGCTCGCGCGCCGCTTCGAGATCGATGCCCTCGAAGCCGGCGCCGACCGCGCAGATGATCTCGAGCTTCGGCATGGCCTCGATGAACGGTCGCTTGAGGCCATAGGAGCCGTTCGTCTGGACCGCCCGAATCCGTTTCAACACCGGATCCCGCAACAGGCGCGGATGGTCGGCCGGATCCGGCCAGTAGTGCACGGTGTACGCCTCGGCCAGATGGTCGCGACTGTATTGCGGCATCTCGAGATTGATCAGCAGGTCGATCGCCAAGGCGGGTCCTCGAAGTCGCGGGGAGACGCCGGCGGCGGCGCCTCCCCGATCGCTACGGCCTCAGTTGAAGGTGATGGTCTGCAGCTGCACCTCGCTGTTGGTGGCGCTGGTCGGGTTGTAGCTGATGCGAGGCCCGACCCGGGCATAGCCGACCATATGGAACAGCGGCACGTCGGCGATGATGTCGTCGTTGATGATCTTGAACGCCTCGTTCCACAGGGTGACGCGCTCGTCACCGACCGCCGCAGACGCCTGCTCGATCACGCTGTCGAGCTTGTCGTCGTGCAGCACCGAGTTGGCGCCGTCGGTGTGATACTTGTAGAACACCGTGAACACGGCGTCGCCGCTGTTGTTGTCGTGCTGGTCCTGCTGGATGATCGGCGAGCGCGGCTCGGGAAACGGTTTTTGCAGGTACCTCACGTGCTGGGCGACTTCCAGCATCTTGAGCTCGACGTTAAAGCCAACGTCCATCAGCATCGCCATGATCGCCTCGAGGGATTCGGTCGAGCCCGGATAGACCCCGATCCGGCCGATGATCGTGATCTTGTTGTCGACCGGGACGCCGTCCGCCTTGGCCTCGGCGAGAAGCTGCCTGGCGCGATCGGGATCGTAGGGCCAGACCTTGAGGTCGTGGTTGTGGCCATTGATGCTCGGCATGATCAGCTGGGTCGCGGGCTCGACGTCCTTGGAGAACACGCTGCCGCGCAGGGCCTCGCGATCGAGCGCCAGATTGAGGGCCTCGCGCACGCGTCGGTCATCGAGCGGCGGCTGGTCGACGTCGATCCGCAGCCGTGTGGTCTCGGAGTTCGGATAGCTGAGGTCCGTCTTCGGGTTGGTCGCGTCCTGGACCGCGATGTTCGGCGCCAGGTCGGCCTCGCCGACGTCGACCATGGCGGCCCGGACCGACGACTCGTTGCGCCAGACGTAGCGGGCGTTCTCGACCTCCGGCGGCTCGCCCCAGTAGTCGTCGAACCGCTTCAGGTTGATCTCGACCCCCGGCTCCCAGTTGACGAAGACATACGGCCCGGTGCCGATCGGATGGCGCGACATCTCGCCCATCGGCGTGTTGGGCGACATGATGGTCAGCGGCACCATCATGGTCGGCAGGATCGGCGCCGGCTTGTCGGTGGTGATATCGAGGGTGTGGCTGTCGACCGCGTTCAGCGTCATCTCGATCTCGCTGAACACCTTGATCCGACGATTGATGCGTTGTCGCGTAGATCACGGCATCGGCGTCGAAATCGGCGCCGTCGTGGAACTTGACCCTTTCGCGCAAACGGAAGCGCCAGGTTAACGGATCGACCTGCTCCCAGGAGGTCGCGAGCCGCGGCCGCGAGGCTGCCGTCGACCGCGTCCTTGTCGACCAGGGTCTCGACGATGTTCTGCTTGAGCACCTTGCCGATGATCGACGTGTTGGCATCGCACGGCTCCACCGAAAACGGCTCCTCCTGGAGCACGATGGTGACGTCCTTGTCCTGCGCGAGCGCGATCGGGGATGCGCCCAGCAGAGCCGCGCCGAAGACGATCGGGATCAACGTGGCGCCCAGACGAAACGCAGCGGTTGAACCTGTGTGCAACGCTACCTTGTGAGGTCTCATGCGTCTTTGCCTCCCTTGGCATTTGCCAGCTTTGTGAACGGCTAGTGTCGACACGCGGTCGACATCCTGATAGGCGACGTTCGGTGTTAATCCGAAGCTGATGGTGGTAGCATGACGAATGCTGACACCGTAATGTGCTCACTTCAGCCCCCCGCTGTCAATGCCGCATGCATCCGTCGCTCGACGGCCTGCAGCGCGGAAAGGCACGATAATCCTCGATTCTTGAACAGGGAGACAACCCTCGATGAAGGCAAATCCGATCCGCGCGGCGATCGACCGCGGCGAGGTGCAAATCGGCACCTGGGTCAATCTGATCCGCAGCCCGGCGGTCCTGCCGCTGCTCAAGGCGGCCGGACTCGATTACGCACGTGTCGACATGGAGCACTCCACGCCCTCGATCGAGACGATCGCCGACATGGCCGTGGTGGCGCGCGCCCTCGACTTCCCGATTGCGGTGCGGCCGCCCAAGGCGAACCGCGAGTGGATCACCCGGCTGCTCGACATCGGGGTCCTCGAACCTGCATTGCCCTCAGGTCGAATCGGCCGAGCACGCCGCCGAGATCGTCGCCGCCGCGCGCTACGCGCCAATGGGCCTGCGCGGCTGGGGCGGGCTCAACCCCGGCAACGACTATGCGCTGGCCGGCACGCTTGCCGAGCATCGCGCGTTCGCCAACCGGCAGGTGTTCGTCACCGTGATGCTGGAGACCGCGCGCGCGTTCGAGGATCTCGACGCGATCGCCGCGATGGACGGCATCGACGCGCTGACGCTCGGGCCGATGGACCTCGCCCAGGATCTCGGCGTGGTCGGCACGCCCGATCAGGCGCGCGTGCTCGACGAGAAGCGTGATCTTGTGCTCGCGGTCGCAAGGCGGCACGGCAAGACCTGCGCGATGCTGACCTCGAGCGCCGAGGAGGCGCGCAAGTGGAAGGACGCCGGCGCGCTGCTGCTGGCCTATGCCAGCGACGTCGACGTCCTGCACGCCGGCTTCAGCCGCGCGATGGCCGAGATCAAGGGTTAGACAATCCTCGAGGCCAGCGCTATCGTGCTATCCGCTGGCCGGCCGCTGCGCGAACCTGTCGGAGGGAGCGGCGCTAACCCGACCCGCGGCCGAAGCGGGCGATCCGATGCCACCAGTCCGCCATGGTGGCGTCGGCCCGGTCGATCAGCTCACCCGCCTTGGGATGCTTGTCGCGGAACCTCTGCAACAGCTTCTGCGCCCACTCGGCATGCTTGGCCAGAATCAGCAGGCCGATCAGGATGAACAGGATCCCCTGCAGGAACGGCAGGACCAGGCCGAGCACGCCGAGCACCAGGAAGGCGTAGCCCGTGACTTGGAGGGCGATGGTCTTCATGCGCTTGCTGCGAGCTCGCGCCATTCGGCCTCGCTCAGGGTCGTGACGCCGAGCTCCGCCGCGCGCTTGGCCTTGGAGCCGGCATCGGCGCCGACCACCACATAATCGGTCTTGGCCGATACCGAGCCCGCGACCTTGGCGCCCAGCGCCTCGGCGGTGGCCTTGGCCTCGGCCCGGCTCATGGTCTCGAGCGTGCCGGTGAACACCAGGGTCTTGCCGGCAAGCGCCGAGGCGCCATCGGCAGGAACGGCGGCGTCCTGCACCGCGACCTGGTCCGCCAGGTCGTCCAGGACCGTGCGATTGTGGCTTTCTGCAAAAAACTCCAGGATCGCCTCCGCGACTTTCGGGCCTATGCCATCGATGTTCTCGAGCTCCGCCCGGGCCTCGGCGTCGCCTTCCTGGGCCTGCTCCATCGCCTTGCGCCACACCTCCAGCTTGCCATAGTGGCGCGCCAGCAGGCGGGCATTGGCCTCACCGACGAAGCGGATGCCCAGGGCATTGATGAAGCGCTCGAGCGCGATCCTGCGGCGCGCCTCGATCGCCGCGCAGCAGATTCTCGCACCTTCTTCTCGCCCCAGCCGGGCAGCTCGGCGAGCTTGTCCAGGTGTTCCCGGTGCTCGAACAAGCGAAATATGTCGGCCGGCTGGGCGATCAAGCCCGCCTCGAGCAGCTGCGGCACCTGCTTGCGCCCCAGGCCCTCGATGTCGAACGCGTCGCGGCTGACGAAATGGCGCAGCCGCTCCGTGATCTGGGCGGCGCAGATCAGCCCGCCGGTGCAGCGCCGCACCGCCTCGCCCGGCGGCCGGACCGCCAAGCTGCCGCAGACCGGGCAGTGCTCGGGAAAGACGTACGGCTCGGTGCCCGCCGGTCGCCGATCGGCCCGAACCTCGACCACCTGCGGAATGACGTCGCCGGCGCGCTGGATCAGCACGGTATCGCCAACCCGGATGTCCTTGGCCTCGATGAAGTCCTGGTTGTGCAAGGTCGCGCGCGCCACCACGACGCCGCCCACCGTCACCGGCTCGAGCTCGGCGACCGGGGTCAGCGCGCCGGTCCTGCCCACCTGGACCGAGATGTCCTTGACCCTGGTCTCGGCCTGCTCGGCGGCGAATTTGTGGGCGATCGCCCAGCGCGGCGCGCGGCCGGCGAAACCCAGCCGGCGCTGGTAGTCGATCCGGTCGACCTTGATGACGATGCCGTCGATGTCGTAGGGCAGCCCGAAGCGTTGCTCGGCGATTCGCTGGTAGTACGCGGGCAGGTCCGCTTCAAGACAGTGCCGGGTCTGCGGATTGACCCGGAAGCCGTAGCACATCAAGGTTTTTCAGAAAGCCATGGTAGCTGCCGGTGATCGGCGGATCGGCCTCGCCCCAGGCATAGCCAAAAAACCGCAGCCGGCGGCTGGCCGTGATGCTCGAATCGAGCTGGCGCAGCGAGCCGGCGGCCGAGTTGCGCGGATTGGCGAACAGCGGCTCGCCGGCCGCTTCGCGACGCGCGTTGAGGGCCACGAAATCGCGCCGCTCCATGTAGACTTCGCCGCGCACCTCCAGCACGCGCGGCGGCTCTTGCGCGTCCAGGCGCTGCGGGATGTCGTGGATCGTGCGCAGATTGGCGGTGACGTCCTCGCCGACCATGCCATCGCCGCGTGTGGCGCCTTGCACCAGCACGCCGTCCTCATAACGCAGGCTCGACGACAATCCGTCGATCTTGGGCTCGGCCACCAGATCGAGCGGGGCGTCCTCGGGCAGGCTCAGGAACCGGCGTGCACGGCGTAGAAACTCGACCACGTCGGCCGATTCCATCGCATTGTCGAGCGAGAGCATCGGCACCCGATGGGTGACCTTGCCGAACGCCTCGACCGGCGGCGCCCCGACCCGATGCGAGGGGCTGTCGGGCAGGACGAGCTCGGGAAAGTGCTGCCTCGATCGCGCTGTTGCGGCGGCGCAGCGCGTCATAGTCGGCATCCGAGATCTCGGGCGCGTCCTCGCTGTGGTACAGCCGGTCGTGACGAGCAATCTCGGCAGCCAGCCGCTTCAGCTCCTCACGCGCCTGCTCGGGCGTCAGCTGCTCGACAGAAGGGGGTTTGGTCATGCGCGCCAAGGTCAGGCCGAGCGGGCGAGCAGGCTGTCGGCGGCGGCACGGGCGGCATCGGTGATGCTGGCACCGGCCAGCATGCGCGCGATCTCCTCGCGTCGCAACTCCGGCTCGAGCGCACGCGCCGTGACGCTCGCCCGGCTGCCGCGCGTCATCTTCTCGACCCGCCAGTGATGATCTGCCCTGGCGGCGATCTGCGGTGCGTGGGTTACCACCAGCACCTGAACCGCGCGGCCCAGACGCACCAGGCGTTCGCCGACCGCGGCCGCGGTGGCACCGCCAATGCCGGTGTCGACCTCGTCGAACACCAGCGAGGGCACCGAGCCGACCCGCGCGAGCACCACCTTGATCGCCAGCATGAGCCGCGCCAGCTCGCCGCCGGAGGCGATCTTGGCCAGTGAGCCTGGCTCCTGGCCCGGATTGGTCGCGACCTCGAAGACCACGCGCTCGGCGCCGTCGGCCGACCATTGCGCCTCGGGCAGCGGCTCCAGGCGGACCACGAAGCGCGCCTTGTCGAGCTTGAGCGGTGCCAGCTCGGCCATCACCGCCTTGCCGAGCGCGCGGGCCGCCTTCTCGCGCGCCGCCGACAGCTGACGGCAGTGCTCGCTCAGCGCCTCGCGCGCCTGCGCAGCAGCCCTGGCGGCCTGCGCCAGCTGCTCGCCGCCGGCATCGATTGCGGCCAGGCGCGAAGCCGTGTCGTCGCGCAGCGCGGGCAGATCGGTGACCGGCATGTGGTGCTTGCGGGACGCCGCGCGCAGGGCGAACAGGCGCTCCTCCACCTGCTCCAGCTGCTGGTCGCTCCGCGCAAGCTCATGGCCGGCGCGCTCCAGGAGGGCATCGGCCTCTGCCAACTCGACCCCGGCACGATCGAGGGCGGTCACTGCCGCATCCAGCGTGTCGCCGGCACGCTCGCAGACCCGCTCGATCACGCGGCGCGCGCTGCCCAACCGTCCTTCGACGCCGCCCTGGTCACGGAGAAGACCAAGCGCCTCGCCGATCGCGGCCGTCAGCTTCTCACGGTCCATCAGGCGGGTGCGCAACGCGGCCAGGGTCTCTTCCTCGTCGGGCTCGGGCGCCAGCGCATCGAGCTCGGCCAGGATGTGGCGCAGATAGTCCTCCTCCGCAGCCGTCCGCTCCAGCTGCGCGGCGATCTCGGCGCGCTGGCGCTCCAGCTCGCGCCAACGCGCATGCGCCTGACGCAGATCCGCCAGCATGCCGTCCAGGCCGCCATAGGCGTCGAGCAGGCCGCGCTGGATCGCCGGGTCGAACAGCCCCTGCTGCTCGTGCTGGCCGTGCACCTCGATCAGCAGGCCGCCGATCTGGCGCATCAGGCCGGTGCTGACCGGCTGATCGTTGACGAAGCCGCGCGAACGTCCGTCCGCTCCGACCGCCCGGCGCATCACCAGGCTGTCCTCGGCATCCAGCCCGTGCTCGGCCAACAGGGCGTTCACCGGGTCGTCTTCGGCAGGGGCAAACACCGCGCTCACGCTCGCCTGGGTGGCGCCGCGGCGCACCAGATCGCGATCCGCCCGACCGCCGAGGGCCAGCCCGAGGGCATCCAGCAGGATCGACTTGCCGGCACCGGTCTCGCCGGTCAGCACGCAAAGCCCCGGCTCGAACACGAGGTCGAGCCGCTCGATCAGGACGATGTCACGAATCGCCAGGCTGGTCAGCATGAGCGTACAGTCACTTGCGCCACCGGGCTAACGCCGCAGGGCCTTGCCATGCCAGCTCGCTCCATTCCCCCTATTGGGGCAGCCCGGCGAACAGATCGTAGCTGTCCCGATACCACGGGCTTCCGGGGAAGTTGTAGCCCAGCACCGAGGCGGTCCTGCGCGCCTCATCCTGCACGCCCAGCGCCAGGTAGGCCTCGGTCAGCCGATGCAGCGCCTCGGCTACATGGGTGGTGGTCTGATAGCGGGTGATCACGTTGTTGAACCGGTTGATCGCCGCGACATACTCGCCGCGGCGCAGATAGTAGCGCCCGATCTCCATCTCCTTACCAGCCAGATGATCCCGGGCGAGGTCCGCCTTGATCTCGGCGTCGCGCGCATAGGCGCTGTCCGGGAAGCGGCGGATCAACTCGTCGAACGCTTCGAGCGCCAGCTCGGTCATCTTCTGGTCGCGGCCGACATCCGAGATCTGCTCGTAGTGCGACTGGCCGATCAGATAGTAGGCGTAGGCAACGTCCTGGTTGCCGGGGTGGAGGTCAATGAAGCGCCGGGCCGCTGCCACCGCCTCGTCATAGTCGTTGGCCTCGTAGAAGGCATAGGCCGACATCAGCTGCGCGCGGGTCGCCCACTCGGAATAGGGATGCTGGCGTTCGACCTCCTCGAAGGCCCGCGCCGCCTGTCGATCGTTGCCGTCCTGCAGGAGGTCCATGGCGCGGTTGTAGAGATCGTCCACCGGCTCCTCGACGTAGTCCTCCTGGTCACTGCTGCTCGCACACGCGCCAAGGGCCAGGATCACGCCGAGGAGCAGGCCGATCGCCGCACCTCGAGCATGGCCACGCTCGATCAGGCTGTTGCTCATGGCGGCTCCAACATTCAAAGGCGCGCACACCCTGTCAAGCCGCAGCATGCAGCGGGCGGCAGCGGCCGTCAGCATAGTGTAGCGTAGCGGTGGTTGCACCCCGGCTAATCAAATCCTACGCTCGCTCAGGCAGACGTTCGAGGACCTGGCAAAGAACATCGCAAGAAGGCGCCTCGAGCCGGCGCCGTGCGATCACGAGGAAGCAGATGGGCCGGACAAAGCGCATCGATGCGCATGTCGGCGAGCGGATCCGGCTGCGCCGGACCGAGTTCGGCCTGACGCAGGAGCAACTCGCCGCAGCGCTCAGCGTTTCCTACCAGCAGATCCAGAAATACGAGACCGGCGCCAACCGGGTCAGCGCCGGCCGGATGCTGGAGATCGCGCGCAAGCTCGGCGTCGATGTCGGCTACTTCTTCGAGGGGCTGAGCGAAGACGACGATCTCGCCATGCCGCTCGAGCACGGCGGGCGTCAGCGCTCCACGATCGAGCTGGTGCGCAAGTTCGACCAAATCAAGGATCCCGACGTGCGCGCGGCCATCGCCGGCCTGGTCAAGACGATCGTCGACCGGACGGGCTGAGACGCCAACGCTCAGGCGATCGCGGCGCGGCGAGCCGGCATCTCGAGCTCGACCATGCCGGGCTCCGTGACCACGCGCCAGGCACGCGGATCGGCGAACAGGGCGTGCAGCAGCTGGTTGTGCAGGGTGTGGCCGGCGCGGCGCCCGACGTAGCGACCGATGATCGGGCCGCCTGCGGTGTAGAGATCGCCGATCGCATCCAGCACCTTGTGACGCACGAATTCGTCCGGGAAGCGCAGGCCGCCATCGCTCAGCACCTGATCGTGGCTGACCACGACGGCGCTCTTGAGCGAGCCGCCCAAGCCCAGGCCGCGCGACCAGAGCTCCTCGATTCGCTCGGCGAAGCCGAACGTGCGCGCACGCCCGACCTCGACCTTGAAGGCGTCCGGCGTGAACACGAACTGCAGCCTCTGGTGATCGATCAGCGGATGATCGAAGTGGATCGCGCAATCGATCTCGAACCGCCCGGCGGGCTCCAGCCGGGCGCTCTTGTCCTGCCCGGACACCGTGATCGGCTTCAGGATCTCGATCCAGCGGCGCCGCCGATCCTGCTCGACCACGCCGGCGCACTCGATCAGGAAGACGAAAGGCTGGGCGCTGCCATCCATGATCGGCAGCTCCGGCCCACCCAGCTCGACCAGGGCGTTGTCGATCTCGCAGGCCGCGAGCGCCGCCATCAGATGCTCGATCGTGGCGATCGTGGGGCCGCCCGGCCGGCCTATCCTGGTGCACATGTTGGTATCGCAGACCCGGTCGTAGCGCGCCGCAACGGGCGAACGATCAGGCTGGTCGTAACGAACCATCCGAATGCCGCTGTCGGCTTCGGCCGGGCGCAAGGTCAGCGAAACCTTGGCACCGGTATGCAGGCCGGTGCCGACGCAGCCGATCGGGTTGCGTAGCGTACGCTGCGCACAACCAACGGGCTCGCCCAACAAGCAATCAGGCGTCGACACAATCCGCTCCCGTCCGTTGCCGGCCCCGGCGCCCGCATCGGGGCAACAGCCTGCATCGAGGGTGACAGAGACCCTCCAGACAAGATCTAATCAGTCCTGTCTGGAGGGCTCAAATCACACTTGGTGACAGTTTGTTACAACCGATCCTTGAGGAAGGGGCTTATCTCGAGACCGGCTTCAGCGGCGAAGGAACGCCGGAATGTCGTAAACGTCCTCCTCGGCACCGGCACGCCGCTCGCCAGCCTCCCCGGCCATCGCCGGCTCGCGCACCCGCTCGTCGACTTCGTCCGGCTGCTCCAAGCGAGGCTCTGTGCGCTGCCGCCCGAAGCTCGCGGTGACCCGCTCGAACAGGCTCGGTGCGCGCTCGACGTCACGGACCGGGGCACGCAGCTTTCCCCACTCCTGAAAGCGCTCGTGCGGCGGCAAGGGCGGATAGCCGGGCTCGCCGAGCCGAGGCGGCTGCGAGGGCGGACGAACGGTGTCCGGCTGCGCCGCGACCTCGGGCCGCTGGTGCGCGTGTGTTGCCGCTTCGACAGGCGCGGGCTGCGAAGCAGCTCCGCTGGTGGGCGCAGGTGCGGCTTCCGGTGCCTTGGCCGCCTGCGGCCGCAAGCGGAAGCTGGGCGCGGGCGCCGCAGCGGCAGGTGTCGGCGGGGCGGCGGCGGCTGCATGTGCGCTTGCGGCCGCCCTGGCCTCCTGCGCCTCGATGCCGGTGGCGACCACCGAGACCCGCATCTCACCGCTCATCAACTCGTCCAGGGTCGAGCCGACGATGATGTTGGCGTCCGGATCGACCTCCTCGCGAATCCAATTCGCCGCCTCGTCGACCTCGAACAGGGTCATGTCCGGGCCGCCGGTGATGTTGATGAGAACGCCGCGCGCGCCCTTCATCGAGACCTCGTCGAGCAGCGGGTTCGAGATTGCTGCCTCCGCGGCCTCGATCGCCCGGCGCTCGCCATCGGCCTCGCCGGTGCCCATCATCGCCTTGCCCATCTCGCTCATCACGGTCCGGATGTCGGCGAAATCGAGGTTGATCAGGCCCGGCATCACCATCAGATCGGTGACCCCGCGCACTCCCATGTGCAGCACGTTGTCGGCGAGCTTGAACGCATCGGCAAAGGTGGTGCGCTCATTGGCGATCCGGAACAGGTTTTGGTTCGGGATCACGATCAGCGTGTCGACATACTGCTGCAACTCGCCGAGCCCGCCTTCGGCGACGCGCATGCGGTGCGCGCCCTCGAAATGGAACGGCTTGGTCACCACGCCGACCGTCAGGATGCCCTGCTCGCGCACCGACCGGGCGATCACCGGCGCGGCGCCCGTGCCGGTGCCACCACCCATGCCGGCGGTGATGAACACCATGTGGCTGCCCTGGAGCTGGTCGAGCAGCTCATCGATCGCTTCCTCGGCCGCGGCGCGACCGATCTCGGGTCTGGCACCCGCACCGAGGCCCTGGGTGATCGACGAGCCCAGCTGGACGCGCCGCTCGGTCAACGCCTGATGCAGCGACTGCGCATCGGTGTTGCAGGCAACGAACTCGACCCCCTCGAGGTGCGAGGTGATCATATTGTTGACAGCATTGCTGCCGGCGCCACCAACTCCGATCACGGTAATCCGCGGTCGCAGCTCATGGGTCACCGGCATACTCAGGTTTATGGTCATTATTCCACATCCTCCTCCGTTGCGGCCCGAACCTCGGGCCCCTTCCTCCTGAGCAGGCCTTTTTCGGCTCTTTGCTCAAAAGTTCTCTCGCAGCCACTGGCCGAACTTGGCGAACGGTCTCGTGGCGGCTGGATTCCATCGACGCGCCCCGAAGGTCAGGCCGCCTTCGTCATGCGCTGCCCAGGTCAGCAGGCCGGCGGCGGTCGTCGCAGCGGTCAAATCCTGGAGGCCCGGGCCGCCCACGAAGGGACGCGCCCGGCCGATCCGAGCCGGCATGTCGAACACCTCCTCGGCGAGCTCGACGATGCCCTCGATCTGGCTGGCGCCGCCGGTCAGCACGAGACGGCGGCCTGTGAGCGGGCTGCCGGCGACCCTTGCCAGCACCAGCTGCAGCGTCTCCTCGACCCGCGGCCGGATGATCTCGGTAAGGCGCGCGCGCGAAATCATCTGCACGGGCGGCTGCCCGGGATCGCCGATGCCCGGCACCTCGAGCTGCTGGCGGGCATCGCCGGCGCGCGACAGGACGCTGCCATACAGGCTCTTGAGCCGCTCCGCCTGGGCCCTGCCGGTCGAGAGGCCGAAGGCGAGGTCCTGGGTGACGTGCTGGCCGCCGAGCGGCACGGCATGAATTTCCTGCACGCGGCCTTCGGCAAAGCGCGCGACGCCGGTCACGCCGCCGCCCAGATCGAGCACCAGGACACCCTGGCTGGCTTCCTCATCGCTCAGGCTGGCGAGCGCCGAGGCATACGGGGCCGCGACCACGCCGGCGACCTCGAGATGGCAGCGCTCGACCGCGGCGACCAGATTGTGGATCGGTGCCGCGGCAGCGCAGATCAGATGCACGTTCACGCGCAGGCGGGCGCCGATCATGCCGCATGGGTCACGCAGCGGCTGGCCGCCATCGAGCGTGATCTCGATCGGCAGCGCGTGCAGGACCTCGACGCCGCCGGTGCGCGCTTCGGCCTGCGCGTGGGTCAGGGCGCGCGACAGATCGGCCGCGTTCACCGGGCGCTGGCCGATCTCCAGCTCGATCGGCGCATGTTTCGAGTGAGGCCGGCCGGCGGCCACCCCGAGCACGACCTCGCGCAGGGTCTGGCCGGCCTGTTGCTCGGCCTCATGCACCACGGCCACGATCGATGCTTCGACCGCCTCGACGTCGACGATCTCGCCGGCGCGCAGGCCCTCGGCCAGCTGGTGGCTGGCGCCGAGCAGCTCGAACGCGCCGCCGCGCGGGCGCGCGATCAGGCAGCACATCTTGGTCGTGCCGATATCGAGCACGCCGATCGGCTCGCGCCGACCGCCCGGCCGTGGCTCGGCCCGATTGAGCGAAATCACGTTGTCCGACTTCATGCCTTGGTGTCCTGCAGAGCCTCGGGATCCAGCCGCAGCCGCAACCGATTCGGCAGAAAGCGCAGGTCGATCACCAAAATCGCGCGCTCGAGCAGAGCGTCGTCGCGCGCCTTTTGCGCGAGAAAGCGCCATGCCCGCAGCACGTTGCGCTCGGGCAGCAGCACATCGATCCGATTGTCCAGGCGCAGCGTCCAGCGGCGATCGCCGACCCAGGTCGCGGCGGCCACACGCGCCCAGAGCGCAGGCTCGGTCGAGAGCAGCGCGAACAGCCACGCCGCGTGGCGTGGCGCCTGCTCGCCGACCAGCACACGCAGCTGGCGGTAGCCGACCACCGGGTCGGTGCCGTCCGGCTCGATCGCCTCGAGCGTCGCGATGTCCGGCGCGATCACCTCGCCGCCGCGGTCGATCAGGGCGAAGCGATCCGCCCTTTGCCAAAGGGCAAGCGGCTGTCGCTCGACCAGGCGCACCTCGATGCGATCCGGCAACATGCGCTCGACCGCCGCCTGCTCGACCCAAGGCAGCTGCTCGAGCCGCGCGCGTGCGGCGTTGGGATCGACCGCCAGGATCGGCTGGCCGACTGCGATCCCGAGTTGCGTGCGCAACGCCTCCTGGCCGGTCCTGACGCGGCCCTCGGCGTAGACCTCGCGCACGGCGAAGCCCATCTGCGCGGACAGCGCCAGGATGCGGTCCGAGAGCGTGGTTCCGACATGGGCCGCGGTACCCGAGTGGCCGAGCCAAAAGCCCAGTCCACCGACCAGGCCGACCCCGAGCACCAGGCTGCTGCCAAAGATTGCCGGCTGCCACCACCGCGGCCTGGGCGGCCGGCGCAGATAAATGCGCGCGCGGCGCGCGGCGAGCGTCATGCGTCGCATCGCGCGTCCTCCACCAGCTGGTGGACCAGATCGGCGAAGCTGATGCCGACATGGGCCGCCTGCTCGGGCACCAGCGAGATCGGGGTCATGCCCGGCTGGGTGTTGATCTCGAGCAGATAGAGGCCGTCGGGATCGTCCGGGTCGAGCCGGAAATCGGACCGGGTCACGCCGCGACAGCCGAGCACCCGATGGGCGCGCAGCGCCTGCTCGAGGGCGCGCTCGTAGAGATCGGACGACAGCGGCGCCGGAACCAGATGCTCGGCCTCGTTCGCGGTGTACTTCGCGTGATAGTCGAAGAAGCCGTGGCCATGCACGATCTCGGTCACCGCGAGAGGACGGTCGCCGAGCACGCCGACGGTCAGCTCGCGACCCGGAATGTAGCGCTCGACCAGCACCTCGGAGCTGTAGAGCCACTGGTTGCGGTCGATCGGCGGCTCGCTCGGATCATGCACGATCTTGACCCCGACGCTCGAGCCCTCCCGATTGGGCTTGACGACATAGGGCGGCGCCATCGGTGCGTGACCACTGCGCAAGGCGTCGACGGTGGTGAGATGGCTCTCCGGGCAGCGCAGGCCGACGCTCGCGAACATGCGCTTGGCCATCGCCTTGTTCATCGCAAGGCCCGAGGCGACCACGCCGGAGTGACTGTAGGGGATGCCCATGATCTCGAGCAGGCCCTGCACCGTACCGTCCTCGCCATAGCGACCGTGCAGGGCGTTGTAGACCACGTCCGGGCGCAACTCGGCGAGGCGGGCCGGCAGATCGCGGCCAACGTCGATCGCGCTCACCCGATGGCCGTGCTCGCGCAGCGCCGCGATCGCCGCCTCGCCACTCACCAGCGAGACCTCGCGCTCGGCCGACCAGCCGCCCATGAGCACCGCGACATGCTTCATGCCGCAGCCTCCAGGTGATTGCCCGAGCGGCCGATGCGATGGATCTCCCACTCCAGCGCGACGCCGCACTTCGCCAGGACGCGGGCACGCACCAGCTCGCCCAATGCCTCGATCTCGGCCGCGCGTGCATCGCCGGTGTTGATCAGGAAGTTGCAGTGCTTCTCGGAGACCATCGCACGGCCACGGCGCAGGCCGCGACAGCCGGCCGCGTCGATCAGCTGCCAGGCCTTGTGCTCGCCAGCAGGGTTCTTGCCGAGGGATTCTTAAAGGTGCTGCCGCCGGTCGCGACGCGCAGGGGCTGCGAGGCTTCGCGCTCGGCTTTGATCGCCGCCATCCGCGCGCGCACCTCAGCCGGATCGCCCGGCACGCCCTTGAGCACCGCCTCGATCACGATCCAGTCGGCGGGCAGGCCCGAGTGCCGGTATGTGAAGCCGAGGTCCGCCGGGCGCAACACATGGCGCCGGCCCCGGCCGTCCAGGGCCGTCACCTGCTCAACCACCTCGGCAGTCTCGCCGCCGAAGGCGCCGGCGTTCATGCGGACAGCACCGCCCAGCGTGCCCGGGATGCCGATGAAGAACGCCAGCCCGGACAGGCCGGCCTGCATGGCGTGGACCGCGATGCTGCGATCGGTGGCGCCGGCACCGACCCGCAGGCGCTCTCCCTCGACCGTGATCGCGGCGAGCGGCCCGCGCAGACGCAGGACGACGCCATCGATGCCGCCGTCGCGCACCAGAAGGTTGGAAGCGACGCCGACCGGCGTCACCGGCAAACCGGCCGGCCGGGCCGCGAGGAACGTCTGCAGATCGTCGGCGTCCGCAGGCTCGAACAGCGCCTCGGCCGGGCCGCCGACCCTGAGCCACGTGCGCGGCGCCAGGGGCACGTCCCGCTGCCAGCGGCCCCGCACCGGCGGCAGATCGCGGCCGCCGATCATGCCGCGTGCTCCCCGGCGCGCAGGGTCTTGAGGGCATCGGGCAGGGCGTTCGCCCAGGCGGTGATGTTGCCGGCGCCCAGGCAGACCACCAGATCGCCCGGCTCGGCGATGGTCGCCACCAGGGCCGGCAGCTGCTCGGGGCCATCGAACGCGCGCACGTCGCGATGGCAATGGCGGCGCAGACCTTCGACCAGGGCATCGCGATCGATGCCGGGGATCGGCGCCTCGCCGGCAGGATAGACCGGGGCGACCAGCACGCAATCGGCATGGTTGAAGGCCGTGCAGAAGTCCTCGAACAGGGCCTGCAGCCGGCTGTAGCGATGGGGCTGGACCACCGCGATGATCCGCCCCGCATAGGCCTGGCGCGCGGTTTCGAGCACCGCGCGGATCTCGACCGGGTGATGGCCGTAGTCATCGACCACCGTGATGCCGCCCTCCGTCCCGGTCCGGGTGAACCGGCGTTTGACCCCTCCGAACCGGGCCAGCGCCTGGCGCAGCACCTCATCCGAGATCGAAAGCTCGCGCGCGACCGCAATCGCCGCCAGGGCGTTCTGCACATTGTGGCGGCCGGGCATCGCCAGGCGCAGCCGGTGCAGGCGCTCGACCACCAGGCCGCTGACCCGATCGCGCAACTCGACGTCGAACTCAGCACCATTCGGATCGAACACCGGATCGAGCGCACGCACGTCCGCCTGCGGGCTGAAGCCATAGGAGATCAGGCGCCGGTCGGTGATCCTGCTGAACAGCGCCTGGACCTCGGGATGATCGATGCACAGCGCGGCGAAGCCATAGAACGGGAGGTTCTCCAAAAAGCTCTGGAAGGCCGCGCGCACGGCGTCGAAATCGCCATAGAAGTCGAGATGCTCGGGATCGATGTTGGTGACCACCGCGATGCTGGCCGGCAGCCGCACGAAGGTGCCGTCGGATTCGTCGGCCTCGACCACCATCCAGTCGCTCTGGCCATGCCGGGCATTGGTGCCATAGGCGTTGATGATGCCGCCGTTGATCACGGTCGGATCGAGGTCGGCGGCATCGAGCAGCGCTGCGATCAGCGAGGTGGTGGTGGTCTTGCCGTGCGTGCCGGCGATCGCGATCGCCCATTTCAGCCGCATCAGCTCGCCCAGCATCTCGGCGCGCCGGACCACCGGCACACGCGCGCCGCGCGCCGCCTCGACCTCGGGATTGTCCCGCTTGATCGCTGACGAGATCACCACGACGCCGGCCTCGCCAAGATTGGCCGCCCGATGGCCGATCGCGACCGGAATGCCGAGCCCGCGCAGGCGCTCGATGTTGGCGTTCTCGGCGATGTCCGAGCCCTGCACCCGATGGCCGAGATTGTGCAGGATCTCGGCGATGCCGCTCATGCCAATGCCGCCGATCCCCACGAAGTGGATGCCGCCGGCGTCGATCGGCAGGGTCCTCATACCAGGACCTCCCGCTGCTGGGGAGCGGTCCTGTGCGCCAGGCCGTCGAGCGCATCCGCAAGGGCACGTGCGCGCGTCGGGCCGGCCGAGCTCGCGCGCCGCGTCGCCATCGTCGCCAGCTGCTCGGGCTGCTCGGCCAGGCCCTGATCTGGTCCGCAAGCGCCGCGCGACTCGAGCTCGGCCTCGTCGATCAGCACACCGGCGCCGGCCGCCGCGACCGCCTGCGCATTGGCGCGCTGATGGTCGTCGGCCGCCAGCCGGAACGGCACCAGGATCGCCGGCCGCCCGAGCGCCAGCAGCTCGGCGACGCTCGAGGCGCCTGCGCGCGAGATCACCAGATGGGCATCCGCCAGCCGGGCCGGCAGGTCCTCGAAGAAGGGCCGAAGCTCGGCCTGGTAGCCCAACCCGGCATAGGCCCGGGCGACCCGATCGAGATCCTCGGGCCGGCACTGCTGGGTGAGCGCGATGCGGGCCCTGATGCGCGCCGACAGGTGCGCCATCGCCGCCGGCAGCACGTCGCTCAGCACCCGCGCGCCCTGGCTGCCGCCGACCACCAGCAGCCGAAACGGCTCGCCGCTCACAGGGGCCTGATAGGGCTGGTCGCGCAGCGCCGCGACATCGGCGCGGATCGGGTTGCCGGTCACCAGGCGTCTTGCTTCGGGCACCACGTCGGCGCCATGCGTCGAGACGAAGGTCAAGGCGAGCCGCTGCGCGCGGCTGGCGATCAGGCGGTTGGCCCGGCCCAGCACGGCGTTCTGCTCATGGACCAGGGTCGGGATACGCAGCGCCTGGGCGGCAAGGCCGATCGGCACGCTGGCATAGCCGCCGAACGCCGCCACCGCCAGCGGCCGCTGCCGGCGCAGGAAGGCGAGGCTCTGAGCGAAGCCGAGCCCCAGCTCGGCCACGCCGCGGGAGTCGCGTTGCCGACGCTGCCCGAAGGGCTCGCCGCACGGATCACGCGCGCGTTCATGCCGGCCGGCAGATAGCGGCTGCCGCGCCGATCGCAGGCCACCATCACCGGCTGGCCGCGCCGCTCGAGCTCGGCCGCCAGGGCCAGCGCCGGGAACATGTGGCCCCCGGTGCCGCCGGCGGCGATCACCACCGGCCGGCTCATGCGTATCCCTCCGTCCCGGCACGCCGGCGGGTCAGCGCCAGGAACAGGCCCATGCCGATCGCCAGCGCGCACAGCGAGGAGCCACCATAGCTGATGAACGGCAAGGTCATGCCGGTCGCCGGCAGCAGGCTGACGTTCACGCCGAGATTGATGAAGGTCTGCAGCGCGAAATGAGCCAGCAGGCCGGCCGCGGCGAGCAGCGCGAAAGCGATCGCCGACCCGCTGGGTGCGGGCAAGGCCGCGCAGCAGCACGAAACCGAACAGCCCGAGCAGCGCCAGGCACGCGACGAGGCCGAACTCCTCGGCCACGACCGCGAACACGAAGTCGCTATGGGCATCGGGCAGGACGTATTTGACCGTGCCCTCGCCGGGGCCGCTGCCGAACCAGGCGGCACTCCTGATCGCCTTCAGCGCGAGGCCGACCTGGTAGTGGTCGCCGGAGGCCGGATCGAGGAAGCGGTCGATCGCGCTCGGCCACGTGCGGAAAGGCCATATAGACCTGCCACGAGGCCAGGCCGCCAACGCCGATCAGGCCGACCACCAGGAACCAGGGCAGGCCGGCCAGGAACAGCTGCACGCCCAGCAGCACGACCACCACCAGCGCCATGCTGACATCCGGCTGCGCCAGGAGCAGCGCCACCACCACCGCCCCGAGCGACAGCGCCGGCAGGGCATTGCCGATGCCGCGCGCGTCGGCGAGCAGGGCCGCCGGTGATCACCACCAGGGCAGGCTTGGCGAACTCGCTCGGCTGCAGCAGCAGCCAGGCCGATCGGCAGCCAGCGCTTGGCGCCCTTGATCTCCGGGCCGATCAGCAGGGTCAGGACCAGCATCAGCAGGTCGAAAGGCCGAGCAGGCGCCCAGGCCAGCCTGCGCACGCCGACTGGCGAAGCAGCGAGCTGCCGAGCAGCAGCAGCGTGCCGCCGGCACCAGATAGCAGCGCATGGCGGCCGACGAAGTGCAGGCTGGGACAGGCCGAGGCGCTCGGCGACCGCCGGGCTCGGCTGCGAACACGAACACCAGGCCGGCCAGCACCAGGAGCCCGAAACGCGGCCAGCAGCGGCCGGTCGATGGTCCACCACCAGCGCGACGAGCAGGTCCTCGCTCGGTGCGCTCGAACATGCTCATCGGCGCCGGCCTCCGGCGGCGGCGCCGGCGCGGCAGCGCCTCGGGCGCATGCACCGGCAGCGACCAGCGGCCTTCGGAACGGCCTCGCCCCGGGCCTCGAAGTCGGCGAACTGGTCGAACGACGCGCAGGCCGGCGACAGCAGCACCACCGGCGTCGTCGCCGGCATCGCGCCGCGCCGCCTGCGGTCGCCTGGTCGAACGCGGTGGCGAGGTCGCCGCAGCGGCTGCAGGGCACGTGGCCGGCCAGCGCCGCGGCGAACCGGGCTCGGCGGCCTCGCCGATCAGATAGGCGTGGCGACCCGGTCCAGCCAGGGCAGCAGCGGCTCGAGGCCGCCCTCCTTCGGCCGGCCGCCGGCGATCCAGTAGATCGCGATCGAAGCTGGCCAGCGCCCGCGCCGCCGCTTCGGCGTTGGTCGCCTTGCTGTCGTTGACGTAGCGGACGCCGTCGACGGACGGCGACCTGCTCCATGCGGTGGGCGAGGCCGGGAAAGCTCGGCAGGCCCGCGGCGGCGGCCGCGCGGCTCGACCCCGAGCGCCCGTGCCGCCGCATAGGCGGCGGCCGCGTTCTGCCAGTTGTGCGCGCCGCGCAGGCTGGCGATCGGCGCGAGGTCGGCGACCGCACGCGCCGGCCCTTCGATCGCGTCGTGGAGACGGCCGTCGATCACGTAGACGCCGTGCTCGAGCGCCCGGCCGACCGCGACCGGCAGCACCCGGCGCGTCGCTCGGCCAGCTCGCTCACCAAGCGCCTGGCCAAGCGCGTCATCGACGCCAATCACTGCCCAATCGCTCGCCCCCTGGTTGCGAAAGATCCGTTTCTTGGCCGCGACGTAGCCCGCCATCCCGCCATGCCGGTCGAGGTGGTCAGGGGTCAGGTTCAAGATCACCGCCACGGCACAGGCCAGATGCTCGGTCAACTCCAGCTGGTATGAGGACAACTCCAACACATAGATGTCATCGCATGGTTTAGGCAATAGATCTAGTACCGGCAAGCCAATATTGCCTCCGACGCTGCATCGCCGATGCCGGCGCCGCTGCAGGAGCGCCCCGATCAGCGCCGTGGTGGTCGATTTGCCGTTGGTGCCGGTGATCCCGACGATCCGCCGTTTCGGTTGATTCTCGGCCAGCAGCTCAACGTCGCCGATGATCTCGACGCCGGCCGAGCGCGCGCGCCGCACCAGCCGGATGCGGCCGCGGATGGTCGTGCGGCGATGCCGGGGCTCAGCACCAGCCGATCGGACCCGAGCCCAGTTGCACAGGCCCAGATCGACGATCGGCGATGCCGGCGGCGGCCGGCGCCGGCGCGCACGCTCATCGGCGTCGTCCCAGGCCCAGATGCGCGCGCCGCTCTCGGCCAGCGCGCGGCACGCCGACAGGCCCGAGCGGCCGAGGCCGAGCACGGCCACCGTCCTGTCGCGCATCGAGGGCACCGGCAGCATGCGCGGCGCTCAGCGCAGCTTCAGGGTCGACAGGCCGATCAGGGCCAGGATCATGGCGATGATCCAGAAGCGGATCACGATGGTCGGCTCCTCCCAGCCCTTCTGCTCGAAATGATGGTGCAGCGGCGCCATGCGGAAGACGCGCTTGCCGGTCAGCTTGAACGAGGCGACCTGAACGATGACCGACACGGTCTCCAGCACGAACAGGCCGCCGATGATGGCGAGCACCAGCTCGTGCTTGGTGACCACCGCGACCGCGCCGAGCGCGCCGCCCGAGGCGAGCGAGCCGGTGTCGCCCATGAACACCATGGCCGGCGGCGCGTTGAACCAGAGGAAGCCGAGGCGACGCGCCGACCATGGCGCCGCAGAACACCGCGAGCTCGCCGGCGCCCGGGACGAACGGAATGCTGCAGATAGTTGGCGAAGATCGCGTTGCCGACCAGATAGGCGATCAGCGCGAAGCAGGCCGCCGGCGATCATCGCCGGCACGATCGCCAGCCCGTCCAGGCCGTCGGTCAGGTTGACCGCGTTCGACGCGCCGACCATGACCAGGGCGGCGAACGGGAAGAACAGCACATGCGAGCGGCACCAGCACGTCCTTGAAGAACGGGATCGCGAGGCCGGTGCCGACCGGGCCGCCGGTCAACAGGGCGATCCAGACCGCCGCGATCAGCGCGATCAGGCGTCTGCAGCAGCAGCTTCAGCCTGCCGGGCAGGCCGCTTGCTCGAGCGCTTGGTCAGCTTCAGGTAGTCGTCGGCCAGGCCGACGCCGCCGAAGCCGAGGGTGACCAGCAGCACGACCCAGACATAGCCGTTGGACAGGTCGGCCCAGAGCAGGGTCGCCAGCGTCAAGGCGAGCAGGATCAGCATGCCGCCCATGGTCGGCGTGCCGTGCTTGCGCAGCAGGTGGCGACTGCGGGCCGTCGGCGCGGATCGGCTGGCCCTCGCCCTGGCGCGCGCGCAGCCAGCGGATCAGCGCCGGTCCGACGACGAAGCTGATCACCAGCGCGGTCAGCACCGCGCCGCCGGTGCGGAAGGTGAGATAGCGGAACAGGTTGAACAGGCCGAACTGGTCGGCCAGCGGGAAGAGCAGGTTGAAAAGCATGCGGCCCCTCCTCAGCCGTTGCGCCGTCGCGCGGCGGTTGCCGTCGACCGGCCCGGCTGCCAGCGCGCAGGGCATCGACGATCGGGCCCATGGCGCTGCCGAGCGAGCCCTTGACCAGCACCGCGTCGCCGTGCGCGCAGCGCCTGCTCGACGAGCGGCAGCAGCGCGCGCGGCGTCGGCCGCATGGCCGCCGCGGCGCTGCGCCGGCAGCGCGTCGTGCAGATGCGCGCATGGCGGGGCCGGCGGTGAACACCTGATCGATCGCCAGCTCCGCGATCGGCCCGGCCAGCGCCGCGTGCAGCGCGGCGCTGTGCTCGCCCAGCTCGAGCATGTCGCCGAGTGCGCGCGCCAGCCTGCGGCCGGGCGCCGTGGCGAGCACGCCGAGCGCGGCGCGCACCGAGGCCGGGTTGGCGTTGTAGCTGTCGTCGATCAGCGTGATGGCGCCGTCCGGCCGCGCGATCCGGCGCCGCTGGCCGCGGCCGCGCGGCGGCTCGAAGCCTGCCAGCGCCGCGGCCGCGCGCGTCGACATCGGCACCCAGCGCGGCGGCGGCGGCGAGCACGGCCAGGCTGTTGATCACCCAGTGGCGGCCGGGCGCGCCGACCCGGAAGCGCGAGGTCCCGGCCATCGAGCTGCATGGCGACGGCGCTGCCATTGGCATCCATGCGGGCATCGAGCAGGCGGGCGGAAGCTGGCATCGCTGGCGCCGAAGCCGATCGACCTGGGCCGCGCCGGCAGCTCTTCGCGAGCTCCGAGAGTCGGCCGAAATAGCCATTGTCGCGCATTGAGCACCGCGGTGCCGCCCGGCGCCAGCCCTTGAAAGATCTCGGCCTTGGCTTCGGCGATCGCGTCGATCGAACTCGAAGAAGCCGAGATGCGCCGGCGCGATCGTCGTGATCAGCGCGACGTGCGGCCGGACGATCTGCGTCAGAGCGCCGATCTCGCCGGGCGCGTTCATGCCGAGCTCGAAGACCGCGATAGACGGCGCCGTGCGGCTGCGCGGGCCAGGCTCGAGCGGCACGCCCCAGTGGTTGTTGTAGCTCGCCGCGCTGGCGTGGGTCGGCGCCTGCGCGCCGAGCGCGAGGCGCAGCGCCTCCTTGGTGCCGGTCTTGCCGACGCTGCCGGTGACCGCGACGATCCGCGCGCGCGAGCGCTTGCGGCCGGCGCGGCCCGAGCGCGCGTCAGCGCCGCCATGGTGTCGTCGACCACGAGCAGCGAGCGCGTCGTCGGCGAGGTCGGCCGGCCGGCGGTCGACCATGGCCGCGGCGCCTCGCTCGAGCGCCTGCGCCGACGAAGTCGTGGCCGTCGTGGTTGGGGCCGCGTAGCGCGACGAACAGGTCGCCCGGCAGCACGCTGCGGGAATCGATCGACACGCCGCTGACCGACCAGTCGGTGCTGCGAGCATGCGTCCCGGCGCCGAGCCCGCCGCCGGTCGCGGCGGCGATCTCGGTGGCGCTCCAAAGCGCGGCGGCTCAAGCTGTCGCTCCCCTGGGTGCTGCCGCCGAGCGCGGCCAGCGCGGCGCGCGCCTCCTGCGCATCGTCGAACGGCAGGACGTGGTCGCCTACGATCTGGCCGGTCTCGTGGCCCTTGCCGGCGATCACCAGCAGATCGCCGGGCTCGAGCCGCCCGATCGCGGTGCGGATCGCCTCGCGGCGGTCGCCGATCTCGATCGCGCCCGGACAGGCATCCAGGATGGCGCGGCGGATCGTCGCGGCATCCTCGCTGCGCGGGTTGTCGTCGGTCACGAACGCCAGGTCGGCCTGCTCCGCGGCGATCCGGCCCATGATCGGGCGCTTGCCGCGATCGCGATCGCCGCCACAGCCGAACACCACCACCAGCCGGCCTCGCGTGTGCGGGCGCAGGGCGCGCAGCACCTGGTCCAGCGCGTCGGGAGCGTGGGCGTAGTCGACGAACACCGGCGCGCCGCTCGGGTGCGTGCCGACCTGCTGCAGCCGGCCGCGGCGCGCCGCGCAGCTGGCCGATGCCGCCGCAGCGCGGCATCGGGCTCTGCGCCGGTCGCCAGCACCAGGCCGAGCGCCGCCAGCGAGATTGGCCGCCTGGAACGCGCCGACCAGGTCGGTCTCGATCCGCTCGGTGCGGCCGTCGATCGCCACGGTCAGGACCTGACCATCGGGCCTGCGGCGCCTGGTCCATCAGGCGCAGCCGTTGCGCCTGCCGGCCGTAGTCGAGAACCGCGATGCCGCGTGCGCGACAGGCTTCGGCGAGCTGTCCGAACTGCGGCTGATCGGCGTTGAGCACGGCGGTTCCCTCGGCGACCAGCAGCTCGCTGAACAGGCGCTGCTTGGCCGCCTGGTAGTGAAGCGACGTCGCCGTGATAATCGAAGTGGTCGCGTGACAGATTGGTGAACGCGGCGGCGCCGAATCCGCACCCCGTCGAGACGATGCTGGTCGAGGCCATGGCTCGAGGCTTCGAGCGCCAGATGGTCGATGCCGTCCTCCGCCAGCTCGGCGAGCAGCCGGTGCAGGGCGATCGGGTCGGGCGTGGTGAGGCCCGGAGCGCCAAGGCCTGCGGGCCCTTCGAGACCGAGCGTGCCGAGCGATGCGGCCGGACGTCCGAGCTGCGCCCACAGCTGGCGCGTGAAGCCGACCACCGAGGTCTTGCCGTTGGTGCCGGTCACCGCGACCACGCAGCGCGGCTGCTTTTGGTAAAACCGCGCGGCGATCAGGGCCAGTCGTCGACGCGGCTGCGGGTCCAGGATCAGCGGCACGCCGAGATCGCCGCCCTTGAACGATGCGTCTGCGAGCACCGCCGCGGCGCCGCGCGCCAGCGCCTGCGGGATGAAGCTGCTGCCATCCAGCTTGCTGCCCGGCAGGGCGGCGAACAGCATGCCCTGCCCGACCTCGCGCGAATCGGTGGCGAGCGCCGTGATCTCGACGTCCTGCCAAGCGGAGCCCTGGACGGTCACCCCGTGACCCAGCAGGGCCCGCAAGTGCATGCTTGCTCTCCTCCGTCGCCGCCCATCCAGGTCACGTTCGGCGTGGCCGCAAGACTTGCCTCGCTTCGCTGCGTGCGGCCGTTGATCGCCTGGCCCTCGATCAGCCGCTGGCGGAACCACAGCTCTTCGCCCGGCTCGGCCGGCGGCAGCCCCATCAGCGGGCCGATGCGACTGATGATCCGACCGACGGTCGGCGCCGCCGTCCAGCCACCGGTCTCATAGTAGTAGGTCTCGGCATCGCCCTTCGGCTCGTCGATCGTCACCAGCACGACATAGCGCGGCAGGTCGATCGGAAAGGCGGCGACGAACGATGCCATGATGCCGCCGCCACGATAGCCGCCGCGGCCCGGCCTTGTCGGCGCTGCCGGTCTTGCCGCCGATCAGATAACCGGGGACCGTCGCCTGCTCGCCGGTGCCCTTGGCGACCGTCAGCCACATCAGCCAGCGCAGCTTGGCCGCGGTCTCGGCCGACACCATCGGGGCCGTGCGCGCGGGCGGCGGGCTCTCCGCGACGACATGGGCGGTCGGCGGCGGCTGGGCGCAGATCGAGCCGGCGACCGCATCGACCACCTGCAGCGGCGAGACCGCAATGCCGTGGCCATAGGCGGCGGTGATCGTATTGATCGGCCGCCACGGGCTCGGCACCATCGGACGGCCGACCTCGGGCAGGCCGATCGGATGCCGATCGAGCAGGCCGAACTTCTGGAAATACGCCCGCTGGGCATCGCCACCCAGGGCCTCGGCCATCCGCGCGGCGCCGATGTTGGACGAGAACGCGATGATCTCGGGAACGCTCAGCCAGCGACGATGAGCGTGATAGTCATTGATCCGGTAGCGCCCCATCTGCAGGCGCTGGCGGGTGCGTCGAAACCGTCGGTGATGCCGACCACGCCGGCATCGAGCGCCATCGCCACGGTGAACAGCTTGAACAGCGAGCCCAGCTCGTAGGCGCCCTGGCTGTTGCGATTGAAGCGCTGCGCGACGGTGGCCCGCTGATAGCGGTTGGGGTCGAAATCGGGCAGGCTCACCATGCCGACGATCTCGCCGGTCGCGACGTCGAGCACGATGCCGCTGCCGCCCTTGGCGCGGAAGCGCGCCACCGAGGCCGCGAGCTCGCTGCGCACGACCTCCTGGACGCCGAGGTCGATGGTCAGCGCCAGCGGCCGCGGATCGCCCGTGAGGCGCGCCTCGAAGCCGCGCTCGATGCCGGCCAGGCCCTGGTTCTCGATGCCGACATAGCCGACGATGTGCGCGGTGAGCGCACGCTGCGGATAGACCCGGTGCAGCTCGGTGCGAAAACCGATGCCGGGCAGGCCTAGGCGGATCAACGGCGCGCTGCTCGGCATCGGTGATGTGACGCTTGAGCCAGACGAAGCGCCGCTCGGTCGAGAGCTTGGGAGTCAGGTCCGCCTCGTCGACGCCCTGCAGGACGCGCGCCAGCTGGCGCGCCGATCCCGCCGGATCGATCACCTCTGCCGGATCGGCGAACACCGATGCCTTGGGATAGTCGGTCGCCAGCAGGACGCCGTTGCGATCGACGATGTCGGCGCGGCGCGGGCGCGTCGCCGCAGGGCGCCTGCGCGGCGGCGACTCCTGCCCGCCGGAAGGCAGAGCGAGATCGACCAGACGCGCGCCCAGCCCGACCAGGGCGAGCGCGAACACGCGCCGCCACGATCCGCAGGCGGGCCCGCGCCAGGCGGACATCCGGGTCGACGTTGGGGCTCATGGCGTCTCACGCAGCCGGGTCGGCCCGCCGCTCAGCCCCGGATGGTGCGAGCAGCCGCGCGCGCGGCTTGAGGCGCAGCGATGCCGCTTCGCCGGACGGCAGCACCACCTGCAGCGAGCGGCTGCCGAGCTCCAGCTCGCTGCGCAGCGGGATGTCGCCGATCCGCGCGATCTGGCCGGGCTTGGCCGGCTGCAGGCCGACATGGGCCGAGGCCAGGCGGGCGAGCCGCCCGGGCTGGTTCAAGATCGCCCACTCGGTCTTGAGGCGAGCGATCGCGACCTCGCTCGTCGCGCACCGCGGCTGCAGGTCGTCAAGCTCGCCCTCGAGGCGCCGGACCTGGTCCTTCATCGCGAACAGCGCGCAGGCGGCGATCACGCGCGATCGAGAGACTGGCGAGCCCGAGCTTCAGCGTCATGACCTGCTCTCGCGCGCCTGCTCCACCGCAGGCTCGGGCAGCCGCTCGGCGGCGCGCAGCCGCGCCGAGCGCGCGCGGGGGTTGGCGGCGATCTCGGCTGCCGCCGGGCCGGATGGCACGCCCTGACGAAGGGTCGGAACAGGGCTGGCGGCGGCGCCGGGAGGTCGGGCAGATGGCGTGACGGTCGCGCCTGGCGCCCGCTATGCTCGGCCAAAAAACGCTTGACCAGCCGGTCTTCGAGCGAATGGAAGGCGATCACCACCAGGCGGCCGCCGGGGGCCAGCAGCGACCGGCATCGCAGCGAGCGCGCGCTCCAGCTCGCCCAGCTCGTCGTTGACGTAGATGCGCAGCGCCTGAAAGCTGCGGGTCGCCGGATCGATCCGGTCGCCGCGCCGGCCCAGCACGCCGGCGATCAGCGCGGCAAGCTCGGCGGTCGTCTGTGATCGGCGCGCTGCGGCGCCGCTCGACGATCGCGCGGGCGATCCGGCGCGATGCGCGCTCCTCGCCATAGCGATACAGGATCGCGGCCAGCGCTTCCTCGTCGGTGCGATTGACGACATCGGCAGCGGACATGCCGGCAGCCGACATGCGCATGTCGAGCGGGCCCTCGCGCGCGAACGAGAAGCCGCGCGTCGGCGTCGTCGAGCTGGGTCGAGCAGACGCCGAGATCGAACACCGCGCCATCGAGCCGGGTGACGCCGCGCGCACCGAGCAAGTGCGGCCGCGTCACCGAAGCAGCCCTCGATCATGGTGAAGTTGGGCCAGCGCGCGCCAGCGCGTGGCCGCGCGCGACCGCAGCCGGATCGCGGTCGATCGCCAGGACGTGGCCGGCGCCGGCCGCCAGGATCGCACGGCTGTAGCCTCCCACGCCGAAGGTGGCGTCGAGATAGACGCCGTCCTTGCGCACGGCGAGCGCTGCCAGCATCTCCTCGAGCAGCACCGGGCGGTGGCCGGAGACAGGCTGCTTCATCTGCGCCATCGCACCCACGCTCACGTGGCATCGGCGTGGCTCGGGCCGAGGGGACACGCCACGCCGCCTGCGTGACCTGCGCGGCGCCAATGCTTGGGTATTCATGTTCTTGCGGATCAGGCATCTGCATGACATACTCGTCTGGTCTGGACCACTAGCGCCGTGTTGCGTCTTCGAACCAAACGAGCGTCGCCCAGCTTGTCTGTTCGCGCCCTGGATCCGACGGTCGCGCCGGTGACCGGCCGCAGGATCGCCATATGCGTCGACCCTCAGTCATTGTTGCTTGCTTTCGTCAAAGCAAGCGCGCAATGTGTCGTCAATTCCATTAGCGTTTGACTTCGTTCGACCGCCGGACGACTTACCTGATCAAGCTTGCGATTTTTTGGCGCGCGAAAATTCACCCTAGAGTTATCGGTCTGCCGCAGTCAAGGCCTATTTCGAAGAAACCGCGGTAACACACTGAATAGCCGATGCAATTCAGACCTGCGCAAGCCATCATGCAGATCGAGGGCGACCGCCGGTCGCATGAAGAGATCGGGGCGCAAATAAATCCAGCCTCAATTCGTTACTTATGTTCTCTTTTTGTTCCTTAACCGGGACGCGAGCCAGGCGATCGGTCCGAAATCGAATCAGGCGGCCTGTAAGCCGGGTTCTGTCCCCGCCGCCGCAGCGCCGGAGGATGGCCATTCCTCTGGGACGCCCGTTGCCGGGCGCCTCGCGCGACCTACCCGGACGACCGGCCCGGAAACCGGCCTGCCCCGCGAACGGGGCCGTCGTCCCTACTTGGTCTTGCTCCCGGTGGGGTTTGCCGTGCCGTCCCCGTTGCCGGCGACGCGGTGCGCTCTTACCGCACCCTTTCACCCTGACCCGCAGACACCAGATGGGCCCCGGCGGGCGGACTGCTCTCTGTGGCACTTTCCCTGGGGTCGCCCCCGCCGGGCGTTACCCGGCACCGTGTTTCCGTGGAGCCCGGACTTTCCTCCCCCCAACGAGCACCTGAGGCGCCCGCTCGAGAGCGGCCATCCGGCCGCCTGATCCAGGCATCAATGTCGTTCCGAGCGGCGCTCTATTCAAGCAGCCGTGGCGCCGTTCAAAGGCGCGCCAGCAGGCCATCCAGGCAGGCGAGCGTCGCGCGATCCGCGACCCCGTCGACCCGTGCCGGCCGAAAATGGCGCTGGAAGGCGGTGATCACCGACCGCGTTGGTCGGTCGAGCCGACCATGGCTCGGCACCGCATAGCCGAACCCTGCAAGCTGCGCCTGGAGGGTCGCGATCGGCCTTGGCGCGCCGCCGTCCCCGGTCGGCCACAGGCCGACGCCAGCCGCCGCCAGACGCGGCCAGTCGAACAGCTCGCCCGGATCCTGCTTGCGCTCGGGCGCGACGTCGCTGTGCGCGAGCACCCGACGCGCCGGGATCGACCAGCGCCGCGCGACCCCTGGCAGAGCGCGATACAGGCCTGATACTGAGGCTCGGGGAACGGACGGTAGCCCCATTCGTGGCCCGGATTGACCAGCTCGATGCCGATCGAGCGATCGTTCAGCCCGACGTCGCCCAGCCAGGCGCTGACGCCGGCATGCCAGGCGCGCGCCGGCTCGGGCACCAGCGCGATCACGCTGCCGTCCTCGTCGATCAGGTAGTGGGCGCTGACCTTGGCAGCGGGATCGCACAGCCGCTCGAGCGCGGCGCCGGCGCTCGGCATGCCGGTATAGTGCAGGATCAGGGTGTCGATCGGCGTGCCCGCGGGGCGCTGGTCCGCGTTGGGCGACCGTCGTGTGATCGGCGGCGGCGCGCTCAGAACCGGCGCAGCAGCCGCTGCAGATAGTCCAGCTCCTCGCTCGGCCGACTGCGTTGAGACGCACGCCGCTGCAGCTCCTCCATGATCGCCCGGGCATGGCCGAGGTCGAGGTCGGTCGGCACCCGCTCGCCATACACGTCAGCGCCGCCCTGGTTGTAGAGGGAGCGCCCGAGCGGATCACGGTTGGTCGGACTCTGGCCGAACTGCTGGCCCGGCATCTGGCCCTGACCCTGGCCGTACATCCGTTGCATCTCCTGCAACATGGCCTGGCCGCCCTGCTGCAGCTGGTCGAGCGCCTGGGTCTCGGGGTTCAGCGCATCGCCCGGCTGCCCCTGCTGCAAGGCGTCGCGTGCGGCACGCATCGACAATTCCGCCCCGCCAAGCGCACGCGGGATCGGCATACCCGCGTCACCGAGCGAGCGCATCAACTCGCCGAGCGCCCGGCGCAGCGCCTCCTGGCTCATCGCAGCCTGGCCGGGACCCTGCTGGCCCATCTGGCCCTGGCCCATCTGACCCTGCTGGCCCTGCTGGCCCATCTCGGCCTTGCTGCATCTGGCCTTGCTGACCCTGCTGACCCTGCTGCCCTTGCTGGCCCTGTTGTCCTTGCTGGCCCTGCTGCTGACGCGCCATCTGGTAAGTCTGGTCGAGCAGCGCCTGCTGCCGCTGGATCATTTCCTGCAGCTGGCTCATCATCTGCTCGCCCTGGCCCATCTGTCCGGGCTGCGCGACCTGCAGATTCTCGAGCAGATCCTGGAGCTGCGCCAGCATCTGCTGGGCCGCTTCGCGCGCTCCGGTCCGGATCATGTCGCGCATCGCGTCGAGCATCTGCTGGAGATCCTGTCGCTGGACCTGCATCGCATTGGGATCGATCGGCTGCATCTGCTGCTGGCCTTGTTGCGCCATCTCCTGCGCCTGGCGGGCCAGCGCGTTCAGGTACTCGTCGATCGCCCGCTGCAGCTCGGACATCAACTGCTCCAGCTCTTCGTCGCTGGCACCTTCGGCGAGCGCGTCGCGCAGCGCTTCCTGGAGTTCGCGCAGCTCGCGCTGGGCCAGCGAGACGCCGCCGTCCTCGAGATGCAGCGCGGTGTCCCAAAGCAGCGACATGACGTCGGCAAGGGTCTCTTCCTGCTCTTCGAACAGAAGGCGCAAGGCCGCCGAGCGCAGCGCCAGAAACACCGCGATGTCGTTCTGGTACATGTGCGGCGTCATGTTGAGCCGATTCAGCGCGGCCGCGACCGCCTCCTTCTGATCGGGGCGATCTGCCAGGCGACGGCGCTGCTCGATGATCGCGCGCGCCACCGGATGGTGGAACTCGCGCATCGGCAGCACCAGCTTTTGCGGCTCGCTCTGGCCCCGCTGGTCGATGCCGTCGATCGCTTCCAGGCGCAGCACCACCGGCAGGCCAGCCCAGGGATGCGGCGTCAGATCGAGATAGGCGGCGTCGTCGACGTCCGTGGCGCCCCCCGCAGGCCGCATCAGCTCGATGCGCTCGGCATTGGTCTCGTCGCCCGGCCGGCTCATCAGCAGCGCGATGCTGACCACGCCATAGTCGTCCTCCGCAGCGAAGCTCGAGCGCAAGGCACCCTTTTGGGTCACCTGCGGCGGCTCGGCGAAGGCAATCGTCGGCGCCTGGTCGGGCACCGCCTCGAGCTGCCAGGCTCCCAGCTCCTCGCTCGCCGAGCCCACGCGCAGGCTGCCGGACTGCTCGATCACCAGATTGGCTTCGGCGCTGTCCTCACCGACTGGCACGAAGGTCGGGCCCTGGTCGTCGAGCGTGAGGCTGAACTGCTCGGGAGCGCCCGCCAGGTGATGCAGCTGTGCCAGCGCCTCGCTGCCGGCCGGCAGGCTCAGCGGCGGTCGGATCGTGAGCGGCTGGCCGGTCGCGACCCGTTCCGCTTCGAGCCGGATCGGCGGCCGACCGGTGTAGGTCGGCGGCGTGACCCACAGGATCAGCTCGATCGGCGTCAGGGCGGCGTGGCCCGGACGGTTGAGCTCGAACGCCTGGACCAGTCGCTGCGGTGCCATGTTGCCGGCCTCGACCACGGCGACCACCAGCAGCAGGAGGAGTGCCGCACGCAGCGCCCAGGGATCGCGCCGCGGCAAATCGGAGCGCGGCAGGCCGATCTTCAGCCCGTGCAGCATGCGCTGCAGGCGTTCCTGATGGCGGCGCCACAGCAGCAAGGTCGCGGGGTCACGCTCACCGCCGGACAAGCGATCGTCGAGCGAGCGCAGCGGCTGATGGGGCAGCCGGTTGACCTCCTCCAGCCGGCCCAGGCCGCTGGTCCGATCCGGCCAACCGAGCACGCCGCGGGCGCGTGCCAGAGCCCACACCAGAGCCGCTGCGAAGGCCAACAGACCGATCGCATGCAGCCAACCCGGCAACCAGGACCAGAGACCGAGCAGGCTGATGATCAGAAAGCCGCTGACCACCGCCGCGGCGGGCCACAATGCCGGCCATACGCGTTCGAAGCCGAGGGCGGCGCGCGCGAGGGTCAGTCGCTGACGAAAGGCCCGGCCGTGTCGCAGATCCGATCGGCTCATGATAGCTCCCTGCTAGCCGGTGGCGTTCCGGTTCAGGTCAGTCGCTGCCAACCATGGTGGAAGTACTTCGGCCGCGAAGCGCGTGCACGGCTCTTGCCGTGGCCTGACCACGGCATAGTTGCCATCTTCGACCAGGACCTCCGCGGCCAGTGGCCGCGAATTGTAATCCGAAGCCATGACCGCACCATACGCGCCCGCGCCGGCAAACGCCACCAAATCCTGGGCGTGGAGCGGCGGCATTTCGCGTCCCCGTGCAAACACGTCGGCGCTCTCGCAGATCGGTCCGACCACGTCCACCGGTTGCAGCGGCGCATCCGGATCCGGCTCGATCACCGGCAGGATCGGATGATAGGCGTCATACAGCGCCGGCCGCAGCAGATCGTTCATACCTGCATCCAGGATGACACACGGCCGTTCCGCGCCATCCTTGACATACAGGACGCGGCTGACCAGCACGCCGGCTTGCGCGACCAGATAGCGGCCCGGCTCGAACACCAGCTCGAGATCGAGCCCGCGGCCGAGATCGCGCACCAGCGCGGCATAGCCGTCGAGATCGAGCTCCGGCTCGCCGCGATAACCGACGCCGAGGCCGCCGCCAAGATCGATCCGGCGTATGCCGATGCCCTCGGCGCGCAGCCGCCTGGTCAGCTCGATCGCGCGTCGGTAGGCGGCCTCGAAAGGCGCCAGGCTCAGGATCTGCGAGCCGATGTGCAGGTGCAGACCGACCACCTCGATCCCGGCCAGCCGCTCGGCCAGCCGATAGGTCTCGAGCGCCTGATCATAGGCGATGCCGAACTTGTCCTGCTTGCGTCCGGTGCTGATCTTGTCGTGGCTGCCGGCGGCGACGTCGGGGTTGACCCGCAGCGCGATCGGTGCGCGTTGGCGGCGGCTCGCGGCGACCTCGCCGAGAGCAATCAGCTCGGGCACCGATTCGACATTGAATTGCGCGATCCCGGCATCGAGCGCGCTGGCCATCTCATCCCGGCTCTTGGCGACGCCTGCGAACACGATCCGATCGGGCGGCACGCCGACCGCAAGCGCCCGCTGCAGCTCGCCGCCCGAGACGATCTCCGCACCGGCGCCCGCCTCGGCCAGCGTCTTGATCACCGCGAGATTGCTGTTCGCCTTGAGCGCGTAGCAGATCATTGCCGGCTGGCCCGCGAACGCGTGCTGAAACCGTCTGAGCTGGTGGCGCATATGGCCACCGGAATAGACATAAGCCGGCGTGCCGGCGGCGCGCGCGATCTGGTCGAGCGGCACGGTTTCGGCGCACAGCACGCCGTCGCGGTAGCTGAAGCCTGCGCTCACTTGGTCTCCTCGTCGTCGGATTTGGTTTCGGCGGGCTCCGGCAGGCGCAACGGCCCCTTCTTGCCACAGGCCGCCAGCGCAGCCGCCGCCGCCAGGCCCAGCAAGGCCAGCATCGTGCCGTCGTCCGGATGCGGCCGGACGCCATCTTGCGCGCAATTCGTTCACAAGAAACGTTCCCTGGCGAGCGCGATCGCGGCCCGCACCTGCTCGGGCGCGGTGCCGCCGAAGCTGTTGCGCGAGGCGACCGAGTGCTCGATCGCCAGCACGTCGATCGCCTCCGCGGTGATGCGCGGCTCGATCGCCTGCAGCTCCGCGAGCGGCAGGTCGGCGAGGTCGGCGCCCAGCGCTTCCGCCCGCCGCACGCGTCTGCGCCGCGATGCCATGGGCGTCGCGGAAGGGCAGGCCGAGCCTGCGCACCAGCCAGTCGGCGAGGTCGGTGGCGGTCGGATAGCCGACGGCCGGCGGCGGCCGCAAGCCGCTCACGATCGACCGCATGTCCGCGATCATGGCGGCGGTCGCCGCCAGACACAGCGTCGAGAGTGTCGGCCGCATCGAACACCGGCTCCTTGTCCTCCTGCATGTCCTTCTGTAGGCGAGCGGCAGGCCCTTCATGGCCATCAGCAGGCCGTCAGGCGCCGATGATCCGGCCGCTCTTGGCGCGCACCAGCTCGGCGGCATCCGGGTTGCGCTTTTGCGGCATGATCGAGCTGCCGGTCGTAGAACGCCTCGGCCATGCCGGACGAAACCGAACGCGGCGTCGACCAGATCACCAGCTCCTCGGCGAGGCGCGAGAGGTGGATCGCCGGCGATCGAGGCCGCCGCCAGGAACTCGAGCGCGAAATCGCGATCCGAGACGGCGTCGATCGAGTTGGCGCCGGGCCGGTCGAAGCCGAGCGCGGCGGCGGTCGCGTCGCGGTCGATCGGGAAGCTGGTGCCGGCGAGCGCGGCGGCGCCGAGCGGGCATTCGTTGAGCCGCGCGCGGCCATCGGCGAACCGGCCGCGATCGCGCCCGAACATCTCGACATAGGCCAGCAGATGATGGCCGAAGGTCACCGGCTGGGCTGCCTGCAGATGCGTGAAGCCGGGCATCACGCGTCGGCGCTGTGCTCCTCGGCCTGCTCGATCAGCGCCGCCTGCAGATCGCGCAGCAGCTGGATCGGTGCGATCGATCGCGTCGCGCACCCAGAGGCGGAAGTCGGTCGCGACCTGGTCGTTGCGCGAGCGGGCCGTGTGCAGCTGTCCGGCCCGGCTCGCCGATCAGCTCGGTCAGCCGGGCCTCGATATTGATGATGGATGTCCTCGAGCGCGGCGCTGAAGGGAAAGCTGCCGGACTCGATTTCCCCCGGATCTGCTCTAGGCCTGTCAGGATCGGCGTCGCGTTCGGCGGCATCGATGATCCCGTCCGCCGCGAGCATCCGTGCGTGCGCCTTCGAGCCCACGATGTCGTGAGCCCAGAGCCGCTTGTCGAAGCCGATCGACGCATTAATCTGCTCCATCAAGGGTGCCGGGCCGGGCTCGAAATGGCCGCCCCAGAGATCGACGCCGCTCGGCCGGGAGGGCTGTTTCCGGCTGGCTCACCGGTCCCGCAGGCCGGGGACCAAGGGAAGTAATGGGCTGCATGAGACCTCGTCTGCTCGTCTGGTTACTGTTGCTCGTGGGCCGCGCCGGTACCGGCCCACGTCGTTCAACTTCGCGCCCACCGACCCGAAGCCGGCGCCCGAGCTCAGCTTCTTCGATGGTGAGGGCAACGCGCTCAGTCTAGAGGATTTTCGTGGCCAGGTCGTGGTTCTCAATCTGTGGGCCACCTGGTGCGCGCCGTGCCGGCGCGAGATGCCCGGTCTCGATCGCCTGCAGGCAGAGCTCGGCGACGACGGCCTCAAAGTCCTGCCCCTGTCGCTCGATCGCGGCGAGGTCAGCCAGATCGAGGCTTTCTATCAGGAGGTAGGCCTGCCGACGCTCGAGATCTATCACGATCCCAAGGCGGCCGCCGGCCGCGCCTTTGGCGCCTATGGCCTGCCCACGACCATCGTAATCGATCGTGAAGG
This sequence comes from uncultured Alphaproteobacteria bacterium, assembly GCA_963731495.1. Taxonomy (GTDB): domain Bacteria; phylum Pseudomonadota; class Alphaproteobacteria; order Geminicoccales; family Geminicoccaceae; genus DASUGG01. The sequence continues at coordinate 35,773 of CAVSVZ010000005.1, forward strand.
CATGGAGATCGGCCGCCTGCTCGGGCCGGCCGAATGGGACAGCGAGGAAGCGATGACGCTGATTCGGGCGGTCCTCGCCGAGTAGCCACCATACGCTGAAGCCGGGTCAGCGGAACAAACCATCTCTGTAAAGCGTTTGTTGATGCTGCCGGGGGTAAGCTTCTCGGCTGGAGTTGCTGTGCCCTAGCCGGGCGGCAGCGCTTCCGCCGGCGGGACGCCGGCATCGAACACAACGCCTCAAGCATGGGGACAGCGCGATGCCCTGCCCTCGTCTGCTCGCCGTGACGCTCGCCACGGCTCTGCCGCTCGCTTTTGCCCAACCGGCGCGAGGTGTCGCGGCCGAAACTGACCAAAACGCCCAGTGCCTTGCGCTCGCCATGTACTGGGAGGCCAAGACCGAGGGTCGCGACGGCATGCTGGCCGTGGCCTCGGTGGTCATGAACCGGGTCGCCCATCCCGACTTCCCGAACAGCGTCTGCGGTGTTGTCAAGCAGGGCGGCAAGTCCCCACCCTGCCAGTTCTCCTGGTGGTGCGACGGCAAGAGCGATCGGCCGACCGAGGCCCGCGCCTGGGCCACCGCGACCCAGATCGCCAGGACGGTGCTGCGCAGCCCGCCGTCCGATCGCACCCGGGGCGCCTTGTTCTTCCACAACACCAGCATCGAGAGGCCCTGGGTGCGCCAGCGCCAGCGTACGGTCCAGATCGGCCGCCACATCTTCTATCGCTGACCATCGACCTCGGATCGCGGCGCGCCCCTGGCCTGTGCGGGGCGCGCGCGAGGCTTCAAACCGGCGGTCGGCAGCCCCATCTCCATGAGAGGAATCCTGGAGTCGGGCGATGAAACGGTCGGCCGCGTTCAGCATCTTCGCCGCGCTAACGCTATCCTGGGCGGTGCTGGCGCTATCCTGGGACGCGGCGGCGCAGGACACCCTCTCGCCGCTTGCGCGCAGCATCCAGGACGATCTCAATCGGCTCGACAGCCGGGCCGGCGCGCGCGACGCTGACCGCCTGGAAAGCGATCGGCTCGAGCGTACGCCGCGTGAGCGTGGCCAGGCGGCCCGGCTGTTCACGCCGACCCCGCAGCGATCGGCGCAGGACATTTCTCTGTCCAGCGATCTCGGCGCCGCGCAGCAGGACCTGCGCACGCTCAAGACCAGCGAGCCCGACGCCAGCTCGATCCCGCTGCTCGAGCGGCAATACGACCGCATCAGCCGCGAAGCCGGCGGCGCCGCCCTCTACCAGCCCTCGCGCAACCCCGCCGCCCTCTACGCCCGCTAGCGCGCTTCCCGCTGACACCGAGCCGCGCCTATCGGAATGAAGGGGGGAATTCTACCAATTTTGATAGCTGGAAAACTTGCTATCTTTTTGCCATAATTTTTCCTGTATTCGCGAGTTCATGCCACAGTCCGCTTTGTTCTTGCGGCGAACTAGTGTTCGTGGCGATCCGGCGTGCTCGCGATTAGGTCGAGGCGGCGAGCAGCGCGAATCTGCCCTGTCTTCAAACGCGCATCGACCTGGAGTGTGATCGGCAACCGGCTACGGATCTAGAGGAGAATGGCGGATTCATTGCTGTCAGCTATGCCGACCCGGAGGATCCGGATCGATTGCGATCGTGGGCGTCTGACGCAGCTGCCTGCACAGGGTGCGGCCGTGATCGTCGCCCAATCACCCTTCGGCGTGCTCGATGGTCTGGTGATCGGCTACCTGATTTCGCAGATCCGTTCCGACTTCAAGATCTTGATCAACAGCGTGCTGTGCCGCGCATCCGAGATTTCCCCTTACGCCCTGCCGATCGACTTTCGGGTACGCACGCGGCGACCTCGACCAACCTGGGTTCGCGCAAGGCGGCGCATGCATGCTCGCGCAAGGCGGCGCTGTGGTGGCGTTTCCAGGCGGCACGGTGTCCACACCGCTCCACCCGCTTGCCAGGACCGCGGTCGATCCCGCCTGGAAACCGTTCGCCGCAAGCCTGATCCAGCGCAGCGGGGCGCCCGTCCTTCCGGTCTACTTCGAGGGCCAGAACAGCCGCCTGTTTCAGATCGCCAGTCACCTCAGCCAGACGCTTCGGCTGTCGCTGCTGTTCAACGAGGTGCGCAACAAGATCGGTGGCCGGATCGAGGTCCGGATCGGCGACATCCTCCGGTATGCCGATCTGGCGCTGCTGCAGCACCGGCAGCAGCTGGTCGATCACCTGCGCACGATCACCTATGCGCTCGCGAGGCCAGCGCCGCCATCGCTCGACGACTTCAGTCCGTCCGGCGCCGCAACAGGTTGACCAGGCCAAGTAGCAGCACCGCGCCGAGCACCGCCATGCCCAGCTCGACGAACCAGTTGCCGACCGGGATCTGCAGCGCGGCGAACAGCTTGCCGCCGAGCACCCCGCTGATGATCCCGACGATGACGTTGATCACCAGGCCGTAGCCGGCGCCTCTGATCAGTCGGGCGCCAATCCAGCCGGCGAGGCCGCCGGTCACGATGATCGCGACGACCTCGAGCACCCGCGATCCGCGACCGCTCCGCCCCGATCGCCCGGCTGCGCAGCTAGAAGCGCATCAACGCATCGTGCAGCTTGGAGACCTCGGCGCTGGCCACGACCTGGCGCTGCCTGACGATCTCCTCCGGCTGGATCGGCCGGCCGTAATAGGCCTGGTTCCAGTCGTTCTTCGGCAGGATCAAGGTGCCGTCCAGCCAGAAGCCACCGAAGATGCCCTGGCTCATGCCCCAGACATAGATGTCCTCGCCCAGATGCGTGGTGGTCGCGGTGCCCACCTCGGAGCCGAGCGGTCCGGCCGCCACGCCCGCATCCGCGCCCAGCTTCACGCCGTGCGCCAGCAGCTTGTCGACCGCGCCCTCGCTCATGATGGTGAAGATCATGTCCGAGGCCTGCACGCCAACCTGCAGGCCGATACTGCCGCCGCCCACGCCATAGAACGCGGGGTCACCCCATGCGCCGCTCTGCGGATCGCGCACCAGCAGAACGCCCGTGCCGTAGTTGACGCCGAGCAGGAAACCCGCCTTCAGCATCTGCGGCATGATCAGGACGGCGTAGGCGTTCTGGACGTATACCCGCACGTCCTTGAACTGCGAGTCGCTCAGGAAGGCGTCGAGCACCAGGCGCGAGCGTTCGACCAGCTGCTGCTGGTCGCTCAACTGGGCCTGCGCCGGCTGCGCCACGACACCCATCGTCACCAAGGCCAGCACCGCAAACAGCCGTGTGGCGGACTTGACCATTCTCGTTCCTCCTCCAGGTCGTCCCCAGCCAGAAAAAACCTGCCTGCGTCAAGGGCCGGGCTCCGACGACGGTCCGCACGCTAGCGAAACTTGTGGTAGACTGTCAAGTTGATGGCACAAGATGTTGTAGTAAAAAGAGAGACTGCGGCAATCCCCTGTCCTTGGGCGATGGGCCTCACGGGATGGCGTGCTCGATGATCTCTGAAGGTTGCCTGCTATGCGCTCGGTCCTGATCGCGCTGGCGGCTCTGCTCGGCATCGTGCTCGCTCTGGTCGCGGCGCTGCCCTGGCTGGCGGAGCCGGCGTTGCGTGTCGGGCTGCGCGTCGCGGCGCTGGACACCATCAATTTCGAACGGCTGAGCTTTGGCTGGGGCGATCTCGAGGTCGAGGGCATCAGATTCTGGGCAGGACCAGAAGGTGGCCCGTCTGCGGGTCGACTATCGCCTGCCGGAACTGCTCGAAGGCCGGCTCGATCATGTCGAGATCGAGGGCCTGACAGTCCGCGCCGCCTGGCGTGACGGCAGTCTGCATCTCGCCGGTATCGAAAGCACGGACGGGAGCGGCGCGGCGCCGCCGCTGCCTGATGTCGAGCAGGTGACGCTGCGTGATGCTCTGCTCGATCTGAGCACCGATCTGGGTGCGCTGCAGGTGCCGCTTTCGGCGCAGGTCCGAACGATCGGCGAGCGCCTCGTGTTCGAGGCGACGGTCGACGGCGCCCGCCTGGATGGCATCGAAGGCTCGTTGGTCGCAAGCGGCACGTTCGACGGCGGCCTGCCCCGCGGCGCGTCCGTCGCCATCGACCGGGCCAGGGCGCAGGGCAACATCGCCTTGGTCGCCATGCACGCCGCGCTCGGCATGGTTCAGGGAATCGATGGGGAGGCCAGCCTCGGGCTGGAGCTTGCCGAAGGTCGGTTGCAGGTCGAGACCTCGGATCTCGCGCTGACCTTGGCGGGCGTGGAGATGGGCCCCGATCTCGAGAGCGCGCTGCCGCCGCCCTGGCAGGTGCAGGTGGACCAGTCCGCGCCCCTCCATCTCGACGCTCGCTTCGATTCCACGATGACGTTCGAGGGCGGTCTTGCGATGACCACGGGCGGCCCACGCGCCGACCTGCAGCTCGACCTCGGGCTGACCCTGGACGACCAGGAGCTCCGGTTGGCGCCGAGCAGCGCACACCTCGCGATGTTCGATGTCGCTTGGCAGGGTGCCGCGCTCGGGGAAGCGCAGATCGAGCTGACCGGAGAGGGCAGCATGCAGGCCGCCCATGGCACGCTCGGCCTCCAGCTTTCGGATGGCACCGTCAGCGCGCCCGATCTGACCGTAGACGGCGCTTCGCTCCACCAGCAGCTCGATTGGAGCCGCACCGCCGACGCGCTGACCTTGCATCTCGGTGAGCCGGGTTCGCTCGCGATCGACAGCCTGGCGGGACCCGACCTTCTCGGCGGCTCGGCGCAGCTCCGCCTCGAGCCGACTGACCGGCCCCTGCTCGAGCTGACGCTCCAGGACGGCCGGCCGGCGGCTTGGCGCCAAAGCGTTGCCGCCGTGATCGAGCGCCTGGAAGCCCATCTTGCGGCCCCGGCAGCGCTGGACCTGGAGAGCGAAGCAGGCCTCATCGATGTCGCGCTCGAGGGCGCAGGTCAGGCCCTGGGGCATGGCGAGGTGCGCCTGACCGGCGGCCGGCTCCAGCTGCCGGGCTACGGCTTGACCCTCGGCCTGATCACGGGCCAGGCCGCGCTCACCGCCGACGGCCTTGCCCTGGATCAGGCCATCCCGCTCAGCGTCGAGCGGATCAGCCATGCCGGCCGGCCCGCCTGGTTTGCGCCGCTTGCCCTGCAAGGCGAGATCGTCCCAAAGACGGACAACCTCGCGTTCGAGGGCGTCTTGAACCGGATCGGCGGCGGCTTGCAGCTCGACGTTCGCGGCGAGGTGCTGCGCTCGGGCGGGGGGCAGGCCACGGTCGAGCTGGCGCCCGTCAGCTTCGACCCGCAGCTCCAACCCCACAACCTGGCGCCGGTGGTGGCGGATGCCGTGACCGACGTCTCGGGCAAGCTTGCGCTGGACGGCGATTTGGCCTGGGGCGACGCCGGCATCACCAGCGATCTCGCGCTTCTGGTCGACCAGCTCGGCTTCACGAGCGGTCCGGCGCGTCTGGAGCAGGTGAACGGCGTGGTCCGGCTCGACCGGCTGTGGCCGCCAACCACGCCGCCCGGCCAGCAGCTGGCGATCGGCCTGCTCGATCTGGGCCTGCCGCTGACCGATGGCATCACCACCTTCCAGGTCACCGACGGCCCCCGCCTCGAGGTCGAGCAGCTGCAGTGGCACCTTGCCGGCGGCACGGCACGGGCCGAGCCGTTCAGCCTTGGTTCACCGCTTTCGGACCTTAATGTCACCCTGCGAGCCGGGCAGCTCGACCTGGGGCAGCTGCTCGCGCTGACCCGGATGGACGGGCTGAGCGGCGAGGGTAGTCTGAATGGGGTGTTGCCGGTTCGCGTGTCGGAAGGTGCTGCGATCATCGAGAACGGCGAGCTTGCAGCGACGGGCCCCGGTGTGTTGCGCTACGCCTCCGCAGCAGCGCCTGCAGCGTTGCAGGCCGGCGGCGAGGGGGTCGATCTGCTGTTGCAGGCGCTGGAGAACTTTCACTATGAAGCGCTCAAGATCACGCTGGAGGGACGCACCGATGCCGCCATGGACATTGGCCTGCACCTCGCCGGCGCCAATCCCGACCTCTATGACGGCCATCCGGTCGAGTTCAATCTCGACCTCGAAGGTGACCTCGCCGACATCCTGCGCCAAGGCGTTGCCAGCTATCAGATCCCGGACCGGATCCGCGAGCGGATGCAGGGCTTTGGCCGCTAGCCTGTGGCCTGCGGCCCTCGTGCTCGGTTTGCTGCCGGCGCTGGCCGCCTGTCAGCACACCGTGCAGATCGAGGCGCCCAAGGAGCCGATCGTGATCAATCTGAACGTCAAGATCCAGCAGGAGGTGCGGGTCAAGGTCGAGAAGGACGTCGACCAGCTGCTCGACACCAACGAGGATATCTTCTAGGAGCGCTGACCATGAAGCTCGTGCGCATCGCAATGGTGTTGATGCTGTGCCTGTCCGCATTGCCGGCGGCGGCGCAATCGCTCGACCAGGCCAAGGCCGCCGGTCAGGTCGGCGAGCGGATCGACGGCTATGTCGGCGTGGTCGAAGCCAATGCGCCCGGCAACATCCGCAAGCTGGTCGACCAGGTCAACGCCGAGCGCAAGGCGAAATATGCCGAGATCGCCAAGGATCGGGGTACCTCGGTCGACGCCGTGGCGCAGATCGCCGGCCAAAAGCTGATCGAGCGCACGGCCAAGGGAGGCTATGTCATGGGCGCCAACGGCAAGTGGCGCCAGAAATAGCGCGCAGGGAGTCGCTACAGATCTGTCCGGGGCCTGCCGTCGTGTCGGCGGGTTTGGTTGTGTTGCACCATGGGCTGGGCTATAGACCCGGCGCAGGCAGACACGTTTTCGATCACCCGTCCTGCGGGGCCGCGAAGCCATGGACCGTCGTATGAGCCGTCGTCGTACCGTCTACGAGGGTAAGGCCAAGGTCCTGTTCGAAGGACCCGAGCCGGGCACCCTGATCCAGTACTTCAAGGACGACGCCACCGCCTTCAACAACAAGAAGCAGGGCGTGATCACCGGCAAGGGCGTGCTCAACAACCGGATCTCCGAATATCTGATGCTGCGGCTCGGCACGATCGGCATCCCGACCCACTTCGTGCGCCGCCTCAACATGCGCGAGCAGCTGATCAAGCAGGTCGAGATCATCCCGCTCGAGGTGGTCGTGCGCAACGTGGTCGCAGGCTCGCTCGCCCAGCGCCTGGGCATGGAGGAGGGGGCGCCGCTGCCGCGCTCGATCGTCGAGTACTACTACAAGTCCGACGAGCTGGGCGATCCGATGGTCAACGAAGAGCACGTCACCGCGTTCGGCTGGGCCAGCTATCAGGAGCTCGACGAGATCCTGAACCTGTCGCTTCGGATCAACGACTACCTGTCCGGCCTGTTTGCCGGCGTCGGCCTGCGGCTGATCGATTTCAAGCTCGAATACGGCCGGCTGTGGGAGGACGAGGATCTGCACGTGGTGCTGGCCGACGAGATCAGTCCGGACAGCTGCCGGCTGTGGGACACCGTGACCAACGAGAAGCTGGACAAGGACCGGTTCCGCCGCGATCTGGGTCGGGTCGAGGAGGGCTACCAGGAGGTCGCCAGGCGGCTCGGCATCCTGCCCGAAGCCGGGCCACGCGATCTCAAGGGGCCAGAGACGGTTCAGTGACGGTCGGGGCTGAGGCTCGTCCGGTGAGCGCACGGAGGAAGCCAGAGCGATGAAAGCCCGGATCCACGTCCGCCTCAAGGAGGGCGTGCTCGACCCGCAAGGTGCCGCGATCGGCCGCGCGCTGGCCCAGCTCGGCTTCGACGGGGTCGGTGAGGTGCGTCAGGGCAAGCTGATCGAGCTCGACCTGGCCGAGACCGATCGCGCCAGCGCCGAGCGCCAGCTGCAGGCGATGTGCGACCAGCTGCTTGCCAATCCGGTGATCGAAACCTATGCCGTGAGCCTCGAGGATTGAGCCGGTCGTGACTGGCCCGCATAAGGAGCGCGCCTCGTGCGAGCAGGCGTGATCACCTTCCCCGGCTCCAATTGTGATCGCGACGCTGCGGTGGTGCTGGCCGCCTACGGCGCTGCCGTCACGCTGATCTGGCATGCCGAGACCGAGCTGCCGCCGCTCGACCTGATCGTCCTGCCGGGCGGCTTCACCTATGGCGACTATCTGCGTTGCGGCGCGATCGCGGCGCGTGCGGCCGTCATGGCGGAGGTGGTCCGCCGGGCCGATGCCGGGGTCGCGGTGCTCGGCATCTGCAACGGCTTCCAGATCCTGGCCGAGGTCGGTCTGGTGCCCGGCGCCATGATCAACAATGCCGGCCTGAAATTCCTGTGCAGACCGGTCGATCTCGAGGTCGCGACCGACGCCTCGATGTTCACCGGCGGCTATACGCGCGGCCAGCCGATCAGCCTGCCGATCGCGCACCACGACGGCAACTACGTGTGCAGCGAAGACGATCGCAAGCGGCTCGAGGACGAGGACCGGATCGCGTTTCGCTATGCCGACAATCCAAACGGCTCGACCGGCCGGATCGCCGGTGTGCTGGGCGCCGGGCGCAACGTGTTGGGCATGATGCCGCACCCCGAACGCGCGGCCGATCCCGAAATCGGCGGCACTGATGGCCGAATCCTGTTTCAGACCCTGATCGAGGCGCTGGACTGAGGCCGGGGTGCGGGCGCGCCAGCCTTTCGCCGGCGCCCTTTCATGCTATATGGCCGCAGCGGGCCGCGGCCTGCCCTCACGCAAGCTTCGACATCGTTGAGCGGGATGTCCGAGGATTGAGGATGCGCACCGAGTCCAACGAGATCACGCCCGAGCTGATCGCCGAGCACGGCCTGTCCGACGAAGAATACCAGCGGATCCTGGCGATCCTGGGACGCGCGCCGAACCGTCTCGAGCTGGGCATCTTCTCGGTGATGTGGAGCGAGCACTGCTCCTACAAATCGTCGCGGCACTGGCTGAAGCAGCTGCCGACCGAGGCGCCCTGGGTAATCTGCGGGCCGGGCGAGAATGCCGGAGTGGTCGATCTCGGCGACGGCATGGCTGCGGTGTTCAAGATCGAGAGCCACAACCATCCGAGCTTCATCGAGCCCTATCAGGGTGCCGCGACCGGCGTCGGCGGCATTCTGCGTGACGTGTTCACCATGGGCGCACGGCCGGTCGCTCTTTTGAACTCGCTGCGCTTCGGCGCGCCGGAGCACCCCAAGACCCGCTATCTGGTCGACGGCGTGATCGCCGGGATCGGCGGCTACGGCAACTGCGTGGGCGTTCCGACCGTCGGCGGCGAGACCACGTTTCACGCCGTCTACAACGGCAACGTCCTGGTCAATGCGATGTGCGTCGGCCTGGTCGCCAAGGATCAGATTTTCTATGCCCGGGCCAGCGGCCCCGGCAATCCGGTCGTCTATGTCGGCGCCAAGACCGGGCGTGACGGCATCCATGGCGCGACCATGGCATCGGCCGAGTTCAGCGAGGACGCCGAAGCCAGGCGGCCGACCGTCCAGGCCGGCGATCCGTTCACCGAGAAGCTCCTGCTCGAGGCCTGCCTGGAGCTGATGCGAACCGATGCGATCGTCGCGATCCAGGACATGGGCGCCGCCGGGCTGACCTCCTCGTCGTTCGAGATGGCGGCGCGTGGCGGGGTCGGCATCGAGATGGACCTCGATCGCGTGCCGACCCGCGAGACCGGCATGACCCCCTACGAGCTGATGCTCTCGGAGAGCCAGGAGCGGATGCTGCTGGTGTTGCGCGAGGGCGCCGAGGAGACAGCGCGCGCGGTGTTCGCCAAGTGGGACCTGGAGTGCGTCACGGTCGGTCGCGTCACCGACACGGGTGCTGTCGTGCTGCGCTGGCATGGCGACGAGGTGGCGCATGTCCCGGTCGACCCGATCGGCCGAGAAGCGCCGGTCTATCAGCGGCCGCATGTGCGCCGGCCGACGCCCGTGCCGATCGCGGCACGCGACGTCAACGGCCCGCTCGATGCGAGGGCCGCGCTCAAGCGCCTGCTCGGCTGTCCGGACCTCGCATCGCGCCGCTGGATCTTCGAGCAATACGATCACATGGTCATGGGCGATACCGTGCAGCGGCCGGGCGGCGACGCCGCGGTGGTGAGGATCCACGGCAGCGATTCCGACCAGGGCCCCGGGCGCGGGCTCGCGCTGACCACCGATTGCACGCCCCGCTACTGCGCGGCCGATCCGGTGCGCGGCGGCATGCAGGCGGTGGCGGAGGCCTGGCGCAATCTCTGTGCGGTCGGCGCGCGGCCCCTGGCGCTCACCGACTGCCTGAACTTCGGCAGTCCCGAGAACCCGCGGGTGATGGGCCAGTTCGTCGGCTGCATCGAGGGCATGGCCCTGGCCTGCAAGGCGCTCGATTTCCCGGTCGTGTCGGGCAATGTGTCGTTCTACAACGAGACCGACGGCCAGGCGATCTGGCCGACGCCTACCATCGGCGGGCTCGGTCTGCTGGCCGATCTCGACCACATGGCGACCATCGCCTATCGCAATGGCGGGCTGCCGCTCCTGTTGATCGGCGAGACCTTCGGCTGGCTCGGCAGCTCGCTCTACCTGCGCGAGGTCTGTGGCCGGGAGGAAGGGGCGCCGCCGCCGATCGACCTGGAGACCGAGCGGCGCAATGGCGAGCTGGTCCGCGCGCTGTGCGAGCAGGGCCTGGTCGAGGCCTGCCACGACCTGTCGGATGGCGGGCTCTACGTGGCCCTGGCCGAGATGGTGCTGGCCTCGGGCATCGGTGCCGATCTCGAGCTGCCGGAAGACTGCGAGAGCGGGGCGGCCTGGCTGTTCGGCGAGGACCAGGGGCGCTATCTGGTGGCGATAGCACCCGACCGGCTGGCCGAGGTCGAGAACCGCGCTGGCCGGGCCGGGGTGCTCGTGCGGCGGGTCGGCACCACCGGCGGGGTCGCGTTGACGCTTGGTGGCGGCGATGCCATATCGTTGGAGGAACTCGCCCAGATCCACCGGGACTGGCTGCCTTCCTTCATGGGCACGACCTGAGGAGGCATCGCAAAGCACATACGAGGAGTGACCCGAGCCGTGGCCATGACCGCCCAGGAGATCCAGCAGCTGATCCGTGCCGGTCTGCCGCAGGCGCAGGTGACCATCGAGGATCTGGCAGGTGACGGCAACCACTACCGGGCGCATGTCGTCGCGCCCGACTTTCGCGGCAAGAGCCGCGTGCAGCAGCATCAGATGGTGTACCGTGCGCTCGGCGATCGCATGGGCGGCGCGCTGCATGCCCTGGCGCTGACCACCGCAGCACCCGACTGACCCACGCCTTCAAAGGATTCGACGATGACCGAGACCAATCCCGTGTTCGAGCGCATTCAAGGCCATGTCGACGGCGATCCGGTGGTGCTGTTCATGAAGGGCAGCCCGGTGTTCCCGCAATGTGGCTTTTCGGCCCAGGTGGTCCAGGTGCTCTCGCTGCTCGGCGTCAAGTTCAAGGCCTACGACGTCTTGACCGACGACGAGCTGCGCCAGGGGATCAAGGAGTTCAGCAACTGGCCGACCATCCCGCAGCTCTATGTCAAGGGCGAGCTGGTCGGCGGCTGCGACATCGTGCGCGAGATGTATCAGAGCGGCGAGCTGAGCCAGCTCCTGGACCAGCAGGGCATCGAGACCCAGACCGCCGCCTGAGCCCTCGGCGGGGCCTCCGACCGGCTAAAATGCAATGGCCCCGGGCGAGCCGGGGCCAGCTGTCTGCCTGTTCCGGACGAACCGGTCAGCGCGAATAGTATTCGATCACCAGGTTCGGCTCCATCTGGACCGGATAGGGTACGTCGGCCACCTTGGGCGTGCGCACGAAGGTGCCTTTCAGGCCCTTGTAGTCGACCGAGAGGTAGTCCGGCACATCGCGCTCGGGCTGCTGGATCGCGCCGAGCACCATGGTCAGTTCTTGGATTTCTCGCTTACCTCGATCTGGTCGCCCTCGCGCACCGCGTAGCTCGGGATGTTAACCCGCTTGCCGTTGACCAGGACGTGGCCGTGGTTGACGAACTGGCGCGCGGCGAACACGGTCGGCACGAAATTCAGCCGGTAGATCACCATGTCGAGCCGGCGCTCGAGCAGGCCGATCATGTTCTCGGCGGTATCGCCGCGCAGGCGCGACGCCTCCTCGTAGATCCGCCGGAACTGCCGCTCGGTCATATTGGCGTAGTAGCCGTGCAGCTTCTGCTTGGCTGCGAGCTGCTGGCCGTAGCCGGAGGGCTTGCGCCGCTTGGGCCGTGCTCGCCTGGCGGATAATCCCGCTTGACGATCGGGTTCTTGGCGCGGCCCCAGAGATTGACCCCGAGGCGGCGGCAGATCTTGTTCTTCGCTTGCACGCGTTTGGTCATGACGGTCCGGTAATGACGGCCTGAGCTCGGCCGGTGGAACGAACCGCGCCGTTATACCGATCGATCGCAGCTTGTCAAACTGGGATGCGAACCGCTGCGGCGCCAGATGGCACGAGCCGGCATGATTTCTGGCCGGTCGGCGCCGCTCCCGACGACGATGCCAAACCGGCCTGCTCGAACAGGTAAGTGGATCGTCGTCGCCCCGGGCGCAAGGGCTCACAGGGTCGCCAGGAACAACCGTTGGAGCGTGGCTTCGACGGCGAGGTCCAGCTTCTTGAGCGCGGCGACCTGATCGTCGAGGCTGCGGATCAGCCCGACCAGATGCTCGAGCAGCCGCAACGCCACTTGCGGGTGCTCCTCCACGACCGCCCGGAAGCGCTCACGCGGCACCCGGACGACCACGGACGGCATGATCGCCTTCGCGCGCGCCGAGCCGAGTGCTTCCGCATCGCCGCGAACTCGCCGACCAGCCCGCCCGGGCCGACCTCGCCCAGCGTGATGTCCGGCGTCGGATTGGTCTCCCGAAAGACGCAGATACCGCCTTCGACCACGATGTAGACGTCATGGTCCAGAGCGCCGTCGCCGCCGAGGAGGAGTTGATCCGCGGCCAGCGGCACCAGTTGCCACGCCGCGGCCAGATCGGCCAATGCGCCCGGCGGCAGGTCCTGAAAGACCTGCGCCCGGGCAAGGTTTTCGAGCAGCCCGTCGTTCATGGCGAAAGCCTCTTGGCCACGCTTGTGCAGCCACGTGACCAGCGGACCACGCAAATTCGACAGCACCGTGACGGCCTGGTGCCATGGCTCCGAGCGCTGCCGTCGAGCCGTGCGCTCGGAGCGAGCTGCTGGCGGGACGCCCCACGCGTGTGTTGGAGGTAGACTGCGGCTCGACTGGAGGCGCGCTCGCCGCCGGTGGCGCTTCTCGCGCTACGAGGTGCCGCGCGGGCGGCGCTCCTGACAACGCCAGCGCTCGATCGCCTCGGTGATCACCCGGTCATCGGTGGTGTCGTGCTGCCACGCTTGGGAGAAGATAGGCGTGGTGCTCGCCGGCCGATGCTCCGGATCGAGCTCGTCGAAGCGAATGTGCATGGGCACCGGCACGCCGTCGCCGATCACCACCGCCTCGCGGGTGTTGAGCGCCGGCATGGCATCGGTCAGCCAGCGCGCGCTGTCCGGGATCGCGTGGCGCACGAAGGTGAGGTCGTGCTCGTTGCCCAGCCGCAGGGCGAAGATCGTGTTGCATTGCGACAGGCTGCTGATCGACAGCTCGGCCGGCCGCTGGGTGACCAGGCACAGGCCCAGGCCGTATTTGCGGCCTTCCTTGGCGATCCGCGAGATCGACCGCTTGGTCGGCGCGAACGCCGCCTCGTCGTCGCGCGGCACGTAGCGGTGCGCCTCCTCGCAGACCAGGAGAATCGGCGGCGCCTTGTCGCGCGCGCTCCACAGGGCGAACTCGAACACCAGGCGGCACAGCACCGACACCGTGACGTCGACGATCTCGGACGGCACACCCGACAGATCGATGATCGTGACCGGCTTGCCGTCAACCGGAATGCGCAGGATCCGCGACAGCAACTGGTGCATGGTGTCGTTGACCATGAAGCCCGAGAACATGAAATCGAAGCGCTTGTCGGTGGTGATGCTGTCGATTTTCGAGATCAGATGCTGGTAGGGCGCGGTGCTTTCGGCCTTGTTGAAGGCGCCCATTGCCTCCTTGATCAGGCGCACCAGCTCGGACAGCCGGTAGGGGGTCGGTGTATCGACCGTGATGTGGTCGGGATTGACCTCGACGCCGGCGGCGCCGCGTCGGGCAGCGAGGATCGCGTCGCGCAGAATTGCCGAATTCGGCATAGGACCGCTCGGGCAAATCCTTGCTGACCAGGACCTCGGCGATCTCCTCGAAGTTGAGCAGCCAGTAGGGCAGCTTCAGATTGCCTGGATTGAGCAGCTCGGCCCGCTCCCCAAACGCCTTGCCGTACTCGTTGTGTGGGTCGAGCATGATGATGTGACCGTGCGGATTGGCCTCGAGGATCGCGCGCAGGATCACGGTCACCGAGCACGACTTGCCGGCGCCGGTGGTCCCCAGCACCGCGAAGTGCTTGCCCAGCAGATTGTCGGTGATCGCATAGGCGGGCAGGTCGGACGCCTGGTGCAGGCTGCCCAGCCGCACGGTCGGCTTGTCGGGCCGGGCAAAGATCGCGCGCAACTCGTCGCGACTGGCCATGTGAATCTGGCTGTCGAGCGCCGGGTGGCTCGAGACGCCGCGCTGGAAGCGTTCGGTGCCCTCCGCCATCTCGCCGAGCAGCTTGATCTCGACCAGACGGCGATCGCGCGCGGCGCTACCCTCGTCTTCGCTCTTCAGGGTGGTGATGATACCGAAGCTGCGCATCTGGCTGCCCTGCAGGCGAACCATCGCGCCGATCTCGGCATGCGCGGCGCCGCTCCGGTCGAGGACCGCCCAGACCACCGAGCCGGCGACCGAGATCACATAGCCCAGAAGCGAATCTGCGGATCGCTCTGGCCGATTCGCTCCTGGCGGCGTGGGCCCGCGCGGGCTGCTTATGGCCGAAGCCACGCTCGGTTTCAGGTTGGGGAGCGTGACCGTTGGCGCCCGACCGTGCATGCGGTTTGTGCTCATCCAGGCTAGGAGCGCCCGCCATCGAGGCGTCCTCGCTCGTCGCTGGCTTCTCGATCTTCGGTTGCCTGGCCTCGGGCTGCGGTGTCTCGGCGTCACTGAGAGCGCGTCGCACGGCATGGGCAAGCGCCGGATCCGCGCCAGGCACACGGTCCTGACCCGATGACCGAGACTCCAGATTGTCCGTGTGCTCCACGGTTGGTTCGCCGCTGTGTGCGAGGTCGATCCCGGCCTCGGCGGAAGATTTCGCATGAGGAGCGCACGGAGCATCAGTCGGAGCCGCACCGCTCGGCTCGGCGAAACGCTGGGCCTCCGGACGATGCTGGCGTAACCGGTCCCTCATCGAAGCCCAGCTTCGCTTGTCCGCGTGAGAACGCTCTCGCGCGGTATCTGCTGCGGTCCTCGACGAAGTCGCGTCGGCCGCCGGCGGACGAGCCCGTCTGAACATCGAGCCTCCGAATGCCAATCCGGCGACCCGACGCCGCCGTCGTAGAGCGGGACGGTATCAAGTCAGGTTTGCCGAACCGTAAAGGGAAAAGCTTAGAGCGTGTCCGACTTGCGTCGATCCGGTGCCAGCCACGGAAGTGGAACGTGCTCTAACCGTCCGCGCGGCCCATGCGGTGCGCGCGGCGCGGCCCACGCGCCAGCGACTTGATCACGCCGCGCAGCAGATGCACGTCGGCCTCGTGCAGGCCGGCGCGCTGCACGATCACCTTGAGCGTGCGTACCATGCTGAGGCGCCGATCAGCCGTGCGAAAGAACTCGACCGCATCGAGCTCGGCCACCAGGTGCTCGACCAGCTGGTCGAGCTCGCCCTTGGTCGCCCGGCGCGAGGAGGCGCTGCCTTGGGCAACCCTCGCGGCGCGCCGGCCTGGAACCACTCGTAGCCGACCAGCAGCACGGCCTGGGCCAGGTTGAGCGAGCTGAAGTCGGGATTGAGCGGCACGCTCAGCACGGCGTCGGCAAAGATCAGGTCGTCGTTGGAAAGGCCGGTGCGCTCGGGACCGAACAGCACGCCGACCTTGCGGCCCTCGGCCAGGGCGGCGCGCGCCTCGCGCCCGGCATCGGCCGCACTCACCACACGCTTGGGCAGGTCGCGCAGCCGGGCGGTGGTGGCGAACAGCAGCTCCAGGTCGGCGATCGCGTCCTCGACCCGGCCAAAGGTGCGCAGCTGGTTCAGGATCTCGGTGGCGCCCGAGGCCGCCTGCAGCGCCTTGACGTTCGGCCAGCCGCACTTCGGCTCGACCAGGCGCAGCTCGCTCAAGCCGAAATTGAGCATCGCCCGTGCAGTGGTGCCGATGTTCTCGCCGAGCTGCGGCCGCACCAGGATCACCACCGGCGCGCCGGCCACGGGCTCCGATGGCGCCAACGGCTAGGGCCGCCGCGGCGGCGCCGTCGACCAGCAGCTTGTAGGTGATGCTGTCGTGCAGCGCGTTGTAGGAGGCGTCGATCACGTTGGTCGAGACGCCCACGGTCGACCAGCGGCGGCCTTGGTCGTCGGCGCTCTCGATGATCACGCGGGTCACCGCGGCGGTGCCGGCCTCAGGGGTCAGGATGCGCACCTTGTAGTCGGCCAGATGCATATGCTCGAGCCCGGGAAGGTCGCGCTCAGCGCCTGGCGCAGCGCGTGATCGAGCGCGTTGACCGGCCCGTTGCCCTCGGCGACGATCATCCGCTGGGCGCCGCCGACCTCGACCTTGATGGTCGCCTCGGACAGCGTGATCAGCTCGTTGCGCGCATTGAACCGGCGCTCGTCGATGATCCGAAAGCTGATCAGCTCGGAAATAGTCCGGCACCTGACCGAGCGTCCGGCGCGCGAGCAGCTCGAAGCTGGCGGCAGCACCCTCGTACGCATAGCCATTGGCCTCGCGCTCCTTGATGGTGCGCAGCAGCGTGCGGACCTGCTCGTCCGACGGCTCGACGTCGAGTCCGATCTCGCCGAGCCGGGCCAGGAGATTGGCGCGGCCCGCCTGGTCGGAGATCACGATGTTGCGTTGATTGCCGACCACCTCGGGCTCGATGTGCTCGTAGCAGGTGGCATCCTTGGCGACCGCCGAGGCATGCAGGCCGGCCTTGTGGGCAAACGCGTTGGCACCGACATAGGCGGCGTGGCGGTCCGGCGTCCGGTTGAGGCGCTCGTCCAGCGCCCGCGAGATCGCCGTGAGATGGGCCAGCCCGCTCTCGCCGACGCCGGTCTCGTAGCCCATCTTCAGGGTCGAGCGTCGGGATCAGGCTCACCAGATTGGCATTGCCGCAGCGCTCGCCCAGCCCATTCAGCGTGCCCTGCACCTGGCGCGCGCCGGCCTGCACGGCCGCCAGCGTGTTGGCCACGGCGTTCTCGGTGTCGTTGTGGGTATGGATGCCCAGGCGCTCGGGCGGCACCATCGCGGAGACCCGTTCGACCACCCGGGCGATCTCGTGCGGCAGGCGGCCGCCATTGGTATCGCACAGCACGATCCAGCGGGCGCCGGCCCGCTGCGCGACCTCCAGGCACGCGAGCGCATAGTCCGGATCGGCCGCGTAGCCGTCGAAAAAGTGCTCGGCGTCGAACATCACCTCGGGCACGCGGCGGCCGGCTTCCGCCAGGCTGTCCTCGATCATCCGCAGGTTCTCGTCCGGGGCGACGCCGAGCGCCAGCTCGACCTGCTGCGTCGAGCTCTTGCCGACCAGGGTGATGACGTCGGTCTTGCCCTGAAACAGCATCGCCAGGCCGGGATCGTTGGCCGCGCTGCGCCCGGCGCGCCGGGTCATGCCGAAGGCGCATAGCCTGGCGTGGGCCAGGCGGGGCGGGTTGGCGAAAAAGCCGTCGTCGGTCGGATTGGCGCCGGGCCAGCCACCCTCGATGTAGTCGATGCCGAGCTGATCGAGCATCAGCGCGATCGCGACCTTGTCGGCCGCCGTGAAGTCGACGCCCTGGGTCTGCGCGCCGTCGCGCAGCGTCGTGTCGTAAAGATAGATCCGCTCGCTCATCGGGCGTCTGCGACGGTGCCTTGTTCGGGTCGGCGCCGGCCGCCAAAGCGGCGGCCGGGCGCGGCGCTCAGAGCTGGTCCAAGAGCGCCTGGCGGCGGGCCTGATATTGCTCTTTGGTAATATAGCCCTTGGCGGCGAGCTGATCGAGCACGTTCAGCTTGTCCTCGATCGTGGTCGCCGAGGGGACCGCTGCCGCGGGTGCCGCCGCCGGCGTGACATAGACCGGCTGCTGGACAACCTCGGTCCTGGCCGGCGCACTTCGCTGTTGGTCGTGCTCGCGGCTGTTGTAGTAGAGCGCGGTGAGGCCGGCGCCACCGACCAGGCCGCCGACCAGCGGCAGGCCCCAATCGCTGTGATGGGCCTGGCTGGGGCTGGCGCCGAGACCGGCAGCCAGGGCCGTGATCGCAACCATGCCGAGACCTCTGCCGAGCAGTTTCATCATGTCACCCTCCAACGCGCCATGGCCGGCGCTCGACGCGCGCCTTCGCCCGGCGCGCGCTTTTGATAGCAGATTTTGCTTTTCATGCCAGCTCGCCCCTGCTCTATGCTCCGCGCGCTCGCGGAACAACCCGAGTGGCAGCAATCGAGGAACGAGGAATGCTCAAGCGGACCGTCGCTTTCCTGGCCATACCGACCTTCGCTCTTGCCATAGCGTCGGCAGCCGTGGCGCAGGACGCGCCGCCCGATGAGATTCCCGAAGGCTATCTCGAGGGCACCTGGGGAGTCGGCGGCACGGACGCCTGCGGCGCCGAGGCCACCGAGCAGATCACCTTCGACGCCAACGGCACCTTCACCACCGTTCAGGGTGACAAGCCGACCGCGGTCGGCTTCTGGCAACTCACCGACGACAAGCTCGATCTGCACATGGTGAGCTCGCCGGCCTTCTTCGACGACCAGCTGCAGCCGTTCACCGGCCAGTACACCTACTACTACGCCCAGGCCCTGCTGTTCGACATCGAGGACCAGACGTTCCGCATGGTCGCCTATATGGCCGGCCAGCTGCGCGGCGCCGATCTGGGCCGCTGCCCATAGGGTGCGCGCGATGTCCTTCGGCTGCACTTAAATGAAACGGGCCGGCCAGCGAGGCCGGCCCGTTTGCTCTCTTGGGTGGCGAGCCCCTAGCCCAGCCGTTCGTAGATCGAAGCGATCCGCTCTTGGGTCTGAGCGACCGCCTCGGCCGGATCGACGCCGTCGACCAGCACGGTCTGCAAGGCCTCCGGGATGACGTTCGTCGCCAGCACCTCGCCGGCGGTCGGGGTCGGCGGCGCCTCGTAGCTGACCGGGACACCGCTCTTGGCGATCTCGATGAACTGGCTGAACTCGGGCCGCGACGTCCACCAGGGATCGTTGAACAGGTCGGGATAGACCGGCACGAACCGGCCGTTGGTGTTGGTGATGACCTGGTTGTAGCGCTCCGGCGCCATCAGGTACTCGGCCAGGCCCTTGGCGAGATCGGGATAGGGCGACTGGTTGAACAGGCCGAGCGACCAGGTGTCGATCTGGTTGACCGCGCCGGCTGGTCCGGCCGGCACGCCGTACAGGCCGGTCTTCTTCATCAGCTCGGGATCCTCGCCCGAGAGATAGGCGTAGACGCTGGTGGGGTTGTTGATGAACGCCACCTGGCCCGACTGGTAGGCCTTGTTGTTCCAGGCCGTGTCGCCGTTGCCGATCACGCCTCTCGGGATGATCTTGTGCTTGTTGTACATCTCGTTGATGAACGTGAAGCCGTCGACGTTGCCCTGATTATCGAACGCTGGCGTGCCGTCGGTGTTGAAGGACTTGCCGCCGTAGCACCAGCAGACCTGCATGATGTTGTCGGTCGCGTCCTGGGTCAGCCCGAGGTCCATGCCGAAGCCGTAGAACGGCGGTTTCTGGATCTTGAGGCAGGTCTCGACGAACTCGTCCCAGGTCTTGGGGTACGCGAGCGCGTTGGCCTCGAGCACGTCCATGCGGACATGCATGGGCCAGGGGTTGATCGCAAACGGCACGCCCCAGTACTTGTCGTCATAGCGCACGGCCGTGAGGCTCGAGTCGAACAGGCCGCCCTCCTCGCCCTGCATCTTTTTGACGAGGTCGGTCACCTCCATCATGTGACCCTGCTTGCGATACAGCTGGACGTAGGATTCGTACAGCCGGACGACGTCCGGCGGCGTGTTGGTCTCGAGCGCTGCGGCCAGCCGTGGCACCAGCTCGCTGTTCGATGTCGGCACGAAGGCGGCCTCGGCCTCGCTGAGGCCCGCCATCTTGCGGAACTCCTCGAACTGCTCGAACACGGCGTCGTCGGCCATCGGCGTGAACGCGGACAGATGCCAGTAGATCAGCTTCTGCTGGCGCGCCGCGAGCGTCTTTTTCGAGGCGAGAATGGTCACCCCGGCGAACGCGCTCGCCGCGGCGCCCGTCTTGAGCGCCTCTCTGCGGTTGAGGATCTTTGTCATTGGTTGGCTCTCCCTTGTGTTGACTTTTGCTGCTCAGGCGCTGCTCAGGCCTTGACCGCTCCCATGGTCAGTCCGGTGATCAGCCAGCGTTGGAAGAAGAAGTAGACCAGGAGCGGTGGAATCACGGTCAGCGCGGTCGAGGCCATGATCGGGCCCCAGAAGAACACGTCCTCGATCACGAAGTTGCTCAGCCCGATCGGGATCGTCATCACGTGGGGATCGGAGTTGAACACCACGGCATAGAGATACTCGTTCCACGACAGGGTGAAGGAGAAGAACGCCACGACCGCGAGCGCCGGCAGCGAGATCGGCAGGATGATCCGGAACAGCACGCCAAGGCGCGTGCAGCCGTCGACCAGCGCCAATTCCTCGAGCTCGACCGGGATCGACATGAAGAAGCCCATCAGCAGCCAGGTGCAGAACGGGATCGTGAAGCCCATGTGCGCGATGGTCAGGCCGGTCAGCGAGTTGGTCAGGCCGACGCTGGCCAGGATCGCGAACAGCGGAATGAACAGCAGCGACTGCGGCACCAGGTAGGTGTAGATCATGCCGCGCGCCAGGACGTTGCGGCCCGGAAAGCGGAGCCGGACGATCGCGTAGGCGCCGAGCGAGGCGCACAGCACGGTCAGGAAGGTGGTCGCCAGCGCCACCGTCATGCTGTTGCGGAAGAACATGAAGTAGTTGGTGTCGAAGAACAGCGTGCGATAGTTGTCGAGGGTCGGATGCTGCGGCCACAGCGTGGCGCTGGTGCCGTAGATCTCGTCGTGCTCCTTCACCGAGGTCACCAGCATCCAGTAGAACGGGATCAGCGTCCAGATCACGAACACCAGCAGGAAGGCGTTGCCGAGGATCTTGAAGCGGCGCTTGGCACCGCTGATGGTGGCTGCCATGGCCGCTAGTCCCGTTGCGCCAGCATGCGCCGCGACAGCACGTAGATGATGATCGCGAGCAGCGGGAAGAACACCATGTTGACCGCCGAGCCGATGCCCAGCCGGCCGGCCAGAAGCGCGTACTTGTAGGACAGGTTCGGCAGGATCTGGGTCGTATTGGCCGGGCCGCCATTGGTCAGGATCTGGACGATCACCAGGTTGGTCGAGGTCCAGATGGTGGACAGCATGACCACGATCACGAACACCTTGCGCATCTGCGGCACGGTGATGTGCCAGAACTCCTGCCACGCGCCGGCGCCATCGATCCGCGCCGCCTCGTACAGCTCGTTCGGGATCGCCTTGAGCCCGGCCAGGAAGCTCATGGTGTAGAATGGCGTGCCCGACCACACGACCACGGCGATCACCGAGCCCATCGCCATCTTGGGGTCGCCCAGCCAGGAGATCACATCGCCCATGTCGAACAGGGCGAGCAGCAGGTTGTTGTACAGGCCGCTGAAGTCGTCGTAGATCCAGCGAAAGCTGAGCGCCGCGACGATCGTCGGCACCGCCCAGGGAATAAACAGGACGGTCCGGAACAGGAAGTTGAGAGGGCGATCCTGCGCGAGCACCAGCGCCATCGCCATGCCCAGCACGAATTTGATCGCGACCGCCACCAGGGTATAGACCAGGGTGTTCTTGATCACCTTCAGGAAAACACGGTCGCCGAACAACTCGTAATAGTTGCCAAGGCCAATGTAGCTGGCAGTGCCACCAATCATCTTGTTCTGAAAGCTGAGCGTGATCGCGGAGAAGAACGGATAGATGACCACGAAGCAGAGCACCAGGATGGTCGGCAGCAGGAAGAACAGGGCGACAACCCGCTGATCGTTCATGAGCTCGGCACAGCCGCGACGTCGACGTCGCGCGCTGACGCCAGTCTGCGGCAACCGCTTTTTCCAACATGCCCGACCCTGACCCCCGATCGTCCGCCGCGCCGATCCGACGGCTCCCAAACGCCGCATCGCGCGAGCTGATTGGCATCAGCGTATCGTCTAAGTGGCGAGCTTGCAAACGGCGAGGTGGCCAAGATGTGCCTGGTGGGGTGCGCGGGCGGCCCTTCTCGTTCCGCCCCGACGCGCTATGAAGCGGGCCCGTGCAAGGGCGGGTTTCTAGCGAGGGGCACCGATGCCGAATTTCGATATCAACCAGAAGCAGCTCGTGGTCGCGATGGACCATGGCCGGGCCATGGGCGCGGTCGCCGGCCTGGAAGATCCCGGCCGCGTGATCGACAGCGTGATCGAGGCCGGCGCCGATGCGATCATGACCAGCTTCGGCGTGATCAAGCGCTATCGCAGCCAGCTGATCGGCCGGATCCCGACCATCATGCGGATCGATGGCGGGCCAAGCCTGTTTCCCGAGGACTGGCTGCACAACACCAAATGGAGCCTGCTGCACGCCTTCGAGGACGCCCAGGAGCTCGATGTCGACGGCGTCTGCACCATGGTGTTCATGGGCGCCCCGTGCGAGCTCGACACCCTCGAGATCACCGCCGAGGTCGCGAGCGCGTGCCTGGCGGCCGACCTGCCGCTGATGGTCGAGGCCCTGCCCTGTCCCGGTGAGCGCATTCCGGACCCGCAACGCGCCGACGCCATGGCCTCGGCCTGCCGGATCGGCTTCGAGCACGGCGCCGACGTGCTCAAGACCTATGCGCCGGGCGGCGTCGAAGGCGTTCCGCCAGGTCACGGCGAGCTGCCCGGCGCCGGTACTGATTGCCGGCGGCCCCAAGGCCGAGACCTCGCGCGAGGCGCTGCAGATCGTGCGCGACAGCCTCGATGGCGGCGGCCGGGGCGTGGTATTCGGGCGCAACATCTGGCAGAGCCCGGACCCCGCCAGGATGGTGGCCGCGCTGCGTCACCTGATCCACAAGGACGGCACGGTCGACGAGGCGCTCGAGATCCTCGGCTGACGCACGTCGCGGGCGCGCCGATGACCAGCCCGCTCCTGCTCGGGATCGACGCCGGCACCACGGGCATCAGAGCCCTGGTCTTCACGCCCGACGGCCAGATGGTGGCCGAGGCCAGCCGTGCGGTACCGGTCGAGCGGCCGCGACCGGGCTGGGCGCAGCACGAGCCCCAGGCCCTGTGGGACGCCGCGTGCGCCGCCCTGCGCGAGGCGACCGGGCAGCTCGACCGGCCCGGAGCGCGTGGTCGGCCTCGCCGCGGCGAGCGTCGGCGAGGCGTTCGTCCTGCTCGACCGCAAGGACCAGCCGATCGGCCCGGTGATCGCCTGGTATGACGAGCGACCCCGGAGCGAGCTTCAGTGGCTCGCGCAGGCGATCGGTCTCGAGCGGCTGCACGCGCTGTGCGGCCTGTCGCCCGATCCGACCTTCTCGCTGTGCAAGCTGCTGTGGCTTAAGGCCAACCAGCCCGAGGTGATGGCGCGTGCCGCGCGCTGGCTCAACGTCACCCATTTTCTGGCCTGGAAGCTGTGCGGCGAGATCACCTGCGATCCGACGCTCGCCTCGCGCACGCTGGCCCTCGACCTGCGCCGGCGGGTCTGGGCCGAGGATCTGATCGCAGAGACGGGCCTGTCGCCCGAGCTGTTCGCGCCGATCCGGCCGAATGGCGCAAGGCTCGGCCGGGTGAGCGCCGAAGCTGCGGCCGAGACCGGTCTGCCTGCGGGCTGCGCCGTCGCGGTCGGCGGTCACGATCATATCGTCGGCGCGCTGGCGCTGGGCGCGCTCGGCCCCGGCATCCTGTTCAACTCGCTCGGCACCGCCGAGGCCCTGACCGTGACCCTCGATCGGCCGAGCGCGGAGCCCGAGCTCCTGCGGCTCGGCTACAGCCAGGGCGCGGTCGAGGTCGAGCGGCCGCTCTATTACATCTTCGGCGGCTTTCCGACCTCGGGCGCCTGCATCGAATGGTTCCGCTCGCTGTTCGATGATATCGGCCACGAGCGCCTGATCGAGGACGGCGGCGGCGTGCCGGCCGGCTGCCATGGCGTGACCTTCGTGCCCGATCTGCGCGGCCGTATCTCGCCCGTGCCCGACCCGCTGGCCCGTGGCGCCTGGTTCGGCCTGGCGGCCGACAGCACGCGCGCTGTGCTGTATCGTGCCGTGCTCGAAGGCCTCGCCTTCGAATCGCGCCAGACCGTCGATTCCCTGGCCGCGCTGGGCATGCCGGCAATCCGGGAGATCCGGGCGATCGGCGGCAACACCCGCAACCAGCTGCTGATGCAGATCAAGGCCTCGGTCTATCGCCACCCGATCAAGGCGACGGAGATGGCCGAGGTCAGCGCGCTCGGCGCGGCGCTGCTGGGCGGCCTCGCCGCCGGGGTGTTCGACGACCTCGCCCAGGCCCAGGCCAGCCTCGAGCCGTCGCTGCACGTGATCGATCCGGTCGCAGCCTGGCTCGACCGCTACGAGGCCCAGTATCGCGACGTCTACCAGCCGGCCTATGGCGCGCTACGCCCGCTCCACCACGCCGCCGACGCGCTCGAGCACGGGGCGTCTTAACGCCACCTCTCGTCCAGCCGCAGAACCCTGTCGCGCACCGGAGGCATCGAGCGATCGTCGGGGGGCTTGCTTCGATCGTCGTGGGCGGCAGTCGAGGCGAGAGCACGTCGATCGCCAAGAGCGCTTGGCGATGAACGGATCGCAGCGGGTGTCGCTGCCGTCGTCGAACGCCAGAAATTCTTCGAAGGTCCAGAGCTTGTCTGCTGGTCTGGTCAAGAACTGGCAACGCCTGATCAGCGAGCCGTAGGTTCGGGATCTAGTGTCCCGATCGAGAGTTTTTTGGGATGCTTCGCCCGAACCCGTGAGGGATGGGTCCTCGGCCAGACCACCAACGCCGTCCTGACCGAGATCTGGGTCGCCTTGTGCGTCTACCTGCTGCTGGCGTATGTCAAATTCGCCAACAAGCTCGTCTGTTCGCTGCAACAACTGCTGCGCCTCTTGCATCTCAATCTCTTTCACCGCCGCGACCTGAGCGCCCTGCTGCCCGGCCACCCTCCCGACCCATCACCATAATGGCAGCCGAATCAATTGCTTCTGCAATGACCAGTCTGCGGGACAGCAGCGCGTCAAGCCCGAGGACCCATCCCTCATTCGGATTCGGGCGAAGAGGCTCCCAACACGTTCCTGACGCCTTTTTGGCCGGTCCCGCCCGCTCGGCGTCCCTTCGGGCCGTGTTCGGCAGGTTGGGGTGACGCCGCCAGAAAGGGGTTGGGGCCCGGCGCCGTGTCCACGGAAGTGGGACATGCTCTGACCTGGCGGATTCGATTCGGTTCCGGCTCCCGTCGTCCCCAGCGCCGTTGCGCCGCGGCGCGCAGCCGCGCAAACTCGGATCGCAAGAGCGTCGCAAGAGGCGCCAGATCGGGGAGCTGGCCATGAGGGATGCGGCCGTGGTCGCCGTGGATGTCGGCACCGGCAGCGCGCGCGCTGGCGTGTTCGATGCCCGCGGCAGCATGCTCGCCCGGGCCGAGCGACCGATCGCGCTGCACCGGCCGCAGCCAGACCACGCCGAGCAGAGCTCGGACGACATCTGGTCGGCGGTCGCGGCCTCGGTCCGCCACGCGCTCGCCGTCGCCGGTGTCAGCCGGCAGGCGGTCGCCGGCATCTCGTTCGATGCCACCTGCTCGCTGGTCGCCCTGGACGAGGCGGACCGGCCGGCCAGCGTGTCGACCAGCGACGAGGATCGCTGGAACGTGATCGCCTGGCTCGACCACCGGGCGATCGCCGAAGCCGGTCGCTGCACGGCGAGCGGCCACCCCGTGCTGGACTCGCTCGGCGGCACGATGTCGCCCGAGATGCAGATCCCCAAGCTGATGTGGCTGAAGCGCGCGCGCGCCGAGGCCTGGCTGCGCTATCGGCGGATCCTCGACCTCGCGGACTTCCTGACCTTTCAGGCATGCGGCTCGAATGCGCGCTCCTGCTGCACCCTGACCTGCAAGTGGACCTACCTCGCCCACCAGGAGACCGGCTGGCAGGACGACTTCCTGGCGGTCGCCGGGCTCGACGACCTGCGGGCCCGCAGCGCGGTGCCGGCGTGCGCCAGCCCGATCGGCGCACCGCTCGGTCCCCTGACCGAAGCGGCAGCAGCGGACCTCGGCCTGACCACCACGTGTCTCGTGGGCTGCGGTCTGGTCGACGCCCATGCCGGCACGCTCGGCGTGCTCGGTCCGGCGCTCGGGCATGGCGGTGCCGAGCTGGATCGCAACCTGGCGCTGATCGCTGGCACCTCGACCGGCCACATGGCGCTGTCCGCCAGGCCGCGCCGGGTCAAGGGGGTGTGGGGCCCTTATCTCGATGCGGTAGCACCCGGACTGTGGCTCAATGAGGGTGGCCAGTCGGCGACCGGCGCCCTGCTCGATCATCTGCTCGACTGGCATGCGCAGGGCGCGCTTCTCGGATCGCGCGCCCATGCCGTGGTGCTCGAGCGGATTGCGGCCTTGCGCGAGCAGCAGGGCGAAGCGTTCGCCGAGCGGCTGATGGTGCTGCCGGATTTTCACGGCAACCGCTCGCCGCTTGCCGAGCCGCATGCGCTCGGCGTGGTCAGCGGCCTCAGCCTGGATGCCTCGCTCGAATTCCCTCGCCAGGCTGTACTTCGCCGCCGCTCTCGGCATCGCGCTCGGCACACGGCATATCCTCGACGCGCTGAATGCCGCCGGCTACGCGATCGATCAGCTTCATGTCGCCGGCGGCCACACCCGCAATCCCCTGCTGATGGAGCTGTATGCCGACGTCACGGGCTGCACGGTGACCGCGCCTTGCGAGCAGACCGACGCGATGCTGCTCGGCACCGCCATGGTGGCGGCCGCGGCAGCCGGCCTGCACGCGGATCTCAAAGCGGCGGCGACGGCCATGGCCCAGCCTGGCCGCACACGACACCCGGATGCCACGCGGCGGGACGGCTATGCCCGGCGCTACCGTGCCTTCCTTTCCATGCACGAGCACCGCCGTATGCTGGACCAGATGCTCTGCCAGGATGCCTGAGCACCTCGCAGCCGCCGGCCCCCTTTGCCGCAACGGAACGCAATGATGACCGCCGACCAGCCCGTTGACCTGCCGCGCGAGATCGGCGAGCGCCAGCAGCGAAGGCTCGATCTCGCAGCGCGCGCGGCCTGGCTGTACTACATCGCCGGCAACACCCAGGACCAGATCGCGCGCAAGCTGAACGTGTCGCGGCAGGCAGCGCAGCGCATGGTCGCCACGGCCGTCTCGGAGGGGCTGATCACGTTCCGGCTCGACCACCCGATCGCCGAGTGCATCGAGCTGGCCGAGGTCCTGCAGACGCACTTCGGGCTGGAATATGTCGAGGTCGTGCCGGGCGATGCCGACGTCGACGGCCTGGTTGGAATCGCGAGCGCCGCGGCCCGCCAGGTCGAGACCCATCTCGCCGCCAAGACGCCGACCATCCTGGCGTTCAGCACCGGCCGCACGCTGCGCGCGACCGTCGCTCAGGTGGCGCCGATGGAGCGTCCCCAGCACACGGTGGTCTCGCTGGTCGGCACGATGACGCGCGACGGCCGGGCGAGCCCCTACGACGTGGTCATGCGGCTGGCCGATCGGACCGGCGCGACCTGCTATCCGCTGCCGACGCCCGTGGTGACCGACACGCCCGAGCAGCGGGAGCTTTTGCAGAGCCAGCGTCCGTACCGGGTCGTGCGCGAGCTGGCGGCGCAGGCCAAGGTGGCGTTCCTCGGCGTCGGCACGCTCGACGCCAACGCACCGCTGCTGGTCGATGGCTTCATTACCGAAGACGAGTTTGCTCAGCTCGTCGAGGCCGGCGCGATCGGCGAGGTGGCCGGCTCCGCGTTCGATGTCTACGGCAGGCTGATCTCGAGCGCGCTCCGCTCGCGGATCACCGCGATTCCGCTCGAGCTGCCGCTGCAGCGTCTGACCGTCGGCATCGCCGGCGGCCGGGCCAAGGCGCCTGCGGTCGCCGCCGCGCTGCGGGACGACTCCTGTCGGCCCTGATCACCGACGAGGCCGTGGCCAAGACGGTGCTGGCTGCGGTGTTGCCTTAGCGAGGTTCTGGGGCGTGGCGGAACGCCGGCGCGCGACGATTTGCCCTTGACAACCTACGCGCAATGTGAGCATTTGCCCAGGAGATGGGCAATAGCCCGAAAGAAATCGACATCGCCAGGCTCACAAGGGAGGCCGCAAGATGCGCAAGCAATTCCTGTTCACCGCCGCGGCAGCGCTCGCCGTCGGCGCCGGTCCGGCCATGGCGGAGGAAATCACCATCGCCACGGTCAACAACTCCGACATGATCATCATGCAGAAGCTCTCGCCCCAGTGGGAGCAGGCGACCAGCAACACGATCAACTGGGTGGTGCTCGAGGAGAACGTGCTGCGTCAGCGCGTGACCACCGACATCGCGACCAATGGCGGCCAGTTCGACATCATCACCATCGGCTCCTACGAGGCGCCGATCTGGGGCAAGCAGGGCTGGCTGGTCGGCCTCAATGACATCGCGGACTACGACTACGACGACCTGATCCCGACGGTGGTCAACGCTCTGTCCTATGACGGCACGCTGTACGCCCTGCCGTTCTATGCCGAGAGCTCGTTCACCTACTATCGCAAGGACCTGTTCGACGAGGCCGGCCTCACCATGCCGGACCAGCCGACCTATGACCAGATCGCCGAGTTCGCCGGCAAGCTGACCGACAAGTCGAAGGAGCAGTACGGCTTCTGCCAGCGTGGCAAGCCGGGCTGGGGCGAGAACATGGCGTTCGTCGGCCCGATGGTGAATGCGTTCGGCGGGCGCTGGTTCGACGAGGACTGGAAGCCCCAGCTGACCACCGAGCCATGGGTGAACGCGGTCAACTACTACGTCAAGAACATGAACGAGTACGGCCCGCCCGGCGCCAGCGCCAACGGCCACAACGAGAACCGGGCCTTGTTCGCGACCGGCCATTGCGCGCTGTGGGTCGATGCGACCTCGGCCGCCGGCTACATCTACAACCCGGCCGAGAGCCAGGTCGCCGACAAGACCGCGTTCGCCCTGGCGCCGATCGAGGTGACCAGCAAGGGCTCGGCCTGGTTCTGGGCGTGGGCGCTCGGCATCCCGGCGTCATCTCAGAAGGTCGATGCCGCCAAGGCGTTCCTGGCCTGGGCGACCTCAAAGGACTACGTGACCACCGTCGGCGAGTCCGAGGGCTGGGTGTCGGCGCCTCCGGGCACGCGCAAGTCCACCTATGACAACCCGAACTACCAGGAGGCGGCGCCGTTCGCCCAGGTGGTCTACGAATTCGATCGCCAACGCCGACATCACCGACCCGACCAAGGACCCGGTGCCCTATGTCGGCATCCAGTACGTCGCGATTCCCGAGTTCCAGGGAATCGGCACGACCGTGGGCCAGCAGATCGCCGCGGCGCTCGCCGGGCAGGTGTCGGTCCAGGAAGCCCTCGAGACCGCTCAATCCTCGACCGAGCGCACGATGAGGCAGGCCGGCTACGGCAGGTAAGCCAGGTCACCGATCCGTCGGCCGGCAGCGGGCCGGCCGACGGGACGACCTGCTCGATTCAGGGGAGGGTTCCGTCATGGCCACCAGGATTGGCGCCACCACCGGCCCCGTCGCAAGCACCTCGCGGCGCAGTCGCCGCAGCGTCAACACGCTGCCGCTGATCTCGCCTTCGGTCGTCCTGCTGTTCCTGTGGATGATCGTGCCCTTGGCCATGACACTGTGGTTCTCGTTCCAATACTACAATCTCCTGTACCCTGACCGCTCCGGCTTCGCCGGCGTCGAGAACTACAGCTATCTGCTGACCGATCCGTCCCTGTGGACGGCGATGCTCAACACGCTCTATCTGGTCGGCTGGGTGCTGGCGATCACGGTGGTGCTCGGCACGCTCCTGGCGGTGCTGTTCGACCAGGAGTTCTTCGGTCGCAACATTGCCCGCCTTTTGGCGATCGCGCCGTTCTTTGTGATGCCGACCGTGAGCGCGCTGATCTGGAAGAACATGCTGATGCACCCGGTCAACGGGCTGTTCGCGTTCATCGCGCGATCGCTCGGGCTGCCGGTCATCGATTTCTTCGGCAGTCTGCCGTTGACCTCGATCATCATCATCGTCGCCTGGCAGTGGACGCCGTTCGCGCTGCTGATCCTTTTGACCGCTATCCAGTCGCTCGACGCCGAGCAGAAGGAAGCGGCGCGGATGGACGGTGCCGGTCCGTTCTCGATGTTCTTCTTCATCATCCTGCCGCATCTCGGCCGCTCGATCAGCGTGGTGATCATGATCGAGACGATCTTCCTGCTCAGCGTGTTCGCCGAGATCTATGTCACGACCTCGGGCGGACCGGGCCTGGCGTCGACCAACCTCGCCTTCCTGATCTACAAGAGCGCGCTGCTCGAGTTCGACGTCGGGACGGCCTCGGCCGGCGGCGTGATCGCCGTCGTGCTCGCCAACATCGTCGCGATCTTTCTGATCCGCTCGATCGCCCGCAACATCACGGACTGAGGAGGCCGACGATGCGCAGCACCTTCCGCGAACGGGTCCTGGTCGCTGTCCTGGGCTGGGTGGTCGCCTTCCTGATGTTCTTTCCGCTGCTCTGGATGGGCATGACCAGCCTGAAGACCGAGGTCGAGGCGATCGAGACGCCGCCGGCGATCTTCTTCACACCGACGCTCGAGAATTACACCGTCGTGCGCGAGCGCGCGGACTACCTGCACTTCGCGCTGAACAGTGTCGTGATCTCGGTCGGCGCCACGCTGCTGGCGATCGTGATCGCGGTGCCGGCGGCCTATGCGATGGCGTTCTTTCCCAAGCGGCGGACCAAGGACCTGCTGCTCTGGATGCTGTCGACCAAGATGATGCCCGCGGTCGGCGTGCTCGTGCCGATCTATCTGCTGGCCAAGAACCTGGGGGCGCTCGACACGCGCTGGGGCCTGATCATCATCTACATGCTGATGAACCTGCCGATCGTGGTCTGGCTGCTGTACACCTTCTTCAAGGAGGTGCCCAAGGACATCCTCGAGGCGGGCCGCATGGACGGCGCCAAGCCCAAGCAGGAGCTGATCCACATCCTGATGCCCCTGTCGCTGCCGGGCATCGCGTCGACCGGCCTGCTGTCGATCATCCTGTGCTGGAACGAGGCCTTCTGGAGCCTCAATCTGACGTCCTCCACGGCGGCGCCGTTGACGGCGTTCATCGCCTCGTTCTCCGCGCCTGAGGGCCTGTTCTGGGCGAAGCTCTCGGCCGCCTCGACGATCGCGGTCGCGCCCATCCTGGTGTTTGGTTGGATGAGTCAGAAGCAACTCGTTCGCGGCCTGACGTTCGGCGCGGTGAAGTAGGGAGAAGACTGATGGCGAACCTTCGACTGCGCAATCTGTGCAAGAGCTACGGCGACGTCGAGGTGATCAAGGGCGTCGACCTCGACATCAACGATCGGGATTTCGTCGTGTTCGTCGGACCGTCCGGTTGCGGCAAGTCGACGCTGCTGCGGATGATCGCGGGCCTGGAGGAGATCACCTCGGGCGACCTGATGATCGACGGCGAGCGGGTCAATGACGTACCGCCGGCCGAGCGCGGGCTCGCGATGGTGTTCCAGTCCTACGCCCTGTACCCGCATATGACGGTCCGTGACAATATGGGGTTCGCGCTCCGGCTCGCCGGGGTCTCCAAGGCCGAGCGCAACAAGAAGGTCGGCGAGGCCGCAAGCGTCCTGCAGCTCGAGCCGTTCCTCGACCGCAAGCCGGGTGCGTTGTCCGGTGGCCAGCGGCAGCGCGTGGCGATCGGCCGCGCCATCGTACGGGCGCCAAGGGTGTTCCTGTTCGATGAGCCGCTGTCCAATCTCGATGCCGCGCTCAGGGGTCAGATGCGGATCGAGCTTGCCCGCCTTCACGACGAGCTCGATGCCACCATGATCTATGTCACCCATGACCAGGTCGAGGCGATGACGCTGGCCGACAAGATCGTGGTCCTCCAGCTCGGGGTCATCGAGCAGGTCGGCAGCCCGCTCGAGCTCTACCACCATCCCGAGAACCTGTTCGTCGCGGGCTTCATCGGATCGCCCAAGATGAACTTCATGGAAGCAAAGGTGGTCGGCAGCGATGCCCAAGGGGTGACGGTCGAGCTGGCGAACGGGGATCGGGTCCAGGTCAACGTCGCCCCCGGTCAGGTGCAAGACGGCGAGGCGCTGACGCTCGGCGTGCGGCCGGAGCATTTGCGGGTCGCCAGCGAAGGCGACGTCCAGGGCGAGGTGGTGGTCGCCGAGCGCCTCGGCGGCGAGACCTATCTCTACACCCAGATCGCCGATGGCTCGATGCTGATCGTCCAGGCCGACGGCGAGAACGCGACGCGCGTGCACGACAAGGTGGCGATTGCGATCGACCGTGGCTCCTGCCACCTGTTCAAGGCGGACGGCAGCGCCGTGCAGCGCGCAATGCGCCACCCGCTGGCCGACATCAAGGACCCGACCGCGCACGCCGCGGCCTGAACTGGGGCATGCGCCATGTATATGGAAAAGTATGATCTGAAGGGACGGACCGCCGTGGTCACCGGTGGCGGCCAGGGCATCGGCTATGCCTGTGCTCAGGCCCTGGGCGAGGCGGGTGCTTGCGTGATCATCGGCGAGATGCTGCGCGACCGCGGCGAGGTCGCCCAATCGAAACTGGCCGAACTCGGCATCGAGGCACACGCCGTGGTGCTCGACGTGACCCAGTCGAAGCAGGTCGACGAGGTCGCCGCCATGGTCGAGCGCGACTTCGGCGGTGCCGACATCCTGGTCAACAACGCCGGCGTGGCCAAGAGCGACGTGCGTGCCGAGGACACCACCGACGAGCACTGGCACTTCCACATGGACGTCAATCTGCACGGCCTGTTCTGGTGCTGTCGCGACTTCGGCAAGCACATGCTCAGTCGCGGCAAGGGCTCGATCGTCAACATAGGCTCGATGTCGGGCTTCATCGTCAACAAGCCGCAGCCGCAGGCGTTCTACAACGCCTCGAAGGCGGCGGTGCATCATCTGACCAGGTCGCTCGCCGCCGAGTGGGCCGAGCGAGGCGTGCGGGTCAACGCGATCGCGCCCACCTACATCGAGACGCCGCTGACCGTGTTCGGCATGGAGAATGCCGAGATGGCCAACGTCTGGATCGAGATGACCCCGATGAGGCGGGTCGGCCAGCCGGACGAGATCGGCTCGATTGCCCTGTTCCTGGGCTCGGATGCCTCGAGCCTGATGACCGGCAGCATCGTGGTGGCCGACGGCGGCTACACCTGCTGGTAGGCGACGGGGAAGAGAGCGGCATCGGGTGCGATGCCGCCCTCGCGCTCATGCCGGCCGAGTCGCTCGCCTCAGAAGCCCACGCCGATGCCGAGGCCGGTCCAGAGGATCCCTTCGTCGAAGTCCGGTTGACGGAATTGATAATCGTAGGCCACCTTCGCCCGCATCTCGACACCCTGGATCAGGTTCAGGTTGAGGCCGATCTCGGGCCCCACGACGAGTCCGTCCTGAAACCCGCCACCGTAGACGCCGCCGAAATTGGCGCTCAGGAACGGCCGCACGATGCCGAGGTCCGGCGCGAAATCGAGGCTGATCACGGAGCGGCCGTTCAGGCCGTCATTGTTGCCATTCCAGCTGTACAGGCCAGCCTGCTTGAGCGACACGCCGCCGAACGTGCTCGGGAACGCGTTGTAGACGAGCTCGCCACCGATCAGGTCGTTCTCGCCGCCGTCATTGTTCTCACCGAAATTGTGCCCGTACAGCGGCCCGATGGTCAGCACCGAGGTGCGAGCCGTCTCCTGTTCGGGCTCGGGCCCCGCCGCCGGCTCAGGGGCCGGAGCCGGGACCGCCGCCACGGGTGGCGGAGCGGGCGGTGGAACGACCACGATCTCGACCCGGCGGTTGCGCGGCTCGCGGACGCCGTCGGCCGTGGCGACCAGCAGGTTCTCCTCGCCACGCCCGACCGCAACGATGTCGGTCGCAGGCACGCCGTTGCGGATCAGCTCCTGCGCCACCACCTCGGCTCGTTCCTGCGACAGCCCGAGATTGTAGGTCGCGGAGCCGGAGGTGTCGGTATAGCCGGTCACCGTGATCTGTGCCGAGCCGGTCTCGCGGTAATCCTCGGCCGCCCGGGCGATGACCTGGCGGTCCTGCGCGGTCAATGTGGTCTGATCGAGGCCGAAGGTCACCATATAGCGACCCTCGCTGACCGCCTCGGGTGCCGCCACCGATTGGCCGGACACCGATTGGCCGGTCTGCGCGTGCGCCATCGACCCCGTCAGGGCCAACAGCGAGACGCCGACCATCAACGGCTTCAAGAGCACCTGAAGGCTCGTCGCATATCTGCCAGCAGGTATATTCGGAGTGCCATACTGCGCGCGCATGCGCGTCCCTCCCAGGGATTGGGGTTAGCGCCTCCGGGCAGCCGCTCGATGTCGGCACGCGGAGGCTCGCCGCATCAACACGCTGCACGCCATATCGTTCCGCGTTCGTTCCAAAGGCAGGCACGTCGACCCGAGCGGCAGTCGGCAGGAAGCCCGGCCGGTCGCCGGGCGGCTCGCCGTGCTCAGCTCGAGGGGCGCGGGGGGATGCGACCGTTTGTCGCACTTTTCATGCTGCATTGCAGCAAAACCACCGCTTGCATTCGACGGGGTCGCACTATCTATTGTGCAACGCAGCATCGAATATGGAGTCCCGTCTCATGCCCAAGCCCACCATGCCCGTGCTTTCCGATTTCAAGATGCCGAAGCTCGACCTCGAGGCGATCTTCGCCGCGCAGAAGGCCAACCTCGGCGCCGTGCAGGAAGCGCAGAACGTCCTGATCGACGCCGCGCAGGCGATCCTCAAGGCTCAGTATGACTGGACCATGGACATCCTCGCCAATGGCGAAAACGCGCTGCGCGGCAAGCCGGCCAAGCCGGAGACCTTCGTCGCCGACTTCCAGAGCACGGCCGAGAAGACCATGGCCGTGGCCAAGCAGTCGGTCGACCTCGCGACCGCGGCGCAGCAGCGCGTGGCCGAGCTGGTCGCCAAGCGTGCCGCGGCCAACTTCGACGAGTTGAAGACGCTCGCCGCCTGATCGGTGCGAGCGTCCGAGGCTCCCTGTCAGCCTCCCTCAGGGAGCCTTTGCCCCTGGCCCCGAGCGAATCCGCTCGGGGCTCTTTTCCTCATGATCCGCCTCATGCCGGCGAGATCGGCATGGAGCGTCGCCTGGTTCGCCTGACGGCACGGGCCGGCTCGCTGAGGCCTTGCGCACCGTCCGCCTGCTGCCGATGTACCCTTAGAGGGCCCCGCAAGCAGGAGCTGGCGGTGAGGACCAAGGTCGAAAGCGTCCCGTCGTCCGCCGCCGCCGCTCCGATGTGAGTACACACAGCTGGAAAGAGCGATGTGGGAAGAGACCCTGAAACGCTGGATCGATCTGGTCTTCTGGTGGCTCCCGAAACCGGAACAACCTGGTGCGGACGCCGCCGAGCGGGCGGATCGCAGCCCGGCACAAGCCGCTGCCGAGCCCGTGGCCTCGGAGCAGGTGGCCCCAAAGCCCGCGGCTGCCAAACCGGCGGCTGGTGAGCCCGCCGCTGCCAGGCCCGTGGCCGACACCGCCGCTGTCGAGGCGGCCGCCCCGGCGACCTCGGGCGCGGATGATCTGACCGTGATCAAGGGCATCGGTCCGATGGTCCAGCAGAAGC
This sequence comes from uncultured Alphaproteobacteria bacterium, assembly GCA_963731495.1. Lineage (GTDB taxonomy): Bacteria > Pseudomonadota > Alphaproteobacteria > Geminicoccales > Geminicoccaceae > DASUGG01. The sequence goes on from CAVSVZ010000005.1 coordinate 71,516, forward strand.
TGCAGGCACTCGGTATCAGGACCTTCGGGGATCTGGCCGCGGCCGACCCGCAGGCCTTGACCGGTCAGCTCAAGGGCCGGCAGCCGATCTCCGAAGCGCTGGTGCGCGGCTGGACCGAGGCGGCCGACCAGCGCGCGGGACCGCGCCACTGATCCGCGCCCGCTGCGTGCCGGTCTGAGGGCAGCCTGGTGGGTCAGCCTTAGCGGCGGGTCTGTTGGCGCCGGTCGTCGGCGACACAGGCCGGCGCGAGATCATGCGCGACCGGGACCGATCGCGTTCGACCTGATAGCGGCCGTTGCGCCGTGCCGAGCCATTGGTCCGCGGCGTCACGGCCCAGTCGGCGCAGCTTATCCACCATGGGCCAGCTGGGATCGATTTTGGTCGATGGTTCCAGGTCGGCCAGCAGCGAGCTGCCGTCGATCCGGTGCAGCCGGTGGCGCGCGAGGCGACGGCCGGCAGGCGACAGCCAGGCCAACGGCCCGCGCGCCCGCCGCGCGGCTTCAGCCAGATGCGCCAGCTCCTCGATCAGGGCGCGCCCGAACACGATCTCTCCGACCCGGTTTCTGATCTCGGACGCCGTCCTGGGCAGACGGCTGGTCTCGACCGGGTTGATCTGCACCAGGACCAGATCACGCGCCCGGCAGCCCAGCACCAGCGGCACCAGCGGCGGGTTGCTGGCGAAGGCGCCATCCCAATAGGCCTCGCCGTCGATCTCGACCGCGTGATGCAGCTGCGGCAGGCAGGCGGACGCCAGCACCGTCTTGCTCGACAGATCGGCGTTGCCGAACAGCCGGCCGCGGCCGGTGCGCAGGTTGGTCGCGGCGATGAACAGCTGGAGCCCGCGCTCCGCCCGCAGGCGCTCGAAATCGACCAGCTCCTCGACGATCGAGCGCAGGGGGTTCAGATCGAACGGGTTGAGGTAGTATGGCGAGAGCATGCTGGCCGCGAAATCGGCCGCAATCTGCGACAGGCCCGAGGCACGCAGTGGGCGCAGGCGGGCGAGGTCGGCAATCTTCCGCCAGAGCCGGCCGAGCGCGGCGCGAGCACCCTCGGACCCGCCCTCGAGCCAACCCGAGGCCAGCACGACGGCATTCAGGGCGCCGGCCGAGGTGCCGCTGATCCCTTCCGGCGCGAGGCGCCCGTCCTCGAGCAGCCGGTCGAGCACGCCCCAGGTGAAGGCGCCGTGCGCGCCGCCGCCCTGGAGCGCGAGATTGATCGGGGCCGGCCGACCCTGCCGGCGCGAAATCAAGAGGCTCGCCGCGGCACCCGGCCCTGCCAGGCGCTCGCGCTGCCTGCTGATCATGGCTGCTTCCCCGGCTTGCGATGCGGCGCAGCATGGTGGCCGGCAGTCCGTTAACAAAGTCTTTTGTTCGCTCGTGGCGCGTCATTCCCGCATGCCTGTCAACCGATAGTTGCATAACTCGCTGGTGATCGGAGCTGCCGCATCAGGCGGCGGGCGCGGCTTGTGGCGGTGGGCCTGTGGAAAAACTCAGGCCGCTTCCAGCGCGACCGCGATGCCCTGGCCGACGCCGATGCACATGGTCGCGACGGCCCGTCGCAGGCCGCGCTGCTGCAGCTCGAGCGCGGCGGTGCCGGCGATCCGGGCGCCCGACATGCCAAGCGGATGGCCGAGCGCGATCGCACCACCATTGGGGTTCACCTGCTCGGCGTCATCCGGCAGGCCGAGCATGCGGAGCGTCGCCAGGGCCTGGCTGGCAAAAGCCTCGTTGAGCTCGATCACGTCGACGTCGCGGATCGACCAGCCGATCCGCGCGCACAGCTTCTCGGTGGCCGGTGCCGGACCGATTCCCATGATGCGCGGCGCCACGCCGGCGGTGGCACCCGCGACCACGCGCGCGATTGGCGTCAGGCCATGGCGGCTGGCGGCTGCCTGCGATGCCACGATCAGGGCGGCGGCACCGTCATTGACCCCCGAAGCATTGCCGGCGGTGATGGTGCCGTCCTGGCGAAACGGCGTGGGCAGCCTGGCCAGCTGCTCGACGGTGGTGCCGGGGCGCGGATGCTCGTCGCGCCCGACCACCTTGGGCTCGCTCTTGCGCTGCGGCAGGCTCACCGGCGTGATTTCCTCGGCCAGGCGGCCTCTGTCCATGGCGGCCGCGGCGCGCGCCTGCGAGCGGGCTGCGAACGCGTCCTGATCCTCGCGGCTGACCGAAAACTCGTCGGCGACGTTCTCACCGGTCTCGGGCATCGAGTCGATGCCGTACTGCGCCTTGATCAGCGGGTTGACGAAGCGCCAGCCGATGGTGGTGTCGTAGATCTCGGCGCGGCGCGAGAAGGCGCTCTCGGCCTTGGGCATCACGAACGGCGCGCGCGACATGCTCTCGACGCCGCCCGCGATCACCAGGTCCGCCTCGCCGGCCTTGATCGCGCGCGCCGCCGTGATCAGGGCATCCATGCCCGAGCCGCACAGGCGATTGATCGTGCAGCCGGGCACGCACTCCGGCAGCCCGGCCAGCAGCAGCGCCATGCGCGCGACGTTGCGGTTGTCCTCGCCGGCCTGGTTGGCGCAGCCGAATAGGACCTCGTCGAGGCGGGCCCAATCGAGCGCGCGATGGCGCGCCATCAGCGCCTTGAGCGGGATCGCGCCGAGGTCGTCGGCGCGCACCGACGCCAGGGCGCCGCCGAAGCGGCCGATCGGCGTGCGCAGGTAGTCGCAGATGAAAGCCTCGGCCATCGCGCGGCAGTCCTCCGGTTCAGAGCCCGCGCGAACCTAGCGCAGCCCAACTGCGCGCGGCAAAGGCTTCAAGAAGGGTGAGCCGATCGGGGCGAAGGCGCCTTGCCGGGCACCCGGCCCCCTCAAGCGGCCGGAAGCTAGCTCGCGCCGCCGGGCTTCAGGGTCTCGAGATAGTCGCGCAACTCCTGGAGCGTATCGGCGATCGGGGGATCGACGTCGGGGCGCGGGGTGACGTGGATCATGCCGCCATCGACGCCGGCCAGCATCACGCCGAGATCGTAGCAGCGCTCCTCGAAGTCATCGGGCAGGTCATCCCTGCTGCGGATGCCCGGAACGGTGACCACCCAGACTCCGTCGCCTTCCTCGCGCATCTCGATCCCGGCCATGCCTGCCTCCTGTCTGCCTAGCGTCGACGCAAGCTTAGCGGATCGAGGGCCGGGCACAACCACCGCATCGACCGCCGGGGTCGCCTTTGCGCGGCAGATCCGATCAGATGACCCGCTCGGGCGCAACGGTCAGCTGCACGCGCGCGCCGGCAAAGCAGGTGACGCCGTAGCGGATCGGCCGGCCTTGGGGATCGACGTCGATCGCTTCGGTCACGAGTACCGGCTCGCTGGTCGGCTGCCTGAGCCGGGCCGCCTCCTCGGCCGAGGGCAGGCGGGCCAACACCCGCGTGGTCTCGCGGCAATAGTCGGCGAGGCCATAGCTCGCGAGCACGGCGCTGATCGAGGTTTGTCGGCACAATCGTCCGGCAAGGCCGGGGAAGCGGGCAGCGGGGAACCAGCTGCGGCCGTCGCTGATCGGCACGCCGTCGGCCAGGCCGATGCTGGTGCTCTCGACCACGCGGGCGCCGCGCCGCAGCCTGAGCCGTCTCGCGATCTCGGCGTCGGCGGCGAACTCGACCACGTCTCGGATGTCGTGGGTAGGCTCGCGGCCCTGCGCCAGCAGGTTGGCGCTGAAGCTGGTGCGCCGGCGCAGCGGGTAGTCGACCACCAGGTCCTGCAGAAAGGTGCCGCGTCCCTGCTCGACCCGGACCAGGCCGCGTGCGGCCAGGTCGGCGATCGCACGGCGCACGGTGTGGCGATTGACCGTGAATCGGGCAGCCAGCTCGGTCTCGGTCGGCAGCCTGGCGCCGGCCTCGAGACCGCCGGCCCGCAGATCGCGCTCGAGCCGGCGCGCGATCTGGCGCCAGACGGCGACGCCTGCGCCGCGCTCGAGGAGGGTCGGGTCGGGGAACGTCATCGAAGGATCATCGAACCGTCGTACAAATCCGATTGCTTCGTGGCAGCATAATTCGTATAGACGTATAGATCAATCATGGGATGCGTGGTGAGCGGGCAATCTTCACAAGAGCAGGCGCAACGACAGCGGTGGCTGGCGGTGCTGGCCAGGGCCGAGACGGAACAGCTCGAGGCTCACTGGGCAGACTCGGGGCAGCCGGCGATGACGCTTTTGCGCCAGCCGGAGACCGGGCTGGTGATGGCGCGCGGGCGCGCAGGCGGCACCGGCCGGCGCTTCAATCTCGGCGAGATCACGGTCACCCGCTGCGCGGTGCAGAGCGCCGAGGGCCATGTCGGCCACGGCTATGTCGCAGGCCGCGACAAGCGCCGGGCGCAGCTGGTCGCGAGTTTCGATGCGCTGTTGCAGGCCGAAGCGCACCGCGAGGCGCTGCTCGAGCGGGTGGTCGAGCCGCTGGCGACATTGCAGGCCGACGCGAGGGCCGCGGTCGCGCGCAAGGCGGCCGCGACCCGGGTCGAGTTCTTCACCATGGTGCGGGGCGACGGATGACGATTGCTGCCGGCTTCGCCGACCCGGCGCTGGACGCTCAGGCGACCTTCCGCTGCCTGCTCGAGGCGATCGCCCATCCGGGTCGCATCGTCGCGGCCCCGGATCGCCTGCCGGCGCCGCCCGCGCCGCTGCTGGCGCCGGCCTATGCCATCGCGCTGACCCTGCTCGATTTCGAGACGCCGCTCTGGCTCGACCCGTCGCTCGCAAGCCCGGCCGTGGTCGACAGCCTGCGCCTGCAGTGCGGCTGTCCAATCGTCCCGCAGGCGAAGGCGTGCTTTGCCCTGCTCGCCGGACCCGCGGCGCCGCTCGCGGCGTTCGATCAGGGCACGCCCGAATATCCGGACCGCTCGGCGACCCTGATCTGGCAGGTCGAGGAGCTAGCCAACGACCGCGGCGTGCGGCTTTCCGGTCCCGGCATCCGGACCAGCGCCCGGCTGCAGGTCGGGGGGCTGCCGGCAGATTTCTGGACACGGTGGGGAATGATCCACCGTCAGTGCCCGTTAGGAGTTCGACGTGATGTTCGTGACGACGGATAGGATCGCGGCCTTGCCCAGGTCGGTCGAGGCGTCGATCGGGGTGCAGGCCTGATGTATGTCGCGGTCAAGGGCGGCGAGCAGGCGATCGATGCCGCCCATCGCTGGCTGGCCGAGGAGCGGCGCGGCGACCCGGCGACCCCGGAGCTTGGCGTCGCGCAGATCGAGCAGCAGCTGAAGATCGCCTGCGATCGGGTGATGAGCGAAGGCTCGCTCTACGACCGGCCGCTTGCCGCGCTCGCGATCAAGCAGGCCCAGGGCGACCTGATCGAGGCGGCGTTCCTGCTGCGCGCCTATCGCACCACCTTGCCGCGCTTTGGCTATGGCGAGCCGCTCGACACCGCACAGATGGCGATCAAGCGGCGGATCTCGGCGACCTACAAGGACCTGCCGGGCGGCCAGGTGCTAGGCCCGACCTTCGACTACACCCATCGTCTGCTCGATTTTCGCCTGGCCGCGGAGGGCGAGGTCGAGCCGGCGTCGGAACGCGCCGCAGATCCGGACGAGGCGGTGCCGCAGGTGGTCGACATCCTGAACCACGAGGGCCTGATCCAGGCCGAGCCCGATGCGGACCAGGAAGCGCCGGTCGGCGATCTGACCCGCGAGCCCCTGCTGTTTCCGGCCGAGCGCGACGTCCGCCTGCAGAATCTTGCGCGCGGCGACGAGGGTTTTCTGCTGGCGCTGGGCTATTCGACCCAGCGCGGCTTCGGCAGCAGCCACCCGTTCGTCGGCGAGATCCGGGTCGGCGCGGTGACCATCGAGTTCACGCCCGAGGAGCTCGGCTTTCCGATCGTGATCGGCGAGATCGAGGTCACCGAGTGCCAGCTGGTCAACCAGTTCAAGGGCTCGAAGACCGAGCCGCCGCAGTTCTCGCGCGGCTACGGCCTGGCGTTCGGGCATGCCGAGCGCAAGGCGATGGCGATGGCCCTGGTCGACCGCGCGCTGCGCGCCGAGGAGATGGGCGAGGAGATCGGCGCCCCGGCGCAGGACCAGGAGTTCGTGCTCTACCACTCGGACAACGTCCAGGCGACCGGCTTCGTCGAGCACCTGAAGCTGCCGCACTACGTCGATTTCCAGGGCGAGCTGGAGGGCATGCGGCGGATGCGCGCGGCCCAGGTCGACACGCCGGTCGCGACCGAGGAGGCGGCCGAATGAGCGCGCGTACCGAGCCGCCCGCCGAGCGCATCGAGGGCTACAACTTCGCCTATCTGGACGAGCAGACCAAGCGCATGATCCGGCGCGCGATCCTGAAGGCGGTCGCGATGCCGGGCTATCAGGTGCCGTTCGCCTCGCGCGAGATGCCGCTGCCCTATGGCTGGGGCACCGGCGGCATCCAGGTGACGGCCGCCTGCATCGGCCCGGACGACGTGCTGAAGGTGATCGACCAGGGCGCGGACGACACCACCAACGCGGTCTCGATCCGCCGCTTTTTCCAGAAGACCACGCGGGTGCGCGATGACCGAGGCGACCGAGGACGCGACCATCATCCAGACCCGCCACCGCATTCCCGAGACGCCGCTGCGCGAGGGCCAGATCCTGGTCTACCAGGTGCCGATCCCGGAGCCGCTGCGCTGGCTCGAGCCGCGCGAGACGGAGACCCGCAAGATGCACGCGCTGGCCGAATACGGCGTGATGCACGTCAAGCTGTACGAGGACATCGCGCGCCTGGGCCAGATCGCGACCAGCTACGACTATCCGGTGATGGTCAACGGGCGCTACGTGATGGCGCCCTCGCCGATCCCCAAGTTCGACAACCCGAAGCTCGACCGCAATCCGGCGCTGCAGCTGTTCGGCGCCGGCCGCGAGAAGCGGATCTACGCGGTGCCGCCCTATACCGCGGTGCGCAGCCTCGACTTCGAGGACCACCCCTTCGAGGTCCAGCAATGGGACGAGGTCTGCGGCCTGTGCGGCGCCGCGGACAGCTTTCTCGACGAGGTGATCACCGACGATCGCGGCGGCAAGCTGTTCTGCTGCTCCGACACCGACTATTGCGCCGGGCGCCGCGCCGCCGGTCACGTCGGGCCGCCAGAGCGCGATGCGCCGGAGATCCTGCGCGGACCGGGGCGTAGGCCATGAGCGAAACCCTGCTCGAGGTCGAGGGACTGACCAAGCGCTTCGGCCGCAACGTCGCCTGCGACGAGGTCAGCTTCGATCTGTGGCCGGGCGAGGTGCTGGGCGTGGTCGGCGAGAGCGGCTCGGGCAAGACCACGCTGCTGAACGCGATCTCGGGGCACGTCGCGCCGGATGCCGGCCGGGTGCTCTATCGCACCCGGCACGAGGGCGTGGTCGACGTCCTGCAGCTGTCGGAGCCGGCGCGGCGCCTGCTGATGCGCACCGACTGGGGCTTCGTCCATCAGAACCCGCGCGACGGCCTGCGCCTGGCGGTCAGCGCCGGCGCCAATATCGGCGAGCGGCTGATGGCGGTGGGCGACCGGCACTACGGCCGGATCCGCGGCGCGGCGCTCGACTGGCTCGAGCGGGTCGAGATCGACGCCGACCGGATCGACGACCGGCCGCGCACCTTCTCGGGCGGCATGCAGCAGCGCCTGCAGATCGCGCGCAACCTGGTGACGGAGCCGCGCCTGGTGTTCATGGACGAGCCGACCGGCGGCCTCGACGTCTCGGTCCAGGCGCGCCTGCTCGACCTGTTGCGCGAGCTGGTGACGCGACTGTCACTGTCGGTGATCATCGTGACCCACGACCTCGCGGTCGCGCGCCTGCTGTCGCATCGCCTGATGGTCATGCAGCGCGGCCGGGTGGTCGAGCTGGGCCTGACCGATCAGATCCTGGATGATCCGCAGCACCCCTACAGCCAGCTGCTGGTAGCGTCGATCCTGCAGACATGAGCAGAACCCTTAGATGACCAGCCCCGTGATCCGCCTCGAGGACGTACGCAAGAGCTTCACCCTGCATCTGCAGGATGGCGTGGTGATCCCGGTGTTCGAGGCGGCGAGCCTGGCGGTCGGGCGCGGCGAGTGCGTCGGTGCTGACCGGCGCGTCCGGGCATCGGCAAGTCGACGCTTTTGAAACTGATTTACGGTAACTACAGGCCGCTGGGGGGCCGCCTCCTGCTGCGACACGGCGACGAGGAGATCGATCTGGCGCGCGCATCGCCTCACGACATGCTGGAGATCCGCCGGCGCACGGTCGGCTATGTCAGCCAGTTCCTGCGCTGCGTGCCGCGCGTGGCGGCAATCGACGTGGTCGCCGAGCCGCTGCTGGCACTGGGCGTGACGGCGGAGAGCGCGCGCGAGCGGGCGGCAGGCGCTGCTGCGCCGGCTGCGCATTCCCGAGCGGCTGCTGGCGCTGCCGCCGGCCACCTTCTCCGGCGGCGAGCAGCAGCGGGTCAACATTGCGCGTGGCTTCATCCATCGCTATCCGCTATTGCTGCTGGACGAGCCGACCGCCTCGCTGGATGCGGACAATCGCGCCACGGTTGTGGAGCTGATCTGCGAGGCCAAGGCGGCCGGCGCTGCGATCCTCGGCGTGTTCCACGACCCCGACGTGCGCGATGCGGTGGCGGATCGGCTGATCGACATCGAGGCTCTGCGGGCGGCGGCATGAACGGCAGCTTTCAAATCACCAATGCCCGGATCGTGACCGCGGATGCGGTCGTCGAGGGCGGCCTCGTGGTCGATCGGGGCACCATTCAGGAGCTGTTGCCGGCCGGGCGCGCCGGACCGAAGCGCATCGATTTCGATGGCGACTATCTGCTGCCGGGGCTGGTCGAGCTGCACACCGACAACCTGGAGCGCCAGTTCCAGCCGCGCCCGCAGGTGCGCTGGCCGGCCCAGGCCGCGATGCTCGCCCACGACCGGCAGATCGCCGCCGCCGGCATCACCACGGTGTGCGACGGTGTCTGCGTCGGCATCTATGGCGGCAAGCGCGAGCGCATCGAGTTCCTGCAGACCTCGCTCGAGGCGCTGCACGAGGCGCAGCACAACCGCTCCCTGACCGCCGAGCATTTCCTGCATCTGCGCTGCGAGGTCTCGGACCCGCATGTGGTCGAGATGTTCGAGCCGCTGCTCGAGGAGCCGAGCCTGCAAGCTGGTCTCGTTCATGGATCACACGCCCGGCCAGCGCCAGTGGCACGACATCGACAAGTACCGGGCCTTCCATCGCGGCCGCACCGAGGCGTCCGAGGAAGAGTTCCAGGCGCTGATCGAGCGGCGGATCGGCGAGCAGAAGCTGTATGCCGACGCGCACCGCAAGAAGCTCCTTGCGCTGGTCGAGGGCCGGCCGATCACGCTCGCGAGCCACGACGACACCACGGCCCTGCATGTCGAGGAGGCGGCTGCCGACGGCATCACCATCTCCGAGTTCCCGACCACGCACGTCGCGGCCGAGGCCGCACGCGCGAACGAGCTGGGCGTCGTGATGGGCGCGCCGAACCTGGTGCTGGGCGGCTCGCACTCGGGCAACGTGTCCGCCCTGCAACTGGCCGAGCAGGGCTTGCTGGATGCCCTGTCGTCGGACTATGTGCCGGTCAGCATGCTGCACGGCGCATTCCGGCTGCACCGGCTTTTGGACATGCCGCTGCCGCAGGCGATCGCGCCGATCAGCCGCAATCCCGCGGCGATGATCGGGCTCGACGATCGTGGCGAGGTCGCGCCGGGGCTGCGCGCCGATCTGGTGCGCGCGCGCCTGATCGGCGAGACGCCGTCGGTGATCGCGGTCTGGCGCGAGGGCGAGCGGGTCGCCTGATGCCGGAGGTCGACCCACGTCAATCGGGTGCCGGCGGCGCGCCCTGCGTCCTGACCAATGCCCGCCTGGTGCTGCCGACCGAGGTGGTGCGCGGCACCCTGGTCGTGCGCGCCGGCGTGATCGACGAGATCGACCACACGACCAGCCAGGTGCCGGGCGCGATCGATCTGGCGGGCGACTACCTGATCCCGGGCCTGGTCGACCTGCACACCGACAACCTGGAGCGGCATTACCAGCCGCGCTCGGGCGTCGAATGGGACGCGGTCTCGGCCGCGATCAGCCACGACACGCAGATCGCGGGCGCCGGCATCACCACGGTCTATGACAGCCTGACCCTGGGCGCCGCCTCCGGCTGGGACATGCGAGCCGAGACCATCGGGCCGATCGTCGAGGGCCTGCGCACCGCGATCGCCCACGACATGCTGCGCGTGCAGCACCTCCTGCACATGCGCTGCGAGGTGACGCATCCCGAGATCGTGCCGATCTTCGAAGCCTACGCCAATGACCCGCTGGTCCGCTTCATGTCGCTGATGGACCATGCGCCGGGCGATCGCCAGTCGCCGGACATCGCCGAGTACCGGCGAGCGTTACCTCCGGACCTTGCCGGACGAGGCGGCGGTCGACCGGCATATCGAGGAGCTGCTGCACGGCTCGAGAACCTATGGCCCCGACAACCGGCGCCGGCTGGCCGTGGTGGCGCGCGATCGCAGCGATCAGCTTTGCCAGCCACGACGATGCGCGCCGTGAGCACATCGAGGAGGCGCTCGAGCCTTGGTGTCGTCCGTGACCGAGTTCCCGACCACGCTCGAGGCGGCGCGAGGCGGCGCACGAGGCCGGCATCAAGGTGCTGATGGGCGCGCCCAACCTGATCCGCGGGCGCTCGCACTCCGGCAATGTCGCGGCGACCGCGCTGGCCGAGCGCAACCGGCTCGACATCCTGTCGTCCGACTACATCCCGGCGAGCCTGCTGCCGGCCGTGTTCCGGCTGACCCGTGAGGACTTCGGCTGGTCGCTGCCGCGCGCGCTCGCCACCGTCACCAGCGTGCCGGCGGCGACCGCGCGGGCTCGACGATCGCGGCCGGCTCGAGCCGGGGCCTGCGCGCCGATCTGGTGCGCGTCCAGCTGGCGCAAGGCCGGCCGGTGGTGCGCACGGTCTGGTGCGCCGGCAGCCCGCGTCATGTGATGGGGCCGCGCAGCGCGATCTATTTCGCACCGGCCGCCGGCTCCGCGCTCGAAGCGTTCGGCTGCGGCTGGCTCGGTCGCGCGCTCGACGGCACGCCGCTGGCCAGCCAACGGTGCCAGGCATCGACCCCGCGCGACTTCAAGACATCACCGGCTCACCACGTCACTACGGCTTCCATGCGACCCTGAAGGCGCCGTTCGTCCTGGCAGACGGCACGTCACTCGAAGCGCTCGACCGTGCGGTCGAGGATTTTTCGCGCAGCCGCGCGCCGTTCGCGATCACGCTCAAGGTCGATTCGCCGAGCGGCTTCCTGGCTTTCGTGCCCGCGGCGTCATCAGCTGCGCTGGACATGCTCGCGGCCGACTGCGTCGAGGCGTTCGAAGCGTTTCGGGCACCGCTCGACGAGGCCGAGATCGCGCGCCGGCGTGCCTCGGGCCTGACGCCGCGCCAGGATCGCTACCTCCTGCGCTACGGCTATCCCTACATGCTCGACGAGTTCCGCTTTCACATGACCCTGACCGAGCGGCTGCAACCGCTCGAGCGCGACCGGGTGCTGGCGATCCTGGCCGAGCGGGCGACGCCGATCTGCGCCGAGCCGCTCACCATCGACGCGATCGCCACCTTCGAGCAGCCATCGCGCACCGCACCGTTCACGCTGCGCCGGCGCTTTCCGTTCGGGCCGGCCTGAGCGGCCCCCCGATCACGCGTATTTGGCCAGGAACGCCTCGATCGAAAGCGCGCGGAAATCCGGCAGCGCGCCGCGCAGCTGCTGCTCGCTCCAGTCCCACCAGGCAAGCTCCAGCAGAGCCTGGGCGATCGCGGGCTCGAACCGGTCGCGCAGCCGGCGTGCCGGCACGCCCGCCACGATGGTGTAGGGCTCGACCGGCTTGCTGACCACCGCGCCCGCGCCGATCACGGCGCCGGTACCGATGGTCACGCCGGCCAGCACGATCGCGCCATGGCCGATCCAGACATCGTGGCCGATCGTCACTCGCGCGCGCCGGCGCCAGCCAAAGAAGTCGGCCTCGTCCTCACCAAGGCGATAGGATGCGGCGCGGTAGACGAAGTGGTGCTGGCTGGCGCGCCAGGTGGGATGGTTGCCCGGGTTGATCCGCACGCCCGCCGCGATCGAGCAGAACTTGCCGATCTCGGCGTAGATGATGTCGCTGTCGTTGACGACGTAGCTGTAGGCATCGAACCGGACCTCGGCCATGCAGCTGCGCGGCCCGACCGCCGTCCAGGGCCCGAGCTGGCTGTCGCGCACATCGGCCCAGGGATGGATCGACGGGGTTTCGCCGAGCGGCGGCTGGGCTGGCACCGCTTCGGCCGGGTGATCGACCGGCACGAGGGTGGCGCGAGGCGGATCCAAAGCCTTGGGCAGTCCGTCGTCTTGAAGCATGGTTTCGCGCGGCAATGGCAGGGAGGGTGTGAGGGGCGAGGAAACTTATCCCTCGACGGCCGGAGGCCGCAATGACCTCCGACCAGGCCAGCTCGCGCACGCCCTGCTCGCCGCAATAGACGAACACGGCAGAACAGGAGGTCGGAGGTCAGGGCGCTCGGATAAGGCTGGTAGACCAGCCGGCGCGTGCCATGTC
>CAVSVZ010000006.1:0-80435 GCA_963731495.1 uncultured Alphaproteobacteria bacterium
AGGTGCTCGCGCCCGTGCGCTGGAGCAGCTCGAGGCCGAAGATGTAGATCACCACCTTGAGCACCGAGAACACCCCGGCCTTGACCACCGCGACCGCATGCAGCAGGGCGCTCACCGGGGTCGGTGCGACCATCGCCGCCGGCAGCCAGCGGTGGAACGGCATCACCGCGGCCTTGCCGATGCCGAACAGGTAGAGCGCCATCAGCACCGCCACCATGCCGTCCGAGACTTGCCGGCCAGGATGCCGCCTTGGGCAAAGTCGAGGGTCCCGGCGATCACCCAGGTCAGGCCGACGGCGAACAGCTGAAAGCCGATCGAGGTGCCGAGCAGGATCCCGAGATAGACCCGCCCGGCGCGCCGCGCCTCGGGCGTGCCGCTGTGGGTCACCAGCGGATAGGTGCTGACGCTCAGCGCCTCGTAGAAGGTGAACAGGGTCAGCATGTTGCCGGCGAACGCCACGCCCATGGTGCTGGCCAGCGCGAGCGCGAAGAAGAGGTAGAAGCGGGTCTGGTTGTGCTCGTGGTGACCGCGCATGTAGCCGATCGAGTACAGCGAGGTCACGATCCACAAGCCGCTGGCGATCGCCGCGAACGTGGCGCCGAGCGGCTCGGCGGTGAACGCCAGGCTGAGCCCGGGGAACATCTCGACCACGGTCACCTGCGGCCGCTCGCCGGCGATCACGTACGGCAGCACGCTGAGCACCAGCGCGAACAGCGTGAGCGCGGTGACCAGGGTCACGGCCTCGCGCAGGTTCGGCCTCGAGCCGGTGACCCAGATCAGGAGCGCCCCCGCCATGGGCACCAGGAGCGCCAGCAGCATCGCGGTTTCGGGCGTCACGGCGAGGTGCCGATCAGCGAGCGGGCGGCCGCGATTGCGATGTCCATCGGCAGGGTCGAGTAGACCCCGAACACGATGCAGGCAGCGCCGAGACACACCAGCGGCACCAGCATGGCCAGCGGTGCTTCGTGCACCACCTCGCGTTCCGGCGGCGCCGGGGCAAAGTAAGCCGCTTCGACGATCCGCCAGGTATAGACCACCGCAAGCAGGCCGCTCAGGAGGACCACGACGGCGATCGGCCAGAGGCCGAGCTCGAGCGCTGCCTGGATCAGATACCACTTGGTCACGAAGCCGACCGTCAGGGGCACGCCGATCAGGCTCAGCGCGCCGATCACGATCACCGCCATGGTCACCGGCATGCGGCGACCGAGGCCGGCGAGATCATCGACCGACACCACACCGGCACGCGAGAAGGCGCAGCCCATGGCCATGAACAGCGCCGCCTTGATCATCGCGTGGTTGAAGATGTGGATGATCCCGGCCGCCAGCCCGAGGACGCTGCCGAGGCTGAGCCCCAGGATCATGTAGCCGATCTGCGACAGGCTGGAATAGGCGAGCAGGCGCTTGACGTTGTTCTGGAACACGGCGACCAGGCCCGCGGCGAGCATCGACAGCATGCCGAGCCCCATCAGCGCGTCGTCGATGACCAGGTCGCCGAACACGGGCGCGCCGCCGAACACCGTGTAGAGGATGCGGATCATCACGTAGACCGAGACTTTGGTCGCGGTGGCCGCCAGGAAGACGGTCACCACCGTCGGCGCAAAGGCGTAGGCGTTGGGCAGCCACAGATGCAGCGGGAACAGCGCCAGCTTGAGGCTGATCCCGACCAAAAGGAACGCGAGCGCCGCCTCGACGCTGCGTAGGTGAAGCAGCGGCGGCAGCCGCTCCGCCAGGTCCGCCATGTTGAGCGTCCCGGTCATCATGTACAGCATGCCGACGCCGATCACGTAGAACGTGGCGCCGATGGTGCCCATGATCAGGTAGCGGAACGCGGCGGTGAGCGCCCGTCGGTCGCGGCCGAGGCTGATCAGCACGTAGGACGACAGCGACGAGATCTCGAGAAACACGAACAAGTTGAAGGCATCGCCGGTAATCGTGATGCCGAGCAGCCCGGTGAGCGCGAGCAGGTACATCACGTAGAACAGGTAGATGCGCTCGCGCGGCATCTCGCGCTCCACGCTGAGGCGGGCAAACGGCATGACCAGCGAACCGATGCCGGCGACGATCACCAGCACGAAGGCGCTCAGGAGATCGACCCGATACTCGATGCCCCACGGCGGGGTCCAGTCGCCGATGTGGTAGGAGATGGTGCCGTGCTGAAGGACCTCGAGCAGGAGGGCGAGCGCGATGGCGAAGGCGGTCCAGGTCACGACCGCGGCGAGCAGCCAGGCGGCGCGCGCGTGGCGCAGGACGAGGCAGACCGGCGCCGCCATCAGGGGGATCACCACCTGAAGGGCGGGCAGATGGCGGACGATCACGGGAGGTCGCCCTCCTGCCTCTCGATATCCTCCTCCTCGATGGTGCCGTAGGCGTTGCGGATGCGCACCACGAGCGCGAGACCAAGCGCCATGGTCGCCACGCCGACGACGATCGCGGTCAGGATCAGCACATGGGGGACCGGATTGGTGTAGACGGTGAAACGCTCGTCGAGAATCGGCGCGGTGCCGTCCTTCACCTTGCTCATGGAAATGTAGAAAATAAACACCGCGACCTGGAAAATGTTCAAACCAAAGATTTTTTTGACGAGGTTGCCGTGCGCAATGACCACGTAAAAACCGATCATCATGAGGACAATGGCGACCCAGTAATTGTAAAGTCCTGGAAGGTCCATAATCCTACTCTTCGGCAGCGCCGTGATCGTGGCCGGCGAAGATGAAAAAGATCGTGATCATCGCCGAGGCGACAGTCATGCCGACGCCGAACTCGATCAGCATGATGCCGAGATGCTGCCCGTGCACCGGGTCATGCGCGAGCACCGAATAGTTGAGATAGTTACCTCCGAACAGGACCCGGCGACCCCGACGCCGGCATAGAGCAATACGCCCAGCGCCAGCGTGATCCGGATCAGGCCGGCGGGTGCCGCGCGGCGCGCGTTGGCGACGCCGAACAGCAGGGCATAGAGGATGAATCCGGACGCGAAGATGACCCCGGCCTGGAATCCGCCGCCCGGGCCGAAGTCGCCGTGGAACTGGACATACAAGGCGAACAGCAAAATCGCGGGCAACAGGACCTTGGAGGTGACGCGAAGGATCGGCTGCTGTCTCATTCGGCGGCCTCCCTCTGCTCGGCCTTGCCGGTATCGTCGCCGGTCGTCCGCCGGCGCCGGCTGCGGCCGAGCAGCACCAGGACGCCGGCGGCCGCGGTGAAGATCACGGTCGTCTCGCCGAGCGTGTCATAGCCGCGGTAGCTGGCCAGCACCGAGGTGACGATGTTCGGGACGCCTACCTCCCGTCCCGAATCCTCGATGTAGCGTGGTGCCACGTGCTGATTGATCGGTGCATCGGGATCGCCGTAGCCCGGCATGTCGAAGGTGCTGCTGATCAGGACGGCGCCTGTGATCAGCGCGACCAGGAACGGGCCGATGTCGCTGCGCGCCGAAAGCTTCTCCTGGGTCACGCCGATCAGGGCCAGCGTGGCCAGCCCGAGCACCGTGGCGATGCCGGCGCCGACCGCCGCTTCGGTGAAGGCGACGTCGACCGCATCCATCACGACGTAGAGCACGGCGGCGGTCAGGCTGAAGATGCCGGACAGCATGACCACGGCGAACAGGTTGCGGATCACGACGAACGCCAGCGCCGTCAGCACCAGGAACGACAACAGGACGACATCGATCAGGCTTTCGATGACACGCCTCCGTCTGTTGATCGATCGCGGGCGAGCGGCCGGACGCCGCCGTTCAGGCAGGCCCGGGCCAGGGCGTGCGTGGTCATCGGGCTGGTGAAGAAAACGAACGCCACGATCAACAGGAGCTTGACGGTGATCAGGGTGAAGCCGGCCTGGATCATCAGCCCGACCAGAATCGCGCCCAGACCCAGGGTGTCGATCATGCCGGCACCGTGCATGCGGGCGAACACGTCGGGCAGGCGCAGCAGGCCAAAACCGCCGATCAGTGCGGCGGCGGCGCCCACCAGGATGCAGATCCAGCTGACCAGATCCAGGACGATCGCCATCACACGTCCTCCCACGTCTCGCCTTCGACCGGCGCGCCGAGATGCGAAAACACGACGTACTTGGTGACCGCGATGGCGCCGATGAAGTTGATCAGGGCGTAGACCAGCGCAATGTCGAGGAAATCGGGCCGCCCGGTGAGGAAGCCGAGCACCGCGATCAGCACGACCGCCAGCGTGCCGAAGCTGTTCACGGCGAGGATGCGATCGTACACGGTCGGCCCCAGCAAGGCGCGCGCCAGCGCCATGGCCATGACCACGAGGATCGCGATGCTCGCCGCGCCGAACATCAGCCTCGTTCCTCGATTCTGGTGACGCGGCGATCCATCTCGCCGCTTTCCAAGCCCTCGACCGCGCCCGGCGTGAGCGCGTGAATCGTGAGCTGGTCGCCATCGACCGCGATGGTGACGGTACCCGGTGTCAGCGTGATGGAGTTGGCATAGATGACGCGGCCGATTTCGGTTCGCTGCGACGACCTCACCTTGAACACCGTGGGCGTGACCGGCACGCCGAAGCCAAGGATGGCCTTGGCGACGTCGATGTTGGCCAGGATGATCTCCTTGATCAGCCAGGCCCAGTAGAGCGGCAGCCGGCCCGACACATGAATCGGGTGCGTCTCGTGATCCAAGACCTCCATCCGGTGGACGATGACCACCACAAGGATCACCGATGCGAGCCCCAGCCCCAGCAGCAGCGATTCGGTAAAGTGCCCGGACAACAGCAGCCACAGGATCGAGAGAGCGAAGGCGAGACTGACGGCGTGCAACACCCCGGGTTTCCAACGTGTTCTCGTGGGCGCGAGCCGACGTCACACGCCCAGCGGTTGGTAGCGATCCCCGTTCTTAGCGACGTTCGTCAGATGCCACCACCCCCCTTGTCGAGCGAACGGCTGGTCGATCGCGAGGCCGTGGACTCACGATCTCCCGGCACTGCGCCCGGCGCCGATCGCGGACACCAGCGGCCGACAGGTGCACGCCTCGGCCCGGTCGCCCGGTCGCCCTCGCGGCAGACCACCCGTGTTCGTGAACTTCCGTTCAGTAGATGCTGCAGGTATCTGAGATCGGCACGCGAAATCTAAAGGGCAATCGGAATCCTTGCCGATCATCTGCGCAAAGTCGTGCCGCCCAGATTCCATTTCGATCAACTTGTGCGGCTTGCATTTATCCTGGAAAACCCGCCGGCTCGCGCCGGACTCCCGGCAACTCGATTGGAAGGTCCTCGCGAGTTCGGGCGACAAAAGCTTTCGCCTCCTCGAGCTTGACCTGATCGCGATGTTCCTTTCACGCCATGTCACCGATGCCGACTTCGGTCGGCGCGGTGATGTCGGCGCGATCCAACGCCGCAATGCCGGTAATCTCGCTACCAGATCGGTTGGTCGAGCGCCTGGTCAGGCGAAGTGCCAGCTGTTGCGTGGCGGAAGCGCGCCTCAGGGCGTTCTGGACATCAGTCGGCGCCGCCCGGCACGACGAAGCCTTCCTCGTCGATCACCCAGCCTTCCGGCACTCCCTGGTGCTTGGGCCTGCGGCCTCGGCGGGTGGCTCTGGCCTGCGGCCCGGCCTCGGCTTCGGCCGATGCGCCATTACCGACATGCGGTTGATCGGCACGATCGTCGGACGTGGCGTCCTGCTGCGCGTCGCTGGTGGTGACCTCCGGGCTCTCGGAACGCGCGGCCTCGGCCGCCTGCGATGGCGGTGTGCTGCCCTGCTCCGGCGCGCGCGCAGCGGCATCTTCCTCCGCTGCAGCCGCGAAGGCGGCGGCGGCAGCTCGATTTGTCGCGCGACTGCGGCGCCGCGCGAAGCTGCCGAAAGCAAGCGCCTGCACCGCCTGATCGGCGCTCGCCTTGGGCAGCACCAGCCGGTCTCGACCGCGCGTGGCGGAGCCTTCGCCGGTGGCGCCAGCGCCGGCCTCGGCCACAGGTGCCGCAGGATCCCGCGCAGGAGCATCGTGCGCCGGTTGCGCCTCGCCTTCGGTCTGTTCGAGCTCGTCCTCGGACGGCGCCGCAGCCTGCTGCGCACTTGGCTCAGCGGGTGCCTGCGCGGACGGAGGTGCTACCTGGTCGCTCGCCCGATCCGGCCGCTCTCGCACCGACAGGGCGAGCGCCATCTCCTTCAGGCGCTCCTGTGCGACCGGTGCCACCTGCGGCTTGGGCTCGTCGCGCTCGTCCGCCTGCACCTCGGCCTCGGCGTCGGCATCGGCCAAGGTGAGCTTGAGTCGCGCCAGCTGCTCGAAGAACTCCTCCCGTTCCGCCGGCGTGAGGCGATTGTGCGCCCGCTCGGCAATCATCCGCTCGGCCTGCGCGAGCATCGTGCGCGCATGACCGAGCTGGCCGGATGCGCCGGCCCGCCCGGCCAGGACCTGGGCGAGCGCCTTGGTCGCCGGCTGCAACATCGGCAACAGATCGCGCGCCGAGTTGGGCAGTCCTTTCTGAGGTCCCCGCGACTTGCGATTGGGGCCATGCTTGACACGTTTCTTGGGCCCGTGCCGACGGTACGGGAATATGCTTCGATTCTGCATCGAGATGTTCAACCCTCGAGTGATCGGGGCTTCATGCCCATGCTCTACGATCCAATGGTGGATGGTACAGGCGTCAATCCATCACCATCGCGCCGCCCCTCCGGGCCGGCCCTTTCCGGTCGCAGGCCAGCACACGCCCGCGATTCCGATTCGCTGCCAGGTCCTGGTCGCCCTCAAGTCTTGGTCAACCAAGCCATGAACCGAGGTCCGAGAACCCCATTTACGGCTCTTCCGAGAACGCCATGACGGGTCCCGTCATCTGCAGTCCGGCGGCAGCGCAACGAACTGCTTTGCGAACCAGCTGTTCCGGACCGCAGCTTACCCTGCTCCAGGGTAGTGCCGCAGGCCTGCCACCGTCCGACCAATTCTGCGTTGGTTAAGTTGCCGAAGCCCAGTACACCATCTCACGCCAGGATCTTGCTGCCGCACGGTCCCAGAAGCACGCAGCAATATCGTCTGGACATGTTACCGTCTTCAGTCAAGGGGACAATAGGGATGTCCAACGCAAACTACAACCCCTTGAAGACACGTGCCGTCAATTACGGGGTAGCCGTGGCCGATCAGCGATGACCTGCATCCGACATGCTGCACTGCATCACCGATGCGCCCGGCAGATCCAGCCGCAGACCATCCGCGGCCAAGGAGCGGATTCGTCCACCATGTAGCGCCAGAACGGCATCGATCAAGGCCAGCGGCAGCGGGCTCGGCGCGGCCGGATCGAATGCTGGCCACGAGGCACGCACGACCACGCCGCCGGCACCGGCGCCGGCCGGCGCCAGATCGATCGACAGGGGGCTCCTGGGGCTCGCGCAGCCAGCATGCAGGTCGACCAGGGTGGCCGCCAGGATACCGAGCCAGATCGGGTCGCCCGGCACCATCAACGACGCACCCTCGGGCGCCGCTTCGAGCAGGTGCGCCTCGCGTTGCGACCGATCCTGCCCCGGGCACGTGTCCCGGCGAGACGCACCATCCGCGACCGCCTGCCGGATCAGCGCCAGGAGATCGATCGGCAGCCCGGTCCTGAGCGGCCCGCTGGTGCGCGCCTGAACCAGCAGAAAGAGCGGCTGAAGCTGGCTCAGCAGCTGGCGGCTCGCGACCTGGATGTCGCCGATGCAGGCACGCACGGGCGCCGCGAGCGGCCCCGCCGAACCATCGAGCAGGATCTCGATATTGCCCAGGATCGCATTCAGTGGGGTGCGCAGCTCGTGACTGAGCTGAAGCCAGTCACTGGACCAGGATGCATCGTCCCGGCCGCGAGCGGCCGACCCATCGCCGGGGCAGGCCCCAGGGTAGGCCAAGCTGCTGCCATCGGGCGGGGGCGTCGGCCCGCGCGTTGCGCCAAGAGCGGCAACCGCCGTCCCGATCCCGGGTCGACCGGCCGCGGGCCGCGCGGTGGCGGCGGCGCGCTGTTCGTGCACCCTCCGGGCCCCCTGCTCGTCGGGAGCGTCCGGCGTGCGCTTGGCTGGATCGACGGGTTCGAGCATGATCGCACTTCGGTTGCGCGTCACGGCCAGAGATTGGCCAGGAGTTGCGCCTGTCAGCGCACCCTTCATGGCGCCCGTCACGGCCTCACATCCGTCCGCAGGGGCTAGCGGGTGCCTGATGCCACGATGATTCTGCCTCAACAGGACTAACGTATGGTTAACGGCCCTGCCCATGATGGTACTCCGGACGCGCGTGGCGGCTGGCCGTCGGCGGAGCCGGACGGCGCTGGATCGGCAGGGTCGTGGGTCCGCCGGCCCTGCGTTCAGGGTTGACAAGCCTGGCACGCTGGTCCGGTATCGGCGGTCCGAGGCCAAGCCAACGCACGGGCTCGAGATCGCCCGGCCTCCCGGAGCGGGCATGAGCAGCCATCACTATCCGATCGGCACGTTGTCTTCCGACTACCTGCGGGTGACGATCGGCTTGACGCTCACGCTGGGACCGTTGCTGCTGCTCGATCTGGCATCGGTGATCGCCTGGTTGCTGTCGGCGCTGGCGGTGCTGTTCGTCTGGTTCGGCGTGCGGACCGGCCTGCGCCAGATGAGCTCGGTCGAGCTGTCGCCGCAGGAGATCGCGATCCGCGGACCTTTCGGCCGCCATCTTGCCTGGGACGAGCTGACGCGGATGAAGCTCGCCTACTATGCGCCACGCGGCTGGAGCAGTGCCAGGCGGCGCGGCCGGCAGCATGAGCGCGCCGAGCGGGACGACAGCCAGCGCGGCTGGCTGCAGCTCACCTTGCAGGGTGCGGGCGGCAGGCCGATCCGGGTCGAGTCGACCCTCGAGGGGTTCGATCAGGTGCTACGCCGCACCATGGCCGCGGTCGCGCACCAACGGCTCGAGCTCGATCCGACCACCATGGCCAATCTGGCTGCGCTCGGCCTCGATCGCGACGATCCGGCGCACGGCCCGGTCATGCCGGCTGCATCCGGTCGCGGCCTTGCGGCAAGCCCGGGTCCCAGGGGCTCTCTTTGAGCCAGACCATCAGCTGTTCGGATGTCATCGCCCGGCCCAGATAATAGCCCTGCATCTGATCGCAGCCGAGCGATTGCAGCCAGGCGAACGCGTCCTCGGTCTCGACGCCCTCGGCGACCACCGTCAGACCCAGGCTCTTGGCGAGCTTGATCACCGAGCGCACGACCACGGCGGCGTTGTCGTCCTCGGTCATTTCGGCGACGAACGACCGGTCGATCTTGAGCTCGTGGATCGGCAGCCGCTGCAGATAGGCGAGCGAGGAATAGCCGGTGCCGAAGTCGTCGAGCGACAGGCGGCAACCCAGATCCGCGACCCGCTTGAGCACCATCATCGAGGTGTCGGGATCGGCCATCAGGGCACTCTCGGTGAGCTCGAGGGTCAGGCATCCGGCATCGGTCTGCCAACGCTCGAACAGCAGGCCCAGGACGTTGGCCAGCTCGGGATCGTGCAGCGACTTGACCGAGAGATTGACCGCGGCGTTGATCTCGAAGCCGGCCTCGCGCCAGGTTCGCTGCGCGCGCAGCGCCGCGTTGACGACCCAAAGGGTCAAAGGCCGGATCAGACCGGTGTGCTCGGCGCCGGGCACGAATTCCTCGGGTGGAATCAGGCCGTGCTCGGGATGGTGCCAGCGCAGCAGGGCCTCGACCCCGGCGAGCGTGCCCTCGGCCAACTCGACCTTCGGCTGAAAGCTCAGGCTGAGCTGGTCGTTCTCGATCGCGCGCCGCAGCTCGCCGGTCAGGCTCAGCTTGCGCGCCCGATTGCCCTCGTCCTCGGCATTGTAGACCACGAAGCCGAAGCCGTTGCGCTTGGCGGCGTACATGGCGGCATCGGCATGCTGCAGCAGCAGCTCGGCGGCCTCGCCGTGCACGGGACAGAGCGCCACGCCGATGCTGATGCCGACCTCCAGCGCCATGTCGTCGACCGGGAACGGATCGCGGAACGCCTCGACGATGCGCTCGGCGATGCCGCAGGCGGCGGGAATGTCGATCGGCCCGGGCAGCAGGATCGCGAACTCGTCGCCACCCAGGCGCGCCACCGTGTCGGCATCGCGCAACGGCTGGCGCAGGCGCGGGCCGATCATGGTCAGCAGGCGGTCGCCGACCAGGTGGCCGAGCGTGTCGTTGACCTCCTTGAAGCGGTCGAGATCGAGCAGCAGGATGGCCATGGTGTCGCCCGATCGCCGGGCGGCGCTGATCGCCTGCTCGATGCGATCGTCGAGCAGGGTGCGGTTGGGCAGACCGGTCAGGGCGTCGTGCAGCGCCCTGCGCTCGAGTTCGGCATGCTGCGCCTTGCGCTGCGAGATGTCGCGCAGGATCGCGATGCCGACCCAGCGCGCGTCGACCTGCATGCGGCTGAGCGCGACGTCGACCGGCAGACGCGTGCCGTCGCCCCGGGCAGCGCTCAGCTCCCGCGAGGCGCCGTCCTGTGCCCAGGCGGCAAGCGCCCGGTGATGCTCGTCCGGCAAGAGCAGGGTCACCGGCTGGCCGACCAGCTCGGTCGCGGGCCGTTCAAACATCCGCTCGGCGGCACCGTTGCAGGACAGCACCATGCCGCTCGGGTCGAAGGTCACGATCGCATCGAAGCTGCTGTGGACCAGCTCGCGGGTCACCCGGTCGTCGATCGGCAGCGCGCAGCCCGATCCGGCCGAGCTGCGCGCCCGGCGATCGGTCCTGCCGAGCATGGCGCCGGCGAAGGCGAGCAACAGCCCGAATGCGGCCGCAGTGGTGTCCAGCACGACCGCAGCCCACGGCTGCAGGAGCGTCGCGAGGCCGACCAGCGCCACTATCAGGCCGACCAGCAGCGCCAGCCCACGGGGCCACGACGCACGCACGAACAGCGGTCCGGCAAGGATCACCGCCAACACGCTGGCGAGCGCGACCGGCCAGCCGCTGAGATGGGTGAGCGCGCGGTCCTGGCGCAACGTCTCGAAGGCGAGGCCCTGCACCATCGATCGCGGCAGCGCCCAGTGGCGCGGCACGCTGATCCAATCGCCGAGCTCGATCGCGCTGGCGCCGACCAGCACCCGCTTGCCGGCAATCTCGGCCGGATCGAAACGGCCGCTCAACAGATCGATGAAGCTCAGCTGCGGGATCGCACTCGGATCGATGCTGTCGTCGATCAGGATCTGCCCGCCGGTCTCATCGGTCAGCGTGGCGCCGGCGGCCCCGCCGGCGTCGGCATCGAGCCAGGCCGCTGCGGTCGGCAGATCCTGGCCATGCCGGCGGGCGGAGCGGGAGATCCGACGCACGCTGCCGTCGCTGTCGGGCCGAAGATCGATCGCAACGGCGCTGACGTGATCGCGAAACAGCGGCAGCGGTGCCGTGTCGAACGGCTCGATCCGGTTTTCGGGGGTCTGCCGAAGTTGGCGGAACACCGGCAGGGCGATGCGCTCGGGACCGGCGCGCGCCAGGGCCTCGGCGAGCGCCTGATCCTCGCCGGGCTGCGAGGGGGCGCTGAAGTCGACATCGTATACGATGCGCGCGGCGCCGGCCGCGAGCAGACGCTCGATCGCCTCGGCATGATAATGGCGCGGCCACGGCCAGCGCTCGAGCGCATGCAGGCTGACCG
This sequence comes from uncultured Alphaproteobacteria bacterium, assembly GCA_963731495.1. Taxonomy (GTDB): domain Bacteria; phylum Pseudomonadota; class Alphaproteobacteria; order Geminicoccales; family Geminicoccaceae; genus DASUGG01. The sequence goes on from CAVSVZ010000006.1 coordinate 11,541, forward strand.
GATCGATCGCAACGATCGCCAGGTCCCCGGTTGCCGCCCGCTCGACCAGCCCGGCGCGCAGGTCCGAAAGCGCCCGCTCGATCGGATCGAACCAGCCTGCGAGATAGACCATCGCGACCAGGGCCCCCAGCAGCGCGAATGGTCGATAATGCTGCATGGTCAGCGCTTGTGACGTGCGCTCTCACCGGAAGCGGGCACGCTCACCTCCGATCGAGCTGGGCGCCCGACAGCTCGGCGGGCAGGAGACCATCGAGCAACCCCCGGGTCAGGCCCTCGAAGCGCCGCTGGATCTCCGCCTGCTCGGGATCGAGCGGCTGCGAGGCCGATGGCGGCGTCGTGAAGCCGGCCGGCACCAGCGTGGTCTCGGCCGACCCGGCAGGATCCGCCGAACTCGCGGCCGGGGTATTGGCAGGCTCGGGCGCGGGTGCGGCGATGGTCTGGTCCGGCGCGACCATGGCCGGCACGGCAGCTGCCATCGTGGTGGGGTCGGTAGGTGGTGGCAGCGTCGGGCTTGTCACGGCGGGCCGCTGCATGACCGTGAGCGCGATGGGCGAACCGAGTGCCTCGAGCGAAGGCTCGAAGATGAGGGCGCTCGGTGAGGCGGTCGCTGGCGCAGGCATGGCGCGGGCAGACGGATCGGACGCCGGCGCGGTTGCCGGGATCACGGTTGGCGCCGGATCGGCTGCCGCCATCTCGCTTGCCGCCAGATCGGGCGATTGGGCGCTGCCGCTCGTCGCGCGATCCGGATGCAGAGCGGGCACGACGGTCGCCGGCACCTGTTCGAGGCGCTGGTCGGGGCCGCGACGGATCGCCAGCGAATCGCCCGCCATGCTCGCATAGCCGGTATAGCCGGCATGCAGGTCGATCTGCCTGCGGCCGTCCAGAGTCTTGACCCGGACCCGGCCGCTGACCACCGCGACTTCGGTCTCGCTGTCGCCGACCGTCACGTCGAGCACCGCGTCGTTGACCAGAAGGTCGAGGAACGGGGTCTCGATGGCGAAGCTCGCGTCCGGTTCGCCCGCGATGCGATAGCGCAGCCATCCTTCGGTCTGCAGCATGCTGTCGCCGGACTCCCAGCCCGGCAGGACGAACCGGCTGTTGGTGCCCGCGCTCAACTGGTTGTCGTCCTGATGGACGATCAGCCGGCCGCCGATGCCGGTAGCGATCTGGCTGCCGGCGGGGATCAGGCCGCGAGGGGTGATCTCTTCCCAGGCGGCCATGCTCGGCGCGAGATAGCGCGCCTCGCCGAGCCGCTCGACCACGCGCCAGGCTTCGACCTCCGGCTCAGCCGGTTGCTTGGACAGGGACTGCTGGGGCAAGAACTGGCAGGCGGCCAGCGATGCGGCCGCGCACAACGGCAGCCACGTTCCGGACCACGCGCTTGGTCGGGGCCTTTGCCGGTCCATCAGCCATCCTTCTGCTTCTGCCCCCAGGGCCGCCGCCCGGAAGCTGGTCGAGGGGGAGGAGCATCAGCAAAGCCGAGCGCGCCTAATTTCCCGTAAACGGCGCGTCATGTTGTCGCGACCGGACGTCAGATCCGGGCGCGGCGGTATCGGGGGATGCCTGCGCGAGGCCCCGGCGGCGTCATGTCGCTTGGCAGCAAGCGAGCGTCGCCCTTGAGCGTACAGGGAGGCCGGATCGTTCCTATCTGCCAGGGTGTTATCGAGGCTTTGCGGTGTTGGCCGGTGTGTCGGCACCAGGGGCGTTCTTGGAGCTGACCACCATGTCCGTGACCACTGTCCTGGCGCGCGATCTCGAGGCCCCGGCACCGCAGGCCAGCCCGCAGCAGATCATCGACCTGCTCGCCGATTTCTCGGTCGAGACCACGCCGTCGGCGGTCGTCCGCCTTGGCGGGCTCGGCCTGCTGCCGGCGTCGACCCGGGTGTACATCGCCTATGTGCCCGGCGAGGACTGGCGCAAGGTGGTCGACGCAGCGTGCCAGGTCCGCGCCGCCGATCTGACGCCGGTGCCGCATGTTCCGGCCAGGTCGATCTCCAGCCTGGCCGACTTCGACGCCTTCCTGCGCCAGCTGAACGATCGGGCCGGAGTCGACCAGGTGCTGGTGATCGGCGGCGGCATCGACCAGCCGCTGGGGCCGTTCGCGAGCTCGCTCGCCCTGCTCGAGACCGGCCTGCTCGAGCGCTACGGCGTGCGTACCATCGGCATGGCCGGGCATCCCGAGGGCGAGCCCGCCCTGAGCCTGCCGGGCGTGACCACGACACATGCGCAGAAGCTCGCCTATGCCCGCAAGAGCCAGGCGGCGACGCGCCTGGTGACCCAGTTCGTGTTCGACACCTCCCCGCTGATCGCCTGGGAGCGCACGATTCGCGCCGATGGCCTGCCGATCCATGCCGGCGTACCCGGTCCGGCGACGCTCAAGACCCTGCTGACCTATGCCCGGATGTGCGGCATCGGCAACTCGATGCGCGTGCTGACCCGCCAGGCCGGCAACCTGCTGCGCCTCGCCCGTCTGTCCTATCCGGACGCGATGATCAGCGCGCTGGCCGCTCACCGCGCGGCCGATCCAGCGAGCCGGATCGAGCGGCTGCACCTCTACCCGTTCGGCGGCCTCGCCCGCACCGCCCGCTGGATCGAGGGGATCCGCGCCGGCGCCTTCACGCTGCACGACGACGGCCTGGGCTTTACGGTCGACCCCGCGTACGGCTGATCCGGTGTGCTCGTTGACAGTCCGACGGGCGAACTGTAGCGTCGTCGGCTAGTCCTTCAGATCAAACGAAATTGCCGGTCCTGCCTCCCGCGGGCCTTCGGCGGACGGGTCGGGCCGCGCCGCTCGGGAGGGAATCATGCGGACACCTAGGTCGCTTTGCCTGCTGCTGTTTCCGGCCATATTCACCTTCGGCGGCGCCGCTATCGCCCAAGACAAGCCATTCGACGGCGTCACCGTCCGCGTTGCCGCTCAGGCGAGCCAGTGGGCGGACGCGTTCAAGCAGTACGTTCCACAGTTCACCGAAGAAACCGGCATCACACTGGAGTTCGACGATATTTCGTTTGATGTGATGTACGAGAAACTGAAGACCGGTTTTATTGGCGGCGCTTCCAGTTACGATATGATCTGGTATGATTCGATGTACACGCCCGAATTTGCGCAGCGGGGCTGGGTCAAGGAACTAAGTGATTATCTTAAGGATCCGGCGTTGACACCGGCAGATTTCGGCTATCCCGACGGCTTCTACGGCACGTTCATCACCGGCAACTACCCGGCCAACAATGAGTGGAAGCTACCCGAGGGCGTGTTTGGCATTCCCTGGATCGCTGGCTTTCGGCCGCTCTACTATCGTACCGATCTCTTGGAGAAAGCCGGCTTCGTGGATTCCTCAGGCAAGGCGAAGCCTCCTGAGACCATGGACGAGCTGCTGTCTTATGCTCAGAAGCTGAATGACCCGGACCACAAGGTTTACGGCTACGTCATGCCGGCAAAGCAGCCGCGCATCGTCTACGACTGGTCGGGTTTTCTGTGGACCTACGGCGGCGATTTCTTCGACGCCGATTTCAAGCCGATCTTCAACAGCGACGCCGGGCTGCGCGCGCTCGAGACCTACATCGCGCTCGGCAAGGTCGCACCCCCAGGTGTCGCCGCCTATCACATCACCGAAGCGTGGACTTCGTACATGCAGGGCCATGCCGCCCTGGCCTGGACTTGGCAGGATCTGGCCTCGGTGGCGCGCGCGCAGTCGGACATCATCGGCAAATTCGAATGCGCCCCGCCGCCGACCCAGGATGGCCGCCGGGTGTCGCTGCTCGGCGCGATCGTGGCGTCGATCCCGGACAACGCCCAGAATCCAGAAGCAGCCTTCAAGTTCATGACCTGGGCCCTGGAGGGCGAGCGAGCCAAGGCGGTCACCCTGGCCGGCGCCACCGTCTATAACAAGAGCGTCTGGGATGATCCGGAAGTCGAGGAGATGTACCCGTCGGCCGCCGGCGACCTCGAGCGGATCACCATCGAGTTGGCGCGGCCGGTGCCGATGATCCCGGAGTGGGCGGCGGTCGACCAGATCATGGGCGAGCAGCTGTCGGCCGCGTTCGCAGGCACCAAGTCCGCCAAGGAGGCGCTCGACACGGCGGCCGAGCGGGTCGAGGCGTTCATGAGCGAGGCGGGCTACTACTAGCGCACGGCCGGCGCGCGTGCGGATCACGAGGGGCGTTCGATGCGCTGAGTTCGCGGGGCGGTGGTCGGGGGTGACCCGCGCCGCCCCGGCGGGCTTCCTGCACGACCGGTAGGCGGCCCATGCCACGGCTGACCTTGCGCGACGCGGCGCTGTTCCTTTCGCCCGCGCTGCTGGTCATGCTTGTCATCACCCTGTACCCGTTCCTGTACACGCTGGTCTTGAGCTTTCAGGACTGGAACCTCGCCGCCTTTCATGGCAAGCGCTTCGTTGGCCTCGCCAATTACGTCGAGTTCCTGACCAACCCCGACATCTGGCATGCGCTGCAGGTGACCGCTTTCTACGTGGTCGCCTGCGTCACGATCGAGTTGGTCCTGGGCCTGTCGATCGCATTTCTGTTCGACACCACCTTTCGCGGTGCGCAGCTTGCCCGAAACCTCTTGTTGCTGCCGATGGTGATGTCGTCGGTGGTGGTCGGGCTGATCTGGCGCTGGATCTTCAACGCCGAGCTGGGCGTGCTCAACTATTTCGTCGAGTTCGATCGGGCTCACGCCGCTGGCGTGGCTCACCCAGCCCGGCCTCGCATTCCTGTCGGTCGTGGTTGCCGACATCTGGCAGTGGACGCCTCTGGTCTTCCTGGTCTGCCTGGCAGGCCTCCAGGCGGTGCCACCCGACAGTATCGAGTTGGCGCGCCTCGATGGCGCGTCCTGGTGGCAGATCCAGCGCTATGTCGCGCTGCCCGCGATCCAGCCCATCATCCTCACCGTGATCCTGATCCGCACGATCGACTGCCTGCGCTTCGTCGACAAGATCTTCATCATGACCTATGGCGGTCCGGCCGGTACGACCTCGACCCTCGGCTTCCATATCTACCTGAAGGGCTTCAAGTACTTCCAGATGGGCGCGACCGCCGCCTATTCGATCGTCTACATGGCGATCATCATCATCCTGGCAAAGCTGCTGATCGGCTCGTTCCGTCGCGCTGATTTGCGCGATTCGGAGCAAGAGACATGAGAGGCCTTCGTTTCGCTGCGAAATACATGGCGGTGGCCGCCGTTCTCCTGTTCTTCTGTTTTCCAATCTTCTGGACCGTGCTGACATCGATCAAGCCGCTCGAGCTGATTCCGAAGTCCCCGCCGGTCTGGCTGTTCAAGCCGACCCTCGAGCACTACTGGGCCACCCTGACGCAGGGGCTGTTGCTGTCGAGCCTGTGGAACAGCCTCTCGGTAGCCGCGCTTAGCACATTTTTCGCGCTGCTGGTTGGGGCGCCGGCCGCCTATGTGTTCGCCCGGTTTCGTTTCCGCGGCAAGGAATCGCTGGCCTTCTATTTCCTGACCTCCCGCATGGCGCCGCCGATCGCCGTCATCCTGCCGTTCTTTCTGATTTCGCGCGACCTGGGATTGCTGGATACCAGGTTCATCCTGATCGTCGCCTACATGACGTTCAACTTCGCGTTCGTGATCTGGCTGCTGCGCGGCTTCTTCGCCGAGATCCCGCCTGAGATCGACGAAGCGGCGCTGATCGACGGCTGCTCGCGGTTCGGCGCTTTCGTGCGCGTCGTCTTGCCGCTGGCGGGACCGGGTCTGGCCGCCGCGGCGATCATCTGCTTTATCTTCTCCTGGAACGAGTTCCTGTTCGCGCTGATTCTGACCAATCTGTCCGCCAAAACCTTGCCGGTGCTCGCCTCCGGCTTCGTCACCGACCGATTGGTTCTCTGGGGCAAGCTGTGCGCTGCGTCGGTGATCATCTACGTCCCGGTTGTGTTGTTTGCGCTGGTGACCCGCCGTCACCTGGTGCGGGGCATGACCCTAGGTGCGATCCGCTAGCGGCCGATCGGAGATCCTGCGCAGCAGCACCAGGGCGACCAGCGCCGTGATCGCGAGATAGAGGCCGGGCGACGCGCTCCAGCCGGTCAGCTTGACCAGCAGGGTCGCGACCAGCGGTGCGGTGCCGCCGAACAGCGCGACGGCGGCGTTGTAGCCGATCGCAAGGCCTGAGCAGCGCACCGTTGACGGAAACTGGGAGGCGAACACCGCGGGCAGGCCACCGAGATAGCCGGCGACCAGCAAGGCGAGCGCGAGCTGCGCCGCCAATGCCGGCAGCGCGCCGCCGACGTCCGCCATCAGCAGCAGCGGGATCGCGCCGATCGCCGTCAGCACGCTCACCACCGCGAGCAGCCGGCGCCGGCCGATACGATCCGAGAGATGGCCTGCCAGCGGCGTCCCGAGCGCGCCCGCAGCGAGCCCGAGCGTGCCGATCCCCAAGGCGACGTGCAAGGACAGGCCCGCGATCTCGGTCAAGTCGGTGACCAGCCACACGAACACGATGTAGTAGCCGGCAGATACCACCCCGTTCAGGCCGAACACTGTGGCCATCTGCGCCTTGTGCTCGCGAAAGGCGGTGCGCAGGGGCGCCTGCTCGAGCCCACCCTCGGCGCGCAGCGCGACGTAGGCGGGCGAATCCGGCACGCCCAGCCGGACCCAGACCCCGGCGAGCGTGACCAGCAGGCCGCCAAGGAAAGGAATCCGCCAGCCCCAGGCGTGCACCGCCTCGGCCGGCAGCAGGTCGGTCACCAGCCAGCCGGCCGCAGCACCCATCAGGCCGCCGATCACCGCGCCGAAATTGGCGAGGCTGCCATACAGCCCCTGGCGCGCCCGTGGCGCGTGCTCGACCAGGAAGGTGATCGAGCTGGTGAACTCGCCGCCGGCGGAGATGCCCTGTACCAGCCGCAGCGCCACCAGCAGCACCGGCGCCAGCGCGCCGACCGTGGCGTAGGTCGGCAGCAGGCCCATCGCGAAGGTCGACGCCCCCATCAGCCCGATCGACGTGATCAGCACCATCCGCCGTCCCGCACGATCGCCGAGGTGGCCGTAGACCAGGCCGCCGAGCGGCCGCGCCAAAAAACCCATCGCGAACACCGCGAAGGTGCTGATCAGCGAGGTCAGCGAATCGCTCGAGGGAAAGAACAGCTCGGCCGTGACCGGCGCCAGATAGCCGTACAGCGCGAAGTCGTACCACTCGATCACGTTGCCGACGATGCCCGAGCCGATGATTCCGCCGGTGTCGGCGTCGGCGGGCACGCGCCCGGCCGCCAGCGATGCTCCGCGCCGGCTCAAGGATTCGCGCTCGACCTAGCCCCGGCGCCGCCGGTCAGGCCGAACCAGGGCCCTGCCGAAAACTGCTCGAAGAACAGCTTGCGATCGGCCGCGTCCGCGATCGCCTCGCCGCGCGCCCGGGCGTCGTCGCGGTGGCCCCGGGCGGCCTCGACCTGGCCGGCGAGCGCGAACGCCCGCGCCGCCAGCTCACTGGCGAAGGCGAGGTCGAAGTCCGCCAGCAGATCCTTGTGCCGCTCGGTAAGCTCCAGGGTTCGTTGCGCATAGCGCAGCGCCGGCCCGGCGATGCCGAGCTCGACATAGACCCGGCCGACCAGCCAGGCGCCACGCTGATGATGGACGCCGGTGCCGGCCTGCAGCCAGTGCCACAGGCTGGCATGGGCGGCGTGCAGCATCTCGTCCGCCTGCCCGGCCGACCGGTCCGGCTGCTCGAGCAGCTGCCAGGTCCGCTGGTTGAGCAGGATGGCCAGCTGCCGGTGGTCGTGCTGCGCGCCTGTCATGGGGCCGACGCCGGCCTGGTATGCTCGGTCAGGGTCACGCTGTTCGTGTAGCACGGCGCGCGCACCCTGTCGTCTGACGCACCAGGCGGCCGATCTGCCGCGCCACTGGACTCGCGCACGCGTGGTGCTCATCCTACGGCAGCGCTTGCCTGCGACCGCTCGATCGCAGGGCGCGCGCCTCGCCATGGTCGGAGATCACGCCGATGCCGCTTGCAGCCGCCGACATGATCACAGCTTCTCGCACCGAGCCACGTACCGATGCGCGGGCGTTTCGCGCCGAGGTCCGTCGCGGCGCGCACACCCGCCATAGCGCCGGGGCGGCGGCCGGCATGGTCCAGGGCAACGTCGCGATCCTGCCAGCGGACGTCGCCGCCGACTTCCTCCGCTTCTGTCAGCGCAACCCGAAACCCTGCCCGCTGATCGGCATGTCCGAGCCCGGCGATCCGCGCCTGCCGGAGCTGGGCGACATCGACATCCGGACCGACGTGCCGGCGTACCGCGTGTTCGAGCACGGCGAGCTGGTCGCCGAGCCGAGCGAGCTTTCGAAGTGGTGGCGCGCCGATCTGGTGGCGTTCGTGCTGGGCTGCTCGCTGTCGTTCGACCAGGCGATGCTCGATGCCGGGCTGCGCCTGCGCCATGTCGAGTTGGACCAGGAGGTGCCGATGTACCGGACCTCGATCGAGACGGCGCCGGCCGGCCGGTTTCGCGGGCCGATGGTGGTCTCGATGCGCCCGTTCCTGCCCAAGGATGCGATCCGCGCCATCCAGATCACCTCGCGTTTTCCGCAGATGCACGGTGCGCCGGTCCATTTCGGCGACCCGGACGCGATCGGAATCGCCGACCTCACGCGTCCCGACTATGGCGAGCCGACCGTGATGGAGCCGGGCGAGGTGCCGGTGTTCTGGGCCTGTGGCGTCACCCCCCAGGCCGTGGTCGCGGCCTCGCGCCCGGCGCTCTGCATCACCCACAAGCCGGGCCACATGCTGGTGACCGACCGCCGGATCAGCGAGTTCGCCGCCTTCTGACACGCGGTCGGATCCAGGCTGATACACGCGGTTCGTCCCGGCCGATCCTGGAATCGCACCGGCCGGAGCTGCTGCCGCTGGACCTCGCGGCCGAGCTCAATGTGCGCGCCGACCGCACGGCCGTGATGTATCGCCGCTGGCTGCGCCAGCTGGGTCTCGGCTTCGGCACCGCCTGATGCCGCGCGTACCGTCACCCCTCCGTCGAGACCTCGGGCCAGCCGGGCCTCGGCTTCGGCGCCGCCCGATGCCGCGCACCGTCATCCGTCCGTCGAGACCTTGGGCCAGCCGGGCCTTGGCTTCGGCCGCCTGATGCCGCGCGCATCATCCTTCGGTCGGTCCGGGACCTTGGGCATGCGCACCCGGCGGACGACCGACCACACCGCTTCCGTTCAAATCGGCTGCTGCGCTCAACGCGCGCGTGGCGCGCGGCAACGGTCGCCGATCCTCGAGCAGTCCGGTGACCGGTACGGATACGAGCAACCTCAGCTGGAATCGACCGACGAGGCGCGAAACCGCACCGTCCGGTGACGGTGCCGCCGCTTGGGACGGCGGTATCTCGATCCAGGGCGCCCGTTCGAACGGCTGCGGCCCCTGGTTCATGACCCGGTCGAGCTGGCTCCGCAGCCGGCAGGCAGTGTCCGCATCATCGCGCAGGATCGCGGCGGCATAGCGACGCCGTAAGAAATCCACCGCCTGACGATCGGGCATCGTCGCCTCCGCTCCTGCTGTCGCGGCATGATGCCGCTACGCGCGACGGGGATGCGCACGAGGCCGGACAGGACCATCGAAGATCGTCGCGACCCGGCTCGCTGCAACCACCAGCAGTTGGGAGCCTGACATGCCTGTCCTAACAAAGGGTTAAGGCGGTTAGCACTGAAAGTTGTGTGAATTCGGCGAACTTCGCTTGATGCGCTAGAATGCAGAGGTTAGTCTCAGTGTGATGCAACGTGCTGCAGCTCGAGCGCCGAGAGAGCCGGGAGCCCTTGCCATGAAGGCCAAGCACTGCACCTTTCGGAACGCGACCGTGCACGTCGACGGGCACCGCTATCACGGCTGCCGGTTCGAGCAATGCCGGCTGGTCTATTCCGGCGGCGATCTGCCGAGCCTGATCGACTGCGAGTTCGATCGCTGCCGCTGGACCCTGAACGGTGCCGCCGAGCGCACCCTGCGGCTGATGAAGGCGATGGTCGAGCGCGGCGGCGCGATGCGCGGGCTGGTCGAGCGCTCACTCGGTCTTGCCAGCGCGCCTGCGATCCCCGAGCCCGCCGCGCCCGTGCGCGCTCCGGCCAAGACCCGGCCGGACAAGAACCTCCACTGAGGTCGTGCAACCGGGCCCCAGGCATTGGGACGTCTTTGTCGGCTTGTGCCGCAAGGCATCAGCCCGCGGCAATCCGATCCCGGATGCGTTCTTCGCCGCCCTGGCCATCGAAGCCGGCTGCGAATGGATCACCACGGACCGCGACTTCGCCCGCTTCGAAGGACTCCGCTGGCGCCATCCCCTGCACTGAGCGGTGGCTTCCTGCCGCCAGCCCCCTGGACATCATGTGCCAAATCGCCGACTAGACCGGTGGCGCAGTAAGGGGAGGGCGACATGACCGAGCGGCGGATCGGCATCATCATGCACGGCGTGACCGGCCGGATGGGCACCAACCAGCATCTGGTCCGCTCGATCCTGGCGATCCGTGATCAGGGCGGCGTCGCGCTCGCCGACGGCACGCGCGTGATCCCCGAGCCGATCCTGGTCGGCCGCGACCCAGGAAAGATCGAGCAGCTGGTCGACACCTACGGCCTGACCCGCTGGACCCTGGACCTCGAGGCCGCACTCGCCGAGACTGATGCCGAGATCTTTTTCGATGCCGCCTCGACCAAGCTGCGCGCCGGCCTGATCGAGCGCGCGATCGCCGCCGGCAAGCACGTCTATTGCGAAAAACCGACCGCCGAGAATCTCGACGACGCGCTGCGCATCTGGCGCGCCGCGCGCGACGCCGGGATCAAGCACGGCGTGGTCCAGGACAAGCTCTGGCTGCCCGGCCTGCAGAAGCTCAAGATGCTGATCAGCGCCGGCTTCTTCGGGCGCATCCTGTCGGTCAAGGGCGACTTCGGCTACTGGGTGTTCGAGGGCGACTGGCAGCCGGCGCAGCGGCCGTCCTGGAACTACCGCAAGGATCAGGGCGGCGGCATCAGCCTGGACATGCTCTGCCACTGGCGCTACGTGCTCGACAACCTGTTCGGCGAGGTCCAGGCGGTCGCGTGCCTGGGCGCCAACCACATCCCCGAGCGCTTCGACGAGCAGGGTCGCCGCTATCGGGCCGACGCCGACGACGCGGCCTACGCGATCTTCCAGCTGCAAGGCGGCATCGTCGCCCAGTTCAACAGCTCCTGGTGCACGCGCGTGCGCAAGGACGATCTGTTGACCATCCAGGTCGACGGCACCCACGGCTCGGCGGTCGCGGGCCTGACCCGCTGCCTCACGCAAAGCAATGTCAACACGCCGCGCCCGGTCTGGAACCCCGACGCCGGCCTGACCCCCGATTTTCGCGCCGACTGGCAGGAGGTGCCGGACACGCGCACCTATGACAACGCCTTCAAGGCGGAATGGGAGCTGTTCCTGCGCCACGTCTGCGGCGATGCGCAACCCTTCCCCTGGGACCTGCACGCGGCCGCCAAGGGGGTGCAGCTGGCCGAGCTGGGCTACCGGAGCTGGCACGAGCGCCGCTGGCTCGACGTGCCGCCGCTCGGGGCCTGACCCGATCCAGAGCGCATAGCCGGCCGACCCGGCGGCGGGCCATTGCGCGATTGATTCCGCCGGGTCGACGAGGGGTGGCGATCGCTCCGAGGCCTCCCGACCTCCGCAACACGAAATCCCTGACGTACGTCCAGCAACCCGGTGGCCCCGCGCCGCATGCTTGGTGCAGCGTAGAGAACCTACGAAGATGAAACCATGATGGGCGCGACCATCGTCAACTATCTGCCGCTCCTGGGCGTCGGCGTGCTGTTCCTGGGCGAGCAGCTGAAGGGGGCGGAGATTGTCGCTCTTGCGCTGATCATCCTGGGCCTGGCGGCGACACACCCTGCCGTCCAAAAAGCTCGCTAAGGGCCATGCCGCGGCTGTCTGACCAGCAGCGCCAGCGCCGATCTCGGTTTGCCCCCGCCGTACCGTCCTGATCGGTCCCGGCGTGCTCTGATGGCGACCGGAACCGTCAGCGCCGGCGCTTCTCCGCCGACAGCTCGTTCATCAGCTCGAGCTGGATCTGCTGGATCTCCATCAGGCGCTCCCACTGGTGCTGCAGCAGGTGGTCGAGCTTCTCGTGCAGATGCCGGATCTCGAGCTCCGCCTTGAGGTTGACGCGGTAGTCGTTCTCCGAGCGCAGACGGTCGCGCGCCTCCTGCCGGTTCTGGCTCATCATGATGATCGGCGCCTGGAGCGCCGCCAGGCACGACAGGAACAGGTTCAGCAGGATGAACGGGTAAGGGTCGAACGGCCGCACGATCAGCACCAGGGTGTTGATCAGCACCCAGACCACGATGAAGCCGCCGAACGCGCAGATGAAGGTCCAGCTACCGCCGAAGTCGGCGATCTGGTCGGCCAGCCGCTCGCCGAGCCTGAGCTTCTTCTGAAACGCGGCGTCGACGTTCTCGGACAGGGTCTCGTGGCGCGCCAGGCTGTCGACCACCGAGCGCTCGAGCGAGGTCAGATCGCCCCGCTCCTGCTCCAGGAGCGACTGCACGTACTCGCCGCGAAACCGGTTCAGATCGGTGGTGCAGATGAAGCCCTGCGCCGACCACGCCGGAACAGCCCCGGTGATCCGCTCGGCCAGTGCGGCGCGCACCACCGCCGCCGGCACCAGCTTCACCTGCTTGCCGTTCTTGCCGCAGATCTGGCAGGTCGGAATGGCAGATCGATCAGCGCGCATCGGCGTTGGCCCTCACGCCCGCCCGGCCGCGGTGCTGGGTCGGCCGAACCTGGTCCTCGAAGCTACCGCTCAAGCAGATATTCGATCGTCGAGACCACCCGGATCTTCTTGTCGACCTGACTGGCTTCGCTGATGCCGGGCGCGGCGTCGCGTGGCAGGATCTCGAAGATTCCCTGGGACGCGCGCCGGATGCCGCCGAGCGTGCTGTCGACGTCGGCGGCGAACTGGTCGGCGGCAGCACGGGCGTTGGCGCTGGCTTCCGCCAGCATCTGCGGCTTGATCGCGTTCAGGTCGGTGAACACGTAGGTCGGGCCGCCGGTGTCGACCAGCACCACGCCGCGGCTGACCAGCTCGCCGGTCGCGCGGCTGAGCGAGGTGACCAGGTCGACCTGCCCGGTGCGCACCAGGATGGTCTGGGCGACGATGAAACGGCTCTCTGCGGCGCCCTCGGGCCGGTACGCCTGGGCCAACAGGTCGGTGACCTCGACCCGCTGCGGCTGGATCGCCTCGGCGGCGATGCCCTGGCGGACCAGAAAGGCCGTGATCTCGGCGCCGTCGGCATCGATCTTGGCCTGGACCTGGTTGAGATCGTCGCCGGTCGCGGTGTAGCGCAGCGGCCAGATCGCCAGATCGGCCTCGACGAAGGTTTCCGCCAGCCCCTTGACCGTGACGTAGTGCTCGCTGCTGCGCCCGCGCTGAAAACCGTCGCCGACAAGCCAGCCCGCGCCGACCAGCCCCGCCGCGATCAACGCGGCAGCGATCAGGCTCGATCTAGGGTCCAGGGAGGGCATAAGTGCGGCACCGCTCAATCGCCAACAAGCTTGTCACCCTTGCCCTCAAACAGATCGAGAAGATCGTCGGGCAAGGGATCGTCGAAGTCGTCGTGTATGACGAACTGGCCTTTGGCGCTCCCTGGCCGACGGGGCTCACGCCTGGCGCCGCCGGGCTGACGAGGCGTCTGGGACTTCTCCGGTACCAGTCGCGCCAGCGGCTCGCCCGCCTCGGCGATGACGATCTCCTCGCCGAGCCTGCACGCGCTCGATTAGCTCGGACAGATGGGTCTTGGCTTCGTGAATGTTGACGGTCGCTGTCATGGTTGCTGCTCCTCGACGAGCATATCGACCAGGCAGTGGAGTAAGTCAACTTCACAGCGGCCAGACCACCAGGATCATCGGGAGCGCGACCGCCGACGATCAGGAGCTCGAGCGGCAGGCCCATGCGCCAGTAGTCGCCGAAGCGATAGCCGCCCGGGCCCATGATCAGGGTGTTGTTCTTGTGGCCGATCGGCGTCAGGAAGGCGCAGGACGCGGCCACCGCCACGGCCATCAGGAACGGGTCCGGGCTGGCGCCGAGGCGCTCGGCGACCTCGAGCGCGATCGGCGCCGCGATCACCGCGGTCGCCGTGTTGTTCATGACGTCCGAGAGCGTCATGGTCACGACCATCAGCACGGCCAGCACGACCACCGAGCGAAGCGCCCGCCGAGACCGCCACCAGGCCGTCGGCGATCAGCGCGGTGCCGCCGCTGGTCTCCAGCGCCTCGCCGATCGGGATCAGGCGAGCCCAGCAGCACGATCACCGGCCACTCGACCGAATTCGTAGAGCTGGCGCAGCGGCACGATGTTGAGCAGCACATAGAGCGCCGCGACGCCGGCCAGCGCCACGGACAGATCGAGCAGGCCGAAGCTCGCCAGCGCGATCGCCGCGGCGAACACGCCGACGGCGAGGCCCGCCTTGTGCGCGCTGCACGACCTGGCAGGCCGCGCTCGGCGAGCGGCAGGCAGCCCAGCCAGGTGGCGACCTCCGGCAGCCGCTCGGCGGGCCCAGCAGCAGCAGGATGTCGCCGGCCTGGATCTCGAGCCGGCGCACGCGCTCGCGAAACCGCGTGCCCTGGCGCGACACGCCGAGCAGGTTGACGCCGTGGCGGTAGAGCAGGCGCAGCGATTGCGCCGAGCGGCCCTCGATCCGGGCACCCTGTGGCACCACGACCTCCAGCAGGCCCAGATCCTCGCCTTCCAGCACGCTGCGCTCGCGCTTCTGGCCGGCATATTCGAGGCCGAGCGCGCCGACCATCTTGTCGATCGCGGCCGGGCTCGCCTCGACCACCAGCACGTCGCCCTTCTGGATCTACCGTGCGCCGCGCCAGACCGGGCAGCCGCTGGCCGCGCCGCACCAGCCCGAGCACCGCGACCTCGGCCTCATCGGCGACCTCGTCCAGCTCGCGCATGTTCTTGCCGATCGCCGTGGAGCCCTCGGCCACCGTGACCTCGGCGATGAAGTCGGCGAGATCGCGCAGCTCGCGTCGGGCTGTCCTGCTCGCGGCGCGCCGCCGGGATCAGCCGCCAGCCGACCAGGGCGACGAAGGCGACGCCGGCCAGCGCGCAGACCGCGCCGACCGGGGTGAAGTCGAACATGCCGAACGGCGCGCCCAGCGCCTGCTCGCGAAACGCCGCCACGATGATGTTGGGCGGCGTGCCGATCAGCGTGACCAGGCCGCCCAGGATCGTGGCGAACGACAGGGGCATCAGGGTCAGCGCCGGGCTGCGCTTGGCCTTGCCCGCGGCCTCGAGGTCCACCGGCATCAGCAACGCCAGCGCCGCGACGTTGTTCATGACCGCCGAAAGCGCCGCCGCGGCCCCGGCCATGACCGCGATGTGGCGGGACAGGCTGGCGCGAGGCAGTCGCGACGCGGCGTGCGATCAGGTCGATCACGCCGGAGTTGGACAGCCCGCGGCTGATGATCAGGACCAGCGCGATGATCACGGTGGCCGGATGGCCGAAGCCCGAGAACGCCTCCCTGGCCGGCACCACGCCGGCGAACAGCGCGACCACCAGCGCGCCGAACGCCACCAGGTCGTAGCGCCAGCGCCCCCAGATCAGGAACGCGAACACGCCAAACAGCAGCGCGAAGAGGATGATCTGGTCGGTGGTCACGCGGAGCCCTCGATCGTGTCGCCGCCTTTGTGCATCAGCGGGCGGCCGGTGGCCAAGCGCTTGACCAGCGGTGCCCATCATGGCGGACATTTCGACCACGCCGCCACCATGCTAGGTTGTGAGATCAACGCGCCCGCGCAGGGCACCATCACCAAGCAGCGTGAGGGGGTTCTCATGGTGCTCGATCGACTGACAGCCAGGCAGACCGCGCTCGGCGCGGCCCTGGTGCTCGGCATGGCCCTGGCCAGCTTCGGCGCGCCCGACGCCCTCGCCCAGAACGTGCTGCGGATCGGCAATTCCGGCGAGCCCGACAGCCTCGATCCGCATCAGGTCTCGGGCAACTGGGAGGACCGCATCGTCGGCGACATGTTCATGGGCCTGACCACCGAGGCGGCCGACGGCACGGTGGTCCCGGGCGCCGCCGAGAGCTGGACGATCTCCGACGACGGCCTGACCTATACCTTCAAGCTGCGCGACCACACCTGGTCGGACGGCACGCCGGTCACCGCCGACGACTTCGTGTTCGCGCTCAGGCGGATCCTCGATCCCGCGACCGCGGCCGAATACGCTTACATTCTCTATCCGATCAAGAATGCCGAAGCGATCAACAGCGGCAATCTCGCCGACCTCGACGCGCTCGGCGTGCGCGCGATCGACCCCAAGACCCTCGAGATCACGCTCGAGCGGCCGACCTCGTATTTCGTCGAGCAGCTGACCCACTACACCGCCTACCCGGTGCCCAAGCACAAGGTCGACGAGCTCGGCGACGACTGGGTCAAGCCCGACAACATCGTCGGCAACGGCCCCTATACCGTGGTCGAATGGGTGCCCAACAGCCACGTCAAGATGGTCAAGAACCCGAACTTCTACGACGCCGACAACGTCGCGATCGACGAGGTCGTCTACTTCCCGACCGAGGAGCGCAACGCCGGCACCAAGCAGTTCCGCGCCGGCGAGCTCGACGTCCAATACGACTTCGCCTCCGAGCAGATCGACCTGCTCAAGGAGAACTTGCCGGAAGCCACCCACATCTCGCCCGAGCTCGCCGCCTACTACTACGTGTTCAACACCAAGGCAGCCGCCGTTCGACGACGTCCGGGTGCGCGAGGCCCTGGCCATGGCGATCGACCGCAAGGCGATCACCGAGAAGGTGCTGCGCACCGGCGAGGTGCCGGCCTACAGCCTGGTGCCGCCGAACACCGGCGCCTACGGCGAGCCGCCGCAGGGTCGAGTGGGCGGACATGCCCTACGCCGAGCGGGTCGAGCAGGCCAAGGAGCTGCTGGCCGAGGCCGGCTACGGCCCCGACAACCCGCTGAAGTTCACCCTGCGCTACAACACCTCGGAGAACCACAAGAAGATCGCGATCGCGATCGCCGCGATGTGGAAGCAGCTGGGCGTCGAGGCGGAGCTGTTCAACACCGAGGTCAAGGTCCATTACAACGACCTGCAGGAGCACGATTTCCAGGTGGCGCGCGCCGGCTGGGTCGCCGACTACAACGACCCGGAGAATTTCCTGTCCCTGCTGCGCGTCAAGACCGGCCCGATGAACTACGGCCAGTACGAGAATGCCGAGTACGACCGGCTGATGGACGAGTCGGACGCGATCACCGATTCGGCCAAGCGCAACGAGCTGATGCACGAGGCCGAGACCATCATGCTGGCCGACATGCCGGTGATCCCGATCTATCACTACGTCTCCAAGAACCTGGTCTCGCCGAAAATCCAGGGCTGGGTCGACAACGCCAAGAACAAGCACCGCACCCGCTGGCTCAGCCTGGCCGAAGAGTGAGCGTGCCCGAGGCGGCGGCTGCGGCCGCCGCCTCTGTCTGCCAAAAGCACCAGCGCGGGGCCGGCTGAGCGGCTGCGCCATGAGCGGCTATCTGCTGCGTCGCCTGCTGATCAGCGTGCCGACGCTGCTGGTGATCATCACCATCGCGTTCTTCATGATGCGGGTGGCGCCGGGCGGGCCGTTCGACCAGGAGCGCGCGCTGCCGCCCGAGATCGAGCGCAACATGCTGGCGGCCTACAATCTCGATGCGCCGCTGGTCGTGCAGTACTGGGACTACCTGAAGGGCGTGCTGCACGGCGACTTCGGGCCGTCGTTCAAATATCGCGACTTCACGGTCGCCGAGCTGCTGCTGTCCGGCTTTCCGGCGAGCCTCAAGGTCGGCGGCCTGGCGATCGCGCTGGCCGTGGTGATCGGCATCACGCTCGGCACGATCGCGGCCCTGCGCCAGAACAGCGGCATCGACTACGCGGTGATGGCCACGGCGATGACCGGGATCACGATCCCCAACTTCGTCATGGCGCCGCTGCTGGCGCTGGTCCTGGGGGTGTATCTCGGCTGGCTGCCGGTCGCCGGCTGGGGCGGTGGTGCGCCGCGCTTCCTGATCCTGCCGGTGATCGCGCTCGCCTTGCCGCAGATCGCCTACATCGCGCGCCTGACCCGCGGCAGCATGATCGAGACGCTGAGCGCCAATTTCGTGCGCACCGCGCGCGCCAAGGGGCTGCGCGAGCAGATCGTGGTGGTGCGCCACGCGCTCAAGGGCGCGCTGCTGCCGGTGGTCTCCTATCTCGGGCCGGCCGCCGCCCAGGTCATGACCGGCTCGGTGGTGATCGAGACCATCTTCGGCATCCCGGGCATCGGCCGCTACTTCGTGCAGGGCGCCTTGAACCGCGACTACACCCTGGTGATGGGCACGGTGATCGTCTACGCGGTGCTGATCATCGCGCTCAATCTGGTGGTCGACCTGCTGTACGGCCTGCTCGATCCGAAGGTGAAGCAGCGATGAGCATCGCTGCCCGCCGGGACCTGCTGGAGCGCGGCCGCCGAGGTCAAGGGCCGCTCGCTCTGGCAGGACGCGCGCCGCCGGCTGTTCCGCAACAAGGCGGCCGTGGTCTCGATGGTCCTGCTGGCGATCATCGCGACCTGGCGCTGCTGGCGCCGTTGCTGAGCCCGCACCCCTATGACGAGGTCTACTGGGAGCGGATCGCGGCGCCGCCGGACTTCGCCAACGCGCACTGGTTCGGCACCGACGGCAATGGCCGCGATCTGTTCGTGCGCACGCTCTACGGCGCGCGCGTGTCTCGCTGATGGTCGGCATCCTGGCGACCGCGGTCAGCCTGCTGATCGGGGTCACCTGGGGCGCGATCGCCGGCTATTTCGGCGGCCACCTCGACAACCTGATGATGCGCTTCGTCGACATCATGTACTCGCTGCCGTTCATGTTCTTCGTGATCCTGCTGATGGTCGTGTTCGGCCGCAACATCTTCCTGATCTTCATCGCGATCGGCGCGGTCGAGTGGCTGACCATGGCGCGCATCGTGCGCGGCCAGACCCTGTCGATCAAAGGCAAGGAGTTCATCGAGGCGGCGCGCGCCGCGGGCGTCGCCAACCGAAAAATCATCCGCCGCCACATCATCCCGAACCTTCTGGGGCCGGTGGTGGTCTACGTCACCCTGACCGTGCCGCAGGTGATCCTGATCGAGAGCTTTCTGTCGTTCCTGGGCCTGGGCGTGCAGGAGCCGCTGACCAGCTGGGGCGTGCTGATCGAGGACGGCGCCGCCAACATGGAGCAGTCGCCCTGGATGCTGATCTTCCCGGCGACCTTTCTGGCGGTGACCCTGTTCTGCTTCAACTTCATCGGCGACGGCCTGCGCGACGCGCTGGACCCGAAGGATCGGTAGGCTGCTGATCGTCATCGTGGGGCCACGGGATAGATCCTTGATGCCCCATGCTGCCAGCCACCCAGCCACTCCAATGTTCTCTTTAGATGAGCGAAGGACCGCGAGTGCCGATCCAAGATATCCCAATCCAATGCCGTAACAAATCTTACTTGATCTTGCGTTTCCTTGTAGGTTCTTGATCTCATCAAGCCCGAGATCTCCTCCTTGGCGCCTCGAATTTGCTCCGCCTGTGTTAGGTAGTCTCTCCTGTTGTCCGCCCAATCATATTCCGGGAATCGAACTCGTAAACTTGAAAGAGAAAAGAGGAAAAGGCTTTCAAACTCGCGGACCAAAAGCACCATCCCAAGTGGTTTCTCAAAATGCAATGCTTCTAACCGCCCCGAAAAGGCCACCGCCACATCAACTGCACAGTCGTCATCACAATCCAGCAACAACAAGGCAGAGTCACCGTCATCCCTACTCATAGCATATGCCACAAATCGCTCCAGCATTCCCTCCCTACTCAATTTCTTTATGTCTCCAGCCTTGATGGGTCGCCCGGCAGGAACGATGTGAGACAGATTGTTGTTTGCTGCCACGCGACGGATTAATTCTGGTACCGCTTTCTGGTCTCCATCACCTTCAACGAGCAAAACCGGCCGCCACACTCTCGCAATCATTCACTCACGAGCCCCTCAACTGTCATCAACTCTCCTAAAGTGAACAATCTCTCACGAACCGCATCTTTCTGATTTTGGCCGACGAACCCCACTTTAGAGTGTCCCTCATGCATTTCCACTGCTACAATCTGATCTGGCGTGAAGTAGTCTACGAGATTCGGGCTGTGAGTAGTGACCAGTATTTGCGATCTATGAGCTCGCCTCCCGAATAGCATCAGCCAGCACGGCGAGGACGCCTGGATTAACATTTTGCTCCGGCTCTTCCAATGCAATAGTCTCGGGTGCATTCGGTTGATAGAGAGAGACCAAAATGCCTAGCACTCTTAGCGTACCATCCGATATCTGAGAGACATTGAAATCATGCGTTTTGCTGCCGGGCTCTCGCACCCGAAAAGTAGGGACAGCAAGGCCGCCAATACTCTGAATTGTAATATTCTCAAGATTAGGAATAATAAGACGCAGCGCCGCAATAACTTCAGACCGGCCATACATGCCTCGACGACTTCGAGGCATTGATTTGAACACAGAGGTAAGATTGTTGCCGCTTGAACTAAGTCTTTGATCGTTCGATGGTGTTTGAGGTGTGCGGAGCGTGTTCGAAAAGATGGAGTAGGCCTCGAATGAAGTAAGAGCACGACGAAGCCCTAGCAGACCTCTAATAGGAAGGCCACGGACCGAGGATCGGGTTGACTGGATAAAAAGCTCGTCCCGATCGTCGATTTGGTATTCTTGAGCACGAGCAGTACGGAAGTTGCGATCGTATCGTAAATTGACGCGACCTTCTCGGTCCCGTGTGTAGGACGTGGTTTCGACGGTACCTTCGGATGGGTTGATACCCGCGGTATCCTCGTCATTATCACCTGAAAGATAGTGAACAGTCTCAGACCAAACTGCCTCCTCTCGGATTATCCGATAGTGTCCCTTTGCCGACCCCAAGGTCACCGAAAAATGACCCGTACCGGCGCGGCTGTCCATGTTGAGCGAAATGGAAACATGATATGGACGCGACGGGGACCACTGACGGATGCTATCTATGCCATGTCTATCTGAAACCGCGCGGTCTAGATCGTAGGACACGGCATCCTTGATGAAGCGGATGGCATCTATCACATTGCTCTTTCCGGAGCTGTTCGGTCCGACGAGGAGCATCATTCTGCCCAGAGGGAGGTCGAGGCGCTCGATGCTCTTGAAGTGCTCGACAGTCAGGCGCCGGATCATGAGGTTGCAGTCCACAGGTCCATCGGCGGGGGCCGGGTCAAGTTGAAGCGGTAGATCCATAGCACCAACGCAACGAATGCGTAAGGGTGGTGGCCAGCCACGCAGAGTTCGCTGACTACCACTAAAGGAGAGGGACGATGAGCATCCCGATCGAGGACGTGGCCGCGGGGCGGGTCGATTTCACCGACCTCGAGCGGCCGGGCCACAAGCGCCTGCCGCCCTTGCACCCTGGCGAGGTCCTGCGCGAGGAGTTTCTGGGGCCGCTCGATATGTCCGCCTATGCGCTCGGCAAAGCACTGCATGTGCCGCTCACCAGGATCACTGCGATCCTGGCCGGCGAGCGCGCGGTCAGCGCCGACACCGCGCTGCGGCTCGCCCGATTCTTCGGCACCACGCCGGAGTTCTGGATTCGCCTGCAGGGCACCTACGACCTGGAGGTGGCACGGTCCGAGCGCGGTGCCGCGATCGCGGCGGAGGTACCGGAGCGGGTGCAGGTGGCCTGAGGGTGTCGATCGGTCGAGCGGCCGGCCGCAACGACGCCATCTGTTGGCGACCCGGGCGAGGCCATCAACTCAAAGAGTGGTCGCCCCCCCTCACCGATGGAGTCGATGGAGAATCAGCCTGGATTGATGTGAAAAATCAATCCACGGAACGTCCGTCGAGTTCGAGACGACCGTATGTTATCATGGGAAAACCTCGTCTAAAAACCATAACAAGGTCCGCCGATCATCGTGAATTCATCCAATCCACAGATGCCTTTTCATCCGGGTGATGGAGAATGATCAATAGCTATAACTGAATTCGTGATCGCCGATATCAGCGATGCGCCGGCCATGCGTCGCAAATGGCGCAGATATGCGTCGGCTTAGATTGGAAGTGTCGCATCTCATCGCATGGCGAAGCAAAGTAAAACACATGCATCAGTACGATCAGCTTCCAGTAAGCCAGGATCAGCATGGAGATGCTGGAGGCAACAATCGCCGCGTGCAGTTAGCATGCTGTTTTCGCTATTCTTTTCTGGAAGCACGGCATTCGATCGATTGATGCAAAAGGGGCCTCGACGCTGACTGGAGATATCGCTGATCCGGAGCGTCGCTTTTTTGCCCCCTGGAGGGCAGCGCAGATATGCGTCGCCTGTAGCATCGAAGGCTTGAAATCAGGGCACAGAATTCGATAGCGTGATATCGTATTGGGAGGCCGCGATGGCGCAGTTGCTGGTTCGCAATCTCGATGAGGACGTGAAGGCACGCTTGCAGAGGCGGGCGCGGCGGCACGGACGTAGCACCGAGGCGGAGGTGCGCGAGATCCTCCGCAATGCGGTGCGCGACGAGGCGGAGGACCCCAGGCCCCTCGGCAGTCGGATCCGCGCCCGCTTCGCCGGCATCGGCCCGGACGACGACTTGCCGGATCTGCACGGCGGACCGGCCCGGCCTGCGGCCTTCGAGAGGTGATCGTCCTCGACACCGATGTCGTGTCGGCCCTGATGCGGCGCGAGATCGATCCGGTCGTGGTCGCGTGGCTCGACACGCAGCCCTCGGAGTCGATCTGGACGACCGCCGTGGCCGTGTGGGAGATCCGCTCGGACCTGGAGGCGCTGGCCGAAGGGCGCAGCCGGCGGCATCTCGAGGCGGCGTTGGAGGTCATGCTGAGGGACGATCTCGAAGGCCGCGTCCTGCCGTTCGAGCAGATCGCGGCGTGGCAGGCGGCCTTGATCGCGGACCGCCGCAAGCGGGCCGGCCAGGCGATTGTGATGCGAGATGCGCAGATCGCCGGGATCGTCGCCGCCAGGCGCGGCACCTTGGCGACCCGCAACACGCGGCATTTCAGCGATCTTGGCATAGCGCTGGTCGACCCTTGGGCGGTCCCTTGAATGCGGTCGGAGGCTCCTTTGGCCGATCCGTCTCCCTCCATCGTGAACGGGAAGCAACCGGGGAACGCTCATGGGCCGCGATGGCTGGTCAACCGTTCGCTCCGGCTCTCGACGGCTCGCCCTGATCGCCGAGGGAAATCGCAGGCTGTTTTTGAACACACAGAGCCGACGCGGCGTCCACCGCCAGCCCGGTTCGAGGGCCGCGCTGCCCCTGGCCGGCATGGGTGTGCTGGCCTATGGTGGCCCGCGGCAATGGGAGTAGTTGCCCGTCGTCGTCCCGATCAACCGCAAAGAACCACGCGAAGACCGATCCGATGAAAGCCAAGTTTTTCGACTGCCCGCCGTTCCTGCACGCGCTCTACCGGGGTGACCTGGCCGCGATCGTGCCGGACCTGGAGATCAACGTCGGCAGCCCGTCGCGTGACGAGGCGATCGCGCTGCTGGCGGACGCCGCGTTCGCGATGAACGACCATACCAAGATGGACGAGGCCTTTCTGGCGGCCTGCCCGAACCTGAAATCGATCGTGTTCCTGGGCACCGGCGCTGCCAGCTACATCGACCTCGCCGCCGCCGAGCGCCTGGGGGTCCGCGTGCGCGCCTATGGCGGCTATGGCGACCAGAGCGTGGCCGAGCATGCGATCGCGCTGATGTTCGCGGCCGCGCGGCAGGTCGCAACCATGGACCGGGCGCTGCGGCGCGGCCATTGGGAGACCCTGAACGGCATGGAGCTGGCCGGCAAAGTTCTGGGGGTGGTCGGCACCGGCGGCATCGGCAAGGCGATGGTGCGGCTCGGCCACGGCCTCGGCATGCGGGTGATCGCCTGGAACCGGAGCGGCGTGCCTGCAGACGTGCCGTGCCGGGCGGCCGTGCTCGACGACCTGCTGGCGCAGGCCGATGTGGTCTCGCTGCACCTGGCGCTGAACGAGGGCAGCCGCGGCATGATCGATCGCCGCCGGATCGGCCTGATGCGGCCGGATACCATCCTGATCAACACCGCGCGCGGTGCGATCCTCGACGAGGCGGCCCTGGTCGACGCGCTGCGCGCGGGGCGGATCGGCCATGCCGGTCTCGACGTGTTCGCCGACGAGCCGCTGGCGGCGGACCATCCGCTGACCCGGCTCGACAACGTCACCCTGACCGCGCATGCCGCGTTCATGACCGACCAGGCATCGGAGCGCCTGCTGCGCATGGCGCTCGAGATTCTGGCCGAGGAGCGCGCCGCCGGCTGAGCTGTCGGGGGACGCTGCCGGCTTTCGCTGCGTCCGGCGGGACGCGTTACGGGACCTTAACCCTGTGGCCGTAAACCCTGGGCGGCAATCATAAGTCCGCGCGGGCACCATCGTTGGTTGGACGAGCCGGGACCGCGCGGCGCGGTCGGGACGGTCCATGCGTTCGGGTGCCCAGTCCTCGAAGGCGGTCTTGTGGCCGCACGTCATCGCGCACTCGAAGGGCGTGCGCGCGGGCGCGATCACGGTAAGCGCGCTGGTCTCCTTGCTGGTCGCCGCCTGCGCCGGGCAGCCGGGCCAGGGCGCCATGACGCCGACCGCGGAGCCGCCCCGGGTGCTGGCGCCCGGGCAGACCACGCCGCAAAGGGCGTTGCGATCCGTGTTCCTGTGCCTCGTTTCAAGCCGGCGCGCACCAAGTCTGCCAGGCCGAGCCCAAGCGCCTGGTCTCGCCTGCGCCGCGGGTGATCCGGGAGGTGCTCCGGGTACGCCTCGATGCCGTGGATCTGGCCGAGCAACAGATCGCGGCTGCCTGGCCGGCGCCGGCGGCCGGGCCGCCCGATGCGGCGCCGATCCTGGTCTGGCCTTCGCCCCCGCGCCCGGATGTCGCGGCTAGCGGTGAGATTCCGTCCGAGGGGCGTGCGGCGCCGGGGGGTGCGGCTGGATCGACCGCCCGGGCGCGGGCCGATGTGCCGGCCGTGATCTGGCCGTCGCCGGCGCGGCCGGATGTCGCGGCCGGCAGCGGGATTCCGTCCGAGGGCGTGCGGCACCGGATGGTGCGGCTGGATCCGGCGCCAGGGTACTGGCCGATGTGCCGGCCGTGATCTGGTCGTCGCCGGTGCGATCGGATGTCGCGGCCGGCAGTGAGGTTTCGTCCGAGGGGCGTGCAGCGTCGGAGGGTGCTGCTGGATCCGGCGCCAAGGTGCTGGCCGATGTGCCGGCCGTGATCTGGCCGTCGCCGGCGCGGGCGGATGTTGCGGCCGGCAGCGGGCCTCCGCCCGAGGAGCGTGCGGCGCAGGACGGTGCGGCGCGATCCGGCGCCAGCGTGGCGGCCGATCTTGGCGCGCCACCCGATGACGACGCTGGGTCCCGGACCGGCACTCCTTCCGAGACTGTGGCGACGCCACGGGTCGAGCGCGCGGACGGCGGGCAGGCGCCGGCCGCGGAGGTTGCGGACGGCGTCGGCATCAGCGTGTCGCGCGGCCTGGAGCCCGAGGGCGAGGCGCTGGCCCAGGTGGTCTGGGTGACCGATCGCACCGAGGATCTGCGCGCCGCCAGCCGCGCCGCCGGCGAGGCGCTGCGGGCCGGGCAGCCCGCGCGCGCGCTCGCGATCTATCAGGAGATCCTGACGCTCCTGCCCGGCGAGCGCTCGACCCTGCTCGGGGCGGCAGCGGCGTTGCGGCAGCTCGGACGGGCTGCCGAGACCGAGCACATCTACCGGCTGTTGCTGCGCAAGAATCCGCATGACCGGTTCGTCGAGACGGCGCTTTGGGGCCTGCTCGGCGAGCGTGAGCCACAGGCGGCGCTCGCGCAGCTCCGGCGGCTGGCCTGGCAGGATCGCGGTGACGGGCGGGTACGCGCGCAGATAGGCCTGATCCTGGCACGGCAGGGGCAGCTCGATCGGGCGATCGCCGAGCTGCAGGCGGCGCTGCGCCTCGATCCGGCCAATGCCCGCTACCGGGCCGATCTGCTCGCGCTGCGCGAGGCGATGGCCCGAGGCCCCCGCGCTGCCGACGGTTCCGAGCCGATCAGGGCGCTGGCGCCGACGCACGAATGAGGCCGCTGGCAGAGGCGGCCGGACCAGCCGCCCTTTTTCGCGCCGGTCGGGCTCGCTGGCCACGCGCCTTCACCGAATCTTCACCAGCAGACAGCTTGATGAACCCTGCCCGAGGGCTGGCACCTCGAAGCGACGATCGGCGGGAAGAACGGTTCATGGATATCGACAGGCTGCTGCAGCAGGCGATCGAGCTGGGCGCGTCGGATCTCCATCTGTCTGGCGGCACCCGCCGACCGTCCGGATCGATGGCGACATCCAGCGGCTCGATGCGCCACCGCTGGCGGGCGCCGAGATCGGCACCATGCTGGCCGCGCTGCTCGCCGAGCCCCAGCGCGCCCAGCTCGAAGCCGACCTCGAGCTGGACCTTGCGATCGAGCACCGGAGCGGTGTGCGCTTTCGCGTCAATGCGTTCACGAACCGGGCCGGGCCCGCCGCGGTCTTCCGCGTGATCCCGCAGGGCATTCCGGCGCTGGCGGAGCTGGGCGCGCCGCCCGCGGTCGAGCGCGTCACCGTGCTGCAAAAAGGTCTGGTGCTGGTCACCGGCCCGACCGGCAGCGGCAAGTCGACCACCCTGGCGGCCCTGATCGACCACATCAACACGACCGCCGCCCGCCACATTCTCACGATCGAGGATCCGATCGAGTTCACCCATCGCTCGAAGCGCTCGCTGATCAACCAGCGCGAGATCGGACGCGACAGCCGTTCCTTCGCCCGCGCCCTGCGCAGCGCGCTGCGCGAGGACCCGGACGTCATTCTGGTCGGCGAGCTGCGCGACCTCGAGACCATCAGCCTGGCGCTCACCGCCGCCGAGACCGGCCATCTGGTGCTCGGGACGCTGCATACGACCTCGGCCGCCAAGACCATCGATCGGCTGATCGATGTGTTCCCCTCGGCCGACAAGGCGATGGTCCGGACCATGCTCAGCGGCTCCCTGCGGGCGGTGATCGCCCAGACCCTGCTGCGGCGCAGGGACGGTGCCGGCCGCGTTGCCGCCTTCGAGATCCTGATCGGGACGCCGGCGGTCGCCAATCTGGTCCGCGCGACGAATCCCAGATCAGCGCAGATCAGACGCCGATGGGGCTGATCGACGCCGCCGAAGCGGTGCGCGGATCGGCCGCATGGACCGGCGAAGGACAGTCGAGCCGCAGCTCCCTGGCGCTCGACCTCGCATCGGCGGCTGGCGTCGGTCCCGACAAGCGGGCCGGGCCCCGCCTGGCCGCCGCGGCCGAGCCGGACTATGCATTCTAGCCAGCCGGACCAAGGGCCGAGCCCCAAATCGCGTCGGGGTGGCAGGAAACGCCGCGGCCGGGTCGCCGCGGCGCTGCTGCTGGCCGGCGTGCTGGTTGCGTGCGAGTCGGACCCGTTCGGCGAGCAGGATCGCTACGCCCATCTCAGCCGTGACGATTTCCGTGAGGCGCTCGAGCCCCGTCCCGTGCCGACCAAGGCCGAGGCGCCGGACGGGCCGCTCTCGCTGGCGCCCGAGCTCGAGCCGCTGCTCGATCTGCCCGAGGGGCCCTCGGCGATCGAAGGCAAGCTGGTCTCGATCTCGGTCAACGAGACGGTGCCGCTCAAGGACGTGCTGATCGAGCTTGCCCGCAAGGCGGAGGTCGACCTCGAGCTCGACCCGCGGATCGAGGGCGGCATCATCCTGACCATGCGCGATCGCCCGTTGCGCGACGTGATCGACCGGATCGCCGCGCTCGCCGGGCTACGTTATGAGTTCAGCGAGCAGGGCGTGCGCATCGCGCTCGACGAGCCCTACTATGCCAACTATCGGCTCGACTATCTGCATCTGACCCGGCAGTCGACCAGCTCGATCGAGACGTCGACCAGTATCACCGGCGGCGGCGCGGTCGAGGGCAACGCGTCGTCGAGCCAGGTCGGTGGCCAGAGCGAGAGCAACTTCTGGGCCGAGGTCGAGACCAGCCTCACCCAGATCCTGGCCAATTCCGCACCACAAAAACCGGTGATGCGCACGGTTGCCGCCGCGTCCGCCACCGAGACGCAGGTCGAGGGGCCGGGCATTGCGCAGGCGCTCAGCCCGACGCCCGAGGTCGCGACGGCGGGCGCAGAGACCGACACGGCGACGGTGTCGGGCCAGGTCGACGAGGAGGTCGGCGAGTTCACGATCAACCGCCAGGCGGGCATCATCTCGGTGTTCGGCAATCAGCGCCAGCATCGCCTGGTCGCGGACTACCTGGCCGCGCTCCACCGCTCGGTCAGCCGCCAGGTCCTGATCGAGGCCAAGATCATGGACGTGGCGCTGTCCGACGAGTTCAACTCGGGCATCAATTGGCGCGCAGTGTTCGACAACATGTACAGCATCGGCGCGCCGCTCGGGAATCTGGTGGCGCCGGGACCCTTCTCCGGGCCGTTCGATGCCACGCCGGAGGTAGTCACCCTGGCGGTCGACAACAGCGATCTCGACGTCATCTTCAACTTCGTCCAGAAGTTCGGCACGGTGCGGACCCTGTCGAGCCCGCGCATTGCGGTGTTGCAGAACCAGACCGCGGTCCTCAAGGTCGCCGAGAACCAGGTGTTCTTTCAGCTGTTTTTCGAGCGCGTCGAGCGCGACAACGGCGACGACGTGGTCAACATCAGCAGCGAGATCAAGACCGTTCCGGTCGGTGTGGTGATCACGGTCCAGCCCTCGATCAATGAGAGGTCCGGAGCGATCAGCCTGGCGCTGCGGCCGAGCATCACGAGGGTCACCGAGGTGGTCAACGATCCGGCGGTAGCGATCGCCTCCAACAACACGGTGGAGTCGCAAGTTCCGGTGATCGGGGTTCAGGAGATCGATTCGGTCGTGACCATGCAATCCGGCCAGGTCGTGGTCATGGGCGGGCTGATGCGCAACATCGCCGAGAGCGAGGATCAGGGCGTGCCGGTGCTCGGTCAGCTGCCGTGGCTCGGCTATCTGTTCAAGGGACACAGCGACACGTATCGCAAGAGCGAGCTGGTGATCTTCCTGCGCGCCACGATTCTCGAGGATGGCGCGGACGGCGGCATCGATCCCGTCGACGCCGAGTTCTACCGCCGCTTCGGCGGTGATCGTCATCCCTTCCCGATGCCGAGCCTCGCGCCATGACCAGCCTGCGTCCGCTGATCGCCTATCTGCTCCGCTCCGCGCTGGGGGACCGGCTGCTCACGGTGCTGGCGCTGGCGACCGTGGCCGGCGCGGCGCTCGCCGCCTTCGTCGGCAGCACGGCACTGGTGGAGAAGAGCGAGCTCACCACCGTCTATGCCGCCACCGCCGGCCGGTTCGTCGTGGTGGTCTGCCTGGTGCTGTTCACCTGCTTCCATGTGCGGCGGGCCTTCGAGACCCGTGAGGTCGATCTCCTGCTGTCGCGTCCGATCTCGCGCTTCGGCTTCGTCCTGGCCGAGATCGCGAGCCTGGTGCTGCTGGCCGGGCTCGGTGCGCTGCTGGCGGGCATCATGGTGGGCGCGACGGGTCGGCCCGAGCTGCCGGCACTCGGCTTTTGGACCCTGAGCCTGGCGGTCGAGGCGGCGATCGTCGCCAGCGCGGCTCTGTTCTTCGCCCTGATGCTGAGCAGCGGCGTCGCCAGCGCGCTCGCCTGTCTGGGCTTCTACGTGCTGTCCCGGATGATCGGCCTGTTGAGCGGCATCGCAGCCGCCCATGCCGGCGCCGGAGCGCTTGCCTGGCTGACCGATCAGGTGGTGTTCCTGCTCGGCCTGGTGCTGCCCCGGCTCGACCTGCTGGCCCGTACCAGCTGGCTGGTGCATGGCGCGGCGGAGCCTGCCGGTATCGGACTGGTGCTCGCCCAGGGCGTGGCCTATCTGGCCCTGCTGAGCGCGGTCGCCTGCATCGATTTCGAGCGCCGGGCGCTATGAGCAGAGCCCGGCGGCGCGCCCTGATCGTGCTGGCCGCGGCGCTTGCTCTGCATGCCGCGCTGGCGCTGCATCATCGCGCGCTGCGCGCCGACTGGACGGGCGTGCCACCGGCGCCGCCGGTCCTGATCGCCCCGGCGATGGCGTTGGGGGACTCTCAGCTGTTCTACCGTGCTGCCGCCTTTGCCCTGCAGAACATGGGCGACGAGGGCGGCCGGATGACGCCGCTGGGCGACTACGACTATGGCCGACTGGGCGACTGGCTCGATCTGCTCGATCTGCTCGATCCGCAGGCGCGCTACGCGCCGACCCTGGCCGCCTACTATTTCGGCCAGACGCCCAACCCGCATGACCTGCGACGTATCATCGCATATCTGAGCCGCGTCGGCGCGCGTGATCCAGCCCACAACTGGCGCTGGCTGACCCATGCCGCCTATCTGGCGCGGCACCGGCTGAAGGATCTGCCGCTGGCGCTCGAGGTGGCGCGCCACCTTGCCGGGCTGCCCGAAGGCGACGTGCCGCTCTGGGTGCGCCAGATGCCGGCCTTCGTGATGGCCGAGGTCGGCGAGCGCGAGGCGGCGCGCGATCTGATGGCGACGATTCGCGCGACCGACACCAACCTTTCGCCCGATGAGGTCGCCCTGATCGATCGGTTCATCGAGGCTCAGGATCCGGCGCGGCAGCCGAATGCCCAGGCCGATGACGGCGAGCGCCGGTGACCGCGAGCATTCACGTATCGTTATCGAATGGCAGGCATGTTGCAGCCACAACAACGGGGCAGGCTGTCCGATCTCGAGGGCGGCAGAGCCCCGGCATCAGACCAGAAACCGGGACCGAGGATGCCATGAAGACAGTTCGATCGATCGGTGGCGCTTCGCCAAGTGCGGGCAGGCGCGAGTCGCAGCAAGGCTTCACCCTGGTCGAACTGGCGATTGTGCTCGTGATCATCGGTCTGATCATCGGCGGCATCCTGAAGGGACAGGAGCTGATCGCCAGCGCGCGTCTCAAGTCGACGCTGACCGACGTCGACGCGATCCGGGCGGCCTCGGCGACCTTTCAGGACAAGTATGGCGGCTTTCCCGGCGACTATTTCCAGGGCCAGGCCCAGCTCGGCACGCCCAACGGCATCACCTGGACCTCGCCGCGCTGCAACGGCGGCAACCAGCTGTGCGACGGCGACGGCATCATCGAAGGCAACGGGCGGACCAACGAGACCTTGCTGTTCTGGCAACATCTCACCCTCGGCAACCTGATCTCGGGCATCGAGGTCGCGGCCTCGGTCGACGATTCGATCGGCGCCGGCCTGCCCTCGGCCGCGATCGGCGGCGGCCTTGCGGTGCAGTACCAGGCGATCAGCGGCCGCACCACGCACTGGTTGCGGCTCGGCACAGGCGCAGCACTGACCACCGGCGTCGCGACCGGCGTCCAGGCGGACGGCATCGACAGCAAGATCGACGACGGCCGTCCCGGCACCGGCTCCGTGCGGGTCACGACCTCGGCATGCATCGACCGCGGCGACTACAATCCCAACGGCGACCAGTGCCTGATGTACTACGAGCTCAACTAGCCCACATGGTGGCTCCGGGGCGGCGGCCGATGTCCCGCCTTCCGCTCCCCGCGCGCCGGGGGCGCTCGATCCGACCGGCGCGCAGCAACCGCTCGCCGTCGATCGGCGGCCCCGGCAGGCCCGTGCCGGCTGAGTCCGGCTTCACGCTGATCGAGCTGGCGATCGTGATGGCGGTGGTCGGCATCATCCTGGGCGGTGCGGTCCAGCTGCTCGGCGGCCAGCTCGACCATCAGCATGCCAAGATCACGCGCGAGCGCCTGCAGATCGCCTATGACGCGCTGGTCGCGTTCTACGCAACCAATACCTACCTTCCCTGTCCGGCCGACGGCTCGCTCGAGCGCGGCGACGCGAACTTCGGGCGCGCCCAGCCCGAAGGCAGCGGCGCCTGCACTGGCGGCGCGGTCGCCCCGAACGAGCGGGTGCTGCCCTGGCGCACGCTCGGTCTGCAGGACGGGCAATCCTACGATGGCTGGTATCGGCGCCTGAGCTACCATGTCAGCGATCCGCTCACCACGGCTGGCACCACCGGACCGGGCACGCTGGCGGTGCGCGACGGCGCGGCCGGCACGCCCGGCAGCAGCGAGCTGAGCGCGAATGCCGCCTTCGTGATCCTGAGCCACGGCGAGAATGGCTTGGGCGGCTGGCTCGAGAGCGGGCAGCGCATGAGCACCAGCGGCATTCCGACCGATGAGGCCGAGAACGCCGACGGCGCGGAGCCGTTCGTCGACCGGCCGATCAGCGAGCTGGACGATGACGCGTTCGACGACGTGACGCTGTGGCGCGAGAAGCCGGCCCTGGCGCAAGCCGCGGGCGCGGTGTTCTCGGGCGCGATCTGCGGGGCGGCGGACACGCTCTGGGCCGACAACGGCTGTGCCCTCGGCAGCACGGACGAAGCGTGCGTCGCCGCCGGCGCGATCCGTTCGCGCTGCGGCTGAGCGCGTGGCCGGTCAGGCCGGCTCGATGGTTCACCAATTCTCAAAAACTCCGGGGTCCAATGCCCTTGTCGGGTGGTGGGCCGATGCTGCCCGGCGCCCGTCCCCGAGGCAGCGACCCTGCAGGAGGCCAGTCGGAAGCCCGTGACCATGAGCCCGAATTCCGGTCTGCTCGAAGATCCTGCCGCGGTCGCGGAGGCCGACCTGGCGCCTGACGGGAGCAAGCCCGCCACGCGGATCGGCGATCGCGTGCTCCAGCTCGGCCTGATCTCGCCCGACCAGCTCGAGGTCGCGCTGTTCGAGCAGAAGCGCTCGGGCGGGATGCTCGGCACGGTCCTGGTCGATCTCGGCTTCATCACCCAGGACATCCTGGCATCCCTGCTGGCCGAGGCATCGGGCTATCAACAGTTCGATCCGAAGACCGCGATGCTCGATCCCGAGGTGGTCGCGAAGGTCAGCAAGAGCATCGCAGCGCGCTATCGCGTCGTGCCGTTGTCGATCGAAGGCAACACCGTGTTCGTTGCCATGTGCGACCCCTATGACGTGCTCGCCCTCGACCAGCTCAGGCGTCAGTTCGGGATCGGCCTGGCAGTGGTGCCGCGGATCTGCTCGCCGCGCGACGTGGGCGAGCTGATCGACCGCGCCTATGGCTACACCATGTCCTTCGACGGCATCGTCAAGGAGCTCGAGACCGGCGAGGTCGATCTCGACAGCATGGACAAGCCGGACGCCGCCTATGCCCACCCGCTGGTGCGTCTGGTCGATGCGATCCTTCTGGATGCGGTCAAGGTCGGCGCCTCCGACATCCACTTCGAGCCCGAAGAGCTGTTCCTGCGGCTGCGCTACCGGGTCGATGGCGTGATGGCCCAGATCCGATCGTTCCATCGCGAGCATTGGTCGCCGATCTCACACCGCCTGAAGATCATGGCCGGCATGAACATCGCCGACAAGCTGCACCCGCAGGACGGCCGGATCAGCCTCAATCTCGGCAATCGCGAGATCGACTTCCGGGTCGCCTCGCTGCCGACCGTGCATGGCGAGAACATCGTCCTGCGCGTGCTCGACAAGACCCATTCCCAGGTCGAGCTCCACCAGCTCGGCATCAGCGCTCCCAATCTCGCCCTGGTCGAGCGCTCGCTCAAGCGGCCCGAGGGCGTGGTCGTGGTCACCGGCCCGACCGGCAGCGGCAAGACGACCACGCTGTACGCCATGCTCAGCCAGATCAGCTCGGTCGAGATCAACATCATGACCCTCGAGGACCCGATCGAGTACCGCCTGCCGATGCTGCGCCAGACCCAGGTGCGCGAGCAGTCCGCCCTGGGCTTCGCCGAGGGTGTGCGCGCGATCTTGCGGCAGGACCCGGATGTGGTGCTGATCGGCGAGGTGCGCGATCGGGACACCGCGGTCATGGCGCTGCGCGCGGCCATGACCGGCCATCTGGTGTTCACGACACTGCACACCAACGACGCGATCGGGGCGGTGCCGCGGATGATGGATCTCGGCCTCGACCCGAGCATGATCGCCGGCAATGTCGTCGCCGTGCTCGCCCAGCGCCTGGTGCGCAGGCTCTGTCCGCGCTGCAAGACCTCGCGCCCGGCGAGCGCCGAGGAGTGCCGCATCCTCGGCGTCGATCCGGCTGCGCCGCCCTCGATCGGCGAGCCGGTGAGCTGTGAGCACTGCCGCTCGACCGGCTACCGGGGACGGCTGCCGCTGGTCGAGATCCTGATCATGGACGAAGAGCTCGACGAGATCGTCGCATCGGGCGGCACCCGGGCCAAGCTGAAGGCGGCGGCGCTGCTCAAGGGCTATCGGACCATGGCCGACGACGGCATCGCCCGGGTGCTCTCGGGCGAGATCTCGCTCGCGTCCCTGATCCGCACGGTCGACCTGACCACGCGGCTGTAGCACGCCGTCATGCCGCACTATGCTTATCGCGCGGTCAACGCCAACGGGCGCCAGGTGCGTGGCTCGCTGGCGGCGGCCAACGAGATGGACCTGCAGAGCGCGCTGTTCGAGATCGGCCTCGAGCTGGTCGACTGCCGGACCGCCCGTGCCAGGCGCGGCCTCCTGGCGCTGCGTGATCGCATCACGACGCAGGATCTGATCCAGCTGTGCATTCACCTCGAGCAGATGCAGCGCGCCGGCGTGCCGCTCCTGCAGTGCCTGGCCGATGTTCGCGATTCCACGGGATCGCCGCGCCTGCGCGACCTGACCGCCGAGATCTACCGGGATGTCAGCGAGGGCCAGGTCCTGTCGGCCGCGTTCGCCGCGCATCCGCGGGTATTCGGCAACGTGTTCACGGCCCTGATCGCCGCCGGCGAGGCCACCGGCAACCTGGCCGAGAGCTTTCGCTACCTGGTGCGTCATCTCAAGTGGACCGACACGATGACCGCCAAGGTGCGCAAGGCGACCCGCTATCCGGCGGTGGTCGCGTTCGTGGTGCTGAGCGTGACCATCTTCCTGATGGCCGGCGTGGTGCCCCAGGTGGTCGACTTTCTGACCTCCAGCAATCAGGCCCTGCCGATCTGGACGACCGCGCTGATCGTCACCTCGGCGGTGGTGCAGGTCTACTGGCCGATCATCGTCGGCCTGCCGGTCGCCACGGCGGTCGCGATCCGGATCATGAAGCGCCGCTCGGAGGACGTGGCCTATCGGGTCGATGCGCTGATCCTGCGTCTGCCGGTCGTGGGCTCGGTCGTGCGCAAGATCGCGCTCGCCCGCTTCGCGCAGATGTTCGCGGTGATGTTCCAAAGCGGCATCGACATCCTGGCCTGCCTCGATTCCAGCCGCCGGGTGCTCGGCAACCGTGCGCTGGCGGAGGCGATGGCGCTGGTCAAGCAACAGGTCCAGGCGGGCAGCACGCTGTCGACCGCGATGGCCGCCTCGGGCGAATTCCCGACCAGGGTCACCCGCATGGTCAAGGTCGGCGAGGATACCGGCAATCTCGGACAGACCTTGCAGGAGGTCGCGGTGCTCTACGACCAGGACGTCGATCGGGCGATCGATAGTCTGATCGGCATGGTCGAGCCGATGCTGACCGCGGTGCTGGGGCTGATCATGGCATGGATCGCGCTCGCGGTGTTCGGGCCGATCTATGACAGCCTGGGTCAGATCGGCGCCTGACATGCTCGGCCGCCTGCTCGCTCCAAGCCCGCGCTTCGTGCTGACCATCGGCAACGAAGGCGGACTGCTGGCCCAGGTCGCGGGCGGCCGCGTGATCGAGGCCCGGCAAGTCGGCACCGACGAGGCGGCCTTCGCTGAGCTTGGCGCGGTGCTCGGCAAGCGTGCGCGCCGGCCGCTGGTCGTGCTGATCGACCTGCTGGAGCAGTCCTACCGCCAGGAGAGCGTGCCCAAGGTCAACCGGATGGATCGCTCGAAGGTCCTGGCGCGCAGGCTCGAGCGCGCGTTTCCGGATGCCGAGCTCAGGGCGGCGCTCGAGCGCGGCGACGATCCGAACCAGCGCAGCACCCGGCGTTATCTGCTCGCCGCCGTGCCGCCCGCGCCCGACTGGACGCGATGGGTCGAGTTCCTGCGCACCATCGAGAACCCGATCGTCGCCCTGACCCTGCTGCCGGTCGAGGTGGTGACCATGGTGACGCGCCTGGCCCGCCACCTGACGCCGGCGGACGCCGAGCCCCATCCCTGGACGATCCTGATCAGCCGGCAGTCGACCGGCGGCGTGCGTCAGATCGTGGTCAATCGCGGTGAGCTCGCCTTGACCAGGCTGACCCCGAGTCTCACGCCCGAAGCGTCTCGGGCGCTCTCGCCGGGACGGCGGGGTTCGGCAGCCGAACCGGCGCACGAGCAGCCGGCCGGGCGGTCGGCGGAGGCCGAACCGACCGCGAGCGCCGCTGCCGGCACAGGCTCGATTGACGTGGTCGCCGCGACCCAGCACGAGCTGCGCGCGACCTTGGGCTACATGACCCGGCTCGGCTATCGCGCCGACGCCGGCCTCGACATCATCGTGCTCGGCGATGACGTGCTGCGGCGCCAGTGGGCCGAAGCCATCCCGGGCGGCGCCAGGCTGCACATGCTGAGCGCGACCGAGGCAGCGGCCGCGCTCGGTCTCGGCCAGATCGGCGATCCCGAACACGGAACGCTGCTGTGCGCCGCCTGGACCGCACGCAGGCGCCAGCCCGCGATCCAGCTGCTGCCGGCCGACCTGCGCCGGCGCATGGTCGAGGAAGTGAGCCTGCGCTGGGCAGGCACGGGCCTCGGCGTCTCGGCCATCGGCCTGGCCAGCTATGCTGCTTTCCTGGCGGTCACCGGCCTCGAGCTGGAGCATGAGATCGACTGGCTGCGCGCCTGGCAGGCGACGGCCCGGAGCCATCTCGAGCGCGACGGCGTGGACGCGGCGGCCGGCGCGGCATCGGCCGACGTGATGCGCGCGGTGCTGCAGGCGTACCGGCGCCTGCAAGGCGACCGGCTCGACCCGATCGCGCCGCTGCAGGCGCTGCGCGCGGCGATGGCGCGCGACGAGCAGCTGCTCAGTGTCGGCTGGCAGGTCGATCTCGGCAACGCCAGCGGGCGCGCCGAGCCTGACGACGGATCCGGGCGCCAGGAGAGTGACGACTACACCATCGATCTGGTGCTCGATCTCGGCCGAGGCGACGAGCCGAGCACGGCGGTCGCCGCGACCGATCGCTTCGCCGCCAGGCTGGTCGACGGCTTTCCCGACCGGCCGATCCTGATCAAGCGTCAGGCGGTCAGCATCCTGCCGAACGAGAACTTCGTCGGCGGCGCGGGTCTGGTGCGCGAGCCCACGTCCGCAGAAGCCGAGATGAGCGCCGACCTGCGGATCGGCAGACGTCGGCGATGATCCCGCGACGCCGCTCGATCAGGCGGGTGCTTGCGCTGCTCGCCATCAATGGGCTGCTCGGCGGGCTGAGCGTGGCGATCGCCCAGGGCTATACCGACGGGCGCGAGGCGACCCGCGACCGGCTGTCCCGCCAGCTGCGCAACCTGAGCAGCGAGCGCTCGTTGAGCGAGGAGGAGCGGGCATATCTGGAGTCGAACCGCGCCACCTACCAGGCGCTGGTCGAGCGGGGCCTGCTGACACCACCCGATCGGCTGGCGGCTGCGGCGCTGCTCGAGCACCTGCAGGCAGCGCACGGCCTGAACGCGATCCGCTACAGCTTCAGCCCCCAGCTCGAGCGTGCGTCGGAGCCCGGCGACGGTCGCCTGTCGGTGCTCTCGACCAACGTCACGATCGAGATGTTCGGCATCACCGACAACGACATGCTCGGCTTCGCCGAAGCGGTTCTCAGCGACTTTCCGGGCGATGTCCGGGTCACCGGCCTGCGCCTGAGCCGGCGCGAAACGGTCGATGCCAGCGTGCTCAATCGCCTGCGGGCGGGCGAGGCGATCGATCTGGTCGAGGGCCTGCTGACCTTCGAGTGGCGCAGCTTTCAGTGGCGCGAACGAGCCCATGCGCCGGCCAACTCGTGATGCGCGGCCTGCCGGCATGGCTCGCCAGCGCGCTGCTCGCTCTGGCGCCCGCAGCCGCGGCCGGGCCCGACCAGCAGACGGCGCCAGGCGTGTCCGTCGAGCGCAAGCAGGCTCAGGACTCGCTGCTGTTCTCGCGCCGCATCCAGGACCTGCTCGAGGCGGCGCGCCGCGCGCGCGGCGCGGCGGTGAGTGCAGCGCCTGCCGATCCGGCGTCGCCGCTGCCGGTCGCCGGCCCCGGCGCGCTGCATCTGTCGGCGATCCTCTACGAGGGCCCGAGCGACTGGCAGATCTGGCTGAACGGTCGCAGCTTTGCGCAAAGCGGCGTTGCCGGCGCGGTCGAGGTGCTGCGCGTGCAGCGCGATTCAGTGCGACTGAAATGGCGCGGCGCCGGCGCACGGCGGCCGGCCGAGATCACCCTACGACCCAACCAGACCTACATCGTGGCCACCGGCGAGATCGTCGAGGGTCCGCCCGATCGTGCCTGGCGCGCGCCCCGGCGAGCCGAGGAACGGGCGGAGCGAAGTGCCGCGACGCCATGAGGAGCGATAAGCATGACCGACGCCATTGAGATCGCCGGCCTGTGCAGCCGCTACGGACGTACCGACGTGCTGGAGGACATCACCCTGAACGTCCGCCAGGGCGAGATCCTCGGCCTGATCGGCCTCAACGGCGCCGGCAAGAGCACGCTCTTGAAGTCGATCCTGACGCTGGTCGTGCCCACCGCAGGCGTGGTCCATCTGTTCGGCGTCGCGCACGACCAGCCGAGCAGCCGGGCACAGCTCGCCTATCTGCCCGAAAAATTTCAGCCGCCCAGCCACCTGTGCGGCCACGATTTCGTGCGGCTGTCGCTCGCGTTCTACCGCCAGCGGGTGACCCGCGCGGTCGCCTGCCTGAAGGCCGAGGAGCTCGATCTCGACCCGGCCGCGTTGCGCCGCCCGATTCGCAGCTACTCCAAAGGCATGGCGCAAAAGCTCGGGATCCTGGCGACCCTGCTGACCGACCGGCCGCTGCTGATCCTGGACGAGCCGATGAGCGGGCTCGATCCCAAGGCGCGGATCCTGCTCAAACGGCAGCTGGTCGAGGCGCGTGCGCGCGGCCGCACGGTGTTCATGAGCTCGCACATCCTGGCCGACCACGACGAGCTGTGCGATCGGGTCGCGGTCCTGCACGACGGCCGGCTCGGCTATGTCGGCTCGCCGGCCGGGCTCAAGGAGAGCCAGGGCGCGCCGACCCTCGAGACGGCGTTCCTCGCGTCGATCGAGCGGCCTCGCCGGGCCACCGCCTGAGCCCGCGCTCAGGCCAGCTGGAGCGCCAGGCTGTCCAGATGGTCCTTGGCGTGCTCCAGGCTGCAGGCATCCGCCTCGTCGGCGGCGGGTGCCTCGAGCACGATGTGCGTGAGATGGTCGATCTCGGTGAGCAGAGGGGCAAGCTCCTCCGTCGAGCCGGCGTCGAGCGCCTGTCTGCCGAGGCTCGCCATCCGATCGACCCGCTCGAGCGTCTCCTCGGCGCAGGAGGTGACCAGCCCGGCCTGCTCGACCACGGTCGCG
The DNA here is from genome assembly GCA_963731495.1 of uncultured Alphaproteobacteria bacterium. Lineage (GTDB taxonomy): Bacteria > Pseudomonadota > Alphaproteobacteria > Geminicoccales > Geminicoccaceae > DASUGG01. Next base: position 50,927 of record CAVSVZ010000006.1, read on the forward strand.
CGCGCGCCGTGCCGGCTGCTGACCGAGCGCATCTGATCGGCGATGTCCTCGACCGACCGGCGTAGGCCGTAGCCGGTGCCCGGCCAGAACAAGGCGATCCCGGTCGACGTGACTGTCGGCGTCGGCGGATACGACGGATCGATCGCATAGAGCAGGTTGTTGATCTGCTGCTTGGCCTCGGCGGGCTCGTCGGCGGCCAACGCGAAGCCGGCGCTCTGCAACGCCGTCTGGGCATCCTGCATGGCCATGTACAGGAGGCCCTGCCTGGCCGGCACGTCGCTGTCGCTGACCAGTACGCGATCGAGACTGGGATCGCTCTGCCGGTCGCCGCCGATCAGGCCGGGCGCGCAGCCCGCCAGAAGCCCGATCGAGAAGATCACGCCCATCAACCTCTGTAGTGTCCTGGTCATCTCTCCTACGCCTCGATTGCGTTTGTGCTCGACGCCGCCAGCTCCCGGCGGCATCTATTAACGGAAACGGGCTGGCCAAACCAGTGATCATCGTCCTTGCACGGCGGCCCGCAGCATGCCGGGCTTGCGGCCGCCGGCAAGCCCGCCTCGGGACCAACGGAACGCCAGGAGTGATCGATGGACAATCGGGAGCGGGTCGGACGCGTCGAGCTGGCGGCGGCCTTTCGCATGGCGGCGCGGCTCGGGCTGCACGAGGGCATCTGCAACCACTTCAGCCTGGCGCTGACCGACGACGGTCGCGAGTTCCTGGTCAATCCGCACGGCTTCCAGTTCGGCGAGCTGCGGGCGCGCGATCTGCTGCGGGTCGAGGTCGGCGGCCGGGTGCTGTCCGGCGAGGGCGTGGTCGAGCCGTCCGCCCTATACATCCATGGCCGCATGCATCTGGCGCGACCGGACAGCCGCTGCATCCTGCACAGCCACATGCCCTACGCGACTGCGCTGACCTCGATCGAGGGTGGCCGGCTCGAGCCGATCAACCAGAATGCCCTGCGTTTCACCGATCAGGTTGCCTACGACGACGACTATGGCGGCCTGGCGCTCGATGCCGGCGAGGGCGATCGGATCGCGGCGGCGCTGGCCGACCGGCGGATCCTGTTCATGGCCAATCACGGCGTGGTCACGGTGGGGCCATCGGTCGCCTCGGCGTTCGACGATCTCTACTATCTCGAGCGCGCCTGTCAGAACCAGGTGCTGGCGATGTCGACCGGCCGGCCGCTCAAGCGCGTGCCGGACGACGAGATCGCGCGTACCAGCGCCGAGTTCGCGCGCTATCCCGATCAGGCCGACCTGCATTTTGCGGCGCTGCGCCGGATTCTCGAGCGCGAGGAGCCGGAATACGCCGACTGAGGGCTCGTCGACAGGCCGCGGATGAAGCCACCCATCCGGCCGAGGTCGACCGGCCGGGCCGTCCTGCGGGTCCCGCGCCAGTCGCCTCCGCACGGCTCCTGCAAACCACGAAAAGCGCCCTGGCACCACGCGCCGGTTGGGGTATGTTGAGCGCCGTTTGCTCGAGCAGTGCGGGGGGAAGCATCATGGCGAAGTTCGGGGTCGGACAGTCGGTGCGGCGGGTCGAGGATCAGCGGTTCATCACCGGTGCCGGCCGCTACACCGACGACATCAATCTGCCTGGACAGGCCTACGGCGTTGCCGTGCGCTCGCCCGAGGCGCACGCCAGGATCGTCTCGATCGACATCGACGAGGCCAGGCTCGCCCCCGGTGTGCTGGCGGTGATCACCGGCGCCGAGATCGAGGCCAACGGCAGCAATGCCCTCCCCTGCCTGATCCCGATGATCAATCGCGACGGCTCGGACGGCATCAACCCCCTGCGCCCCGTACTGTGCACCGACCGCGTGCGCCATGTCGGCGACCATGTCGCGTTCGTGGTGGCGGAGACGCTGAGCCAGGCCAAGGACGCCGCCGAGCTGATCGCGGTCGAGTACGAATCCCTGCCTGCAGTGGTCGACACCGAGAGCGCAGCCGACGCCGGCCGGCCGCTAGTCCACGACAACGTGCCGAGCAACCTCGCCTTCGACTGGCAGCACGGTGATCCCGACGCGGTCGAGCAGGCGCTCGCCGGCGCGGCCCACGTCACCAAGGTGCGGATCATCAACAACCGGCTGGTCTCCAACCCGATGGAGCCGCGCGCCGCGATCGGCGAGGTTGCCGGCGACCAGATCACGCTGCATGCCTGCACCCAGGGCGGCTGGCTGTTCACCGGCCCGCTCGCCGAGGTGCTCAAGGTCCCTCCCGAGACGGTGCGCGTGCTGACCCCCGACGTCGGCGGCGGCTTCGGCACCAAGGCGTTCTTCTATCCCGAATATGCGCTCGCGGTCTGGGCGGCGCGCCTGCTCCGCCGCCCGGTCAAATGGACCGGCGAGCGCTCGAGCGACGGGTTTCTGTCGGACGTCATGGGCCGCGACCACGTCACCGAGGCCGAGCTCGGCTTCGATGCCGACCACAGGATCGTCGGCATGCGCGTGCTGACCACCGCCAACATGGGGGCGTACTGCAACCTGTTCGCGCCGTTCATTCCGACGGGCGCAGCGCTCAAGGTTCTGCCCGGCGTGTATGACATCAAGAACATGGTCTACCGGGTCAAGGGCGTGCTTACCAATACCACCCCAGTCGATGCCTACCGCGGCGCCGGCCGGCCGGAATCGATCTATCTGATGGAGCGGCTGATCGACGCCGCGGCGCGCGAGCTGGGCGAGCACCCGGCCGAGCTGCGGCGCAAGAACTTCGTCGACGCCGCCGCCATGCCATACAAGACCGCCGCCGGCGAGATCTACGATTCCGGCGAGTTCGCCAGGGTCATGGATGCTGCGCTGGAGGAGGCGGACTGGTCGGGCTTCGCTCAGCGGTGCTCCGAGGCGCAGGCGCACGGCGTATGGCGCGGCATCGGCATGGCGTATTACATCGAATCGACCATGGGCGATCCGCAGGAGATGGCGGCGATCAAGTTCGAGACCGACGGCACGGTCAGCGTGGCCGTGGGCACCCAGTCGAACGGCCAGGGCCACGAGACCGCCTTTGCCCAGGTGCTGCACGTTCGGCTCGGCGTGCCGTTCGAGAAGATCCGGATCGTCCAGGGCGACACCGCCACCCTCAAGCTGGGCGGCGGCACCGGCGGCTCGCGCTCGCTGACCGCCGAGGGCATGGCGATTCGCGATTGCGCTGATAACGTGATCGAGCGCGGCCGCCACTATGCGGCGCAGGAGCTGGAAACCGCGGTCGCCGACATCGAGTACGACCGCGGCACCGCCGAGTTCGGTGTGATCGGCACCGATCGCCGGATCGGCCTGCTGGATCTGGCCGAGAAGGCGCGTGCGTCGACCTCACCGCCCGAGGGCTTCGAGGGCGGCCTCGACGCCGAGGCAACCGCCCAGATCGACGCCTACACCTTTCCCAATGGCTGCCACGTCGCCGAGGTCGAGGTCGATCCCGACACCGGCGTGGTCCAGATCGTGAACTACGTCGCGGTCGACGACTTCGGCGTGGTGCTCAACCCGATGCTGGTCGCCGGCCAGGTCCATGGCGGGGTGGTCCAGGGCATCGGCCAGGCGCTCTACGAGCACGCGATCTACGACGACAACGGCCAGCTGCTGTCGGGCTCGTTCATGGACTACTGCATGCCGCGCGCCGACGGTGTGCCGGCGATGAAGGTCTCGACCATCGAGGTGCCGTGCCAGAACAATCCGATGGGCGTGAAGGGCTGCGGCGAGGCGGGCTCGGTGGCATCGCCTGCCGCGGTGATCAATGCGATCATCGACGCTTTGGCGGATCTCGGCGTGACCAGCGTCGACATGCCGGCGACGCCGCAGAGCCTGTGGCGGCTGATCCAGCAGCACCAGCAGCCGATCGCAGCCGAGTAGCGGTCGCCGGGCGCCGCAGGAGGGCGTGGTGGCCAAGGATCTGGGGGCCAGGGACCTGAGCAGGCTGCCGGCGGATCTGCCGGTGCCGGTCGACGATGGCGGGTGCGATCATCTGGCAGGCCAGGCGGTGCCGGTGATCGCGCTGCCGTCGACCGCGGGCCGCCAGCGTCGTGCTCGCCGAGACCGGCCGGCCGCGCACCGTGGTCTACGCCTATCCGCGCACCGGCGAGCCGGACAAGCCCTCGCCCGAGGGCTGGGACATGATCCCGGGCGCGCGCGGCTGCACGCCGCAGTCCTGCAGCTTTCGCGATCATCACCAGGAGCTGCTGGAGCTCGGCGCCGAGGTCTTTGGGCTGTCGAGCCAGACCACCGCCTACCAGCAGGAAATGGTGGCACGGCTGCATCTGCCGTTCGAGGTGCTGAGCGATGCCGATCTTCGGTTCGCCAAGGCGCTGCGCCTGCCGACCTTCGAGGTGCCAGGCGAGGACGGGGTCATGACCCTGATCAAGCGCCTGACCCTGATCCTGCACGGCTGGTCGGATCGAGCACGTCTTCTATCCGGTGTTCCCGCCCGACCAGAGCGCGGAGGACACCATCGCCTGGCTGCGCGCGCACCCGATCCTCGCCTAGAGACTTGCAGGACGCAAACCTTGCAATCTAGGGCTCGAGCGCCTAAATGCCTTCAATGCAGGCGCAAGCATTGAAGGCATGCCGCATGGCACAGCTGACCGTCCGCAACCTTGATGACCAGGTGGTTCGCGCCTTGAAACAGCGCGCGGCGGCGCATGGCCGGTCGGCCGAGGCGGAGCACCGGGAGATTCTACGGACAGTGTTGCTGCAAGGCGGCGCAAAGGAGAGTGTTGCCGCGCGTGCGGCGCGCTTGCGTAGGCGGCTGCGCTCTGACATCGACAGTGCAACGCTGATCCGCGCCGATCGTGACCGTGACACCGCATGACGGGCTTCGTGGTCGATGCCAGCGTTGCGATCAAATGGCTGATTGATGAGCCGCTGTCCGAGCAGGCGGCCAGGCTCCTCGATGCCGACCTGCCGCTCCTGGCGCCTGAGCTGATGTACGCCGAGGCGGCGAACGCGCTTTGGGCGATCGCGCGTCGCGGCCAGATCCGCGCCACTGACGTCCGCAAGGCTCTCGACGTGTTGGCCGACGTGCCCATTGCAGTACCGAGCTCCATGAAGCAGCTCATGGCGGCGGCAGCACGGTTGGCAGGCGACCTCGACCATCCGGTGTACGACTGCATGTATCTTGCGCTGGCGCTCCAGGAGCAGCGTCCCGTCATCACGGCCGATCGTCGTTTCGTCGCCGTCGTGCAGGGCCACCCGTATCTTGCCGGTCAGGTCGTGAGCCTCGAGAACCCTGACCGCATAGGGTGGTTGGAAACCTCTGGGGAGGCATCGATGAGCGAACAGGTCCTGACCGGGAGGTGTCTTTGCGGTGCCGTGCGTTACCGCGCGAAGGGGCCGCCGCTGCGGGTCACGCCCTGCCATTGCGAGCAATGCCGGCGGGCGGGCGGCGGTGTCGCCCTGACCTTCGCCGGGTTCGAGGCAGACAAGGTGACCTTCGAGGGCACGCCGATGAAACGCGTCCGCTCGACCGATTTCGCCAGCCGCGAGTTCTGTCCCGAATGCGGCAGCCCGATCACCTTCCGCTTCGACGCAAGGCCCGAATATGTCGGCGATCACCGTGGGCACGCTCGACGAGCCGGAAAAGACGCCAGCGACCCGGCACAACTTCACCTCGGAAAAGATCTCCTGGGTCCATCTGGATCCGCATCTGGCGGGCGAGCCGCGCTGGTGGAACCCGCCGCCGGGAAAAAGCTGAGGGGCGGTCAGCCCAGAGCCCTCATAAGCCAGCGCAGCGCGAAGGCCAGCGCGATCGCCCAGATCGCGATGAACAGCGCGCCTACCCGCCAGTCCGTGGGTTTTTCGGCCATCGCCGCAGCCTCACGGCGATGTTCCGCGAGCAGATCGTCCGGAATCAGCCGGGCCGCCAGCAGCACGCCGAGCGGCACCAGGATCACGTCGTCGAGGTGGCCGACGATCGGGATGAAGTCGGGGATCAGGTCGATCGGGCTCAGCGCATAACCGGCGACCAGCAGCGCCACTGCCTTGGCATACCACGGCACGCGCGGATCGCGCGCCGCCAGAGAGATCGCAAGGACGTCGCGCCGCAGGCTGCGCGCCCAGCCACGCAGGCGCGCGCCGAGCGAGCCGCCGGCGAGCACACGCCAGACATAGACCACGACGATCAGGCCGATGATCACCTTGGAGACCTGGTCGACATAGCCCGCGACCCGCTGATACTCCGATTGCAGCAGAAAGCCGGAGGCGGTCAGTGCCGCGGTCCATGCCAGCGTGCCGATCGAGGAGTAGAGCAGGAAGGGGGCAAGCGGCATGCGCGCCATGCCGGCCGGCAGCGAGATCAGGGTGCGCACGGTCGGCACCAGGCGGCCGATCAGCACGGCGATCCGGCCGTGGCGCTCGAACCAGCGGATCGCCTGGCCGATCTCCTTCTCGCCGAGCGTCAGCCAGCGGCCGTGGCGGGCAGCAAAGGCGCAGACCCGCTGCGCGCCGAGCCACCGGCCGGCATAGTACCAGGGCAGCGCGCCAAGCACCGAGCCGAGCGTGCCGGCCAGCACCACCAGCGCGGGGCTCAGCCGGCCCTGCGCGGCGACGAAGCCGGCGAGCGGCATGATCAGCTCCGAGGGAATCGGCGGAAACAGGTTCTCGGCGAACATCATCGCCACGATGCCGATATAGCCGCCCTGGGAGACGATGCTGGTGATCGCGTCGAACACCTGCGCTTCCGTGTGCGGGATCGGCGCCGGCTCGGTGCCAACGCGCCCGCCATCCAACGTCGCGGCTGCACTTCGAGTTCCGTAGATCCCGCGCGCTCGGGCGTCAGAAGCGCCCGGTCGCCAGGGTGAACATCAACAGCATGAGCACCCCGCCGATCGCGATGCCTGCGATCCACGCCCAGGGTCCGTATTCGTCGGACGCCTTGCGGTCCTCCTGGTCCAGCATGGCTACTCCTCGCCGGCAGCGATGCGCGCCTCCCAGGCATCATAGTCCAGGTTCGGCTGGTGGACACGCCGCTGCTGATGCAGCTCGCGCCCCTTGAGCAGCGCCACCAGCGCCTCATTGTTCGGCATCGGGATGCCCAGCGCCTTAGCCTCGCGGATCAAGGCACCGTTCAGCGCCTCGATCTCGGTCCGGCGGCCCGCCTCGACATGCTGCAGCATCGAGGGCTTGTTGAATTTCTTGTGGCACTGGGCCTTGATCTTGGCGGCAATCTCGGGATTGGGCAGCCGGATCTGCTTGGCTTTGGTGACCGCCATGATCTCGTCGAGCACGCGGTCCTGGAAGGCGTCGAGCTCGGGCAGGCGCACGATCTCGCCGCCCCGCAGCCCGGTGGTCGCGGCGATCGCGTTGACCGCGCAGTTGACCACGAATTTCTGCCAGATCAGTCCCATGACATTGGGCTCGTGCTCGGCCTCGAAGCCGGCGCCGCGCAACGCCTCGATCATCGCCTGGACCCGCCCGCTCTGGTCGGCGGTGCTGGTCTCACCGACCGAGGTGATGCCCATGTGGGTGAGCGTGACATGGCCCGGGCCGCGGCTAGCAGCGCTGCACATGGAAGAGCCGCCCAGCACGCGCTCAGGCCCCAGCGCCGCCTGTAGCTTCTCGACATTGCCGATGCCGTTCTGGAAGGTGATCGCAAAGCCCTCCGGCTCGAGCAGGCCGCCCAAACTCCCGGCGGCTTTGGCGGTGTTGTTGGCGTCGACGAACACGATCGCGACGTCGGCCGGACGGACGTCCAACGCGGCGCTGGCCGGCAGCCCGATCCGATGATCGCCGAGCACGCCGTCGACATGCAGGCCGTCCCCGTTGATCGCATCGACATGGTCCTGCCAGGTGTCGAGCAGCGCCACGTCGTGGCCCGAGCGGGCCAGATGCCCGCCATAGCTCGCCCCCATCGCACCCGCACCGACCACCGTGATCTTCATGTCCGTCCTCCCTGACTTCTGGCCTTTCCTACCGCACACCGTCGGCCCAAGCCAAGCAGCAGTGCGCATCTGGCATCTGTGTTACAACCGACCGCGGAGAGGACGATGGCGAAGCTCGAACCTCATGATTGGGTGATTGTCGGTGCCGGTGCCGCCGGTCTGGCCAGCGTGCTCGCGCTGACCGGGCGGTTGCCGGGCCATGATCCGGTCGCGGGATCGATCCTGCTGCTGGAGCGAGCAACGGCCGGGCATGGCTCGAGTCTGCACAATCCGGGCCGCGGCCAGGGTGGCTTCCACTACCCCGACGTGGCCACCGCCGAGGCCCTGCAGGACCTGCTCGCCCACCAGCCCTGCTCCTCCGCCTCGATCAGGGTGGTCTGGTCGACGTCGCCGTCATCGGGTGACGCGAAACGCGCAACCACGGCCACCAGCCGGTCGTGTGCGCAACACCTGGCGCCATTCCTGAGGGCCAGGACCGACGCGCGGCCGCTGGCATCGATCGCGAAGCTCGCCTCGATGATGCGAAGCACGCCGCTCGTGCTGTGCAGCTCGAACCGCCAGCCGCGGGCCGAGGCGTGAGCCTGGATCCGGCCCCGGGCCGGGCAATGCGCCACGCCCCGTGCTTTGGCAGCATCGCGCAGCAGTGCGTCGAAGGCAGGGCGATCCAAAAGCCACGCGTGGCCGTGGGCCCTCGGATCAGATCCATCGCCTCGATCTGGTCGCTGCGCCAGGCGGCGCGGTTGGCCAGGATCGGCAGATGGGGCCCGGCACGGAAGGCGTCGGTGAGACCCAGCGCGCGCATCCAGGTCGAACCTTGCGCGGGAAGACATTGACTGGTTCGCGCGGCAGCGGCGGTATCATGCCGTGCGCCCAGCAGCATGACCCGCGCGCCGCTCTCCGCCAGCGACAGCGCGGCGACCGAGCCGGCCGGACCATCACCCAGGATGGCCACGTCGAACCAGGCATCGGGGCGCTCCGGTTCGCGTGTCGGGATGCTCGGTCTCCTGCGACGCTGCCTTCCATGCCATAAGAGCACGAAGACCTGGAGGTCGCGATGACCGAAGCTGACGAGAGGCACTGGACGTTCGAGCAGTTTCTGGACTGGGACGACGGCACGGATCGCCGCTACGAGCTGGTCGACGGCCGGATCGTCGCCATGGCGCCGCCGAGCGAGGCGCATGCGACGATCGTCTCCAACCTGGCTTACGCAATCGGCGATCAGCTACAGCCACCCTGCCGCGTCCTCGGCGCGTTCGGCGCCAGGCTCATGGCGCGCGCTGACAGTCTTTATCAGTTCGATCTGGCGGTCACCTGCGCACCGGCCGAGGGAGGGCGGCGCTATGTCGCCGACCCGATCCCGATCGTCGAGGTGCTGTCGCTATCGACACAGCTGCATGACCGCAGCCGTAAGCTCGACGACTACCGCCAGCTGCCAACGGTCCAGGAGATTCTGCTGGTCGCCAGCGAGCAAAGGCGGGTGCAGCACTGGCGGCGCGACGGCGCGCGCTGGATTATCGAGGATCTGATCGCCGATGCCGACCTGCGCCTGACCGCGGTTCCCGATCCCATCCCGCTTGGCGCCGTCTACCAGGGCAGCGGCGTGTGAGCCTCGAGGGAATCCGCACCGCACGACCCGAACGCATTCCCTGGCCTGATAGAGGTGCGCCTCGGTCTCAGACCGGCGTTGTCTTGGCGGGGATCTTGTCCTCGATGCTGTGGCCGCGCTTGGGGATCAGCATGGTCCGCTTGAACGCCATCACCAGGGTGCCGTCGGCTTTGTAGGCGCGGGTCGCGATGGTTACGATGCCCTGGGTCGGGCGCGATTTGCTGGGGCGCTTATCCAGCACCTCGGATTCGGCATACAGGGTGTCGCCGTTGAACACCGGTGCCGGCATGCGGATGTCGGTCCAGCCCAGATTGGCGATCGCCTTCTGGCTGACGTCGGACACGCTCATGCCGGTGACCACGGCTAGGGTCAGGGCGCTGTTGACGATCGGCTGGCCGAACTCGGTGTGGCGCGCATATTCGCGGTCGAAGTGCAGCTGGTGCTGGTTCATGGTCAGGAGCGTGAACCAGGTGTTGTCGGCCTCGGTGATCGTGCGTCCGGGCCGGTGCTCGTAGACGTCGCCGACCGCAAAATCCTCGAAGCAGCGGCCGTAGGATTCCCGGTAGCGCTGCTTTCCGACCTCGACCGCCCGCGCCACCATGTCTGCTCTCCCCCTTGAGATATGCTCGGGACCCGCGTGGCTTCGCGAAGGTCGAACCTGGCTAGCGTGGGGTCTTGGTGAGATCGCTCATCGCCTTGCGCGCCTCGGGCAAGGCGCCGGCGCAAAAGCCGAGCACCGCGGCGAGCACCGCGGACTGGCCCGGATGACGCTGCACCCAGGCGATCGCTTCGGCGGTCGCATCGCCCCCTCCCGTCACCGGCCGTCTGGGCGGTGACAGCGGACGGCTCAGGCGACCGGCGATCAGGCAGAGCACGCCGGCCAGCAGTAGCAGGACCAGCCCGACCAGCAGCGCCGCGACCGGCGGGCTGAGATGGCGCAGGAGGTAGAGGTGGAGCGCGTCGATCAGCCCGATGAAGCCGGCGATACCCAGTCCCACCGCGACCACCAGCAGGCCAAAGGCCATCGCGAGTCGAGCCAGGCTGAAGCGAGGCAGCCCGAGCAGTGCGACCAGCTGTGGGACCGGGATCAAGGCGCTATCGGCGGTCGAACAGTTTCCCGAGCACAAGGCCCACAGCAAAGGCGACCGCGACGCTGACCAGGGGCTTGTCGCCGATCTGGCCTTCGACGGCCCGCAGGCTGTCGCGGCCCGAGCTCTGGACATCGGTCGCGATCTGGTTCAGGCGCTTTTGCAGGGCGTCGATCTCGGACTCCGCGCGGTTCTTCGCGGTGCCTTTGACGGTCTCTACGATGCTCGCGAGGTCTTTGCGCAGAGCATCGAGATCGGACTTGATCGCGTCGACATCCTTGTTGAGGTCACGTTCGGCCATGCTGGGCTCCCGCTGCTGCCGCTCCCTATCGTCACCCGAAAGGCGAGCGAGTTCAACTCCGCTGAACTCGTGCAAAGGGCTGCACGCTGCAAAACCCGAGTATAACGGCACGGCACCGACTTTGTTCCCGTGACGGTTGACGCCCGCCGGTTCTCCCGCGCTCGGCCCTCTTCGACCAGGCTTGACAAGCGAACACATCGCTTCGAACAAGGAATCAGAAAAAAGTTGATGGAGGGACTATCGTGCGCAATCACGCCCTGATCGCGGCGGCCGCCTTGGCGGTCGGTCTGGCGACCGGCACTGCGATGGCCAAGGACTGGACCTCGGTTCGGATCGCGACCGAAGGCGCCTACCCCCCGTGGAACTCGACCAACTCGTCGGGTCAGCTGATCGGCTTCGAGCTCGACCTGGCCAAGGATCTGTGCCAGCGCATGCAGGCCGAGTGCGAGATCGTGGCGCAGGACTGGGAGGGCATTATCCCGGCGCTGACCGCGGGCAAGTATGATGCCATCATGGCCGGCATGTCGATCACCGACGAGCGCAAGGAGGTGATCAATTTCACCGACAGCTACGCCAACGAGCCGGCCTATTTCGCGGTCCGCAAGGACAGCGACCTCGCGAGCTACCAGACCGACATGAACCTCGCCGACCTTGACGAGGTCGACAGCCAGGAGCAGGCGGCGATCGATGCCTTGAAGGAGGCGCTCGACGGCAAGTCGGTCGGCGTCCAGGTCGCCACCACGCACGCCAACTTCCTCGACCAATATATGAGCGATGCGGTCGATGTGCGCACCTACGACACCCAGGAGAATCTCGACCTCGACCTGCAGGCCGGTCGGGTCGACGCGGCGCTCGCCTCGGCGAGCTATTGGTTCCCGATCATGGAGACCGAGAAGGGCGCCGACTTCACCCTGATCGGGCCTGGCCTCGACGGCGGGCCGTTCGGCGCAGGCGTCGGCGTCGGCATTCGCCAGGAGGACACCGATCTGGTGGAGATGTTCAACAAGGCGATCGCCGGGGCCAAAGAGGACGGCACCATCAACAGCCTCGCCCAGAAGTGGTTCGGCTTCGACGTGACCTCGTGATCCTCGCGTCCGATCGCACCGGGCCGCGCCGCGCGGCCCCGTCTGATCTGGTGAGCCTGGTCGGGACCTGAGCCATGGAGTTGCTGAGCTTCGGCGACGCGGGCTGGGGCGACGAGATGCTGCGCGCGACGCTGATGACGCTCGCGGTCAGCCTGTCGTCGGTGGCGCTCGGCCTGGTGATCGGGACGCTCGGTGCGGCCGCCAAGCTGTCGGTGGTCGCGCCGCTGCGGTGGCTGGCGGAAGGCTACACGACGGTCGCGCGGGGCGTGCCGGAGCTCCTGATCATCTACCTTTTCTTCTTCGGCGGCAGTGGCACGGTGATGTTCCTCGCCGGGCTGTTCGGCTATCACGGCTACATTGAGATCAATGCGTTCACCATCGGCACCGTCGCGATCGGCATCATCTCCGGCGCCTATTCGACCGAGGTGATCCGCGGCGCGGTGCTGGCGGTGCCGGTCGGGCAGATCGAGGCAGCGAAGGCGATCGGCATGCCGCGCCGGCTGATGTTTCGCCGGATCATGCTGCCGCAGGTCGCGCGCTTCGCCCTGCCGGGTCTCGGCAATGTCTGGCAGTTCACGCTCAAGGACACCGCTTTGATCTCGGTCACCGGGCTGGTCGAGATCATGCGCCAAGCGCACGTCGCCTCCGGCTCGACCCGCCAGCCGTTCACCTTTTACGTGGTGGCGGGGGCGCTCTATCTGCTGCTGACCACCTTCTCCAACTACGGCTTCCGGCGCGCCGAGGGCTGGGCCAATCGCGGCGTGAGGCGCGCCTGATGAACCTCGCGCTGATGTGGGACAGTATCCCGCGGCTGCTGGCTGGGCTGCCCCTGACCCTGGAGCTGGTGACCCTGTCGCTGTTCGTGGGCTTCTTCGTCGCGATCGGCGTGGCGCTGATGCGGCTGTCGTCCTATCGCGTGGTGTCCGGCTTCGCCTATGTTTACGTGTTCGTGTTTCGTGGCACGCCGCTCCTCTTGCAGATCTACCTGATCTATTACGGCCTCGGCCAGTTCGAGGCGGTGCGCGACAGCTTCCTGTGGATCTTCTTTCGCGAGCCGTTCTGGTGCGCGATCCTTGCCTACACCCTCAATACCGGCGCCTATACCAGCGAGATCATTCGCGGCGGCATCCTGTCGGTGCCGTTTGCTCAGATCGAGGCGGCGCGCGCCTGCGGCATGGGCCGGGTTCTGATGTTCCGGCGCATCGTCTTCCCGCTCGCCATCCGACAGGCTCTGCCGGCTTACAGCAACGAGATCATGCTGATGGTCAAGGGCAGCTCGCTGGCCTCGACCATTACCCTGATGGAGGTGACCGGGATCGCGCGCAGCATCATCTCGAAGAGCTTCGCGCCGGTAGAGATCTTCATCGTGGCCGGCTCGATCTACCTGCTGATCAATTTCGCGGTGAGCCGCGCCGTCCGCTATGTCGAGTTCCGTCTGTCGGCTCATCTGCGGCAGCCGCCGCAGCCGATCGCCGCCGAACCGGTGGGCGCCCACTAAGCGAGCTGGCGCCGAGATGGCCACAACAATCCTCGAGCCTGCACGCCACCGGTCGGACCATCATCGGGCTCCGGGCCACGCCGATGCGTGAATCCGCACACAAACGGGAACAGGTGAGGCCGCCGACTGTTCCTACAGGCAGCCGAGCCCGGCAGAATGTGGTACCGGGGTCGCTGGAAGAGGGAGCGGCCCGGCCCATGAAAACAAAGGCGCGTTAACGCCTCATCGGCTAACATGACCAGTGGCGCCGATGGTGTTGTGATCGCCTGTTGAGGAGTTGCCCCTTGTCGAAGCCTGTTACCGCCCGCAAGCTGTTCGGTACCGATGGGATCCGCGGCACCGCCAACCGTCCGCCGATGACGGCCGAGACGGCGCTCCGGCTCGGTCTTGCAGCTGGCGGCTACTTCACCCGCGGCGACCACCGTCACCGGGTGGTGATCGGCAAGGACACCCGGCTGTCGGGCTACATGCTCGAGCCGGCGCTGACCGCGGGCTTCGTCGCCATGGGCATGGACGTGATCCTGCTGAGCCCCTTGCCGACGCCGGGCGTCGCTCTGCTGACCCGCTCGCTGCGCGCCGACATCGGCGTGATGGTCTCGGCCTCGCACAATCCCTATCAGGACAACGGCATCAAGCTGTTCGGCCCGGACGGCTACAAGCTGTCCGACGAGATCGAGCTGGCGATCGAGCAGCGCATGCGCGAAGGCGGCGACGAGGGACTGGCGGCGCCCGACATGCTGGGTCGCGCGACCCGCATGGACAGCGCGCGCGAGCGCTATGTCGAGGCGCTCAAGATGACCCTGCCCAAGGGCATGACCCTGGACGGTCTGCGCATCGTGATCGACTGTGCGCACGGCGCGGCCTATGGCGTCGCGCCCAAGGTGCTGTGGGAGCTCGGCGCCGAAGTGATCCCGATCGGCGTCCAGCCGAACGGCTTCAACATCAACGCCGAGTGCGGCTCGACCGCGCCCCAGGCGATGCAGGAAGCGGTGCGCGAGCATGGCGCCCATCTCGGCGTGGCGCTGGACGGCGATGCCGATCGCCTGGTGCTGGCGGATGAGCGCGGCGAGCTGATCGACGGCGATCAGCTCCTGGCCCTGCTCGCTGGCCACTGGCAGGCCGAGGGGCAGCTGCGCGGCAATGCTGTGGTCGCGACGGCCATGTCGAACCTCGGGCTCGAGCGCCATCTCGAGAGCCTTGGCCTGCAGCTGCAGCGCACCCAGGTCGGCGATCGTTATGTGGTCGAGCGGATGCGCCGCAGCGGTTGCAATCTCGGCGGCGAGCAGTCCGGCCACATCGTCATGACCGACTTCGCGACCACCGGCGACGGCCTGCTGGCCGCGCTGCAGATCCTCGCCATCATGTGCCGCCAGGATCGGCCGCTCAGCGAGTTCGGCCGGGTTTTCACGCCGCTGCCGCAGCGCCTGCGCAACTGCCGCCTGGGCGGTAGCGGGCGGCCGCTCGAGCTGTCGTCGGTGCAGGCTTGCATCGATGCCGCGCATGCCCGGCTGGGCGATCGCGGCCGGCTGCTGGTCCGCCCGTCGGGCACCGAGCCCGTGATTCGCGTGATGGTCGAGGCCGACGACGACATGCTGCTCGATCTGGTGCTGAACGACGTCGCCGGCGCCATCGAACGCCACGCCCAGGCATAGGCCGGCGCGCCGGCACTGGACCAACGCGGCGGCGCTGTCGTCGGTCTGGAGCGCTTCCCGCAATCAGCGAACCGGCCCGCTCCCCTTCGCAACCACCCGCAGGGTACCAAGGCTGGGTGGTTGGGAGGCGGGCGGTGCCAGAGGCGCGCCTGGCTCCCAGCCGACGGCGGTTGGTCCCCCGGCTCCACTCAGTGGAACGTGCTCGAACGCTGCCTCACCGAAATCGGTCGGAACCCTGGCGAACGCTCAGCCGATGATCGGCAACATGGTCGCGTTGGAACGCTCCACCGAGCGCCCTGTTCGCCGGCTGATCGGTGACGAGCTCAAGGACGTGGGCGCCGAGAGCTGCTCTCGACCGGCCCGCAGCCCCTCTGCCGGTGCGCCGCGTCACGGGCGACCCGTTACCGAGCTATCAACGACCTGATCTGGCGCACGGAGCGATGGAACGCAGGCGCCAGGCCCGCGCACGAGCCGTTTGCGCGCCCGCACGGACCAGCAACGTCCTGTGGGGCCAGCGAGGCGGCCGTGGATGCGTTGAAGCGTGCGCAGCCTGCCCGCCTTGCCGGCCCCGGCCAGGGCCAGCGTCGGAATGGAAAGGTATGCTACTTGCCGCCGCTCGCCCGCTCGGTGCCCCCGAGTGGCGACGGCTTCGCCTCATAGCCGGCCCCGTGGCCTGCGCCGCTGCCGGTGGCGTTCAACACGCTGATGTTGCCGGCGATCTGACCGCCGCGCTCGAGTTCCAGCTCGCCGTAGCGCACCGTGCCGGTGAGCTTGCCGGTGCCGCGCACGAACAGTCGCTTGCGCACCGTCAGATCACCCTCGTAGACGCCGCTGATGTCGGCTTCCTCGACCTCGCAGCCGCCGGTAAACCGCCCGGATTCGGCAATCTCGAGGGCCAGCGTGTCGTTCAGGGTCGCCTCGACCGCACCTTCGACCACCAGGCGGTCGCAGGAGCTGATCTCGCCGCTCAGCCGGATGCCCTGGCCGACGATCAGCCGCTTGCCGGCGGCATCCCGGTCCGGGTCCGACATCCGGGTCTGCGACGAGCTGCTCGAAGGCTCGACGGCACCCGGCTTCGGGCCCGCTTCGACGCTCGGAAGCTCGACCTTGCGAGGCGGCAGCTCGGTCGACGCACCTTCACCCACCGAGCGGCGAAGGATGCCCTCACCGCCGGTCGAACCTTCGCTATCCGTATCTTTCTTGCGGAACATGCTGACCGACCCCCAGGTTGTAAGGCCTCCTTGCGGAGATCTTACCGTGGAACCATGACGATGCACGCCTTAATGCCGATTAACGGTAAAGAAACCATGAACGCCACCCACGCCGCCCGCGTGTCCAATGCCCACACCGCCCGGCAGTTCTTCGGACTGATCTCGCCCCCCTTCCGCCCGGCCTCGCCAACGAGCGCAAGCCCCGTTCTAGCCGGCGCCGGCCGGGCCGACCCGCAGCCGCTCCGCCGCGCCCGCCCGCCGGCGCAGGCCCTCGAACAGATGGACCATGAAGCAGATCGCGATCACCGGCGCGATCAGATTGAGCACCGGCACGGTCAGCAGTGCCGCGATCCAGACGCCGGCCCACCACAGCCGTCCCCGCGCCGCCCGGCGCAACGTCGCGACCGAGCGCCAACCCAGCCGGCGCTGCGCCACCAGCTCGAAATACTCGCGCCCCAGCAGGTAGCCGTTGAGCGCGACATAGACGATCACATTGGGGCCCGGCAGCAGATACAGCGGCAGGACCAGCAAATTCAGCACAAGCGCGACCATGGCGAAGTGGACAGCACCCCAGCTGCTCTGCGCAAAGCCCATGCCCGGCGCCGGCGGCAGATCCGGATAGTAT
Organism: uncultured Alphaproteobacteria bacterium; assembly: GCA_963731495.1. Classification (GTDB taxonomy): domain Bacteria; phylum Pseudomonadota; class Alphaproteobacteria; order Geminicoccales; family Geminicoccaceae; genus DASUGG01. Next base: position 67,856 of record CAVSVZ010000006.1, read on the forward strand.
CGCCGCTCGACCGCCTCGATCACCTCTTCGGCGAACAGGCCCAGGGTGGTCGCGATCGCGATCGGAAACAGCAGCCACGCCAGCACCAGCGCGCCGACCGAGCCGAGCACCGCGAGCGTGCCGTCGAGCCAGGCGAAGCCGGTCGGGTCGAGCGCGCCGAGGCCGAACCCGACACCGGCGATCAGCAGCGCGAAGGTCACCAGCGCCAACCCGACGCAGCGCACCAGGACGCGCCGGACCGGCGGGTCGAACAGCTGTCGGATGCTGAGAATCAGGGCTTTGAGCAAGACCAGGCCCGTTATGCGGTTTCGCCCAGATATGGGCACCGCCACGCCACACGCCAAGCCGCCGCTCCACACGGTGGCCAAGTCTCGTACGGCAAACCTATACTCGGTGCGTCTAGGCTTTCGACGCCAGACACCAGGCGCCTCTTCGTGTCGGCGCCGCCACCCGCTCGATTGGAGGTTGCTGCTTCATGACCACGCCTACGGATGCGACCGAGCTCGACGTGCTCGGCCTCGGCAATGCCATCGTCGACGTCCTGTACGAGGCCGACGATCGCATGCTCGACCGGCTCGATCTGGCCAAGGGCACGATGACGCTGGTCGATCAGGCGCGCATGGCCGAGCTGTACGGCGGCATCGGGCCGGCGGTCGAGATGTCGGGCGGCTCCTGCGCCAACACGATGGCCGCGCTGGCATCGCTCGGCGCGCGCGCCGCCTATGTCGGCAAGGTCCAGCGCGACCAACTGGGCGAGGTGTTTGGCCACGATATCCGCGCCACCGGCGTGACCTTCGACAGCCGGCCGCTGGAGGGTGGCCCACCGACCGCGCGCTGCCTGGTGCTGGTCACGCCGGACGCCCAGCGCACCATGGCGACCTATCTCGGCGCCTGCGTCGAGCTGGGGCCGGACGACGTCGACGAAGCCCGCGTCGCGGCCGCCCAAATCGTCTATCTCGAGGGCTATCTGTGGGACCGGCCGAACGCCAAGCAAGCCTGCCTGAAAGCCGCCGAGATCGCCCATCGCCACGGCCGGCAGGTCGCGCTCACCCTGTCCGATCCGTTCTGCGTCGCGCGCTGGCGCGCCGAGTTCGCCGACCTGATCGCCCACCACGCCGACATCGTGATCGCCAACGAGGTGGAGATCTGCAGCCTGTACGGCGCCAACAGCTTCGACGACGTGGTCGACGTCGTGCGCGGCCAGATCGGCGTCGCAGCGCTCACCCGCGGCGCCGAGGGTTCGGTGATCGTCGCCGGCGACGAGGTCCACGTGATCGAGGCGGCGCCGATCGAGAAGCTGGTCGATACCACCGGCGCGGGCGATCTGTATGCGGCCGGCCTGCTCTATGGCCTGACCCACGATCTGCCGCTGGCCACCTGCGGCCACCTTGCGAGCCTCTCGGCCGGCCATATTCTCGGCCACTACGGCGCGCGCGCCGCGGGCCCGCTCAAGCCGCTGGTTGCGGCCGCCCACACCGCCTGACACGCCACTCCTGCGGCCGCCAAGGGCGAGGCGCCAACTGCGATTCGGGCGCTCCCGGTCCGATCAGCTGTCGAACCAGAAGGTGTCGGGGTGGTAGATGCCGAACTGCGCGCCCGGCTCCCAATTGTAGACCGCCTCGTCCGGCAGGTTGTGGAGCGTGGTGCGTGCCGCGACCGGCTGCATGATGCCGCTGATCAGGCCGATCGAATAGACCTGGTCGCTGTAGGTCGCGAGCATCGCGTCCCAGATCTTGCGTCGCTCCTCCTTGGTGCGCGCGCCCCGCCACTGCTCGAACAGGTCCAGGAGCTTGGTCGCCTCCGGCAAGTCGGGCGCCGCGCCGGCCTCGCCCCTGGTCTCGTAGTACTGGCCCCACTTCGGCCACTGCAGCTGTTGCTGGTTGGTCGGCGCGAACTCCTGCGGGCTCATGTCCGCTGTCGGAATCCCGTTCTCGAGACCGTACCAGATCGACATCAGGGTCTCGCCGGAGAAGATCCGGTTGCGGAACACCTCGCGCTGCGAGGGCCGGGTCAGGATCTTGATGCCGAGCGCCAGCCAGTCCTCGGCTACCAGCTCGAGGATGTCGGACTGCTCGGTGTCCTCACCCGCCGTCTCGACTACCAGCTCCATCGGGCGGCCGTCGGGCAGCAGTCGCAGGCCGTCCGCGGAGCGCTCCGTCAGACCGATCTCGTCGAGCAGGGCGTTGGCGCGCTCGGGGTCGTGCGTGGCCCAGGTGTCGCGATATTCCGGCTTGTAGAGCGGGCTTTGCGGCAGCACCGTGTTGTTGCCACCCGTGCCGAGCCCGTAATACATGATCTGATTGATCTCGTCGCGATCCACCCCAAGCGACAGGGCGCGCCGGAAACGCACGTCGCGGAACAGATCGCGCCAGACCTCGTCCTGGGCGTTGAGATTGGGATAGACCGCCAGATGCGCGCCCTGGGCGGTGGTCCACAGGTGGGTTGCCAGCTTGCTGCGCTCCTCGCTCTCCTTCAAGAACGTGTAGTGCTTGAAGAACAGGCCGCGCGACTGCAGGTCGGTCTCGCCCGCGCCCGTCTTGATCGGGATCAGCTTGTCGTCGACCACGTCGAACACGACCTCGTCGATATAGGGCAGCTGCTGTCCGTCCGGGTCGACCCGATGAAAGTACGGGTTGCGCTTGAAGATGAATCGCGTGGCGGGTGGCGCGTTGGTCAGCATCCACGGCTGCAACGTCGGCAGATCCGGATTGTCGAACTTGTACATGCCGTCCTTGCGGCCGTGCAGCTGCGCCCAGTCGCGTGCCTGGGTCTCCTCGATCATGGCCGCCAGCTTGTCCGGATCGGCGTACTTCTCGTGAAACTGCTTGAGATAGTGCGCCGGCATGTAGATGAACAACGGCGTCGCCTGCGCCAGCAGCGGCAGGAAGAACGGATTGGGCTTCGACCAGCTGTAACGCACGGTCAGCTCGTCGAGAATTTCGACCTTGGCGGGCTCACCATCTACGAACAGGTCGACCGGGGGACCGACCGGGTACAGCGCCTCGTTGTTGGCGACGTCCTCCCACCAGTAGCGGAAGTCCTCGCTGGTGAACGGCTGGCCGTCGGACCATTTGTGTCCCTCGCGCAGATGCAGGGTGAAGATCCGGCCATCCTCGACCTCGACGTCCTTCAGGATGTCGGGCACCAGCTCGAGGTTCTCGTCGTAGCCGACCAGGCGGGCATAGCCGTAGACCACCATCAAGCGGGTATCTCTGGGCCGAGCCACCAGCATGTGCAGCGTGCCGCCTGGTTTGCCGATGGTCTTGCCGGTCGCATCGAAGTCGACGACCTTCGGTTCCTCGGGCGGCTCGGCGAAAACCGGCAGCGACGCGAGGGTCAGCGCGCCGATCAGGACGGTCGCGGCGAGCGCGATGCTATGCGGCGTAGTGGACGGCTTGAACATTGGCTTGCGCATTCATACGAACGGAGTGGTGGCCGCCGAGATCGGCCAGGTGGGTGGGCCCGTTGCCCAGGGTGAACGGCTCCGGCCATGCGGTCGGCTCCGACGATTTTCCGGCCATCAGGGCCGTGAAGTCCAAAGGTTGCGCGAGATCGGGCTCGGGCACGGCGGCGAGCAGCGCCTTGGTGTAGGGGTGCACCGGCCGCGCGAACAGCACTTCCCGGGGCGCCACCTCGACGATCCGACCGGCGCACATCACCGCGATCCGGTGGCAGACGTATTTCACCACGGCCAGATTGTGCGAGATGAACAGATAGGTCAGCCCGAGCTCGCTCTGCAGGTCCTTCAGGAGGTTCAGGATCTGCGCCTGAACCGAGACGTCGAGCGCCGAGACCGGCTCGTCGCAGATCAGCATCTCGGGGCCGAGTGCCAGCGCGCGCGCGATGCCGATCCGCTGCCGCTGGCCGCCGGAGAAGCTGTGCGGATAGCGTCGCAGGTGGCGGACGTCGAGCCCGACCGCCGCGAGCAGCGCCTTGACCCGCTCGACCCGCTCCTTATCGGTCGCGACGCCGTGAATCACCAGCGGCTCGGCCACGATGTCGTACACCGTCATGCGCGGGTTGAGCGAGTGGAACGGATCCTGGAACATGTACTGCAGGCACGGCCGGAAACGCTCCAGCGCGGCGCCCTTGAGCGCCAGCACGTCGACCGGGCCGTCGGTCGCATGGAAGGTGACCTTGCCGGTGTCGGTGTTGACCGCGCGCATGATCGCCTTCGACACCGTGGTCTTGCCACAGCCGCTCTCACCGACCAGGCCGAATGACTCGCCGCGCTCGACCGTGAAGCTGACGTCGTCGACCGCCACCGTCTCCTTGGCGTGCTGATGGAACCAGCCGCCCTTACGGATACGGTAGGTCTTGCGCAGGCCTTGCACCTCCAGCAGCGGGCCCGGCTGCCTGTGCGCCGAATGATCGCTGTAGCCGAGCAGCGCGCGGCCGCTGGCCGGGACCTCGCGCAACGGGGTCAGGCGCTCGTCGGCCGACATGGTCAGGCGCGGCACGGCGTGCAGCAGGGCGCGCAGATAGGGATGCCGGGGCCGGCTCAAAAGATCGGTGCAGCTGCCGCTCTCCATCACCCGGCCGCGGTACAGCACGACGACGTCGTCGGCCATGTTGGCGACCACGCCGAGGTCGTGGGTGATGAACAGGATCGCCATCTGGAACTCCTTCTGGAGCTCCTGCATCAGCTGAAGGATCTGCGCCTGGATGGTCACGTCCAGGGCGGTGGTCGGCTCGTCGGCGATCAGCAGCACCGGATCGCACACCAGCGCCATGGCGATCATCGCCCGCTGGCGCAGGCCGCCCGACAGCTCGAACGGATAGGTGCGGAACGCCTGGCTCGGGTTGGGAAAGCCGACCAGGCGCAGCATCTCAACCGTGCGCCGCTCGCCCTCGACGCGATCGGCGTCGGTATGCAGCCGCAGCGCTTCGCTGATCTGGTCGCCGATCGTGTGCAGCGGCGACAAGCGAGCTCATCGGCTCCTGGAAGATGATCGAGATGCGCCCGCCGCGAATCGAGCGGCGCACCGGATGATCGTCGGCATAGGCGGCGAGGTCGAGCGGCTCATGGCCGCGTCGCGGGTCGCGCAAGATGATCGAGCCACGCGTGATTTGGGCCGACTGCGGCAGGATGCCGAGCACCGCCTGCGAGACCACGGTCTTGCCCGAGCCGCTCTCGCCGACCAGCGCCACCGTCTGGCCGCGCTCGATCGTGAACGAGACGCCGCGTACCGCCTGGATCACGCCCTCGTCGGCCAGAAAATCGACCGCGAGATCCTGCACCTCGAGCAGCGGTCCGCTCATGACGGCACCTCGGGTTGCGCCATGAACAGATCTGCGGCGCTGCACAGCACGGCGCCCGGATGGGCTGCCAGCACGCCGAGCAGCCGGTCGAGAAACTGCCAGCCGGGCTCGTCCATCGCCAGGTGGTGGCTGAGGATGCCGATCGGCTCGTCGGGATCGAGCACCGCGATCAGCCGCTCGAGCGCGGCGACCTCGCCGACGAACAGCCGATCGCCGCGCCAGTCGATCGGATCGAGATGGGTGTTGACCTGGATCAGGCCGGCCGCGGCCTGGCGTGCCTTGCGGGCGCCATAGGTCGAAAGCCCGCAGAAGCCGCAGGCGGTCAGCCGTCCGATCAGCCGCTGGTCGAACCGGTTCCAGGGCGGCACCAGCACGGCCAGGAAGGCGGCGCCAAAGGCGTCGACCAGAGCCCCTTGCCCCTGCGCCAGCTCGGCCTCGATCAGCTCGATTGCCCGGCCGCCGAGCTCGCAGGATTTCTCGCCGCCCGGCGCATGGTCGCGATGCGCAAAACCGTGCTGCAGCACGCTCGCCTGCGCGCTCGCCGCGATCCTGGCCTGCGCGTCGGCATCCAGCCAGACCGGCACGACCGCGAGCGCCAGGGGCAGTGCCTGCCGCTCGGCCAGCTCCAGCAGGCGCTCGAGACGCGGATCGTGGCGACCGGCGTCGTCGTCGCGCCACCACAGGCGAATCGCCTTGCCCTCAAGCGCGACCGCGTCCAGCGCAGCCTCCAGCTTGCGCCAGCTGGTCATCTGGGAGTTGCCCCGGGGCGCAAAGGGCCTGGCGGCGTGCCGGCAAGCTGCATCACCAGGTGCGCCGTGGTCGCGGCGCCGTCGAGGTTCAGGGCTGTCGCACCCGGCTGCCGACCTGCCGGCCGCTGGTACGCAGCATCGATCGCCCGAGCCAGGCTGCTCGCTGCCAACTCACTCTCCCAAACGGCTTCGGCGAGCCCCAACCTCGCCAGCCGCTCTGCCCGCATCCGTTGTTCGGTCTCGGATGCCGTCTCGAACGGCACCAGGACCATCGGCTTGCCGAGCCGTAACCCCTCCACCACGGTGTTGTACCCCGCCTGCGAGATGGAGAGAAGGCTGTTGGCGAACAGGGCGTCGAAATCGCGCCTGTGCCGGTCGAGCGCCATGCCCTCGGGCAACCGGGCATGCAGCGCATCGAAGCGATCGGCCGCAAAGCTGGCGCCGGCGATCAGTCGCCACGGCGCGCTGGCCAGGCTGGTCAGGCCGCGCGCTTCGATCGCGGCTTCCAGCAAGGTGGCGCCGACCCGGCCGCCACCGGCCGACACCAGCACTTCTGGCGGCCCCACCGATTCCTCGGCGGGCCCTGGGGATGGCGCCGGCGCATCGACCACATAGCCGGTGTTTACCAGCCGGTCCTCCAGCGCGGCGGCGAACGGAAAGGTCAGGTCGAACGGGATCAGCTGCGGATCGGTGTGCACCAGCACTCGATCGTAGTGGGCGAGCGCCGTACCGCGCATCCAGGCGTAGCTTTCGCGCGTGGGCTTTTGCACCAGGATGTCGCGCACCGAGCACAGCCGCCAGGGCCGCGGCCGCATCGCGCCGGCCGTCTCGAGCAGCGGGATCAGCTCGCGGCGGAACGCCCGCCGGCCGAACGGGAACATTTCGGTGATCAGCACCTGCGGCCGGCGGTCGGCCAGCAAGGCCTGCAGGCGCGCCAGGCGCTCGCGCCAGAGCGTTTCGCTCGCCGGCCGGCCATCGGCATCGACCAGCTGCGAGAAGCTCGGATCGCTGGCGTGGATCGCCGGCAGCTGGACGACCTCGACCCCGTGCGGCAGCGACCCCGGAAGCAAGGATGGCATCGGCATGCCGCCGGTCGCCAGCATCACCTCCAGGCCGCGCTCGGCCATCGCGCTGACCAGGGTCGCGGCACGCTTGAGATGGCCGCTGCCCAGAAGCTGCTGGACCCAGAACAGGACCCGCATGGCTCGGGTGCTCTGCCGAGCTTTACCGATAGGGTTGGGCGCGCCCGGAAAGCCTAGGCAGCTTTGCCCATATGACGCTGCATCCAGTCGGTGCTGCGCTGCCAGGCCTTGGCCGCGGCCTCGGCGTGATAGCTGGCCCGCTCGTCGCAATGGAAGCCGTGGCCGGCGCCCTCATAGACATGGATCTCGCAATCGGGCCGCTTGGCCTTGACGATCTCGACGTCGGAGAGCGGGATGCCCTGGTCCTCGGCGCCGAAATGCAGCTGGGTCGGACAGCGCGGCACCTCGTCGGCATCCTTGGCGATGCGGCCGCCGTAGTAGCCGATCGCGGTGGCGACGCCGTCGAGTTCGGGCGGCCGCCAGGAACGCGACCGAACCGCCCATGCAAAAGCCGATCACCGCAACCGGCCCGACCGAGCGTACGCTGTCGATCGCCGCCTGGGTGTCCAGCATCATGGCATCCCAGTCGACCTTGCCGAGGAAGCTGCGCGCGTGCTGGATCTCCTCGGGCGAGTAGCCGCATTGAAAGTCGCGCTCAACGCGATCGAACACCGCCGGCGCCACCGCGACATAGCCCAGCTCGGCAAACCGGTCGCAGACCGACCGGATGTGGCTGTTGACCCCAAAAATCTCCTGGATCACCACCACCGCGCCCTGCGGCGTGCCTGCCGGCTCGGCGCGATAGGCGCCCAGATGGTGGCCGTCGCTTGCCGTCAGCTCGATCTGCCTTCCCATGATCCCATCTCCTGGTTGGCCCTGGCGGGCAACGTTCAGCGGTCGATTGCTCAGCGTCTCAGGTGAAACGCGCGTGGACCTGGCCGAGTTCACCGAAATCGGCCGAGGCGCGATCACCGGCCTTGAGCGGCGTCAGGCCGGTGCAGGTGCCGGTCATCACCAGGTCGCCACGGCGCACGCCGCGCGGCGCCACCTCCGGCTGGCTCGCGAGCCACGCGACCGCCGCGATCGGATCGCCGAAGATCAACGCGCTGCCGGTGCCCGATGCCGTCTCCGTGCCGTTGATCGAGAGGCAGGCGGTGTGGCTGGCGAGATCGAATCGCTGCCAGTCGCGCACCGGCGCGCCCTGGACAATCGCACCATTGCCGCCACCATCGGCGATCACCAGCAGGCCGTTGCCCTTCAGGCCACCCTCGAAGCGGCTGGCGACGACCTCGAAGGCAGGTGCCACGTAGTCGACGGCCGCTGCGACCTCGTCGCGCTGGTAAGGCTGTGTGCGCGCCGGCAGATCGGCGCCGAGCCCGACCAGAAACTCGGTCTCGAGGCCCGGGCCCTGAGCCGCGACCAGTGCTACCTCGGCGCCGTCGGGCAGGCAGTGCGGCGCCAGCAGTGGCGCCAGGAACGGCGCATCGAGCGCCAGCATGTCGATCGCGAACTGCGCCGCGGCGCCGATCTTCCAGCCGACCTGCGCCATGCGCGAGCGTGCGGCCACGGCCGCCTGGGCCCGATAGGCGGCGGCGACGTTGGCGGGCTTCTGCCCCGGCTCGATCGCGATCACGTCGCCCTCGGCGCGGGCGCTCCAAAGGGCTTCGGCAAGGTCCATCGATGTCTCCCCCTCTGCTCGGCGCTCGTGGGTGCGACGGCGGAACACGCCGAGCATGCCCTAGGGCACCAGCCTCTTCTTACGCACCGACCTCGCGGGCGTCCACCGCCACCGTCGGCCGCTCGGGTGCCGCCCGGTAGGCCAGGATCGCGCCGAGCAGCATCAGCGCCAGAAAGCCGAACGCCAGGCGAAAGCCCGGCTCCGAGCCCATGCCGGGGTCCACGCCCGAGGCGGCAGCACCCGGCAGCTCGACCAGAAAGCCGGTGATCCACTGCGCCGCGAACGCGCTGGCGAGCCCGAACAGGTTGATCGTGGTGAGCACGCGGCCGCTGCGCTCGACCGGCACGAAGTGTCGGCTGTGCGCGGTCAGCATGACGTAGAACGGACTCACCACCGAGAACAGCAGGAACATGGCGATCGCGAGCCACAGAGGCGGGCCCGGCCACAGCGCCAGCGCCGCCAGCGTGACCATGGTGGCCAGCGCACCTGCCAGCACCACCTTGCGCCGGCCGCCGAGCCAGCGATCGAGCGGGCCATAGGCCAGCGTACCGAGATTGACCATGGTGATCATGCCGAGCAGCGCCCAGCTCGCCTCGACCGGCGTCAGCCCGTGCACCACCTGCAGATAGGGTCCGGCCCACAGGCCGCCGACGCACGTGAACGGCGCAATCACGCAGGTCGCCATCGCCATGATCCGGCGCACGTCGGCATCGGCCAGCACCGCGATCAGGCCGCGCAGGCTTTCGGTCAGCCCCTCGGGCCGCCGGCCGCGCGCCTCGCTGCCGGGCGGGCCGTCGCGCAGCACGGTGGCGCACAGGACGGTCACCACCAGGCTGATCAGCGACATGCCGAGAAAGGTCGGCGTCCAGCCGGTGCTTTGCAGAAAAAAGACCAGGGGGACCGTCGCAGCGAGGCCGCCGACCATGCTGGCGCTGGCCATGACCGTTGCCGCGACGCTGGCGTAGCGCTCGGGCGGTGCCCAGCGCATGGTCAGGAGCAACAGCGCGGTGCACCACGGCGGACTGGCCGGCGCCGATCAGGAACCGGCCGAGCGCCAGTCCAGGCGCATGAGTCGAGAGCGCCAGGATCAGGGTGCCGGCCAGGGCGACGATGGTGGTGACGGACACCGTCCGCCTTGTGCCGAACCGGTCGAAGGCGAGGCCCATCGGCACCTGGACCAGCGCCGAGGCGAGCGGCATGGCGCCCATGACCAGGCCGATCTCGGCAGGGCTCAGGCCGAACACGCGGTGCAGCTCGGCGGCGATCACGCCGCCGCCGAAGCGATGGATCTGCGCGCTCACCAGGAGCACGCCGGCGACGGTGAGAACCGGGATCATGGGCATTCCGCGGGCTGTTCCCTAAGGCCATAGCGACACCCGCCGCGTGCGACAATGCCGCGGCTAGCAGTTCGGGCGCGGCGCCTCAGACCAGCTGGTCGAGCAGCGCCTTGGCGTCGATGTCATTGTCGCGGAACGCTTGCTCGTGGCGCTCCAGGCCGAGGCCGCGCCGCCAAGCCGCAATATCCACCTCGATTTCCCTCAGTCGAGCGTCTCGAGCGGTCCGAACGTCAGGCGTCTTCAGTGCCCTATCGAGCGCCTGCCGCGCCCATACGCGTCCCGCTGCAAGCTCGGCCGTGCGCGTCGCCTCCTTGCCATCACCCACGATCTGATCGACACTTCGCCAGGCGGGACCATGGCGGGCACTGGATTTGCATGTCCCGAGACGGTCGACAGGCCGACAACCGAGATTCGACGCATCCTGGAACGCGGGAGGGGAGAGCGATGGTCAAGCTGACACGACGGGCGGTGTCCTGGCTGCTGGGCGCGGTGGTGGCGATACCCCTGCTGGCGTCGGGCGCCCAGCCGGCGCGCGCCGACGACACGCTGCGGGTCGTGATGCATTCCGATCTGAAGATCGTCGACCCGATCTGGACCACGGCCTATATCAGCCGCAACTACGGCTACATGGTGTACGACACCTTGTTTGCGCTGGACGAGCAGCTGAACGTCCAGCCGCAGATGGTCGACAGCTACGAGATCAGCGACGACAACCTGACCTACACCTTCACCCTGCGCGACGGCCTGCTGTGGCACGACGGCCAGCCGGTCACCTCCGAGGATGCGATCGCCTCGATCGAGCGGTGGGGCCAGAAGGACAGCATGGGCCAGCTGCTGATGTCGTTCGTCGACGGCATGAAGGCCGTGGACGAGAAGACCTTCGAGATGCACCTGAAGGAGCCCTACGGCCTGGTCCTGCTCTCGCTCGCCAAGCCGAGCTCCAACGTGCCCTTCATGATGCCCAAGCGGATCGCCGAGACGCCGGCCAGCGAGCAGATCTCCGAATATGTCGGCTCGGGCCCGTTCGTGTTCGAGCGCGACCAGTGGGAGCCCGGCAACAAGGCGGTGTTCACCAGGTTCGTCGACTACAAGCCACGCGAGGAGCCGCCGTCCTGGATGGCCGGCGGCAAGGTCGCCAAGGTCGATCGGGTCGAGTGGATCTGGATCCCCGACCATCAGACCGCGGTCAACGCGCTGATCAACGGCGAGATCGACGTGATCGAGTTGCCGCCGCACGATCTTCTGCCCGTGATCGAGGCCGACGAGCATCTCGCGCTGTTCGACTACAACCCGCTCGGCAACCAGTACATGTTCCGCATGAACTGGTTGCATCCGCCGTTCGACAACCAGATGATCCGCCAGGCGGCGATCGCCGCGCTCAATCAGGAGGACTTTCTGCGCGCCGTGATCGGCGATCCCCGCTACTACAAGGTCTGCCCGGCGATGTTCGTCTGCGACACGCCGTTCGCGACCGACGAGGGCGCGGAAATGCTTGTGGAATCGCATTTCGACGAGTCCAAGCGGCTGCTCGAGGAGGCCGGTTACGACGGCACGCCGGTGGTGCTGATGCATTCGACCGACCTCGCCGTGCTCGCGAATCTGGCGCCGGTCGCCAAGCAGTTGCTGGAGAAGGGCGGCTTCGTCGTCGACATGCAGTCGATGGACTGGCAGACCCTGGTCTCGCGCCGGGCCAAGAAGGAGCCGCCGTCCGAGGGTGGCTGGAACGCGTTCCTGACCTCGTGGGTCGCGGCGGACGTGCTCAACCCGATCAGCACCGCCGGGCTGATCGCGTCGTGTGGCGATGCCTGGTTCGGCTGGCCGTGCGACGAGGACCTGGAGGTCTTGCGGCAGGCGTTTGCGACCGAGACCGACCCGGCCGAGCAGACCCTGCTGGCGCACAAGATCCAGGCGCGCGCGCTCGAGATCGGCACGCACGCCTATGTCGGCCAGTGGTATCAGCCGATCGCCCATCGCGACACCGTCTCGGGCCTGCTGCACGGCCCGGCACCGGTGTTCTGGAACGTCAGCAAGAGCGAATCCTAGGGGCGATGAGGGGCGATCCAGGATCGCCCCTCCACCAAGCTCTCGCACAAGCGCGCTTGCAGCATTGCGAGGCCGCAGCTCCTGCGGTCCTCGCAACCGCGCCCGTGAACCGCGCCGGGTTTGCCGGAGGCCGTTTCGTTTGAGTGCCTACGCCGCCACGGCAAGGTTGTCGAGCTTGGCGTAGAAGACCGCTTCCGCCTCGGCCGGCGGCACGAAGCCGATCGGCTCGAGCAGGCGGCGGTGGTTGAACCAGTCGACCCAGTCGAGCGTCGCGAACTCGACGGCTTCGAGGTTGCGCCACGGTCCCTGCCGCCGAACCAGCTCCGTCTTGAAGAGCCCGATCACGGTCTCCGCGAGCGCGTTGTCGTAGCTGTCGCCGACGCTGCCGACCGACGGCGCGATACCGGCCTCGGCGAGCCGCTCGCTGTA
>CAVSVZ010000007.1:0-16138 GCA_963731495.1 uncultured Alphaproteobacteria bacterium
TGTGCTAGGGCGGAAGCGATGGGTCCAGATCGGCGAAGCTGGCCCCGGGCCTTGGGTCTCCGGCTTGGGCGGGCGGGTCTCTTTGGCATGCTCGAGCGCATTGGCCAGCGGTCGCCCGTCAATGGTTTGCATCGGCGCGAGAAACTCGGATTCGGGTGGATCGTTCATGTCGCCAACAACCACGAACCGACCATCTTGCCGCTCTCGAGCCCCGACAATGCGCGCGATCGTTTCGGATTGACGCCTCCGGCGCGCGTTCGCCTGCTTGCGACCTTCCTCCTGGTCCTCATCGAACGGCACGTAGTGGCTCTTCGAGTGCGTGTTGTACAGCTTGAAGAGCTTGTCCCCGGACGCGTTCAGGATCTCGACCTCCAACAAGTCCCGCCCGAAAACGCGCTCGTTGGGCCGCTCACGGTGAACCGCCGTCTGGTGGGACGTAATCGCGCCAATGGGCAGCTTGGACAGGATCCCCACATCGATCAGCCGACTGTCATTGCCTTCGATCAGCGCAACGTGGCGGTACAGTCCGCCGAGCTTCCCGCGGTTAAACTCCTTGAGAATCTCGATATGTTCCACTTCCTGGACCGCCAGAACGTCGGCATTGACGGCATCGCGAATGCGCCGGGCGACCTCGTTGGTGTCGTCTTCGTCCTTGCCACGTACCAGCCGGCCTCTGAACGTGCGGACATCGACGTCGTGACTGCCGAAGGTCAAGGTGATCCCGCCCTCAGCTTGAGAAGGCGCGGCATCCACTGCAGCGCTGAAATTGAACCTCGAAAAGAGGTTGTTGAGGTTGAATGTCCCAATACTTACTTTCATGGCAGTCTCCTTCAACGATATCAGCAGCGGTCGACAGCGCTCTCGGATCGGGCGTGTTCCTCGTGCGCACGAACAATTTTGTGCACAACGAAGGTCCGCGAGGCATTAGCGTGATGGACTGGCCATTTCCGAAAACCAGCTGCCATTCCCAAGCGACGCCACGCGCGCCGTCTAGGTACGGGTCGGTGCCGCCGTTGGTCTCGATGCGCCTTGCTCTGAGGCTATGGCGTCGTAAGCGTGGCGGCGTGTGAGGTGCTTCACACGTTCTGGATTTCGCGCCGCGACCTCGACGGCCATGACATGTGTACGAGCACAGAGCCCTTGGGGATCAACGAGCCAGCGCCTGGCGGTATTTTTCGGCGTCCCAGTTCAGGAGCGCATTGACGGCCTCGGTGTCGAGATGGACCAGCGGGGCGCCTGCCGGGACGCGCGCTGCCACGAGCGCCAGGCAGAGCGCCAGCTCGTCGGCGCTGCTTGGCGCCTCGACCGGCAGCACCACGCCCCGACCCGGCACGATCATGAGCTTGCTGCCGGCAGCCCTTGCGACCCCGACCGCCTCGGCGTCGGGCCACGGCGACAGCGTCCTCGCCGCCGGCCCGAGGAAGATCACGTGGTCCGGGTAGAAGGTGCCCGAGGTCGCGAAGGCCATGGCGATCGGGTCGGCCGCCAGCGCTTGGACTTCGCGGTGGCACACCGGCCTGAGGCCGAGAGCAGCGGCCTCCGTCTCTAGCCCGCGCGCGGCGACCGTGCCGCCGGGCCGGGCCGGGCCATCCAGCCGGCGCTCGACCTCGGCCAGCAGCGCGCGGGCCGCCTCGACGCTGTCGGCACCGACCACCAGGCCATGGTTGCCGAGCACCAGCACATCGAACGGCCGCGTCTCGAGCTCGCGCCGCCACCAGCCGGGTCAGCGATACGCCCGGCTGGGCATAGGGCAGGCAAGTCCAGCCGAGACCGTCGAGCCGCGCTTCGAGCTGCTCCTCGGCGTCGGCGCGGATCGCGAGCGCAATGGTGCGCACGGAATGGGTGTGGACCACGACCCGGTGCGGCAGCAGCGCGTGCAGCGTGGTCTCGATCGAGGGCCGCAGGCCGTCGGTGTCGAGCTCGCGCGCGATCGCCGGCGTGACCGGATCGGGCTCGCCGCCCCGGATGCCGTGCAGCACAGGTGCCAGCCGGACCGGCACGAACAGGTTGCGCTCCAGCGCGTCGGCCAGCCACAGTCCCGACGCCTTGACCCAGAGGATCCCATCCAGCTTGAGCGAGGTGTTGCCGCCGGCCGCCTGGACCTGCTCGGGGTCACGGCCGAGCGTTGCGGACAGAGCGGCGAGCGCCCCGAGCGACTCAGGCAGCATGGCAATCCTCCGGGCTCGGACGAAAGGCGGGCATCAGCCACTGCGGTCGTGGCCGTCCCGTGCCGGCCAGCCGACCGACCGCTTCGAGCATGGCGGCGGGGGTCCGGGCGGCCGCGAAAGCGTCGCGGTGGACACCGCTCGCGATCAGCACGCTGTCGATCCCGAGACGCGCGGCGCCAGCCACGTCGTGGTCGAGTAAATCGCCGATCGCGACCAGGCGCTCGGGCGACAGGCCGAGCGCGTCGAGGGCGTGGCGGTAGATCTCGGGCCAGGGCTTGCCGACGTAGCGCACCTCGCCGCCGGCCGCGGCGTAGCGCGCAGCGAAGGCGCCCGGCCCCTCACCATGCTGTGCGCCCTCGATGCTGACCAGATCGGGATTGGTGCAGATCAGCACGAGGCAGCGCTCCAGGGCCGCCGCGAGGGCCTCGCGACAGCGGACGTGCATGGCCGGGTCGGCATCGAGCCCGCTGAGCAGCACGAAGTCGGCCTGCCCGACATGCTCGACCAGCTGCAGATCGAGGCCGTCGACGGCGCTGCGGTCGCCGCCGCGCGAGAAAAGGAGGCAGCGCAAGCCGAGCGCGTCGAAGATCGGGCTGCCGCCGGCGCGGTGCTCCTGCCAGGCCGTCTCGCCGGAGGTGACCACGAGGTCGTAGAGCCGGGGCGGGATGCCGATGCGGCTCAAACGCTCCGCGTTGGGTGCGCTGCGCCGGCCGGAATTGGAGAGCAGCACCACGTGGCGGCGCGCTGCACGGAGCAGATGGAGCGCGTCGAGCACCCCCGGCAACGGCGCGCGGCCGTCGTGGAGGACGCCGAACTGATCGAGCAGGAAGCCGTCGTAGCGCTCGATCAGCGGCTCGATCCCGCCGATATGGCGGGTGGGGTCAGTCATGACCGACCGCACGACGTGCCAGCAGGGCCGAGCCGTAGGCCGCCTCCAGGCTGGTCGGCTCGAGCGGCGGCATGCCGAGCCGATCGCTGCGGATGCGGTGCCAGGCGGGGTTTGATGCGCCGCCACCGACCGTGCGCACCGAGCGCAAAGGCGGCCCACCGAGCTTTGCGAGCAGAGCGTAGGCGCGCGCCTCGATCATCGCGATGCCCTCCAGCAGGCCCTGGAGAAAGATCGCATCATCGTCCGGCCTGGCGGGCTCGAAGGTCAACGCCGGATCGGCGATCGGGAAGCGCTCGCCGCGGCCCGGCAACGGGTGCCAATCGAAAGTGGTCGGCGCCTCGGGCCGCAACGCCGGCGTCAGCTCGGCGATGCGCTCGGGCGTGAAGAAGCGCAGCAGCGCCGCACCGCCGGTATTGGCTGCGCCGCCAGCGAGCCATTGGTCGCCGATGCGGTGGCTGTAGACGCCGTATTCGGGCGCGAACACCGGCCGCGCGGAGAGCAGCTTGATGGTCAGCGTCGAGCCCAGCGCGGTGACGCCGTCGCCATGCTCGGCGGCCCCGGTCGCGAGAAACGAGGCGCAGCCGTCGGTGGTGCCGGCGACCACCAGGCAGTCGGCGGCAAGACCCAGCTCCGCCGCGATTTTTGGAAGCAGGAAGCCGAGCGGCGTGCCGGGTGGGACGACCTCGGGCAGGAGCTCACAGCGCGTCCCGAGGCGGTCGAGCCAGTCCGGCCAGACCCGGTCCACCGGGTCCCAGCCGAGCTTGAGCGCGTTGTTGTCGTCGCTGACCGCGAGCCTCCCGGTGAGCTGGGCGGCAAGCCAGTCGGCCTGGTGCAGCGCATGTCGGGCCGCCGCGTGCTCGTCCTGCATCACCAGAAGACGGGCGAGCGGCGAGGTGACGCCATGGGCGCCGCTCTCGGGCGGGGCCAGCGCCGCGATCCGGGCGGCGAGCCGCGCGGCGCTGGCAT
This sequence comes from uncultured Alphaproteobacteria bacterium, assembly GCA_963731495.1. GTDB lineage: Bacteria > Pseudomonadota > Alphaproteobacteria > Geminicoccales > Geminicoccaceae > DASUGG01. The sequence continues at coordinate 4,024 of CAVSVZ010000007.1, forward strand.
CGTTGTACATGCGGGCGGGACCCAGCGGCCGGCCGGCCGCGTCGCACAGCATTAGCGTGCCGGAGGTGCCGTCGACCGCCAGCGCGCGGATCTCGCTGCCGGCGCGCGCCGCCACCTCGGCCAGGGCGCCGAAGGCGGCCTCGCGCCACACCGCAGGATCCTGCAGCCGCCCGCCGTCCTCGGACTCAAGCGGTGGCGGCATGGCCCGCGAGGCGCTCGCCACCACCGCGCCGGCGGCGTCGATCATGACCGCCCGGGCGCCCGACGTGCCGAGATCGAGGCCGACGTAGAGCGCCATCGCTCAGGCGCTCCTGGCGGCGCGCACCGGCGCGGCCTGATCGGCCATCCAGGCTGCGAACGCCGACCGCTCTTCGGGGCTGAGATGGAGGCCGTGCTTGGTGCGCCGCTCGAGCACGTCGTCGGCCGTGAGCGCCCATTCATGCTCGATCAGGTACCGCGCCTCGCGCTGGTAGAGCCGCGCCCCGAAATGCCGGCCGAGATCGGCGGGTGACGTGCAGCCTTCGAGCAGCCCGTGAGCGCGGGTGCCGTAGAGCCTGCCGTAATGGTGGGCGAGGTCCGCCGGCAGCCACGGGAAGGTGCGCCGGAAGCCTGCGAGCCAGGCGTCGAAGTCGGCGGCCGGCATGTCGCCGCCAGGCAACGGCCTGGTCGCCGTCCACGCCGGACCGAGGCCGGGGAAGAACGGCGCGAGCTTGGCCAGCGCGTGCTCGGCGAGCTTGCGATAGGTGGTGATCTTGCCGCCGAACACCGAGAGCAGGGCGGCGCGCCCGGCCTCCGGCGTCTTCGGCTCGACGTCAAACACGTAGTCGCGGGTGACCGCGGAGGGGATTCTCCTGCGAATCGTCGTACAGCGGCCGGACGCCTGAGAAACGATGAAGAATGTCGCCCTGCCCGGGCGCATCGCTGAAGTAGCGCTGGACCACGCCGAGCAGGTAGTCCACCTCGCTTTGCTCGATGGTGACATCCTCGGGGCGGCCTTCGTAGGCGATATCGGTGGTGCCGATCAGGCAGAGGTCGTCCTCGTAGGGGTTGACGAAGATCACCCGGCGATCGGTGTTCTGCAGCAGATAGGCCTGCGGGCCCTGCCAGAATTTGCGGGCGACGAGGTGGCTGCCCTTGACCAGGCGCACGCGGCGGCCTGCGTTGTGACCGGCGACCGTGGCGAGCACGTCGTTGACCCAGGGACCGGCGGCGTTGACGACCGTGCGTGCGCGCACCGTCCGGCGCTCGCCGGTACGCACATCGGTAAGCTCGGCCTGCCAGTGGCCGCCGTCGCGGCGCAACGCCGTGCAGCGGGTGCGGGTCAGGATCGTGGCGCCGCGCTCCTTGGCATCGAGCGCGTTGAGGATCACCAGGCGCGCGTCGTCGACCCAGCAGTCGGAGTACTCGAACGCGCGGCGGAAGTGGGCTTTGAGCGGAGCGCCGGCCGGGTCCTGGCGCAGATCCAGCGTGCGCGTCGGCGACAGGCGCTCGCGACCGCCCAGGTGGTCGTAGAGGAACAGCCCGAGGCGGATCAGCCAGGCCGGGCGCTGCTCTCGTGTGTGCGGCAGGACGAAACGCATCGGCCAGACGATGTGAGGGGCCGCGGCAAGCAGCACCTCGCGCTCGATCAGCGCTTCGCGCACCAGGCGGAACTCGTAGTATTCGAGGTAGCGCAGGCCGCCGTGGACCAGCTTGCCGCTGCGCGAGCTGGTACCCTCGGCGAGGTCGCCCTGCTCGCACAACAGGACACGCAGGCCGCGGCCGGCGGCGTCCCGAGCAATTCCCGCACCGTTGACGCCGCCGCCGACGACCAGGAGGTCGTAGTCCTCGCGCGCCGCTTCCATCATCACCGCTATTCGACGCCCACCTCTTCCTTGGCGCGCGGGCCGTAGTCCTTGAAGCGCTCGATCACGTGGGCGATCTCTGCGTGCGACAGCAGCACCGGGCCGCCGAGCGCCAGCGCGTAGTAGTATTGCTTGGCGATCGTCTCGAGCTCGACTGCGAGCCACATCGCCTTGGCCAGATCGGGGCCGGTCGCGATCATGCCGTGATTGGCGAGCAGGCAGCAGGTGCGGCCCTCGAGCGCGTTTAGCGCCGCGTCCGAGAGCTCCTTGGTGCCGTAGGTGGCGTACTCGGCGCAGCGGATCACCGGCCCGCCGCTCGCGGCGATCATGTAGTGCACCGCCGGAATGTCCTTGCGGCAGCAGGCGAGCGTGGTGGCGAAGGTCGAGTGCGCGTGAACGATCGCGCCGACCTCGGGCCTCGCCCTGGTGATGTCGAGGTGGAAGCGCCATTCGGACGACGGCCGGAGCGGGCCCTGCCAGGCACCGTATTCGCCTTCGAGCGGCAGGGCCGCGATGTCCTCGGGCTCGAGCGCGTCGTAGGGCACGCCGGACGGCGTGATCAGCATGCGATCCTCGAACCGTGCGCTGATGTTGCCCGAGGTGCCCTGATTGAGGCCGATCGCGTTCATCTGGCGCGCGGCGGCGATGATCCCGCGGCGCAGCTCGGTCTCCTGATCGTTCATCTCTCGCGCCTCTCGGTCAGCAGGGGTTGGCGAACGGCTCGCCGCGCAGATGGCGGCCGACCTCGTCGGCGATCACCGCAGCCGCGTAGCGCACCGTCTTGAGCGAGGCGCCGGCGATGTGCGGGGTGAGCGTGACATTGGGGAGCCTGAGCAGCGGCGCATCAGCGGGCGGCGGCTCCTGCCAGAAGGTCTCGAGCATGGCGCCGCGCAGATGGCCGCGCGCCAGGGCCTCGTACAGGGCCTCGTAATCGACCATCGGGCCGCGGGCGGTGTTGATGAAGTAGGAGCCTGGCTTCATGCGCGCGAACTGCGGCGCGCCGAGGAAGCCTCGGGTCTCCGGCGTCACCCGGGCGTGCAGGCTGACGACGTCGGAGCGCTCGAGCAGGTGGTCCAGATCGGCGGCCTCGACGCCGTCGGCGAGATCCTCGTCCCGCAGCGGCACATAGGGATCGTCGACCAGGATCCGGCAGCCGAACGGCTTGAGCAGGCGCACCACCCTGGTGCCGATATGGCCATAGCCGATGATACCGACCGTCATCTCGCACAGCTCGTCGCCGGTCATGTCGGCGCGATACAGGTCGCCGCGCCAGATGCCCTGGCGCAGGCTCTCGTGGCCGAGGCGGATCAGCCGGGTCTCGGCGAGGATCGCGCCGATCGTGAACTCGGCTACCGCCGAGGCGTTGCGTCCGGGCGCGTTGACCACCGCGACGCCGCGCGCGCGCGCGGCCGCCATGTCGATGTTGGTCGGGCCGCCGCGCGACACCGCGATCAGGCGCAGCGCCCGACAGCGGTCGAGCAGCCAGCCGGTGACCGGCGCCAGGTGGTTGACCAGGATCTCGCAGCCGTCGAGCAGCTCGACGAAGTCCTCGGGCCGGCCCATGAACTCGGTCAGCCCCTCGAGCGCGTCACCGGCATAGCCGTGCTGCATGGGCTCGTCGGGCCAGGGCAGCTCACGGGTGCGCAGCTCGAGGTCGGCGCCTGCCCGCTCGCGCAGCGCGGCGACGAAGACTTCGGGCTGCATGAAGCGGTCGCCGATGACCGCAACCCTGGTGCTCATGAAAAAATCTCCCGCCGGATGCGGGCGAGGTCCTGCCACACCGGCAACATGCGTTGGCGGACCTCCCGGTAGACCGGAAACAGCGCGTCGTAGTGGCGCTGCAGACCGGCATCGGGCATGTCGGATGCGCCCAGCAGCGGATCGACCCAGTCCCGGGAGGCGTCGGCGATGTGCGGGAAGATGCCGAGCGCCACAGCGGCCATCATCGCCGCGCCGGCAGCCCCCGCCTCGTCGCGCGCGCAGGTCCGGACCGGCGCGCCGAGCGTGCTGGCGAGAATTTTTCGCAAAGCCGGGCTGCGCGCAGCGCCGCCGGTGATCCGCACTTCCTCGGGCCGGTGACCCATCGCCGCGTAGCAGTCGCGGGCCGCGAAGGCCAAGCCTTCATAGACCGCGCGGGCAAGCTCGAAAAAACCCTGGTCGTGGCTGAGTCCCGTGAACTGTGCGCGGGCGGACGGGGCGACAAACGGGCCGCGCTCGCCGGCCGCGTGGATGTAGGGATGGTACAGTGCGGCGCCGGGCCGGGCCGCGAGAATCTGTGCGTCGACCAGGCCGAGCGCGGCCTTGCGGCTGGTGCTAGCACCAAGCGCGCTCGCGACCTCGACCGCAAGGTCGAGCAGCCAGTCGATGTTGAGCGTCGCCGCCATGTTCGACTGCATCTGGGCGCAGGCGCCGGGAGCGGGCATCACCATGGTGTAGCCGGTGCAGTCGTCGTTGAGGGTAACGTCCTCGGTGCTATGGGCGAGCCGCATATGCATGCCGGTCGAGCCGATCACCGAGCAGCCGAGCTCACGGCCCTCGCTGTACAGGCCACCGCCGAGCGCCGTGCAGACCACATCGACGCTGCCGAGCACGACCGGTGTGCCGGCGGCAAGGCCGACGAGCGCGCTCGCTTCGGCAGTGAGCGGATGCCAGGTGGCGGCACCCTCGACCATCGGCGGCAACAGGCGGGCAAGCTCGGGGATGCCGAGTGCGTCCAGGATCTCGGGGGCATAGGCGCGCCGGCGGAAATCGCCAAAGGTGAAGCTGCCCTCGGTCGGGTCGGTCGCGCGCTCGCCGGTGAGCTTGAAGTAGAGCCAGTCCTTGCAATGGAACGCGGTCGCCGCGCGCGCCAAAACTTCGGGGCGGTGCTGCCTGAGCCACAGCAGGTGGGCGCCCTGCTGGCAGGCATTCAGTCCGGAGCCGGTCAGGCGATAGGTGCGCGCACCGGTGCCGTCGGCGCGGCGTGCCTCGACCAGGGCAGCAGCCCGCGAATCCAGCCACAGCCAGGCCGGCGCCACCGGCTCGCCACCATCGTCGATCAGCCAGGTGCCATCGCCCTGGCCGGTGACCGCGAGGGCAGCGCAGCGCTGCGCCAGGCCCCCGACCTCGTCGCACAGACGGCGCAGCACCGAGGCGGTCTGCCGCCAGGTCGCCGCCATGTCCTGCTCGACGCCGCCGTCAGGCAGGCTCGTGTAGGCGTTGGGCTCGGCGGTCACCGCAAGCTGGCGGCCGTCGAGGGTGAACGCCACGGCCTTGATCACCGAGGTGCCGGCATCGATGCCGATGAGCACGTCGGCCGGCATGGTCAGGCGGGCTCCATCCCGTGCGCCAAGGCCATGCCGCTCTTGGCATCGAACAGATGCAGGCTGCGCGGCGGCAGGTGCACCGCGATCCCGCTGCCGGACGGCGCGTCGACCATGCCGTCGGCGACCGCGATCAGCAGGTTGCCGCCGAGATCGATGCCGATGTGGCTCTGGTCGCCCAGCCAGTGGTTGGAGGTGACGGTACCGCCGATCGCATCGGAGCCGGCGCCGAGCTGGACGCGATGTGGGCGCACGCCGAGGTGAAGTGTGCGGCCTTCGGCAAGGGCGGGGAGCGCCGATGCGGCTTCGACCGGCACCGCGACGTCGAACGCGGGCTCGTCGCGATGGTTCAGGACGCGGATCGCGAGCTTTGCGCCGTCGCGGACAACGCGGCCCTGATAGATGTTCATCGGCGGCTCGCCGATGAAGCCCGCGACGAACAGGTTGGCCGGGCGCTCCTTGAGCTCGGTGGGCGTGGCGAACTGCTGCAGCACGCCCTGCTCCATAACCGCGATACGGTCGGCCAGCGCGATCGCCTCGGTCTGGTCGTGCGTGACGAACACGGTCGTCATCTTGTGCTGGATCAGCCAGTCCTTGATGCGCGCGCGCAGCACCGCGCGCAGCTGCGGCTCCAGCTGCGACATCGGCTCGTCGAGCAGGAAAACATCCGCCGTACGGATCAGCGCCCGGGCGAGGCTGGTGCGCTGCTGCTGGCCGGCAGAGATCGTCGGTGGGAAGCGCTCGAGGATATCGGCGATCTCCAGCAATTCGGCGATCTTGCGCACCTTCTCCTGGACCTCGGCGCGCGGCTGGCGATCGCGCAGAAGCGCAAAGCCGATGTTGTCGCGGATCCGAAGCGGCGGGTAGAGCGCGTAGCCCTCGAACGCCATCGCGACGTTGCGGCGCGCCGGCGGCAGCTCGTTGACGATCCGCTCGCTGACGCGGATCTCGCCTTTGCTGACGCTCTCGAAGCCCGCGATCATACGAAGCGTCGAGGTCTTGCCGCAGCCCGAGCTGCCGAGCAGGCCGACGATCTCGCCATCGGCGATCGCCATGTTGACGTCCTCGACCGCGCGCACCGCTTGCGGGCCTTCGGGGCCGTAGATCTTGCTGACCTTATCGAGTGTCAGGGTCGCCATCCGTGCGTCCTCAGTGCAGCCGCGGCAGGATGCGCTCGCCGCTCGCGCGGTCGAACAGCAGTGCCGTCTCGAAGGCCGGTTGCGCGAACGCCTGGCGATGGCCGCGCGGGAAGCGCTGCGCCTCCTCCTCGGTGCAGCTCGCGAGGATCTCCTCGCCGCTCGCGGTCCGCAGCAGAAGGACCGAGCGCACGTTGAGCGGGGTCACGGCATCGAGCTCGACCGGGATCGCCTGCTCGCTGCCCTCCATCGCGACCTGCACGGTCTCGGGCCGCAGGCCGATCAGGCAGTCGCGGCCGACCGCCCCGGCATAGGCCGTCGACAGCGGCACCTGTTGTCCGAACAGCTCGATGCCGACCCCGTTGCCTTGTGGCTGCGGGCTGCAGGGGTAGAGGTTGATGGTCGGGTCGCCGAACAGGCGGGCGATCGTGGTGTTCGCGGGCTCGGTGTAGATCTCGGCCGGCGGTGCGGCCTGCTCGATCCGGCCATCCATCAGCACGGCGACGCGGTCGCCCAGCGCCATCGCCTCCTTGTAGTCCTGCGTGACGTAGATCACGGTCGCCTGGAAGTCGCGCAGGACGCGCGGCAGCTCCAGGCGCATCTCGTAGCGCAGCTTGGCGTCGACGTTGCGCAGCGGGTCGTCGAGCAGGAGGACCGAGGGACCCGAGACCAGCGAGCGGGCGAGTGCGGTGCGCTGCTTCTGGCCGTTGGACAGCGCGCGCGGCAGGTGGTCCAGCACATGGTCGATGCGCAAAAGCCCGGCGATCTGGTGGACCTTGGCGCGGATCTCGCTCTCGGCAGTGCCGCGGGCGCGCAGCGGGCTCGCGATGTTCTCGAAGGCCGGCATGTGCGGATAGAGCGCGAAGTTCTGGAACGCCATGCCGACGTTGCGAGATTCCGGACCGACGCCGATCACCGATCGCCCGTCGATCCGGACGTCGCCCGCGTCCGGCCCGTACATGCCGGCGATCAGGCGCAGCAGCACGGTCTTGCCCGCGCCCGACGTGCCGAACACCACCACCGTCTCGCCGCGCCGGACGCTGAGCGAGACGCCCTTGAGCACCTCCTCCTTGCGGAAGCTCTTGGCGACCTGGTCGAGCACGAGATAGCTCATCGCCCGCTCCTCAGCCCTTGACCGCGCCGAGCGAGAGGCCCTCGACCAGGTAGCGCTGGGCATAGAGGGCGAGCAGCAGGGTCGGCGTCACCGAGAGCACCACCGCGGCCGCGATCTGGCCGTACTGGATGCCCGACGCGGTGACGAAGGCGAGCGCGCCGACGGTCACCGGCTGCTTGTCGGAGGACGCCAGGATCAGGGCGAAGATGAAGTTGTTCCAGGCGAAGATGAAGGCGAGCAGCGCCGCCGCGGCGATGCCGGGACGGGCGAGCGGGATCGCGATCTTGAGGAAGGTGCTGGCCCAGGAGTGGCCGTCGACGCGATAGGCGTGCTCGATGTCGGGGCTGATGTCCTCGAAGTAGCCGCGCACGATCCACAGGATCAGCGGCAGCACGATCAGCTGGTAGACCCAGATCAGCCCGATATAGGTGTCATTGAGACCGATTTCCTGGAAGTATAGGGCGAGCGGCAGCAGCACCAGCAGCGGCGGCGCAAAGCGGAAGGAGAGCAGCGTAAAGGCGATGTCCTCGCCGAGGCGGAAGCGAAAGCGCGCGAAGGCGTAGGCCGCCGGCACGCCGAGGATCAGGGCCAGGATCACCGAGGACGCGCTGAGGATCAGGCTGTTCAGGAGGTTGTTCATGAACGGGATCTCGAGGGTGCCGGCGGCGGTCTCGAGCTTGCCCGAGATCAGCGCCGCGTAGTTCTCGAGCGTCGGGCTGAAGAACAGGCTGGGCGGGATCCTCAGGATCTGCGCGTTGGTCTGGAACGACATCAGCAGCACCCAGAAGATCGGGAACAGGAAGAACAGCGCCACGATCGTCAAAAGGATGCCGCGGATGATCCGGCCGGCCTGGCTCGTGCGTTCCATGGTTCGCCTCACGCCACGCCGCGGGCCCGCTCGCGCAGGCGGAGCCACTGCTTGATGAAGACGTTGGACAGGATGAAGGTGATCAGCCAGAGCACCATGAGGAGCGCCGCCGAGCGGCCGACATTGGTGTACTGGAAAAACTCGAGGTAGGACATCACCTGGAAGACCATCAGGGTATCGCCGGGCCCGCCCTGGGTCATCGCGTAGATGATGTCGAACTGCTGGATGCTGTCGAGCATGCGGAACAGCGACGCCGTGATGATGTAGGGCGTCAGCATCGGCAGGGTGATGCGGAAGAACACGAAGGTGGCCGGCACGCCGTCAAGCTCGGCCGCCTCGAACGGCTGCCGGGGCAGCGCGCGCAGGCCCGCCAGCAGCAGCACCATCATGAACGGCGTGTAGACCCAGATGTCGACCAGCACCACCGTCAGCAGCGCGGTGCGCGGGTCCGATGCCCATTTGAAGTCGGCAAGGCCGACCAGCCCGACCAGGTAGCTCATGATGCCGAAGTTCGGGTTGGTCATGAGCTTCCACATCAAGGCGGCGATCGCCGGCGCGATCATCAGCGGCAGCATCAGCGCGACGCTGAGCACGTTGTTGAGCAGCGTCGAGCGCCGCAGCAGCATGGCGATGCCGAGCCCGAGCAGCAGCTCGATGCCGACCGTGAGGAAGGTGTAGAGCAGCGAGACCTGGACCGTGTTCCAGAAGCTCGGATCGGTCAGGAAGGTCTGGTAGTTCTCAAACCAGATGAAGCCGCGGGTGAACGGCAGTGCCAGGTTGTAGCGCTGCATCGAATACCAGACCGCGGTGAAGAACGGGATCAGGATGCCGATGCACACCAGCAGCGCCGGCAGGCTCAACAGATAGGGCAGCAGGTTGTAGCGCGCCTGGCGGCGCGGCGGGACGGTGGCGATCTCGCCGGCGTGCGAAGCCATGCCTGATCCCTCGACCGACCAAGAAGGGCGAGCGCTGCCCGGCCGCACGGCGCGGCCGGACAGCTGCGTGGTGGTGCTCAGCCGAGCCCTGCGGACTTGAGCTGACGGTTGATGCTGTCGGCCAGCGTGTCGAGACCCTCGTCGACCGGCACCTGGTCTGCCACCATCTGCTGCAGCGAGGCTGCCCATTCGGTGGTCAGATTGAAGAACAGAGGCTGCGGCGTGAAGTAGATCTTCGAGCCCGGCGCCGATGCCTCGTACTGCTCGAGATAGCCCGGATAGCTTTGCGCGATCCGATCGCGGAACTGCTGATCGTCCCAGACCGACTGACGGACCGGATTCACGAAGTCCATCTCGCGCGCGCCGAACAGGCCGTGCTCGGTGCCCGACGCCCACTGCACGAAGTACCAGGCCGCGTCCTGCTGCTCGCCCTTGGCGTTCATGCCGAGCGACCAGATCCAGACGTTGGGTGTCGGCGCGTCGGCCTCGGGGTTCGGGGCGAACGCCGAATAGGCGATATGGCCCGCCTCAGCCGTGCCGCCGTTCATGAAGTAGCCGAGGATGTCGGCGTCGTAGATCATGCCCGAGGCGCCAGCACCCAGGTCGGTGCCGACCTGGTACCAGGTGTAGGTCGACCAGTCGCGCGGACCGCTCTGCTTGATCATCTCGACCCACTGCCGGGTGAACGCCTTGCCGGCGTCGCTGTTCATCGCGGCCGACAGCTTGCCGTCGGTCACGTCGAAGTCGCGCGCGCCGTAGTTCGAGAAGCCCGACAGATAGCCCGGATGGATCGTCGCCCAGCTGCGCGAGCCGCGCACGCCGACGCCGTAGACGCCGTCCACGTCCTTGGTGATCTTGGCCGCCTGCTCCAGCATGTCCGGCAGATCCTTGGGCGGGGCCTGGATGCCTGCCTGCTCGAAGATCCGCTGGTTGTAGGACACGGAGTTGAGCTCGAAGCCCCAGGGAATCGCCCACTGCTTGGCACCCTCGCCGCCCAGCTCGGCGCCCGGCACGCCCGACCAGGCGGTTGAGGCGCGCAGGTTCGGCAGGATGTCCTCCCAGTCGTAGTTGGGAGCCGTGAGCGCCGGGTCGGTGATGAACTCGGCCATGTCGACCAGCCAGCCGGCGGGACCGTACTGCCAGGTCTGGTAGGCGCCGGTCATGAACGCGTCGTACTGCGACGAGCCCGACGACAGCGCTGCGGTCACCTTGTCGAAATAGACGTCCTCCGGGAACACGTCGTATTCGACGTTCATGCCGGTCAACGCCTTGAAGTTGTCGAGGTCGGCGACCAGGGCATCCATGTACGGATGCTTGTTCATCAGGAGGTGGAGGGTGGTGCCCTCGTGCTTCTTCCAGTCGAAGTCGGCGGCGAGCGCCGCAGTCGACGCCTGGTTCAGCAGGAACTTCGAACCCGCGACGGTGAGGCCGAGCTGGCCCATGCGCCGCACCAGCTCGCGCCGCCCAAGCCGTTTGGCGACGAACGCGCTCGCCAGATCCTTGCCTTTCTCGTACATGCGCCTCTCCCTGATCAGGATGTTGCGAGTGGGTTGACCGAGGCGCGCGCCTGCTCGCGGCGGGCGCCGAGCGGCGCCAACCGCTGTGCGGTCGCCTCGTCGGTGATCAATCCGGTCACGACACCGGTCGCGAGCACCGCATCGATCGCGCGCGCCTTGCCGCGCCCGCCGGCGATCACCACGACCTCCTTGCCGCGCAGATCGTCGATGCGGAGCGCGATCGAGCGCTGGTTGACCGGCACGTCGACCGGCCGGCCGTCGACGCCGATGAACTGGCCCAGCACCTCGCCGACGGCGCCGGCGCGCTCGACCTCGGCGAATTCCTCGGGCGTCAGCATGCCCGTCTCGTACATGTGCGCCTGGGCACCGATCTGGCCGATGCCGACGACGTGGAGCTGGGCTTCACGCGCCAGCGCAAACACGTCGCGGACACCCTTCTGGGCCATCAGCACCCGCTTGTCGGCGACACTGTCGGCGAAGAACGGCACCGGCATGAAGTAGCTCTCACACCCGCTCGCCTGCGCCAGCTGATGGATCACGTCGAACGGGTTGGCGGCGGCGTGTCGGGTCAGGGAGCCGAGCAGCGAGACGAAGCGGATGTCGCTGCGCGCCAGCCGCGGCAGGTTCTCGACGACCGCCGCGAGCGTGCGGCCGTGGCCGACGCCGACCACCTGGAGATCCTCGCGCTCGAGCGCCCGCATGAGGAAGCGGGCGCCGGCGGCGCTCAGCGCCTTGAGCGGCAGGGCGTCGGATTCATCGAGCGTCGGGGCGACGGTGCAGAAGGCAAGCCCGTAGCGCGCGCACAGCTGGTCCTCGAGCAGCACGCACTCGTCCGGCCGGCCGTCGACGAAGACCCGAATCAGCCCGTCACGATGGGCCTGCGCGATCAGGCGGTTCACTTTGACGCGCGAAACCCCAAGCCGCTCGGCGATGTCCTCCTGACGCAGCCCGCCGATGTAGGACAGCCAGGCCGCGCGCGCCGCGAAACGGTGGTGATCTGCCGGTGCAGCAGCTGCCTGCACTTTTGTTCGCCTCCTCAACTTTAGTTCATCGTAGCCATGCCAAAGCCGGTCGTCAAGGCCAAGTTCGGGGCAACGGCCCGGCGGCCTGGTGGATGGCACACGTCGATCAAAGGCTGCGAGGAGTGACGTCTACTGTCCTGATCGAGACGATCGCAATATTTCGGCTATGTCGACCGCATGTTCCTGGTCGCCCTGGTGCTGCTGGTCTACGCTGCAATTACCTACGCCCTGTTCGAGCGCGCATCGCGCCGGTTGACCGAGTGGATGCCGCGCGAGCAGGCAGGCGGCCATCCGGCCGACCGATCACCAGGTTCCCTGACCCAAGGTTCCCTGACATGGCCTCCCACCGCACCGACCATGCCGCGCCGCGCATCGAG
>CAVSVZ010000008.1:0-38718 GCA_963731495.1 uncultured Alphaproteobacteria bacterium
TGCCCTCGGCCGAGTAGCGGCGCGCGGCGAACACCATCGGGCCGGCGCAGGCGCCGATGCCGCGGCGCCGGGCCAAGGTCGCATGCCACGGAGACGGGGGTTGACGCTGGCCGGCCCGGTCAGTACAAGCAGCGTCACGTTTTCTTTGGGTTGCTGGTGGTGGACATCCCGTTCAGACGCAGCATCCAAGTTTAGACGAAACCAAGCGCGGGCCTGCCACGACTGCCATCCGGACCAGCCGGTGGCGGGGCGGTCTGCGTCGTAGTTGGACGGAGCGAACCATGCCGACGATCAACCAGCTCGTCCGCAAGCCGCGCAAGGCCGAGCCGGTGCGCAACAAGGTGCCGGCGCTCGAGGCCTGCCCGCAGCGCCGCGGCGTGTGCACGCGCGTCTACACGACCACGCCGAAGAAGCCCAACTCGGCGCTGCGCAAGGTCGCACGCGTGCGCTTGACCAACGGCTTCGAGGTCACCAGCTACATCCCGGGCGAGGGGCACAACCTGCAGGAGCACTCGGTGGTGCTGATTCGCGGTGGCCGCGTCAAGGACCTGCCCGGTGTGCGCTACCATATCATCCGCGGCACGCTCGATACCCAGGGCGTGTCCGGAACGCCGCCAGCGCCGCTCCAAGTACGGCGCCAAACGGCCCGAAGTAGGAGTTGCTGCCATGTCGCGACGGCGAGCTGCCGACAAACGCGACGTCATCCCGGATCCCAAGTATCGGCGATGCCGTGCTGTCGCAAGTTCATGAACTGCGATCATGCTGCGACGGCAAGAAGTCGGTTGCCGAGCGGATCGTCTATGGCGCGTTCGACCGGATCGAGAGCGCACCGCGGCGGACCCGCTGGAGATGTTCCACGAGGCGCTCGACAACGTCAAGCCGCCGCTCGAGGTGCGCTCGCGCCGGGTCGGCGGCGCCACCTATCAGGTGCCGGTCGAGGTGCGGCCGGTGCGCCGGCAGACGCTCGCGATCCGCTGGCTCATCGACATCGCGCGCAAGCGGCTCGGAAAGAACCATGGTCGACCGGCTGGCGGCCGAGTTGATGGATGCCGCCAACAACCGCGGCGCCGCGGTCAAGAAGCGGGAGGACACCATCGCGGATGGCGGAGGCCAACAAGGCCTTCTCCCATTATCGCTGGTGAGCCCGTTTCGGCAGAGCGTCGAACCATGGCCGCGCAACGCACATCCTCTCGAGCGCTACCGCAATATCGGCATCATGGCCCACATCGATGCCGGCAAGACCACCACGACCGAGCGGATCCTCTTTTACACCGGCGATCCTACAAGATCGGCGAGGTGCACGAAGGCACCGCGACCATGGACTGGATGGAGCAGGAGCAGGAGCGCGGCATCACCATCACCTCGGCCGCGACCACGCTGCTTCTGGCACGATCACCGGATCAACATCATCGACACGCCCGGCCACGTCGACTTCACCATCGAGGTCGAGCGCTCGCCTGCGCGTGCTCGACGGCGCGGTGGCGGTGTTCGATTCGGTCGCCGGCGTCGAGCCGCAGTCCGAGACCGTGTGGCGCCAGGCCGACAAGTACCGGGTGCCGCGGATCTGCTTCGTCAACAAGATGGACCGCGTCGGCGCCGACTTCTTCCGCTGTGTGCGGATGATCCGCGAGCGGCTCGGCGCCGAGCCGCTGGTGCTGCAGCTGCCGGTCGGCGCCGAGGCGGACTTCAGTCGGCGATGGTCGACCTGATCGCCATGAAGGCGATCATCTGGAAGGACGAAACGCTCGGCGCCAAGTTCGAGTGCCAGGAGATCCCGGACGAGCTCGCAGGCGCAGGCGCCGAGGAGCGCGGCAAGCCCTGATCGAGCTGCGGTCGAGCTCGACGACGCGGCGATGGAGGCCTACCTCGAGGGCGAGCGAGCCCGACGAGGCGACCCTCAAGCGCTGCATCCGCAAGGGCACGCTCAGCGGCAAGCTGCGTGCCGGTGCTGTGTGGCTCGGCGTTCAAGAACAAGGGCGTGCAGCCGCTGCTCGACGCGGTGGTCGACTACCTGCCGTCGCCGCTCGATGTGCCGCCGACCACGGGCGTCAAGCCGGACTAGCGACGAGGTGGTCGAGCGCACGCTGCGGCGACGACCAGCCGTTCTCGGCGCTCGCCTTCAAGATCATGACCGACCCGTTCGTCGGCACGCTCGGCTTCGTGCGGATCTATTCGGGCGTGGTCGAGAGCGGCTCCTATGTGCTCAACACGGTCAAGGGCACGCGTGAGCGCATCGGCCGCATGCTCGAGATGCACGCCAACTCGCGCGAGGAGCTCAAGGAGGCCCGCGCCGGCGATATCGTCGCCCTGGTCGGCCTGAAGTCGGCGACCACCGGCGACACCCTGTGCGACCCGAGCAAGCCGGTCGTGCTGGAGCGCATGGAGTTTCCCGAGCCGGTGATCGAGGTCGCGGTCGAGCCCAAGACCAAGGCCGACCAGGAGAAGCTCTGCGCTGGCGCTCGGCAAGCTCGCCGCCGAGGACCCGTCGTTCCGGGTCGGCCTGGATGCCGAAATCCGGCCAGACCGTGATCAAGGGGATGGGCGAGCTGCACCTCGAGATCATCGTCGACCGGCTGAAGCGCGAGTTCAAGGTCGACGCCAATGTCGGCGCGCCGCAGGTCGCCTACCGCGAGACCATCTCGCGTACCAGCGAGGTCGACTACACCCACAAGAAGCAGACCGGCGGCGCCGGCCAGTTCGCCCGCATCAAGCTCCTGCTCGAGCCGGGCGAGCGGGGCTCGGGCCTGGCGTTCTCGAGCAAGGTCGTCGGCGGCGCGGTGCCGAGCGAGTACATTCCCGGCGTCCAGAAGGGCGTCACCGCGGCGGCCACGACCGGCGTGCTCGCCGGCTTCCCGATGGTCGACTTCAGCGATCTCGCTGGTCGACGGCGCCTACCACGACGTCGACAGCTCGGTCATGGCGTTCGAGATCGCGGCGCGCGCTGCGTTCCGCGAGGCTCGCCTCGAAGGCCGGTCCTGTGCTGCTCGAGCCGGTGATGGGGGTCGAGGTGGTGACGCCCGAGGAGTACATGGGCGACATCATCGGCGACCTGAACAGCCGGCGCGGCCAGATCCCGGGCATGGAGCCCGCGGCCAACGCCCAGGTGATCAGCGCCATGGTGCCGCTGGCCACCATGTTCGGCTATGTCAACACGCTGCGCTCGATGAGCCAGGGGCGGGCGACCTACACCATGCACGTTCGACCACTACGAGCCGGTGCCCCAGATGGTCGTCCGAGGAAATCCAGGCGAAGTAGGCCTGAGGACGCCGCCGAGCCGCGTGCGAAACGGAGAACCAAGACCGATGGCGAAGGCGAAGTTTGAGCGGACGAAGCCGCACTGCAACATTGGGACGATCGGCCATGTTGACCACGGCAAGACGACGTTGACGGCGGCGATCACGAAGATTCTGGCGGAGACGGGCGGAGCGACGTTCACGTCGTACGACCAGATCGACAAGGCGCCGGAGGAGAAGGCGCGCGGCATCACGATCAACACGGCGCATGTGGAGTACGAGACGGCGAACCGTCACTACGCGCACGTGGACTGCCCGGGCCACGCGGACTACGTGAAGAACATGATCACCGGGGCGGCGCAGATGGACGGCGCGATCCTGGTGGTGTCGGCGGCGGACGGTCCGATGCCGCAGACGCGCGAGCACATCCTGCTGGCGCGCCAGGTGGGTGTTCCTGCGATCGTGGTTTACCTGAACAAGGTCGACCAGGTTGACGACGAGGAGCTTCTGGAGCTGGTGGAGCTTGAGGTTCGCGAGCTTTTGTCGAGCTACGAGTTTCCGGGCGACGACATTCCGGTGGTGTCGGGCTCGGCGCTGGCGGCGCTGGAGGGCCGGGAGGCGGACGGGATCGGCAAGGCGTCGATCCTGGAGCTGATGGCGGCAGGTGGACGCGTACATGCCGCAGCCGGAGCGTCCGATGGACCGGCCGTTCCTGATGCCGATCGAGGACGTGTTCTCGATCTCGGGGCGCGGGCACGGTGGTGACGGGCCGGGTCGAGCGCGGGATCGTGAAGGTCGGCGACGAGGTCGAGATCGTCGGGATCAAGGACACGCACAAGACGGTGTGCACGGGCGTTGAGATGTTCCGCAAGCTGCTGGACAGGGGCGAGGCGGGCGACAACGTCGGGCGTGCTGCTGCGCGGGGTCGAAGCGCGAGGACGTGGAGCGTGGCCAGGTTCTGGCGAAGCCGGGATCGATCACGCCGCACACGAAGTTCAAGGCGGAGACCTACGTCCTGACCAAGGAGGAGGGCGGGCGTCACACGCCGTTCTTCACGAACTACCGGCCGCAGTTCTACTTCCGGACGACGGACGTGACCGGGCACGATCGAGCTGCCGGAAGGGACGGAGATGGTGATGCCGGGCGACAACGTGACGATGGAGGTGGAGCTGATCGCGCCGATCGCGATGGACGAGGGCCTGCGCTTCGCGATCCGCGAGGGCGGCCGCACGGTCGGCGCCGGCGTCGTCGCCTCCATCATCGAGTAGCGCAGGCGCGAGAGGAGCCGCGGCCGGACACCGGGTGAGCAAGCGACCATGGATACGCCAGAACATCCGCATTCGCCTGAAGGCGTTCGATCACCGGGTGCTCGACCAGTCGGCACGCGAGATCGTCAGCACCGCCAAGCGGACGGGCGCGCAGGTGCGGGGACCGATCCCGCTGCCGACGCGGATCGAGCGGTTCACGGTGCTGCGCTCGCCGCACATCGACAAGAAGTCGCGCGAGCAGTTCGAGATCCGCACCCACAAGCGGCTGCTCGACATCGTCGACCCGACGCCGCAGACCGTCGACGCGCTGATGAAGCTCGACCTCGCGGCCGGCGTCGACGTCGAGATCAAGCTCTAGGGTCGGTCAGGGCTAAGGATCCAGGAGAGACGGCCATGCGTACCGGGCTTATCGCCAAGAAGATGGGCATGACCCGCGTGTTCGCCGAGAGCGGCGCACGTGCCGGTGACCGTGCTCAAGGTCGACGGCTGCCAGGTGGTGGCCGGCGCGCCGGGTCGAGAAGGACGGCTACAACGCCGTCCAGCTCGGCGCGGCACGGCCAAGGTCAAGCACATGACCAAGCCGAGCGCGGGCATTTCGCCAAGGCCAAGGTCGAGCCCAAGCGCAAGCTGGTCGAGTTCCGCGTGCGCGAGGACGCGCTGCTCGAGGTCGGCGCCGAGCTCTCGGTCGATCACTTCGTCGCCGGCCAGTACGTCGACGTGTGTCGGCACCTCCATCGGCAAGGGCTTCGCCGGCGCCATGAAGCGCCACAATTTCGGCGGCCTGCGCGCCAGCCACGGCGTCTCGATCTCCCACCGCTCCCATGGCTCGACCGGCAACAGGCCAGGACCCCGGCAAGGTGTTCAAGGGCAAGAAGATGGCCGGCCACATGGGCGCCCGCCGGGTCACCGTCCAGAACCTGGAGGTGGTCGGCACCGATCGCGAGCGCGGCCTGATCCTGGTCAAGGGCGCGGTGCCGGGCGCCAAGGGCGGCTATGTGCTGGTGTCACCGATGCCGTGAAGCGGCCCTGCCCGGCGAGGCGCCGTTCCCGGCCGGCGTGGCGGGCGGTGGCCGCAGCGGCCGAGGCCGCGCCGAGACCGAGTCCGCGAATCCGGCGACCAGCCGGCGGCGAGGCGCAGGAGTAGGCCATGAAGGTGCGCGATCAACACCCTCGAGAACAGGAGAGGCGGGCAAGATCGAGCTGGCCGACGCGATCTTCGGCCTGCCGGTTCGCCCCGACATCCTGCATCCGCGTGGTGCCTGGCAGCTGGCCAAGCGCCGCGCGGGCACCCACAAGAGCAAGCGCCGCGGCGAGATCAACGGCGACGACCGCCAAGCTGTACGCCAGAAGGGCACGGGCCGGGCCCGTCACGGCGCAGCCACGGCGACCCAGTTCCGCGGCGGCGCCAGGGCCTTCGGTCCGGTGCCGCGCGACCACGCGCACGGCCTGCCCAAGAAGGTGCGGCGGCTCGGGCTGAAGGTCGGCGCTCTCGGCCAAGCTGGCCGAAGGCAAGCTGATGGTGCTCGATCGCGCCGAGCTCTGGAGGAGCCCAAGACCAAGGAGCTGGCGGCGGCGCTCGGCAGGCTGGGCTGGTCGTCGGCGCTGCTGATCGACGGCGCCGAGATCGACGGCAACTTCGCGCCGGCCGCGCGCAATCTCGCCGGGCTGCGACTGCTGCCCTCGGCGGGCGCCAACGTCTACGACATCCTGCGGCGCGACATGCTGGTGTTGACGACTGCGGCGGTCGCGCGCAGCTGGAGGAGCGCCTGCGCATGAATCGCGAGAAGATGTACGACCTGATCCTCGGCCCGGTGGTCACCGAAAAGTCGACCCAGGGCATCGCGAGCACAACCAGGTCACCTTCCGGGTCGATCCCGACGCCACCAAGCCGCAGATCAAGGAAGCGATCGAGGGGCTGTTCGAGGTCAAGGTCAAGGCGGTGAACACCTTGAACCAGAAGGGCAAGGTGAAGCGGTTCCGTGGCCGCCTCGGCAAGCGCAACGACGTCAAGAAGGCGATCGTGACGCTCGAGGAAGGCCACAGCATCGACGTCACCACGGGCGTCTGAGGCGGGAGACCGGAGAGCATGGCGCTCAAATCCTACAAGCCGGTCACGCCGTCGCTTCGCCAGCTGGTCCAGGTCGACCGCTCGGAGCTGTGGAAAGGTAAGCCGGTCAAGTCGCTGACCGAGGGGCTGTCCAAGAACGGCGGGCGCAACAATACCGGCCGGATCACCGTGTGGCACCGCGGCGGCGGCCACAAGCGGCGCTACCGCCTGGTCGATTTCAAGCGCCAGAAGTTCGACGTGGGCGCATCGGTCGAGCGCCTGGAGTACGATCCGAACCGCTCGGCGTTCATCGCGCTGCTGCGCTACGAGGACGGCGAGCAGGCCTACATTCTGGCGCCGCAACGCCTCAATGTGGGCGATCAGGTGATTGCCGACGAGCGGGTCGACGTGAAGCCCGGCAACGCGATGCCGCTCAAGAACATTCCGATCGGCACGATCGTGCACAATATCGAGCTGAAGCCCGGCGGCGGCGGCCAGCTGGCGCGCGCCGCGGGCACCTACGCGCAGCTGGTCGGTCGCGATGGCGACTACGCGCAGCTCCGGCTTGGCTCGGGCGAGATGCGGCGGGTGCGCGCCGAGTGCATGGCCTCGATCGGCGCGGTCTCGAACCCGGACCACCAGAACATCAAGCTCGGCAAGGCCGGGCGCAAGCGCTGGCTGGGCTGGCGGCCGACCGTGCGCGGCGTCGCCATGAACCCGGTCGACCATCCGCATGGCGGCGGCGAGGGCCGCACCTCGGGCGGCCGGCATCCGGTCACGCCCTGGGGCCGGCCGACCAAGGGCGCGCGCACGCGGCGCAACAAGAAGACCAGCTCGCTGATCGTGCGTTCGCGCCACAAGGCCAAGAAGAGAGGGAGCTAGTCGTGCCGCGCTCGGTATGGAAAGGTCCGTTCGTCGACAGCCACCTTTTGAACAAGGCTGAGAAGGCGAGGCAGTCGACCCGCAACGAGATCGTCAAGACCTGGTCGCGTCGGTCGACCATCGTGCCCGAGTTCGTCGGCCTGACCTTCGCCGTCTACAACGGGCACAAGTTCCTGCCCGTCTACGTGACCGAGAACATGGTCGGCCACAAGCTCGGCGAGTTCTCGCCGACCCGGACCTACTACGGGCATGGCGCGGACAAGAAGGCACGGCGCCGGTGACAGCGGAGACGCACGATGGGTAAGCCAAGCCGCGAGCGGCAGCTGTCGGACAGCCAGGCGATGGCCATGGCCAAGGTCATGCGGGTGAGCCCGCGCAAGCTGAACCTGGTGGCGCAGATGATCCGTGGTCTGAACGTCGACCAGGCGCTGGCCCAGCTCACCTTCAGCCGTCGCCAGATCGCGGCGAGCGTCAAGGACGTGCTGTTGTCGGCGATCGCCAATGCCGAGAACAACCACGATCTCGACGTGGATCGCCTGGTGGTCGCGGAGGCCAGCGTCGGCAAGTCGCTGGTCATGAAGCGTATCCGTCCGCGCGCCCGTGGTCGTGCCGGTCGGATCCACAAGCCGTTCTCGCGGCTGCGGATCGTGGTGCAGGAACAGGAGGAGGCGGTCTGATGGGCCACAAGGTCAATCCGATCGGGCTGCGGCTCGGGATCAATCGGACCTGGGATTCGCGCTGGTTTGCCGACGATCATTATCGCGATCTGCTGCTCGAGGATCTGAAGATCCGTGCGTACCTGCACAAGCGGCTGAAGCAGGCCGGGGTCAGCAAGGTGGTGATCGAGCGGCCGGCCAAGAAGGCCCGGGTCAGCATCCACACCGCGCGCCCGGGCGTGGTGATCGGCAAGAAGGGCCAGGAGATCGAGGCGCTGCGCAGGGAGCTCGCCAAGATGACCACCGGCGACGTTCATCTGAACATCGTCGAGATCCGCAAGCCCGAGATCGACGCCCGCCTGGTGGCGGAGAACATTGCCCAGCAGCTGGAGCGGCGCGTGACCTTCCGCCGGGCCATGAAGCGGGCGGTGCAATCCGCGATGCGGCTGGGTGCGCAGGGCATCCGGGTCAGCTGCTCCGGTCGCCTCGGCGGCTCCGAGATTGCGCGCGGCGAATGGTATCGCGAGGGCAGGGTGCCGCTGCACACCTTGCGGGCCGATGTCGATTTCGGCCGGGCGACCGCGTTCACGCCCTACGGCACCAACGGCGTCAAGGTGTGGGTGTTCAAGGGCGAGATCATGGAGCACGACCCCACGGCGCACGATCGGCGGCTCAGCGAGTCGTCGTCGGTCCGCAGCTAGGGAGCAGCCGCCATGTTGCAGCCGAAACGCACCAAGTATCGCAAGCGCCAGAAAGGTCGCAATGACGGCCTGACCAAGGCCGGCGCCGAGCTGAACTTCGGCGCTTATGGCATGAAGGCGACCAGCAATGCGCGGGTCACCGCCCGGCAGATCGAGGCGGCACGCCGTGCGATCACACGCCACCTCAAGCGCGCCGGCCGGGTCTGGATCCGGATCTTTCCCGACATGCCGGTCAGCAAGAAGCCGGCCGAGGTGCGCATGGGCAAGGGCAAGGGCTCGGTCGAGTACTGGGTGGCGCCGGTCAAGGCCGGGCGGATCATGTTCGAGATCGACGGCGTCCCGGGCCAGCTCGCCGCGGAGGCGATCCGGCGCGGCGCCGCGAAGCTGCCGCTGCACACCCGGTTCGTTGCGCGGGTCGGCGAGGAGGTCGGCCGATGAAGGCGACGGAGCTCAGGGGCAAGACCACCGATCAGCTGGCGGAGCAGCTGCTGCAGCTCAAGAAGGAGCAGTTCAACCTTCGCTTCCAGAAGGCGACCGGCCAGCTCGAGAACACCGCGCGGGTGCGCGAGGTGCGGCGCGACATCGCGAAGATCAAGACCATCCTCGGCCAGGCACGGTCCGAGAGCCGGCCGGCAAGCTGAGGGAGCAACTCATGCCAAGGCGCGTTCTTCAAGGTACCGTGGTCAGCGACAAGGCTGACAAGACGATCATCGTGCGCGTCGATCGGCGCGTGATGGAGCCTCTGTACAAGAAGTACATCACCCGATCGAAGAAATATGCGGCGCACGACGAGCAGAACAGCTGCAAGGTCGGCGACATCGTTCGAATCCGTGAGTGCCGGCCGATCTCCAAGCGCAAGTGCTGGGAGGTGCTGGCAGGTGCGCCGGACTAGAGCGGAGCAGCACGCGAAGCGGGAAGCGGGATCATGATTCAGGCGGAATCCAACCTCGAGGTGGCCGACAACTCCGGGGCCCGGCGGGTGCAGTGCATCCGCGTGCTCGGCGGTGCGCGCCGGCGCTGGGCGTCGATCGGCGACGTGATCGTGGTCGCGGTCAAGGAGGCGATTCCGCGCGGCAAGGTGAAGAAGGGCGACGTGCACCGCGCCGTGATCGTGCGCACGGCAAAGGAAATCCATCGCCAGGACGGCAGCGCGATCCGGTTCGACCGCAATGCCGCCGTGCTGATCAACAATCAGGGTGAGCCGATCGGCACCCGGATCTTCGGTCCGGTCACCCGCGAGCTGCGTGCGCGGCGCTTCATGAAGATCATCTCGCTGGCACCCGAGGTGCTGTGAGCCCCAGGTTTGTGGACAAAGGGACGGACCGTTGGCCAAGAAGTTCAAGATCAAGAAGGGCGATCGGGTGGTCGTGGTCAGCGGCCGCGATCGCGGCAAGCAGGGCGAGGTGCTGCGCGTCGATCGCAAGGACGACCGGCTGATCGTCCAGGGCGTCCACATGGTCAAGCGCCATACCCGGCCGTCGGCCGGCAGTCCGGGCGGGATCGTCGACAAGGAAGCGTCGATCCACATCTCGAACGTGGCGCACATCGATCCTTCGACCAGCCGGCCGACGCGGGTCGGCTACAAGCTGTTGGATGACGGCCGCAAGGTGCGCTTCGCCAAACGCTCCGGCGAAGTGATCGACCGGTAGAGGAGCCAGCGCATGGCCCGTTTGCAGGACTATTATCGCGACGTGGTGCGCGGCGAGCTGCAAAAGCGGTTCGACTATCGCAACCCGATGCAGATCCCCAAGCTCGAGAAGGTCGTGCTCAACATGGGGGTCGGCGAGGCGACCCAGGACAGCAAGAAGCTGGACGCCGCGATCGCCGAGCTGGCGCTGATCAGCGGTCAGAAGCCGGCGATCTGCCGGGCGCGCAAGTCGGTCGCCAACTTCAAGCTGCGCGAGGGCATGGCGATCGGCTGCAAGGTCACCTTGCGCAAGCGCCGGATGTACGAGTTCGTCGACCGCCTGATCAACATCGCGCTGCCCCGGGTTCGTGACTTCCGCGGCGTGCCGGCCAAGAGCTTCGATGGCCGGGGCAATTTCGCGATGGGGCTCAAGGAGCAGATCATCTTTCCCGAGATCAACTACGACGATGTCGACCAGATGCGGGGGCTCGATGTGGTGATCTGCACCACCGCGCGCACCGACGAAGAGGCACGGGCGCTGCTCGAGCAGTTCCGCATGCCGTTTGTCAGCTGAGGAGAGCAGGCGCATGGCCAAGAAGAGTGCCGTGGAGAAGAACGGCAACCGGCGCCGTATGGTCGCCCGCGACGCGACCAAGCGGGCCGAGCTGAGGGCGATCGTGCGGGATCGCTCGCGCGAGCCGGAGGAGCGTTTCGAGGCGACCTTGGCGCTCGCCAAGCTGCCGCGCAACGGTGCCAGGACCAGGGTGCGCAATCGTTGCTCCCTGACCGGCCGGCCGCGTGGCTATCACCGCAAGTTCGGCCTGTCGCGCATCGCGCTGCGCGAGCTGGGCTCGACCGGGCAGATTCCCGGATTGGTCAAGGCGAGCTGGTAGGGCACCGGGAGGTTCGTCGACGATGATGGAGGGACCAGAATGTCGCTGAGCGATCCCTTGGGGGATATGCTGACTCGCATTCGCAACGGACAGTCGGCGCACAAGAGCGCGATCAAGAGCCCGGCCTCGAGGCTGCGGATCAACGTGCTCGAGGTCTTGCAGCGCGAGGGCTACATTCGCGGCTACGAGCGCGAGCCCGATGGCCATCAGGAGCTGTCGATCGAGCTCAAGTACCACAATGGCACGCCGGTGATTCGCGAGCTGAAGCGGGTGTCCAAACCGGGCCGGCGGGTGTATTCGGGCGTCAAGGAGCTGCCGAGGGTCTATAACGGGCTCGGCATCGCGATCGTGTCGACGCCGCGCGGCGTGCTGTCGGACTCCGAAGCCCGTGATGCCCATGTCGGCGGCGAAATCCTCTGTACGGTGTTCTGATGTCACGTATTGGCAAACATCCGGTCGGCGTGCCCGACGGCGTCAAGGTGACGCTGCAGGGCCAGCATCTTTCCGTGTCGGGCAAGCTCGGCGAGCTGGCGCGTACGCTGCCCGCCGAGGTCGAGGTCGCCCAGGAGAACGGCTCGATCGCCGTGCGACCACGCGGCGACGACAAGCGTGCGCGCGCGATGTGGGGTCTGTCGCGGACCCTGGTGGCGAACATGATCGATGGCGTCGCCAAGGGGTTCACGCGGCGGCTGATGATCACTGGCGTCGGCTATCGCGCTGCGATCGACGGCAAGATCCTCAACCTGCAGCTCGGCTACAGCCACGAGATCAAGTACGCGATCCCCGAGGACATCGACGTCAAATGCGAGACCCCGACCGCGATCTCGATCAGTGGCGCGGACCGGCAGCGGGTCGGTCAGATCGCCGCCGAGATCAGGGCGTTCCGCAAGCCCGAGCCCTACAAGGGCAAGGGCATCCGCTATGACAACGAAGTTATCCTGCGCAAGGAAGGCAAGAAGAAGTAACCGCCATGGCCAAGGCAGCTGAGCGTTTCCTGCGTCGTCGTCGACGCACCCGAGCCGCGTTGCGCAAGCGCAATCACGGCCGGCCACGCCTTTCCGTGTTCCGATCCAGCAAGCATATCTATGCCCAGGTGATCGACGACGAGAGTGGGCGGACCGTGGCCGCGGCATCGACCCTCGAGAAGGATCTGCGCGTCCAGATCAAGACCGGCGCCGACCAGGCGGCGGCCGAGCAGGTCGGCAAGCTTCTCGGCGAGCGCGCCAAGGCGGCCGGCGTGCAAGCCGTGGTGTTCGATCGCGGCGGCTATCTCTACCACGGCCGGGTCAAGGCGGTCGCCGAGGGTGCGCGCGCCGTCGGGCTGGCGCTCTAGCCGAGGGCCGGGCTTCGAGCTGATGAAGGACAGGTAATGGCACGCTACGGCAGTGACGAACGGCAGGACGGCGATCTGGTCGACCGCCTGGTCAACATCAATCGCGTAGCCAAGGTGGTGAAGGGCGGCCGGCGCTTCGGCTTCTCGGCGTTGGTCGTGGTCGGCGACGGCAAGGGGCGGGTCGGCTATGGCGGCGGCAAGGCGCGCGAGGTGCCCGAGGCGGTCCGCAAGGCGACCGAGCAGGCCAAGCGCAGCATGATCCGGGTGCCGTTGCGCCAGGGCCGGACCCTGCATCACGACATCCAGGGGCAGTTCGGCGCCGGCCGCGTGGTCCTGCGCGCGGCGCCGGCAGGCACCGGGATCATTGCTGGCGGGCCGATGCGGGCGGTGTTCGAGGCGCTCGGGGTGTCCGACGTGGTCGCCAAGTCGCTCGGCACGGCGAACCCGCACAACATGATCAAGGCGACCTTCGCGGCGCTCTCCAGCATGATGTCGCCGCGCGCGGTCGCCGCCAAGCGCGGCAAGAAGGTCGGCGACATCGTCGGCCGGCGCGAGGGCGAGAGCCGAGCGGAGCCGGCATGATGGCAGACAGTGCGGCAAAGCTGCGCGTGACCCAGATCGCGAGCCCGATCGGCCGGCATCGGAAGCAGCGCGCGAACCTGATCGGGCTCGGCCTGAACAAGATCTCGCGCTCCAAGGTCTGGCCGGACGTGCCGTCGGTGCGCGGGCGGATTGACAAGGTCAAGCATCTGGTCCGGGTCGAGCCGGCCGATGAGCCGGCCAATGAGCCGGAACGGGGCTAGACGAGGAGCAGGCCGATGAAGCTGAACGAACTCGCGCCCGTCCGGGGCGCCCGGCAGGCGCGCAAGCGGCTGGGCCGCGGCGTCGGGTCGGGCACCGGCAAGACCGCGGGCCGCGGTCACAAGGGCCAGCGCTCGCGCTCGGGCAGCGCGACCCGGACCTTCGAAGGCGGCCAGATGCCGATCTATCGGCGCCTGCCCAAGCGCGGCTTCAAGAACCCGTTCCGCACGACGTTCGCGCCGGTCAACCTGGATCGCCTGCAGGCCGCGGTCGACGCCGGGCGGATCGACCCCGCCAAGACGGTCGATCTCGAGGCGCTGCGCGCAGCCGGGCTGGTCAACAAGCTCCTGGACGGTGTCCGTCTGCTGGGCCGAGGCGAGTTGAGCGCATCGTTGACCATCGAGATCCACAGCGCTTCCAGGAGCGCGATCACCGCCGTTGAGAAGGCGGGCGGCAAGCTGATCTTGCAGCGGCCTCGCGAGGCGGAGGCGGATGCCGAGCCGGCTGCCTCGGAGACGACATCCGCCAAGGGCTCGGCCGACAAGGGCAGCGAGCCTGATCAGGGCGATGCCGCGGCCGAGCCCGCTGGCGAGGCGTAGCACGGAGATTTCTCATGGCCTCGATGGCCGAGCAGCTCGCCGCAAACGTCAACTTTTCTGCGTTCAGCAAGGCAACGGAGCTCAAGAAGCGGCTCTGGTTCGCGCTCGGCTGCCTGATCGTCTATCGCTTTGGCACCTACATCCCGCTGCCGGGGATCGACCCGGTGGTGATGGCGCAGATCTTCGAGCGCAACGCCGGCGGCATCATGGGCATGTTCAACATGTTCTCCGGCGGCGCGCTGAAGCGGATGTCGATCTTCGCCCTGGGCATTCTGCCCTACATCTCGGCGTCGATCATCATGCAGCTGATGACCGCCGTGTCGCCGACCATCGAGCAGCTAAAGAAAGAGGGCGAGGTCGGCCGCAAGAAGATCAACCAGTATACCCGTTATCTGACCGTGGTGCTCGCCGCCTTCCAGGGCTACGGCCTGTCGGTCGGCCTGGAGGCGATGTCCGGGCCGTCGGGTAGCGCGGTGCTCGATCCCGGCTTGTACTTCCGGCTGACCACGGTGGTCACGATCGTCGGCGGCACGTTGTTCTTGATGTGGCTGGGCGAGCAGATCACCGCGCGCGGCGTCGGCAACGGCATCTCGCTGATCATCTTCACCGGCATCATTGCCCAGCTCCCCGCCGCCATGGCCAACACGCTCGAGCTCGGGCGGACCGGCGCGCTGTCGACCATCCTGATCATCTTCATCCTGGTCATGGCGGTCGCGGTGATCACCTTCATCGTGTTCATGGAGCGAGCCCAGCGCCGGCTCCTGGTGCAATACCCCAAACGCCAGCAGGGCAATCGCATGTTCGGCGGCGAGAGCTCGCATCTGCCGCTCAAGATCAACGTCTCGGGCGTGATCCCGCCGATCTTCGCGAGCTCGCTGCTGCTGATGCCCGCAACGCTCGCCAGCTTTGGCGGTGCTGGCGGCTCGGAGTGGCTGGCGATCGTCTCGGCGTGGCTCGGGCGCGGGCAGCCGCTGTTCCTGCTGATCTATGTCAGCCTGATCGTGTTCTTCGCGTTCTTCTACACGGCGATCGTGTTCAATCCGCAGGATACCGCTGACAATCTGCGCAAGCACGGCGGCTTCATTCCAGGCATCCGGCCGGGTCAGCGCACCGCCGAGTATCTCGACTACGTGCTGACCAGGCTCACCACGATCGGCGCGATGTACCTGGCCGCGGTGTGCGTGCTGCCCGAGATCCTGATCTCGAACTATGGCGTGCCCTTCTACTTTGGTGGCACCAGCCTGCTGATCGTGGTCTCGGTGACCATGGATACCACCGCGCAGATCCAGTCCCATCTGATCGCCCATCAATATGAGGGCCTGATTCGCAAGTCGCGGCTACGCGGGGCGAGGCGAAGTTGAACCTGATCCTTCTGGGTCCGCCGGGGGCCGGCAAGGGGACCCAGGCGGCACGGCTCAAGGCGAAGTATGGCGCGGCGCATCTTTCGACCGGCGAGATGCTGCGCGAGGCGGTCGCCGCCGGCACCGAGGTCGGCAAAGAGGCCGAAGGCATCATGGCGCGCGGTGAGCTGGTGCCGGACGATGTGATCAATCGGTTGGTGGCCGAGCGCATCGCCCGGCCCGACTGTGCCAAGGGCTTCATCCTCGATGGGTTTCCACGCACCATCGCGCAGGCGGAGGCGCTGGATGCGCTGCTGGCAGAGCGCGGGCTGAAGCTGGACGCGGTGATCGAGTTCGCGGTCGACGACGAAGCGCTGGTGGCGCGGATCGCCGGGCGTTACGCATGCGCCAAATGCGGTGCGCTGTACCACGACAGCGCCAAGCCGACCAAAGTGCCTGGCGTGTGCGATGTTTGCGGCAGCACGGAGTTCATCCGCCGCGCCGACGACAAGCCGGAGACCGTGCGGGCGCGTCTGCGGTCCTATCACGAGCAGACCGCGCCGCTGCTGCCGTACTATCGTGACAAGGGCCTGCTGATCACGGTCGACGGCATGGCGGAGATCGATCACGTGAGCGAGGAGATCGTAAGGCGGCTCGAAGGCGCGGCGCGTTGACAGGCGGTTCGAGCCGCCTATAATCGCGCGGCTTTCGCGCCAGGGGTTCGCTGCCTATATGAGGCCTGTCGAGGCCGGCCGGCCGCGGGCAGGCGTGAGCAAAGGGAGAGACGAGTGGCCCGGATCGCCGGAGTAAACATACCCAGCGGCAAGCCGGTGGGTATTGCGCTTACCTATATCTACGGGATCGGCAGGACGACCTCTGCCAAGATCCTCGATGCGGTGCAGATCCCGTTCGGTCAGCGGGTCAGTGAGCTGTCCGATGCCGATGTCGCGCGGGTGCGCGAGGCGATCGACCGCAACTGCCGGGTCGAAGGCGACCTGCGTCGCGACGTCGCCATGAACATCA
The DNA here is from genome assembly GCA_963731495.1 of uncultured Alphaproteobacteria bacterium. Classification (GTDB taxonomy): domain Bacteria; phylum Pseudomonadota; class Alphaproteobacteria; order Geminicoccales; family Geminicoccaceae; genus DASUGG01. The sequence goes on from CAVSVZ010000008.1 coordinate 16,404, forward strand.
AGCGGCTGATGGATCTAGGCTGCTATCGAGGGCTGCGCCACCGCAAGGGCTTGCCGGTGCACGGTCAGCGGACTCACACCAATGCTCGCACCCGTAAGGGTCCGGCACGGCCGATCGCCGGCAAGAAGAAGGTCAAGAAGTAGCTCATGGCCAAGGATACCAGCCCTCGTCTGCGACGCCGCGAGCGCAAGAACATCTCGTCCGGGGTCGCGCATGTCAGCGCATCGTTCAACAACACGATGATCACCATCACCGACGCGCAGGGCAACGCGATCGCCTGGTCGTCGGCCGGCAGCCAGGGCTTCAAGGGCTCGCGCAAGTCGACTCCGTTCGCCGCGCAGGTCGCTGCCGAGCAGGCTGGACGCAAGGCGATGGAGCACGGCATGCGGACCCTCGAGGTCGAGGTGCGCGGCCCCGGCTCGGGGCGCGAATCTGCGCTCAGGGCCTTGCAAGCAGTCGGCTTCACGATCACATCGATCCGTGACGTCACGCCCATCCCGCACAACGGCTGCCGTCCGCGCAAGCGGCGGCGGGTATAGCCGCTGCTCGCTGGCAGATCGCCCTGCCGGGGCGATCGGTGCTTTTGCGTGCCGCCCGATCGGGACCGGGCCCTTACGCGTTCCGCCATCATAGGCAAGTTTCGAGGTAAGCCGTGATTCAGAAGAACTGGCAACAGCTGATCAAGCCCCCCAAGCTGGAGGTGCTGCCCGGGCAGCGCGGCGACCGCGAAGCGACCGTGATTGCCGAACCGCTCGAGCGGGGCTTCGGCGTCACGTTGGGCAACGCGCTGCGCCGCATCCTCTTGTCCTCGTTGCAGGGCTCGGCGATCACCGCGGTTCAGATCGACGGCGTGCTGCACGAGTTCTCGACGATCCCGGGCGTGCGCGAGGACGTCACCGATCTGGTGCTCAATCTGAAGTCGCTGGGCATTCGCCTGCACAGCGAATTGACCAAGCGCATGTATCTCAAGGCCCGCGGCCCGGCGGCGATCACCGCCGGCATGATCGAGTGCGGCCACGACATCGAGATCATGGATCTCGATCACGTCATCTGCCACCTCGACGAGGGCGCCGAGCTCAACATGGAGATGACCGCCCGCATCGGACGCGGCTATGTGCCGGCGGCGCTCAACAAGTCCGAGGACGCGCCGATCGGCCTGATCGCGGTCGACGCGATCTACAGCCCGGTGCGCAAGGTCGCCTACCGGGTCGATCACGCCCGCGTCGGCCAGGTCACCGACTACGACAAGCTGACCATCCAGCTCGAGACCGACGGCTCGGTCTCGCCCGAGGACGCGGTCGCGCTCGCGGCCCGCATCCTGCAAGATCAGCTGCAGCTGTTCATCAATTTTGAGGAGCCGCGGATCGCGTCTTCCGCCGAGGCCAAGCCCGAGCTGCCGTTCAATCCGCACCTCCTGCGCAAGGTCGACGAGCTCGAGCTGTCGGTGCGCTCGGCCAACTGCCTCAAGAACGACAACATCGTCTATATCGGCGATCTCGTGCAAAAGACCGAGGCAGAGATGCTGCGGACCCCGAACTTCGGCCGCAAGTCGCTGAACGAGATCAAGGAAGTGCTGACCCAGATGGGTCTCGGACTGGGCATCGAGGTGCCCGGCTGGCCGCCCGAGAACATCGAGGAGCTGGCCCGCAGGATCGAAGAGCCGTACTGACGGGCCGAGCCTGAGCGGGCCCTGGGAGAGCATCAATGCGCCACCGCATGAGCGGCCGCAAGCTGAACCGGACCTCGAGCCACCGCAAGGCGATGTTCGCCAACATGGCCGTGGCGCTGGTCAAGCATGAGCAGATCAAGACCACCCTGCCCAAAGCCAAGGAGCTGCGGCCGCTGGTCGAGAAGCTGGTGACGTTGGGCAAGCGGGGCGATCTGCATGCCCGCCGGTTGCTGATCGCCAAGACGCGCGACATCAAGACCGCGGCCAAGCTGATCGACACGCTGGGACCGCGCTACGAGGACCGTGCGGGCGGCTATCTGCGGGTGCTCAAGGCCGGCTTCCGTCCGGGCGACAATGCGCCGATGGCGATCATCGAGTTCGTCGACCGTGACGTGTCGGCCAAAGGGCAGGATTCCGGACCGCCCCAACATGTGGTCGAAGAAGAACCAGAACCGGCTGCTGCCTAAGTCGGATATCCGGCTGCGGGTGAGAGAGAGCTGGGCGGTCGCGCGCCCCCGGCACACAGGACAAAAGCGCACGCCCGCCGAGATGGCGGTGCGTTGCGCACTGTTGTTGGTGATCGGTGTCTTCGCGGCCTGCGCGTCGACCCCGTCGGGGACCGCGGTCGCCCAGCAGGCGCCGCATGCTGCCTCGGCAATTCCTGCCGCCCAGCAGGTGCCGCAGTCACGCGCCCAGATCGCCCTGTCCTTCGCACCGATCGTGCGCGAGGCCGCTCCCGCGGTGGTCAACATCTATACCACCAAGGAAGGCGCCCGCTCGCCGCTCGAATCCCTGTTCTCCGATCCGTTCTTCGACCAGTTCTTCGATCGCCGGTTTCGGGGCGCGCCGCGTGCGCCGACGCAGCAGGCGCTCGGCTCTGGCGTGATCATCCGCGACGATGGCCTGATCGTCACCAATCACCACGTGATTGAAGACGGCGACCAGATCATGGTGGTGCTGTCCGATCGGCGGGAGTACCGCGCCAAGGTGCTGGGCGACGACCAGACCGCCGATCTGGCCTTGCTGCACATCGACGCCGGCGACGAGCACCTCCCGACCCTGCCGATGGGCGATTCCGACCAGCTCGAGGTCGGCGATCTGGTGCTGGCGATCGGCAATCCGTTCGGCATCGGCAAGACCGTGACCAGCGGCATCGTCTCGGCGCTCGCCCGTACCACCCCCGACATCGGGTCGGATCTCTCCTTCATCCAGACCGATGCCGCGATCAACCCCGGTAATTCGGGCGGTGCCCTGGTCACCCTGGATGGCCGGCTGGTCGGCATCAATACCGCGATCTTCACGCAGAGCGGCGGCTCGATCGGCATCGGTTTTGCAATCCCGGTCAATCTGGTCAAAGCGCTGATCCGCTCGATCGACAGCGGCAGCAAGCTGCTCGCCCGTGCCTGGCTCGGGGCCAAGACCCAGCCGGTCGATGCCGATCTGGCCTCCACCCTCGGCCTCGTGCGGCCGGGCGGCGTGCTGGTCAACCAAATCTATCCGCACGGGCCGGCCGCACGCGCCGGGCTCACGCAGGGCGATGTCGTCCTGGCGGTCGATGGCAACGAGGTGGTCGACGCGCGCGGGCTCAATTTCCGGCTCGCGGTCGGCCAGGTCGGGCGCAACGCCAATCTCGACGTGTGGCGCAGTGGCAAGCGGATCACCGTGAAGCTCGCGCTTGAGACCCCGCCTTACGACCCGCCGCCCGGGACCATGACCCTGACCGGACATCATGCGCTGTCCGGTGCGACGGTCGCCAACATGTCACCTGGTCTGAACGAGGAGTTGGGCTTCGATCTGTTCAAGCGCGGCGTCGTGGTGGTCGGGATTGAAGGCGGCAGTGATGCGGAGCGGCTCCAGTTCCGGCGCGGCGACGTCATCGAGCGGCTTGCGGGCGAACCGATCGACAGTGTCGATCACCTGAACCGGGTGGTGCACGAGCGTGGCCTGCCCTGGCAACTCGAGGTCGACCGCGGCGGGCATATGCTCGCGGTGGTGATCCATTGACCAGCGATCTGTTCGGCCCGGCCGCGACGGCGGATGCCACGTCCGAGCAGACGGCGCACGCCGGCCAGCCGCTCGCCGATCGCTTGCGGCCGCGCTCGCTCGACGAGTTGGTCGGCCAGGATCACCTGCTGGGTCCCGACACCCCGCTTGGCCGCATGTTCGCGCGCGGCCAGCTCGGCTCGATCGTGCTCTGGGGGCCGCCCGGGACCGGCAAGACCACGCTCGCCCGCCTGCTCGCGCAACGGCTCGGCCAGCCACTGGTGCAGCTTTCGGCGGTGATGTCCGGGGTCGCCGATCTGCGCAAGGTGTACGAGCAGGCGCGCACCCTGCGGCGCACCGGCCAGAGCGCCCTGCTGTTCATCGACGAGATCCACCGCTTCAATCGTGCCCAGCAGGACGGGCTGCTCTCCCAGGTTGAGGACGGCACCGTGACCCTGATCGGCGCGACCACGGAGAATCCGTCGTTCGCGCTGACCGGCGCCCTGCTGTCGCGCTGCCAGGTGCTGGTGCTCAATCGCCTCGACCGGGCGGCGCTGGCGGCGCTGATCGCACGCGCCGAGCGGACCCTTCACCACAAGCTGCCGCTCGATGCCGATGCGCGCGCCCGGCTGACCGAGCTCGCCGACGGCGATGGTCGCTACCTTCTGAACATGGTCGAGAACCTGGCCGATCTGCCGCCGAAACCGTTGCTCGATCCGGCGACGCTCGGTCATGTGCTGCAGCGTCGCATGCCGCTCTATGACCGTCAGCAGGAGGCGCACTACAATCTGATCAGCGCGCTGCACAAGTCGGTACGCGGCTCGGATCCCGATGCAGCGCTGTACTGGCTGGCGCGCATGCTGGCCGGCGGCGAGGATCCGCGCTACGTCGCCCGGCGCCTGGTGCGCATGGCATCCGAGGACATCGGCCTTGCCGATCCGACCGCACTGCCGCTCGCGATCGCCGCGAGCCAGGCCTATGAGCAGCTCGGAACGCCCGAGGGTGAGCTTGCGCTGGCCCAGTGCACGATCCATCTGGCGAGCGCGCCGAAGTCGAATGCCGCCTACAAAGCCTTCGGCGCGGCCAGCCGTGCCGCCCAGGAGAGCGGCTCCCTGATGCCGCCCGCCCACATTCTGAACGCGCCGACCAGGCTGATGAAGCAGCTGGGCTACGGCCGTGGCTACGCCTACGACCATGAGGCGCCCGAGCGCTTCTCGGGTCAGAACTACTTCCCGGACGGCATGGCGAGGGAAACCTACTATCGGCCGACCGAGGAGGGTGAGGAAGCAAAGATCAAGCAGCGGCTCGACGCCTGGGCCGCACTGCGCGCCGCACGCGACCCGAGCTCATGAGCGATGTCGAGATCCGGACCGTCGCGTCCGGCGAGGCCGAGCTGCGGCTGGACCGCTGGTTTCGCCGTCATTTCCCGTCCCTGACCCATGGCCGCCTGCAGAAGCTGCTGCGCACCGGCCAGGTCCGGATCGACGGCCGGCGGGCCCAGGCCCATGCACGGCTGGCTGCCGGCCAGACCATCCGCGTGCCGCCGCTTGCGGCGACGCTCGCTGTCTCCAAGCCGGAGCCCGTGGTCGATCCGAAAGATGCCGCCTTCCTGCGCAGCCTGATCCTGGTCGAGGACCAGTCGCTGATCGTCCTGAACAAGCCAGACGGCCTCGCCGTGCAAGGCGGTACGGGCACCCGGCGCCACATCGACGGCATGCTGGCTGCCCTCGCCGCGGGCGGCGAGCGACCGCGTCTGGTGCACCGGCTCGACCGCGACACCAGCGGCATCCTGGTGATCGCCAGATCCGCAGGCGTCGCCGCCAGGCTCACCCGGGCGTTTCGCCAGCATCGGGTCGACAAGCTGTACTGGGGGCTGGTGGTCGGCCGCCCGGCCCTGGCGGCGGGCGTGATCGATCAGCCGCTCGCCAAGCAGGGCGGTGCCGGCCGCGAGCGGGTCGCGCCGGACCAGGAGGGCCGCTGGGCGCGCACCGCCTATCAGACCGTGGCGCGCGCCGGCAAGGTCGCGAGCTGGCTGGCGATGAAGCCGCTGACCGGCCGGACCCATCAGCTGCGCGCGCATTGCGCCGTGCTCGGCACGCCGATCGTCGGCGATCGCAAATATGGCGACCCGTCCCGTCTGGCCGACGCGCCGGCAGGGTTGATGTTGCACGCCCGGGAGATCCGGCTGCCGCACCCTGATGGCGGCGAGCTGGCGGTGACCGCCCCGATCTCGAAGACCATGGCCGCGGGCTTTGCCTGGCTCGGCTTCGAGCCCGACCCGAGCCTGTCGGGTGCCAGGCTCGCCGACTTCGATCCGGCATGACCCGGCTGATCGTGTTCGACTGCGACGGCACGCTGGTCGACAGCCAGCATCTGATCATCGATGCGATGAGGGCGACGTTCGAGACGCGGGGCCTGCCGTCGCCAGCAGATGACGCGGTGCGCCATGTGGTCGGCCTGTCGCTGGACCTGGCGATCGCGCAGCTCGTGCCGGAGGTCGGGCCGACCGAGCTGGCCGCGCTGGTCGACGGCTACAAGCAGGCGTTTCATGCGATGCGGCAGCAACCCTTGTTTCACGAGCCGCTGTTCGAGGGCGCGCACGAGGCGTTGCACGAGCTGGAGCGGCGCGGCCATTTTCTGGCGGTGGCCACCGGCAAGTCCCAGCGCGGTCTGGCGAGCGTCCTGCAGCATCACGGGCTGGAGAGCCTGTTCGTCAGCCTGCAGACGGCGGATCGTCATCCGAGCAAGCCGCATCCGGGCATGCTCGAGGCGGCGATGCGTGAGACCGGCAGCGCGCCGGACCAGACCATCATGGTCGGCGATACCAGCTACGACATGCAGATGGCACGTGCTGCCAAGGTCCGCGCGGTCGGCGTCGGCTGGGGCTACCATCCGGTCGCTGCGCTCGAGCTCGCGGGGGCCGAGACCATCATCGATCGCTTCGAGCAGTTGCTCGAGCTGGCTGCGGGGTCCGCGTGAAGCGGTTCTACCAGGACGTCGGCGTCACTGCCGACGCGGATGGATATCGCATCCTGCTCGATAGCCGTGCGGTCCATACTCCGGCCCGGCAGGAACTGGTGGTGCCCAACACGGCGCTGGCCGAGGCGGTCGCCGAGGAATGGCGCGACCAGGGCGAGACCATCGAGCGGGCCGGCATGGGGCTCACCCGGCTGGTCAGCACAGCCCTGGATCGCATGCCCGCCTTGCGCAACGCGGCGATCGACGAGGTGCTGGGCTATGCCGAGACCGATCTGCTCTGCTATCGCGCGGCTCACCCCGTCGAACTGGCCGAGCGGCAACGGCGGACCTGGCAACCCTGGCTCGACTGGCTGGCCGAGACCCACGGTGCCAGGCTGGTCGTCACCACCGCGATGTTGCCGGTGATCCAGCCCGAGCCCGCCGTGCAGCAGCTGCGCGCGACGGTCGATCGCGTCGATGACTGGCGGCTGGTCGGCCTGCATGCCGCGACCACGGCGCTCGGCTCCATCGCGCTCGGCCTTGCCTTGCTCGAGGGCGAGATCGATGCCGAGCGGGCGCTGGCGGCGAGCCTGCTGGATGAGCTGTTCGAGATCGAGCGCTGGGGCCGCGAGCGCGAAGCCGAGCGCCGCCAGCAGGCGCTCGAGCGCGATCTGAACGCTGCGGCCCGTTTCCTGTCCTGCCTGCGCTCGTCCGCCGGACCGGCCGGGCCCCGCCAAGACGGCGTCGAATGAACGCAGCCATCCTCGAGACCGACCGGTTGTTGCTGCGCCCGCTCAGGCCCGACGACGCGACGCACTTGAAGATGCTGTTCGATGGCGATTGGGAGGCGATCAAGCAGACCGGACGAATGCCCTTTCCGCCGACCGAGATCGCGATGCGCCACTGGATTGCCGGCCACATAGGCGCGCACAACCATGTGTTCTTGCTGATTCGCAAGCACGATCGCTCGGTGCTCGGCGCGGGTGGCTTCGGTGGTACGGCGGAGGTTGCCGAGCTTGGCTACTCTCTGGCAAGGGCGTATTGGGGCAATGGCTATGCGACCGAAGCGGTCGGGGCGATGCTTGACCATGCCAGGGTGCTCGGCCTGCTCCAGGTCGAGGCCTTCAGCTTCGTGGACAACCCCGCGTCTGCGCGCGTGCTCGAGAAGGCGGGCTTTGCCGCCATGGGCGTGACGACCCGCAGCTACCCGGCGCGCGGCGGGCACCGCGACGTCAAGCACTATCTGAAGACGTTCTAGGAGGAGACGACCATGGAGTACCGACGCCTCGGCAAAAGCGGCCTCAAGGTCTCGCGTTTGTGTCTCGGCACCATGATGTTCGGCGGCGAGACTGACGAGCCGCATGCGGCCCGGATCATCGCCCGCGCCAAGGATGCCGGCGTCAACTTCATCGACACCGCCGATGTCTACCACGCCGGCGCGTCGGAGGAGGTCACGGGCCGCGCGATCAAGGCGGATCGGGACGACTGGATCCTGGCGACCAAGATGTGCAACGCCATGGGCAAGGGGCCGAATCAGGGCGGCCTTTCGCGCCGTTGGATGTTCCAGGCCTGCGATGGCTCGCTCACCCGGCTCGGTACCGAGTGGATCGACATCATGTATCTCCACCGGGAGGACCTGAGCACGCCGCTCGAGGAGACGGTCGGCGCAATGGCGGACCTGATCCGGGCCGGCAAGATCCGCTATTTCGGCGTCTCCAACTTCCGTTCCTGGCGGGTCGCCGTGATCTGTCGCCTGTGCGACCAGGCGGGCATCGACCGCCCGATCGTAAGCCAGCCCTACTACAACGCCATGAACCGCATGCCCGAGGTCGAGCACCTGCCGGCCTGTGGCTATTTCGGGCTTGGCGTGGTGCCCTACAGCCCGCTCGCGCGCGGCCTGCTGACCGGCAAGTACGACCCGGACGCGCCCCCGGCCGAGGGCACGCGCGCCGCCCGCCAGGACGTCCGCATGATGCAGACCGAATGGCGCAAGGAATCCCTGGTGATCGCCCAGACGATCAGGCGCCATGCCGAGGGGCGTGGCATCACCGCGGTGCAGTTCGCGTTCGCCTGGGTGCTCAACAACCGGCTGATCACCGCGGCGATCGCCGGGCCGCGGACCCTGGAGCAGTTCGAGAGCTACCTGCCTGCGCTCGACTATGCCTTTGCGGCCGACGACGAGGCGCTGGTCGACGGGCTGGTGCCGGTCGGTCATCCCTCGACCCCGGGCTACAACGATCCCGCCTATCCGATCGAGGGCCGGCCGACATGGACCGCGCCGGGCAGCTGATCCCCGGAACCTCGAAGGCGGCCATGGCGCTCGAACGGGCAACCCTCGCCACGCCGGCGATGCACCATGCACGCTCTTACGTGGCGGCGCTGCGGGAGGGCTTTCGTCGGGGCGAGCAGGAGATCGTCACCGAGCAGCGCGCCCGACAGATCGAGGCGGACTTCGGCCGGTATCTGGCAGCCATCACGGACCAGGCCGGCCATATCACGCTGCCGACCGGCGAGAAGGTGCGCAAGGTGCCGTTCTCGCTGCACTGGCTGTGCGATGGCGACCTGTTCATCGGCGAGGCCAGCATCCGTCACCAGCTCGACGCCCGGCTGATGCAGGAGGGCGGCCACATCGGCTACGGCATCCGTCCCTCGCACCGCGGCCAGGGCTACGGCAAGCGGATCCTGGCGCTCTCGCTCTTGGAATGCCGGCGCCTCGGCATCGAGCGTGTGCTCGTGACCTGCCTGGACAGCAACATCCCCTCGGCGCGAATCATCGAGGCGAACGGCGGTCAGCTCGAGAACGTGATCGAACTCGCCCTGGGGCCATGGTCCCTTGCGGCGCTACTGGATTACCCTTTAGCGGACGAGGAAATCGCGTTGACATCGGGCCGACCTGCGTGGAGGCTCGCCCGTCGCTAGCCCGCATCGCTTGACTGAACGCCTCAGACTGGGAAAGGGAGGCGTGCGGCCGCGCTGAGGTCGACAGCGGGCCTCGCCAGGCGACGACCCGGTCGAGAGCGTTGAGCCTCGCCGCAATGTGAACGGAGTTCTGATGGATCCATCGGCGGCAGCTTCGGTCGAGCAGGAGGTTGCCGCGCCGGCCGCGGTGCCCGTGCAGCCCGTGATCTCGGCCGAAGGGCTGGAAAAATCCTACGGTCCGGTGCACGCCGTCCGCGGCATCGATTTCGAGGTGGCGCCGGCCATGTGCATCGGCCTGCTCGGGCCGAACGGCGCCGGCAAAACCACCACCATGCGCATGGTCATGGGGTTGACCTCGCTCTCAGGCGGACGCCTTTCCGTGTTTGGCATTCCGGTCGAGGCGATCGGCCGGCGCGAGCGCGCCAAGATCGGGCTGGTCCCGCAGGAGAACAACCTGGACCCGGATCTGTCGGTGCGACAGAATCTCGAGGTCTATGGCCGCTATTTCAGCCTGCCGGCCGAGCTGATCGCGCGGCGGATTCCCGAGCTGCTAGCGTTCATGCATCTGAGCGACAAGATCGAGAGCAGCGTGTATCAGCTCTCGGGCGGCATGAAGCGCCGCCTCGTGATCGCGCGCGCGCTGATCAGCGATCCCGAGCTGGTGATCCTCGACGAGCCGACCACCGGTCTCGACCCGCAGGCGCGCGTCCTGATCTGGAGGCAGCTGCTGGACCTCCGGCGGCGCGGCAAGACCCTGCTGCTGACCACCCACTACATGGACGAGGCCCAGCGTCTGTGTGACCAGATCATCGTCATCGATCACGGGCTGGTGCTGGACCGGGGCTCGCCGGCCGAGCTGATCGATCGCCACGTCAAAGGCCACGTGTTCGAGGTGCGAAAGCCGCTGCCGGACGGTCTCGACGCCCGCAGGTGGGAATGCGAGGACATCGGCGATGCCGTGCTGTACTACGTCGACCGGCCGCGCGCGCTGATCGAGCAGATGCCGGACGATGCGGTCTATTGGCATCGCCAGGCCAATCTCGAGGACGTGTTCTTGCGACTGACCGGGCGCCAGCTGCGAGAGAACTGATGCAGGAAGCCCAAGCGATCGCCAGCCACGCCTTGGCGGTCTCCCGACGCCAATATCTGGTCTGGCGCAAGATCATCTGGGCGTCGATGACCACCAACGTCGCCAATCCGCTGCTGTTCCTGTTCGCGTTCGGCTTCGGCCTGGGCGCCGTGATCGATAATATGGACGGGCTGCGCTACCTCGCCTTCGTCGTGCCCGGGATGATGGCCTATTCGGCGATGTTCGCGGCCAGCTTCGAGACCTCGATCGGCGCCTATTCCCGCTTCAACCTGCAGCGCACCTGGGACGCGGTCCTGGCCACCCCCGTCAGCCTTGCCGAGCTGCTCCTGGGCGAGCTTCTCTGGGCCGCCTGCAAGGCGATGATCTCGGCCGTCTGCGTGCTGTTGATTGGTATCGTCTGGGGCGGCGTCGGATCGTTCGCCGGGGCCTTGCTGAGCCTGCCTGTGATCTTCATCGCCAGCTGTGGCTTCGCGGCCTGCGGTCTGGCCGCGACCGCGCACGCCAAGTCCTGGGAGTTCTTCAGCTACTTCTTCACCTTCTGGATCACGCCCATGTTCATCTTCTCGGGCGTGTTCTTCAGCGTCGACCGCTTCCCCGTCTTTGTCCAGCCGATCTCCTGGGTTTTGCCGATGACCCATCTGATCCAGCTGGTCCGCCCGCTGACCGCGGGCCAGGGGCTGGGGCTCGGCGGGCTCGTCTTGCACCTGAGCTATCTGATCGTCCTGGCGGCCGTCGCCTTCGCGCTCGCCTATCGGCGTCTTCGTGTGCGGATGTTCGACTAGCAGCGAGAGTCCAGCCAGACGGCGTGAAATGCTGGAACACGGGGTTCGATCGGACTAAGGTCCGGCCACGAAGCAACGACCGAACGGGCTTTGCCATGCCTCGCGCGACCCGCCTCCTGCCGATCCTGGCCCTGACTGCGGTGCTGGGCGCCTGCGCTCCGCCGGCCGGCTACACCAACCCGGATATCCACGCCGACTACACGATCGGCAATCACTTGTTCGACGTGCGCGCGGTGCGGGCTTCGGACGGCTACAATGTCTACGTGGCGGAGCTGGGCGGTCCGTATCTGACCGATTTTGCGCTGCTCGATACGGCCACGCACATCGAGGCGGCCGAGCAGGTGGTGGGTGCACACTGCGTCGAGGCAAGCCTCGACAGCGACTGGTGGACGTTTGGTCTCGTGTCGGCGCCCCAGCCCGTGCTCGGCATCGTCGCGCGCTTCACCTGCGCTTAAGGCGCGTCCTCGCTGCAGGTCCGCCGGTCGGCTCCGCCTGAACCGAACTCGAGGCCTACGCGTGGGGTCGGCGGCGCACTATGTAAGCAGGCATGCGACCTTTGAACATGCACCAGGGCATACGAGCCGCCGCCGCCTTTGGTATCGGGCGGGTTCTGTGCGCTCGGGCCTTGCTCGGTCTGACGATCGCGCTGGCGCTGCTGGTCGCGCCACCGGTGCTGGCTGTCGACGCCGTAGACGCCCTGGCCGGGCAGCAGGTGGTCGTGACCCAGAACCTCGACGGTGGCTACGAGCTCGACTACGCGGATGCCGCCGCTGGCACGTTTGAGCGCACACGCGCGCAACGCGACGCGCTGACGCCGATCGTCCGGCTGGAGCTGGCCAACGATCCGGAGCTCAAGCATCTCTCCCTCGACGGCCTGAGTGAGCTCCGGCACCTGGAGATCGCCAACAACGCCTCGCTGCGCAGCATCAAAGGGCTCGAAGGCCTCGAGCACCTCGAGACCCTGGTGATCTCCCGCAACGATCGCCTCAAGAACGAGATCGCGCCGTTCGAGGGACTGGCGAACCTTCGGACATTGAAGGTTATCGGCAACCATCGATTGCGCAAACTACCCGACCTCACTGGACTTGCGGGCCTGCGCGACCTGGAGATCGTGGGCAACGAACGGCTTGCGGAGATGACCGGGCTCGACGGTCTGCACGCGCTCGAGCGGCTCGAGGTGCGCGGCAACGGCCGGCTCGCCGAGCTGGCCCTGAACGGAGCGCTGGCCAAGCTGCAGAGCCTTGCGATCTATCGCAATCCCGAGCTGGACGCGGTATCGGGTCTTGAGGGCTCACGCGGCCTGGAGAGGCTGGTCGTCTACGGCAACGACGAACTCGCGGCGATGCCTGCGCTGGACCAGTTGGTCAACCTGCGGAGTCTCGAGATCTCGAACAATCCGGAATTGAGCTCGATCACCGGCCTGGAGAACCTCGCGCGCCTGGAGCACCTCCTGATCACCCGCAACCGGGATCTCGAGAGCCTGTCCGGGCTCGACGGCCTGGTCTCTTTGAAGAGTCTCGTGATCTACGGCAACGACCGCCTGACCAGCGTGTTCGGCCTGTCCGGGCTCGACGAGCTGCGCCTGCTGGTGATCTGGGACAATGCCAGTCTGACCGAGCTCGCCGGCCTCGACGATCTGCCCCATCTCGAACGGGCCGCGGTGGCGGGCTCGCTGGTCGACGAGGTGATCGACGCCTTCCAGCACACGCCCGCGCTGCAGACGCTGGTGCTCGACGATGGCGCCGAGCCGCGACGCGTTGGCGCGGCGCTCAACCAGATCAGGCGCAATGCCGGCCTCGCGCCGGTCGAGATCAGTCACTCGCCGCCGGGAACGCCGGCCTGGTGGGAGGCAATGCGCGGCTGAGCGCCGCGCTCGATGTCGCGCCGCGTGATCGAACCCGGGAGATCCCTATGACCGCATGCATCGTCGGCTGGACGCACACGCCATTCGGCAGGCACGAGGATCAGGACGTCGAATCGCTGGTCGTGCGGGTCGCACGCGACGCGGTCGCGGATGCCGGGCTCGAGCCCGGCGACATCGACGAGATCGTGCTCGGCCACTTCAACGGCGGCTTCTCGGCGCAGGAGTTCACCAGCTCGCTTGCCTTGCAGGCGTCCGACGCCTGGCGCTTCAAGCCGGCGACCCGGGTCGAGAACGCGTGCGCCACGGGCTCCGCGGCGGTGCGCGCCGGCATGCGCTCGATCGCTGCGCGTGATGCCCGCTTCACGCTGGTGATCGGCGTCGAGAAGATGACCGGTCTGCCGGGGCCGGAGATCGCCAGGACGCTGCTGAAAGCGTCTTACCTCAAAGAGGAAGGGGCGATCGAGGGTGGCTTTGCCGGCGTGTTCGGGCAGATCGCCCAGCTCTACTTCCAGCGCTACGGCGATCAGTCGGATGCGCTCGCCGCGATCGCCGCCAAGAACCACCACAATGGCGTCGCCAACCCGCTCGCCCAGCTGCGCAAGGACCTCGGCTTCGATTTCTGCCGCACGCTCTCCGACAAGAACCCCCGGGTCGCCGGGCCGCTCAAGCGGACCGACTGCTCGCTGGTCTCGGATGGTGCTGCCGCCCTGGTGCTGACCGACGTCGCGACCGCGCTGTCGATGCCCAAGGCGGTGGTGTTCCGGGCGACAGCGCAGGTCAACGACTACCTGCCGATGAGCCGGCGCGACATCACCCTGTTCGAGGGTTGCCAGCAGGCCTGGAGCCGTGCGCTCGACGATGCCAGGGTCGGGCTGGACGATCTCGATTTCGTCGAGACCCACGACTGCTTCACGATCGCCGAGCTGATCGAGTACGAAGCCATGGGCCTGGCGCCGCGCGGGCAGGGCGCGCGCGCCGTGCTCGAGGGCTGGACCGCCAAGGATGGCAAGCTGCCGGTCAATCCTTCGGGCGGCCTCAAGGCCAAGGGCCACCCGATCGGCGCGACCGGCGTCTCGATGCACGTGCTGTCCGCCATGCAGCTGACCGGCACCGCCGGCGACATGCAGATCGAGGGCGCCACGCTCGGCGGTGTCTTCAACATGGGCGGTGCCGCGGTCGCCAACTACGTCTCGATCCTCGAGCCGCTGCGCTGAGCGCGCCTACCCCGCCGCCATCCAGATCCGCTGGCCCCGTATCCTTGCGCCAGGCAAGGGCCGCGGTCGCGGCGATCTTCTTCCTCAACGGCTTTGTCTATGCGAGCTGGGTGCCGCGGCTCGCCGAGATCCAGACCGGGCTGGGCTTGAGCGAGGGCGCGCTGGGGCTGGCGCTGCTGATGGTCGCGATCGGCGCGATCGTCGCCATGCCGGTCACCGGCGGTCTGATCGCGCGTCACGGCAGCCGCACGCTCACGGCCCTGACCGCGGTCCTGCTCGGGGTCGGCCTGCCGCTGATCGGTTTTGCCGGCGGCTTCGCGATCCTGTGCCTGGCCTTCCTGTTCTACGGCGCCGCGGCCGGCGTACTGGACGTCTCGATGAACGCACAGGGCATCGCGGTCGAGCGGGCCTATCGGCGGCCGATCATGTCGTCGTTGCACGGCATGTTCAGCGTCGGCGCGATGGCCGGGGCGGGTGCGACCGGCCTGCTGGCGAGCCTGGGCGTCGGCATCGTCGCGCAGTTTCTCGCGATCGGCGGTCTGACCGTGCTGCTCGGACCGCTGGTCGCGCGCAGCATGCTGCCGGCCGAGGCGGATGCCGGCGGCCAGGGTCACGGCTTCGTGCTGCCCGACCGCCGCCTGGTGGCGCTCGGCGTGATCGCGTTTTGCGGCCTGCTCGGCGAAGGCGCGATGGGCGACTGGAGCGCCGTCTATCTCGACCAGAGCCTGGGCGCCGATGTCGCGGTGGCGGCCGCTGCGTTCGCCGCGTTCTCGCTGGCCATGGCGCTGGGGCGGTTCACCGGCGATCGGATCGTCGGCCGCTTCGGTGGTGGCGCTGTCGTCTGCGGCGGTGGCGCGCTCGCGGCGCTGGGCCTGGGCGCGACCTTGCTGATCGGCCGGCCCGAGGTCGCGATCGCGGGCTTCGGCCTGGTCGGCGCCGGGCTCTCCTGCATCTTCCCGGTGGCGCTCTCGGCCGCGACGCGCACGCCCGGCATGTCGGCCGGCACGGCGATCGCGGGCCTGTGCACGATCGGCTATCTCGGCTTCCTGGTCGGCCCGCCAACGATCGGCGGCCTCGCCGAGCTGATCGGCCTGCCGGCTGCGCTCGGCGCCGTCGTGCTGCTGTTCGTCCTGATTGTGATGCTCGGCAACCGGGCCTCGGAGCGGCGCGAATCCGCGCCGGCCTCAGCCTGATCCCAGGCCGAGGCGGAGTCCGCCATAGGCGATCGCGCGGCGCGGCACATCGACCGTCAGCAGATCCTCGCCGATCACCACCGGTCCGGAGAAATCCGCGGTGACCTCGCGCAGCAGCGCATCCCGATCGAATTCCACCGGCACGAAGTGATTGAGCAGCAGCATGCCGGCCTGCGCTCTGCTGGCGACCTTGCCGACGTCGGAGGACAGCGTGTGATAGGCCGCGACGTTCGCCGCGCCCTGCGCGCTGCGCATGCGGCCTGGCGCCATCTCGCGGTGGATGAAGCACTCGTGCACCAGCAGGTCGACGTCTGTCGCGGCGCCGACCAGCTGGTCGCAGACGGTGGTATCGCCTGAGAAGGCGACCCGCGCGCGGTCGGTCTCGAACAGGAAGCCGAATGCCGGCTTGACCGGCCCATGATCGACCTCGAAGGCGCTGATCCGCAGCCGGTCCGCCTCGACGATCACACCTTCCTCGAACTCGATGATCTCCAGCTCGAGCCCGGCGGTCGAGGGCCGGCGCTCCCACGCGATCCGCGCCTCGCGCTCCTTGCGCCAGGCCTCCATCACGGCCTCGGCGAAAGCGCGTGTGCCGGCCGGCCCAAAAATCCGCTGCGGCCGGTCGCGACCCTGATGCCAGCTCGAGATCACCAGCTGATAGAGGTCCACGAGGTGGTCGGAATGCAGGTGCGTCAGCAGCAGGGCGTCGAGCCTCGCGCCGGACAGGCCTGCAGCCGCCATGCGCTGGGTGACCCCCGAGCCGCAGTCCACCAGAAAGCTCCGGTCGGCGGTTCGGACCAGGCTCGCCGGGCCGAACCGGTGCGGATGCACCTGGGGACAACCGGTGCCGAGCAGGGTCACCAGCATGACGGGCTCACGATCCCTCGAGACCCGGCGAGCCCTCGTCGCGGTTCCAGAGCCGCAGCAGGTGGCGCTTGGCGGCATCGTCCTGGAAGGCAGTCCTGCTGTGCGCGACCTGGCGGTTGTTGATGTACTGAAACTGGCCGGGCCCGAGGCTGAACTCGAGCCAGTGGTCCGGCGCCTCGACGATCTTTCGCATCGCCGCCAGCGCCGCCGCGCCGGTCTCGTCGAGCACGGCCCCTTTCAGGGCATAGCCCTTGTGGACATAGTCGTCGTAGTAGCGCGCGACCAGCGTGCCGTCGGTCTCGAACACCGGATGCTCGCTCCAGGCCGGATCGTCGGGGCCATGCTCGGCCTGGCGGTCCCACCAGAACGGGGCGTACAGCCGCTCCAGCAGCTCGGGCGCGCGGCCACCGAGCTCGTCATGCGCGCTCACCAGGCTCGCGCACCGGCTGTGCCCGCCCGATGCCGCCGGCTGCACGCAGAACAGGCCGACGAAATGTGGCGGCTTGGTCAGCCAGCCACCGTCGGTGTGGAAATGCTGCTCCAGATTGGTCACCGAGCGGCGCACGCCGTGCGCCAGCGGCTTGCCGGAATCGCGCACGTCGTAGAGCCGGGTGCCGTCCCACTTCTGTTCCACGACCTGGCCCACCAGCTGCGCCAGCAGCCAGGCGATCGCCTGGTTCTCGGCGACCCCATAACGCTCGACCGGCACCCGATCGAGCACCGCAAAGCCGATCCCCTCGGTCAGCTGGCGGCGGACGGCAGCCATGATATCCCTGCAACCGGACAGCTCGAACTGATCGGCATGCAGGCTGGTGATCGCCGAGTCGTCGGCACACACGCGCTGCGCAACCTCATCGAGCTCCGGCCAGCAGCTCTCCGGCAGCGCGATCAGCCAGTCACCCGGCGTCAAATCGTCGCGCCGCCAGCGCCTTGGCCCGGCATTTGCTTCACGCGACCGAGAATGGCTGGCGAGGTTCGATGAAGCGTCTGTCATCTGCTGCTCCCCTCCTGTCGCCCAAAGGGGCGCGGCTGGCCTGGTTTATGCGCATTCGCGCGCGGCTCCCATCCTGGAGCAGAGGAACGCCTTTCCACAAGAAGCCAGATCTTTTGGCAGTCGGGACGGGCCATACCCAGACCGGCTCATGGTCAGGGAAGCTCAACCAATGGTTGACGTGGTCGCAACATGCCGTACGATCCGAGCGATACGTTGGCATCATGTTGAGAGGGTTCATGTTCAAGGTCATACTGTTGGTCTGTGCTGCCAACATTGCGCCCGGCGACTGTCAAGCCGATAGCGCGCTCTATCTGATGAACGGCCCCGACGCCAGCAATGAGGTGGCATGCGGGATGCAATCTCAGGCCTATCTTGCGCAGACCTGGATCGGGCAGTCGCTGGGTGAAGGCGAATATCTGAAGATCGTGTGTCGTCGCGACCCAAGCGAGGGTGTCCTCAAGGAAGCCTCAACCAGACCTTAGCTGCCGTCGCCCTCGCCTGACGCCAGACTGGACGGAGTTTGCCGGTTGGCAGTATGTCCTGCCCTGGGCAGGCTTAGATCCGCGATCAGGTGAGGGCGACATGAGCAAGGATATCGGGCACTGGCTGAACGGTCGCGCGGTGGCCGGCAGCAGCACTCGCTATGGCGACGTGTTCAATCCCGCAGTTGGCGAGCGCGCCGGTCGGGTTGCCCTTGCCAGCGCGGCCGAGGTCGATGCCGCCGTGCAGGCGGCGAAAGCAGCGCTGCCCGGCTGGGCCGGCACGACGCCGCTGCGGCGCGCGCGCGTCATGTTCAAGCTCAAGGAGCTGATCGAGCGGGACATCGACCATCTGGCCGATCTGATCAGCAGCGAGCACGGCAAGACCCTGGCCGATGCCAAGGGCTCGGTCACGCGCGGGCTCGAGGTGGTCGAGTTCGCCTGCGGCATTCCGCAGCCTGCTCAAGGGCGAGTTTTCCGAGAGACGTCGGCACCGGCGTCGACCTGGTCTCGTTCCGCCAGCCTCTGGGCGTGTGCGCCGGCATCACGCCGTTCAATTTCCCGGCCATGATGCCGATGTGGATGTTTCCGGTGGCGATCGCCTGCGGCAACACCTTCATCCTGAAGCCGTCGGAGAAGGATCCGTCCTGCCCGGTGCGCCTGGCCGAGCTGCTGCCGAGGCGGGCGTGCCCGACGGGCGTGTTCAACGTCGTCAACGGCGACAAGGAGGCGGTCGATGCGATCCTGCGCCATCCCGACATCGCCGCCGTCAGCTTCGTCGGCTCGACCCCGATCGCGGAGTACATCTACACGACCGGCACCGCGACCGGCAAACGGGTGCAGGCGCTGGGCGGCGCCAAGAACCACATGGTGGTGATGCCCGACGCCGATCTCGAGCAGGTGACCGATGCCCTGATGGGCGCGGCCTACGGCTCGGCCGGCGAGCGCTGCATGGCGGTCTCGGTCGCGGTCGCGGTGGGCGATGCCGCCGACCGGCTGATCGACAAGCTGGCGCCGCGCGTGCGCGCGCTCAAGATCGGCCCGGGCCACGAGGCAGGTGTCGAGATGGGGCCGCTGGTCACCGCCGAGCACCGCGACAAGGTGCGCTGCCTATGTCGATCTCGGGGTCGAGGAGGGGGCGGAGCTGGTGGTCGACGGCCGCGATTCAGGCTCGAAGGCTTCCAGGGCTACGAGAACGGCTTCTATCTCGGCGGCTGCCTGTTCGACCGGGTCACGCCCGAGATGAGGATCTACAAGGAGGAGATCTTCGGGCCGGTGCTGTCGGTGGTGCGCATGCCCGACTTCGAGAGCGCGATCGAGCATCGTCAACGACCACGAATTCGGCAACGGCGTCGCGATCTTCACCCGCGACGGCGACGCCGCGCGCGACCTTCGCCGACCAGCGTCCAGATCGGCATGGTCGGCGTCAACGTGCCGATCCCGGTGCCGATGGCCTTCCACAGCTTCGGCGGCTGGAAGCGCTCGCTGTTCGGCGACCACCACATCCACGGGCCCGAGGGCGTGCGCTTCTACACCAAGCAGAAGACGGTGACCTCGCGCTGGCCGACCGGCATCCGCGCCGGCGCCGAGTTCATGATGCCGACCATGGCTTGACGGTGCAGCGCTGGAAGTCGACAGCGAAGGATCAAACACCGTGTTGAGCGGCATGGCGGGGTGGACACATGGCGTATCCAGCGCTGAAGGCGCGTCTCGAGCGCGGTGAGCGGATCATCCTGGACGGTGCCACTGGCACCGAGCTGGAACGGCGCGGGGTCGCCATGGACGCGGAGGCCTGGGTGGGGCTGGCCAATCTCGGCCATCCCGACGTGCTGACCGGGATTCACGCCGACTACATTGCGGCCGGCGCCGATGTGATCACGACCAACACGTTCGCCTCGTCGCGCCTGATGCTCGCCCGTGCGGGTGAGGCCGATCGGGTTGCAGACGGCGTGCGCGCGGCCACGACAGCAGCGTTCCGCGCCCGCGACCAGACCAGTCGGGATCGAGCGGTGGCGGTGGCCGGATCGCTCTCGCACATGGTGCCGTTCGGATCGGACCAGGGTCCGGGCAGAGAAGAGATGCTGGCGGCGTTTCGCGAGCTCGCCGTGCTTCTGGCAGAGGAAGGCTGCGATCTGCTCCTGCTGGAGATGATGTATCATCCCGAGCGCATGAGGCTGGCGCTGCAGGCGGCGCTCGAGACGGGCCTGCCGGTCTGGCTCGGGACCAGTGCACGCGCGCAGGATGGCGCGCTGGTAAGCTCTTTTGAACGAGAGACGATCCCGTTCAGTGAGGTGGTAGCGCTGGTTCCCGACAGCGGGGTCGACGTCGCTGGCGTCATGCACACGGCCGCCGCGACCACCGATGCGGCGCTGGACGCGTTGCGTGGGCGGTACGCCGGACCACTGATGGCCTACCCGGACTCCGGCTATTTCGAGCCGCCGCACTGGCGCTTCGTCGACGTGATGACGCCTGAGATGTTTGTTGCGCACTGTCGGCGCTGGGCGGGACAAGGCGTTCAGGTGCTCGGCGGCTGCTGTGGCCTCGGGGTGGAGCACATCGAGGCTCTGGCCCGGACCGATCTCGGCGAGCCGCCTGCACAAGGTTAGCAACCTGACGCCTTTGCACGCGTCGAGCCTGCGCTGGTTGACCCGGGTCCGAAAGGCTCTAGCTACAAGGTTTCGAGCACCGCGCTCGAGGAGCGGCGGCAGGACGGACGACACCGTGCCCGGACAGTCCCGAAGCGCGGTAGCAGAAACCAGGAAGGAGGCACCCATGCGCACGCTCGTTCTCGGCACCGCGATCGTGGCCCTCGCACCGGGGCTCGCCCTGGCCGGCGAAGAGGTGGTCTACGATGTCGACGGCCAGCCCTATGCCGGCTACTACGCCGCCCCGGCAGGCGATCCGCAGGGCCTGGTCCTGATCATCCACGACTGGGACGGGCTCGACAGCTACGAGGAGCAGCGGGCCGACATGCTGGCCGAGATGGGCTACGCCGCGTTCGCCCTCGACCTGTTCGGGCGGGGCAACCGCCCCGAGACCGTCGAGGGCCGGCGCGCCGAGACCGGCAAGCTGTACCAGGACCGCGACGCGATGCGCAGCCGCATCCTGGGCGGGCTCGAGGCCGCGCGCGAGCGCGCCGACCTGCCGGCGGTGGTCATGGGCTACTGTTTCGGTGGTGCTGCGGTCCTGGAGGCCGCCCGCTCGGGCGAGCCGGGGACGTGCTCGGCTACGCCACCTTCCACGGCGGCCTGCAGACGCCGGAGGGCGAGTCCTGGGAGGGCGTCGACACGCCGCTCCTGATCATGCACGGCGGCGCCGACACCTCCGTCACCATGGACCACGTCACGAGCCTCGCCCAGGAGCTCGAGGCCGCAGGCACGCCGTACGAGATCCAGATCTATTCCGGCGCGCCGCACGCCTTCACCGTGTTCGGCTCGGAGCGCTATCCGCGAGCGCGCCGACCAGGAGAGCTGGCAGGCCTTCACCGACTTCCTCGCCGATCAGTTCGGCAGCACCTGATCCTTCCGCGGCGCCCGGCCGGGTGTCCCCATCCGGCCAGGTATCGCTCGTCCTACTCGCCCGGAATTTCCCTCCTGCCGCTTTGTGCTATGCAATCGTTGTGTGACCTGGTGGATGATGCCATGGCTGAAGAGCGTTGCTTCACGGTGATTTTGGAGCCTCTCGAGGAGGGCAGGTTCAACGTGCTCGTACCTGGCCTTCCCGAGGTTGCGACCTTTGGCGAGACCGAGGCGGAAGCCCTCGCGATGGCCGAGGACGCCATTCGGCTTGCGATCTCCTATCGCCGTGACCATGGCGAGGAGCTGCCCAAAGCTTGCAGCCCGGAGGTGCGTCAGATCACGATCCCTGCATGAGCAGGCGACTGCCCCAGCTCACGGCGAGGCAGGTGAGTTGCGCGCTCGAACCCGGCGGTTTCTTCATCGAGCGCAGTAGCGGGAGCCACCACCTTCTCGTCCATCGCAGCGAGCCACGCCGCCGCACGACCGTCGCCTACCATGCCGGCAAAGACATTCCCCGCGCGACCCTGCGCAACATCCTTCGCCAAGCACAATTCACGATCGACGAGTTCCTGTCGCTCCTCTGAGCTCGAGAGCCGTTCGGTGCCCGGCGCCTTGCTCATGTCCACCGGCCGCCAGTATGTAGAGGGCTGTGTGACGACCCCGCTTCGCGCGGCGGCTCCATCAACCAGATGCCGCTGATCGGGCAACGCCTCAGGAGGACCGACCATGACCATGACCCCCTTGAGCGCCGGCTGGCGCGACCATCCCCGTTACCCCGATCCGGC
>CAVSVZ010000009.1:0-92435 GCA_963731495.1 uncultured Alphaproteobacteria bacterium
CGATGGCGATCGCCGCCTTCCTGTGTATCGGGCTCGGGGTGTGGCCGGCACCGCTCTACGCGCTGCTTCCCTATCCGGTCGAGTTCATGCCCTATACCACCGAGCACGTGATCACCCAGTCGCAGCTGCTGCTGTTCGCGGCGCTCGCGTTCACCTGGCTGATGCGCACCGGGCTGTACCCGCCGGAGCTGCCCTCAGTGAACCTCGATTTCGACGTCGTCTATCGGAAGGGCCTCCCGGCCGCGACCCGCGCCTTCGTCGGCACCTTCGGATCCCTCGATGGCAAGCTTCGCGGCGCCGCGCTCGGGGCATTCTGGCGGGTGATCGACCAGATCTATCGGCACTACGGCCCCGCCGGCACGCTCGCGCGCTCGGTCAGCGTGAGCAACATGGTGCTGTGGGTGATGGTCATGCTGTTCGGTTATCTGGTGATCTCCCTGCTTGGGCCCGGCGGGGATGCCTGGACTGGCTAGGTCCTGAGGGTGCTTGAGAAACGCTGCTGCCCGGACAACACAGGGCCAGATCACCAGCGCACCGCGAGCAGCTCGCCATGCTGCGCTGCAAGGGTCGAATTATCCGCGTTGACCATACCGGAGGAGGGACATAATATTGCGTTGCAGTATAGTTTGCAGCGCGCTGATGGCCGCATTCGATGCGCCGGGTTCCGGCTGGTCTGCTCGGTTCCCGCGATGCCGCCCAATAGAGCGAGGAAGCCGATGGCCAGCGACAACATCACCTCGACCTACGAGGTATCCGCCACCATGAGTGAGGTCGAAGGCAGGCTGCGGCGAGGTTGCGCCGACATGACGGCGTTGTGCCAAGGCAGTCTCGGGGCCGCCGTGGCGTCGAGCCAGGCGGCGATCTGTGGCGCTCAGGAGGTCACCGGTGCGCTGCTCGCGTTCCTGCAGAGTTGGACCAAGGACGGCCTGACCGCCGGCCAGCAGCTCGCGGCCTGCGATTCGCCCGCGGCCGCGGTCGAGATTCAACTCGAATACACCAAGGCGATGCTGCAGGCCTGGGCCGACGAGTTCGCCCGGCTGCATGCGCTCACCGGCAAGATCATGACCGATGTCTGGGCGCCGGCGAAGGGTCGTGCCGTGCGCGTCCCGGAGATCGGGGTGAATTGGGGGACGGGGGCGCTGGCCGCCTAGCGTCCAGGTTGCGTTCGCGGCTGGAGACCAGTCCAGCGAGATCGACAGGAGGCATCATGGCAAGAGTGAGCAAGCCCGCAGTGAATGCCGACGCGCCCGCCGCCAGGCGGGTGTTGCGAGCTCGCAAGAGCGTGCGCAGCACCGAGCACCTGCCCCGCTCGGGGGCGGAGACGATGGAGACGACCGAGTCGAGGGTTGCCACGACGGCTGCCGTGCCGCCCGAGGTCGAGACCCCGGTGGTCGAGGCCGCAGCCTTCGAGGCCGCAGCCTTCGAGACCGCCCTCGAGGAGGCTGGGGTCGAGCCACCGGCGGCCGCCATGCCGCCGGTCGAGAGCGACCAGGCTGCCGCCGAGCTGGCCGAGCCGTCGGCGCCGATTGTCGCACCCAGCAAGCCGGCGGCGCTGGCTACGCCGAGCGGGCCCGGCCGGCCCGCCGAACCTGCGCGGGCTGGCGCTGGTGGCGCGACGATCTCGTTCGTGGCACCTGCGCTACGCGAGGTTCAGCGCCTGCAGGGCATCAGCTTGAGCTTCTGGCAGGACCAGCTGAAACGCACCATGGCGACCGGCCAGGCCATCATGGTGTGCCGGTCGCCCCAAGCGGCGATCGGCCTGCAAATAGCCTATATCCAGGCGACGCTGGCGTCCGGGTTCGAGCACACCAGCCAGCTGACGCGTCTGTCGCAGGACATCGCGCGCAATCTGCTGTCGACCCGCCCGCGCTGAGCACCGCACGCCCGAGGTCGGCGATCGGGTTCGGCCAAATCCAGGCGAAGAAGCGGCCCCGCCGCCGCGCGGCGCCGCACGCGCGCTCGATGGCCTCAGCCCGAGCAGGCTGCGAGAAAAGCTGCGCCAGCGCGTTTTGGTGTCGCGGGGCCAGCCGTTTGGGCTTTCCATGCCGCCCCGAAATCCACTATCATTCAAGCGATGGAACTGTCAGGGGTACGTGGTCGCTGGTATGAGCAATCCAGTGCGTGGCACGGATGGTGGTACGGTCGGTCAGATCGTCACCAAGACCAAAGACAAGACGGACAAGCCGTCTTTGTACAAGGTCCTGCTGCTCAACGATGACTACACGCCCATGGAGTTCGTGGTTCACGTGCTGGAGCGCTTCTTCAGCAAGAATCAGGAGGACGCCACCCGGATCATGCTCCACGTCCACAACCACGGGGTGGGCATCTGCGGCGTGTACACGTATGAGATCGCCGAGACCAAGGTCTCACAAGTGATGGACTTTGCGCGCCAGCATCAGCATCCTTTGCAGTGCACGATGGAGAAGGATTGACGGACGGCGCGGATGCCCATGCTGTCGCGGAACCTGGAAAAGACCCTTCGGCGCGCGTTGGCCCTGGCGAACGCCCGTCAGCACGAGTACGCCACGCTCGAGCACCTGCTCATGGCGCTGCTCGACGATGACGACGCGCTCTCGGTGCTCAAGGCCTGCGCGGTCGAGGTCGACCGCCTGCGCAGCAGCCTCAACGAGTTTCTCGACCACGAGTTGACCAGCCTGGCGGTCGACGGCGTGGTCGACGCCAAGCCGACCGCCGGCTTCCAGCGCGTGATCCAGCGGGCCGCGATCCACGTGCAAAGCTCCGGGCGCAGCGAGGTCACGGGCGCCAACGTGCTGGTCGCGCTGTTCTCCGAGCGCGAATTCGCACGCCGTGTATTTTTTGCAAGAGCAGAACATGTCGCGCCTGGACGCGGTCAACTTCATCAGCCACGGCATCGCCAAGCGGCCGGGCATGAGCGAAGCGCGCCGGGTGCGTGGCGCCACCGAGGAAGGCACCAGCGAGGAGCGGCGCTCGCAGAGCGGCGAAGCGCTGTCCTCCTACTGCACCAATCTCAACGCCAAGGCCAGCCAGGGTAAGGTCGACGTCCTGATCGGGCGCGATCTCGAGGTCGAGCGGACCATCCAGATCCTCTGCCGCCGGTCCAAGAACAACCCGCTGTTCGTCGGCGACCCCGGCGTCGGCAAGACCGCGATCGCCGAGGGGCTGGCGCTGCGCATCCTGCGCGCCGAGGTCCCGGACGTGCTGCGCTCGGCGGTGATCTACCAGCTCGACATGGGCGCGCTGCTGGCCGGCACCCGCTATCGCGGCGACTTCGAGGAGCGCCTCAAGGCGGTGCTGACCGAGCTCGAGGCCGACGATCGGGCGATCCTGTTCATCGACGAGATCCACACGGTGGTCGGCGCCGGCGCCACCAGCGGCGGCTCGCTGGATGCCTCGAACCTGCTGAAGCCGGCCCTGCAGAGCGGCGGGCTGCGCTGCATCGGCTCGACCACCTACAAGGAATATCGCAACTATTTCGAGAAGGACCGGGCCCTGGTCCGGCGCTTCCAGAAGATCGACATCAACGAGCCGTCCCAGGACGAGGCGATCAAGATTCTCCTCGGCCTGAAGCCCAGCTTCGAGGACCATCACCAGGTCCGCTACACCAACGCCGCGGTGCGTGCCGCGGTCGAGCTGTCGTCGCGCTACATCCACGACCGCAAGCTGCCGGACAAGGCGATCGACGTGATCGACGAGGTCGGCGCCGCACAGATGCTCAAGCCGCTCGGCCAGCGGCGCAAGACCCTGGGCGTCAAGGACATCGAGGAGATCGTCGCCAAGATGGCGCGGGTGCCGGTCAAGCACGTCAACGCGCGCGACAAGGAGGTGCTGCGCAATCTCGAGGGCGACCTCAAGGCGGTGGTGTTCGGCCAGGAGCAGGCGATCGAGGCGCTGGCCAGCGCGATCAAGCTTTCCCGCGCGGGCCTGCGCGATCCGCAAAAGCCCATAGGCTGCTACCTGTTCTCCGGGCCGACCGGCGTCGGCAAGACCGAGGTCGCCCGCCAGCTCGCGCGCATCATGGGCATCGAGCTGACCCGCTTCGACATGTCGGAGTACATGGAGCGCCACGCCGTGTCGCGGCTGATCGGCGCACCGCCCGGCTATGTCGGCTTCGATCAGGGCGGCCTCCTGACCGATGCGATCGACCAGCAGCCGCACTCGGTGCTCCTGCTCGACGAGATCGAGAAGGCCCATCCGGATGTGTTCAACATCCTCCTGCAGGTCATGGACTACGGCAAGCTCACCGACAACAACGGCAAGACCGTCGATTTCCGCAACATCATCCTGATCATGACCACCAATGCCGGCGCCGCCGACATGAGCAAGCCGGTCATGGGCTTCGGGCGCAGCACGCGCGAGGGCGAGGACACCGAGGCGGTCAACCGGATGTTCTCGCCGGAGTTCCGCAACCGCCTGGACGCGGTGATCGGCTTCCGCGGCCTGACCCCGACCATTTTGGACAGCGTGGTCCGAAAGTTCGTGCAGGAGCTGGCGGCCCAGCTGGCGGATCGCCGGGTCCATCTCGAGCTCGACGCGCTGGCGCTCGCCTGGTTGTGCGAGAAGGGCTACGACCCGCTCTACGGCGCGCGACCGCTCGCCCGCGTGATCCAGGAGCACATCAAGCGGCCGCTCGCCGAGGAGCTGCTGTTCGGCCAGCTGGCCAAGGGTGGCAAGGTCGTGGTCACGATCAAGGACGGCCAGCCCACGTTCGAATGCACCCCGGCCAAGGTCCCCGCCCTGCTGCCGGCACCGGACGACCTGGACGACGACACCGACGAAGAGGACGAGTACCTGCCCGAGCCGGTCGCCTGACCTTTTCGCGCTGCGGCCCGCCCGGAGCTTGATTCGGAATAAAGTCTGCCATCGATTTGCCGTCTCAAACGGCCCCGTTGGCGCTTGGTACTCCCCCAGTCCCTCGCCAGACACATCTTTGCCTCGACATCACCCTATCATGTCAATGTGACGGGCCGGCAATCAAAGACCCGCGCGCAGAGCGGCTGCGCGAATGGAGCGCTGGAGGCCCAGTAACGCGACTGCGGCCCGACTGGACCGTCGCATCGAGTGACGCAGATATGCGTCACCCCCGACGCATGTTATGCTTGTGGTGACGCATGATCGATTGCGCGGCTGGTGCACAGGCAGCCGCCTCCATCGCGATGGAGATTTGCCTCCAGCACCTGGAGTTTTGGTATAAGCCCCTCTAAATCCACGAAAAACCCATGGCAGACAGCCTGTCAGACGGGCAGATCGAGCCGTCTTGGCGCGCGCAGGCCTTGAGGCCAACCCCTTGATTTTCCTGCCAAAGCCTGCATGACGCAGAAATGCGTCACCCTGGCGCATTCAGGGCGCGATCCGATCAGGTTAAATCGACCTGATCGGTGAATCGCCCCCTAGAACGAGAGGATAGCGACGGATCCGCTATGACGTGTCGCGAAGCGCCGCCGACAGCAGGCCGGACGACGATCCCACGGATCGAAGATCGACCGTGACGGTCTGCCCGTCCCGGACCGGCTGGCGCAGCGCCGCCCGGCTCGCCGGCGACACGATCAGGACCGCCGTGTCGTGCAGCCGCTGGACGGCGGCGCGGGAGAGCCCCAACCTGCTCGCCAGCAGGCGATCCAGGCGTATCCGGCGGGGCCGCGGCACGGCGATCGACACGACGAGCGTTCGCGGCTCGCCGTCGCACTGGTCCAGAAGGCGCGCTGCCACCGCCACGTTGTCGCGTTCCTCGATCCGGTCCGAGTACCGCCGGAGGCGGGCCACGTCGAAAGCGTGGCGCTCGGCCAGCCGGCCGCAGTTCGCCGACAGCGCCCGGAGGTGGGACGGGTCGATCTCCGTCAGCGGGGTGCGCTCCAGGATGGGGTAGTTCCAGGTCTGGTCGCACTGGACACACCGATAGATCAGCCAGGCGTCGATGCGCTTGCCGTGCGCATTGACGCGGAACTTTCCGCTGCAGACGAACGGAGTCCTTGCATTGCAACGACTGCAGCTCTGCCAGATTCGGGGCGTTTCGAGCGATGTCGCAGTCCAGCATACGCGGACGATGCCTTGCATACCGATGGCAGCCTTCCCGTCGAGAAGTGCTGCGGAGCCGTATGCTGGAGAGATGCCTGGACGGATCCAGGCACGCGGTCAGGCAAATGTTTGGGAGCGCCCAGTGGGCAGGTCACGGGTTCCGCGAGACCGGATCGATGGAAAACCGGCGCTTGCCCGGCGGTGGAGGGACCGTGACCCCCTTGCCTTCCCGATCCCAGCCCACCGCTGCGCGCACAAGCACCCCGGCGGACGCAAGATCGGAGACCTCGTTCTCTGGAGCAGACGGATGATCCGGATGTCTGCTCGCAAAGAGCACTAAATTCCAATGACATCGTGCAGCGCGTGACGGCAATCAGATGGCTCTTCTGATTGCCTCGCTGCACTAGCCCGGCCGGGGAACGGCATCGAACTGAGATCGGTCAGCGCGTTGGCAAGGCGACCCTCGTAAGCGGCGGGAACTCTAGGCCGGTCCGTCCTTAACCGCTTACTTCATCTGGGGCAAGTATTCGAAACGCCCAACCTGCGCTGCTGCCGGCTATGACGCTCAAATCGAAGCAGTTCGCGCAGCCGTCGAAGGGCGCGCTTCATAGGTTGAGTCTCCTTACTTCTAGACTTACGCACGAAGTTCACCGAGACTAACTCTTGTGCGGCGCCGCCGGCCCCGTTCAGACGGCTATGGACGGCTACCCCGCGGTAAGCCGTGCGCCCGTGCTTTGCCTCGAGGGCCGCAACTGAGACGTTACGAAACCCTCGAACAAGCGGAGAGCCGCACGGGGCCACCGAACGCGGGTCCGGACGCGAACGGTGGGGCGATACACCGGGAAACGCCACGCCTTATGTCGTTATACCCGGCGCGAACCCGTAAGCCTTTGCGGTCTGCGGGCCTGCGGACCCGAAAGGTTGTTAAAGTGGCAACCAAACGGGTTGTGTTGGTCAGAATTGCGGTGACAATTGATGCGGCGAAATGCCTGTTAGCACTAGCCATCATCCTCCACCTTCTGATCTGACCAGGGCCGAGGGGTGCGCGAGCGCCACTCGGTTTTCTCTTTGTCCCTTCGTTCGGCGCCCTCCCCATGCGGTTTTGACGGCATCGAGAGCGCCCTCCGTAGGGCATCGTCGCGGCGGCGCGATTGCTCACCATCCGTATCGGGTTCATCGATTTGAGGGATTTTGACCATGGCCGAGTACCGTCTCCGCATGCGCCCTGATGACAATAGGCCGGACGTTCTGTGGCAACAGATCCCAGATGACTACGCAATCCTAGTGGGCCGCCTAATTGCCGCCTGGAGCCTGATAGAGTTCAAGCTGGAGTGCATCATATGGCATTTCATCGGCGGGCACCCGCGAGACCTGCGCCGGTTAACCGCCCGCCTTGGCGCAAGGCCGAAACAAGACTCGATTGACGAGCTGATCGTTTCACGCCGGCTCACGCCGGCACAGCGCAAGGCATGGAAAGAAGCTAAGTCCCTGCTCAGCTCCCTGAACTGCAATCGAAATTGGCTGGCTCATGGGGTTTGGATACCGTCTCCGTTCGGAGGAGTTGGCGTGCAGTCGACTGTCAAAGGCGGGCTTCGGAAAGATCAGAACAAAGAACCGGTTTCGGTGGCCGTGGCTCAGATCAAACCGATCAAGCGCGAGGATCTTGAGGGCTGGATATCCCAGGCCGGGGACGCGGTTCGGCACTTGAACGCGCTTCTGCCCGACACTGTTGCCGACAAATCATCTCCATAGCCTCATAGACCTCAACCGCCAACTCATCCCACCCATCCTCGCATAACCCTGGGCGCGAATAGATCATCTGTCCGCCCGCCGCGATCATCTCCTCAGGCTTCCTACGTTCGGGAGCTTGTTCCGTTAAGTACATAACTCCCGCTATGACCGTGAGTGGTCGGAAAATGCTCTAATCCATGTGGCAGCGGCTGTCGGCCTGATCGAAGCCGAGCGTGTCCATGTTGTTGGTCGCGTGCAAAAAACCCTCGATCGGCGCACGATCGACCACCCAGTTGTGGGTCACCAGCAGGACCGGCTGCCGTAGCTGGTGGTCCCAGGGCCGGAAATTCAGCCGGTTGCCCTTGAAGCCGTCGAGCACCAGGTCCTCGCTCAGCAGGTGATCGCGCAACGTCGCGAAGTCGAGGCTCGCGGTGCGCTGCACGGCCTCGGCGATCGCCTTGACCGACATCCACGCCGCCCAGTCGAAGCTGCGCATGGGCCGGCCCTCCTGGTCCTCGAAGCGGTTCTCGAGCTGCGGCGTGCCGTGCCGTTCCCAGGCCCAGTGCCAGGCGGCCGGGGCCAGGCCCTCGCTGCCGACCACCAGCTGCGGCTGCACCGTCTGATACGGCACGTCGCGGGCGAACTCGCCGTCAGTGTCCGCCACCATCACGACATCGTAGTCGCGCGAGGATCTGTCGAAGATGCCGCAATTCGAGATGCTCAACCACTTCTACGCGGTGTACACGCCCAAAGAGATGGTCAAAGCCACCAAAGACCATATCAATGGTCTGCTCGGCGACTCGGACGAGAAAACCAGCAACAGGCACTTCCAGCGTCTGCAGGAGGCGTTCTTCGCGGACGAGAGGGACAGGACGGAAGACTCCTTGTCGTACGAGCTGGGTCAAGACAACAAGGTGACCTACGAGCTGACCGACCTGGGCGCCGCCAAGATCCTCGAGCAGATGGGGCACCTCGAGCGCGTCGATCCCGCGCCGAGCCCGTCGCCGCCGGCAGACGCCGACGGGAGGCTGCACGGTGCCCGCGATGCCGAATCGCGTGCCGATGCCTCAACGAACGCAAATCCGGACTCGGCCCAGCCTCGATCGGAATCGGACAGGCGGCGGCGGGGGACCTGGCCCGGATGATCACCGGGGGCATGTGCCGAGCCGGCTATCGCATGGCGGTCGCTGTCACCCCCGAACCACCCGTCGAGCAGGCGGAGCACCGTTCGGGGGCCGGTAACCGCTCACGCCCACATTGTCGCACCTGAAGGTCTCTATGACGGCCTCTGCAAGCCGCACCGGGAGGGCCGGTTGAGCTGCATTTTCCCGGTGCATACGCCCGTTATGGCGGGCGTCCGATCGAATTAAAAAACACCTCGCCCGCGAGGCCCGACCCGACCGTGGCCGTCAGCCAGCTGGTCAGGCTTGTGCCCGCCCTGTTCCCGGCCATGGCAACCTGGCTGCCGCGGATGATGTTCGGCTGACGCCCGCTCGGTAAGCCGGCAACCTATCGATCTAGATAGGAGAAATTCCGCAAAACCTATCAACCCTGGGGATTTTCAAGCTGGCCCCGGCCGCGGTACTCTCAGCCCCAGATCCGCGGGAGCCAGCTTGTGGGGCGCTCCCAAGCGACACCCCGCGGATCTACCTCCCTCTCCCTCGCGACCAATCCGCACACGCTGCCGCACATGCTTGCGAGCCGCACCTTCTCCGTCTATGGCCGGTTGGGACAGCGCGGCGCGCCACGGTGCACCGAGATCCGCGCAGAAAGGCCAGGCCATGACCGCGGCAAGCGACACCTTGCGTTGGCGCCAGCTCGACGGCCGTCACCACCTCCACCCCTTCACCGATCACGCCGACCTCGCGGCCCGCGGCAGCCGGATCATCACCCGCGCCGAGGGCTGTGGCTCGTGAGGACAGCGAGGGCAACCGCTCCTCGACGGCATGGCCGGCCTGTGGTGCGTCAATGTCGGCTACGGCCGCGCGCGAGCTGGTCGAGGCCGCGCGCCGCCAGATGCGCGAGCTGCCCTACTACAACACCTTCTTCCAGACCGCGACGCCGCCCTCGGTCGAGCTCGCCGCCAAGCTCGGCCGAGATCGCGCCCGGGCCTCGACCGGGTGTTCTACGCCAGCTCCGGCTCCGAGGCGAACGACACCATGGTCAAGCTGGTGCGCTACTTCTGGAACCTGCAGGGCAAGCCCGAGCAAGAAGATCTTCATCAGCCGCGCGCTACGGCTATCACGGCGTCGACCCTGGCCGCGGCCAGCCTCGTCCGGCATGCCGGCCATGCACGGCCAGGCCGACCTGCCGCTGCCCGGCTTCGACCATATCGGCCGCCCTACTGGTACGCCAGGGCGGCGACCTGACGCCCGAGGCCTTCGGCCGGCAGGCCGCGCAGGCGGCTCGAGGAGAGATCCTCGAGCTGGGCCCGGACAACGTCGCCGCCTTCATCGGCGAGCCGATCCAGGGCGCCGGCGGCGTGATCGTCCCGCCCGCCGACCTACTGGCCGGAGATCGCAGCGCATCTGCCGCGAGTACGACGTGCTGCTGGTGGCCGACGAGGTGATCTGCGGCTTCGGGCGGACCGGCGACTGGTGGGGCTGCGAGCGTTTCGGCATCACGCCGGACATCATGACCGATCGCCAAGGGCCTGTCGTCGGGCTACCTGCCGATCGCGGCGGTCGCTGGTCGGCCACGCGGATCGGCGATGCCCTGGTCGCGGCCGGGCGGCGAGTAGACCCACGGCTTCACCTATTCCGGCCACCCGGTGGCCGCGCGGTGGCGCTCGAGAACATCCGGATCATCGAGGACGAGGGGCTGCACGAGCGCGCCGCGCGGGACGATCGGCGCCTATTTCCGCAGGCCGCTGGACGACGCTCGCCGACCATCCGCTGGTCGGCGAGGTGCGCACCTGCGGCCTGCTCGGCGCGATCGAGCTGGTCGAGGACAAGGCGACGCGCCGGCCCTTTCGCGCCGAGCGCGCAGGTCGGCGCTCGCCTGCCGCGACCACTGCTTCGCCGAACGGGCTGGTGATGCGCGCGATGCGCGACGTCATGGTGCTGTCGCCGCCGCTGGTGATCAGCGAGGCGGAGATCGACGAGATCGTGCTGCGCGCCGGCCGGGCGCTCGACGCGCACCGCGGCCGACCTCGCACGCTGAGCCTGGGCGCGGCTGCGCGAGCGCCCGTCTCAGGCTCCGGTCTGCGACACCGTATCGAGGCTCAGGAGCTCGTCGAGCTTCTGGGCGAGGCCTTCGATCGAGAACGGCTTGACCAGCAGCTGGACATCCGGATCCAGGACGCCGTTGTGCACGATGGCGTCGCGGGTATAGCCGGTCGTGTACAGGACCTTCAGATCCGGCCGGCGCGTCAGCGCCTCATCGGCCAGCCTGCGCCCGTTCATGTCGGGCATGACCACATCGGTGAGCAGGAGCTTGACGTCGGGGTGCAGATCGAGCAGCCCGAGCGCGCTCTTGCCGGAGTTGGCGTCGATGGTCGCATAGTTCAGCTCGCGCAGCAGCTGCACGGTGACACTCTCTGACCCGGTCATCGTCCTCGACCACGAGGATCAGCTCCTTCGAGCCCAGGGTGCGCATCGGGACGTGCGCGGGCGCCGTGACGGCCGGCCGATCCGCCTGCCCGACCAGTCTCGGCAGATAGAGCCGGATCGTCGAGCCGCTGCCGACCTCGCTGTAGATGCTGACGTGCCCGCCCGACTGCTTGATGAAGCCGAACACCTGGCTCAGGCCGAGGCCTGTACCCTGACCTACGGGTTTGGTGGTGAAGA
Source organism: uncultured Alphaproteobacteria bacterium (assembly GCA_963731495.1). Classification (GTDB taxonomy): domain Bacteria; phylum Pseudomonadota; class Alphaproteobacteria; order Geminicoccales; family Geminicoccaceae; genus DASUGG01. The sequence goes on from CAVSVZ010000009.1 coordinate 11,514, forward strand.
AAGGATCGAACGCGCGACTGGCCGTCTCCACCGGCATGCCGCAGCCGGTGTCGGTCACGGCGACCATGACGTAATTGCCTGCGCACACCTCCGGATGTCTCGCGGCATACGCTTCGTCGAGCTGCGTGTTGGTGGTCTCGATCGTGAGCCTGCCGCCTTGAGGCATGGCATCCCGGGCATTGGCGGCCAGGTTGATGATCGCGTTCTCGAGCGCGAACTCGTCGGCATAGGTGCGCCACAGGCCCTCGGTCAGCGCGGTCTCGATGGCAATGTCCTCGCGCAGCGTCCGTCGCAGCATGTCTTCCATGTCTGCGAGCAGATGGTTCACGTCGATGCCTCTGGGCGACAGGGACTGCTGGCGGGCAAACGCCAGCAGCCGACGGGTGAGCGTCGCCGCCCGTTCCAGGCTCTGAATGCCGCCGTCGATGAACTCCTGGACCTCGAGGTCGCCGCGCTCCAGCCGCCGCGCAATGAGCCGCAGGCTGCTCATCGCGACCGCGAGCATGTTGTTGAAGTCGTGGGCAATGCCTCCCGTCAGCTGACCGATGGCTTCCAGTTTCTGGACCTGCCGCAGCTGTCCCTCGGTTTCCTCGCGCCGTTTCATCTCCGCCAGGAGCTTGGCGTTCGCCTCCATGAGCTCCACGGTGCGCGCGTTCACCTGGTCCTCGAGGGTGGCGTTCAGCTCGGCCAGGCTGGTGGTCCGGTCGTGCAGCTGGCGCGAGACCTGGGAGAGGACGTCGGCCAGATGCTGGAACTCGCTGATGCGGGTTGGTGGCAGATCGACGACCTCGCCCGAGCCGACGCGCCGGGCGGCGCGGCGCAACCCTCGGATCGCAGCATCGACATATCGGGCGGTCAGGAAGGCCAGGATGAACGCCGTGGCGAGCAGCACGAGGCCGAGGATCGCGAGATCCCGCAATTGCCGATACAATGGTGCCGTGAGCGTCGCCTCGGGCAGACCGACGGCGACCGCCCAACCGCTGCTCGGCGCGTAGGCCACGGTCGAGATGACCGCAAGACCCTCGCGGGTGGTCGTGGGAAGGGTGCCGGTGGCATGCTGCTTCAGGTGGTCGACCAGCTTGGGGACCAGGGGCTGACCGGCGAACCGATCGTTGCCGTGGGATCGGATGAAATGCGTGCCGTTCTGGTCGACCACGGAAACGATCCAGTCGGGAGGCACCCCGGGGTGACGCAGAATCTGCGAGAAATCACTCGGCAGGACAATGGCTTGCAGCGTCCAGTTGACGGTGTCGTCGAGGACAATCGGCACCACCACGCGGGCGATCAGCCGACCGTCCGGCTCGCGAAGCACGTCGGTGACGTAGGTTCGCCGTTCGTCGACGGCAGCTTGCCAGACGGAAGCATCGACCCGGGACGGCGGTGCCCCCGGCGGCAGCTGCGTGCTCGCGACGATCTGGCCGTTGACGTCGATCAGCTCGAGGTGGCGGCCGGTTCGAGTCCTGACCGCGCGCAGCTGGCGCTCGAATCCGACCAGATCACCCTCGGCCAGCCGGGGCGAGCTCGCCAGCGCCAGGAGCACCGAGCGAACCCCGGAAAGCTCGGCATCGACGGCACGGGCCAGCCCCTTGGCGCTGTCCTCGAGCTCCAGCTCCGCCCGCTCGCGCTCACTGGCGGCGTATCGCTGCAGCAGGATTCCCGCGAAGATCAGGGTTGGAATCGTCGCGGTTGCGACAATCGCAATGAGGATCGCTCGCAAGGAGACAGAGACGCGCCCGAGTCCAGGCATACGCTCGACTTTCTACTGCGCGCGCTTCACCCCCTGATCACTCGGAAGGCACCAGCGGAACGCGCATGGCGATGCTCACCCCGTTTCTAGGCGACCCTCCACAAGCGACGCAAGCACGGCGCGTGACCGCAGAACGGGTCGCAACGAGATCGCAGGCTTGCGGCTGGGCGTGCCCGTCAGCCGTCGGTGTAGGTGATCCGGTAGACCAGTCCGGCGAAATCGTCCGACACCAGCAACGAGCCGTCGGGCAGCTCTGCGATGTCGACCACCCGCCCCCAAGCCTCGCCGTCGCGACCCAGCCAACCGTCGACGAACACCTCCTTGCCGGTCGGCCGGCCGTCGTCGTCGAAGCGAACCCGCATGATCCGGTAGCCGATCGGCTCGTGCGGTTCCACGAGCCGTGCTGGGCCACGAACGCGTCGATACGGAACTCCTCGGGAAACATCGAGCCGCGATAGAAGTGGATGCCGAGCGCAGCGACATGCGCCTCGAAGGCGAGCGCCGGACCGGTCATCTCGATCGGCGGGTGCCGGTCGGCGAACCGGGGGTACGGAATACCGTCGCCATAGACATAAGGGTAACCGAAATGCAGGCCCGGCTCCGGCGCCCGGTTGAGCTCGTCCGGCGGGATCAGGTCGCCCAGATTGTCGCCGCCATTGTCGGTGAAGAACAGCTCGCCGGTCACCGGGTGCCAGTCGAAGCCGACCGAGTTGCGGATCCCGCGCGCGAAGATCTCGAGGTTTTGACCGTCGGGATCCAGGCGAACGATGGTGCCTTCGAACCCGCTCGACCTCACAGATGTTGCAGGGCGCCCCGATCGCGACGTAGAGCTTGCCATCCGGCCCGAAGCCCGCATAGCGCCAGCCGTGATGGCGGAAATCGGGCAACACGCCATCGGGCACGACCACGTCGATCTTGCCGTCCGGGTCGAATCGGATCACCCGGTTCTGCTCGGCCACGAACAGCCGGCCGTCTTTCGCCGCCAGGCCATTGGGCGCCTTCAGGCCAGTCGCGACATGCAGCACGCTGTCCGCGATGCCGTCGCGCTCGCTGTCGAGCACCGCGTACAGATCCTGACTACGCGTGCCGACATAGACCTCGCGGCCGCCTTCCGCGACCGCCAGCGAGCGGGCACCCGGCACCTCGGCGAACACCTCGATCTCGAACCCCGGCGGTAGATGGAGCCGATCGAGCGGCGGGTTTGCGCCGCCTTGGGCAGCGCAGCCGATCAGGCCGATCGGCAGGCTGAGCAGACACAGACGCAGCGCGTGCTGAAACATCAAGCCGTCCCTGTGTGGGTGGGCGCTGTGGACAGTCGTTGTGTGCCGTCCCTGCCGCGGCGGCCCTAGCATAGCAGGCCGGGGCGTTCAATCGTCCACGCGGGGATTTGGGCGGATCGGTGGAAGTGCGCGACGTTGACACCACCGGGCGCTCGGGCAAGATGCTGCTCCAAGAGCAACCGCCAGCGCCAAGTCCCTCATACGCCAGCGGTGGCGGCACACGACTTGATGGAGGTCCGTCATGCGCCAGGGTCATCCGTCCGCACCGCGCCGCATTGCCGTCGGCCGGCGACGCTTTCTGGGAGGCTCGCTCGCCGTCGCAGCCAGCCTGCCGGCGCTCGGCCGCAGCAGCTTCGCGCAAAGCAATCAGCTGAACGTCTACAACTGGGACACCTATATCGGCGAGACCACGCTCGAGGATTTTACCGAGGCGACCGGCATCAACGTCCGCTACGACCTGTTCGCCAGCAACGACGAGCTGTTCGCCAAGATGCGCGAGGGCAACCCGGGCTACGACGTCATCTTCCCCTCGAACGACTATGTCGAGCGCATGATCGCGGCCGACATGCTGCTGCCGCTCGATCACGCGCTGATCCCCAACCTCGCCAACATCGATTCGTTGTTCACCGATCCCGTATACGATCCGGGGCGGAAGTACAGCGCGCCTTATTTCTGGGGGACCGTCGGCGTCGGTTATCGGCTTTCGAAGGCCAACCCCACAAGCTGGGGAGATCTGTTCGAGTCCGACGAGTACGCCGGGCGCATGGCCTGGATCAATTCCCTCGACACCATCCAGGTAGCCATGAAGTATCTGGGCTATTCGATCAACTCGGTGGACCCCGGCCAGATCGCCAAGGCGACCGAGCTGCTGATCCGGGCGAAGCCCAACGTCAAGGCGATCGCGCCCGACACCGGCCAGGATCTCCTGATCGCCGGCGAGGTGGACGTGGCGATCGAGTACAATGGCGACATCCTGCAGGTCATGGCGGAGGACGACGACCTCGGCTACGTGGTGCCGGAGGAAGGCAGCCTGTTGTGGGAGGACGACATGTGCATCCCCAAAGGCGCGCCCAATGCGGACAATGCGAACAAGTTCATCAACTTCATCCTGGACGGCGAGGTGCACGGCGCGATCGCAGAGTTTGTGCAATATGCCTCGCCCAACGCCGCCTCGATGGACTACATCCCCGAGGAGGATCTGGGCAATCCGGCGATCTATCCGCCGCGGCAGGTCCTGGAGCGCTGCGAGGTGGCGATCTACAAGAGCGAAAAACAGCAGCAGCTGCTCAATGACGCGCTGACCCGGGTGCTTGCCGCCTAGGGCCGACCGCTGCCGGCGCCAAAACAGGTCGCATCGAGGCATTGCGGGGCGGCGAGTGATTGACTAGATACAGCCAGCTGCGTGCTGGCCCGTGCCTGTGCGCGCAGGTTCGGAAGGTGCCGTCCCCCGGCATCGTTCGGCGTGGCAGGAGTGGTATCGCGCCGATGAGCGCCTTGGTGGTCGCGATGACGATGGAACCTAGACCCTAGACCGCTCGAGCTGCATCGCGAGCGATGCGGCCCGGAGACGCACGCGGCATGTCGTGCTGTCATCCCGTCTAGTGCCCGTCGGGCTGACGTCCAGCCCAATCCCTTCAGGGAACGACCACTGATGACATCTGTTGCTGTGCGCTCGGGCGGGCTGCCCGGCCGGAGTTGACCACGACCGTCGAACACATTCCCGAGGCCGCGGCCTGCCCGGGCTTCGGCATGCACGTGACCCTGGATGGCTATGGCGGCTGTCCCCGGCTGCTGGCCGGCTACGACCACGTGCGGGCATGTCTCGACCAGCTGCCCGAAGCGCTCGGCATGCACAAGCTGGCCCAGCCGTTCCTGATCGAGCTGGGACATCACAGCCCCAAGGATCCGGGCGGCGTCACCGGTTTCGTGATCATCGCCGAGAGCCACATCAGCATCCACACCTTCCCCCTGCGCGGCTTCGTCAGCGCCGACGTCTACACCTGCCAGAACAGCCTGGATACCGAGGCGATCTGCCGCTACTTCGCCGAGGCCTTCGCGCTCCGGGACCTCGAGGTCAACGTGGTGAAGCGCGGCACGCGCTACCCGCAGCACAACATCTACGACACCCCCAAAGTCCTGGCGTGAGATCGCGCCGTCTGTTCAGGAAGACGCCCGATGGAGATCGACCGCCAGAAGAAGGCCGAGATGCTCGAGCGCCCGATCAGGCACATCGACATCACGGCGCACGACCCGCGCAGCCTGATCGACGCCTACAAGGGCATGTCGTTCAGCGCGCGTGAGCTGGGCCGGCGCCTGCGAGATCTACGAGCGCATGCTGCAGGACGAGCGCTGCACGATCATCCTGACGATCGCCGGCAGCAGCAGCGCCGCCGGCTGCATGCAGGCCTATGTCGATCTGCTGCGCCACAACATGGTCGACATCGTGGTGGCGACCGGGGCGACCGTGGTCGACATGGATTTTTTCGAGGCCCTGGGCCACGCGCACTATCGCGGCACACAGTTCGCCGACGACGGCGAGCTGCGCGCGCTCTATATCGATCGCATCTACGACACCTATATCGACGAGGAGGAGCTGCAGCATTGCGACGGGGCGATCAAGGAGATCGCCGATTCGCTCGAGCCGCGGCCCTACTCGTCGCGGCAGTTCATCGCCGAGATGGGCCGCTGGCTGGCGGCCGACCCGGCGCACGCGGTCAAGCCCGGCTCGCTGGTCCAGACCGCCTGCGAGCTGGATATCCCCGTATTCTGCCCGGCGTTCTCCGACAGCAGTGCCGGCTTCGGCCTGGTCGCCCATCAGGTCGAGCACCCGGACCGCCACCTCAGCATCGATTCGGTACGCGACTTCCGCGAGCTGACCGAGCTCAAGATCCGCGCCGAGGACACCGGTCTGTTGATGATCGGCGGCGGCTCGCCCAAGAATTTTACGCAGGATACCGTGGTCTGCGCCGAGATCCTGGGGCGCGACGTGCCGATGCACAAATACAGCATCCAGATCACCGTGGCCGACGTGCGCGACGGCGCCTGCTCCAGCTCGACGCTGAAGGAGGCGATGTCGTGGGGCAAGGTCGACGGCGCGACCGAGCAGATGGTGTTCGCCGAGGCGACCCTGGCGCTGCCGCTGCTGGCGTCCTACGCCTATCACAACGGCAGCTGGAAGAACCGGCCCCGGCGCCGGCTGGCGAGGCTGCTCGACGCGACCTGATGGTCGATACGATCATCAACTGGCCCACTCCTCGAGACCGCCGACGTGGTCCTGGTCGGCGTGCCCTATCAGCGCGGCGCCTCGTTCGGCGCCGGGGCCGAACGAGGCGCCGCGGCGATCATCACCTGCCTGGATCGCCAGATCGAGCTGTTCGAGCGCCACACCCGCACGGAGCCGGCCCGCCGGTATCGGATCGCGCAGCGGATGCTGGACCAGATCGACCGCCTGCCGCCCGAGAACATGGTCGCGGCGGTCGCCGAGACCGTGGCGCGGCTCGAGGCTTTCGTCGTCGTGCTCGGCGGCAGCCACGCCGTGTCGATCGGTGCGTTGCAGGCCCATGCCGCAAAGGCTCGGGCAGCGGATGTCACCGTGCTGCAGATCGACGCCCATCTCGACATGCGCGACGACGATTCCGACTACAACGACATCGACCCCGGCCGCTTTGCGCACTCCTGCGTGATGCGACGCGCGCACGAGATGGGCTTTGCCACCTGCTCGGTCGGCAGCCGGGCGTATGGGCGCGACGAGTACCGCTATGCCGTCGAGCACGCGCTGCCGGTGTTCGAATGGGGGCGGGACGACGAGCCCGAGATCGAGGCGATCCTGGCCGCGATTCCGACCGAGCGGGTCTATCTCACGGTCGACATCGACGGCTTCGACCCCGCAGTCATGCCGGCCACGGGGACGCCGGTGCCGGGCGGCCTGTCCTGGGCGTATGGCACGGCGCTGCTGCGTGCGCTGTTTCAGACCAAGGACGTGATCGGTGCCGACATCGTCGAGGTCGCGCCCATGCCGGGCTCCGGCCTGACCGAGTACGCGGCCGCCCAGCTCTGCTACGACATGCTGTGCTACCGGCTGCTCAAGCGGGACGGGCAGCTGGCCTTCCGATAGCGCATGCTTGACGCTGACCGCCGCATCGGCTGTTGATGGCGTAGAGCCGCGGTGTGGGGGGCAATGGAGAGCTGGCGCGCGCAGCCGGTCGTTTTCTGGACCTTTCTGTTGCCGGGAGCGCTCTGGCTGCTCGGCTTCTTCCTCCTGCCGCTCGCCCTGATCTGGATCTTCTCGTTCGGCGAGCGCGCCGGTCCGGTCGACATCCTGATCACCTGGACCTTCGACAACTACGCCAACGCGCTCGATCCGCTCTATCTCGGGCTGTTCTGGAAATCGATCTGGATTGCCGGCGTCGCGACCGCGCTCACCCTGGTGGTCGGGCTGCCGGTGGCGCTGGCCGTGAGCTTCGCGCCGCCGCGCGCCAAGCCCATGCTGCTGATGCTGGTGATCCTGCCGTTCTGGACCAACCTCTTGATCCGCACCTACGCGATGATCGCGGTGCTGCGCACCCGCGGCTACGTCAATTTCGGCCTGGAGGAGCTGTGGCAGCTGGCCAGCGACATCGGCAACGGCCTGTTCGGCCAGCCGCTGCCGGCCTTCACGCCCCTTGCCCTGCTCTACAACAACACCGCCGTGGTGGTCGGCATCCTGTACGTCTACCTGCCGTTCATGGTGCTGCCGCTGTACGCCACCCTGGAGCGGCTGGACCGGACCTATCTCGAAGCGAGCCTGGATCTCGGCGCCAGCCAGTGGCGGACCTTCCTCAACATCGTGGTGCCGCTCGCCCGCCCCGGCATCGTCTCCGGCATCATCCTGGTGTTCATCCCGGCATTCGGCACCTTCCTGATCTCGGACCTTCTGGGCGGGCCGGACAGCCAGCTGATCGGCAATGTCATCGAGCGCCAGTTCAAGGCCGCGAACGACTGGCCGCTCGGCTCGGCGATGTCGTTCATTCTGATGTATCTGGCCTTCGCGCTGCTGGCGATTCGTGCTATGTTGCCGCAGCGTCAGATATAACCGGTGGTCGAATATTTGGAATTTTGCGTGCGCTCCGAGCGTTTAAGGGCTAAGCAACCTTAGCGGCGCAGTCGTGGCCGATACTGGCGGGGGGCAATAGACCATGATGGCCGTGCGGAATTTGTTCTCGACCCTGAACAGCCTGGCGCAGTCCGGGCTCCTGGCGAGCGGTTGGCTGCGGCTTCCCGAGGATGACGGTGCCACGGCACCTGCGGATGCGTCTGCCGAGGACCCCTCGACGGACCTTTGGCACTATGCGCAAGCGGGCGTCGAGCCGCCGCTCGAGGAGCTGCTGGACGATCCCGTCGTCCATCTGATGATGCGCGCCGACCGCCTCGAGCCGGAACAGGTGCGCCGCCTGCTGACATCGAGGCCGGGGCAGACCGAGTCCTGAGGCCGCAGCGACGCCACGCCGAACCGGTGCCTGCATCACGTGCGGGCCGAGCTCAGATCGAGCGTTCCGGCCTACGGCTCCGATGGCCAGTCGCCAAGCCATGTGATCCGTGACGGCATGATCGACGGCGCGCATCGATCGTAGAAGCGGCGATCCGCCGTGGCCACCGTCGCCGCGATCGCCTCGGCGGTTGCCAGATGAGGCAATCATAGCGCGGATGGTCGATCTCGTGGGCCAGGTGCAACGCTCGCTCGACGAGGGATGCGGTGTCGACGATGCCGACCGGCCCCGCGCGCAGGACGGCGAGCGCGGCGTCGCCGTCGGCGAGCCAGCTCTCCCAAGCTGACCTTCTTCCACATGATGTTGCCGAACTCGATCAGTAGGTCACCCGCGGCGGTCGAGACTTATCAGGGGTTCCGCAGAGCCGTATAAAGCCGCATGGTAATGCGGAGCCAGCGTGGAGGCAGGATCGGCACCGGTGATGGCGCGCGAGCGGGCGGGCCCTTTGGAGTACAGCCGCAAGCTCTGGCTGCGGCTGTGGCTTGCAGCCACCTTCCTGTTCCTCTATGCGCCGATCGTCATCCTGATCCTGTTCAGCTTCAACAATTCCCGGCGGAACATCGTCTGGCGGGGCTTCACGCTCCACTACTATGACAAGGCCTGGGGCAATGCCTCGCTGATCGAGGCGTTCACCAACAGCTTGGTGATCGGCCTGATCTCGACCGCGCTCAGCACCGTGATCGGTGGCTTGCTGGCGCTGGCACTCTGGCGCTTTCGTTTCCCCGGCAAGCCCATGCTCGAGGGGGCGATCGCGCTGCCGATCGTGATCCCCGAGATCTGCATGGGCGTGGCGCTGATGGCCTTCTTCATGCGCACCGGCTGGCCGACCCTGGACTGGCCGCTCTCGCTCGGACCGATCATCGCCGGCCACGTGGCCTTCAGCTTCCCGTTCGTCGCCGTGGTCGTGCGCGCCCGCATGGCGGGCTTCGATCGCGCGCTGGAGGAAGCTTCCAAGGATCTCGGCGCCGGCGAGTGGCAGACCTTCTGGCACATCATGTTGCCCTATATGAAGCCCGGCCTGGTCGCCGGCGCCCTGCTGGCGATGACGCTCTCGCTGGACGACTTCGTGATCACCTTCTTCACCTCGGGCCCCGAGACCCTGACCTTCCCGGTCAAGGTCTATTCGATGGTCCGGTTTGGCGCGACCCCGGAGGTCAACGCGGCATCGACCGTCCTGATCGTGGTGACCGTGCTGCTGACCCTGATCGCGATGTGGCTGCAGCGGCCGGAGCAGGCCGGTCGGCCCAAGGTGTGACGCGGGTGTCCGGGCAGACGATCATCGGCATCCAAGGGGTGACCAAGCGGTTCGGTCCGGTTGCCGCGGTCGACCAGGTGTCGCTCGAGATCCGCGCCAACGAGTTCTTCGCGCTGCTGGGCCCGTCCGGCTGCGGCAAGACCACGCTGTTGCGGATCCTCGCCGGCCTCGAGCAGGCGAGCGCCGGCCGCATCGTGATCGATGGCGAGGACATGGCCGGCGTGCCGCCCAACCGGCGGCCGGTCAACATGGTGTTCCAGTCCTATGCGGTGTTCCCGCATATGAGCGTGGCGGACAACGTCGCCTACGGCCTGAGGGTGACCGGCGTGCCGCGCGCCGAGGTGGCGCCGCGGGTCGAGCAGGCGCTCGCCATGGTCCGGCTGGAGGGTTTCGAGGACCGCCGGCCCGATCAGCTCTCGGGTGGTCAGCGGCAACGGGTCGCGCTCGCCCGCGCGCTGGTCAAGCGTCCCAAGGTGCTGCTGCTCGACGAGCCGCTGTCGGCGCTCGATCGCAAGCTGCGCGAGGAGATGCAGCTCGAGCTGGTGCGGCTCCAGCGCGAGGTCGGCATCACCTTCGTGATCGTCACCCACGACCAGGAAGAAGCGCTCAGCATGGCCGATCGGATCGCGGTCATGGACCAGGGCCGGCTGCTGCAGGTGGCGCCGCCGCCGGAGCTGTACGAGTTCGCCCAACTGCCGCATGGTCGCCGACTTCATCGGCAAGATCAACCTGTTCACCGGCCGCGTGCTCGAAGCGGGCAACGGCGTGCTGCGCGTCGAAAGCCAGCTCGGCGAGCTGCGCTTCGATGCCGCCAGGCTCGGCGCCGATCCCGCCTCCTTCAACGGCATCCGCCCGCAGCCCGGCGACGCCAGCGAGGTCGGCGTCGCGGTGCGCCCGGAAAAGATCCAGCTGTCGCAGGAGCGGCCGCCGGACGGGCTGATCGCCGTGCGTGGCACGGTCGCCCAGCTCGCCTATCTCGGCGATGCCAGCCTGGTCTACGTCGACACCGCGGCCGGCCAGCGGATCACCTGCAGCCGGCCGAACCGGCGGCGCAGCGAGCCCATGCCGATCGCCGTCGGCACGACCTGCTGGGTGGCGTGGGAGCCGTCCGACTGCCTGCTGCTAACCACGTGAGCTTCCTCCCCGCCGAAGAACCGCGCCGTACGCTCCGCATCACCACCTGGAACGTCAACTCGATCCGGCTGCGCCTCGATGGGCTCGGCCGGCTCGCAAAGGTGCTGCGCCCGGATGTCATCTGCCTGCAGGAGACCAAGGTCTCGAACGATCTGTTCCCGTGCGAGGCGGTCTCAAAGCTCGGCTATCCGCATCAGCTGCTGCACGGCCAGCCGGGCTATCATGGCGTTGCGATCCTCTCGAAGATCCCGATCGAGCAGCCGCTCCGCCTCGACTGGTGCGGCAAGGTCGACTGCCGGCATGCGGTCGTCATGCTGCCGGGCGACCTCGAGCTGCACAGCCTCTACGTGCCGGCCGGCGGCGACCTGCCGGATCGCGAGCTCAACCCCAAATTCGCGCACAAGCTCGACTTTCTTGCCGAGCTGACCGACTGGTTCGAGCGCGCCTGTCAGACCGGGCGCCGCGCCCTGCTGGTCGGCGACCTCAACATCGCACCGCTCGAGACCGACGTCTGGAGCCACAAGCAGCTCCTGAAGGTGGTCAGCCACACGCCGATCGAGGTCGAGGCGCTGGGCAGGCTGCAGGCATCGTGCGGCTGGATCGACGCGGTGCGCCGGTTCGTGCCGCCGAGCGAGCGGCTGTACACCTGGTGGAGCTACCGCGCCCAGGACTGGGCGGCGAGCGACCGGGGCCGACGGCTGGACCACATCTGGGTCACACCCAACCTTGCATCGAAGCTGCTGAGCGTCGAGGTCACCCAAGTCGCGCGCGGCTGGCCGCAGCCCTCGGATCACGTGCCGGTCACGCTCGAGCTCGATCATCCCGCTTGCCTGGCCCCATGCGAGGCCGCCGAGCGAGCCGGGAATCCGGAAGCCACGGCCGAATTCCCCTGTTCGAGGTCTGGTAAACCGACTATCTAATCGGTCATCGTGCCTGTTGGAGTCGACGTCTGATGGTGAACCGCCGTCCCCCACACATGTCCGAGCCATATCGGACGGGGGTCTCTGCTCTCGTGAAATGGTACAATCCGACCAAGGGTTTCGGCTTCGTCCAGCCCGAGGACGGCTCTCCCGATGCCTTCTTGCACGCATCGCTGGTCGCACAGTCCGGTCACGACGATCTGCCCGAAGGCACCGCGCTGGTCTGCGACATCGCCGAAGGTCCGCGCGGCCCCCAGGTCGCCGCAATTCAAAGCGTCGAGCCGCCCAGCGAGCCGGTGATGCGCAGCCGCCCGCCGCGCCGCTCGTTCGGGTTCGGCGGTGGCGGGTTCGGTGGCGGACCGGCCGGCGCCGGCGACGGCGAGGTGGTCGAGGGTGTGGTCAAGTTCTTCAACAACGAGAAGGGCTTCGGCTTCATCATCCCCGACGACGGCGGCAAGGATGTGTTCATCTCCGCCCGAACCCTGAGCCGTGCCGGAATCGATTCGCTCGAGGCCCAGCAGCGGGTGCGCGTGACCACGCGGCTCGGCCAGAAGGGCCCGATGGCCGAGCAGGTCGAGCTGCTTTAGCTCCAGCTCGGGTCGCCGTCGCGCTCCAGGCGTGCAGTGTGCTGGTCAGCGCACCAGGCGATAGCCGCCGGGCTCGGTGACCAGGATCTGGGCGTTGGTCGGCTCCGGCTCGATCTTCTGGCGCAGCCGGTAGATGTGGGTTTCGAGCGTGTGGGTCGTGACCCCCGCGTTGTAGCCCCAGACCTCGTCGAGCAGGACCTCCCGGGTGACCGGTCGATCGCCCATCCGATAGAGATATTTCAGGATCGCGGTCTCTTTCTCGGTCAGGTGAATCTTGCGGCTGCCCTCGGCGTTGACCAGCATCTTGGCGCTCGGCCGGAAGGTATAGGGTCCGATCGGGAAGGTGGCGTCGTCGCTCAGCTCGAACTGACGCAGCTGCGCGCGCAGGCGCGCCAGCAGCACGCCCAGGCGGAACGGCTTGGGGATGTAGTCGTTGGCGCCGCTGTCCAGCCCGAGGATGGTGTCGGCATCGGAATCGTGCGCGGTCAGCATGATGATCGGCGACTTGACGCCCTGTCGCCGGACCAGGCGGCACAGGTCCCGGCCATCCGTGTCAGGCAGGCCGACATCCATCAGGATGACCTCGAAATGATGCTCCTTGAGCAGATCGAGCGCCTGCTTGCCGTCGGCCGCCGCGAACACGACGAAACCCTCGTGCAGCTCCAGCTGCTCGGCCAGAGAGCTGCGCAGCGCCTCGTCGTCGTCGATGATCAGCACTTGCTTGGTGTTGGCCATTCACGATCTCTCATCGTTCGGCACGCCCAAAACGCAGGTCGGTGCCGCGCACCGCGGGTTTCCTACTCCCGCACAAACGCGCCGCCGTCAAGCGCCGCCACCGGCAAGGCCGAGCTGGCCACAGATCGCTCGCACCGCCGGGTTGGCCGCATCATGCATCGCCATGATGATGCCGAAATGGTCGAGATCGGGCTGTACCAGCAGCTCACCTGCCACCTCGTGCCGGCTGAGCGCCTCGGCATAGGCACGGCTTTGCTGATGAAACGCCTCGGTCTCGCGCTCGCCTACGGTCACCGTGACCGGGCAGCGCGTCTGCGGCGGCAGCAGCATCGGACTGTTGCGGCGCGCCTGCTCGGCGTCGAGGCTCAGCACGTCGTTGAGATAGCAGTGCCGGATCGGCTCGAGGTCGAACACGCCGCTGATCGCGCACACCCCCTTGATCAGATCGGCCGGCAGCCCGAACGCCGCGGGCCAGTCGGTCGCCAGCGCCATGGCGGCCAGATGACCGCCGGCCGAGTGGCCGGCAAGACCGATCCGCTGCCGATCGAAGCCAAAGAGGCCGGCACTGCGATACAGCCCGGCGATGGCGTCGCGGACCTGCGCCACGATCGTGTCCATGTCGACCGCAGGCGCCAGATCGTAGCCGAGCAGGGCTACCGCCGCGCCGGCCTCGACCAGTCGTTCGGCCACGAACGAGAAATCCTTGGGACCGAAAGCCTGCCAGTAGCCGCCGTGGATGAACACCAGCAGCGGCGGTGCCGACGGCTGCGGAGCTTGCGGCAGGAACAGATCGACCACCTGACGCGCGCTATCGCCGTAGGGCAGATCGAGCTGACCTGGCCAGCGCGTGCGAAAGTCGGCGCTGGTCGTCGCATAGCGCTCGAACCAGGCCGGATGCTCGGGCACCGCGGCGCGCAGATTGTAGTTGGCATCGAGCGTGGCGCGATCGGCCTGCGACAAGCTCATCGAATGCCTCCGTCTTGCTGCCTGATTCGTGCAAGCGCACGCGTCGCAGCGTGCAGCTAGCCCTGCGCGGCTTCCTCCTGCGATCGGGCGAAGAAGCAGCTCACATTGCCACCGAAATACTCGTCGATCAGGGGATGCTCGAGCGGGCCGAACGCGTCAAGCTTGCGGCGCAGGCGTGCCGACAGCTCGGAATCGGGAAAGCGTGCCATGTAGGCAACGGCCCAGGCCATGTAATGGCGGCCGTGACCCCGTTCCTTCATGAAGCCCAGATCCTGCACCTTGTAGTTGCGGTACGGACCCGGGTTCTGGTTTTCCATGGCATAGGGCCACACCAGTTCGGGCTCGTCGATGCCGTCGAGCAGAAACCTGATCGCCTGGTGGATCGATTGGCCGTCCGGCCCCTCGACGCTGTACAGATCGTAGCCCTGCGCCGCGGCCATCTCGGCGATCGCCACCAGTGATGCGATCGCGTGCCGCTGGTAGCTGAGCGCCCGCGCGCCGCGCGCCGTCTCGAGCGGCAGGCTGCCGTCGGGGCGCATCTGATCGAGCGCAGCGAGATAGCGCTCGATGCCGGCGCGAAACCCGTTGTCGTCGCCACGCAGGATGCCCCAGGCCATGGTCACGCTGTCGCTCAGATAGCGGTGGTTGTTGCGGCTGGAGATGGCTTCGGGGTCGCGCTCGCGCCCCGGGCCTCGTCGCCACACCAGATCGTCCAGCCAATGCTCGATCAGGTGGCGGTTGGCCGCTATTTCCGGATCGTCCTCGACCAGGCTGTACGCGACGATCGTCGGCATCAGGGTCCGGTCCAGGTTGTAGTACATCGAGGCTTCGGGCTTCCTCTTGAACGTGCCGAGCGCGTGTCCTGCCGCCCAGTGCACCAGCGTGTCGACCACCGCGGCGCGGGCCGCCTCGTCATCCGTCCCGAACGCCGCAGCGGCACCGGTCATCAGCGTCATCGCCACATTCTGGCCGGGCTGCTTGCCGTTGTAGACCTTGTGCACGACGCCGTGCTCGGGCCACCCCTGCCGGTCGGTGCCGCACAGACGCTCACGCGCGCTCTGCGGCATGGCGGCAAGCGCCTCGCGTCGCTGCGCCCGATCGAACAGCAGCGCGTCCGGGCGCGTGACATGAAACGCCTCGAGATCGGGCGGGCCCGCGGCCGCGGACAAGGCGACGCTCATGGCGAGCACCGCGCCACAGGCAAGTCGTCGCGCGAAACGGGACCGCGTGGCCCTACCAGCAGGTTCCTTGAGTGCGTGCATCGAACCCATCGGGCTGTTTCATGGTCTGGCCGAGGTCGCAGATGTTCTGATCGGGGCGGAGCCTGTCGGTGGGGCCCGGTTTTCGCCAAGACCGTCCGTGCCACGCTGCAAGCTCTCCAACCCTCCCACGCTTGTCCGCAAGGAGCCACCTGTCCACGCGTTCGGTCTCCTCGTCGCCGCAAAACGGCGCGCTCGGAGCAATGTACATCTGCGCGGGCATCTCAGCCAGCCGGAGATCGGATCCTGCCACAACCGCGTAGGGCAGGTTCTACCACCACATCGCTGCTCTCTCCGGGCGCATGCCCTCCGGGCGCATGCCAGCTGCACGGTCAGCGAGGCTTTGCTGGCGGGCCCGCGCAAGGTGTCCGGGCACATCTTCCGAGCATACTGGAATACGCACGATCGTGGAAGGATTGACCCGGCTGACTGCCGCCGATACTCTCGCAAGAATTACTAAGCTTTTGTCTTCCTTAACACATCTGAAGTCTAATCAAGGCTGCCCGCGAAGCCGCGATGGCGGACGTTTTCGGACGATGACACGTGAGGCAGTGGTGGAGCGCAAAATTGTTGTCTGCGGCCGGCTGGCGTCGGGACGTGGCCATGATGCCAACAACCTATGGTGACGAGGTCGATGCCTAGCGACGCCGAGCGGTGCCCGGCACAGGCCCGGCCGTTTTCGATGGCCGGAGCGGGGGGGACATGTATCTGACCCTCTATCTGCTGGTCCTGGCGGCGCTCGCGGTGCATGCCCCCGACGCGGTATGGCAGCCCGGCTCGCGCGAGTTCGTCGTGATCATCGGGGCGCTCGGCGTATGGCGCTACAGCTGGGGCGCGGTGCACTTCGTCCGCTCGCTGATCTATCGCCGTCACCACTTTCCCCGGCTGCGGCGGCAGGTAGAGCAGTTGGGCGAGGACGCGCTGCCCTCGCATGTCTACGTCCTGGTCAGCAGCTTTCGCATCCGCGCCGAGACCACGGCGCGCGTCTATCAGAGCGCGATCGCCGAAGCGATCCGCTACGCTCGCCCGGTGACCATCGTCGCCTCCATCGTCGAGCTGGGCGACCAGCGCCTGATCAAGAACGTGTTCCGTCAGATGGCGCCGCCGCCCGAGGTGCGTCTGATGTTCGTGCGTCGCCCCGCGACCGGCAAGCGTCACGCCATCGCATGCTCGCTTCGCGCCGTCTCGCGCACTCGACCGCCGGCCGACGCGGCGGTCATGGTGGTCGACGGCGATACCTTGCTGCAGCCCGGCTGCCTGGCGCGCTCGCTGCCGTTCCTGCAGCTGATGCCGGACGTCGGCGGCATCACCACCGACGAGGAGTGCGTGGTCGACAACGGGCCGGTCCTGCAGGCGTGGCATCGTCTGCGCTTTGCCCAGCGTCACCTGCTGATGTCGTCGATGGCGCTGTCGCGGCGCCTTTTGGTGCTGACCGGCCGCATGTCGATCCTGCGCGGCGCGGTAGCGACCGATCCCGACTTCATCGCGGCGGTCGAGACCGACCACATCGATCACTGGCGGTTCGGTCGGTTGCAGCTGCTCACCGGCGAGGACAAGTCGACCTGGTTCTGGGTCCTGAACGCCGGTTACCAGATGCTGTATCTGCCCGACGTTCAGGTGGCCACGATCGAGCATCCGCCGTCGTCGTGGCTGCTGCCGGCCAGCACCCAGCTGATGCTGCGCTGGTTCGGCAACATGCTGCGGGTCAGCTTCCGGGCGATCGCGCTCGGCCCCCGCCGCATCGGCATGTTCACGTGGTGGTGCCTGATCGATCAACGGCTGTCCATGTGGACACCGCTGGTCGGGCCGCTGGTCGCGCTGTTCTTTGCGCTCGGCAAATCCGCCATCTTCCTCTATACCTACGCGCTCTGGGTCGGGTTTACGCGCCTGATTCAAGCGCTTACGTTGCTGTCCGTGCGCCCGACAATCAGCGGCCTGTACCCCTTGTTGATCTATTTTGGCCAGGTGTACGGAGCTTTGCTGAAGACCTACATTCTGTTCCGACTCGACCGGCAACGCTGGACCCGACAGAACATCGCGGCCCGCCTGGCGCTGTCCACGAGGGAGGCGCGCTTACGCAGCCTGGCGTCGCTCTACCTGCATGGTCTGGCCGTCGGTGTCCTGGCGACCCTGGTCGCGCTCGCCACCAATGTCCTGAGCGTGCCCCGCCTCGACGCGCTCGCGGGCCTGTTCTGAGCCGGTTTGTTCTGAGGAAGCCATGATGCAGCCCCAGGTCGTCCACGAAGCCGAGGTCCACCGCCAACATGTGCGCCTCAAGATCCCGATCCAGGTCGAGATCGACGGTGTCCGCTACCAGGTCGACGACTGGTCGATGGGCGGTTTCGGCGTCGAGAGCGTGATGACCTCGCGCCAGCCCGGCGAGAAGTTTTCCGCGCGGCTGTTCTTCCCGTTCGAAGACTTCGACATGTCGATGCGCTTCGATGCGCGCATGGTCTATGCCGACCAGGAGCATGGCCGGTTCGGCTGCTCTTTCCTGAGCATCAGTCAGGACCAGTCGGCGTTGTTCCGTTATCTGATCGATGCCTATCTGTCGGGCGAGGTGGTGAGCGCCGGCGACATCCTGCAGGTCCGCAGCCGGGAGAACAGCGCGGCCGCACGCTATCAGTCGATCGACGAGCTGTTCCCGCAGGAAGAGTCCTGGTCGAGCGCGATCAGGCGCTACGGCGTCTATGCCGGCTTCGCTGTCGCCGGCCTGGCGCTGCTTGCCTTCGTGCTGCTGGGAATCAAGGAGCGCTATCTCACGATCGAGGCTTCCAATGCCTTCGTCGAAGCGCCGGTCGTGCAGGTCCGTGCGCCGATCGCCGGCCGGCTGATCTCGGCGCTGCAACCTGGTGATCCCCTGGTGGTGGGCTCCCTGCTCGGCACCCTCTATGGCACCGATGGTGCCTCGGTGACCCTCGAGAGCCCCTGCGAGTGCGAGGTTCTCCGGCGCATCGGCGTGAACGGACAAAACTATCAGCTCGGCGATCCGGTGGCGACCCTGATCGAGACCGATCGGCCGCTCCTGATCCGGGCCCAGCTGCCGCTCAAGGACGTCGAACGGCTGCAGGCGGGTGATCGCGCCGAGATCCACTTTCCTGGCCGCGCCGAGCCCCTGTTCGGCCAGATCGAGCGGATCAATCTGAAGCCGCAGCTGGACGCGCTCGACGGCGAGGCGGCCTTCCTGCCGATCTCGCGGCGCATGGCCCAGGTTCTGATCCGACCGGACCAGCCGCTCGACACGCAAGACTACGGCTCCCTGGTCTCGGTGCGCTTTCTCTGATCAGCCTCTCAGCCTATGATCAGCCCCTCAGCCTGTGATCAGGGGTCGGGCCGCGCCGTCTGGTCCGAGGTACCTCTGCGGCACATCACGCTGAGGCTGGACCGGATTCGACGGCCGCGATAGCGTTGCCCGCCCGATTCCCTGCCCCGGTAGGCCGATCATGACCGCTTCCGCGCTGATTCCGATCATTCTCGCCGGCGGTGTGGGGACCAGGCTCTGGCCGATCAGCCGGGAGACCTTGCCCAAGCATCTCGCCAGGCTGGTCGGCGACCAGAGCCTGCTGCAGCAGACGGCGCGGCGGCTCATGGCACTGGCGCCGCCCGGGCAGATCGTCACGGTCGGCGCCAAGGCTCAGGATTTCTTGGTCGCGCGCCAGCTGGCCGAGGTCGATCGCGACCTGTGCCGGCACCGGCTGCTCGAGCCGGTCGGGCGCAACACCGCGGCCGCAGTCGCCCTTGCCGCGCTCTATGTGCGCGCGCGCCCAGAATTCGACCCCGATGCCGTGCTCTGGGTGTGCCCGTCCGACCATCTGATCCGCGATCCTGCCGCCCTCGCGAAGGCCATCGCCCTGGCGCTGCCGGTCGCCGCCGCCGGCGAGCTGGTGACCTTCGGCATCACGCCGACCCGCCCCGAGACTGCCTATGGCTACGTTCGCGCCAGCGATCCGATGCCGGATGCGCCGGATGTGCTCAAGGTCGCGCGGTTCGTCGAGAAGCCGCCAAAAGCGGCCGCCGAAGCCATGCTGAAGGCGGGCGATCACTTCTGGAACAGCGGCATGTTCGCGTTCCGGGCGGATCGGATCCTCGCCGAGTTCGACCAGCACGCGCCCGAGATCAAGCAGGCGGTCGAGGCGGCGTTTGCCGCGCTCAGCGAGGCGCCGGGCGGCGGCTGGCAGGTGCCGCTCGAGCTCTACCAGGCGGTGCCGGCGCTGCCGATCGACCAGGCGATCATGGAGCGGGCCGCACGCATCGCGCTGGTGCCGTGCGATCCGGGCTGGTCGGATCTCGGCTCCTGGCAGGCGCTTTGGGAGCAGCAGCCCAAGGAGGCGGCGGGCAACGTGGTGCGCGGCGACGTCGTGCTCGACGACGCACAGGACTGCCTGGTGCTGGCCGATCGGCGGCTGGTCGCCTGCGCCGGGGTGCGCGACCTCGCCGTGATCGAGACCGACGACGTCGTGCTGGTCGCCGATCGCGAGCGCTCCGAAGCGATCCGCGGGCTGGTCGACGCGCTCAAGGCTGCCGGCCGCAGCGAGGCGAGCGCGCATGGCGAGGAACAGCGGCCGTGGGGCAGCTTCAAGGTGCTGCACGAAGGTCCCGGCTGCAAGGTCAAGGAGATCGTGGTCACGCCCGGCGGACGGCTCAGCCTGCAAAGCCACCGGCACCGCGCCGAGCACTGGGTGGTGGTCGCCGGCACCGCGAAGATCACCGTGGACGACGATGTGCTGGTGCTGGGGCCGAATCAGAGCGTGCACATCCCGCTCGGCGCCAGGCACCGGATGGAGAACCCGGGCAAGGAGCCGATGCATCTGATCGAGGTGCAGTGCGGCACCTATCTCGGCGAGGACGACATCATCCGCTATGACGACGTCTACGGCCGCAGCTGAGCGCGCACCGGCGGCGTCCCCAAGGGGACAGCGCTAGTGTCCCACTTGCGGGGGCGCGGGCGGTTCGGTGCAGACGGGAAGCGTGCTAGACTGCGCGCACCCTGACATAGGAGCCCGGTGCGTCCTCGATCGGCGTGAGCTTGCCGTCGCCGGGCGCGCGTGCCGGAACCTTCTCGCCCGAGTGGGCCGCGTTCCAATCGCGCCAGTGCGGCCACCACGAGCCGCCGTGCTGCTCTGCGCCCTCGAACCAGTCCTTCGGATCGGGCGGCAGCGCGGCATTGGTCCAATAGCCGTACTTCTCGACGCTCGGCGGATTGACGATCCCGGCGATGTGCCCTGATCCCGCGAGCACGAAGGTCGCCTTGCCGCGGTACAGCTGGGTCGCGGCATAGGTCGAGGCCCACGGCGCGATGTGGTCTTCGCGGGTCGATACCAGATAGGTCGGGATCCGGACCTTGCGCAGATCGACCGGCACGCCGCACAGGCTGATGCCGCCGGGCTCGATCAGGCGATTCTCCTGGTAGAACCTGCGCAGATAGAAGCTGTGCATGGCATACGGCATGCGCGTGCTGTCGGAGTTCCAGTACAGAAGATCGAACGGGAACGGCTCCTTGCCCATCAGGTAGTTGTTGATCACGAACGACCAGATCAGGTCGTTGGCGCGCAGCATGTTGAAGGTCGTGGCCATCTCGCGGCCTTCGAGATAGCCTTTCTTGGCCATGCTCTCGTCCATGGCGGCGAGCTGCTCCTCGTCGATGAACACGCCGAGCTCGCCCGGATCTTCGAAGTCGGTGAGGCTGGCCAGGAAGGTCGCGGCCTTGACCCGCCGGTCCCGCTTCACGGCCAGGTAGGCGAGCGTCGCCGCCAGCAGGGTGCCGCCCAGGCAGTAGCCGACCACGTTGATGTCGCGACTGCCGGTCGCCTGCGTGATCGCCTCGAGGGCCGCAAGCGGCCCGTCGACCATGTAGTCCTCGAAGGTCTTGCCGGCATGCTCCGTGTCCGGATTGACCCAGGAGATCACGAACACGGTGAAGCCCTGATCGACCGCGTAGCCGATGAAGCTGTTGTTCGGCTGCAGATCGAGGATGTAGTACTTGTTGATCCAGGGCGGGATCACCAGCAGCGGGCGCTCATAGACCTGCTCGGTGGTCGGCGCATATTGGATCAGCTGCATCAGCTCGGTCTGGAAGATCACCTTGCCTTGTGTGACGGCGATGTTCTTGCCGAGCTCGAAGGCATCGAGATCGGTCATCTTGATCGCCAGCCGGCCGCGGCCACGGCCGAGATCGTCGAGCAGATTGTTGAGGCCGCGCAACAGGTTCTCGCCACCCGATTCCAGGGTCGCGCGCAGCACCTCCGGGTTGGTGGCGACGAAGTTGCTGGGCGCCATGGCGTCGACGAACTGACGCGTATAGAAGTCGATCTTCTGCCTGGTCTTCTCGTCGGGCCCGTCCAGCTGATTGACCGTCTCGACCAGCCAGCGCGAGGTCAGCAGGTACGACTGCTTGATGAAGTCGAACACCGCGTTGTCGCCCCACGCCGGGTCGCGAAAGCGGCGGTCGCCGCGCTCGGGCCGAATCATCGGCGGCACGTCGTGGCCCAGCAACTGCTGGCTGGTCGTCTGCCACAGCTGTAGATAGCCTTGCCAGAGCGACAGCTGGGCCTGGGCGACGGCGGCGGGGTTGGTCATGATGCGAGCGGTCAGCTCGAGCACGGTCGATCCCAGGTTGAGGGGATCCGGCGTGCTCCCGCCGTCGACACAGTCGCGCTCGGCCAGATCGTGCAGCAGTCGCTGGCTTTTTTCGCTGATCTCTCCCATCAACTGGACGACGTCGTCGCGGCCGCGCTCCGGCGTTTCCTGTTGCTTGGCCATCTCGTTCCTCTATGCTCTTGTGCCGTCGCGTCCGCCAGCAAACGTAAGGAAAGCTTGGCTCACGCCATGTCAGGACGTGCTATCACGCTCGAGCGGAGCCGCTGGCATGCGCGTAACGCGCGCGCACGAGCCCGCAACGATGGCCGCCCGCCTGAGGGAGGGCCATCTTGTAGACCATCGGATCGCGGTCGCCAACTCCCGCCGTTGCCGAGCCTGCTTTGGCGACCTTGGCCGCCTCGACATGCAGCTCGGACGCAACGCACCTGGATCTGGCTCGCGACCACGCTCCTGATGGGCGGTTCGATCCTGCCCGGTTGTCAGAACACGGGGGACGACGGCGCGCCCGTAACGGCCGCGGAGGCGCCCGCAGGGGAGGCGCCCGCAGGGGAGGCGCCCGCAGCGATCGGCGACGAGCTGCCGGCCGGCACCCCCTATCCGCCGCTGCAAACGGTGCCGCCGCGGCCGCAGCTCAGCTACACCGTCCAGCAGCAGCGTCAGATCGTCGAGGCGCTGATCGCGGACCGCGAACACGCGCGCTACACCGGCCAGGTCATACGATATCGTGCCGGCCTGAGCAGCCTGCCACCGCCGCCCGCGCCACCCGAGCCTGCCGTCAAGGCGGCGATCGAGCCTGCGATGGCCTCGGCGCAGCCGCGTGGCGAATCCGCGCCGCGCCTGGTCAAACAGGAGACGCTGGTCGATTTTATCGCCGCTCTCCGCCGCCAGTTCCAGTCCGACCCGCCCGAGACCACCGCCCCGGTCTCCGCCGAGGCCGAAGGCCCGGCCCCGTCGGGCGAGCCCGAGCAACCCGGCCGGGCGGCGCCCGAGGCCTTGCCCGACACGCCCGACCCGCAGGAGCCGGCACCTGCTGCCGCCGCCACGCCCGCCGATCAGGAGGTCGGCCAGGCACCGGTGCCACCCGGCCGCAGCGCCGTTGCCGCCCGATTGGAGGCGAGCCCGAGCCTGATCGACCAGATCGTGGACGAAACGGTGGCGCAGACGCCGCTGCCGCCCGAGCAGTCGGCGCTCGCCGCTCGCCTCGCAGCGGCCGACCAGATCGAGCCTGAGGAGACGCCGCCGGTGGCACCCCTGCCGGCGCGGCGTCCGGCCACCTCGAGCTCGGCCGAGGTCGCGCTGCCAGTGCTGCGTCCGGCCACGGTAAGCTTTCCCGCGCCACCGCCGATCAAGCCGGTCCTGCCGGCCGGCTCGTCGACCGACCGCGCGCAGCTCGGCGATGAGGACGCGGCGAGTGCCGCCGCGCGCGCAGCCATCCCATCGACCGCCCCGAGCGTGGGGACCTGAGCAGTCTCCTCGTCCCGCTCGAATCTTGTGCTAGACGGTTCCCAACGGACGTCATCCCGACGAGGATCGCGATGCGCGAGCAGCTGTTTCACCGGATCCGTCGCCTGCCGCCTTACGTGTTCGGCGAGGTCAACGCGATGAAGGCCGAGGCCAGGGCGGCCGGGCGCGACATCATCGACCTGGGCATGGGCAACCCCGATCAGCCGACGCCCGCGCCGATCGTCGAGAAGCTGGTCGAGGCCGCGCGCAACCCGCGCACGCACCGCTACTCGATGTCACGCGGCATTCCCGGGCTGCGCCGCGCCCAGGCGCGCTACTACGCACGCCGGTTCGGGGTCGAGCTCGATCCCGAAAGCGAGATCGTGGTCACGCTGGGCTCCAAGGAAGGGCTCGCCAATCTCGCCCAGGCGATCACCGCGCCCGGCGACGTCATCCTGGCGCCCAATCCCAGCTACCCGATCCATCCCTACGGCTTCATCATTGCCGGCGCGGCGATCCGCCACGTGCCGGTGGTGCCGGGCGGCGACCTGCTGGCCGAGCTCTCGCGCGCGGTCAAGCATTCGGTGCCGCCGCCGACCGCGCTGGTCCTGAACTTCCCGTCCAATCCCACCGCCCAGGTGGTCGATCTCGACCTTTACAAGGAGGTCGTGGCGTTCGCTCGGCGCCATGAGATCTTCATCCTGTCCGACCTCGCCTATGCCGAGATCTATTTCGAGGCGCCGCCGCCCTCGATCCTGCAGGTCCCGGGCGCCAAGGACCTCGCGGTCGAGTTCACCTCGCTGAGCAAGACTTACAACATGCCCGGCTGGCGGATTGGCTTCGCCGCCGGCAACCAGACCCTGATCGCGGCGCTGACCCGGATCAAGTCCTACCTCGACTACGGCGCCTTCACGCCGATCCAGGTCGCGGCGGTCACGGCGATCGACTGCTGCGACCACGAGGTCGAGGCGATCCGCCAGCGCTATCGCGAGCGGCGCGACGTGCTGGTCGAGGGCCTGTGCGCGAGCGGCTGGCAGGTGCCCTCGCCGGCCGCCACCATGTTCGTCTGGGCGCCGGTGCCCGAGCCGTTCCGCGAGCAGGGCTCGCTCGCGTTCTGCAAGCTGCTGCTGGAGGAGGCGCAGGTGGCGACCTCGCCCGGCATCGGCTTTGGCGAGCATGGCGAGGATCACCTGCGTCTCGCGCTGGTCGAGAACCGGCACCGGCTGCGCCAGGCGGTCCGCAACATCAGGACGTTCCTGACCCGGCACGGCGTCCGGCCGGCGCCGGCCCGAGCCCGGGCGGTGGCCTGATGGGCGAGCCCCTGTGCGTCGGAATTGCCGGGCTCGGCACGGTCGGCAGCGCCGTGCTGGCGCTGCTGCAGCGCAATGGTGCGCTCCTGGCCGAGCGCGCTGGCAGGCCGCTAAGGGTGGTCGCGGTGTCGGCGCGCGACCGCAGCCGCGATCGCGGCGTGCCGCTCAATGAGGTGCGCTGGTACGACGATCCGCTGGCGCTGACGACCGATCCCGAGGTCGAGGTCGTGGTCGAGCTGATCGGCGGCGCCGACGGCATCGCGCTCGCCCTGGTGCGGGCAGCCCTCGGCGAGGGCAAACCGGTGGTCACCGCCAACAAGGCGCTGCTCGCCCACCACGGCGCGCCGCTGGCCGGACTGGCCGAGCAGAACGGTGCGACGATCGGCTACGAGGCGGCCGTCGCCGGCGGCATCCCGATCGTCAAGACTCTCCGCGAGGGCCTGGCCGGCAACCGGATCAGCCGGATCTACGGCATCCTGAACGGCACCTGCAACTACATCCTCACCAACATGCGCCAGAGCGGCCGCGCCTTCGACGAGGTGCTGGCCGAAGCGCAGCGCCTGGGCTATGCCGAAGCCGATCCGAGCTTCGACATCGACGGCGTCGATGCGGCCCACAAGCTGGCGCTGCTGGCCGCGCTGGCGTTCGGCTGCGAGCCCGATTTCGACGCGGTGCACACCGAGGGCATCCGCCATGTCTCGCCGCTCGACATCGCCTTTGCCGACGAGATGGGCTACCGGATCAAGCTGCTCGGCGTCGCGCGCCGCACCAGGCACGGTCTCGAGCAGCGGGTCCATCCCTGCATGGTGCGCCTCGGCGAGCCGATCAGCGAGATCGAAGGCGTGCTCAATGCGGTGGTCGCGGATGCGGACCAGGTCGGATCGACCCTGTATGCCGGGCGCGGCGCCGGCGGCTCGCCGACCGCCTCGGCGGTGGTGGCCGATCTCTGCGATCTGGCCAAAGGCGTGCGCCTGCCGGTGTTCGCCGTGCCGAGCAACAGGCTCGAGCGCCTGCCCGCGGCCCCGATGGAGCGGCACGTCGGCGCCTACTACTTTCGGTTGATGGTGGTCGACCG
This sequence comes from uncultured Alphaproteobacteria bacterium, assembly GCA_963731495.1. GTDB lineage: Bacteria > Pseudomonadota > Alphaproteobacteria > Geminicoccales > Geminicoccaceae > DASUGG01. The sequence goes on from CAVSVZ010000009.1 coordinate 37,347, forward strand.
ACCGGGCGTGCTGGCCGATGTCGCGGCATGCCTGCGCGATCACGAGGTCTCGATCGAGTCGCTGATCCAGCGCGCGCGCAAGCCGGACGAGGCCGTGCCGATCGTGCTGACGACCCACGACACCACGGAGGCCAACCTGATCGGTGCCCTGGCCACCATCAGCGAGCTGAGCGTGGTCCTGGAGCCGCCTCGACTGATCCGCATCGAGACGCTTTGACGACCCGCCGCGCTGCTGGCACGGCAAGATAGGGAGGAGAAAGAGGAACGATGGCGGAGATCAGACTGGAGGATCGCAATCTGGCGCTGGAGGCGGTCCGCGTGACCGAGCGGGCGGCCATCGCCAGCTGCACCTGGATGGGCCGCGGCGACGAGCGCGCCGCCGACCAGGCCGCGGTCGACGCCATGCGCCAGGCGCTCAACGTGCTCGACATCGACGGCACGGTGGTGATCGGCGAGGGCGAGCGCGACGAGGCGCCCATGCTCTATATCGGCGAGCGGGTCGGCTCGGGTCGCGGCCCCAAGATCGACATCGCGCTCGATCCCCTGGAAGGCACCACGATCACGGCGACCGGCGGCCCCAATGCGATTGCCTGCCTCGCCATGGCCGGCGAAGGCGGCTTTTTGAACGCGCCGGACACGTATATGGACAAGATCGCGGTCGGCGGCGGCCTGCCCGAGGGCGTGATCCGGATTGCCGACCAGCCGGCCGACAACCTGGCGCGCCTGGCCGAGGCCAGGGACGTCGAGGTCAGCGACCTGGTGGTGCTGATCCTCGACCGGCCGCGCCATCAGGAGCTGATCGCCAAGGTGCGCAAGGCGGGCGCCCGTATCCGGCTGATCCGTGACGGCGACGTCGCCGGCGTGATCGCCACCGCCCGGCCGAACAGCGGCATCGACATCTATATGGGCATCGGCGGCGCCCCCGAGGGCGTGCTGGCGGCCGCCGCCCTGCGCTCGATCGGCGGCCAGATGCAGGGCAGGCTGACGTTCCGCAACGACGACGAGCGGGCGCGCGCCAAGCGCATGGGGATCGACGATCTCGACCGGATCTACGACCTGCACGACCTGGCATCGGGCGACGTCATGTTCGCCGCGACCGGCGTGACCGATGGCACCATGCTGAGCGGCGTGCGCCGCTTCCCGGGCGGCCTGATCACGCAATCGATCGTGATGCGCTCCAAATCGGGGACGGTGCGGGTGATCGAAGCCGAGCACTATCTGCAGCGCAAGAGCGCGGTCGTGCCGCACTTTCCGGCCTGAGCCGCCGCCTTGCAGCCGTTGCCCGCTACCGGGGCAGGCGCGTTCGTCGATCGCTCGGTCTGCGGTCGACGCTGGCAGCTGCGGACGGTCGACGAGACCCTGGCGCTGACCATCAGCCAGCGGCTCGATCTGCCGGAGATCGTGGGTCGCGTGCTGGCAAGTCGTGGCGTCGGCATCGATGCGGCGCCGACCTTCCTGCGGCCGCGGATCCGCGACTGTCTGCCCGATCCGTCGCATCTTTTGGACCTGGATGTCGCGGTCGACCGGCTGGCGAGCGCGATCGACGCGCGCGAGCCGATCGGCATCCTGGCCGACTACGATGTCGACGGTGCGAGCTCGGCGGCCCTGCTCAGCCGCTATCTGAGCGCGATCGGCGCGACCTCGCAGATCGATGTGCCCGACCGGCTGCGCGAGGGCTACGGCCCCAATCCGGTAGCGCTGGAGCGCCTTGCGACGCTGGGTTGCAGGCTGGTCGTGACGGTCGATTCGGGGACCACCGCGTTCGAGGCGCTCGGCGCCGCGGCGGAGCTGGGCCAGGAGGTGATCGTGGTCGATCACCACGTCGCCGAGCCGCGCCTGCCGGCGGCACTCGCGGTGATCAATCCGAACCGTTGCGATCAGGACAGCGCGCTCGGTCATCTGGCCGCGGTCGGCGTGACCTTCCTCCTGATCGTCGCGCTCAACCGGGCCTTGCGCGCGCGCGGCCACTTTGTGGGTGCGCCGGAGCCCGATCTGCGCCGCTGGCTCGACCTGGTGGCCTTGGGCACGGTCTGCGACGTGGTGCCGTTGACCGGGCTCAATCGCGCCTTCGTCGCACAAGGGCTCCGGGTCGCGGCGCGCGGCGACAATCCCGGCATCGCGCAGCTCGCGGCGGTGGCCCGCATTGCCGCGCTGGAGACCACCGACGATCTCGGCTTTGCGCTCGGCCCCCGCCTGAACGCCGGGGGCCGGGGCGGCCATTCGGCGCTCGGCGCGCAGCTGCTGGCGAGCGAGGATCTGGCCGAGGTCGCCGAGATTGCGGCCCGGCTCGACCTGTTGAACCGCGAGCGGCGCGCGACCGAGCGCCAGGTGATCGCCGCGGCCGAAGCCGCGCTTGGCGCGGCCTCGCAGAGCGATGCGCCTTTGCTGCTGGCCTCTGGCGAAGGCTGGTCGCCGGGCGTGGTCGGCCTGGCCGCCGCCCGGCTGGTCGAGCGCTACCACCGGCCGGCCGTGGTGATCGGGCTGGCCGATGGCATCGGCAAGGGCTCGGGGCGCTCGGTCGCGGGCTTCGATCTCGGCGCCGCGGTGATCGCCGCGCGCAACGCCGGCATCCTCAGCCAGGGCGGCGGCCACCCGATGGCGGCTGGCCTGACCGTCGCCTGCGACCGCCTGGAGGCGCTGGCGGCGTTCCTGACCGAGCAGGCCCTGCAGCAGCTGGGCGCGGGCGCGCCGGCACCGCCGGATCTGACGCTCGATGGGGCGCTTCAGGTCGGCGGCTGCTCGGTCGGCCTGGCGCGCCGGCTGGCATCGCTGGCACCCTATGGCCGCGGCAATCCGGAGCCACGCTTTGCGATCGCCGACGCCCGGCCCTGGCGGGTGCGCCAGATCGGCGACAACCATGTCGACTGCTGGTTGCAGGACGCGGCTGGAGCCCGGGTGCGCGCCGTCGCCTTCCGCGTGCTCGACCGACCGCTCGGCCAGGCGCTGCTGGCGGCGTCGGGCGCGCCGATGCACTTCGCCGGACGGCTCAAGCTCGATCGCTGGCAGGGCGAGCTGCGCGTGACCTTCCAGATCGAGGACGCCGCCGCGGCTTAGCAGGGCTCGAAGAAGCGTGGCATCGCGACTCCTTGCACCCTGCCAGGCTTGCTTTTGCCGCGCCTCGCGGCTAAGTCCTGGGCCACGTCCCCATCGTCTAGAGGTTAGGACGCCGCCCTTTCAAGGCGGAAACGGGGGTTCAATTCCCCCTGGGGACGCCAGCTCCTCCGCTGCTTTGAGCCGATTCGATTACGAGCGTCCGTAGATAATGTGTGGTGCTCGTGGCCTCGTCGGCGTGGTCCCTCTTTGAGGGGGATGAGTGAGAACCAGCCGGCTTGGGTGTCTCGTTCTTCCGGTTCGTCCCGGCGTTGTGATTAGGCCGATCATCCTACGTCGCGATCCTTTGAGATGCGCGCCTGCGGTGCGGTGAGGGGTCATGCTGCGTGATGGTGCGCCGGTGCCTTATGTGGGAGCCGCGCATCGATGTGCTGGAGCACTCGAACCCACGTCCTACCGTGCCTCGGTCATGGCACCGGCGCCCGCAAGCTCCGGGGCATCGACGAGCACGCTATTTCTGGGAAACACCGCCGCTGAGCCGCGGCGAACAAGCGACGGAACGGCCGGCTTGCCCGCCACAGCTCGACGACCTCGGCAGGCCTGGTAGGGCGGGTCCGCCAACAGCGCCGATCACTTCACGTCGGGGCAGACCGTCGCGACCTTTGCCAATCTCGGCCGCGATGCCTTGCTGGTCGCGCCCGCACCACAGGGGCCACCTCGAGCCTACGCCCATCTGGCCGTCTTCGCGCGACATGCGCCGGCCTCGCAACAGGATGCGCTGTGGCAGGCCGTCGGGCATGCGGTGGCGGACCGGCTCGCCACCGAGCCGCTCTGGCTCAGCACCTCGGGCCTGGGCGTCGGCTGGCTGCACGTGCGGCTGGACGAGCGGCCCAAGTACTACACCTACGCTCCCTACCGCGTGCAGGACATCTGATCGCGGCCGGGTCCGCCGGCCACCCTGGGGCGGGTGCCGCGCTCATCTCCGCCCTCCTTCGCGCCTGGCATCATCCAACGCGCGGAGGGGATACAAGTTCTTCAGGCCGTGGCGGCTATCCTCCCGGCATGCCGTGGCATCATTTGAGGATGGCCCCGCTGAGCAGACGCCGAAGCTCGGCCAAGGCCTGGCTTCAGCGGCATCGGTGCCGGGCCGGCCTTGCTGCCTTCGCCGCGGTGGCCGTGGCGGCTCTCGCCTATCCGGTTGTTCAGAACCTTTCGCGGTGGCCGCTGACGGTGGCGTTGAGACATGCCGCAGCAGCGCCGAGCTGCGCTGCAGCGCGCGCGGTCGGCCTGGCGCCCGCCTCCAGGGGACAACCTGGCTACTATCCGGAGCACGATCGCGACGGCGACGGCATTGCCTGCGAACCGTGGCCGCGCCCGGCTCGGCCGAGCGTCATTCGCGGGCACTGAGCGCAGCGCTACGCCAAGCCGAGGGGCGGCGCGCCGGCGCCGGGGACCACCCGGCACGCGAGCAGAGACGGGACGGGGCCCGTCATCCTGCTCGTGATGGATCACGGCAGCCCGCCGGCAAGCCGGCCGGCCCTGCGGTGCACCTCAGAGCAACAGGGCGAGCGCGACCGAGGCCAGCAGGAGCAGCGCGAACGCGATGTTGATCGCGCGGTTGAGGGCCGGCTCGCGAAAGCAGCGGGTCAGGGCAGAGCCTGCCAGCAGCCAGGCCAGGTTGACCGGGATGATCATGGCGACCAGCATCAGTCCCTTGAGGAGCGCATCCAGCCCCGGCTGATCGCGCAGCAGCACGAAGCCCGAGAACAGCGCGGCCATGGCCGCATAGGCCTTCGGGTTGACCAGCGCCAGGCCGAAGCCGGTGAGGATCGAGGGCGGCCGTGCGCTGGCCTGCTCGCCGAGTGGTGGTGCGGTGGCGATCCGCCAGGCCAGATAGACCATATAGGCCGCGGCCAGCGCTGCCAGGACCGGCGCGGCGCCCGGCACCGCCAGCATCAGCCCGATCAGGCCGCTCGCGACCAGGGCCATCACGGCGGCCACGCCGGCGATGGTGCCGGCGACGTAGCCTAGCCCGCGCCTGGCACCGAACGCCGCACCGGTCGCCGCGATGCTGAGCGTCGCCGGGCCGGGGCTGCCGGTCAGCGCGACCCCGGCCAGGATGAAGCCGAGCAGACCGTCCAATCGTGCTCTCCCCTGCCCTCGCGCGTTCCCGCCGGCTTTGCTATCGAGGGCCATGGCAGAGCTAGACCATGCGCAGCAGGGCCGTCTTGAACGATCGTGCGGGCGGCGCGACTGGATTCCGCAGCGGCCCGTCGTGCCCGGGCATCGATCGGGTCGAGGCGCGCTTTGCCGGCCGTGCCTTTGCGCCGCACCGCCACGACCGCTATGCGATCGGGGTCACGCTCGACGGCGTGCAGGCGTTCGACTATCGGGGTGCCGGGCAGCGCAGCACGTCCGGCCAGGTGTTCGTGCTGCATCCCGACGAGCTGCACGACGGCCGGGCGGGCTCCGCGGCGGGCTTCCACTATCGCATTCTCTACATCGAGCCAGGCCTGATCGGCCAGGCGCTCGGCGCTGGTCACGCTCTGCCGTTCGTGCGCGAGGTGGTATCGGACGATCGCCGCCTGCTCGCAGCGATCATGCCTGCGCTGGCCGATCTCGACCTGCCGCTCGAGGACCTGCAGTGCGATCAGATCGTGGCCGGCCTGGCGCAGGCGCTGGCCGCGGCGGACCGCTGCGCGCCGCCGGAGGCACCTTGCCCGATCGACCGGAGCGCCGTGCTGCGCGCTCGTGACTATCTCGAGGCAGGCGTCGAGGGGAGCGTGCGCTCGAGCGAGCTCGAGGCGGTGACCGGTCTCGGACGCTACGCGCTGGCCCGCCAGTTCCGGCGCTGCCTCGGCACCAGCCCGTACCGCTATCTGGTGATGCGCCGGCTGGATCGGGCGCGCGCCCTGATCGTCGCGGGCACGCCCTTGGCCGAGGCGGCGATCGCCGCCGGCTTTGCCGACCAGAGCCACTTTTCGCGCCACTTCAAGCGCGCCTATGGCATGGCGCCCGGCCGCTGGGCGACGCTGGCGCTCGAGCGGGAGGCCGTGCCGGGGGCATAGCGCACAGGCACTGCGCGGTGAGCCGGTTCGCGCACCCTGTTGGCACAGAGACGTGCTCTGCTATGACGGAACCGCAACCTGCTCCGCACACAGGCGCTGTGAGGGAGAGCCACCATGAGAGGGTCCGCACTGTTGCTGGCTGCGTCGACGCTGGCCCTGGCCTTGGGCATCGGCGTGGCCGCAGCCGAGCCGGTCACGCTCAAGATCGTCCACGTCAACGACCTCGATCGCATGGAGGAGGTGGACGGCAAGGGCGGCGTCGCGCGCCTGGCGACCGTGGTCGATACGGTACGCAAAGCCAATCCGCATGTCATCGTGACCAATGCCGGCGATGCCATCTCGCCCTCGCTGCTGTCCGGCTTCGATCATGGCGCGCACATGATCGACCTGTTCAACCAGATCCACTTCGACGCGATGGCGCTCGGCAATCACGAGTTCGACTTCGGCCCGGAGGTCCTGGCAGAGCGCATCGCCGAGGCGCAGTTCCCGCTGCTGTCGAACAACGCCATCGAGCCGGACGGCACCCTGATCGATGGGCTGACCGAATCGCTGATGGTCGACGTCGGCGAGTACAAGGTCGGCCTGTTCGGGCTGACCACGGCGAGCACGACGGTCAAGTCGTCGCCCGGCCCGATCACCTTCGCGGACCCGGTCGAGACCGCGACGACCATGGCCGCCAGGCTGCGCGAAGCCGGCGCCGACCTGGTGATCGCGGTGGCACACGCCGATCGCGGCGAAGATGGCAGGTTGTTGCGCGCGGCGCCGGTCGACCTGGTGCTGTCCGGCGACGACCACGACCTGCGGGTCGAGTACGACGGCCGGATGGGGCTGGTCGAGAGCGGCAGCCAGGCCGAGTTCGTGACCGTGATCACGGTCACGATGGATACGGTCGAGGGGCGCAGTGGCCCGAGCTTCGCCTGGGAGCCGTCGTTCGAGCTGATCAATACCGCAGCGGTCGAGCCGGACGCCGGGCTGGCGGCGGCGGTGCAGGGCTACGAGGACCAGCTCTCGAAGGAGCTGGACATCGAGATCGGCACCACCGAGGTGGCGCTCGACACCAGGCGCACCACCGTGCGCGCAAAGGAGGCCGCGTTCGCCAACCTGATCGTCGATGCCATGCGCGCGGCGGTCGGCGCCGATGTCGCGCTGACCAATGGCGGCGGCATCCGGGCCGATCGCACCTACGAGCCGGGCACGATGCTGACCCGGCGCGACGTCGGGTCCGAGTTGCCGTTCGGCAACAAGACCATCCTGATCGAGGTGACCGGCGCCGACCTGCGCGAAGCACTCGAGAACGGCGTCAGCCTGGTCGAGGAGGAAGGCGGCCGGTTTCCGCACGTCTCCGCGCTGACCTTCAGCTTCGACGGCTCGAAGCCGGCCGGCGAGCGGGTCACCGAGGTCATGGTCGGCAGCGCGCCGCTCGACGACGCCGCGACCTACAAGCTCGCGACCAACGACTTCCTCGGCCGCGGCGGTGACGGCTACGCCATGTTCATCGACAAGCCGCGCATCATCGACGACAACGCCGGCGCGCTAATGGCCGGTCAGGTGATCGACTACATCGCGGCCGCCGGCACGATCGCGCCGACGGTCGAGGGCCGGATCACCCGGCTCGAGTAAGCGGGCCTGGATTTCTCACGGGGTGGGCGGGATTGAGGCTGGATCGGGCCGCAGCGGACGGTCCGATCCGCCGCTCCCGCCTCCCACGCCAGTCGCAGAGTGCGCGGCTGGAGGCAGTCGCAGGTATCCAGCGTTGCGGCACGCTGGATGCAATTGAAACCGCCTCGATACACGACCGACGTCGCTCTGAAATGTCAGCTCCATAGCCTCCGAGCCGGTGGCGGTGCCGAACCGCCGGCCCTGAGCGTGAGGAGGCTCTGATCATGCCTGGACCAAGAATGAAGACCGGCAGGACAGCCCATCTGGGCTGGAGCGCAGGCGCGGCCGCGATGGCGCTGCTCGGCGGGCTCGCGCAGCCATCCATCGCCTTTGGCGACGAGACCTGCCAGTCGCCCTACATGGCCAAGATCACCGGCCAGGAGGAGTTCGTCTACGTCTGGACCGTCGGTGTCGAGGGTCTGGGCGACGGCTCGGACAAGGTGGTGACGGTCGACGCGCGCCCGGACTCGGCCACCTATGGCAAGGTTGTCGACGTCAATTCGGTCGGCGGTCGGCATGAAGCGCATCACGGCGGCTTCACCGACGATCGCCGCCATCTCTGGGTCGCAGGCCTCGATACCAGCAAGATCTTCATCTTCGACGTCCAGACCGATCCGGCCAATCCGAAGCTGGTCAAGACCATCGACGATTTCGTCGAGGCGTCAGGTGGGGTCGTCGGCCCGCACGGCATCTACGCGCTGCCGGGGCGCGTGATGATCTCGGGGCTCTCGAACGCGCAGGATCGGGGCGGCCGCACCGGACTGGTCGAGTACACCAACGACGGTGCCTACATCACGACCCACTGGATGCCGACGGCGGAGACCGCGGCCGGTCTGCCGGGTGGCGAGTATGCCGACGGCTTCGGCTACGACTCCCGCGTGCTGCCGCGCAAGAACGTGATGCTGACCTCCTCCTACACCGGCTGGAACAACTACATGCGGCCGTTCGCAGACGTGGCGAAGGATCCGGGCGATGGGTTTGGCGGGACCATGGTCTTGTGGGACTTCCACAGCCGCCAGCCCAAGAAGGTCTTGCACGTTCCGGGGATGCCGCTCGAGATCCGCTGGGCCTGGGGCGAAGACCACGACTACGCGTTCACCGCCACCGCCAACAGCTCGAAGATCTGGCTTGTCTACGAGGACGAAGCCGGCGAATGGCAGGCGAAAGAGGTCGCGGACGTCGGCCCGCCAGGCAGCAACCCGGTGCCGGTCGACATCAGCCTCTCCGCCGACGACCAGAAGCTGTTCGTCGACAGCGTCGCCGACGGCATGGTGCGGGTCTACGACGTCTCGAACCCGTTCGCGCCCGAGCAGATCTACGAACGGGTGATCGGCAGGCAGCTCAACATGGTGTCGCAAAGCTGGGACGGCCAGCGGCTCTACTTCACGAGCTCCGTGCTCGCCAACTGGGACAAGCAGGGCGAGGACAACGAGCAGTTCCTCAAGGCCTACGATTGGGACGGCAAGGAGCTGACCGAGCGATTCGCCATCGACTTCACCGCCGAAAAGCTCGGGCGGCCGCACATCATGCGGTTCGGTGCCCGGAGCCTGTACGCGAGCTGAGACGGTCGAGACGGCCAGGGCGAGAGCGCGGTGCGGTCTCGCCCGTCTTTCCCACGGGAGACGAGCTATGAGGTACCGACTGCTCGGGGCGATGATGGTCGGCGCGGCGATCGGCGTGGTTCTGCCGGTGCCGAAGCATGCGATACCGCACGAGAGTCACGCCGCGGGTGGGGTGCGGCCCGAGCTGGCGATTCCGCGCACCGACCGGTACGACTATGACCCGCCGGCGCTCGGCAGCTACGCGCTGCCCGTGATCAAGCCGGCGGCCGACGGTCGGGTGTTGGACGAGACCGGCGCTGCGCGGAGCCTGCGCGCACTTCTCGACGGCAAGATCACGGTCATGGCGTTCATCTACACGCGGTGCGGCGACATCTGCCCCGAGGCGACGATGCTCCTGCATGAGCTGCACGGCATCGCAGGCGAGGATCCGGCGCTCCGGGATCATCTTCAGCTGATCACCATCAGCTTCGACCCGGAGCACGACACGCCCGAGGTCATGGCGATGCATGCCGAGGCGCTGCGCTATGGAGGCGACGAGCGTGCCGCGTGGCAATTCCTGACCACGTCCGGCGACGACGCGCTGCGCCCGATGCTCGACGCCTATGATCAGCCGATCGGCCGCAAGACCGACCCGGACGACCCGCTCGGTCCGCTGACCCACCAGCTCAGAGTCTTTCTGATCGATGGCAAAGGCCAGGTCCGCAACATCTACAGCGTCGGCTTCCTCGACCCGCGCCTGGTGATGACCGACGTGCGGACCATCCTGGCAGAGCAGAGAGTCGCTGGTGGCGCCCTATGAAGGAGGACTTGCTCGGCGGGGCCGGCCGCCGATACGGCTGTCTCAGCCCGAGCGCACCTGGCGCTGGCAGAGCGCCAGGCCGTGGCGTGCCTTGCGGCTCCATTCGCTGTCCGGATCGAGGGTCAGATAGCGCTGCCACAGGTCGCGCGCCCTGGCGAACACGCCGGCCTCGAACTCGAGATGAGCGAGGTTGTACAAGGGATCGGCATAGTCGGGGTCGGCCTCGATCGCCCGCTCGAACCCCTTGCGCGCGCCGTCCTTGTCGCCTTCCCGGTCGAGTACCAGGGCGAGATTGTACCAGGCTTCGGAGAAGCCCTGATCGAGCGAGGCGGCCAGTTGCAGATACAGCTTGGCCTGTGCGCCGCGACCCTGCGCGCACAGCACGTTGGCGAGGTTGAACAGCGCGATCGGGTCGCTCGCGTCGAGCGCGACGCAGCGCCGATAAAGGTCCTCGGCCGCGGCCAGATCACCCGTCTGCTCGGCCTCTTCCGCGTTCTCGAACAGCTCCTCGCCCGACGGGTTGTCGGTCGGCGGCAAGGGCAGTCGCATCTGGCCGTCGAGCTCGCCGAGGGTGCCGTCGATCCAGCGCGCCAGATGGCCCGAGCCGTCGCCGACCAGCTTGAGGCGGGTCAGCGGATGGTCCTGCCAGGCCGGGCCCTGGCGGGCCACCTGCTCGGCAGTCGCCAGGATCGCCGGCAGGTCCAGGCCTTCGCGCAGCAGCCGTGCGACCTCGCGCGCGCTCACCAGATCGCGAAAGCTGCACTGACCTTCGCGCGGCTCGATCAGGTCGAACAGCACGAGCAGCCGCACGACCTCGGCATCGAGGCCGACCTTGCCGGCGAGCGCATCGAGCGCGATCGCGCCTGGCACCGGCGCCGCCTGCGGCAACAGCCCCAACGTGCGCAGGAACGTCGCCTCGCTGATGCAGATGGCAGCTTGCCGATCGGCTTGCGCGATCTTGGCGCGCAGCCGGCCGCTGGCGAGCTGGCGCACACTCTTGCGGGCGACCACCAGGACGCTGGTCTGGCGCGACAGCCCACGCCGGAGCGTGCCGCCGTGCGCCGCGACCTCGCGCGCCACGGCGGCGGTCGGCACACTCAGCCGGCCGATGATGCTGATCTTGCCGGCAAGCTCGACCATGCGATCAGGCCGCGCTACTTCGCTTCCTCTTACTGGTGGACGGTTTGGCGGCGGGCTTCTCGGCCGGCTTGTCCGCGGCTTTGCGCGGCTGGCTCCTGGCCGGCGGCTTGCGGTCATCGTCCAGGCTCTGGCGCAGCGCGTCCATCAGGTTGATCACCTTGCCGCGCTCGGGCGCCTTGGCGATCACCGGCTCCTGGCCCTTGACCTTGCGCTTGACCATGTCGACCACCGCTTCCTGGTAGCGGTCCTTGAACTCGGAGGGGTCGAACGCGCCCGACTTCTGCTCGATCAGCGCCGAGGCCAGATCGAGCATCTCCTGCTCGGGCTGCTCGTCCTGGATATCGGTGAAGAACTCCTGCGCGTCGCGCACCTCGTCGGCATTGCGCAGGGTCATCACCAGCAGGCCCTTGTCGCGCACGGCGAGCGCGATCAGGCGCTCGCGGCTGGACAGCACGATGCGCGAGAGTGCCACCTTGTTCTTCTCGCGCATCGCCCACTGCACGACCCGGAAGGTCTCTTCGGCGACCGCGCCGTCGGGCGCGAGATAGTAGGGCGAGTCGAAATAGATCTCGTCGACCTCGGCGGCGTCGACGAATTTCTCGATCACGATCGCCTTGGTCGATTCGATCTGGACCTTCTCGAAGTCCTCGTCGGTGAAGATGACGTACTGGTCCTTCTCGTATTCGTAGCCCTTGACCAGGTCGCTGCGCTCGACCGCGCCCAGCTCTGGATCGTGCGGCTTCATCGCAATCCGGTTGTGGGTGTCCTTGTGCAGCATGTGAAACGACACCCGCTCGGTGCGCGTCACGGCGTTGTAAAGACGCACCGGGCAAGAGACCAGGGACAGCTTGAGGTGGCCCTTCCAGGTCGAGCGTGGCGGCATGTTCCGACCTCTTCTACGTTTCTGGCTCAACGCGCAGCCTGGAGCCGGCGTTCCATCTCCTTGGTCAACGGGCGCGCCGACCGGGCCAAGTCGGCCCAGGGATCTTCGACTTCCGTCAACCGCACAGGGACTGTACTATAATTGAGATCAGCGGGGTCGTCGATCTCGGCGATTTCGTCCCAGCTGAGCGGCGTCGATGCGGGCACGCCCGGCCGTGCGCGCAAAGAATAGGCGGCAACCGCTGTGGCGCTCCGGCCGTTGCGCAGATAGTCCAAAAAGATCCGCCCGCGCCGGCTCGACTTGGCCATGTTGGCGGTGAACAGGCTCGGCAGCCGGCGCGCCGTCTCGAGAGCGAACAGCTCGGCGAAGGCCTTCACCTCCGGCCAGCCCTGCCGTCTCGCCAGCGCCACTACGACGTGCAGGCCTTTGCCGCCGGTGGTCTTGACGAACGGTGTGAAGCCGAGGTCTTCGAGGCTCTGGCGGACCTCGAGCGCCGCGTCGACGACCTGGCGCCATGGCAGGCCCTCGTCCGGGTCGAGGTCGAAGATCATACGATCGGGCCGCTCCGGCTTGTCGACCCGGCAGCCCCAGCTGTGGAACTCCACGGCGCCAAATTGCGCCAGCGCCAGCAGGCCGCGCGCGTTCTCGAGATAGAGATAGTCGGCGCGCTCCTTGGAGCCCTCCTCGCGCAGCGAGATCTGCCGGATCGCCTCGGGCATGCCGCTCAGCGCGTGGCGCTGGAAGAAGCAGTCGGCCGCCTTGCCGGTCGGGCAGCGCACCAGCGAGACCGGTCGCAGCATGAGCTCGGGCAGCATCCAGTCGCCGACCTGGGCATAGTAGAGCGCGAGCTCCAGCTTGGTCGGCCCGTCGGCGCCGAACATCCGTCGGTCCGGATTGGTGACCCAGACCGAGGCGAGGTCCTCGTCGGTCACATAGCGCTGGCGCGGCGTCCTCGGCGCGCTTCCGGCGCCCACAGCCCTGGTGTTCGGCGCGGCCTTGTCGGCGCGCAGGCCCTTGTAGACCGCGTGGCGCAGGATGCCGTCGGCCGTGCGCGAGCCGTAGTGCACTTCCGCCTGCAGGGCCGGGCGCACCCAGACGATGTCCTTGCGGCGGTCGGCCGGCGGCAGCTCGACCGGTGGCTGGTCCTGGCGCAGGGTTTTCAGCCGCGCATGAAGGCGGTCGGCTTCGGCCGCCGAGTAGCCGGTGCCGACCCGGCCGGCATAGCGCAGGCCCTTGTCTCCATTCTCCTGGGACTCTGCCACCAGCAGCGCGCCGAGGCCTCCGGCTGCGGCGGATTCGGTAAAGCCGACGATCTGGAATTCGTCGCTGGTCAGGCATTTGGTCTTCAGCCAGGTCCTGGTGCGGCCCGGGCGGTAGCGGGCGTCCGCCTTCTTGGAGACCACGCCCTCGAGGCCCATGCGCGAGGCCTGCTCCAGGAACTCGGGGCCATGGCCCTCAATGTGGCTGCTCAGCTGGAGTGGCGAGGTCGGCTCGATGACCGGTGCGAGCAGGGCCTCCAGCGCGCGCTTGCGCTCGAACAGCGGCACCTCGGTCAGGTCGTAGCCATCGAGGTGCAGCAGGTCGAACGCGAACAAGGTCAGCTCATGGCTGCGGCCTTCGGCGAGCGCATCCTGCAGCGCCGGGAAGCTGCTGACCCCGTCCTTGTCCTGCACCACGATCTCGCCGTCGACCATCGCCTGCTTGCAGGGGAGCTGCTTGAAGGCATCGGCGAGGCTGCCGTAGCGGTCGGTCCAGTCGTGGCCCGAGCGGGTGAACAGGCGTGCCTGGCCGGCCTCGATGCGCACCATGGTACGATAGCCGTCCAGCTTGATCTCGTGCAGCCAGTCGTCGCCCGCCGGCACCGACGTGCTCGGCGAGGCGAGCTGGGGCCGCAGGCTGGCCGGCAGGGCGGCGGCTTTCGCGCCAGCGAGCTTCGCGACCCGCACGGGTTTGGGCCTGGCCCGGGTGGTCGGCTTGGCTGGCGGCTCGTCTGGCGCGATCTCCTCGACCCGGCGGCCGGAGATCACGCTCTCGGGCGCCTCCTCGAGGATGTTGCCCTCGGCCTCGAGCCTGGCGTAGGGGTCGCGCTCCTTGATCAGCAGCCAGTTGTCGCCGCGCTGCGTGTCGTTCTTGATCCGCACCAGGGTCCAGCCGCCGCCGAGCTTCTGGCCCGACAGCCGGAACTTGATGGTGCCCTTTCGATAGTCGGCCTCGGCATCGCCCATCGGCACCCAGGTGCCGCGATCCCACACGATCATCCCGCCGGCGCCGTACTGCCCCTTCGGGATCGGCCCCTCGAAGTCGTAATACTCGAGCGGATGGTCCTCGACCCGGACCGCGAGCCGGCGGATCTTGGGGTCGAGCGAGGGTCCTTGCGGTACGGCCCAGCTGCGCAGCGTGTCGCCGAACTGCATGCGCAGATCGTAGTGCAGGCGGCGGGCGCTGTGCTTTTGCACGACGAACAGGCGCTCGTCCGCGACCTGCCTTGCCCCGGCCGGCTCGCGGGTCTTCGAAAAATCGCGCTTCCTGCGGTAGCGCTCGAGGGCGTCTGCTTCGGCCAAGAACCTGTCCCGTTCGGTCCTGCGTCAACTTAGCGCAAGCCGGCCGACAGCAAAGCCAGAACCCGTCCCGCCGCCGTGTGCGGCCTTCGGCCACCGCCATCGGCCGACCCGACCAGGGGGGCTCGCTCGGCCAAGCGCTACTGGTAATGGGCACGGTGCGTTACCACCTTTTCCTATGAAGCAACAAGGAGCTTCGGGACAGGTTGCCTCGGGGTGTCAAGTCGATTGGCTTGGGTGGCTTTCCGGCTAGGTCCGTTCCCGCTCGATCGGGAAGCGGAGTGAGCGTGTCTGTCCTTGACGGAACAGGCGGCGCGGCGGCCCACAGCACCTCGCAATCACGGTCGGCGTCGATGACGCCCAACAAACTCGGAAAGGAAGAAGGCTTTGCAGATTCTCGCCAAGCTACCGTCGCTGGACGATGCCGCTCTGGCCGTGCTTCAGGACAACGCGGAGCGTCTGATGCAGGCCGGCACCAAGACCCAGCAAGCGGATGCGACCGCCCTGCTGCCCGCGATCGAAGCCGAGCGCACGGCGCGACGCGAGGCCAAGGCGAGCAAAGCCAAGGAAGCGGCTGCCGCCAAGCGGGCAGCGGCCAAGGAAGCCAGGCTCAAGGCCTGAGCCGGGCCGTCCGGCCCCGGCGGGCATTCTCCAGGCCGCTCCGCGCGAATTCCCCTGCGGGCAGCTCGCCCATCCCCTGGTCCAAGAGGACTGATCACGCATGTTGACGCCGCATCATCCGACGGACCAGGGCGCTCGCGACGATGACGCCGATGACCACGCCGACGACATCATCTATCCATCGGCTATTCCCTTCGTGCTCGTGCATCTGGCCTGCTTCGCGGCGATCTGGACCGGGCTGACGGCCGAGGCCGTGCTGCTGGGGGTTGGGCTCTACCTGGTGCGCATGTTCGCGGTGACCGCGGGCTATCACCGCTATTTCGCGCACCGCGCCTACAAGACCAGCCGGATCGGCCAGTTCGCTCTGGCCTTCCTGGCCCAGACCTCGGCGCAGCGCGGCGCGTTGTGGTGGGCGGCCAACCACCGGGCGCATCATCGCCACTCGGACACCCTTGCCGACGTCCACTCGCCGCGCCAGCATGGCTTCTGGCGAGCGCACCTCGGCTGGATCTTCACGCCGCGCTACCACCGGACCGACTATGGCGGCATCGCCGACTTCACCCGCTATCCGGAGCTGGTGTGGCTCGATCGGCTGCCCTATCTGCCGGCGGCGCTGCTCGGCGTGGCGACCTGGCTGATCGCCGGCTGGCCCGGCCTGATCGTCGGCTTCTGCTGGAGCACCGTGCTGGCCTGGCACGCGACCTTCGCGATCAACTCGGTCGCGCACCTCGCCGGCCGGCAGCGCTACGTGACCGGCGACGATTCCCGCAACAACTGGTGGCTGGCCGTGCTCACCCTGGGTGAGGGCTGGCACAACAACCACCACGCCTATCAGTCCTCGGTCCGCCAGGGCTTCCGCTGGTGGGAGTACGATCCGACCTTCTACGCGCTCAAGGCGCTGTCCTGGCTCGGCGTCGTCTGGGACCTGCAAAGCCCGCCGGAGGCCGTGGTGCGGGGCGAGCAGCGTCTGGGCCGCAAGGTGATCGACAAGGTGGCGCGACAGCTCGCGGTCGGTTTCCCGATCGAGCGGATCGCGGCGCAGACGCACGAGGCCCTGGCGCAGACCCCGAGCTGGGCCGAGGTGCAGGCGCGGGTCCGCAACGCGCGATCGCAGGCCGAAGCGTTCCTGGCCGAGCTGCATCTGCCGCATGTGCCGAGCCTCGAGGAGGTCCGCGGCTACGCCCAGGAGCGGCTGGCGCGCACCGTCTCCCTCGACGACATCGCGGCGCGCACCCGGCAGATCCTGCTGGAATCGATCTCGGCCCGGCTGCTCAACAAGGCCGAGACGGCCGCCTCGTAGCCGCCACGCTGGCGACGGCGAGGCAGCTCGCAGGGGCCGGCTAGAGGCGGGAAAGGTCTGGCGGGCCTTCGCCCGCCCAGGCCCTCTCGAACAGCCTGGCGGTCACGGCCGCGGCCGCGTCGTCGCCCTGCGCCTTTTGTGCTTCCATCAGGCCATAGAGCGCCCAGCCGTTGTTCGGCGCATCGACCAGGCTCTGGCGCAGCACCTCCTCGGCATCCTCGGCGCGCCCGGCCATGAGCAGCGCCGCGCCGAGCGATTGGCGGACCGGGTAGTACCAGAACGGCGGCTCCAGGTAGAACAGCGAATTCCTGGATCTGCACGGCCGTCTCGAGCTCCGTGATCGCCCGATCGAGGTCGCCTTGGGCCTCCGCGATCCGCGCCTCGACCACGTGCCGGGCGATCGCCATGGTGTCGTTCGCGACAAACGCCACGTCGGCCGGATAGGTTGTGTCGGGGTCGTGGGTCCGGGCGATCTCCGCGATCTGCGCCGCCTCGCGCCGCGCCGCCTCGACCTCGCCCTTGCCGGCGAACGCGACCCCGCGGGCGTAGTGCCACATCGCCTTGACCAGCGGGAAGCGGTCGCCCGGGTCCTCGATCGCGAGCACGGTGTCCGGATCGCTCATATGGGCGTGGGCGAAGTACGGGCCCTGCTTGATCAGCTGGATCCAGCCGATCTCGGCGGCGACGTCGTCGTTGACCTTGCCCTTCAGCCGGTCGGCCGCCCACATCGCGTGCTCCGCGTCGCCCGCCATGAACGCCGAGACCAGGGCGAAGTGGATGTTGTGCGGGTAGTAGCCGTAGGGATAGGCGCCGGTCGCGTCGACCTGCGCCAGATAGGCCTCGTCCGCCGCCACGGCCGCGATATTGGTCTCGAGCGCGTCCAGATAGCGGCCGACGCGATAGTAGGTGTGCGCCGGCATATGCACGACATGGCCGGCCGCGGGCATCAGCGCCGCGAGGCGATCGGCATAAGGCTCCGCTCGCTCGGGCGCGGCCGAGGCCTCGGTCACGTGGATGTAGAGGTGGATCGCGCCCGGATGCTCGGGATTGGCGGCGAGCACGCCCTCGATCGCCGCGATCGCCTCGCCGAGCCGGCCCTTGGGCGTGATGCCGTCGGCCTCCCAATAGTCCCAGGGCGAGGTGTTCATGATCGAGTCCGCGAACAGCACGGCAATGTCCTGATCGTCCGGAAAGCTCGCATGCACCTGCGCCATGGCGTCGGCATAGGCGGCAGCGAGCGCCGCGCCGTCGGCGTCCGGCCCGCTGGCATAGCGCTCGGCCAGGGCATCGATCAGCGCCCGTTCGCGTTCCGATGCTTTGCCAGCGCGTGCCTTGGCGTTGGTCAGCGCGATGAAGGCGGGCTGCACCGCGCCATCTTCCATCGGCGCATTGATGTTGGCGCCGAGCACGAAGGACTCGCCCCAAAAGCACATCGCGCAGCCGGGATCCAGCTTCTGCGCCTGCTTGAACGCGCGCCAGGCCTCGGCATGGTTGAAGGCGTAGGTCAGGCGCAGGCCCTGGTCGAAATAGCGCTGCGCTTGTTCGCTGGTGGTGGTGACCGGGTAGTGAAGCGCGCCGAGCCCGTCCCAGAGCGGTGGGCCGGCATCGGCGTTGACCGCGTCGGCCGGCGTCGCCAGCGCGATCTGGGTCGGCTTGAAGGCCGAGGCGTTCTGTCCGCCGCGGCCGCATGCGCTGGCGGCGATCGCGCCGGGATTTAACAGCTCCTCGATCCGATCCCCGGTCGCCGCACCTGCGCCGCCCGTCGCCACGCTGCTCGCGACCAGCGCCGAGGTCAGCAGCAGCACGCTCTTCCATCGCCAAGTCGCCATCTCACACCTCCGCCAGAAAATCCGATGTGGTCTGCATCGGGCTTGTAGGGAGGTTCGTTGTCGGAACGATGTCAGGCGGGCGACGAATCGGTATCAATTGTTTCAGCCGCAGGGCATGGTTCGCGGCACGGCGCTTGACGCGGCCGAGCCGGCCACCTACCGTTCGACCATCATGACGATCGGATCTCGCCTCCTGCTCCTTACCGGCCCGGCGCTCGCGTAGCGTCGGGGGCGTGCCGTCTGGAGTGGTGGCCCCTCGAAGCGGGCCGAAGTTCGAGGACAGTTCCATCATGTCGATCGTCATTCCCATCGTCCGGCATTTGCGCACCGTGCTGATTCGGCGCGCGTGCTGCGCGCGACTTAGCGGCGGTCGCCTGGCCTGAGCGAGGCGACCGGACCGTTGTCGTTTGCCCTTGCCCGACAAGGCGCCCGCTTCGAGCCGAGGCGCGATGGGAGTGAACAAGGATGCTGACTGATCCCGCCGCTAAATACCGCCCGTTTCCGCCGGTTGCGTTGTCCGACCGGCGCTGGCCGAACCAGACCATCACTGCGCCGCCGATCTGGTGCAGCGTCGATCTGCGCGATGGCAACCAGGCCCTCATCGAGCCCATGGGGCTCGAGCGCAAGCTGCGCATGTGGGACGCGCTGGTGCAGATGGGCTTCAAGGAGATCGAGGTCGGGTTTCCGTCCGCCTCGCAGACCGACTTCGACTTCGTCCGCCATATCATCGAGCGCGGCAAGATCCCTTCGGACGTGACGATCCAGGTGCTGACCCAGTCGCGCGAGCATCTGATCGAGGGCACCTTCAAAGCGATCGAGGGCGCGCCCAAGGCGATCGTCCATCTCTACAACTCGACCTCGGAGTTGCAACGCCGGGTCGTGTTCGGCCAGGACCGCGCCGGCATCGTCGAGATCGCCGTCCAGGGCGCAAGGCTGATCGGGCAGCTGGGCCGGGATCGTCCCGGCACCGAGCTGACCTATCAATACTCGCCCGAGAGCTTCACCGGCACCGAGCTCGAATTCGCCAAGGAGATCTGCGAGGCGGTAATGGACGTCTGGCAGCCGACGCCCGAGCGCAAGGTGATCCTGAACCTGCCGGCGACGGTCGAGATGGCGACGCCCAACGTCTATGCCGACCAGATCGAATGGTTCCATCGCAACGTGAAGGATCGCGATTCGATCGTGCTGTCGGTCCATCCCCACAACGACCGAGGCACCGGCGTCGCCGCGACCGAGTTCGCTCTGATGGCCGGTGCCGAGCGGGTCGAGGGCACCCTGTTCGGCAACGGCGAGCGCACCGGCAATGTCGACATCGTGACCCTGGCCCTGAACCAGTACAGCCAGGGCGTCCATCCCGGGCTCGACTGCAGCGACATCAACGAGCTGATGCAGGTGGTCGAGTACTGCAACCGGCTGCCGGTGCACCCGCGCCATCCCTATGCCGGCGAGCTGGTGTTCACCGCGTTCTCCGGCTCGCACCAGGACGCGATCAACAAGGGCTTCCAGGCGATGCGGCGGACCAACCAGCCGCTGTGGGAGGTGCCCTATCTGCCGATCGATCCGGCCGATCTCGGCCGCAGCTACGAGGCGGTGATCCGGATCAACAGCCAGTCCGGCAAAGGCGGCATCGCCTATGTGCTGGAGAAGGACTACGGGCTCGCCTTGCCCAAGCGGCTGCAGATCGAGTTCAGCAAGGCGGTTCAGGTGGTCGCCGATCGTACCGGCGAGGAGCTTGCAGGCCATCAGATCTGGGCGTGCTTCAAGGACGAGTATCTCGAGGCGGGCGGCCCGTTCCGTTTCCTCCGCCACCGCACCGAGCCGGACGCGGCCGATGCCGAGATCCGTCTGCTCGAGGCCGTGATCGAGACCGCCGGCGAGCAGCAGGTGATCAGCGGCAGCGGCACCGGACCGATCGATGCCTTCGTCGATGCCCTCAACAGGATGACCGATCTCGGCCTGGAGGTGATCGACTATCGCGAGCATGCGGTCGGCAGCGGCGCCAACGCCGCCGCGGTCGCCTATGTCGAGGCGAGGAACAGGACCGGGTCGACCACCTTCGGCGTTGCGATGCATCGCAACATCGTCAGCGCCTCGCTCGGCGCCGTGCTGAGCGCGGCCAACCGCTTCATGCGCGCGAGCTGAATGCACTTGCCGCAACGTTGCGGGCCCGAGGGCTCCTCGGGCCTCTTTCTGCCCAGGAGATGCCGCTCGGCTTCGCAACCGCGATCGGCCCCGGGCTGCTGTTCGGCCTGCTGGTCGGCGAGGCCGCGTTCGGCGAGCAGGCGGTCATGCGCTACCTGATCGCGGTGAACACCATGCCCAAGGTCCCGTTCGCGCTGCCGTTCGTCTCGTAGCTGGGCTTCGGCATCGCGTCCGAGGCACTGGCCGCGTTCGTCGCCCTGCTCCCGGACGGGGATGCCGCCCTTCTTCGCCGAGACCCGAGCCACCTGACGAAAGGGATGCCCGGATTGGGCCCGGACATCCCGTCAAGCCTGACCCCGGAGTCCCGGAGAGCGTCCCGAGGTTTCAACCAAGTCGCACAGGCGCGGAGAGCGCCGTTTGCGCAACGTCCACCGGTTCCTACTTCTTGGCGGCGCCACCCGGCTTCGCCTTGGCCATCGCATCCGGCACGGTGCCGGTCGACGCCGGGATCTTCTTCTTATCGGCCTTGGGCTTCTTGGCCTCGCGGTTGCTCCTTTTTTGACCCTTCGCCATCGTCGTTCTCCTGTCGTGCACCATGGCACGGCAGCGATTGTAAGCGCTCCGCCGCGCGCGGCAATCGAAACCCGCGCGCCGAGCGCCGGGCGCCGGACCGAGGACCGGTGGTCACCGCGCCGCCACGGCCGCGGTTGCGGCAAGAAAGCCGGGCGGTGGATCGCACCACCGCCCGGAATCGAGCATCACTCCCATGCTTAGGCGACTTGACTACGCGCTCGTGCCGCTCGCGGATCACGTCGACGTCGAAGGATGGCGATCTTCCTCTACTTCCTGATCTTCTTGCCCTTCTTCGACTTCTTGGGCTTCTCAGGCTTCTTGCGCTTCTCGCCGCACTGCGAACGGGCGGCCGCCCTGGTGATCCTGGCCTTCTCGATGCGGCTGATCAGGCCCGCCTTCGCGAAGCCGTCGGCGGCCCTGGTGACGCACGACGCGTAGGCGCCGTGGTTCCGCCAGTCGCCCTCGCACGGGCACAGATCGGCGATCGAGCAACCCTCGGCGTCGACCACCTCGCCGGCCGCGGTCGGGATGCAGCGGTCGACCTCGTCCAGGACGCCGTCGCCGTCGACGTCGACAACGGTCTCGGAGTCGCAGACGTCGCCGATGCCGTCCCCGTCGCCGTCCGCCTGGTCGGCATTGGCGTCGAGCGGGCAGTTGTCGGCGGCGTCCTCGACGGTGTCGCCATCGTCGTCGGGATCGCACACGTCGCCCCGGCGTCGCCGTCGAGATCGGCCTGGTCGGCATTGGCATCGAGCGGGCAGTTGTCGAGCGCGCCATCGGCGTCCGCCGCGCAGATCCCGTCGTCGTCGACATCGTCGTCGGGATCGAACGGGCAGGCATCGCAGACGTCGCCGAGGCCGTCGCCGTCCTCGTCGGCCTGGTCCGTGTTGGCGTCGCGAACGCAGTTGTCGTCGTCGTCAATGACCCCGTCGCTGTCACGATCCGGCTCGCAGACGTCGCCGATGCCGTCGCCGTCCTCGTCGGCCTGATCGGCATTGGCATCGACCGGGCAGTTGTCGTCGGGTGTCTCGGCGCCGGTCAGAACGCCGTCCGAATCGATGTCGAGCGGACCCAGGTCGACATTAAGAGTTGGGCATTACTACAAACGTCAACCGTGCAAAACTCGATGACCCTCATGTATACGAGCGGTCCGCCGAGGTCGATGGTCAGCCGCAGCACGTTCGCGGAGCAGGGCGCTTGATCCACGCTGCAGGGATAGTCGCCCTGCGCGGCCACCAGCGCGAGCGATCGAAACGCCGTGGTCGCCGGGTCGAGGCGCCATGCGACCTCCTTGAGGTCGGCGTCCCAGTAGACCGTCGCGCCATCGTCGCTCTCCAGGTAGAGGTACACGCCCGCGAGCGAAGATCCGGAGTCGCCCGGAAACGCGATGTAGCCGACGACCGTGCCGTCGGCCGTGCTGGTGATGTCCTTCACGATCTGCGCCTCGGCCCTGGGTGCTAGCGCGATCGTGAAGAGCAGGGCAAGCATGGCCAGGGGCGCGACCGGACCGCACTGCGTGAGGGCGGCGATCGTCGTCATGCGCAGACATCGGGCGATGATCATCGATGATTCCTCGAAGCTTGGCGTGCGATCCTGGTATTCGCCACATCGCAACGCTTAAGTGATGCTGGTACATTGGCGTTCTTCAAGCGTAAGCGTCGCATGGTTCGTTCACAACTATTCATCTTGGTGGAAAAAACTGGAATATATACTGGAGGAACACGCCCTCTATATTGTTAAGAGCCTATTCATTTTGGCAGGTGACAGCGGGTGATAAGGGGCGGCGATTGCAGGCCTCGAGCGGCGCTGGGCAAGATCAGTCCAAGCCTGTGTGCCTGCCTAGGGGCGAAGATGCGGGTTGAGCACCCTGGCCGGCGATGTCAAAGTCGCGGCTATTCGGGGCGGGTTCGGCGGGAAACTGCCGGCAACAGATCAGCGGAGGATCCAAAAAATGCGATGGACCATCCTGCCGGCGGTGCTGGCGCTCGGCCTTGGCGCCGGAGCGCAGGCCCAGGAGTCGACCATGAGCTTCTTCATCACCAGCGTTGGGCCCGGTCACGGCGCCGATCTCGACGGGCTGGACGGTGCCGATGCCTACTGCCAGCAGCTGGCCGATGCGGTCGGTGCCGGCGGCAAGACGTGGCATGCCTATCTCAGCACCCAGGAGGCGATGGGCGAGCCCGGTGAGAACGCGCGCGATCGGATCGGGCAAGGCCCCTGGCGCAATGCCCAGGGCATGGTGATCGCCGACGATGTCGCGGACCTGCATGGCGACAACAACATCGACAAGAGCACCGCACTGAACGAGCGCGGCGAGCAGGTCAACGGCCGCGGCGACAGCCCCAACCGGCACGATATTCTCACGGGCTCGCAGCCGGACGGCACGGCGTTTCCGGCGGGCGAGGACCGGACCTGCCAGAACTGGTCCAGCAGCGGCGAGGGCTCGGCCATGGTCGGCCACCACGACCGCATGGGCCTGCGCGACGATGCGCCGTCGAAATCGTGGAACTCGTCGCACCTCACGCGCGGCTGCAGCCAGGAGGGCCTGATCAGCACCGGCGGCGACGGCCTGGTCTACTGCTTCGCGGTCGACTGAGGATCGGCCGTCGGCGATCCCTGGCGCCGGGGCGTGGTGACGACGCCACGACCCCGGTGAGCGTGTGCCGGCACGGGCCTACGCAGAATCAAGAGCGTACGCATGATCGGTAGCGTCTGGATCTGTTCGGCAAGAAAAAAATAAAAGATTCGATCCCGACTCATCTGAGGCCAAAAACAAGCCGTAGCCTCCATCCGAATGCTGACCAGTCAACGACGGCTGCAAAGCAGGCCTCGTCATGGAGGATACGATGAAAAAAGCATGGAACCGGCTGGCCGCCGGCTTGCTCACCGGATCGTCTTTGTTGATCGGGGGAACGGCGGTGGCCTCCAGTCACATGGATGCGCCCTTGATCACGCTCGACGACCCGGCCAATACGACCGACGTCTACGCGTTCGTCAGCGAAGGGCCGCAAGGGACGCGCTATCTGACCACGGCGCTTGCGGTCTATCCGTTCGAGGAGCCGGGCATCGGGCCCAACAATTATCGCTTCGACGACGACGTCCGCTACAACATCCACGTAGCACTCGACGACGATGTCCCCAAAGGGCGCCCGACCCTTAGCTATTCGTTCCGCTTCAAGACCACCTTCGCCAACCAGGACACCACGCTGCAAGCCTTCCTCGGGCCGATCGAGAGTGGCGCCGACTGCAGCATGCCGGCCGATCTCGCCTTCGATCCCAACCAGAACCTGCGGCAGACCTATCAGGTGAGCCTCAGGCATCGTGGTCGCAACTCGGTCGATCTGGGCAGCGGCGTGGTGCCGCCCAACAACCAGGGCCTGGTCACCCGTTACTACAATGAGGCGGACAACGGCGAGAAGCCGGCCCGCGGTGGTGTCGCCGAGGTGAGCGCGCTCGATCGCTACACCGCCGGCGCGATCTGCGATCTCGAGGGCGGCTACCGGGTGTTCGCCGGCCAGCGTGACGACGGCTTCTACGCCGACATCCAGTCGATCTTCGACCTCGATTTCGGCTTCGGCGGGCCGAACAAGCCGTTCGACAGCCAGGCCGGCTTCAACGTCCACACCATCGTGCTCGACATCCCGCTCGAGCAGCTCGGGGATGCGACCGTTGCGGGCGTCTACGCCACCACCGAGCGACGTCGCCTGAGCGCGCTCAGCACCCGCCCGGAACGGCGCGAGGACAAGACCAACGGCGGCTTCGTTCAGGTCGCGCGCCAGGGCAATCCGCTGTTCAACGAGGCCTTGGTGGCGCTCGCCGACGCCGATCTCTACAACCGGGTCGAGCCGCGTCAGGACGCGCGGCTGTTCGTCGACTATGCCCTCAACCCGGAGCTCGCGACCGTGCTCGGCCTGCCCGATCAGGACCGGCAGGATCTGGCCGCGATCTTCATCCCGGACGTGATCAAGGTCGACCTGACCACGCCGCCCGCGCGCCTGGCCGGCGATCCGGGCTTCCATCGCCTGGGCGTGTTCGGCGACGACGTCCTGGTCAATCTTGCCGGTGAGACGGTGCCTGGCGGTTGGCCGAACGGGCGACGGTTCGGCGACGACGTGGTCGACATCGCGGTGATCGCGCTCGGCCTCGATGCCGATAATGTCGATCGCGTCACCGCCAACGACATCACCTACAACCGCGTGTTCCCCTACGCGGCGACACCGCTGAACGGCCGCAGTCACGGCCACCACTGAGCCAGGCGGGCCGAAGCCGGATGCCTGCACCCGGCTTCGGCCTGTGCCGCGCCTATTTCAGGCGGAAAACGATGATGAGCAAACCCGTTCCGTCCCGACCCGACCGGGTGGTCGCGGGCCGATCTCTTGCGACGGCCGCACTGCTCGCGCTGGCACTTGCCACCGGCCCAGCCGCCGCCTCGCCGTTCGTGCCGGAGCATGACGACGTGGTGGTGGAGACCTTGCCGCCCGCCGACCCGTTCCTGGATGATGCGCTGCGCGCTTTGCGCGCGAAGCTCGCTGAGGACCCCACGAACCTCTCGAGCGCGGTTCGGCTGGCCGCCGGCTACACCGAGCTCGGCCGCGCGCGCGCCGATCCGCGCTACGACGGCTACGCCGAGGCAGCGCTGGCGCCATGGTGGCAGCTCGAGGCGCCACCGGTCCCGGTGCTCCTGCTGCGCGCCACGCTCGCCCAGCGCAAGCACGCGTTCGCTGCCGCGCTCGCCGACCTCGACCGGGCACTCGCGCGCCAGCCCGATCATCTCCAGGCCTGGCTCAGCAAGGCGACGATCCTGGCCCTGCGCGGCGAGCCGGATCAGGCGCTCGCCGCGTGCCGGCACCTGCGTGGCCGGCTCGATCCGCTGATCGAGGCAGGCTGTATCGCCTCGGTCGCGCGCAACACCCGCGACGCGGCCGCGGCCTATCGCATGCTGATCACTGAGGTGGGTCGGAGCGATGCGACCGATCTCCGGATTCTCGTCTGGACTTGCACGCTGCTCGGCGAGCTGGCGGCACAGCTGGGCGACCCTGCGGCAGCCGAACAGCATTTTTTGAGCGCGCTTGCCGCCGGTTCCGACGATCCGTATCTGCTCGGCGCCTACGCTGATCTGCTGCTCGACCAGGGGCGCGCCGACGCCGTGCGCGACCTGCTCGAGGGCTGGCAGGCGGTCGATCCGCTTCTGCTTCGCCTGGCAATCGCCGAGGATCGCCTCGGGCATCCCGCACGCGATCGCCATGTCGACATGCTGGCAAGCCGGTTCGAGACGGCGCGTCGACGCGGCGATGTCGTGCACCGGCGCGAGGAGGCGCGCTTTGCCCTTGCGCTGCTGCACGAGCCGGAGCGTGCGCTCGAGCTCGCACTCGCCAATGTTGCGGTTCAGCGTGAGCCCGCGGACCTGCGTCTGGTGCTCGAGGCAGCGCTCGCGGCGGGCGCGGCCGACGCGGCCGAGCCGACGCTGCAGTGGCTGCGGCAGACCGGGCTGGTCGATCCGCAGATCCGGACGCTGCTGCGTGCGCATCGGGGAGGCAAGCTGATGCGCACGCTGCTCCTTGCCGCCGGCCTGATCCTGCTCGGCGGATCGGCCGCCGCGCACCAGCCGAGCAATGCCTACCTCACGCTTGAGGTCCAACAGACCGGTATCGATGGCCGATGGGACATTGCGCTGCGGGATCTCGAGCAGGCGATCGGCCTCGATCGCGACCGGGACGGCAGGATCACCTGGGGCGAGGTGCGCCAGCGCGAGCCGGAGATCGCCGCCTATGCGCTTGCCAGGCTCGAGCTTGGCGCCGGGGACGTGCCCTGCCGGACCGCCCCCGGCACACTGGCGCTCGACCGGCATGGCCAGAACACCTACGCCGTGCTGGGCTTCACGGCCACCTGCACGGCGCCGCTCGACCGGCTCGACGTCGGCTACAGCCTGCTGTTCGATCTCGACCGCTCGCACCGCGGCCTGCTCAAGGTGGGCTGGGCCGAGACCACCTCGACCGCCGTGCTCGGGCCCGAGACCGGCACCTTGCGCTTCGAGCGGGGCGCCGCCGGGAGCTGGCCGGTCCTGGCGAGCTATGTGCCCGAAGGCTTCCGGCACATCCTGACCGGCTACGACCACATCCTGTTCCTGCTGGCGCTGCTGCTCTCGGTGATGCTGCGCCTGGCGCGCGGCGGCGAGGATCTCCGCCGGGCATTGGCCGAGCTGGCGGCGGTGGTCAGTGCGTTCACCATCGGCCACTCGATCACGCTTGCGCTCGCTGCTTTGGGCGTGGTCGATCCGCCGTCCCGCCTGATCGAGAGCCTGATCGCGCTGTCCGTGGTGCTGGCCGCGCTCAACAATGTCGTGCCGGTGGTGGAGCGACGCGTCTGGCTGATCGCCCTGGGCTTCGGTCTGATCCATGGCTTCGGATTTGCCGGCGTGCTGCGTGAGCTGGGCCTGCCGGATCACGGCCTGATCGTCGCGCTGTTCGGCTTCAACCTCGGGGTCGAGCTTGGCCAGCTGGCGATCGTCGCGCTGTTCGTGCCCTTGGTACTGCTGATCGAGCGCCTCGACCTGTATCCGCGCGCCTTGATGCGG
The DNA here is from genome assembly GCA_963731495.1 of uncultured Alphaproteobacteria bacterium. GTDB lineage: Bacteria > Pseudomonadota > Alphaproteobacteria > Geminicoccales > Geminicoccaceae > DASUGG01. The sequence goes on from CAVSVZ010000009.1 coordinate 65,106, forward strand.
CTCGGCTCGAGCGCGATCGTCGCCGTCGCGTTGCTCTGGCTGATCGAGCGAGCCTTCGATCTGCCGCTGATCAGCGCCCTGCCCTCGCTCGCGCGGGCGCTTTGATCGCCGCGTCCATTGACCGGTGCGCAGGCAGGGGGCAACATCCCGCCTCAACCGGAGGGATGGCGATGCAGCGACTTTTCTTAGGCCTTGCTTTGAGTTTGTTGGTGGTCGGCAGCCAGGCCGACGCCGAGGAGATCTGGCAGACCCTGCCCCAGCCGCCGGCCATGCCGAAGCCGGTCGAGAGCGGCATGGCGCCGGTCAACGACATCGAGATGTACTACGCCGTCTATGGCGAGGGCGATCCGGTGCTGCTGATCCACGGCGGCCTCGGCCATGGCGACGTCTGGGGCTTCCAGGTGCCGGCGCCTTGCCGAGCATCACAAGGTGATCGTCGCCGACAGCCGCGGCCACGGCCGCAGCACCCGCTCCGAGCAGCCGTTCGGCTATGAGCTGATGGCGAGCGACTATCTGGCCCTGCTCGACCACCTCGGCATCGAGCAGATCGCCCTGGTCGGCTGGAGCGATGGCGGCATCATCGGCCTCGACATCGCGATCCGCCATCCGGAGCGCCTGAGCGGCCTGTTCGCGTTCGCCGCCAACTATGTGCCGGAGGGCGTCAAGGAGACGGTCGGGACCGATCCGACGTTCAACGCCTACATCGAGCGCGCGAGCGCCGACTATGCCCGCATGTCGCCGACGCCGGGCGAGTTCGACGCCTTCGTCGAGCAGATCTCGCAGATGTGGGCGACCCAGCCGCACTACACCAAGGACGAGCTGCGCGCGATCCCGGTGCGCACCGTGGTGTTCGATGGCGACCACGACGAGGCGATCAAGCGCGCGCACACCGAGGAGATCGCGGAGCTGATCCCGAACGCCAGGCTCGAGATCATGCCGGACGCCAGCCACTTCGCGATGTGGCAGCAGCCGGACGCCTTCAACGCCAGCGTGCTCGACTTCCTCGACGGTAAGTAGCGCCGGGTCACGGCTCCCCGCGCCGCACCTGGCGCGGGGAAGCGCGGGAAGCTTACGCCGCCTTCCTGACCGCCATGCTGTCGTAGACCGCGGTCTCGAAGTCGATGTAGCCGCCGACCGAGGCGGGGTCGGCGAACGGGAAGATCTGGGTCGCCCAGAAGCCGCCGACGCCGTTCTTGCGGTCGATCCAGTAGAACAGGTTGGGCAGGCCTGCCCAGCCGAGCGCGCCCGCCGGCCGGCCGGTCGGCGCGTCCTCCTCGTTGATCATGAAGGTCAGCGCCCAGGACTTCGGCATGCCCGGGAAGAACTCGGCATAGTTCGAAAGGCTCGGGATCACGCCGGGCAGGCCCTTGATCTTCTTGTCGCCGAGCCCGTTCTTCTCGGCCGTGAGCACGGTCTCCTTCTTCAGCACGGGCCCGTTCGGCCCCATGCCGTCGTTCAGCCACATGCGGATGAACCGGCAGTAGTCGCCGGCGGTCGAATACAGGCCGTGGCCGCCCATGTGAACCTCCGGGTCCTGCGGCAGCTCGAAGTCGGCCATCGCCTTGACCTTGCCGTCGGCGCCGCGCTGGTGCATGCCGGCCAGGCGTGCGCGCATCGATGGCGTCATCGTGAACGCGGAGCTGGTCATGCCGAGCGGCTCGAAGATGCGCTCCCGCATCACCTCGCCCAGCCGCTTGCCCGTGATGCCCTTCGACCACCTGGCCCGCCCAGTCGAGGTTGCAGCCATATTCCCAGTCGTCGCCCGGGTCGAACAGCGAGAGGCGTGTTGATCGACGCCTTGGACGACGGTGATCACGCTCGGCTGGCCGTGCTCCTGCGCCAGACGGTTGTACTTCTCGTTGAAGAAGTCGTAGCCGAAACCCGCGGTATGGAGCAGCAGCATCCTCGTCGTGACGTCGCGCTTGGGCGGCCGCAGCTTGGGATTACCCTTGCGCGTCGAAGCCCTCCAGCACCTGGATCTTGCCGATGTCCGGCGCATAAGATCTTCGCGGGCGCGTCCAGGTCGAGCCTGCCGTCCTCGACCAGCTGCAGGCACGCGGTGCCCGCGATCGCCTTGGTAGTCGAGAAGATCGCGAACACGCTGTCGATGGTCATCGTCGGCGTCGCCGCCCAGCATGCGCTTGCCGGCGGCGCCCTCGTAGACGTTGGCGTTGCGATCGGTCGCGATCGCGACCACGCCCGGCACGGACGGGCTGCCGGACACAGTCTTGTGCAAGATCTGGTCGGCGGCGGCTTTCAGCTGTCTGGTTCATCTCTCGCCCCTGTTGCATGCACGCAAAGTGCGGTCCGAAAAACTCCCTTCCTTCGCGTGCGTTTCCCCGACGTTCGCGGCAGACGTTTTTTTCACAGCACCCTGCCTCAATGGGAGATTGCCCGAATCCGCCGCCGTTCAAGATCGCCGATGGCATGAATTCGGGCCCGCCCGGCAACCTCGGATGGTGCGCATGCTGTTCAAGTGGCGGCCAGAAAGCAGCTCAACGCTTGCAGTGACATTGGGCCGCATAGCGGATGCATGTTGGGCTGCCTATGTTGCAGCGCACAAATGCCGACGTGGCGAGGTCGGGTCTGCTCGATCGCGGCGGCGCGGCGGGGTTCTTGTGCGGTAGGGAGCTATCATGAGCAACGACGACCGGGCATGGCAGCAACGCCGTTCGCCGGGCTGGCCGAGGCGGCGGCGCAATGGCTGCCGGCGTCCGTGGCCGAGGCCTGGAAGCAGCCCTGGAAGCCGATGCCGGGCAAGGACAAGACGAAGACGCATTCGCCGGGCGCATGCCGTTCGCGCCGCGCATGGTCCAGGACGTCTCGACTACTGGGTCGATGCCGCCCAGCGGACCGTCCTGTTCTGGGACGTGCTGCGCAAGCGCGGCAACCAGGCGATCGAGCATCACAAGGCCGGCCAGCCGCCGGTGCTGGCGTTCGACTACGAGATGGCTGGTCGACGGCCGCGAGCTCGAGCGGCCGGTGAACTATGCGCTGGTGCGGATCAAGCCCGAGGCGGGCCAGACAGATCGACCCGGCCAAGCGGCCGTTCGTGGTGGTCGACCCGCGCGCCGGCCATGGTCCGGGCATCGGCGGCTTCAAGGAGGAGAGCGAGGTCGGGGTCGCGCTGCGCGCCGGCCATCCGGTCTACTTCGTGACGTTCTTCCCGGAGCCCGAGCCCGGCCAGACGATCGAGGACATCGGCCGGGCCGAGGTGATCTTCCTGAGGAAGGTCTGCGAACTGCATCCCGAGGCCGATGGCAAGCCCGTGGTGATCGGCAACTGCCAGGCCGGCTGGGCGATCATGATGCTCGCGGCCGCAGCGCCCCAGGACGTCGGCATCGTCGCGGTCGCGGGCTCGCCGCTTGTCCTACTGGGCGGGCGTCGAGGGCCTCAACCCGATGCGCTACAGCGGCGGTCTGCTCGGCGGCACCTGGCTCACCTCGCTGGCCGGCGATCTCGGCAACGGCATCTTCGACGGCGCGTATCTGGTCCAGAACTTCGAGAACCTGAACCCGTCCAACACGCTCTGGACCAAGCAGTACAACCTGTATGCCAAGGTCGATACCGAGGAGCAGCGCTATCTCGGCTTCGAGAAGTGGTGGAGCGGCTATTTCCTGACCACCAAGGAGGAGATGCGCTTCATCACCAACGAGCTGTTCGTCGGCAACAAGCTGACCAAGGGCACGATCCAGACCTCGGACCGGCGCCGGATCAACCTGAAGAACATCCGCTGCCCGATCGTGGTGATCGCGTCGTGGGGCGACAACATCACGCCGCCGCCGCAGGCGCTCAACTGGATCCCGGACCTCTACGAGACCGACGACGCGATCCGCGCGCACGAGCAGGTGATCGTCTACACGCTCGACCAGCGGATCGGCCATCTCGGGATCTTCGTCTCCGCCAAGATCGCCGAAAAGCAGCATGCCGAGATCGTCAACACGATCGATCTGATCAGCTCACTGCCGCCCGGCCTCTACGAGATGGTGATCGACGAGAAGCGGCCAGAGGACATCGGGGTCGATCTGCTGCCCGGCCACTACCTGGTGCGCTTCGAGACGCGCACGGTCGCCGACATCCTGGCGATGGACGACGGGCGCGAGGACGAGCAGGCGTTCGAGACCGTGGCCAGGATCTCGGAGGTCAACGAGGGGCTGTACGACACCTTCGTGAGCCCATGGGTCCGGATGTTCTCGAACGAGGCTACGGCGCAGGCGCTGCGCCTGATGCACCCGCTGCGCCTCGAGCGCCTGGCGATCTCGGACATGAACCCGATGCTGTGGCCGCTCAAGGCCGCGGCCGAGACCGTGCGCAAGAATCGCCGGGCGGCAGCGCCCGACAATCCGCTGCGTGCGGCCGAGAAGGCTGTCGCGAAGCAGGTCGAGACAGCGCTCGACCAATACCGCGACGCGCGCGATCGTGGCACCGAGCAGCTGTTCAAGACCCTCTACAACGCGCCGCTGGTCGAGGCCGTGGCCGGCCTGCGCGGCGCCTATGCCGATGCCAGGAAGCCGCGGGCGCGCGACGAGCACGCGGAGAAGCTGCTGCAGGCCAGGATCGAGGCGATCAAGACGCGCGAGGAGCAGGGCGGCTTCGCCGAGGGCGTGCTGCGCATCATGCTGGCGGTGGCCAGGGCCGAGCGCATGGTGGACGCGCGCGGCCTGCGGCTCGCCCAGCGGATCAAGCAGGAGCATCCGGTGCTCAGCCGGATCCCGCGCGAGCGGATCAGGGCCGCGGCCAAGGAGGAGGCCTTCATGCTGCGCTTCGACGAGGCGCGGGCGCTGGCGGCGCTGCCGATGCTGCTGCCGACCGAGGCGGAGCGGCGCGAGGCGGTCGAGATCGTGCGCAAGATCGGCTATGCCGACGGCGTGATCACGCCCGAGAGCGAGGCGGTGCTGGCCAAGATCGAGCAGATCCTGGGCCTGGACCCGGCGTCCGGCGAGCCGGCGCCACCTTCTGGGACATCGTCGACGAGCAAAGCCCGGGCCCGCAAGAATGGCGCGGCCAAGGCCGCAGCAACATCCTAGCCCCTTTTGGCCGGGAGCCATCATGACCGAGCAGAGCCCGATCGACGTGTCGCCGCCGCACCGGCCGATGCGCGAGTACCGCGTCTATCCGACCCTGATCGAGCGTTGCGCCTCGGTCGAGCCGGTCGAGACCGCGGTCGCACACCCTTGCGACGAATCCTCGCTCAAAGCGGCGGTCGAGGCGGCCGAAGCCGGGCTGATCCGCCCGATCCTGGTCGGGCCGGAGGCCAAGATCAGGTCGGTCGCCGAGCAGTGCGGCCTCGACCTCACGCCCTACACGCGTGGTGCCTGCCGCGCACAGCCATGCCGCCGCCGCCCAGGCGGTCGAGATCGTGCGCGCGGGCGAGGCCGACGCCCTGATGAAGGGCAGCCTGCACACCGACGAGCTGATGGCCGAGGTCGTGCGCAAGGATACGGGCCTGCGGACCGAGCGCCGGATCAGCCATGCCTTCATCATGGACGTCCAGACCTATCCCAAGGCCCTGGTGATCACAGACGCCGCGATCAACATCTTTCCGGACCTCGAGACCAAGGTCGACATCGTCCAGAACGCGATCGACATGGCGCACGCCTTCGGGCGTGAGCTGCCCAAGGTCGCGATCCTGTCGGCGGTCGAGACGGTGACCCCGAAGATCCCCTCGACCATCGATGCCGCGGCGCTCTGCAAGATGGCCGAGCGCGGCCAGATCACCGGCGCGCTGCTCGACGGCCCGCTCGCCTTCGACAACGCGATCAGCAAGGAGGCGGCGGCGATCAAGGGCATCCGCTCCGAGGTCGCAGGCGATGCCGACATCCTGCTGGTGCCCGACCTCGAGGCCGGCAACATGCTGGCCAAGCAGCTGACCTTCCTGGCCAATGCCGATGCCGCCGGCATCGTGCTCGGCGCGCGCGTGCCGATCATCCTGACCTCGCGCGCCGATACCGTGCGCGCCCGGCTGGCGTCCTGCGCGATCGCCGCCCTGCTGGTCGACTGGCGCCGGCAGCAGGCCGCGATCCCGGCCGCCTGAGCCATGGCTGACGCGGTCCTGACCATCAACGCCGGCTCGTCGAGCCTCAAGTTCTCGCTCTATCGGGCCGGCGACACAGCCGGCGCTTGCGCTCGAAGGCCAGGTCGAGGGCATCGGCACCGAGCCGCACATGCATGCCAAGGACGCCGACGGCGAGGTGCTGGTCGACCGGCGCTGGCAGGACGCGAGCATGGACCACGCCGCGTTCTTTCGCGTGCTCGGCGACTGGCTGCGCGAGCAGCTGGGCGAGACCAGGCTGATAGGCGTCGGCCACCGGGTGGTGCATGGCGGCACCGAGTTCGCGGCGCCGGTGCGGATCGACGACGCCGTGCTCGCCAAGCTCGACAAGCTGTGCCCGCTGGCGCCGTTGCATCAGCCGCACAACCTCGCCGGCATCCGCGCGGTCGCCGACGGCGCAGCCGGACCTGCCGCAGGTCGCCTGCTTCGATACCGCGTTCCACCGCGCCCATCCCGAGCTGGCCGACTGGTACGCCCTGCCGCGCCGCTTCTACGACGACGGCATCCGCCGCTACGGCTTCCACGGCCTGTCCTACGAGTACATCGCCCGCACGCCTGCCCTCGGTCGCGCCGGAGCTGGCGGATGCCCGCGTCGTCGTGGCCCATCTCGGCAGCGGCGCGAGCATGTGCGCCATGCAGGCCGGCCGCAGCATCGACAGCACCATGGGCTTCACCGCGCTCGACGGCCTGCCCATGGGCACGCGCTGCGGCGCGCTCGACCCCGGCGTGATGCTGCATCTGAACCGGGCCTACGGCATGGATGCCGACGCGATCGAGGCGATGCTCTACCACGACTGTGGCCTGAAGGGCGTCTCGGGCGTCAGCAATGACATGCGCGACCTCCTGGCCAGCGACGATCCGCACGCCGCCCAGGCGATCGACCTCTTTGTCTGGCACATCGGCCGCAACCTGGGTGCGCTCGCCGCATCGCTAGGCGGGCTCGATGCTTTCGTCTTCACGGCCGGGATCGGCGAGCGCTCGCCCGAGATCCGCGCGACGGCCTGCGCGCGTGCCGCCTGGCTCGGCGTGGCGATCGACGAGGCCGCCAACCGGGACGCCAACCAAGCCGGGGGCCCGCGCATCTCGACCCCCGACAGCAAGGTCGCCGTGTTCGCGATCCCGACCGACGAGGAGCAGATGATCGCCCGGCACACGCTCGCTTTGCTCGCTTCGTAGCGTCGCTGCATCCGCCCGCGCCCCCGCCCGGCCGTCCAAGCGGCGCGGGCGGACACTGTGCACCCGGAAGGGGGACCGACATGATCGATGACAATCTCCGTCGTCTCGAAGGGAGAAAGGGCCTGGTGATCGGTATCGCCAACGAGCATTCGATCGCCTGGGGCTGTGCCCGGGCGTTTCGCGCGTTCGGGGCCGAGCTGGCGATCACCTACCTGAACGACAAGGCGAAACGCTTCGTCGAGCCGCTGGCGAGCGAGCTCGAGGCGCCGATCTTCCTGCCGCTGGACGTCCAGGTCGAGGGTCAGCTCGAGGCGCTGTTCGAGACCATCGGCGAGCGCTGGGGCCGGCTGGACTTCGCGCTGCACTCGATCGCGTTCGCGCCCAAGGACGATCTGCACGGCCGCGTGGTCGACTGCTCGCGCGAGGGCTTCTTGCAGGCCATGGACGTGTCCTGCCACTCCTTCATCCGCATGGCACGCCTGGCCGAGCCGCTGATGAAGGATGGCGGCGCCTTGTTCACCATGAGCTACTACGGCGCCGAGAAGGTGGTCGAGAACTACAACCTGATGGGGCCGGTGAAGGCGGCGCTCGAGGCCTCGGCCCGCTATCTCGCCGCCGAGCTCGGGCCCAGGGGCATCCGCGTGCACGCAATCTCGCCGGGGCCCTTGAAGACCCGTGCCGCCTCAGGCATCGCCGACTTCGACGATCTCCTGAACGAGGCCGCGGCGCGCGCGCCCTCGCGCTGCCTGGTGACGATCGAGGATGTCGGCTTCGCAACCGCGGCCCTGGCAACCGATGCCGCACGCCTGATCACCGGCGATACCCTCTACATCGACGGCGGCTATCACATCATGGGGTAAAGCGGCGTATCCAGCATGCGCGGGCCGTGATCGGCACGACGGCCTTGGGTACCAGAATCCGCTCTCAGCAGAGGTCGTCGAGCAGCGCCTTGGCGTCGTTGAGATCGCGGGTGCCGAAGCCCTCGGTGAGCTGGGCATATGCGGGTGCCAAAAGATCGTGGGCTTTGGCGCGCTTGCCCTGCTCCGCCCACAGCCGGGCGAGGCTGCTCGTGGCGCGCAGTTCCAGGGATTTCGCTCCCTGCGCCTGCGCGACCTGGATCGCTCTTTGCAGATTTGCCTCAGCCTCGGCGACACGCTCGGCGGAGATCGCCAGCAGCAGCTCGCTGTTGAGCCGGCACAGCTCTGCTTGCCACCAGCGCTCGCCAGACGTCTCGACCGCGCTCAGCGCCTCGCGCACCACTGCCGCCGCCTCCTCCGGCTGGCCTGCCGTGCCGAGCGCGTCGGCGAGCAGGGCGAGATAGTATGGCCGCCTCAGCCTCGCCCCGGTGGCCTCCATGGCAGCCACGCCGGCGCGGATCCCGGCAACGCCCTCTGTCCACTGTCCCTGTTTGGCCGTTGCCCAGCCTTCGAGGGCCATCGCCCAGGCCAGGTAATAGGCGAATCCCTGCTCACGACAAAGCGTGGCCGCCTCGGCTGCGCACTGCCGGGTCTCCTCGAATTCCTGCCGGAACTGGTGAAGGGTACCAGCGTAGTCCAGCGCCAGCGCCAGGATGAAGGGGTAGTCCCGGCTGCGGGCGCCCGCCAGGCCTTCGCGACTTCGGCCGAGGGCCTGATCCGGATAGCCGAGCAGCCACAGCGTGTGGCAGCCACCGGTTCGGCACAGCACGCCGAGGTCCGATCCAAACAGGGTGACGGGACGGCACTGGTGCTGCACGTCCGAAAGCGCAATGCCTCGCTTGTAGTGCTCTTCGGCGGGGCCGATCTCTCCGAGCCAGCACAAGACCCCGCCCAACAGGTGATGCGCTACCAGGAGGAGTGCCGGGTCGCCCGACCGTTGAGCGCGGGCCAGGTATTGCTCCCCCAGATCGCGGCCCACCTGCAACTCGCCGCGCACGGCGTGGAAGTACCAAAGGCCCTGCAAAGCGGAAAAGACATGCGCATCCTCGCCCAGGAGGTCGCAGAGTTCGCGCGCCCTTGCATAGGCCTGTCCGGCTTCCGGAGCTGCAAAGCCTTTGGTCGTCATGATGGCGACGCCCATGGCTGCCTGCAGCTCGATCGCCTGCCGGATGCGTGGCGGCGACTGGGGCAGGGTGTCGAGCAGAGCGAGGCCCTTCGTGAAGTGCGCGATGGCCTCGACGTTGGCGCAACGGTCCACCGCGCGCTGGCCGGCCTTCTGCCAGTAAACGATGGCCTTCTCTGCGAGCCTCGCCTCGGTCAGGTGATGCGCCAAGATCTCCGGGTGCCCTTCCCTCCCTTCGGCAATCCACGGCTCCATCTGCTCGGCGATCCGTGCGTGCAGGTCCCCACGCTTGCTGCGCAGCAGGCTGGCGTAGGCGGCGTCCCGAACGAGCGCGTGCTTGAAGCTGTAGCTCCTCGCCGACGGCGTGCCGCGGCGAAAGATGAGCCCCGCCTGGATGAGCCGGTCCAGGGCTTCCTGCAGCCGCTCCTCCGTGGACGGGATCAGCGCCGCCAAAAGCTCGTGGCTGAACGTGCGCCCGATGGCGGCACCAACCTGCGCGACTTCCTTGGCCGGCCCCGCGCGGTCCAGCCGGGCCGTCAGGGAATCGTGCAGCGATGCCGGAATCTCGAACGGTGGCAGGTCAGCAGCGAGCGTATAGCGATCCCCCTCCTCCCCCAGGATTCCGGCCTCGAGCACGGCTTTGGTCAGCTCTTCGATGAACAGCGGCACGCCGTCGGTCTTGACGACGATCCGGTCCACCACCTCGTCCGGCAGTGCCTTGCCGGCAACCCGCCGGACCATTTCGGCCGCGAGCCGCTGACCCAGGCTGCCGATGGTCAGCCCGAAGACATGAGCGTGGCGCGCCCAGGATGGTTGGAAGCCCGGGCGAAACGTGACAATCAGCAGCGCCGGCAGCCTTGCCATGCGGCCGACGAGCCGCTCGAGAAACTCGAGGGACGTCGGATCGATCCACTGCGCATCCTCGAAGATCAGCAGTGCCGGCTCATGGCGAGCGCGCCTTGCAATCTGATCGAGCAACGCCTCCAGCGTCCGTTCCTTCTGTCGCTGTGGCGCAAGATCGATGGCCGCCTCGTCCTGGCCCGCAGGGATCGACAGTAAGGCTGCCATCAGGCGCATGGCACCGACGTCGGTGCCGTCGCCGAGCAGGTTCTCCAGCTTGGAGCGTTTCTGCTCGGCATTGTCGTCGCGCTCGAATCCGGCTGCGCGCTCGAGCTGCTGGATGACAGGATGTAGTGCGCTGTTCGTGTGGTGCGGCGAGCACTGGCAGCGAAACGACACATGCCGCTCGCCGCGCAGCCGTTCGCGCAGGGCGCGGACGAGCCGCGACTTGCCAACGCCCGGCTCGCCTCCGAGCAGCACGACCTGGCCATCCCCGTCCTTGGCCAGGCGCCAGCGGCCAAGCAGCAGACCGACTTCCTCCTCACGCCCGACCAGCGGGGTGAGCCGCTCGGCATGCAGCGCTTCGAAGCGGTCCTGGGCCCGGCTCGGCCCGAGCACTTGCCAGGCCCGGACGGTCTCGTCGAAGCCCTCGAGATCCTGGCCGCCCAAGCCCGCATAGGTAAACAGGCCGCCCACCAGATGCCGCGTGCTGGCAGCGATCACCACGTTGTTCGGCTCGGCCAGATCCCGCATCCGCGCAGCGAGGTTGAACGCCGCGCCGAACAGGGTCTGCTCCTGTCCCGGCCCGGCGTCCACCAGGTCACCGACCATCACCAGACCCGTGGCGAGCCCGATCCTCACCGGCAGCGGCCGCTGATATCCCGGCTGCCGCTCATGGGTGGCCTCGGTCACTGCCAGGGCAGCGCGGACAGCCCGCTCGGCATCGTCCTCATGGGCTTTCGGGTATCCGAAATAGGCCAGCACACCGTCGCCGGTGACTTTCGCCACGTGGCCCTCGAAGCGTTCCACCGCGGCAGCAACGCAGGCGTGAGAGGCGCGAAGCGCCCCGTGCAGAAGCTCGGCGTCTCCTTGCTCAGCCAGCTGCGCCGAGCCCACAAGACCACAGAGCATCACGGTGAGCTGGCGGTGCTCCGCTTCGGGACCGACGAGCCCAGGTGTCGCCGCTGACGGTTCGGCTGGAGGGGCACCGGTCATCGGCCGGACCCGGCTTGCCCAACTGCCAGGCCAGCCGGCAACCTGCGACGATGAGGGCAAGCCACGCCGAGCGCGGCCAAGTCATCGGCAGTCAGCTCAGCCAGGCGCTCGGCATCGATACCCCTCTCGTGAACCGCCTGTTCGTAACGCTCTAGCTCGCTCTCCCGGAGCCAAGTTGCGATATCCACTGCCTCCCTCGCCGCGCTTTCGTCGGCCTCTCTTTGCTTATGGCATCCCTAAGCCCACTCACGCTGCCACCCCCTTGACCCCTATCAAGGCGTGGCGATGTCAACGGCATTTTGCCAGCATTTTAAAGGGTCGTCCTGCGACTAATGACCTCAGGTTGAGCAAATCGGCACGGGCCTGCGACGGTGGTCACGCCAGAGCGGCCGCGCGGATCGCGTCCGCCGTGAACGGCAGGCGCCGGAGCCGCAGGCCGGTCGCGTCCTTGATCGCGTTGGCGATCGCCGCCCCGGTCGGCCCGCTGGTGGCTTCGCCTGCGCCAAGGAAGGGCGCGTCCGGACGGTCGAGCAGCACGGTCTCGATCTCGGGCACGTTGTCGAACCTCAGGATCGGATAGCTCTCCCAGTCGCGGCTGGTGATGCCGCTGGAATCGAAGGTGACGGCCTCGTACAGGGTCCAGCTCGCGGCCTGCAGCATGCCGCCCTCGAGCTGCGCCGTGAGCCCGTCCGGATCGACCACCTGGCCCGCATCCGCGGCGATCACCGCGCGGTGCAGGCAAACCTCCGCCGCATCGGTCACCGCGAGCTCGATGCCGACCGCGGCGTAGGCCTTGGCGTTCTTGTACTGTGCGAACCCGATGCCGCGGCCACGGCCCGGCACCGACGGCGACGAGGCGAGCTGCGAAGCCGCCGCCTCAAGCACCGCCTTCGCCCGCTCGTCCGCGAGATGGCGGCAGCGAAAGGCCACCGGATCCTCGCGCGCGGCCTCGGCCAGCTCGTCCATGAACGACTCGATCGCGAACACATTGGCGAACGCGCCGAGCGCGCGCAGCGAGGAGGTCCGCAGCGGCAGGCCGCGCACCAGGTGCTTGACCAGGCGCGGGTTCGGGAAGGTGTAGAGCGGCTCGAGATTGCGATGGATCCCGACGTGGTGCCCCATGGCCGGCTGCGCGACGAGCGCTTCCAGCGGCTCCGCCCGATGCCGCATCGCAAGAAGCCGTCTGGGTCCCGCGCGCTCGGGGCCGCTGCGCGGCCGCATCATGAAGGTATCGCCGAACGATTCGTGGCCCCAGGCGAGCACCGCGCCGGTCGCATCGAGGCTGGCCGTGAGGTCCATCGCCATACAGGTCGCATAGGGTTCCCAGGCGTGCTCGTCCTCGCGGGTCCATTTGAGCAGGACCGGTGTGCCGGGAATCGCGCGCGCGACCAGGGCGGCATCGAGCGCGGCGTCGTCGGCGCCGTTGTGGCCGTAGCAGCCCGGCCCCGGCATATGGACCACGCACACGTCCTCGAGCGCCATCTCGAGCGCCTCGGCCAGGCTCGCGCGCAGGACGTAGATGCCCTGGCTGTGGGACCAGACGGTCAGGCGGCCGTCCTCGAAGCAGGCGAGAGCGGCGGAAGGACCGAGCGCGCCGTGCATGTGGTACGGCTTCTCGTAGCGGGCGCGCAGCGTCACCGTCGCCCCGGCGGGCGGCGCAGCGGGCGGCGGTACGGGGGCCTTGCGCGGCGTACCGTCGACCACCGGCAGGCTCACCCGCTCGTTGCTCACGAGGTTCTCGTAGACGTCGCGGGCCTCGGGGCCCTGCCCCTGCCAGCGGCCGGCACCGGCGAGGCGCTGGGCGCCTTTGATCACGGCCCATTCGTCCGCGCCCGCGAGCGCAACGAAGCTGCCATCGCGCACGATCTGGAGACCGTCTGCCTCCAGGCGCGCGCAGATCGCTTCATCCAGCGTGTCGAGCCGCGCGTGGTAATGCGGCGGCCGTACCACGCGGGCGTGCAGCATGCCGTCGACGCGCATGTCCTGGGCGAAGATCGCACGGCCGCTGACCAGCTCCGCGATCCCGCGGGGTCTGGCGGTGTGGCCGATGTGCCGCAGCGCATCCGGTGCCTTGACCGGCGTCGCGAGGTCGACCGCAATCCCGAACGGCAGGTCGCCCAGCAGGTCCCAGTAGGTGGTGGAACGGTTGGTGGCGCGCGAGCGGATCAGGCCGTCGGCGACGTCGAGCGAGTCTTCTGCGACGTCCAGCGCATCGGCAGCGAGCGCCAGCAGGCGCCGCCGCGCGGTCGCCGCCGCGAGCCGCAGCGCGTGGCCCGATTCCTCCATCGAGTTGCTGCCCGAAGTGATGCCCTCGTCCGGGGCGAGGCCGGTCTCCGGGCGCACCATGTCGATGCGTTCCGGCGCGACATCGAGCTCGTCGGCGACGATCAGCATCAGCGCGGTCGAGATCCGCTGGCCGATGTCGACCTTGCCGGTGCGCACGCGCACCCGCCCGTCGGCGCCGATGCTCAGCCAGTCGTCCAGGCGCGGATGCCGCTCGAGGCTCGGGTTGGCAGCCATCTCAGCCACGCTCCTGCATGAGCCGCCGGGTCGCCCGCAACACCGCGGCATGCGAGCCGCAGCGGCAGAGATGGCCGCGCAGCGCCGCCCGGATCGCCGCCGGATCGGGATTGGCGGCGCGGCGGAACAGAGCGGTCAGCGCGATCATCAGGCCGGGCGTACAGTAACCGCACTGCGCCGCCCCCTCCGCCACGAAGGCGCGCTGGACGTCACTGAGCTCGCCCTCGGCCGCCAGCCCCTCCGCGGTCACGATCGCGCGGCCCTGGAACTCGGTGACCGCCCGCACGCAGCTCAGCGTCGGCTCGCCGTCGACCAGCACCGCGCAGGCGCCGCACTGCTCGAGCCCACAGCCGAGCTTGGCACCGGTGAGGCCCATCTGGTTGCGCAGGACGAGAAGGAGCGGCGTCTCCGGATCCGCCTCCACCTCGTGCGATGCGCCGTTGACGTCGAGCGTGATGCGCGCCATGGGTCTCTTCCTCCCGGTGCCGATCTATTCTGGACCTGGCGGGAGAATTTGGCCGCGCTCGATGTGAAAGATGCGATCGAGCAGATCGGCGACATGGCCCTCGTTGGACTCGGCGATCAGGACCGACACACCCTCGTCCTTCAGGTTCGACATCACTTCGGCCAGGCGTCGGGCGAGTGCCGGCGCCAGTCCTTCGAACGGCTCGTCGAGCAACAGCAGCCTGGTGCCGGCCATCAGGGCCCGCCCGAGCGCCACCATCTTCTGCTGGCCCCCCGACAGCTGGATCGCACGGGTATGGCGGAACCTCTCGAGCTCCGGCATCAGGCCCATGATCCAGTCCAGGCGGCCGTGCGCGCCCTCGACCTGCATCGACCAGGCGGGCAACATCACGTTCTCCTCGACCGTGAATTCGGGCACCAGCCGGCGATCTTCGGGCATGTAGCCGAGGCCGAAATGCGGGCGGCGGTGCGCGTGCACCTCCATCAGGTTGACATGGCCGAGGTCGATCGTTCCGGTTGCCGGCACGAGCCCCATCACCGCCCGCATGAAGGTCGTCTTGCCGGCGCCATTGCGGCCGATCAGGCCGCTCATCTCACCCTCCTGCATCGACAGCTCGACATCGTGCAGGATCTGGACCGGGCCGATCCGGGCGTCGACGCCACTCACCCTAAGCATGGGTCACTCTAAGCATGGGCCCCCTAAGCATGAGCCACCGCCGCGCCCGGTCTCCTCAGCCGGTGCAGGGTCTCGCCGACCACGAACTCCTTGACCTTGTCGTCGTGGAGTACCTCGGCAGGCGGCCCGTCGGCGATCGCGGTGCCTTCATAGAAGGCAAGCACCCGTTCGGCATAGCGCTCGACGATGTCCATATCATGCTCGACGAACAGGACGGTCAGCCCGGCCGCCTTGAGCACGCCGACCACGACTTCCATGATGTCGTATTTCTCTTCAACGCTGATCCCGCTGGTCGGCTCGTCCAGCAACACCACACGTGGTTCGGCCGCGACCGCCATGGCGATGTCCAGGAGTTTGCGCACGCCCTGCGGCAGGGTGTTCGCGGCCGCGTCGCGATAGTCCGCGATCCGGTATCGCTCCAGGATGGCCTGCGAGTCCTCGAGCAGGCGCCGGGTTCGCAACGGCCGCCAAAGCGCGCCCGCACCGCGCCTCGCGATGCCGAGCGCGACCGCGACGTTGTCGAGCACGCTCATGGTCGGGAAGACCTGCGCCACCTGGAACGAGCGGGAGACGCCAAGCCTGGTGATGTCACGCGGCGACAGGTCGGTGATGTCGCGCCCCTCGAACAGGATCCGGCCGGTGCTCGGCTTGATGTAGCCGGTGATCATGTTGACAAAGGTGGTCTTGCCGGCGCCGTTGGCACCGATGATGCCGACGGTCTGCTGCGGCGGGATGCTGACCGTGATGTCGCGCGCCGCGGTGACCGAGCCGAAGGTCTTGCCGAGATCGTGGACCTCGAGGATCGGCGTCGCCATGGCTCAGACGCCCGCGCGCCGCCGCTCGAACAGCGACCAGAGACCACCCGGGAAGAACAGGATGGTCAGCAGCAGGGCGGACCCGAGCATCAGCTGCCAGGTCTCGGGCGTGTAGACCATGGCGAAGCTGCGCACCGTCTCGAACAGGAGCGAGCCGAGGAACGGCGCGATCACACTACCGGTGCCGGCCAGGATGGTGACGAAGACGAATCCGCCCGAGGTGGTCCAGTACGCCATCTCCGGATCGATGTGACCGACCGCGAGCGCGGTCAACACGCCACCGGCACCGGCCAACGCCCCGGCGATCACCACCTTCAGATGGATGACGGCGCGGGCCGACGCGCCCAGATATTCGACCCGGATCTCGTTGTCGCGGATCGGCCCTGCAAGCTGACCGATGGTCGATTGCAGGTAGATCTGGACCAGGCAGGCGGCGATCAGTCCTGAAGCCATGGTCAGGAGGTAGACGGCCCGAACCTGGGCGGCACCGAGTGGCGCATAGCCGAGGAAGGTGGGCGCAATGATGTTGACGCCGTCGGTGCTGCCGAGCGCCTCGGTGTTCACCAGGAGACCATAGAGGATCATCGAGAACGCGAGGCTGAGCATGGCGAAGAAGATCTCGCGATAGCGCGCGAGCAGGAGGCCCACCACCCAGGCCAGGATCGCCGCGATCACGCTACCGAACACGACCAGCAGGACAGCATCCGACAGGCCGAGCCACAGGCCCGCAAGACCAGCGGCATAGCCGCCTGCGCCGAAGTAGAGCGCCTGACCGAACGAGACCAGTCCGGTCCGCCACAGGATCATAAGGCCAAGCACCACCAGGGCCTTGGCGACCGCGACGGTGGCCAGGAAGATCGCCCAGTCGGGCATGACGAACGCGCCCGCCACCGCGGCGACGAAGATCGCGCAGAGCAGGAAGATCGTGCGGTCCCACATCAGATCTTTCTCGCCTGCATGCGGCTGAACAGTCCCTCGGGCCGAAACGCCAGCACCAGGGCCATCACGGCATAGATCACGAACAGCTCGACCTCGGGCAGCAGGTGCACGGCCGCGGCGCGGCACCAGCCGACGATCAGCGAGCCGATCAGCGCACCTGGGATGCTGCCCATGCCGCCGATCGCGACCACCGCGAAGGCGAGCACGATGACCTCGACCCCCAGTCCGGGCGTCACGGAGATCTTGGGCGCGGTGAACGCGCCGCCGAACGCGCCGAGCATGGCGCCGATCAGGAACGTGATGGCGAACACCGCGGTCACGTTGATGCCAAAGGCGGTGCTCATCTCGCGATCGTAGATTACCGCGACCAGCAGCTTGCCCCACTTGGTGCGGGTCAGGCCCCACCAGGCGCTGATCGCGGTCAGACCGGCAAGCGCGATCAGCCCGAGATCGTAGTTCGAGATGATCATGTCGCCGACCACGACATTGCCGAGCGCGACATAGGGCTGGTAGGCGAAGTAGGAATCGCTGCCCCAGATCAGGCGCAGGACGTCCTCGAGGATCAGGAACACCGCATAGGTCACCAGCACGACGATCACCTCGTCGCGGCCGTAGACCCAGCGCAGCAGACCGCGCTCGAGGATGCTGCCGAGCACCAGCCCGATCAGCACGGCTGCGACGAGCAGCGCGGCGAAGGCGCCGGCGACCGGCAGGTCGGCCTGGAAATACAGGCCGACCAGGGTCGCCGCCCCGTACGCGCCAAAGGCGTAAAACGCGCCGTGCGCCACATTCAGGATCTTCATCACGCCGAAGATCAGCGACAGGCCGATCGCGACGATGAACAGCCAGGACGCGTAGACCAGGCCGTCGACCAGGATCGCGAAGGCGGTCAGCACGGCGTCGCTCCGCGCTCGGGTTAGCTAGATGACGGTGGGGCGACGCAAAAGACGCCGCCCCGCCAGGCGGCTCAGCCGCATTCCGCCCCCGGCATGCCTGCCTCGAGCCACTCGACGCTGGTCGTATCCTTGGGTGGATTGACGCAAGCCGCCGGGTAGCGGACCACGTCCACGATCGTCGGCGTGTTCGTCTCCTTGTCGAACTTGTATGTGCCATAGGCGGTGTCGCCGACCGCCTGGTGACCATTGCCGAGGCTCATGTCCAGGGTCTGGCCCATCGATTCGAAGGTCAGGTTCTCAAACGCTGCGATCACCTCGTCGGTAGTCGGCTGCCCACCGCCCTTGGCTTCGGCGGCCTTTTCGAACGCTGATTTCAGCCCAAGTAGACCGTGCGCCATGTGGTAGGCCGAGTAGACCGGCGGCGTGCCGTAGCGATCGGTGAAGTTCTTCTGGAACCAGCTGTTCAGCTCGTTGTCTTCCGCGAGCACGCCGTTTGGGCCGCGCGCGCCGACGATCGTGCCGTCCGGCATCTGATCCTCGAGCCGGAACATCACGGTCTCGGCGGTGGTCAGCACCATCGGGATGCGATCCGGCAGGCCGCGGGCGAGGCTCTGAAAGATGAAGCTCTCGAGGTCGCCGCCCCACAAGCTGGAGTGAACGGCGTCGGAACCGCTGACCAGCAGTGCCGAGATCTCCGCGCCGTATTCGCCGGCGAACAGCTTGGGGAAGAGCTCGGTGCTGACCGTTGCGTCTGGCTCCAGCGCCTTCATCGCGAGCACGAAATCGCGCCAGGAATCCTGGCCCCAGGCGTAGTTCTGATTGATGCCCGCATAGCTCGAAATGTCGCCGAGCTTGTCCTTGACGTAGCGCGCTGCGCCAACGCTATCCATGGTCGCGTGGGGCTGCGTCCGGAAGACGTACTTGTAGGAGTTCTCCTCGAAGATCCGCGGCGTGCCGCAGTCGAACAGCACCGTCAGCACTTGCAGCTCCTCGGCGACCGGCGCGACCGCAAGGCAGCTGCCCGAGGAGATGTAGCCGACGATGGCGTCGACGTTCTCGCGCTGGACGAGGTTGCGCAGCTCGGTGACCTGGGTGGTCGTGCCGCCCGCCTCGTCGATGTAGACCGGCTGGATCTTGAGCCCGGCCAGCCCCTCGCTGTCGTAAGGGGCCGGTAGCGTTCCGGCGTTGATGTGCTCGATCAGCAGCTCGGCGGCGTTGCGCGCCGGGACGCCGAACGGACCGGCGGCGGGACCGGACAGGAAGGCCACGATGCCGACCTTCAACGTGTCGTCCTGGGCCATCGCGGGCGTGGCGAGCAATGCCGCGCCGAGCGCGCCGACCACCAGCGCCGCACCGTATTGCCTTTGCGTCGCATCTGTCATGACTGCCTCCGCATCTTCATTGCGTCGTTCATGCTACGATGGACTGTGATGCGCGTTCTGGCAAATCCCAAGATCGAACCGAGCGTGCCAGAGCGTCCGTGATCGCAGGGTATTGGGCGGGACTCGCGACACCATGACGCCGCTCGAGCGACTACCGACTTCACCGGCTGGCGCGGGATTCGCGCTGCTGGGTGGCGTGCGTGTGCTCGATCTGACGACCTCGATCGCCGGCCCTTACGCGACCATGCTGCTCGGCGACGTCGGCGCCGAGGTGATCAAGATCGAGCGACCGGGCCGCGGCGACGATGCGCGGCATTGGGGACCGCCGTTCCTCGATGGCGAATTGCTCTGGTTCCTTTCGGTCAATCGCAACAAGCAGAGCCTTGCCCTGGACTACAGCCGACCCGAGGGCCACGCTCTGCTGCTGGAGCTGGTGGCGCGCGCCGATGTGGTGGTCCTGAACCAGCTGCCGCGCGTGCAGGCGAAGC
This sequence comes from uncultured Alphaproteobacteria bacterium, assembly GCA_963731495.1. GTDB lineage: Bacteria > Pseudomonadota > Alphaproteobacteria > Geminicoccales > Geminicoccaceae > DASUGG01. The sequence continues at coordinate 84,610 of CAVSVZ010000009.1, forward strand.
TGCGTACCGACTACGCGACCTTGCGGGCGGCGAGGCAGGACCTGATCCATGTGTCCCTGACCGGCTTCGGCCTGGAGGGGGCACGCGCCAATCATGTCTGCTACGACCTGATCGCCCAGGGCTTTTCCGGGGTCATGGACCTGACCGGCGGGGCCGAAAGCCCGCCACAGCGGATCGGCACGCCCGCCTCCGATCTGCTCGCGGGCATGGATGCCGCCTTCGCCACCATGGCCGCCCTGTTCGACCGCCAGCGGACGGGACGAGGCCACCAGATCGACATCTCGCTGGTCGAGAGCATGACCCGGTTCATGGCGCCGCGGCTGGCTACCTATCTCGGCTCCGGCGAGCTGCCGCAGCGCGCCGGCGGCACGGACAGCGTGATTGCGATCTACCAAGTGTTCGAGACCGCCGACGAGCCGCTCACGTTGGGCATCGGCAACGACGCCATCTGGCGGCGATTCTGCCATGCGATCGGCGAGCCGGCGCTTGCGGACGACCAGCGCTTCGCCACCAACGCCAAGCGCCGGGCGGTGCGAGCCGAGCTCGTCGCCCGGATCCAGAACCTGCTGAGCCCGCGCGAGCGCAGCCACTGGCTCGCGCTGTTTGCCGAGCATGGCGTCCCCGCCGGCCCGATCTTCCGACTCGACGAGGTGGTGGCCGATCCCGCCTTGCGCGAGCGCGGCCTGTTCTATCGAATGGCAGGGGAGGGCGGTCGCGAGGTGCCGCAGGTCAACACCGGCGTGCACGTCGATGGCGAGGCCAATGCGCCGCGGCGACCGCCGCCGGCGCTCGCAGCACACAGCGCAGAGGTGCTGCGCTCGGTCCTCGGCAAGAGCGACGACGACATCGCACGACTGCGCGAAGAAGGCGTTATCTGAAAGCGGGAGGTGGGATTGGTCTACGAGACCATTCTCTACGAAGAAGACGGGCCGATCGGCTGGCTGACGCTCAATCGCCCCGACGACGGCAACATGTTCACGGCCGTCATGTGCCACGAGATCCGCGACTGCATCAATGCGATCCGGCGCGAGACCCGCACGCGCGTCCTGGTGATCACGGGCGCGGGCGAAAAGTTCTTCTGCCTCGGCGGCCGCAAGGAGGGCATGGAGGACAGCCATCTCTATGCCGGCGTGCTGCCGACCCTCGAGATCTACGAGAGCATCGACCGGCTGCAAAAGCCGGTGATCGCCAGCGTCAACGGCTTCGCGGTCGGCGGCGGCAATGTCCTGCAGGTCGTCTGCGACCTCACGATCGCCAAGGAGAGCGCGGTCTTCCGTCAGGTCGGCCCGATGATGGGCTCGTTCGACGCGGGCTACGGCACGTGGTATCTGGAGGACCTGGTCGGCAAGAAGAAAGCGAAGGAGCTCTGGTATCTCAATCCCAAGATCTCCGCGCGGGAGGCGCTTGCGATCGGGATGATCAATCGCGTGGTGCCGGATGACCGGCTGCGGGAGGAAACGAGAGCGTGGGCGCTCGAGGTCGCCGAGCGCGGGGCGTTCGCGCTCGCCTCGATCAAGGCGGCGTTCAATGCCCGCCACGGCGGCGTTTCGGGTCTTGCCCGGGTCGCCCACGATCTTCTGCTGCGCGGCTATCTGGACAGCGAGGAATCCAAGGAGTTGAGCGGAGCATTCGCGTCGCGCCGCAAGCCCGACCCGGAAAAATTCGGCCACTGAGGTGGGCGCGCATGAGCCACATCCTCACCTTGCACGATCCGCACGCCGCGCAGCGATACTACAAGAGCGGGGTCTGGTGCACCGACACGTTCTACACGCTGCTAGCCGGCCACGCCGCCGCCCGTCCCGATGCCTTCGCCGCCCGTGACGGCGCCCGGCGGCTGACCTGGGCCGAACTGCTGCGCTGGGTGGATGCGGTCGCGGATTCCTTCGCAGAGGCCGGCCTACGGTCCGGCGAGCGGGTCGGGCTCTGGCTTTCGAACCGGCTGGAGGCGCTGGTCGCGTTCATCGCCTGCAGCCGAAACGGCTATGTCTGCAATCCCTCGCTGCACCGGAACTACACGATCGAGGAGATCGCGACGCTGCTCCGGCACATCGAAGCGCGCGCGCTCCTGATCGAGGAGGGCTGGGGCGCGGACGTCGACCGTCATGATCCGCTCGCGGCCTTCGCAGAGAGGCTGAGCCTGCGCAAGGTGTATCGCCTGCCGAAGGCACGGATGCCGGGGCCGGACCTGCCGGGACCGGACGTCGCGCCGCGAGCACTGAGCCCGGTCGACGACAATCCGGACAAGGTCGCCTACCTCGCCTTCACCTCGGGCACGACCGGCACACCGAAGGCGGTCATGCACTCGGACAACACCCTGCTGGCCAACTGTCGGGACCTGGTGCGCGACTGGAGCCACGATCACACCACGGTGCTGCTGACCCTCTCGCCGCTCTCGCACCACATCGCCTGGGTCGCGGCCGGACAGGCGCTGAGTGCCGGGATGGAGCTGGTGGTCGACGATCCACCTGCCGGCACGAGCCGGCTCGACTGGCTGATCGAGAGCGGTGCTACCTACGTCATGGGCGTGCCGACCCATGCCATGGACATCCTGGCGGAGCAGCAACGGTGCGGGCTGTCGCGGCTCGGGGAGGTCGAGCTGTTCTACATGGCGGGCGCACCGATTCCGCGCTCGGTCGCCGAGCGCTTCCTCGAGCAGGGCATCAAGCCGCAGAACATCTACGGCATGACCGAGAACTCCTCGCACCACTACACCCATCCGAGCGACGATGCGGAGACCATCTGCGCCAGCTGTGGCCGGGGCGGGCGCGGCTACGAGGTGCGGATCTTCGATCAGAGCGATCCGGACCGGGAGGTGCCGCCCGGCACGGTCGGCCAGATCGGTGGTCGGGGCGGGGCGCTGATGCTCGGCTATTTCGGTAATCAGGCGGCTACCGAGCGGTCGTTCAACAAAGACGGCTGGTTCCTCTCGGGCGACCTCGGCATGCTGGACGAGCGTGGCAATCTGCGCATTGTCGGCCGGCTCAAGGACATCGTGATCAGGGGCGGCCACAACATCCACCCGGCCAAGGTCGAGGAGCTGGCGGTGAAGCACCCCAAGATCGCGAAAGCCGCAGCGTTTGGCGTTGCGGACGAGCGCCTGGGCGAGAAGCTGTGCCTGGCGGTCAGCACGTCGGACGACGACAAGCCTGGTTCCGAAGAGCTGCTCCGGCATCTCCTCGAAGCCGGACTGTCCATCTACGACATGCCCGAATACTTCATCGTGCTCGACGCGTTTCCCCTGACCGCGAGCGGCAAGATCCTCAAGCGTGAGCTCGCCGCGTGGGCTGCGGCAGGGCGGATCGCGCCCGAGCCCTGTCGGCTCGAGATGCCCCAAGGGATGGCCCCGCCATGAGCACCATGCTCGATCGGCTCGACCTGCCGCCGGCGCTTGCGGAAGAGGAGACGATCCTGGTCCGCACGGTGCGCCAGATGGCCGAGGAGGTGATTGCGCCTCGCGCCGCGCACTACGACCGCACGGCAGAGTTTCCCTGGGACAATGTCGAGGCGATCAACGCAGCTCGGCCTGAATGCCATGTTCGTGCCGGAGGCTTATGGCGGCGCGCCGGTGTCCTATTCGGCCTATCTCGCGTGCGTGCGCGAGATCACCGAGGCCTGCGCCGCCACCGGCATCACGTGGTCGACCAACTTCCACGCCATCAAGCCGCTGATCGACTTCGGCAACGAGGAGCAGAAAGCGCGCCTGCTGCCGCAGATCGCCGAGGGCGGCCTCGGCGCGCTTGTCCATCACCGAACCGGACGCCGGCTCCGACGCCACCGGCATGCGACGCGATTCACGCCCGACGGCGACCAGATCCTGATCGACGGCGGCAAGATCTTCATCACCAATGGCAATGTCGCCGACCGCTATCTTCCTGTTCGGCAAGTGGACGGAGATCGAGGAACCGCGGCGCGGCGATTTCGGTCGGTGGTCGTCGAGAGGGGCACGGCCGGCCTGTCCGTGGTCCGCACCGAGGACAAGATGGGCGTCCGCGCCGCTCGACCGCGGCGCTCGCCTTCGAGAGCTGCCGCGTGCCGCGCGCCAATCTGATCGGCGAGCCGGGCGACGGCCTGCGGATCCTGCTCGCTTCGCTCAACAAGTCGCGCCCGTCGATCGCCGCGCACGCGCTCGGGATCGCCCGCGCCGCCTTCGAGGACATGATCGCCTACATCAACGAGCGCCAGCAGTCGGGCCGGCAGATCATCGAGTTCCAGGGCAACCAGTTCCTGCTTGCCGATCTCGCCAGCGAGCTCGCCATGTGCGAGCGCTGGCTCGGCTATGTCGGCGACGCTGGTCGATGCCGGCGAGAGCGAATTCGGCATCGAAGCGTCGATCGCTCAAGATGCGCGCATCCGACCTGGCGATGCGCATGGCCACCGAGGCGGTGCAGATGCACGGCGGCTACGGCTACTGCAAGGAGTACCGGGTCGAGCGGCTGATGCGCGACGCCAAGATGACCCAGATCTGGGAGGGCACCAACCAGATCCACCGTCAACTGATCGGCCGGAGCTTCGAAACGCAAATGACGCAGCAATCAGGACAGTCGGCGTATGCGGTGCCGGCGGCACCATGGGTGCCGGCATCGCCATCGTCGCGGCGCGCGCCGGCTTTCGAAACGGTCTGCTACGACTCGCGCGGAGCCGCTCGAGCGCGCGCGCCGGCAGACCGAGGGATTTTTCGGCAAGTCGGTCGACCGCGGCAAGATGAAGCGCGAGCGACCGCGATGCCGTGCTCGTCGCAGCTTCGGACCGACCACCGATATCGCGCGACTGGCCGATTGCGATCTGGTGATCGAGGCGGTGTTCGAGGACCTCGAGATCAAACAGAAACTGTTCAAGGCGCTGCACGAGGTCTGCCCGGAGCGCACGATCTTCGCCTCGAATACCTCGACGCTGTCGATCACCGAAATCGCTTCCGGCTGCGGGCGCGAGGACCGGGTTGTCGGCATGCATTTCTGTCTGCCGGCGCAGCTGATGAAGCTGATCGAGATGTCGCCGGGCATGAACACCAGCGAGGCACATTCGAGACCGCCTGGGCGTGGCGCGAGGCGGCCGGGCAGACGCCGGTGCGGACGCAGGACAAGCCGGGCTTCATCCTCAATGCGCTGCTGGTGCCGTTCAACAACGACGTGATTCGCGCGGTCGAGGCGGGCGTGGCGACGCCGGCCGACATCGACATCGCGATCAAGACCGGGCTCGGCTACAAGATGGGCCCGTGCGAGCTGCTCGACCTGATCGGGCTCGATACCCAGGTGCGGCTGTGCGAGGCGTTCTATCCGGTCACGCTCGATCTGCGCGCCGCCGCACCGCCTCTGCTGCGGCGCATGGTGGCCGCCGGCCATCTCGGGCGCAAGACCGGCCGCGGCTTCTATCAGCTATGAAGGCAGCGCGATGTTCGGAGGCTAGGCCCATGCGGCTATGCGATCCGGCGCTACGGCGAGAGCCGCTCCTTCCCGACGGCGATCCGTTCCTCGGCGGTGCGCTGCCGCGACGGGGAGGTCGTGCTCTATCTCGGCGTGCGCCCACGGGCCGGATCCCGTCGAGAACGGCGGTGCTGGTCGAGCTCGGCACCGAATGCCTCGGCGTGCACACCGGCGAGGGCTATGGCGACGAGGGGTCGAACGTGCTCGGCTTCGCGCGCTATCGCAACGGCAACGATGCCGCCGTCGAAGCTGGTCGAACTGGTGCGCCAGCCCAGCAGCGATCCGGCCGCGATCGAGGCGGCCAAGGCGCATGTTCGAGCCGGCGGGCCTGGAGGTCGCCGTGTGCGCCGACCAGGCCGGGCGGATCATCGATCGCCTGGTGCGCCCCAAATACAACGCGGCGCTTCGCTTGCTCGACGAGGGCCTCGCGAGCGCCGAGGCGATGGACACCACCTGCCGGCTCGGCCTCGGCTATCCGGACGGCCCGATCGAGCGCGTGCTGCGCGGCGGCCTCGCCGCATCATTACGAAGTCACCAGCGCGCTGTTCGAGGTCTACGGCAGCGCGGCTTATGCGCCGGCGCGCCGCGCGGTGGTCGCCAGGCAACGCCAGGACAAGGGCGGCTGATGCAGCCGCTCGCCGGCGATCAAGGTGCGTCGACTTCTCGACCCTTCTGCCGGGCCCGATCGCGACCCTGATCCTGGCCGAGGCCGGCGCCCAGGTGATCAAGATCGAGCGTCCCGGGCGTGGCGACGAGATGCGCGCCTACCAGCCCACGCTCGGCGCCGACAGCGTCAATTTCGCCCTGCTCAACCGCGCCAAGCGCTCGATCACGATCGACCTCAAGGACACGCAGCAGCGCGCGCGCCTGATGCCCCTGATCCGCGAAGCCGACATGCTGATCGAGCAGTTTCGCCCGGGCGTGATGGACCGCCTGGGCCTGGGCTATGAGGCGCTCGAGCAGCTGAACCCTCAGCTCATCTATTGCTCGCTCACGGGCTACGGCCAGAGCGGCCCGAAGGCCGGCGTCGCGGCGCATGATCTGAACTACATCGCCGAGACCGGGCTCCTCAACCTGTCTGCCGATCGGGAAGGCGCGCCCGTGATCCCGCCGGCGCTGATCGCCGACATCGGTGGCGGCGCCTATCCGGCGGTGATCAACATCCTGCTCGCGCTGCAGCAGCGGCAAAAAACCGGTAAGGGCTGCCGGCTCGACGTCGCGATGTGCGATCAGCTGTTCCCGTTCATGTATTGGGCGCTGGGCAACGGCTTTGCCAGCCATCGCTGGCCGCGTCCCGGCGACGAGCTGGTGACCGGCGGCTCGCCCCGTTATCGGATCTATCGCACCGCCGACGACCAATTCCTGGCCGCAGCACCGCTCGAGCAGAAGTTCTGGGATCGCTTCTGCCAGCTGATCGGCCTCGAGCAGCGCCTTCGCGACGATGCCCTGGAGCCCGCCTCAACCACGGCCCGGGTTGCCGAGCTGATCCGAGCGAGGACCGCGGCGCAGTGGCAGGCGTTGTTCCAGGGCGAGGACGTGTGCTGTGCGATCGTCGCCTCGCTCGAGGAAGCGCTCGAGGATCCGCAGGTCCGGGCGCGCGGACTGTTCGATCACGTGCTGACGACGGATGGCCGATCGGTTCCGGCTTTGCCGGTGCCGGTCGCGCCGGCATTCCGGAGCCCGGCGCCGCGCAGCTATCCGCAACTCGGCGAGGACAACGCGCTGCTCGATACCGATCTGGACGAGGTCTAGCGAGTGGCACACGGCCAGTTGTCACATGAGCTCCGACCGGGCGTTACCCGCCGACACAATTGAAACAAGCCGCGACATCATCCCGAAATGCGCGATCCGCACCTTGAGGAAATGCGTGATCCGCACCTAGAGAAGGTCTAGGCTTGCAAGCAAGGGTTCCTGTGAGCTCGCGATGGCGAACAAGCCGGCTGGCGATCGGTACCGTGCTGACGCGTCTGTGGCGCGCCTCACAAGCGAAGGTGCCAAGCCCGCGTAGAACACGCACCGCGGCCATAGGTAGGGGGACCATGCGCCATTTGATCTCATGCACCCCATCTGCACGTTCGGCCAAGCCTGCGGGCCCGACGCAAGGCTCGAGCCAAACTCCGTCCTGGCTCGTCTTCCGTCAAAGCGTGCGGGCGCGCCCCGCTCGCCGAACCTGGCGCCGCGGCATCGTGGTCGCGGTCGGCCTCAGCTGCCTGTGCCTGCGCGCGGGACTCGGCGCCGAGCATGACCTGGAGAGCGACCGTGCCGAAGCGGCGGCGGGCGATCCCAAGGCCCTGATCCGACTGGCGGAGCGTTACGAGACGGCCGACGGCGTGCCGTTCGATCTCGGCGCCGCGAGCGCCTTCCTGGAGCTCGCCGCCGAGCGTGGCGATGCCGCCGCGCAATACC
>CAVSVZ010000010.1:0-28461 GCA_963731495.1 uncultured Alphaproteobacteria bacterium
AGTGTACTAGGTTTGTCGGTTCGCGATCGCAGGCAGGGGGGCTGGCGCTGGTTGGCAGGCGTCGCTTTGGCTGGCTTGGTGACGTCAGGACTGAGCGGTTGCGTTCTTCCGATTGTTGTTGTGGCTGGAGCCGGGGCCGCCGGGGCGGTAACAAGCTATAAGGCGGGGCTTTTTGCGGCCGGAACCTGTACTGCCCCCTCTGTGGTGGGCGAATCGAGCGTTAGTCTTGTGGTTCTGCCGTACCGGTTGGAGGGTCAAACCGGTGACGAACTGAGCGAAACCGCTGAACGGCTGCCGTTATTGATACAGTTCGAACAGCTCAATACAACCCTTGACGAGCCGGTCAGCGTAACCCGCTTGGAAGGCGACGGTTGCGAGCCGGAGACGATCCAGAAGCAGCTCTTTGAGACGACTGTCGATCGAAGCAACGTCGACGACGCCGGGCGGCAGACACGACAGCATATACAGTCAGGAGAAGGGCTTATTCTGATCTCGGGAGTTATTTTCCAAGTCGGTCATGACATCTATCTTCAAAGTATTGTGCACTTCGCGCGGCGGGGGGTTCCGGAGGTAATTAGGGTGAAGCGCGCGCTGGACGTCAGTAAAGAACACGGCGTCGAACTCGCATTTTCCGGACATTTTCCTACCCAAACTGTCGAGTTTCCGCCGCGCCGGCTAACAGTCGATAATCTACAAAAGATTGATGCAGATTATCTAAGTTTGCAGATATCGGATAAGTGGGATTCGACTGCGGCTGACGCGGATCTAAGAAGCCTCAAGCCAGGAGCGGATGAGCCCCTGGTGATGCGAGTGCGCAGATGGATAGCGGATTCGCCGAAGACGGTAGGGTTTCGTACCACCGGTTTGTCCAATCGGTGGATCAAGGTCGAATTCGCGGACGGATATACGGGATGGACCCAGGCACCGGTCTGGCAGCTGCGAGACAAGATGCCCGAACTCTATTTCGTGGAAGGTGTTGTTGCTTATTTGCAGTACAGGGCGGCAGAGGTGACGGAGATGGCGGCCGATGCTTCATCGCGGTCACGATTGCGAGACGCCATACGATCCGTTGAGGCGGCGCTAGATCGATATCGGGAGGCGGAAAGGAAAACCTGGCCCGGCGGTGAGCGTGGACTCCCTGATGCTATTGGCAACATCATGCTTGCATCGTTGCTCTTTGATCAAATGGAGCTGCTGCAAGGAAAAAAACGAGAAAAAGAAGCAATGCGAATTGCTGACTTGCTGGATAAGGCAGCCGAGATGTTGCCATATGATGGTGCAACGAGAAATTTGGATGTTCTGGCGAAAATTCGCGAGTGCTGTCAAAGCGAGGAAAGCCGATTGGAGACCCGATTGATCGTCGATGGGTTTATCGGCGCACTGCTAATGGATCCGCGCAATGAGGAAATCCTCGGCAATTTGCAGAATTTTTACGCTTTGCAGATAGTGCAGTCTGGTCCTGCCCAAGCGAGCGAATCCTCAGAGCTCTGGCAGCGACTGAGGACAATACGCGAGGTTCAGTCAACATTGGACAACGGCGGATCACCGGTCGAGTGAAGCCGGGTATTCTTGACTGCTCGACTTCTGCTATCTTGCTGCCTGCGGCGCGCGCAGCGCTGATGCTTCGGAGCAGAAGGATGGTTCATACCTCTGTGCGCGGTAAGCACTCGATTCCCATGAGATCGCGCAGTGCAAGGCGGCCATCAGATGATGGCCTCGCTTCACTGGAAATCGAGCAGTCCGACGCTTTGGCCGTTGAGGTGCGGGAGGCTTCCGGCCGTTGCGATGCGCATCTGAACGCGGTGGGCGGAGGCCTCGGCGCCCGCGCGCGCATCTGCTATCTTATGACCTGGGGCGGCGAGGGGACGCTCGATGTGTGAAGCCTGCCTGATCTCGCGCCGTCGGGCGCTCGCCGGCGGTGTCGCGACCATGGCCGCGGCGGCACTGCAGTTTGGCCGCGCGTTCGCCCAGGAGACGATCGCGCCCGATCAGGCGCTCGCGCGCCTGATGGAGGGCAACGAGCGCTATGTCTGCTGCCAGACCGTGCCGAGAAATTTTTCGACGGATCGTGTGGCGCTGGCGCTGTCACAGCGGCCGTTCGCGGTGATCCTGGGCTGCGCCGATTCGCGCGTGGCACCGGAGCTCGCCTTCGACCAGAGCCGCGGCCAGCTGTTTGTCCTGCGGGTGGCCGGCAACACCTTGAACACGGATAATCTGGCCAGCATGGAGTATGCGGTCGCGGAGCTGGGCACGCCCTTGATCATGGTGCTCGGCCACAGTGCCTGCGGCGCGGTCGGTGCCGCGATCAAGGTGGTGGAAGACGATGTGCAGCTGCCCGGCCACCTGCCGGCGCTGATCGAGCCGATCAAGCCGGCGGTCGAGGCGGTGCGCGGCGGGGCCGGCGACCTGCTGACCAACGCGATCAAGCAGAACGTGCGGCAGACCGTCGCCCAGATCGCCACCGCCGGGCCGATCGTCGCGCCGGCGGTCGCGGACGGCAAGGTCAAGGTGGTCGGCGGCTTCTACGAGCTGGAGACCGGCAAGGTCCGGCTAGCTCGGCTGAGGTACGACGCAGCCTCCTGGCGACGTGCCGGAGAGGCTTTGCCGCTGGCTTCAGTGGCTGGGCGTCACGCCCTGCGGGCGGCTGGCGTAGCCGAAGATGTAGGTCATCGCCTCGGGCAGGGTCTCGATCCAGACCGGCCATTCGTGATCGCCGTCGACCACCCGGAACTCGACCCTGTCCGGCTGGTGCTCGCGCAGCGCCTGGTACAGTACGGCGCCGTGACAGGCGATGTCGAAGGTGTCGTGGTCGCCCGAGGCGATGAACAGCGGCACCACGATGTCCTGCGCCTTGTAGGCGTCGATATACTGCGGATAGTTCAGCTTCTCCCACATCTCCGGGTCGTAGGTGCCGTCGGCCTTGAGATAGGCCGGGTGGCGGTTGGCCGAGGAGTGGGACGGCGGTTGCGGCACATACGATGCGGGGCTGAGCGCGGCGCCTGCGGCGAACAGCTCGGGGTGCTCGAGCACGAAGTTCACGGTGCCGTAGCCGCCGGCCGACAGCCCGGCGATCAGCCGCCCCTCGCGCTCCGGGATCACGCGCCAGGTCTGCTCGACATGCGGAATCAGGTCCTCGAAGAACGCGGTCTCGGCCTTCTCGTTGTAGCCGTCGACCCACCAGCTGAGCGAACCGGGCATGACGATCACCGCGGGCGGAATCCGGCCCTCGTCGATCAGGCGGTCGGCGGTCGGCTGGAGTCTCGCCCTTGACCGGCCAGTCGTTCTCGTTGCCGAACGAGCCGTGCAGCAGATAGAGCGCGGGATAGGTGAGCCCCGAGGTCTCGTAGCCGTCCGGCAGATAGATGTTGTAGGCGTAGTCCCGGCCCAGGGTCTCGGACGGGAAGCTGTGATGGGTGATCGTGCCGGCGACGACACCGTTGGTCGCGAGCAGGACGCCGGCCGCGATCAGGCCGGCAAGACGGGTCCGCAGCATTTCTTGAAGCCTCCTCGATTGCTTGGTCTCGAGCGTTGATCGGTCGCTTGGGCACGACCTCGACGCATAGTGTCGGGTGACCTCGCTCGGTGCAACCAGGAAGCAAGCCGGCATGGCCTCGTCACGCCGAAACAATTGAAACCGTGTGCTGGTCGCAAAGACATCGAAGCGAAATCGCAGGTCGCTAGCGTGATGCTCCCGGCCGCACCGACCCGCGGCCAAGGTGGGGAGTTTTTCGCGATGTCGACGGCGGCGAAGATGGCATCCCGAGCTGGAGCCCACGACGTGATCGTGGTGGGCGCCGGGCAGGCGGGGCTTGCGACCAGCTACTTCCTCAAGCAGCGCGGCGTCGGCCATGTGGTGCTGGAGAAGCATCAGGTCGCCGACAGCTGGCGCTCGCAGCGTTGGGATTCGTTCACCCTGAACTCGCCCAATGCCTTGAACGGGTTGCCCGGCGCGCCCTATCGCGGCGACCAGCCGGACGGGTTCTACAGCGCGCACGAGCTGGCCCGGTCGTTCGATCGCTACGTCCAGGATTTCGAGCTGCCGGTCCGCACCGGCGTCGAGGTGACCTCGGTCGAGTGGATCGGGGGCGGCTTTCGGGTCGGCACCAGGACGCCCTCGGGCGTGACCATGGAGCGCCAGGCGAGCGCGGTGGTGGTCGCCTCGGGCATGATGCGGCGCGCCCGGGTGCCGGCGCTGGCCGCCCGGCTGCCGGCGCGCGTGGTCCAGATGCACAGCGCCGACTATCGCAACCCGGGCGCGCTGGCAGACGGCGCCGTGCTGGTGGTCGGCAGCGGCCAGTCGGGCTGCCAGATCGCCGAGGAGCTGAACGCCGCCGGCCGCAGGGTGTTCCTGTGCACCAGCAAGGTCGCCCGGGTGCCGCGCCGCTATCGCGGCCGCGAGATCATGTCCTGGCTGTGGGACAGCGGCTTTCTGGACGTCGCCAAGGCCGACCTGCCGGACCGGACGATCTGCAAGGCCGCCCAGCCGCAGGTGTCGGGGGCCGGTCGCTACGGCTACACCTTGAGCCTGCAGAAGCTGGCGCAGGACGGGGTCACCCTGCTCGGTCGCCTGGCCGGCATCGAGGACGAGGACCTGGTCCTGGCAGACGATGTGAACGAGCACATCCGTTTCGCCGACCAGCAATCGGCCGAGTTCAAGCAGCATGTCGATGCCTATGTCGAGCGCGCCGGCATCCAGGCGCCACCGCCGGAGACCGATCCGGCCGACCGGCCATGCACGGAGGAGCTCGGTGCGCCCCCGCGGCTCGATCTCTGTGATGCCGAGATCGGCACGTGTATCTGGTGCACGGGCTATGCCGCCGATTTCTCCTGGCTGCGTCTGCCGGTGCTCGATCGCGACGGCAACCCGTTGCATGTGCGCGGAGTTCGCGGCGGTCGCCGGCATCTACTTCGTCGGCTTCCCCTGGCTGCACAAGCGCAAGTCGGGAATCATCTGCGGCCTCGAGGAGGACGCGGCCCACATCGTGCGCCAGATCGTGCACCGCCAGACCTTCGCCCGAGAGGCCGACGCCGGCTCGAGGGCTCCAAGCGCGAGCGCGGCTCAGCTGTTCGCCTGATCCGAACGCCGCAGACCGAGGCAGCAGAGCGCCAGCAGCACACCCGGGACACCGAGCACCAGCCACACCGGCCAGGTCAGGACGGTCTGGATCGGTGGCCACAGCGCCGGGCTCACCCCCTTCTCGATCAACGCCTGGAACCCGACCAGGCTGTTGCTGTGGATCTGAAACCACAGCCAGCCAAGGCTGATCCTTCCCTGGGGAGCAGAACCGGCCATGACAAGCCCGGCCAGCGCGCCCGCGGCGGCGAGCAGCAGCAGGACGAAGCCTACGATACAGCCGAGCTTTTTCATGCCGGCACGCTAGAGCACTTTCGACCCGGATGGAACCACGGCGGTCGCGGCTGCCAGTCGCGGCGAAGGGACGCGGCTGCCAAGCGGTGCTCACTTTCCAGGTCCGTGCCCCGTGTCTTTGACGTATCATGCGGGACGGGCGTTCTGCCCCCCGCCCGATCTCCTGTCGCCAAGCCGACTGGTCCATCGAGGGAGATGCGCTATGGAGGAAAGACACTTCGCGATCCTCCGCCGCCACATGGTCGAGGTGATCGAGATCTATGTCGAGCTGACAAGCCGGGATCTGGGCAAGGCGATGCTTGACGAGCGGGTCCTGGCCGCGATGGCGCGCGTGCCGAGACACGCCTTCGTACCGGCCTCGCTGGCCAGGTACGCGTATGCGGACATGCCCCTGCCGATCGGGTTCGACAAGACCATCTCGCAACCGTTCATGGTCGCCGTGATGACCGACCTGCTCGAGCCGGAGCCGGGAGACGTGGTCCTCGAGGTGGGCACCGGGCTCGGCTATCAGACGGCGATCCTTGCCGAGCTGACGGATCGGGTGTGGACCATCGAGATCGTCGAGGAGTTGGCCAACGAGGCCGAGCTGCGACTGCTGCAGCTCGGCTACACCAACGTCGACATCCGGGTCGGCGACGGCGGCCAGGGCTGGCCGGAGCACGCACCGTTCGACAAGATTCTCGTGAGCGCGGCGGCCGAGCTGTGTCCACCTGCGCTGATCGAGCAGTTGCGACCAGGCGGTCGGATGGTGCTCCCCACAGGCGTCGAGAACGACCAGCAGCTGACCGTGGTCGAGAAGGCTGCGGATGGTCGCGTCGACCTTCGCCCGCTGATGCCGGTACTGTTCACCCAACTCGAGACCGTGCGCTAAGGAGCCGGCCCTCTCGACACAAACCGTCACGCCGTGCGATGCGGCCTGCGATCACGCATTGACAAAGGCTTGAGCCAACCGCAGGTGGTGAAGCCTGTCGGAGGCACAGGCGCATGTCCTCGACGGAGGGAAAAGCAGCCGCTCATCGTTACCCAAACGAGGTCGTGGCTGGAGGGGCGCGGGAGTCCTGACATGAAGCCTTGGGTGGTCGATGCCAAGGACATCGAGCCGGAGGATCTGGACCAGTTCAGCGGCCAGCTGCTGCATCTCAACAACCAGATCGCCGACTTCCTCGATCCCGCCACCACCGAGGAGGTGCTGGTCATCGCCCCCAAGGGCTTTGGCAAGACCCTGCTGCTCAAGGCCAAGCGCCAGTCGATGCGGGAGCGTTACCGCACCATCCTGCCCGAGCGTGCCCTGGTCGACAAGCCGAGCGCCAATCCGGACCTGATGAGCCATCGGGAATATGGCAGCGTGCGCGAGACCGAAGCCTACTGGAAGGCGCTCTGGTCGATCGCGCTGACGCTGGCGGTCGAGAAGCACCTGGGGATCTGCCCAGCACTCTCGGGCCCGCTCGAGAAGGTCGTGGGCAACGAGCATCTGCGTAGCGCCTGCGATCTGTTCACCAACCTGCTGGCGTTGTCGCGCGACGCCTATTTCGCGGCCTTCAAGGACTACGTCACCCATCTGCTGCCGGTGTTTCGGCGCATCCACAGCTCGGTCGCCATGTTCATCGACAACATCGACGAGTATTTCGAAGATTTTCTGGCCAGCCAACCGGTCGATGTTGACGAGGAACGCAATATCTATCGCAGCTACTGGCACTTCGCCCAGGTCGGCATCGCGCTTGCGGCGCGCGATCTGCACGCGATCAACAACCACGTCAAGATCTTCGCCTCGATCCGCAAGGAGGTGTTCCAGCGGACTTTTTTGGGCAACCCGTTGGGCCTGCAGCTCGCCGGCTCCGCGCTCGACCTGCACTATTCGCACGAGGATCTGGTCGAGATCATCCGCAAGAACATCGAGGTCGAGCGCAAGCGCAGCCTGGTCGAGCCGGCGGCGCGCGATCCCTGGGCGCGCTTCTTCGGCTACGACGCCACGCGGATCGTGCACCAGAGCACCGGCGACGAGGAGAGCGTCGGCGCGTTCTGGATCCGCCACACCTTCCGCCGGCCGCGCGACATCGCGTTCATCGGCCGCGACCTCGCCGCCATCGACCCGCGGCGGCGCACACGCCAGGCGGTCCGCCAGCAGATCACGCGCAGCGCCGCGGCGATCGCCCAGGGCTTCATCACCGAGATGTCGCCCCATCTGCCCCAGTTCGACCGCGAGATCCTGTTCCGCCTGATCCGCCGCAACGTCATCCCGCGGGCCGAGCTGAAGGTGCTCTCGGAGCAATACGACCGGCTGTTCTCGCAAAAGCAGGGCGGCACCGAGCCCGTTGCCTGCCATGTGTTCGCGAGCATGTTCAAGATCGGGCTGCTCGGCTATGTCGGCATCGATCCCGAGACGGCCGAGCTGGTGCAGTATTTCCGCTATCCCGGCGAGGTGCCGCTCGATCGCGACGAC
Organism: uncultured Alphaproteobacteria bacterium; assembly: GCA_963731495.1. Taxonomy (GTDB): domain Bacteria; phylum Pseudomonadota; class Alphaproteobacteria; order Geminicoccales; family Geminicoccaceae; genus DASUGG01. Next base: position 7,809 of record CAVSVZ010000010.1, read on the forward strand.
GTGCTGCCCGACGCCGAGCATTTTTTGATCCACCCGAGCCTCGATCTCGTGATCGGCAGCTACAGTCCCGACTACTTCCGGCGCCTGGACAAGCTCAACGTGATCGGCGCCGAGCGGCCCTGGCGGCCGGCGCGCGAGATCCAGTTCGTGCTCAAGGGCGATGTGCGCGGGCTCGGCGCCATCCTGCAGGACCCGGCGGCCGGCGCCAGCTTCCCGGCGTTCTTCGCCGAGGCGGTGGCCGAGTGCGGCCGTGAGATCGCGGTCGCCTATGCCAGCGACGGCGATGCCGTGCTCATGGTCGATCCGAACCCGCGCCAGGTGGTGATGGCGGCGCTCGCCCTGCGCCAGCGGCTGCTGCGCTCGGCCTATGCCTGTGACATGCGCTACGGCGGCGATGCCGGCTTCGTCGAGCTCACCGGCGAAGGGCCAGACGCACGGGCGCGCACCGGCCTGGCCCTGATGGTCGCGGCGCGCCTCGAGCCGCACGCTGTGCCGGGCACGATCCTGGTCACCGGCCAGTTCGTCGACGCCTGGCGCGACCTGCTCGGCGCGAGCGGTCTGCGCGCCCGCGCGGTCGAGCCGGCCGAGGTGCCGGACCTGCGGGAGAGCGACGGCCGCTTCGACCTCGCCAAGCCGAGCGGCGAAGCTCCGATGCTGCGCCGTCTGCGCCTGCTCGACGGGCCCGGGCTCGGTCGGCGAGGCGGGCGGTGCCGCGCCCGCATGAATCGCGGGCCCAGGCCCGACAGTCCTCATGTCAGGTGAGGACGCACCTCCTGGGCAAAGCGCTCCATGGTATCGAGCGCGACCGCCCGGGTCTCCGGCACCACGTCGAGCACGAAGTGCGATGCGCCCAGATCGCGGTAGCGCTTGATCGCATCGGCGATGTCGCGCGGCCGGCCCCAGGTGGGCGGTTGATCGGCGCCCGCCGGCCCCGACTGGAACACCACCGGGCACTTGACCGCGATCTCGACGCTGCCGGGTGCCCGCCCTTCCTGCTCGAGATAGCCGTCGAGCTCGGCGATCGCGCTGCGAGAGTCCTCGAAGCTCGGGCGCACCGGATGCCAGGCATCGCCGTAACGGGCGGCGCGCCGCATCGCCGCCTTGCTGCCGCCGGCGACCCAGATCGGTGGCGACGGCTTCTGCGCCGGCTTCGGCGCGAAGCAGGCGTTCTCGACGCGGTAGTGCTTGCCCTTGAAGGTGACCGGGTCGTCGCCCCACAGCGCCCTCATCAGCTCGAGCCCCTCATTGGTGCGCGCGCCACGGTTGTGAAAGTTCTGGCCCAGCACCTCGAACTCTTCCTCGAACCAGCCGACGCCGATCCCGAACACGAAGCGCCCGCCGCTCAGCTGATCGACCTCGGCCACCTGCTTGGCCAGCTCGAACGGGTTGTGCATGGGCATCACCACCACGCTGGTGCCGAGCTGCAGCCTGCTGGTCTGCGCCGCCAGATAGCTGAGCACCGTGAACGGCTCCCAATAGCCTTCCTTCCAGTGCTCCGGGTGCTTGAGGCCGGGGATCAGCGTGTAGCCGGACTTGTGCTGGGGCGGCACGATGACGTGCGCGCTGCACCACAGCGAGTCCAGCGCTAGCGCCTCGGACCGCTCGGCCATCTGCACGAAGGTCTCGGGCGTCGCGTCTTTGCCGCGCACCACCAGGGAAAAACCAAACTTCATGCTCATTCCGCCCTCGGGCTACGATCAGCTGGTTGTGGATCGTCGCCACCTTAGGGTGGTCGCTGGCCTGGAACCAGCCACTTGAATCCTGCTCACGGTGCGATCACGCTACCGGCATGGCCGAGCCGACCACACCGCTGCCGCCGTTCGCCGCCTTGCGCGCCTTCCACGCCGCCGCGCTGCACGGACCGCTTCCGCGACTGCCGCCGAGCGGCCTGGGGGTCACCGAGTCGGCGATCAGCCACCAGGTGCGGCGGCTCGAGGATTTCTTGCGGATCGCGTTGTTCGACCGCTCCGGCGCCGGCGTTCGGCTGACCGCGGCCGGCCGGCGCTACTTCGACCAGATCGACCCGGCGATCCGCCAGATCCAGGCGGCGACCGAGGCCCTGCTGCGCCCGAGCGGCCGCAATGTCGTGCGCCTGACCCTGCCGCCCTCGCTCGCCGCGACCTGGCTGATCCCGCGGCTCGGCGCCTTCGAGCGGGATCATCCGGACCTCGAGCTGCAGCTGGTGCCGACGACGCGCGTGCTCGATCTCAGGCGCGACCAGGTCGACCTCGCGATCCGCCACGGCAAAGGCGCCTGGCCCGGCATCGAGGCCGTCTTCCTCCTGGAGGAGACCGCGCTGCCGGTGTGCGCGCGCGGCTATGTCGGCGCCGACGAGGATCCTCTGGCCGCCCTGCAGCGCGCCCGGCTGATCGTCAACGCCCGCTTCCCCGACGAGTGGGAGGAGTGGGCGCGCGCCCGCGGCCTGGTGCCGCCGTCGCTGATCGGCGCGATCGAGCTGGAAGGCATCGAGCAGGCGCTTCCAGGTCGCCGAGGGCGGGCACGGCATCGCCATGGGGCGACGTCCCATGGTCGACGACCGCCTGGCCCGCGGCACGCTGGTCGCACCCGTTCGGCGCCGGCGATCCGACCGGCGCCGCCTACTATCTGTGCCGGCCATCCGACCTGCCGCCGACCGCGGTCGTCCGGCGCCTCGAGCGCTGGCTGCGCGGCGTGGCCGGCGCGACATGAACATCGTTCAAGTCGCCGTGAATCGAAGTCGTTGGCGTCGCGCCGACGGCGGCACCTACTCTGCGGGCGATGGACGCCGCGGCCGCCTGCTGGCCGCGCCAACGGAGGAGGAAAGCCGTGACCCAGGCCGCCGCCGCCGCCCGCTCGCCAGGCACCACCGCCGGATCGTCGCCGAGGTCAGCGCGCCGCTGACCTTCATCACGCCGTCCGACACCAAGCCCGCCTTCCACAGCGCGGCCTACACCGGCAGCGTGCCGAAGGTGTTTTTCGACACCGAGCGCCACACCGTCGCCGATCCACGACATGCGGCCGCTCGCCGGTGCCTTCTCGCTCGACCGCGAAGGCTTCGAGCTGCGCCACCACCGGACCGCCGCGCTCGACCTGTACGACGACGCCGCGATCGAGCAGGGCTACTATCCCGAGATCGAGGCCCTGCTGCGCGCCGCGACCGGCGCCAGCCGGGTGGTCGTCTTCGACGCCACGCGCCGCTCCGATGCCGGCGCCGGTGCGCAGGAACCGGGACGGGCTGCGCGGGCCGGCGAGCCGCGTGCACGTCGACTACACCGAGAAGAGCGGCCCGCAGCGGGTGCAGAGACCTGCTCGGCGAGGCCGAGGCGGCACGGCTGGCGGCGTCCGGCGCACGGGTTCTCCAGATCAACGTCTGGCGGCCGATCCGCGGCCCGGTGGCGCGCTCGCCGCTGGCGCTCGCCGATGCCTCGAGCATCCGGCCCGAGCATCTGGTCGCCACCGACCAGGTGTTCCCCGACCGGGTCGGCGAGATCTACCAACTCGCCTACGATCCCGCCCAGCGCTGGTACTACGCGCCGGCGATGACGCCGGACGAGGTGCTGCTGATCAAGGGCTGGGACAGCCTGAACGACGGCCGCGCCCGCTTCACCCCGCACGGTGCCTTCGAGCTGCCCGACACGCCCGCGGACGCGCCTGCGCGCGAGAGCATCGAGGTGCGGACCCTGGTGGTGATCGAGGCCTGAGACGGTTCCTTGGGCCGGTTGCCGCCGGCCGTGACGCTAGGTCGCGGCCGACAACGAGCTGCGTAGTCGGGCGGGTAGCTTCGATCCGGCTACCAGCAGCGACGCCACCGAGCGGTCGGTCCAGATGACCAGGTAGCCGTCCGTCAGCGCAATTCCATACAGGCCGCGCGCCTCGGGCAGCGTGGTGGCCTCGCACAATGCCGCCGTGACGACGTCCGGCGGCAGCGCCTCCGGGGTGCGATAGACGAACCATTTCGCGGCCTTCGGCAGAGCGATCTCGGCTTCGGAAGCCGGCCGCAGACGCCCGACCAGACCACCCGAGAGCCTGCGCAGGACGGCCGGGATCGGACGATAACTTCGCAGCAGCGCGACGTCGGGCAGCTGATTGGTCTCCAGAGGGCAGACCAGCACGGTAGGATCCGCGTCCTCCGTGCCTTTGCCGTCCAGCTCGACCAACCATTCGAAAGCGTCGGCCTGCCGCCTTCGATAGATCTGGCGCGGCTCCAGCGCAAACGTCGCCTGCATCAGGCGAGCGATCGGCGCATCCGAGCGGCCGCACGCCTCAAAGCCGGCGGCAGCGATCGCCCGCGCGCGGCGCAGGCCGGTCGTGATCACCAGCGCCAACACAGCGCCCATCAGGAGAAGCGGCAGCCAGAGGCCATGCATGTCGATTCGCCTGGGTGCTTCCGTCTGTTAGCGGAGTTTCAGGTTGCGCCGCGCCAAAGCCGGAAAGGCTTGTTCTCGCAGGTCCTTCTTAACGCTTTGTCGACCTTCGCTCAGCAGGCTCTGATCCCTCGCACGACGCTTGTCGTCCGGACATCCTCGGGGACGCCGGTCGTCGCGAGCGCGCAACCGCAAAGGGCCCCATCGGCATGTCGCCAGGAGCTTCCCTGTTCTTCGCCGCGGCGCTGGTCATCGCGGGTCTGGTCCTGCTGGTGTTCGGCGGCCGGGCCTACCTCGAGGAGCAGCGCTATGCGCGCGAAGGCAGGCTCTCGACCGGCACGGTGCTCGGCAACTCGCGACAGGTCGGGCGATCGAATGGCGCCACGACCTTCGAGACGCTCTATCAGTTCGCCCTCCCGGATGGCCGGGTCATCCGAGGCGAGGACGTGATCGACGCCAAGTTCTTCCGGGGCGCGCGCGTCGAGGTCGAGTACCTGGCTAGCGCGCCGAGTCAAAGCCGGATCAAGGCGACGGGCGGGGCATACCGGAAGCGGATGTGGCTTTTCCTCGGGCTCGGCGCAGCCTTCCTGGTCGTAGGCCTCTACCTGGTGGCGTACAACCTGCGCCCGCGGTGACCGCTCTTTCGACGGGCCAACATCCGCCAACGGTGTGCGTGGAACCCGACATGACCGGCTTTCTCCGAGGTCCGGTTGCCGGGGGGGCGCGGGCGGCGCAGTGTCCACGTCAGTGGGAGATACTTCAGCCCCAGGGGCCGGGGCGGCCCCGGCGGCGGCTGGGGGTGACGCGCGGCCGCGGGCCGGCGGTCCGCGCCACAACCGGCGGCGCCGGTCGCGCATCACGAAGATCAGCGCCATGCCGGCGACGAACCCGCCGACATGCGCCCAAAACGCCACCCTGCCGCCGTCGGCCGGCGCGAACAGGCCGCTCACCAGCTGGAACACGAACCAGAAACCGAGCAGCCAGCCGGCCCGGCAGGCAGTCCCGCAAGCCGTAGACCTTCATAGAGCCGTTCGCGTTGCGCGACGAAGTCCGGTTCCGTCGAGTAGGCCGCTGCGCGCAGACGCGCGATGGTTGCCGAAGGCTTCGCCTCGCGAAATGCTGCGAGCGCCTCACGCGCCTCCTCTTCGCGGCCGACCAGCGCCAGTGCGCTGGCGAGATAGGCGTGGTGCAGAGCAACCGGCGTTCCCGTATCGATCGCGCGCCTCAGCCAGGAGACCGCTTCCTCGTCATGCCCCAGATGCAGCATCGCCATGCCGGCGATTGCCAACCAAGGACCCAGATTCGGGTCGCGTAGGCTCAGCTTCATGGCGCGTTCGACCAAAGGCAAGGTGTCCTCGGGGCGTCCGAGTTCGAGTGCGGTGACCCCCAGCTGGGCATAGCCGGGCGCAAAGTTCGGATTGAGCACGACCACCGTGCGAAAGGCTTCATGGGTCGACTGCGTCCGTCCCCGAAGTCGCCATACGAAGCCCCGGACGTGATGGGCGACGACGTGGTTCGGATCCAGCGCGAGCGCTCGGGCAACAGCCTCCTCGGCGGCGACGAGATCGTTTGCGGGTATCTCGCTCCAGCCGTCGAGCACTGAGACCGCCGTAGTCCAGGCGATGCCACCAACCGCATTCGCGGCACTCGGGTCGAGCGCGACCGCCTGGGCAAACAATCTGCGCGCCGCCTGATAGGGGCCCGGGGCCTTGGCGTTGTAGACCAGGGCCCAACCTCTTGTGGTAAGATCGATTGCCTCAGGATTTTCGGTGGCCCGCAGCGCCCGCTTGCTCTCTAGTGCGGTGAGGCGGAAATTCAAGGCGTTCGCCATGCGGCCGATCACGTCGTCGCGCCAGCCTGGTCGCGCCTGCGCTCGAACCGGTCTCCCCAAACGCTGGCGCCGGTCGCAGTGTCAATCAGTTGCACGTTGATGCGGATCTGATCGCCCGATCGGTGCACGCTGCCGTCGAGCAGATAGCGGACGTTCAGCTCACGGCCGACCTCGCGCGCATCCCTGTTCGCTTCCTTAAAGGTCCGCGCAGTGGCGTAGGCGATCACAAACAGGTCGGGCAGTCGCGACAGTTCCGTGGTCACGTCGTATGCTAAGCCCTCGGTGAGGTGGGGCTGGTCCGCATCACCGCTCAATTCCTCGAAGGGCATGACCGCAATCGACAGCGTCGGCGGGCCCGTGGACCGATCACGCAGGCCGCTCCACCACACGGCGCCGCCGATCGCCGCCGCAAGCGCGAGGGCGCCGATCTGCCAGGCAAGGTTGACGTTGCCGAAGGGCGTTCGACGGCTTCTTGGTTCTCGGACCCCGGCCCTCTGTACGAGCGTGCCGGTGGAGTGGGGGGGCGCCGGCTCGGCCACCGGCATCACGTCGAAGCGATAGCCTCGCCGCGGCACGGTTTTGATAAGGCGCTGGTCGCGATCGTCCATCGCGCGGCGAAGCTCGGTGATGCACTGCACGACCAAATCGTCGCTGACGAACACGGCAGGCCACACGGTCGCCAGCAGCTCGTCCTTCGACACGAGCCGACCGGGATTGCCGGCAAGATAGCGTAGCAGCTGGAACGTCTTGGGCCGCAGGGCGACTTCCCGCTCACCTTCGAGCAGGCAGCCCCGGTGCGCGTCGAGGACAAAGCGATCGAAGCGAAGGCGGTCACCAGCCGCGCCGATGAGCGCCTTACGGTCGCCGACACCGGGCGGCGAGGCTATCTGCGCCGAATTCGCCGAAACTTCGGCGTTCGTTCGGCCATCCTTCGGGACATCTCGGCCAGCAATGATCTTCATGGACGCACCGCGGGCGCGTTCGGGCGCCCTTGCGACCGGCAAGGTAGCCCGATTTGGCGACGACGCCAATCAACCCGCACGCTCTTCTGCACGGCCCGACCACTTCTGGAGGAGGCTATGACCAGGCACATCCTGATCGCGGCATCTGCTTTGCTGCTGATCCTGCAACCAGCGGCCTGGGCCGCGAATCCCAGCGGCATCCTCATCATCAGGACGACCGACAAGTCGTCCGAGGCGGTCGTGGCCGCCATCAAGGCTTATGTTGAAGAAAGCAAGTGGATCTATCTCGGGGACAACAAGGTCAAGAAGGGGCAGGTTACGCTGGTGAAAATCTGCATTCCCGAGGTCGGCCGGATGGTCTGGCCGATAGGCCAGCAGCTGACCCGAGGTCGGCCGGATGGTCTGGCCGATAGGCCTGCAGCTGAGCGCGCTGCTGCCTTGCGGTAATCTTGGAATTTATCATAAGGATCGGCTGACGGAAATTTCCGCGCTGCACCCGCGGTACATGAACATCCTCTATCCCGATCCGGCCCTGGAGCGCGCGGGCGCGCTCGCTGCGCCGCTGCTCACCGACATGCTCGACGCTGTGGCCAAATGAGCGCCGGGTATCGGCCCGTGCCCTACCTAGGGGTAGCCGTTAAAGCCATCCCGGATCGTTTGAAATCAAGGACATCGGGCAAGCAGGGCCTCGAGCTGGTCGAGCAGGGCGATCTGCGCCGGGTTGATCTTCCGGCGGGCGAGGTCGAGCGGCAACCAGGCGGCGCGGTCGACCTCGGGAAACGACTGTTGGCGACCCGATCGCGGCGGCCATTCGATCGAGAAGGTGTTGCTGCGAAGCTGAGCGGGATCGGCATCGCCCTCGAGCGCGAAGGCGTGGACGATCTTGCCGCCGGCCTGGGTGATCGGGGCGAGCGGCAGGAAATCGCCCTCGGCCGGGAAGCCGGTCTCCTCGGCGAGCTCGCGCCTGGCGGCGGCGAGCGGGTCCTCGCCCGGATCGATCTCGCCCTTGGGGATCGACCAGGCACCGAGATCTTTTTTGGCCCAAAAGGGACCGCCCGGGTGGACCAAAAGCACTTCGAGCGTCCGGCCGCGCCGGCGATAGATCAGCAATCCTGCGCTGGTCCTGGTCATTCCCTCTGGCCGCTCTGCTCCTCCTCCGGCTCGTACAGCAGCACGGCGCGCTGCGCCAGGTCGAGCGCGGTGGTCAGGCCGTCGACCACGACGGCATCGGCGCCGGCTTTGCGCAGCCGCGAGGCGCTGTCGTCGTCCGGCGCCCGGGCGAGCAGGCGCAGGCGCGGAAACAGGCTGCGCAGCAAGCCGACCACACGCTCGCCGATGACTACATTCGGCAGCGCGACCACGACCAGGCGCGACTGGCCGACATGGGCGGCGCGCAGCACGTCGACGCGCATGGCATTGCCGAAATAGACCGGCAGGTGACGCTCGCGGCTGGCGCGCACCCGCCTCGGATCGTAGTCGAGCGCCAGCACGGGGATGCGCAGGCCGACCAGGTGCCGGGTCAGGGCCATGCCGACCTGGCCGAAGCCGATCACCACGATGTGGTTGCGGGCGCTGCCGGTCTCGGCCGCCAGCTCCGGCAGCGAGGCCGCGGCATGGCCCTCCAGGCGGTTCAACAGGTCGCGCCCGAGCGTCGCGACCACGGCCGTGACCGCCATCGAGAGCGCGATCGCGATGGTCAGCAGCTGGACCGCGTCATCGGCGAGCAGGCCGCTGCCGGCCGCCAGCGCCAGCAGCACGAAGCCGAACTCGCTGCCCTGCGCCAGCAGCCCCGCCAGCTCGCCGGCGAGCCTTCGGCCAAAGCCGAGCCCGACTGCCAGCCCGAGCAGCAGCAGGGCCTTGAGCAGCAGAAGACCGGTCGCGATCCCGATCACCGGGCCGAGGTGGGCGATCGCAAAGGAGAGATCGACGGTCATGCCGACCGTCATGAAGAAGAAGCCGAGCAGCAGCCCCCGAAACCGCCCGATGTCGGCCGCGATCTGATGCCGATACTCGGTATCGGCGACCATCAGGCCGGCGAGGAACGCGCCGAGCGCCATCGACAGGCCCGCCTGCTCGGTCGCGAAGCTGGCGCCGAGCACCAGCAGCAGGGTCATGGCGGTGAAGATCTCGTCGGCATCGAGCGCCGCCAGGAAGGCCAGAACCGGGCGCAGGGCGAACCGAGCCAGCAGCACCACCAGCACCAGCACCAGCGCGCCCTTGCCGAGCGCCAGCAACAGCGCCTGGGGCAAAGAGCCGCCGGTCGCGGCCAGCGCCTTGGTCAGCACCAGCAGCGGGCCGACCGCGATATCCTGGACCAGGAGAATCGCGATGGTGATACGGCCGAGCTGGGTCAGCGTGCGTCCGAGGTCACGCAGCACCCGCAGAACCACTGCGGTCGACGACAAGGCCAGGGCGCCGCCGATCACCAGAGCGCCTTCGATGCCGATCCCCAGCATGTGTGCGAGCGACGCGATCGCGCCGGCGGTGACCACGAGCTGGATCAGGGCCAGGACATAGACCCTGGCTCCGATCAGGCGCAGCCGCTCGATCTTCAGCTCGAGCCCGAGATTGAACAGGAGGAAGACCACGCCCAGGTCGGCGAGCTCCCGCGCCGACCTCGAGCTCGTGCACGACACCGAGGCCAGACGGTCCGACCACGGCACCGCCGATCAAGAAGCCCAGCACCGTGCCGAGGCGCAGCCGCTCGGAGGCCGCCGCGAACGCGATGAACACCAGGAGAATGATCAGGACTTGCCACACCGCGATTCACCAGCTCAGGCGGCGCAAGCAACGCCGATGGACGCGGTCGACCATAGAAGGGTTCGCCTGCGTACGCGAACCCGGGGAACATCACAGCTCGAGGTCGTTCGCTTGCAGGGTGAATTCGGCGAGCCGGCGCCGCCGAAGGGTCAGGGACTGGTGAGGAGGCCGATCAGCTCGTCGAGCCGGTCCTTCTCTTGCTCCACCAGGGATTGGCCCAGCCGGCGAAGGCTGGCGACGGCCTCGGGCGAGGTGTCGTCGAAGCTGACCACAGGATCCGGCAGGGGGATGTCGAAGTCTGGGAATCCACGCTGGGTTTTAGGATGCCGGTGCCGAGCGAGACCAGCACGACACCGGCCTCCGGGAAGTGCTCGAGCGCGTGGAGGAACATGCTCTGCGCGGGATCGGCGCCGAACACGCCGCCGTCCATATACACGCCGCTGCCCGAAGGCAGGTCGAGCTCGACCCCTGGAAAGTAGGTCGGGGCGCTGGTCGCAGCTGAGACCAGCGGCGCCACGAACATCTCCGCGTATTCGGTCGACCAGTTCGTAAACAGCTGGAGCCCCGCCTTCTCGATCGAGTAGGACGGGATCATGACGGGCAGCAGGAGGTCTCGAAAGTTGGCGTCGGCGTAGACCTCGGCGGCAAGCGCGATCCTCTGACGGTTCACATAGCGAGGGCCAAACAGGCCACCCAAGGTCAGGATCTGATGATAGAGAGGAGCCTTGAACACGCGCGCGACCTGATCATCGTAAAGCTCGATGACGTCGCTAGCCTTGTGCTTGGGGCGGCCTTGGTCGTCGGCCAACACGAGCTGGGTGCCGATGATCGCGCCGGTCGAGATGCCGCCGATCACGTCAAACAGCTCGGCGATCGGCTTGCCGCTCTTCTCCTCCAGGTACTTTAGAACCTCGAGCGAGATCAGACCGAGGATACCGCCGCTATCGAGCGACAGCATCCGGATCGAGCGCGCATTCTTCGGCTGCCACACGCGCGGACCGGTTTCGCCGACCTCTTTGGCCGGCCACACGACCAGCCGGTTCTCGTAGGTGACGTAGCGATTATATGTCCATACCGCAGCGGCGAAGCCGACCAGCAAGACTAACAGACTGACCGCCAGCATGCGTCCCGCTCGCATGAGATGCACGACCTCCGCTCTGTCGGCCGCCGACCGTAGCCGGCGCCACCCGAGTTCCCGTCGAGACCATTGTCCGCCGAGATTCTTGCCAAGTGGTAACCATGCCGGGAGCGTGATCTGGTCGCGTCATATCGGGCTGCGCTGAGCGAATTCCGATGAGACGGAACATGGCCGGCGTGGGCGAGGTGGTGGGCAGATTCGGCGGCGGTGAGGCGCCGAGGGCTTGGCCGATCGCCCGCCAGAGGGCGTCGACGGTTCGGGTTGCCGCGCCCCGAAGCAGCGCCTTGAGCGGCGTTAGCGGTTGATCGTGCCGTCGAAGACGGAAGGGGTCAGGGACTGGTCAGGAAGCCGATCAGCTCGTCGAGCTTGTCCTTGTTCTGCTTGACCAGGGATTGGCCGAGCTGGCGAAGGTCGGCAACGGCCTCGGGCGAGGTGTCGTCGAAGCTTGTCTCGCGATCCGACAGGGCGATGTCGAACCGATAGTAGTGGAAGCCCTCGCCGGCCTGGGTCTTGGAAAAGCGGTCGAGCCAGGTCGAGGCGAGGTCGCCTCGACCGTCGACCGCGAGCCCCATCAGAGGAATGAGCCAGGTCATGAGGCCGCCGCGCTCACCGGCCTGGGCATTCACGTCGGTCTTTCGGATGCCGGTGCCGAGCGAGACCAGCACGATATCGGCATCGGGAAAGTGCTCGAGCGCGTGGAGGTACATTTCCTGAGCGGGATCGGCGCCGAACACGGCGCCGTCCATATAGACGCCTCTGCTGGACGGCAGGTCGAGCTCAACGCCCGGAAAGTAGGTCGGGCCGCTGGTTGCGGCCGACACGAGCGGCGCCACGAACATCTCCGCGTAGTCCGGCGACCAGTTGGTAAACAGTTGTAGCCCCGCGGTCTCGACCGAATAGGACGGGACCATGACGGGCAGCAGGAGGTCTCGAAAATTGGCGTCAGCGTAGATCTCGTTGGCAAGCACAATCTTCTCATCGTTCGCATAGCGTGGACCAAGCAGGCCGCCCAGGGTCAGAATCTGATGATACAAGGGAGCCCTGAACACGCGCGCGACCTGGTCGTCATAGAGCTCGATGATCTCACCGGCCTTGTGCTTGGGGTGGCCTTGGTCGTCGGCCAGCACGATCTGGGTGCCGATGATGGCGCCGGTCGAGGTGCCGCCGATCACGTCGAACAGCTCGGCGATCGGCTTGCCGCTCCTCTCCTCCAGGTATTTCAGGACCTCGAGCGAGATCAGACCGCGGATGCCGCCGCCATCGAGCGACAGGATCCGGATAAAGCGGGGATTCTTCGGCTGCCATGGTCGCGGGCTGGTCTGCCCGACCTCTTTGGCCGGCCACGCGACCAGCCGGTTGTCGTAGGTGACGTAGCGATTATATGCCCATACCGCGGCGGCGAAGCCGACCAGCAAGACCAACAGACCGACCGCCAGCATGCGTACCGCTCGCATCGTACCCTCGTCCTCCGCTCGGTGGGCTGCCGACCGTGGTAGCCGCCACCCGGGTTCACCGTCGAGGCCATATCCGCCGACAATCCTTGCCAAGAAGCAACCATGCTGACAGCGTCATCTGGTCGCGTCATATCGGGCTATGCTGCCTGGCGCGTGTACGCTCGCAGAGATGCAGGGCCGCGGCGGGGATGAGATGAGAAGCGAAGCGGGTGCTGGACCTCAGCGGTTCGGCGTGCCGAGCCGTTCCAGATTGAGGCCTTTGGTCTCGATGCCAAACCGCCAGGTGACCACCGCGCCCAGGACCGAGGTGCCGACCAGCACGGAGAGGAGGACGGCGATGCCGATGTCGGCCAACAGGATCGGGAAGAGAAAGGCGGTGGTCGTGGCTCCGATCTTTGCGAACGCCGCTGCCAGGCCGGCCCCTCTACCGCGCACAACAGTCGGGAACACCTCACCTGCCAGCAGGTAGGTCTGGGCATTCGGTCCCAGGTTGGTCATGAAGCTGAACAGGACGAAGCCCGTGAACAGCAGTACGGCCTTCTCGCCTCCCTCCTGACCGAGGGAAAGCGAAGCGATCAGGAGGCCGACGGCGCAGCCGAGAAAGCCGAAGGTCTGGAGCCTGATCCGGCCGACGATGTCGGTCAGAAGTACGGCTGCGATCACGCCCGCGATCAGCAGGACATCGATCGCCGTAGCTCCTTTCGCCGCCAGGAGGTCGCCATAGACGATCTGCGCCGTGTTGCGCGCATGCTCGGACTGGTGGCCGAACAGATGGGCCAGGATGGTCGGCGTGAACATGCCGATGCCATAGGTCGCCACGTCCTGCAGGAACCACGGCACCGCGGCAAGGATCGTGGCGCGTCGATAGGTCCTGGTGAACAGCAGGCGGTAGCCGCCCTTCGCGGGGGCCGCGACCTCGGATCGCAGGCGGATGTGCTTGGGATAGGGTGGCTTGCGCCGCAGCAGTCGGGCCATCTCCTGCTCCGCTTCCCGTGTGCGGCCGCGGGTCAGCAGCCAGTGCGGGCTTTGGGTCACGAAGAAGCGGCCATAGAGGACCAGGAGCGCCGGCAGCACCGCGGTCGCATACATCCAGCGCCAGGCCGCGACATCGGGGCTCACGGCGAGGATCAGCGCGCCGATGCCGGTGCCGGCCAGGGCGCCGACCGCCTGGAAGGCAAAGGCGCCCAGCACGAACCTGCCGCGCCTCCTGCTCGGGATGCTCTCGGAGATGACCAGATGGGCCGTGGGGTAGTCGCAGCCCAGCGCGATCCCGACCCCGAGCAGGCCGAGCACCAGCCAGAAGAAGCTCGGACTTGCGGATACCAGCGCGAGGAAAGCGACGAAGATAGCCATCTCGGCAACGAACATGACCTTGCGGCCATAGTGGTCGGCCAGGCCGCCGAGCATGCCGGCACCGAGCAGAATGCCGAGCAGCGGGGCCGCGCCGACCACGCCGTGCTGCAGAGCGCTCAGGCCGAACTCACTGGCGATCAGCGGCAGGGCCACGCCGGTCATGAACACGACGAAGCCCTCGAAGAACTTGCCGGTCGTGGCCAGCAGCCAGATCCGCCATTGCATGGCCGTGGTCGGCGTCATGGGAGCCGGGGTGCCGTCCTCCCAGGCCGGCACCTCGTCGATGTAGTCCTGGACCGTCTTGCCGGCGGACGCGGGGCTTGAGCGCCGGGCCGGATGGTCCGTGACAGCGGACAGCGTAGGCGGATCGCTTGGGCGGGCACCCGCCTGGCTGATCGACATGCCAACAATGTGCAAGCGAATGATGACGACTTGCAGACAACACCTGCGGTCGTGGCGCCCACGTCGAATCGGCTCGCACCCGGCTTGGACTTGGGTCGCGACCCCGGTCTGGTGTATGCGCAGGGCCGGAGCGCTGAAAGGAGTTGAGCATGCAGGAAGCGATCGGGATCGGCCGGGAGGTGATCGCCTTCGGTCGTGAGCAGGGAGAGGCGTGGATGCTGGGTCTCGCGATCGCGGTCTGCGTCTTTCTGGCGCTGGCGTTCGTCCGGCGTGTGTTGCTCCGCCGGGTCGAAGCAAGCCATGCCGAGGTGGGCATGCTGAGCGGTCTCAGGCACGCCGTGGTCCGGACTTCGTCCCTGTTTCTGCTGGTGCTCGCGATCTATGCCGGCACGTTCTTCGTGACGCTGCCGGCCGACGTTGAGCGCGTGATCACGTCGGCCTTCGTGATTGCGTTGTTCCTGCAGGGCGCCTTGTGGGCCAGCGACATCGTGGTCGGCTGGGTCGCGTGGTACGCCGCAAGCAAGGCCGACCAGAACCGGGCGATCGCCAACGCGCTGCACCTGATCCAGCTGTTCGCGCGAGTGGTGGTCTGGTCGATCGCGCTCCTGCTGATCCTCAACAATCTGGGTTTCGACGTCAGCGCGCTGGTCGCCGGGCTCGGGATCGGCGGCATCGCGATCGCGCTGGCTGCTCAGAACATCCTGGGCGACCTGTTCGCCTCGCTCGCGATCGTGCTCGACCAGCCCTTCGTGGTCGGCGACTTCGTGATCGTCGGCAGCCAGATGGGCACGGTCGAGCGGATCGGCATCAAGACCACGCGGATCCGCAGCCTGTCGGGCGAGCAGCTGATCTGCTCCAACGCCGACCTCCTGGCCTCCCGGATCAACAACTACAAGCGCATGGCCGAGCGGCGGGTCGTGTTTGCCATCGGCGTCACCTACCAGACCCCGCCCGAGAAGGTCGAGCGGCTGCCGGACATGCTGCGTGCCATCGTCGAAGCGCAGGACCCGGTCCGTTTCGACCGCGCGCACTTCAAGAGCTATGGCGATTTCGCGCTGATCTACGAGATCGTCTACTGGGTGCTGAGCCCCGACTACAACGCGTATATGGACATCCAGCAGCGGATCAATTTCGCGATCTACCGACAGCTGCAGGCGGAAGGCATCGAGTTCGCCTATCCGACCCAGACGATCTTCATGGCATCGCCGGCCGCGGCGCAGGCTTCGGGGAGCTAGACGGAGACGAGTTCCCGGACCGCAGCGGATCTGCCGGTCAGGCGCGGACCGCGCTCGGGAACACCGGCAGGCGCTTGCGGCCCCAGGTGCCGGGCGGGCCGTCGAAGACGCCGGCGCAAGGGCGTGCGCAGGTCGCGCAGCGGCCGTCGGCGGTCAGGCCCCAGGCGGTCAGCTCGTACCAGTCGCGGCCGATCAGGGTCGCGCCGCAGGCGTGGCAGATAGGTGCTGCCGCCATGCCTCGTCGTGGACGTTGCCGGTGTAGACGTAGCGAAGCCCGTGCGGCCATGGCGATCGCGCGCGCGTCGGTCAGCGTGCGGGCGGCGTGCGCTGCATGTCCGTCATCTTGTAGTCGGGATGGAAGGCGCGTGAAGTGGACCGGCACGTCGGGGCCGAGGTTGTCGGCGATCCAGGCGCTCAGCCGCTCGAGCTCCGCGGGCGAGTCGTTCTCGGCCGGGGATCAGCAGGGTGGTGATCTCGAGCCAGACGTCGGTCTCGTGCTTGAGGTAGCGCAGGGTGTCGAGCACCGGCTGCAGGCTGCCGTGCGCAGACTTGCTTGTAGAAGTCGCTCGGTGAACGCCTTCAGGTCGACATTGGCCGCGTCCATGTGGCGGTAGAACTCGGCCCGCGGCTCGCTCGCATGATGTAGCCGGCCGTGACCGCGACCGTCTTCTGATGCCCCGGGCTCGCGGCAGGCGTGCGCGACGTCGATGGCGTATTCGAGGAAGATCACCGGGTCGTTGTAGGTGAAAGCGACCGAGCGGCAGCCGAGCTGCCTGGCGGCCCGCGCGCGATCTGCTCGGGCGGCGCGTGCGTCGGCCAGCTGTCCATCTCGCGCGACTTGCGAGATGTCCCAGTTCTGGCAGAACTTGCAGGCGAGATTGCAGCCGGCCGTGCCGAACGACAGCACCGGCGTGCCGGGCAGGAAGTGGTTGAGCGGCTTCTTCTCGATCGGGTCGATGCAGAAGCCCCACGAGCGCCCATAGGTGGTCAGCGACGATGCGTCGTCCGTGCCGGGCGCGCACGAAGCACAGGCCGCGCTGGCCCTCGCGCAGCTTGCAGAAGCGCGGGCAGACGTCGCACTGGATCCGGCCGTCATCGAGCCGGTGCCAGTAGCGTGCCGGAGTCACCATGCCGAAGCGCCGTCTCGGCCATGGCATATCGATGGCGACCCATGCTGTCCCGGCTCACGCGCGGCACCTTGCCGCGCAACGGTCGCAACATATGAGGGATGGAACGCCATGCCGCAATATCCGCGACCCCATCCTTGCAGGCAGCTGGTATCCCGGCCGATCCGTCGGTGCTGGGCGCGACGTCGACGGCTATATCGCCGAGGCGGAAGCGGCGCCCGCCGCGACGACCGCCAAAGGCGGTGATCGCGCCCCATGCCGGCTACCGCTTTTCCGGGCCGGTGGCGGGCTCGCGCCTATGCCCGTGTCGCGGCATCCGCGACCGTATCCGCCGCGTCGTGCTGATCGGCCCGTCGCATTCGTGCCGATCCGCGGGATCGCCGCGCCGACGGCAAAGGCGTTCGCCTCGCCGCTGGGCGATATCCCGGTCGACCGCGCAGCGATCGCGGCATCCTGCGCCTGCCCCAGGTCCAGCTCGACGAGCGCCCATCGCAGGGAGCACAGCCTCGAGATCGACCTGCCGTTTCTGCAGCGATCCTCGACGACTTCAGCGCTGGTGCCGCTGGCGGTCGGCCGGGCCAAGCGGTCGAGGTCGCGGAGGTTCTCGCCGACTTTGGGGCGGGCCCGAGACCGCTGATCGTGGTCAGCACCGATCTTTCCCACTATCACGATGACGCCACGGCAAAACGGCTCGACGCGGCGACCGCTGCGGCGATCGAGCGGTTGAACCCGGCCCTCGGACCGAGCGACGCCTGCGGCTACCTGCCGATCGCGGGCTTGCTGATCGAGGCAAAACGCCGCGCAATCCGGGCCACACGGCTGGACCTGCGCAATTCGGGCGACACCGCCGGAGCCAAGGACCGGGTCGTCGGCTATGGTGCCTGGGCGTTCCACTGACCAAGGCCGATCGAGGCGATCCATGCCCAGCTTGACCCTGCTCGCCGGCGCCAGCGGCTACAGCTACAAGCCGTGGAAGGGCAGTTTCTATCCCAAGGAGCTGAAGGATGCCGACATGCTCGGCTACTACGCCGAGCGGCTGCCGACGGTCGAGATCAACAACACGTTCTATCGTCTGCCGAAAGCATCGGTCCTGGAAGAATGGGCGGCCAAGACGCCGGAGCGCTTCCGCTTCGTGCTCAAGGCGTCGCGAAAGATCACCCACATCCACCGGCTGAAGGACGTGGGCGAGATGAGTGACTATCTGTTCAAGACGGCCGATTCACTGGGGCCGAAGCTGGGACCGATCCTGTTTCAGCTGCCGCCCTACCTGAAGAAGGATGTCGACCGGCTGCAGCATTTTTGCGACGGGGTGGCGCGAGAACGCGTCATCGCGTTCGAGTTTCGCGACCAATCGTGGCTGGAGGACGAGGTGTTCGAGGTGCTGCGCGCGCACAATGCGGCGCTTTGCGTCGCCGACACCGAAGCGAGCCCGGCCGGGGATAATCTGCCGCTGGTGGCGACCGCGGACTGGGGCTATCTGCGGCTGCGTCGCGACGACTACGCCGATGCCGACCTCGAGCGCTGGCTCGCCAGGATCCGCGCCCAGCCCTGGTCGCAGGCCTACGTGTTCTTCAAGCATGAGGACAGTGCTCCGAGGCTCGCCAAGAGGATGATGGAGCTGGCGTGAGCGCCGTATATCAACGGATATAACGATGGTCCGCCGAAACCCTGGCGCTTGAGAGCACATTCCCGTTAATTTTCGTAGGGTTATCGCCCCGTTAGGGGTGAGATTGTAACAGATCTGTGACACATATTTCCTATACCTATGGTAAGGTTAACGGCCGCCGAACGAGCGCGGAAAGCGCTTGGTTAAGTGTCGGGCCCGCCCATGGCACAATCCGGGCATCGATGCACAGCACCGGATGTACAGTCAGATGCCTAAGGTCGCTCCCCCGCTCACCGCGAACCGGATCGAGCTTCTGAGGCCGGGCAAGGAGGCCCGCGACAGCCAGGTCCCCGGCCTGTCCGTGTGGCGGTCCAAGCGGGTCACCGGATGGAACCTGACACGTCGCCGATCAACGGCAAGCGCAAGAGGATGCTGGTCGGCTACTGGCCCGACATGTCGCTCACGAGGGCGCGTAGACGCGCAGAGAAGCTGCGCAACCAGGTGGTCGAGGGGATCGATCCAAGCCTACCCGAGACGCCTCAGGAGACGGTCAGGAGCGCGTTCGAGCGATACCAGGAGGGAGGCTGGACCGGCTGCGGACGGGCAGGCAGATCGCCGGGGCGCTGGCGAGGCTGATCAATGCACATGGGGAGATCCCGCTCAACGCGCTCACGAGGCGGGAGATCCTAGAAATTCACGGGTCCCTTCTGTCGAGCGGGTGGAGCGTCGCGGCAAACCGGTTCCTGATCCGGGCGTCGACGTTCCTGCGATGGGCGCACGATGCTGGCCTGGTCGAGCAGAACGCCGCTGCCGGGCTGATTAGATCTCGACGGGTCCCGGAACAGTCGCGTGAGCGGGTGCTTACGGATGCCGAGATCAAGGCGATCTGGCGACGCACGAATGACGGTAGCCCGTTTGCCCGGCTGGTCAGGTTGCTCTTGCTGAGCGGCCAGCGGAGGAACGAGATTGATCGCATGCGGTCGGATTGGGTCGGCAAGGACGGCTGGATCACGGTGCCAGCCTCCGAGTACAAGACGAACAAGGGGCATCGCTGGTTCGCGACCGAGCTGGCGAGGATGAACCTGCCCGATCCCTTGCCCGATGGTCGGCTCTTTCCATCGATGTCCTACGATCGCCACAAGAAGCCGCTTGACGAGGCGTGCGGCGTGACCGGCTGGACGCTGCACGATCTACGTCGCACGCTGGCAACGCGAATGATGGCGGCCGGCGAGCGCTCGGAGGTCGTCGAGGCCGTGCTCGGACACAAGATCGGCGGCGGCGGTATCCGGGAAGTGTACCGGCGCTACGATTTTGCCGAGGAACGGAAGGCGGCGATGGTCAGGTGGTCCGCCGAGGTCGAAAGGATCGTCCGATGATGATCCTCGTATGGGCGGTCCAGGTTGCGGTGCTGGTGTTCTGGTGGCAGTTGCTGGGCTGGTTCTAATGCCGCGGCATCCCCACCAACAGCCGTCTACATACCGATATTCCAGCTTGAGCGTCCTGAGGTCTTCTTCGAGCTGGTCCGCCATCAGCGAGGTATAGACCCGCGTGATCTCACCACGGTTTTGGCGGTCGACGATCTTCCGGAGATCGCTCTTGCGCTGGTTCCAGGTCAGCCCGTCCGTGACAAAGATCAAGGTGGTGTCAGTGTCGCTTCTCTCGGATGATCGTGTCGAGGTCGCCGATGATGTCTGTCATCTTCGAGCCGGTGGCACCGTAGCCCTTCGCCTCCACCACGATCCGGGGAAGCTCCCTTCCAGGAATTGCGAAATCGCACTTGGCCACCAGCTTCCGGGCTCCGACGAACTGGCAACGCGTATCGTACTGGTCGCCGAAGACCTTTTGGATGATACCCTCCACGAAATCCTCGACGCCGCGTCCGCGCCGCTGGCCGCTGATGGCCCTTCCCGGCCCATGCGCAGGCGCTCCACCAACACGTCGCTCCAGACCGGCTTGCGGTTCACCACGGTCGCCATCGCCTCAAGCACGCCGATCTCGACGGAGCTTCAGGAAGACATCCCGGTCGCTCTCGAAGCGCTGGACGCCCTTGCCGCCGGAACCGAGGGCGATCTCAAGCTCGGTAGATAGTGCGTCGCGTGAGATCCCTAAGAACAACCGGCATACGATCAGCCCTTCGTCAAATCCATTTCCAGCAGGGCGGCGATATCGTCTTCGGTATACTGCGCCTTGGCCGGAACTAGCTTGATCTTCTGGATTGTCGACCCGCTGGGATGTCTCATCCTGCCACTCGACGTGGAGCGGGCTCAGGCTCGCCAGGATGTCATCCAGGCTTTGCTCAACGAATTCCATTCAGACCCCACGATCAGATATTCCTTGACCTCCGACCGGTTGACGGCGCTGTGCGTCCCGAAGTGATAGCGGTGCGGCTTCTGGTAGACCCTGACACTTCTCTTGTACTTGCTCAGGAGGTGCTCAAGCTGA
>CAVSVZ010000011.1:0-61305 GCA_963731495.1 uncultured Alphaproteobacteria bacterium
CTTGCGTCTGGTTGCGTTGCTATGCGGCGAAGCAGCATGCTTCGAAGCGCTGGGTGGAGACAGCCACCCTTTCGCACGACCCAACCCAACACTTGAGGAACGTGAGCATGTTGGGCGAGCCAGTAGGCGAGGCGTGCCGTGACGCCGTCCAGTCGGCCGCTTTCGGGCAGGTCGAAGTCAGTCCGAACAATCGGAACTTGGTGAGCTTGGCCGTTGCGACGTACCTGCAGACCCCGATCAAGCAGTCCCTTCTCATCGAAAATCTCCAACCAAGCCGCAATCTTGGTGAAGCTGCTCTCCTGATGTGGTGGCGGTAACTGCGCTAACGTCTCCGCGGTTGTGGCATCTTCAAGGGCCCAACACACACGTTCGGCCGATGGGTCGGCGGGGCCTGCCGGCAAGCGACGAATGCCTTGAATGACGATTTCCCGACGGGTCGAGAGTGGATTGCGGCATAGCCGCGCCCACTCGATCAACGTCTTGCTCAACCGGCTAAAGCGGTTGTACGAATGGAACAGGATTGGTTCGACGTTCTTGCCCCTCCAGGCGATCTCCGCTCTTTCCTGACCCTTCTTGCCGTCCTTATAGTCGGCAAATGCATATGCCTTCTGGAAGCGAGCCCCTCTGGACCGCTCCGCCGCCAGCGCGTCAACCATGTATGACAAAACTGGATCGTTGAGGCTGTAGCCGACGAAAACGACAGTAAACTCTCTAAACAACTCCGTAATGAAACGAGCGGCCCAGCGCTCGGTAAGATACGCTCTCCCAAAATCAGCGGCGGTGAGCACCAGATGCTTGCCGTCAGGACTTCGACTCATACGGCCGTGCAGATGAACGACCGACGTCCAGTCGTGAGGCTTGGGGATGGGGAGTTTCGGAGCGGCATCAATCGATATGCGTCCTTGACCAGCAAGTTCAAAGCGATCATCAAAGTTCGTGGTAACAACACGGATATGGCCTTCAACAGTTCGGGACAGGGAAAGGATTGCTTCGTGTAAATCCAAGCCGCTAGTTGGCGGCTTGGACAGCCGAGCAACCACCTCCTGACGTAACCGACCGGGATTCAGCCGGGCGTCAAGAAGACCGAGCACCTTATCCAACTGGTCCCGCTTTAGAAGATCGCTCTCTAGCGCGTTAGGTCTCTGTCCAGCCTGAGTGTAGATCTCGTCAACCAGTTGGCGAAAATTTGGCAGGCCAGTCCCCACCGAAATTCCTGCACCACAAAAGAAGACAACATTTCCATCGTCGCGGCTGTTAAGAAGTTCAACCGGAATGTTGGGCCCGTTCTTTGTCAGCTCAGGCAATCAACCGCTCCTCCGAGATTGCGTTGAGTGACTTCAATAGTCCGTCACGGATCAGCCGCTTAGCGCGAGCGCGCGATCTTGGTGTTGGCCGCGCGCTCGACGCACTCCACGATCTTGGTGATGTCGCGGTCGGCGCCGAGCTCGGCGACCGCGCGTCGCCATTGCGCCGTGACCGTGGCGGCGACCGGCATCGGCACGCCGAGCGCCTCGGCCGCCGCCGCGCACAGCGAAAGGTCCTTGCTCAACAGGCCGGCGGTGAAGCCCGCCTGATACTTGCCGCTCAGTACCTGGCGCGGGAACTTGTCCTCGGTCGCGGTATTGCGGCCGCTGCCGGCGTTGATCACCTCCAGCATGGTGGCGGGATCGAGCCCGCCCTTGACCCCCAACACCACGGCCTCGGCAGTTGCCGCGATCGCGGTCGCCGACAGAAAATTGTTGGCGAGCTTCATGAGCTGACCGAGGCCCGGCCGCGCGCCGACGTGAAACACCCGCCCGAAGATCTCGAGGATCGGCCGCAGGCGCTCGAGTTCGCCCGCATCGCCGGCGACCATGACGGCGAGCGTGCCCTCGATCGCGCCACACACACCGCCTGAGACCGGCGAGTCCAGCGTGCTGATGCCGCGCTCGGCGAGGGCGCTGGCGACCTCGACGGCCACCGCCTCGCCTGTGGTCGAAAGATCGACATAGCGCCGCATCGCGCTGCCATGGATCAAACCATTGGTGCCGAGCGCGACCTCGCGCACCACCGGCGGCGTCGGCAGGCTGACCAGCACCAGCTCGACGCGCGCGGCCACGTCGGCGGGCGACTTGGCACCTTCGGCACCGGCCTCGACCAGCGCCTCCTGGGCCTGCGCGCGTGCATCGTGGACCACCAGCCCGTAGCCGGCCGCAAGCAGGCGCCTGGTCATGGGCCCGCCCATCTGGCCGAGCCCGACAAACCCGATCTGCTCTTTCATGGCGCTTCAGCTCCCCAAGCCGCTCAATTGTCGTCGACCACTGCGTTGTGACGACGCTATCACCGCATGCTCGGCTGCGCCAAGCAAGTGGCGCCGTCAGCCCGGTTTGTGTAGGCTTCGAGCGCAACAAGCCGGCGCCATCGAAAGGCGACCCGGGTTTCGTCGGGAGTGAGGAGAGAGCATGCGCTTCATGCTCGGCATCGATGTCGGCGGCACGTTCACCGATTTTGTCGCCTACGACAGCGAGACCAGGGAGCTGGATGTCTGGAAACACCTGTCGGTGCCGCAGGATCCGGTCGCCGGGATCAAGGCGGGCCTCACCGATTTCGCCCACCCCGAGGCAATCCGCAATGTCCGGCTCGGCACCACGGTCGCAACCAACGCCATCCTCGAGCGCAAGGGTGCGGTGGTCGCCTATGTCACCACCCAGGGCTTTCGCGACGTCCCCTTCATCCAGCGCGGCAATCGCAAGTACCACTACGACATGAGCTGGGTGAAGCCGAAGCCCCTGATGAAGCGCCGGCACTGCTTCGAGGTGACCGAGCGGGTCGACCGCTACGGCCAGATCATCACGCCCCTCGACGAGGACGGCGCGCGAAAGATCGCCCGCGAGATCCGCGGCCTCGGCGAGATCGAGGCGGTCGCGATCATGCTGCTGTTCTCCTACCTCAACCCTACCCATGAGCTGCGCCTCAAGGAGATCTTCGCCGAGGAGGCGCCGGACCTGCCGGTCTCGCTGTCCTACGAGGTGCTGCCCAAGTGGAAGGAGTACGAGCGCGCCTCGACCACCTGCGCGGATGCCTATCTGAAGCCGGTGGTCGGCCGCCAGCTGCAGTCGATGCGCGCCCGCATGGCCGAGCTGGGCCTTGGCGACAACCTGGTGATCATCAAGTCGAACGGCGGCGAGATGACCCTCGAGGCTGCCGCCAACGCGCCGGTCAACATGATGGTCTCCGGCCCGACCGGCGGCGTGGTCGCCGGCAAGCATGTGGCCCGGCTGCTCGAGATCGGCTCGATGGTCACGATCGACATGGGCGGCACCTCGACCGACGTCTCGACCATCACCGGCGGCCGCGAGAGCTTTACCACGGCGTTCGAGATCGAGTGGGGCGTGCCGATCCAGATCCCGATGATCGACATCCGCACGATCGGCGCCGGCGGCGGCTCGATCGCCTGGATCGACAAGGGCGGCATGCTGCGGGTCGGGCCGCACAGCGCCGGCGCCAGCCCGGGGCCCGCCTGCTACGGCAGCGGCGGCACGGAGCCGACCGTGACCGACGCCAACCTGGTGCTCGGCCGGATCAATCCCGACAATTTCCTGGGCGGCACCATGGCGCTCGACGTCGAGGCGGCACACCGCGCGGTGGCACGGGTCGGCGAGGCGCTCGGCCACGACCTCGATCAGACCGCCATGGCGATCGTGCGCATCGCCAACAACAACATGATCGGCGCCCTGCGCAGCGTGCTGATCGAGCGCGGCCTCGACCCGCGCGACTTCACGCTCCTGGCGTTCGGCGGCGCCGGCCCGCTGCACGCCGCCGAGCTGATCCTCGACATGGGCATTCCCGCGGCGATCGTGCCCAACAATCCGGGCCAGTTCTCGGCTTACGGCTTCATCCTGGCCGACGCCCGGGTCGACCGTCAGCGCACCACCCAGCTGACCTCCAGGCGCTTTTCGGCCGAGACCGCCAACCAGGTGCTGGCCGAGCTGGTGAGCGAGTGTTTGGCGGAGCTCGAGCAGCAGGGCTACAACGACAACCTGAACGTCACCCGCTCGCTCGAGATGCGCTATCTTGGCCAGAACTACGAGCTCGAGCTGGAGGTCGCCTTCGAGGCGTTCACCGACGCGACCATCCCGCAGCTCTGGCAAAGCTTCCACGAGGCGCACGAGGCGCGCTTCGGCTTCTCGATCCCGGGCGAGATCATCGAGATCGTCAACTATCTGGCGACCGCGGTCTCGATCACGCCCAAGCCCGAGCTGCGGCGGATCGCCAAGGCCGAGGGAGGGCCAGAAGAAGCCGCCCGGCGCTCGGTTTGTTTCGTCGACGGCCGCCACGAGGTGCCGGTCTTCCTGCGCCCGGACCTTCTGGCGGGCCACCGGATCGACGGCCCGGCCGTGATCGAGGAGGCGGCCTCGGTCACCCTGCTCTGCCCCGGCCAGCGCCTGTCGGTCGACGACTTCGGCCACCTCCTGATCGCGTGATCCTTGCGGAGACCACCATGCGTCTTTCAAGCAACGGCTACTACGTCGAGAAATACGTCAAATGCGACAACTGCGGCCTCTTGATCTACGACCAGGGGATGCCCGTCGAGCAGGGTGGCAAGCAAAAGCTGTTCTGCTCGGACTGGTGCATCGAGTGGTCGCGCCTGCGCGAACTCCGGCCAGGACTATTTTTCGCTGAAGATCGTCCAGCCGACCATCAAGACCTCGCGCTGAACCAGGGGAGAGGGACATGTCCGGCACCTATCGCTTCATCGTCAGCATGGACGTAGCACCCGAGAAGGAGGCGCTGTTCAACGAGGTGTACGACCAGGAGCACATCCCGAACCTGATGGAGGTGCCGGGCGTGCTCGGCGTGATCCGGGTCAAGGGCCTGCCGTTCGCGCTCAACATCGGCGGCGAGCGCAAGGAGGTTGCGCACACCGGCCCGGCCTACGCCGCGATCTACGAGCTGGCATCGGCCGACGTGCTGGCGAGCGAGGCCTGGGCCAAAGCGGTCGAAGCCGGCCGCTGGCGACCGAGGTCGACGACTACCGACTGCCGCCATGTGCTGACCAAGGTGATCTGAGCTGCACCTGCCGCACTGTGCCACGCGCTGGCGCTCGTCTTGACCAGCGCCGTACTCCGGCTGGCTCATGTCAGCTCGTATGCTCATAGGGCGACGTCATGCTTGAGGAACTGGCGCCAAGGCGCGATGAGATGTCGCTCGAGCTTGCGCGGCTGCGTTGGAGGACATTGGATGCTGAAGATGGCCAACCGTCACGCCCGGATCTCGTCAAGCCCGAGGTCATGAGCGGCAAACCGTGCATCAAGGACACGCGTATCCCGTCGACGTGATCCTGCGCTACCGGCGATGGCCTGAAAGCGTCGATGACATCCTGGCGGCGTTCCCCGGCTCTCGTCGAGGATGTGCGCGCCGCGGCATCGTTTGCCGCGGACGTGGTGGCTGACGAGGCGATGGTGCTCGACGGGCATGAGGCTGCTCGCCGACGAGTGCTTCGATGAGCGACTTGCGGTACGGCTTCGGGATGCTGGCCATGATGTAGTCCGGGTCCCGGCCCGAAGCCGCCTCGACGACCTGGCGGTGGCGCAGCGCGCGCAGGATGACGATCGCGTACTGCTGACCGAGGACACGGATTTCGGCAGGATCGCGCTCCGTCGCGGGAAGCGCGAGGAGTGGTGATCTGCCAGCGGCGGTCGGCGATGTGAAAGGTGTTGCGGCGCGCCTCATCCGCCTGATCGAGCATACGGGCGATGATTTGGCGGATGCCATCACCGTGGTGGACGACCGCGGGTGCGCGCGCCATATTGAGAACCGACCGAGGTCCGCCCGTTCACCACCAACCGCCGCCACGTGCTGGCCAAGGTGATCTGAGCTTTTTTCGACGCCCGACATACCGCTCTATGCCGGGTTCCTAACGAAGATCAGCACAGGGCCTCTGAAACAGGGTCACGTTGCGAGCCGGGAAGGTGACCTGCCAGCCGAAGTGGCCGGCGATCCATTGCATCGTCTCGCGCCGGAAGAAGGCAACGTGGGTCGGATCGCGCAGGTACCACCAGCTCGCGAAGCGGGCATCGTCGTCTTGCATCTCGGTCATCACGCCGAGCCATCCGCCCGGCCGTAGCAGGCGCTCGATCGTCGCCAGCGCGCGGGCGGGCGCGTACAGGTGCTCGACCACCTCGCTGCAGCTCACGAAGTCATAGCGCCGCTCGAGCGCGCCGGGCGCTGGCTGGTAGATCGGGTCATAGTCGACGACGGCGATGTCGTGCTCGGCCAGCATCGCCGAGATCGCGGGTCTGGGGCCGCAGCCGAAGTCGAGCCCGACCATGCCAGGCTCGAGCCGGGCGCGAAGGGGCTCGACCAGGCGCGCCAGGAAGGCGCGATAGCGCGGATCGGCGGGATCGTTCTGATGCTGGTCGTAGGTCGCGCGCTCGAGCGCCCGGGCCGGCCGCTGTGCCGGGTCGAGGAAGGTCAGCCGGCATTGTGGGCAGCGAAAGTAGTGCCGGCCGCGCACCTCGGCGAAGCGCTGCGGGCCGGGCGCATCACACAGCGGGCAGGGCAGGGTCCGTGTGGCAGCGGCCATCGTCGCACCATGCGGGCGAGCATGGTTCGAGGCAAGCGTCCTGGCCCGGAACCTGCAATTGGTCGGGAACAGGATGTGGTTGCCGAGCGGCACGCCCGCTATGCTGGGCGCAGACGAAGCCGAGGAGGGCGCCCATGGACATGGTGACCATGAACATCATCGATTCCACGATGGTGTCGATCTGTCGCGAGATGGGCATCCTGCTGATGAAGACGTCCTATTCGACGATCTTCAACGAGGGCCTCGATTTCACCTGTGCGCTGGCCGACACCAAGGGCGACATGATCGCCTGTGCCGAGTTCTGCCCGACCATGATCGGCGGCATGCCGCTCCTGATCAAGACCTGCGCCCAGGAGATCCCGTTCGATACGATCGAGGACGGCGACGTCATCCTGCACAACGACCCGTATCGCGGCGGCCTGCACTGCCCGGAGCACACCTTCTTCAAGCCGTTCTTCGTCGACGGCGAATTGTTGGGCTTTGCGGTCTGCATCGGCCACATCGCCGAGATCGGCGGCAACGTGCCGGGCGCGTTCAACGGCGAGGCCACCGAGATCTTTCAGGAAGGTCTGCGCGTGCCGCCCATCAAGATCAAGAAGAAGGGCATCGACGTCGACGAGGTCTGGAAGCTGATGCTGGCCAATGTCCGCACGCCGCGCCAGAACTACGGCGACCTCAGGGCGATGATCGGCTCGGTCGACCTCGGCGTCCAGCGCGCGATCGATCTGGTCCAAAAATACGGCAAGGACGTGTTCAAGCGGACCTGCGAGGACCTGATGGACTACTCGGAGCGCCGGATGCGCGCCGAGCTGGAAAATTTCCCCGACGGCAAGTACCCGTTCGAGGACGTGATCGAGGACGACGGCATCGAGGCCAAGCCCTACTACGTGCGGGTCGACGTGTACGTCCAGGGCGACGAGGTGGTGGCCGACTTCTCGCGCAGCTCCAGGCAGGCGCGCGGGCCGATCAACGCCACGCTCGGCGTCACCACCGGCGCCGTCTACAACGCGCTGCTGCATCTGACCGATCCGTCGATCCCGAAGAACTCGGGCTGCTTTCGGCCGATCCGCGTGGTCTCGCCGCCCGGCCACGTCACCAATGTCGACTATCCTGCGCCCGAGGTCGCCGGCAACACCGAAACCCACCCGCGCCTTGCCAACATCGTGATCGGCGCGCTGTCGGCCTGCGTGCCCGAGCGCGCCATGGCGTCCGAGAGCTGCACCGGCACCAATTTCGTGTTCGGCGGCAACCACCCCGACCACGACGAGTATTTCGCCTGCTACGACATCATGTCGGGCGGCTGGGGCGGCCGCTTCGGCCATGACGGCAACGACTGCGTGATCGCGATCAACGGCAACTGCCGCTTCAACCCGACCGAGGTGTTCGAGACCCGCTTCCCGTTGCGCGTCGAGGATTGTCGGCTGGTCCAGGACTCGGGCGGGCCCGGGCAGTATCGCGGCGGTCTGGGCTATAGCCGGACGCTGCTCGCCGACCAGGTCGAGATCACCGGCAGCCAGTGCAGCGATCGGCACCGGGTGCAGCCGTTTGCGTTGTTCGGCGGCCTGCCCGGCGGCAATGGCGCAACCGTGATCCAGAAGGCGGGCTCGGATCAGTGGCGCACGGTCAAGGAGCTGTACGGCAAGGTCTCCAGCAGCAAATACGCCAATGCCCGCTTCGCGCCGGGCGATCGGATCCGCCTGACCGCACCCGGCGGCGGCGGCTATGGCGACCCGCGCACGCGCGACCCGGCGCTGGTCGAAGAGGATGTTCGCGAAGGCTACGTCTCGCCCGAAAGCGCGGCCCGCGACTACGGCTACAAGGCGGGCAGCGACTGAGCATCCCTCTTGCGCTCGCGCGGCCGGACGGTGCACACGTCGGCTCGCAGAGAGCGCTGGATAGTCCAGACGCGATAGGGAGCCCGACCATGAGCATCTTCGACTATCCGCGGATCAATTTCACCGGGATCTTGACCCTGAAGCCGGGCACGGCGAACAATGACGACTATTCCGGCGCCTTCCGCCGCCCGGGCTCCGGCGAGAATCTCAGCACTGATCAATTCGGCGACCGTGGAGCCGATCACCTTCGGCATGAGCGACGACGATTTCCGCGTCTGGATGAAACAGCCGCAGACTTTCGAGAAGACCGCCGACCCGACCAGGACGCGCCAGATCATCCCGGCCGAGTGGAATTTCTATGGCGACATGAGCTCGTCTGCCTGCGCGCGTGTTGTCGGGGTGCAGACCGGACCCTCGACGCTTTACACCGCGTTGCAGGCGGACGCGCCGCTCAGCCGGCTGGTCGGCGCGGCCGTGGATCTCAGGGGCAACATCACCGACATCAACTCGGAAGGCTCGCCCCCGGGCACGCAGTTCTTCCTGAACGACGTCTCGTTGAAGGTCGGCGACATCGAGATCTCGGGCACGGCGAGCAAGGCTGCGTGCCAGTGGATCTACTTCACCCGCAACGTCGCCATGGCAGGCGACGCCGGCGCCGGCGGCTACATGTATCACGTGCTCGAGGGCGGGCGTATCACGCTGCCGGGGTTCGACGACCCGGAGATCGTAGGCGCGGTCCTGCGCTACTACGTCTACGCCAAGCACGGCACCGTGGACGACAACGCGGGAATTGAGAAGCTCTACGCCAAGGAGGCGATGAACCCCGCCCTGTTCCAGATCACCGGCACGCTGGCGCCGCTCTACGCGAGCGAGACGAACCGCTCTGCGCCGGTTGGGCGCCTGCTCGCCTGCGACCTGCCCGCGATCGACACGCCGCCCGGCGCCAGCAACAACGCCACGAACGGCAAGCTGGCGCTGGCGCCCGCGGTGCTGACCAGCGACGGCGACCGGATCAGCATCGATCTGCTCGGCAGCTTTCCGGAGCGGATGGATCCCTCGGTACCGGACTGGAGCGATCCGACGCGCAAGAACCCGAAGTACGATTTCGGGCCGGTGACCCTTGCGCTACGCGGTGCCGGCGGCGCGGTCGAGATCGGCGTGGTCCCTTATGCCGATACCGCCGGCGGCGATGCGCGCGGCTGGCTGTTCGATTTCGACATCGCCGGCAACGCCGATGCGCGCAAGCTGCTCGCGGACCCCGACGCCACGTTCCATCTTTGCAGCGACCGGTATGGCGACGTGCTGGCGGAAGCCGACTACTACATCGTCTCGAATCAGCAGGCGGTCTACGCCGAGCAGGGCGGGCCGTCTGATCGCTTCGTGAGCCAGGGCCTGCCGATGGAGGCGGCGGAAATTGCGGTCTTCCATCGCGACCAGGAACTCCCGGCGGGGAAGGCACCGCCGGTGACGGTCTGGGGCTACCGGACGACGCCGCTCGGCTTCTCCGGCGCGCGCAAGACCCTCGATGAGAGGTTCGGGCCGGGTCGGCCGCTCTCGATCGACACATCGAAAGCGGGCACTTTTCTCTTGACCTTCGGCGTCGCCGGCGCCTCAGGCCCGGTGTCCGGCGAGCCGCCGGAGCGGTACGCCGACTATATCGCGCCGCCGTTCTCGGTGCTGACCAATCGGCCGGCGATCAGTGCGCGGGTGCTGCCCAACGAGGATTTCAGCGCCTATCTGGAGGACGGCCCGGACGGGCCGGTGACCAAGGACTCGGTCACCTTCGACTTCGTCTACCGGAAAACGCTGCGCACCTATGACCTGCTGTTCCCGGCCATGGCGGCGATCTTCTCGCT
Source organism: uncultured Alphaproteobacteria bacterium (assembly GCA_963731495.1). Classification (GTDB taxonomy): domain Bacteria; phylum Pseudomonadota; class Alphaproteobacteria; order Geminicoccales; family Geminicoccaceae; genus DASUGG01. Next base: position 10,257 of record CAVSVZ010000011.1, read on the forward strand.
CGAGGACGAGAGCGCCGTCGCCAGCGCGGCCGCCAGCATCCTCACGCGCACGGATCTCGCGATGTGGCGCGATCCGCGATACATGCCGATCACGCGGGATCTCTCGGAGAGCCGGCGCGCGCTGCTCCAGGCCTGGTGCCGGCGGGTGCTCCGCGATCGCTAGATCCCGAGCTTTTCCGAGGCCATCTTGGTGCCCTCGACCCGCGCCGTGATTTTTTGGAACGCAATGTCGCGCGCCACGTCGGGTGAGCCGTGCTTGGGCTTGACGTCGATGCTGAACGGCGAGAAGCCGCAGTCGTCGGTCGAGCCCAGCCGCTCCTTGGGGATTGAGCGCGCGGCCAGCATCAGGTCGTCGCACACCTCCTGAGGCGTCTCGACCCTCGGGTTCTGCGGGTTGATCACGCCGATGAAGCACACCTGGGCAACGCCGTTGGCGTCCTCCCGGCTGTGCTCGCCGACCAGCTGGTAGACGCGCTCCTTGTCCGGCTCGCTCGAAAGCTGCATCAGAAAATAGCCGGCGTTCATCTGGAACATGCTGGGCAGCAGCTCGGCATAGTCGACGTCGGCGCTGTGCGTCGCGTCGCAGTCGCCGCCGGGGCAGGTGTGGATGCCGATGTTGCGGCGCTCCTCGGGCGAGAAGCGGTCGAGCACGCGGTTGTTCAGCTTCACGAACTCGCCGAGCATGTGGCGCCCGGTCCAGGGGTTGCGCGGATCGTTGCGGCAGGCGAGCCGGCCCTCGGTGAAGTCGATCGAGACCCGCACCGCACCGGCGGCAAAGCACTTGCGGATGTCCTGTTCGCACTGATCGCACAGGTCCGCCAGAAACTGCTCGCGCGGGTAGCCCGGCACCTCGTCGTCGAGCGGATAGAGCAGGGCCAGCATCGAGGGCGCGATCACCGCCTGCTTGAGCGGCCTGGTCGCCATCTTGATGGCCTTCTCGACATACTGGGCAGCGAAGGTGCGATAGCGGAACGGGCCGCCGGTCAGGCGCGGCAGCTGGCGGTGGTGGCCGTCGGTGAAGATCGCGAAGTACTGGCCGTCGGGCGCCAGGTGCTCGGCCAGCCCGGTGCCGCCCAGTGTGTCGGTCAGCGGGTAGGTGGCGAAGCTCGACGCGCGCTGCTCGCCATCCGAGACGATCGGCGAGCCAGTCGCCTCCATGCGCCGGATCGAGTCGAGGCACGCGGCATCCTGCTCGCGCACCAGCTCGTCATGGCTGATCTTGCCGGCGTCATAGTCGGCAAGCGCCGCCTGGAGCGTGGTCGGACGCGGCAGCGAGCCGACGGGTTCGGTCGGTAGCGGCATGGCGATTCTCCCTGATGGTTGGGCCGTCCCTGATCGGCCTTGGTTCCTTAGACGTGGTGCCGGTCCGAGGGGCGATCAACCATGGCGCGTCAACCTGGCCCCGAGACAGCCCTTGCGGGTTGCGCGCTCCGCCGGCGCGGTGCACCCTTGGTCCGGCAACGCATGCGCGAGGCACAGCCATGGGCATCATGGTCGACGGCGTCTGGCACGCCGAGGAGGATCGCCTGTCCGGCTGCGACGGGCGCTTCATTCGCACCACCACCAGCTTTCGTGATTCGATCGGCGACCAGCGCTTCCCGGCCGCTGCCGGGCGCTATCACCTCTACGTCGCGATCAACTGCCCCTGGGCCCATCGCGCGCTGATCATGCGCAGGCTGAAAGGGCTCGAGGACGTGGTCGGCCTGTCGATCGTGCGGCCGGGCCGAACCGACCAGGGCTGGGTGTTCGAGCCGGACGGACCCTATGCTGACACCTTGCTGCACAAGCAGGCGCTGCACGAGATCTACCGGCTGGCCCGTGCCGAATTCAGTGGCCGGGTGACCGTGCCGGTGCTGTTCGACCGGGAGCGGGCGACCATCGTCAACAACGAATCCGCCGAGATCATCCGCATGTTCAACGGCGCGTTCGGCGATCTGGCCAAGAACCCGTACGATTTCTACCCGGTCGAGCTTCGCGGCGAGATCGACGAGCTCAACGCGCTGATCTTTGCCACGGTCAACAACGGCGTGTATCGCGCCGGCTTTGCCGGCACCCAGGAGGCCTACGAGGAGGCGTTCGATGCGCTGTTCGCGACCCTGGATGCGCTCGAGCAGCGGCTGGCCAGCCGCCGCTACCTGTGCGGCGAGCGCCTGACCGAGGCCGACTGGCGCCTGTTCCCGACCCTGGTTCGGTTCGACGTCGCCTATGTCGGCGCGTTCAAGTGCAATCTGCGGCGTCTGGTCGACTACCCCAACCTCTGGGCCTACACCCGCGAGCTGTACCAGATGCCGGGCATCGCCGAGACGGTCGATCTGGACATCTATAAGCGCGGCTACTATTCGAAGAGCCCGCTGCGCAATCCGCTCGGCATCGTGCCCAAGGGTCCGGCGATCGATTTTTCCGAGCCGCATGGCCGCGAGCGGCTGAGCGTCCGCGCGGCGTGATCGCGCGCGCTCGGGAGCGGCACCGGTGAGCGACGTCCTGCCACGCGGCATCGAGCGCGTGGTGATCGTGGTGCTCGACGGCCTGCGGCCCGACCTGGTGGGCCCGGAGACGACGCCGAACCTGCATCGCTTTCGCGAGCAGAGCGCGAGCTTTACCGAGGCGCGCTCCGTGTTTCCGAGCATGACCCGTGTCTGCTCGAGCTCGATCGCCACCGGCGCGCCGCCGGCCGTGCACGGCATTGTCGGCAACGCGTTCTTCTGTCCCGAGGTGGTGGCGGACCGGCTGCTCGATCTCGACAAAATCGAAGAGTTTCAAAGGTTCGCAAAGGCAGGCATGCCGGCGCTGACCGCGCCGACCTTCGCCGATGTGCTGGCCGCATCCGGCAAGCGGCTCGCGATCGCGCATGGCGGCAGCTCCGGCGCGACCTTTGCCCTGGCGCCGCATGCCGCCGACAACGGTCACTGGGTCTACAACACGCGTGGCCCCGAGGCGACCCTGACCCCTGAGGCGGCAGACACCGCGCGGGCAAGATTCGGCCCGGACCCGGCGCGCAAGGTGCCGCTGTTCGACGTGGTCGACCGGGTTGCCGACGTGTTCGTCGAGCACGTGCTGGCCAGGCTCGAGCCGGACGTGGCGCTCGCCTGGTTTCCCGAGCCCGACACCTCGTTTCACTTCGTCGGCCTGGGCGCGCCGGAGACCCTGGCGGTGCTGGCGCGCTGCGATGCCCAGTTCGGCCGCATCCTCGATGCGCTCGAAACCCGTGCCTGGCGCGAGCGCACCGCGGTGATGGTGCTGTCCGATCACGGCCAGATCACGGTCACGCGCCAGATCCCGCTGTTCGAGGATCTGGCGCGCGCCGGCTATCCGACGGCGGCGACCGCCGCCGACGATCCGGTGCTGCTGGGCGTCGCCGGCTCGACCGGCGAGCTGCGCGTGCGCGGCGGCGACCTGCGGACCCGGGATCGCGTGGTCGCCTGGTTGCAGGAGCAGCCGAGCATCGGCCAACTGTTCACGCGCGACGTCAACGGTATCGACGGCGCGGCGCCCGGCACGCTGTCGCTGCGGCTGGTCGGGATGGACCATGCGCGCGCGCCCGACATCGCGTTCAGCCTGCGCTCGGATACCGAGCCCGACCGCTACGGCCTGCCAGGCACCGGCCTGTTCAAGAGCGGCGTGCCGGTCGGTGGCGGCCTGCACGGCGGCCTGAACCCGCATGAGATGGCGACCGTCCTGATCCTCGGCGGGCCAGGCGTGGTGGCCGGCCAGCAGATCGCGGCACCCGCCGGCCTGATCGACGTCGCCCCGACCGTGCTGGCGCTGCTGGGTCTCGAGATCCCGCCGACCATGGTCGGCCAGCCGCTGGCTGAGGCGTTCGGCGCGCCGCCGATGCCGTGGCGCGACGTGGTCGCGCAGGCTGGTCGCGGTGACTATTGCCAGGAGGTGCGCGCCCGGCGCACGGGCGGCGCGACCTACCTGATGCAGGGCACCGTCGACCGCTGACGCGCTGGCGCCTCGGAAAGCAGGGCCTTCTCCCGAGATTCAATCAACGAAGCGAAACGTATCAAGTAATACTTGGTTACATAACTATTACAGTTACAATCTTTGCGTATTTGGCATTCTATTGTTGCTCGATCAACAAGTGACGATATGATGATGCGCGCGGTTTTATTGTGGCAGCGGGAGATGTGTTATGGCTTCGACCGTGGCGATGAGCTCGGGCACCGCCGTCGATCTGGCATTGCTCGGTCTGCTGGCCGATCGGCCGCGCTCGATGGGCGAGCTGATCGGCGCCGTCAAGCTGGTCGGCGGCGATCGCTTCACGCCGACCGCCGCCTTCATCGAGGGCGGGGTCGCCCAGCTGGTGGAGACCGGTTGCCTCGAATGGCAGCATGACCGGGATCTCTTATGCGCCACGCGAGCGGGCCGGGCCCACCTCACCCGTCTGCTCTGCCTCGAGCTCGACCCAGGGGCGGCAAGCCTGTGGGGGTTCTGCACGACGCTCAAGCTGTCGCTTTTGGATGCGGCGAGTGCCGAGTGCCGGCGTGAGGTGGTCTCGTCCCTGCTCGGCTCGGGGCGTCGCCGCGCCAGCCAGCTGGAGGTGGCGCAGTGGGCAGCGTGCGCCTGCCCGATGATGGAGCGCTATCTGGCCTTGGAGCAGGAGCGCGAAGCGCTCGAGCTGCGCTGGATTCAGGATGTCATGGCTTCAGAAGGGATTGGGGAGGGGATCGGTGAGATCGTCGCTTGAGCTGGGCGCCGACCAGGCGCTGCGCAACGAATCCCTGGATCTCCAGATCACGCAGCTGTCGGTCGGTGAGCTCGTGCTGATCTGGGCGCTGCGGATGCGGCTGGAGCGCGGGTCCGGCGGGCCGGTCCCCGGATTTCGTCTGGCCTTCGGCCTCAGCGGCGTCGAGGCCGCCCTGGCGAGCTTCGAAGGCTTCTTTGGCGTGCTCCAGCGCCATTGTCGCCGTGACATCCGCATGCACGCGCCGGGCTGCCGCTGTGTCGGCCTCGACGAGCTGATCATGGCCGGCGTGATCGCAGCGCTCCAGGCAGGCGCGCCGTCCCATGCCCGGATCATGGCGGCGCGGCTGGTCGATGCCAGCGTGCTGGACGGCCTGCTCGATCACGCGCTCAAGCTGGCGGCCGCCTTGAAGGAGCAGAAGCTGCTGTTGCCGGTGCGCACGCTGGCCCAAGACGGCTGCCAACAGCCGGCGGTTCATTGAGCGGCGCTGATTCAGCATGGCGAGCCGAACCCATCCACGCCTGCTCGACCTCGAGATCGAGCTGACGCCGGGGTCCGCGCAACGCGAGCGGCGCGCGGGCAGCGAGCGCGCGGGCAAGAGGCTGAAGATCTGGCAGGTCCCGCCCAACTGGCTGTGCTCGGTGATCGGCACCTGTCTCACACCCGTGGACATCCAGCAGATCCTCAAGCGCAGCGCGATCCGCTTTCGCGATGGCGCCTACGATTACGAGATCCACGGCTACGTGGTCGGCGAGGCGCGCGAGGACGGCCGCGTCGGGCGCGAGATCAACAAGATGCTGGATCACAAATATCGCGCGATGGTGAGCAAGGTCGCGGCCGAGCCCGACGAGGTGCGCCTGGCCGCGCTGTGGGACGAGCTGTGCACGCGCGGCCTGGTGGCCGGCGCCTACTGGGCCTTCATCAGCCAGGCCCATGTGCCGGAATGGCTGAAGACCCACGCGTTCGGCGAGGTGCACATGCTGTCCCACTTCATGGGCGGCCATAACCGGCAAAGCGCCAAGGAGCTCTGGCTGGCGGAGCGCGAGGTCGGCCAGCTCGCCGACAAGCTCGCCAGCCATCGCCGCCGCGCGCGCGAGGATCTGGCCGAGCGCGACCGCAGGATCGCCGCGCGCGAGCAAGAGCTGCAGCAGACGCGCAACCAGCTCGCCAACAGCTACCGGCAGCACGCCCAGCGCGACGTGCGCACCAGCGCCAGCTGGCAGAGCCGCCTGGAGCGCGGCCAGCGTCGGCTGAGCGCGGCGCGGGCACGCCTGCGCGCGGTCGAGCAGAAGAACCAGCGTCTGGCGGCGCTGGTCGACACGCTCGCCGACATAGCGACGCCGTCACCCTTTGGCCGGGCGCCGCGCGAGACCGGCGAGCCCGCGGCCGGGCGCCCTATCGGGCCGCTGCATCCTCTATGTCGGTGGCCGCTGCCATCTGCTGCCCCACCTGCGCGCCCGCGCCGAGGCACGCGCGACCGAGCTGCTGCATCACGACGGCGGCCGGGGCGAGGCCCTGCAGGCGCTGGAGAGCCTGGTCGACCGGGCCGACGTGGTGTTCTGCCCGATCGACTGCATCAGCCATCACGCCTGTCTCAAGGCCAAGCATCTCTGCCGCCGGCTGGCCAAGCCGTTCGTGCCGCTGCGCAGCAGCAGCGCCACCTGCTTTGCCCGCGCGATCGACGCCTGGCACGGCGGGCACGGCGCAGCCTGAGGCCGGGTTAGGCGCAGGACGGGGCCGGTTCCGTGATCGCAGCGACCTAGAGCGGTTCCCGGTCAGACGGACCATAGCCGGCGTCACGCAGCTGACGCTAACCTCGAACTTGGCAGCGGTCGCCTGCCGCGACGCCCCGGCCTCGATCGCGCGCGCAGATCCACCGAATACGGTCGTGTCATCCATCGCTGGCCTCCCCTCGACCCAGCGATTAGTTTGAACTGGCACAACCATCAGTCGTGACGCTGAATCGATTCTCTCTCTCTCTCTTCAGGAACCGCTCTCTAAGTCTCGAGCAGGCTCGCAAGCTTCATTGCGACACCGAGCGAGCCCTCCACCTTGATGTGGCCCAGCGTGTAGGCGAGCGTCGGCGACATCCTGCCATCCATCAGCTGCTGCAGCCGATCCTCCGACAGGCGGATCGTGCAGTCGGCGTCGGCGTCCTCGCGCGACAGCACGGGCGGGGCCTGTGTCGCGTCGACCAGGACGACGGTGCCGCCGTCGAGCGCGAATTTCACCTTGTAACCGAGCGATGCCAGCTGCGGCAGGTGGGGGCGGATCTGTTCGGTCAACTGTTCAGGGTTCATGAGACCTCACGCAACAGGGGTATCCAGTTCCGGGACGAGTTCCACTGTGTCCAGGCTAGCGTTCAGCCGCCGCATCTCGTCGGCGATCAGGCTGCGCCGCGACGGCTTGCCGACGAAGGTTCGCGGCAGCTGGTCGCGGAACTCGATCTTCCGGGGCTGCTCGAACGGCGCCAGCTTGTCGTGGAGGAACGCGCGCAGCTCGGCCGCGCTGAGCGTCGTGCCCGGGCGCAGCGTGACGAACGCTTTGACGATCTCGCCACGATGCGGGTCGGGCACGCCGCAGACCACGACCTCGTCGACCGCCGGGTGCAGCTCGATCACTTCCTCGACCATGCGCGGATAGACGTTGAAGCCGCCGCACAGAATCAGGTCCTTGATCCGATCAACCAGATAGAGATAGCCGTCCTGATCGAGATAGCCGACATCGCCAGTGTACAGGCGGCCGCCGCGCAGTACCCCGGCCGTCTCCTCGGCCTGCTGAGCATAGCCGGCCATGACCTGAGGCCCTGAGATGCAGATCTCGCCACGCTGCCCCTGGGGCAGGAACCGATCAGGGTTGTCGATCGAGGCGATCTCGATCACCGTGCCGGGCAGCGGCAACCCCACCGAGCCGGGCCGGGAACCGCCGCCGAATGGATTGATCGTGCACACCGGCCCGGCCTCGGTCAGGCCGTAGCCCTCGACCAGCGAGCATCCGGTGCGGCGCTCGAAGGTCTCCTAAATCCGGCGCGGCAGAGGCGCGCCGCCAGAGATGCAAAAGCGCAGACTCGAGAGATCGTAGCGATCGAGCAGCGCGGAGCCGTTGATCGCCGAATACATCGTCGGCACGCCCACCATCACACTCGCACGCTGGCGGTGGATCACCTTCAAGAACTCATCGAGGCGAAAGCGCGACAGCAGGATGACCTCGAAGCCGGCGGCCAGGCTGGCGTTCATCACCCCGGTCATGCCAAACGCGTGAAACAGCGGCAGCGCGCCGACCACCGTCTCCTGGCCCGGTCGGCTGCCCACGGCCCAGCGCCGCACCTGCTCGGTGTTGGCCAGCAGCGCGGCGTGGGTCAGCATCGCCCCCTTCGGCCGCCCCGTGGTCCCGCCCGTGTACTGCAGGACGGCGACATCCTCGCTCGGTCGGATCTCGACCGGTGCCACGGTACCGTCATTGGCGATCAGCATCTTGAACTTGACGTGATGCAGATCGTGCGCGACCTCGGCGATCTCCTTGTGCCGTAGCAGCGCGAACAGGGTGCGCTGGCGCCATGGCAGGAGGCCACCCATCGACCCGACCACGATCGTCTCGAGGCCGGTATCCTCGAGGCGGGGTGCGACCTTGGGATACAACCCTTTGATGTTCAGGGTGACCATGATCGAGGTGTTGGAATCCCCGATCTGGCGCGCGATCTCCCGCTCGGCATACAGCGGGTTATAGTTGACCACCGTGCCGCCAGCCTTGAGCACGGCGAAGTAACAGATCACGTAATAGGTGCAGTTCGGCAGGAAGAGCCCGACGCGTACGCCCCGGCGCACGCCGAGCATCTGAAAACCCTTTGCGGCGCGGTCGACCAACCGGCCGACCTGCTTATAGGTCGACTTGCGGCCGAGGAAGTCGAGGCAGGGGCGATCCGGAAAGCGTGCGATCGCCTCGTCGAGCACCGTGAACAGCGGTTTTGGCTCCAGCTCGAGGTCCCAGGCGAGCCCGCTCGGATAGTGCGCTTCCCAAGGATAGGGACGGCTCGGCGCGGGTTCGGTCGGTGGCAACAGCGTCGGACTGCGACCAAACAGATCGCGCAGAATCCGAACCGGGCCCGGCCAGCGAGCCAACACCGAAGGAATCATGTCATTACCTGCACGTGCCCGCACGACCTTCCGGCATGACCAAGGAGGCCCAGCCCAAGCGGGCGTGCGAATTTAGCGCCTCGAGCATCAATATTACGTTATGGAGGCGTTGCGATAGGGGTGCAGCGCCAACCGTTCATCGGACCACACCCAGCTCGCTGAACGGCACGAATGCGACCGGATCGCCGCGCGCGACGCGCGTCACCTCCTCGGCGATCTCGACCAGACCGTCGGCCTCGGTCAGCGAGGTCAGGATGCCGGAGCCTTCGCGCTCGATGCGCTGCACGGCGAGTGCTCCGTCCTCGTCATCAACCAGGCGGGCGCGCAGATATTCGCGCCGGCCGGGCTTCTTGGCCATGCTGAAGTCGGCAGGCACGAGGAAGCTGCGCGGCTCCAGCCACCGCCCGCCGGCGAGCGCCACCAACACCGGCCGGGCAAAGCGCAGGAAGCAGATCACCGCGGCCACCGGGTTGCCCGGCAGACCGATCACCGTGCAGCCGCCGAGCTGGCCGAAGGCGAGCGGGCGCCCCGGCTTGACCGCGATCTGCCAGAAATGCAGCCGCCCCAGCCGCTCGACCGCGCGCACCACATGGTCCTCGTCGCCGCGCGATGCACCGCCGGACGTAATCACGGCATCGAGCTCGGCTGCCCGCAACATGGCCTGGTCCACGGCATCGGCCTGATCCGGCAGGATGCCGAAGTCGTGGACCTCGCAGCCCAGTCCTTGCAGCAGACCGGAAAGGATCGGCCGGTTGGCGTCATAGGTCGCGCCCGGCGGCAACGGCTCGCCCGGCTCGCAGAGCTCATCTCCGGTTGAGATCAGCGCCACCCGCAGCGGACGAAAGACCTCGAGTGTGCTGCGCCCGGCGTTGGCCGCCGCGCCGATGTCCTGCGGACGCAGGCGCAGGCCGGGCTGCAGGACGACCTGGCCGCGATGCATGTCCTCGCCGGCTTTGCGGCGGTTGGCGCCGCTCTTGACCCCCGCCGGGATCACCACGGCATCGCCCTCGACGGTGACGTCCTCCTGCATCAGCACGCTGTCAGCGCCGTCCGGCATCGGCGCACCCGTCAGCACGCGCAACGCCATGCCCTCGGCCAGCCGGCCGGCAAACGGGTGCCCGGCGGCAGCGCGTCCGACCGCCAGCGGCAGGCGGGTCGGCCGGTCGTGGGCGAGGGCGTGATGGGCGAAGGCAAAGCCGTCGACGGCGACGTTGTCGAAGCTCGGCACGTCGCGATCACTGGCAACCGGCTCGGCCAGGATCCGACCATGCGCCTTGGCGAGCGGCACGCTCTCGCGGCCGACCACGGGCCGCACGCGAGCCCGCAGCAGGGCCAGCGCTTCGGTCGCCGGCAGCCGCTTGGGGTCGTGCGCGAAACAGTCGTCGATCAGAGCCCTCGCCATGGCACGCGCCGCTGGTGCAGCCCGTGGCGGGCTGCTCTGCCGTTCGCAGCGCTGCCAGTGTAGCGCACTCGCAAACCGAATGGCATCATATGTCGCATGCAAGCCTATCACGTCGTGGCGCCGGGAGGCCCCATGTCCGACACGCTGCTCGATGCGCGCGGCCTCAAATGCCCACTACCGGTGCTGCGCGCGCGCAAGGCGATGCAGGCCCTGGCACCGGGCGCCGTGCTTAACATTCTCGCCACCGATCCAGGCAGCGTGCGCGACTTCCAGGCGTTCTGCGAGGCGACTGGAAACACGCTGGTGGCGCAGACCGAGCAGGACGGCGAGTTCTCGTTTCGGGTTCAAAAGACGCGATGAGCGGACGGCCATCCTGGCGCCACGCCGGGTTCACCATCGCGACGGACCCCGCGGCGACCGATCTCGACCTGGTGTGCGGCTTCCTCGCGGACAGCTATTGGGCGAAAGGCCTGCCGCGCGAGGTGCTGGAGCGGTCGATCAGTGAGGCCCTGGCCTACAATCTGATCGAGGATTCAAGCGGGCAGCAAGTAGGTTTTGCCCGCGTGATCACCGACCATGCGCGGTTTGCCTATCTGTCCGACCTGTTCGTGCTCGACGCGTATCGCGGTCGCGGCCTCGGCAAGTGGCTGGCGCAGACCGTGATGGACGATCCACGGCTCGCCACCGTGCGCGGCTGGATGCTTGCAACGGACGATGCCCACGGCCTCTATCGGCAGCTCGGCTGGCAGGACGCGCCGCCTGGCCGTTACATGACCTGGCGACCCTAGGTCGCTGCGTTGCCGTCGCTACGGCCGCGGCCGCCGAACATCTGAGCGACGTCGGTCGGAAACGGGAAGACGATGGTCGAGGAGCGCTCGTTGGCGATGGTCATCAGGGTCGACAGGTAGCGCAGCTGCATGGCCTGGGGCCGCTCGGCGAGGATGGTCGCCGCATCGAGGAATTTTTGGGCGGCCTGGAACTCGCCTTCCGACTCGATGATTTTGGCGCGCCGGATCCGCTCGGCCTCGGCCTGACGGGCGATCACCCGGATCATGCTCTCGTCGATGTCGACGTGCTTGAGCTCGACGTTCGACACCTTGATGCCCCAGCTCTCGGTCTGCTCGTCCAGGATCCGCTGCAAATCAGTGTTCAGCTTCTCCCGCTCGGCCAGCATCTCGTCCAGCTCGTGCTGGCCGAGCACCGAGCGCAGGGTGGTCTGGGCGAGCTGGCTGGTGGCGGCGGAGAAATCCTCGACCTGGATGATCGCGTTCCTGGCGTCCATCACCCGGAAGTACACCACCGCATTGACCTTCACGAGCACGTTGTCGCGCGAGATGATGTCCTGGCTCGGGATGTCGTGCACGCGGATCCGCATATCGACCTTGACCGCCTGCTGGATCATTGGGATCACCAGGATCAGGCCCGGCCCCTTGACCTTCCAGAAACGGCCGAGCTGGAAGATCACCGCGCGCTCGTACTCGCGCATGATCCGCACCGCCGAGAACAGGATCAGCACCAAAATCGCGACCGGCACCAGCACCAGCGTGTTGTTGAGAACGAAGGTCATGCCGCGATCTCCCCCTCGGGCGTCACCTCGACGGTGAGGCCTTCGATTGCCTTGATCCTGACGTCCTGACCCGGCGCCAGGCCGGCCGGGCCGCGGGCGTGCCAGACTTCGCCATGGACATGCACGCGGCCGTCCTGTCCGTGCCAGTCGACGACCCGTGCGCGGCTGCCGACCATCTGCTCCTGACCGGTCACCACCGGACGGCGTTGCGAGCGCGCCATCATCCACATCATCATCAGCAGCAACGATGCGGCCGCCAGCGCGACGCCGCCGACCACCTGCCAGGAGATGCCGAAGCCCGGCGCTTCGGTGTCCATCAGCATGATCGAGCCGACCACAAAGGCGACGATGCCGCCGAGGCCGAGCGCGCCGAAGCTCGGCACCAGCATCTCGGCGACCATCAGGCCGAGCCCCAGCCCGATCAGCGCCAGGCCGGCATAGTTCACCGGCAGCACCTGGAACGCGTACAGCGCCAGCAGCAGGCTGATGGCGCCGGCCACGCCCGGCAGGAACATGCCCGGATTGTAAAACTCCAGGATGATGCCGTAGATGCCGATCAGCATCAGGATGTAGGCGACGTTCGGGTTGGTGATCAGGCCCAACAGCTCGGTGCGCCAGTCCGGCGCGAAGGTCACCACGGTCGCATCCGCCGACTCGATCGTGCGCTCGCCGCCGGCGACCTCGACCGTGCGGCCGTCGATCTCGGCCAGCAGGTCGTCGAGGTTGCGTGCGATCAGGTCGATCACATCCTTGTCGAGCGCTTCGGATGCGGACAGGCTCGCCGCCTCGCGCACCGCCTGCTCGGCCCAGTCGGCGTTGCGTCCGCGCAGCTGGGCGAGGCTGCGGATATAGGCGACCGCGTCGTTGACCATCTTGTCCTCGAGGCCGACGTGCGGCTTTTCCGGTGCGGTCTGGTCGGTGGCGGGCTCGGTCGGCTGGTCGTCCGAAGCCGTCTTCTCGTCCTGAGCCTGCGCGGGGTTGTCACCGGGCGAGAAGCCGCCGCCGATCTGGATCGGGGTCGCCGCGCCGAGATTGGTGCCGGGTGCCATCGCCGCGATCTGGCAGGCATAGAGGATGTAGGTGCCGGCGCTCGCGGCCCGCGCGCCGCTCGGCGCGACATAGCCCACGACGGGTATCGGCGCCGCCAGAATCTCCTGAATGATGATGCGCATGGAATCGGCGAGGCCACCAGGCGTGTCCATGCGCAGGACGATGACGTCGGCCGCCTCGCCGATCGCCTTGGCGAAAGTGCGCTCGACATAGTCGGCAGTGGCCGGTCCGATCGGCCCCTCGATGTCGAGGACCGCAACGGTGGCGGCTGCGGTCGCGCCGGAACCTGCTACGAGCGCCGCGGCACCGACCGTCGCGGCCATCAGGCGTGCCCGCCAGCCGCGGGCAAGGGCGCCCCTGGTCTTCGCGGGCTGGCATCGGATCGCTGCAGGTCGACAACGCCTGCGCCGCGCGCATGGCGCGGCCACGCCAAGCAGCGATACGGGGCCCGGCTGGGTCAAGGTCCGGGGCGCCGTCGAGCGGATGCCCCGGTCGGGCTCACGTGAGCCGGCCGTGGCAGTGCTTGTATTTCTTGCCAGAGCCGCAGGGGCAGGGCGCATTGCGCGGCACCTTGCCCCAGCTGGACGGCGGACCGGGATTGCTGGCCGCCACGACCGGCCGCGCGGCCGCGGCCGGGCCCGGAGCGCCCGCGGCCCGAACCGGACGGGCATGATCGGTGCCGGTGGCCTGGAGCGCCTGGGCCTCGGCCATCTCGGGTGCCGCGGCCTGCTGCGGCTGCGCCCGGATCTCCAGATGGGACAGGACCTGGGTCACGGTGTGGCGCAAGCCGGTCAGCATGCCTTCGAACAGCACGAAGGCCTCCCGCTTGTACTCGTTCAGCGGGTCGCGCTGGCCGTAGCCGCGCAGATGGATGCCCTGCCGCAGATGGTCGAGATGCAGCAGGTGCTCCTTCCACAGATGGTCGAGAATCTGCAGCAGCAGGCTCTTCTCGGCCATCTTCATGACCTCGGGGCCGTAGGTCACCGCCTTCTGCGCCATCCTGCGATCGGACTCGGCCATGATCCGCTCGCGGATCTCGACCTCGGCGATGCCCTCTTCCTTGGCCCATTCGGCGATCGGCAGATCGAGCCCCAGCACGCGCTTGCACTCGCGCGTCACCCGCTCGACGTCCCATTCCTCGGCGTAAGCCTTCTCGGGAATGCACTCGGCGACCAGGTCCTCGATCACCTGATGGCGCATGTCGCGAACCGTCTCGGCGACCTCTTTGGCCTCGATCAGCTCGTGCCGCTGCTCGTAGATGACCTTGCGCTGGTCGTTCATGACGTCGTCGTACTTCAGGAGATTCTTGCGGATCTCGAAGTTGCGCGCCTCAACCTTCTGCTGCGCCTTCTCGAGCGCCTTGTTGATCCAGGGATGGACGATCGCCTCGTCCTCCTTGAGCCCCAGGCGGCCCAGCATGCTGTCCATGCGCTCGGACCCGAAGATCCGCATCAGGTCGTCCTCGAGCGACAGGTAGAACTTGGACCGTCCCGGATCGCCCTGGCGGCCGGAGCGACCGCGCAGCTGGTTGTCGATCCGCCGCGACTTCGTGCCGCTCGGTGGCGAGCACGTACAGGCCGCCGGCGGCGAGCACTTTGTCCTTCTCGGCGGCGACCTCCTGCTCGATCAGGGCGGCCAGCTCGTCGCGCCTGGTCTCGTCGGCGATCGCCGCCAGCTCCTGCAGCTTGCGCATCTCGGCATTGCCGCCGAGCTGGATGTCGGTGCCGCGGCCGGCCATGTTGGTCGCGATCGTCACGCCGCCCAGGCGCCCCGCCTGTGCGATGATGTACGCCTCCTGCTCGTGATAACGGGCGTTCAGGACGTGATGAGGGACCTTGCGGGTCTTGAGCAGCTTCGACAGGTGCTCGGACTTCTCGATACTGACCGTGCCGACCAGCACCGGCTGGCCGCGCTCGTGGGACTCGGTGATGCTCGCCACGATCGCTTTGTATTTCTCGTTCGCCGTGCGGTAGACCTCGTCGTCCTCGTCGGCGCGGATCATCGGCATGTGGGTCGGCATCTCGGCGACCTCGAGGCCATAGATCTCCGCGAATTCGGACGCTTCGGTGGCGGCCGTGCCGGTCATGCCGGCGAGTTTGGGGTAGAGCCGGAAATAGTTCTGGAAGGTGATCGAGGCGAGCGTCTGGTTCTCGTTCTGGATATGGACCCGCTCCTTGGCCTCGAGCGCCTGGTGCAGGCCGTCGGAGTAGCGCCGGCCTTCCATCATCCGGCCGGTGAACTCGTCGACGATGATGACCTTGTTGTCCTTGACCAGATAGTCGACGTCGCGCGTGAACAGCTTGTGCGCGCGCAGCGCCTGGTTGACGTGGTGCACCAGGGTCACGTTGCTGATGTCGTACAGATCGGGGTGCTTGAGCTGGCCGCTTTCGGCGAGCCAGCCCTCCATCTTCTCGACCCCGCTCTCGACCAGCGATACGGAGCGCTGCTTCTCGTCCTTCTCGTAGTCCTCCTCGGCCAGCCGGGGGATGTACTGGTCGACCGCCCGGTACAGCTCGGAGCTGTCCTCGCTCGGGCCGGAGATGATCAAGGGCGTGCGCGCCTCGTCGACCAGGATGCTGTCGACCTCGTCGACGATCGCGAAATTGAAGCCGCGCTGGACCATGCTCTCCTGCGAGAACTTCATGTTGTCGCGCAGATAGTCGAAGCCGAACTCGTTGTTGGTACCGTAGGTGATGTCGGCGCCGTAGGCCTGCTTGCGCGCGACCTCGTCGAGGCCGGGCACGATGCAGCCGACCGACAGCCCCAGGAACTGGTAGATCTCGCCCATCCAGTCGGCATCGCGCCGGGCGAGGTAGTCGTTGACCGTGACGACGTGCGCGCCCTTGCCCTGCAGGGCGTTGAGATAGACCGCCAGCGTGGCGACCAGGGTCTTGCCCTCACCGGTCTTCATCTCGGCGATCTTGCCCTGGTGCAGCACGATGCCGCCCATCAGCTGGACGTCGAAATGGCGCTGGCCGAGGGTCCGCTTGGAGGCTTCGCGCACGGTGGCGAAGGCATCGACCAGCAGGTCGTCCAACGTCTCGCCGGCGTCCAGGCGCTGGCGGAACTGATCGGTGCGGGCGCGCAGCTCGACATCCGAGAGGCGCTCGAGCCCCGGCTCCAGGGCGTTGATGGCGTCGACGGTCTTCTTGAGGGACTTGATGACGCGGTCGTTGGCGGAGCCAAATAGCTTCTTGGCGAAGGCGCCGATCATGGGCGCGCGGTCCTCCAGGGCGGGAGAGGATATTTCAGCAGATCTGCCCGCCTCAGATAGGCAGTCCGACCCACGGTGTCAACGCGAGCGGGCGCCGAACGATCGCGTATGACGCGAGGTGGCGAGTCCCCGGTATGCGCGCGCATCCTTGCCAGCGGCCCGGCCGTGAGCATGGCCGGACGAGGCTGCCGATGGCCTCAACCGCTTGTGGGCGGCGAGCGATTATGCCTTTATGGCGCGCTCTCATCCATGACCAGGAGCATTCGCTCATGTTGGCGAGGTCGGTGACGGTCGCAGCCGTCTGTCTGCTTACGATCGGCGGGGCGGCGTCTGCCCAGGATACCAGTGCCGAGGACCCGGTGGTCGCGACGGTCGACGGCAGTCCGGTGCATCGCTCCGAGATCGAGGCGGTGGCTCACTCACTGCCCGAGCAGATGCGCCAGATGCCCATGCAGATGTTGTACGGCATGCTGCTGGATCGCGTGATCGACTTCCGCCTGCTCGCCAACGAGGCGGAGCGGCAGAACATGGCCGACGATCCCGGGACACAGACGGCGCTCGCCCAGGCGCGCGCCGCGGTGCTGCGCGACTTCATGGTCCAGCAGGCGATCGAGCAGGGCACCACCGAGGACGAGCTGCGCGCCCGCTACGAGCAGAAGAAGGCGGAGGAAGGCTTCGCGCACGAGGAGGTGCACGCGCGCCACATCCTGCTGGCGACCGAGGACGAGGCCAAGGCGGTGATCGCGGAGCTGGAGGGCGGCGCCGACTTCGGCGAGCTGGCGAAGCAGCGCTCGACCGGGCCCTCGGCCCCGTCCGGCGGCGACCTCGGCTTCATCAGCCGCGAGCAGGTCGTGCCCGAGTTCGCCGAGGCGGCCTTTGCCCTGGGCGCCGGCGAGACCTCGAGCGAGCCGGTCCAGACCCAGTTCGGCTGGCATGTGATCGACGTCGTCGAGCGCAAGCAGGTCGAGCCGACCTTCGAGGAGAGCGAGCCGCAGCTGCGCCAGGAGCTGGCGCGCGAGATCGTCACCGCGCTGGTCGAGGACCTGCGCAGCGGCGCCGAGATCGAGCGGTTCAACATCGACGGCTCGCCGATGGAGGCAGCCCCCACCGAGGAGCCCGCCACAGAGGAGCCCCCCACGGAGGAGCCCAAGGCCGAATGATCCGGGCAGGCTGCGTGCGCGCCGTTCGTCCGAGCTGACCGATGCCTCCTCGCTCGCCGCTGGCGCCGGAGGGCTTTCCGGAGATCCCGCCGATCGCCGGCGTGCGGCTTGCTGCGGTGGCGGCCGAGCTGCGCTATCGCGGCCGCCCGGACCTCGCCCTGGTCGAGCTGGCGGACGGCAGCTCGGTCGCCGGTCTGCTGGCGCGCACCGCGGTGCCGGGCCATCCCGTGCTCTGGTGCCGAGACATCCTGCCGCGCGGCAGGGCACGAGGCCTGATCGTCAACGCGGGCTGCGCCAATGTCCTGGTCGGGCCGTCCGGCGATGCCGCGGTGCGCGCCGAGGCCGAGGCGGTGGCGGGTGCCCTGGGCGGCAAGCCCGAAGACGTCTATGTCGCTTCGACCGGCGTGATCGGCGAGCCCCTGCCGGTCGCCAGGATCGTGGCGGCGCTGCCCCAGCTCCAGGCGCAGCTCAGCCCGACAGCCTGGCGTGACGCCGCCGAGGCGATCCGCACGACCGACACCTTCGCCAAGGGCAGTTTTTCGCAGGCCACGATCGCCGGCAGCCAGGTGACCATCGCCGGGATCGCCAAGGGCTCGGGCATGATCCAGCCCGATATGGCGACCATGCTCGCCTTCGTGTTCACCGACGCCACGCTGCCGCCGGAAATCCTGCGGCCGCTCCTGGCGGATGCCAACGAGCGCTCGTTCCACGCGATCACCGTGGACAGCGACAGCTCGACCTCGGATACGCTGCTGCTGTTCGCCACCGGCCAGGCGGCGCATCCGGTGCCGCAGGCCTGGGACGATCCGGTGCTTGCCGATTTTCGCACAGCACTGGAGCGGGTGCTGGTCGATCTGGCGCAGCAGGTGGTGCGCGACGGTGAGGGCGCCAGCAAGCTGATCGCGGTGGCGATCGAAGGTGCGGCCAGCGACCGGTCGGCCCGTCGGATCGCGCTCACGGTGGCCAACTCGCCCCTGGTCAAGACCGCGATCGCCGGCGAGGACGCCAACTGGGGCCGGGTGGTGATGGCGGTCGGCAAGTCGGGCGAGCCGGTCGAGCCGGCGCTGCTGGCGATCAGCTTTGGTGGCCATCCGGTGGCGCGCGGCGGCGCTCGCGTGCCGGACCTCGACGAAGCCCCGATCGCGGCGCACCTCAAGGAGCACGAGATCAGGGTCGAGATCTCGGTCGGCAGCGGGCCCGGGCGCGCCGTGGTCTGGACCTGTGATCTGACCCACGACTACATCTCCATCAATGCCGACTACCGGTCCTGATGGCAGGGCTGCTGCTGGTCGCAGCCTGCGCCCTGGTCGATCCGGATCACCGAGTGCTGCTGGCGAGGCGACCCGAGGGCAAGCCGATGGCCGGCCTTTGGGAGTTCCCGGGCGGCAAGGTGCGCGCGGGCGAGACGCCCGAGGCCTGCGTGATCCGCGAGCTGGAGGAGGAGCTCGGTCTCGACGTCACGGCGAACTGCCTGGCGCCCCTGACCTTCGCCTCCCACGACTACGATGACTTTCACCTGCTGATGCCGCTGTTCGTATGCCGGATCTGGGATGGTCAGCCCCGGCCGCGCGAGGGCCAGGCGATCAAGTGGCTGCGACCCAGGGACATGGCCCGCTATCCGATGCCCGACGCCGACCGGCCGCTGGTCGCCTTCCTGCGCGACTATCTGTGAGCCTCGACACCGAGCTAGACAGGGGCCAGGGCGCGGAAAAACAATGCGTGAGCAGAGAGGGAGATAGGAGAGCTCGGTTGCGCGACGCCTACGTCCGCTTTGTCGAAGTCCAGAAGACCTATGACGGCGAGACGCTGGTCGTGCGCGACTTCGATCTGGACGTGGCGCGCGGCGAATTCCTGACGCTGCTCGGGCCGTCCGGCTCGGGCAAGACCACCTGCCTGATGATGCTGGCCGGCTTCGAGAGCGTCACCCAGGGCGAGATCGTGCTCGACGGCCGGCCGATCAACAACGCGCCGCCGCACAAGCGCGATATTGGCGTCGTGTTCCAGAACTACGCGCTGTTCCCGCACATGACGGTCAACGAGAACGTCGCCTTCCCGCTCACCGTGCGGGGCATCGCGCGGGCCGAGATCGAGGCGCGCATCAGGCGTGCGCTCGACATGGTGCAGCTGTCCGGCTTCGGCCAGCGTCGGCCTGGCCAGCTCTCGGGTGGTCAGCAGCAGCGGGTCGCGGTCGCCCGCGCCCTGGTGTTCGAGCCCAAGCTGATCCTGATGGACGAGCCGCTCGGTGCGCTCGACAAGCAGATGCGTGAGCAGATGCAGTACGAGATCAAGCATCTGCACGAGCGCCTCGGGGTCACCGTGGTCTACGTGACCCACGACCAGACCGAGGCGCTGACCATGTCGAACCGGATCGCGGTGATGGAGAGTGGCGCGATCCAGCAGATCGCGACGCCGCAGGACCTCTACGACCAGCCCGGGAACGCCTTCGTCGCCCAGTTCATCGGTGAGAACAATCGCCTGCTGGGGACGGTGCGCGAGGTGAAGGGCGGGACCTGCGTGGTCGCAGTCGACGGCGGCGAGGTCAGAGCGCTCGCGGTCAAGGTCGAAGGCGTCGGCAGCCGCTCGACCCTGTCGTTGCGGCCGGAGCGTGTGCTGATCGATCCGAGGCCCGAAGTGTGCGCCAACGTCTTCGATGCGCGCGTCGAGGAGCTGATCTATCACGGCGACCACACGCGCGTGCGCGTGCGCGCCTGCGGCAGCACCGATTTCATCGTCAAGCAGCCCAATGCCGCGGCGCGCGTGCCGCTGGCCGCCGGCGAGCAGATCAGGATCGGCTGGCGGGTCGAGGACTGCCGCGCGCTCGATGTGATCTGATCGAAGGCGGCCAAGAAACGATCACGCGCCGGGATCCTCGGCATCGTGGGCGTGGCTGATCGCGGCCTTGAGGTCACCGCCGAGCTTGCGAAAGCTGACCACGACCTTGCCCGAATGGACGGCTTCGACCGCGGCCAGCGGCACCACATAATGGCCTGCATTCTCGACATAGACCACGAGCTCGGCCCTGCCCTCCGGGGCGACCTCGCGGACCGCGCCGAACGCCAGCTCGCCGTCGGAAACGAACGCCAGATCTCCCACCCGGATCTGTTATTGCATGTGCGATCCTCCGAACCTTGCCGTCACAGTGGGCAAACGTGGAGCGCAAATGCGTGCGGACCAGTGCCTGACCGCTGCGCGCGCGAGACTCTTGCCTGGACGCCTCGATTTGGCGAGTGTCTACGGCAGGAAACGGCATCGGCACAGCCGGGCCGAGAACGAGGGAGAAGATCATGACGAGGCAGCCATTTGGTATCGGCGCCGCGGCGGTTGCGAGTGCTGCGCTACTTGTCTTGTCGGCGGGCTCGGCGCTGGCCGCCGATCTGACCGTGACCTCCTGGGGCGGCAGCTATCAGGACGCCCAGCGCGAGGTCTATTTCGAGCCGTTCAAGGAGGCCACGGGAACCGATCTGGTGGAGGACGTCTGGAACGGCGGCGTCGGCGCGATCCGCGCCAAGGTCGAGGGCGGCGGCCAGGAATGGGACGTGGTCCAGGTCGAAGCCGAGGAATTGGTGCTCGGCTGCGAGGAGGGCCTGTACGCGCCGATCGACTGGGACGCCGTGGGCGGCAAGGACAACTTCATCGACGCCGCGGTCAGCGACTGCGGCGTGGGCACCATCGTCTGGTCGACCGCGATCGCCTACGACGCCGACAAGATCACGGGCGCCCCGCCGCAAGGCTGGGCCGACTTCTGGGACACCCAAAAATATCCCGGCAAGCGCGCGCTGCGCCGGGGGCCGAAATACACGCTCGAGTTCGCGCTGATGGCCGACGGTGTCGCGCCCGCGGACGTGTACGACGTGCTGCGCACCGAGGAAGGGGTCGACCGGGCCTTCGCCAAGCTCGACGAGATCAAGGACGACGTCATCTGGTGGGAGGCGGGCGCCCAGCCGATCCAGCTGCTGGGCTCCGGCGAGGTGATCATGACCAGCACCTATAATGGTCGCATCTCCGCGGCGGACAAGGACGAGGGCCGCAACTTCAAGGTGGTTTGGCCGCAGAGCATCTACGCCGTCGACAGCTGGGTGATCCTCGCGAACTCGCCGCACAAGGACGCGGCGCTCGATTTCATCGCGTTTGCGAGCCAGCCGGAGCACCAGAGCAACCTGCCCAAGACCATCGCCTATGGCGTCACCAACAAGGGCGCCGCGGCCGAGATCGACAAGGACATCCTGCAGGATCTGCCGACCGCGCCCGACAACCTCGGCGTCGCGATCCAGCTCGACACCGAGTTCTGGGTCGAGAACGTCGAGCCGTTGACCGAGCGGTTCACGGCCTGGGCGGCGCAATAGCGAGCCGCCGGCCCTGACGCCGGCCGAAGCCCAGGCCACGACGAGCGCCGCGACGACGAGGGATCGCGCGGCGCTCCGCCGGCGGTTGCGCAGGAGCGAGCGGCGCCGCCGGCTCGAGGCGGTGCTGCTGGTAGCGCCGCTGTTCCTGTACCTCCTGGTGTTCTTCCTGGCGCCGATCGCAGGCATGCTCTGGCGCAGCGTCGAGAATACCGAGCTGCGCGAGGTCATGCCGGCCACGGCGGCCGCGATCGCGGCATGGAGCGGCGAGGGCCTGCCCGACGGGCAGGTGTTCGCCATCTTCGCAGGCGAGCTGCGCAAGACCTATGAGGACAAGACGCTTGCCGTCGCGGCCAAGCGCCTCGCCTATGACATCGCCGGTTTCCGCAGCCTGCTGTTCTCGACCGCGCGCAAGCTGCCTGACGCGCCGGACGGGTCCTGGCGCGACACGCTGGTCGGGCTCGCTCCGGCCTGGGGCGAGCGTGCCACCTGGGCGGCGATCCAGCGCGCGGCAGCGCCCATCACCCCGCTCTATCTGCTCGCCGCGGTCGACCGCCGCCAGGACGCCTCCGGTGCGATCGTGCCGGTGGCGCCGGAGCAGGCGATTTATGTGAGCATCCTTTTGCGTACCTTCTGGATCGGCTTCGTGGTCACGGTGCTCTGCCTGCTGCTCGGCTATCCGCTGGCCTACAAGCTGGCCAGCCTGCCGACCGGCATCGCCAATCTCCTGATGATCCTGGTGCTGCTGCCGTTCTGGACCTCGCTGCTGGTAAGAACCGGCGCCTGGGTGGTGCTGCTGCAGCGCGAGGGGCCGATCAACGGGCTGCTGCAGGCGCTCAACTTCACCGATCAGCCGCTCCAGCTGGTCTACAACCGCTTTGGCGTCTACGTCGCCATGACCCACATCCTGCTGCCGTTCATGGTGCTGCCGCTGTACAGCGTGATGCGCGGCATTCCGCCCGAATACATGCGTGCCGCCGCCTCGCTCGGCGCGCGTCCCCTGCGCGCGTTCCTGCGCGTGTATCTGCCGCAGACCGTGCCGGGCATCGGCGCCGGCTGTCTTTTGGTGTTCATCCTGGCGATCGGCTACTATATCACGCCCGCCCTGGTCGGCGGCGCCAACGACCAGATGGTCAGCTACTTCGTCGCGTTCTTCACCAATCAGACCATCAACTGGGGCATGGCCGCGGCACTTGGCGGCGTGCTGTTGATCGCGACCCTGATGCTGTTCGGCGTATACGCGCGGCTGGTCGGCCTCGACCGGCTGAAGCTGGGCTGATTATGCCCGGCCCTGCACTGTCTGCGACCCTCGGCGAACGCGTCTGGCACTATGGCCTCTGGGCGATCTGCATCCTGGTGCTCGGCTTTCTGATCCTGCCGATCGTGGTCATCGTGCCACTGTCCTTCAACGCCGGCAGCTTCCTCACCTTCCCGCTGCCGGGCCTGTCGTGGCGCTGGTATCAGGAGTTCTTCACCTCGGCGCCCTGGCAGCTGGCGCTGCGCAACAGCCTGATCGTGGCGAGTGCTGCCACGATTTCCGCCACGGTGCTCGGCACGCTTGCGGCGCTCGGCCTGACCCGCGCGCGGCTGCCCGGCCAGACGTTGCTCATGGGCCTGATCGTCTCGCCGATGGTGGTGCCGCTTGTGATCGTCGCGGTCGGCGTCTACTTCGCCTATGCGCCGTTCGGGCTGACCGGCAGCCTGGTCGGCCTGACCCTGGCGCACACCGCGCTCGCAGCACCATTCGTGGTGATCACGGTGAGCGCCACGCTGCAGGGCTTTGATGTCAACCAGGCGCACGCCGGCGCCAGCCTCGGGGCATCGCCTCCCGTCGTGTTCCGGCGGATCGTGCTGCCGCTGATCCTGCCGGGCGTGATCTCGGGCGCCCTGTTCGCCTTCGTCACCTCGTTCGACGAGGTGGTAGTGGCGCTGTTCCTCACAGGACCTGCCGAGCGCACGCTGCCGCGCCAGATGTTCACCGGCATGCGCGAGAACATCAGCCCGGTGATCACCGCCGCCGCGAGCCTATTGATTCTCCTTTCGGTCCTGCTGCTGACGGCGCTCGAGTTGTTGCGCCGCCGCAACGAGCGCCTGCGCGGGATCAGGACCTGACCACGGCGCTTGCCGTCCCGGCTGAACGGAAGATGAGGTTGTAGGTCTTGACCCAACGCGTCCGAACAGCCGTTGCATCAGGAGCCAACAGGACGGGGCGCGGCTCGGTCTCCGCAGCGGTTGCGGAGCGAAGACGTCTGCAAGCGGAACGCAAGAGCTCTATATTCAGCTCAAAAGGACATGGCGGGCGCAGCCACATGGAGGGACGTTTGATGACCAACAAGAGCAGCCTCTCAACCCGCACCGGCCTGGGCATCGCCGGTATCTGCCTCTGGTACCTGGTACCCCAAGCGGCGGCGGCGGATGCCGCGCAGGAGATCGCGACGGCCGAGCAACATGCCGGATATGCCGCAGGCTCGGACCAGCTCGAGGCGGTCCATGCCCATCTGCACCACACGATCAACTGCCTGGTCGGCCCGAACGGCGAGGGCTTCGATACCAGCGCGCTCAACCCGTGCAAGGACCTCGGCGACGGTGCCATCCCGGACAGCGCCAACGCCGCCACGAAGGAGGCCCTCGAGGGCGCCCTGGCAAAGGCCCGCGCCGGCATCGCGGCGGGCGACCTGACGGCCGCGCAGAAGGATGCCGCCGAGACCGAGGCGATGCTCAAGAAAGCCATGTGACCGAAGCTGCCCTGCAAGGGGGCGCGAGCTAGCTCGATCGGCTGGGTGCGGGCAGGCGCCGCCGGGCTTACAGTCGCCAGCTGCGATTGAGGGCGAAGGAAGTCGTTGGACTTGTAGTCGCCCTGGAGACGGCCGGCGAGTGGTCCTCGATCGACGGCGAGATCGGCATCGCCCGCGTTCATGGACTGGAAGGCGGCGCCGACCGTGATCTTGTCGTTGAAGCCGCACCGAAGCCAGGCGCCAGGCCTGTGATGCCGGCTCATCGCTTGTCACCAGCACGGATCCTCTGGCGGCTTGCCGAGGCGCTTCGCGCGCTCGACACCGTGCGAAGCCGCTGAACAGGCGCCTTGCCGATGTGCCGGCGAGACCCGAAGATTGACGGGCGCGGCGGCGAGCAACCTTGCCGTCGTCTGACAACCCCCGCAGGGTGGCACCAAGAGGATCGGATTGGTGGCCGCGGAACAGCGCGTCCAGGAGCGGGGCTACGCAATGTTGCTGCGGAACACCCTTTTCCGGGAGCGGCCCGCCGCTACCCTTGGCATGGGGATCGGCGCGGTGAGGCTTGGGCGGTGACGACCTACGATCTGCTGCAGAACCTGGCCGTGGGCATTGCCCTCGTCTGCATAAGCGTCCAGGTGACGGCCACCTTGCTCGTTGTCCATTTTTTCACACGAGCGAGCCTGCGCGCCGGTCCTCGTCCCGGTTACGTGCATCGAGGGCTCATTCTTACCTGCCTGATCCTTACCGTGATCATCGATCATCTTTTTCAGATTCACGTGTGGGGCGTGATCTTTTATCTGCTGTCGTATTTTGGTGACTTCTGGACGTCGCAGTATTTTGCGGCGCAGACGTACTCGACCTTGGGTTACGGCGATCTTCTGCTGCCGGCGGCGCACCGTATGCTAGCGGGTTGGCTGGCGATCACGGGATTGCTGATGATCGCCTGGTCGACCGCGCTGTTCGCTTTTCTGATCACCAAATATCACGAAAGCCATACGACTTTCCGTGGGCGCTGACCGCGGCCGGCGATTGGCTTAGGTAGGCGGCCACGAAGGCGGATTGTCAGGATTTTCCATCGCTCTCGACCGGCACGCCCAGCGCCTTGGCGAGACTGACCTGGCCGCTGCCGCGGCGAAGGGGTTGCGGCTGGCTCGGCGCCGGCTTCCAGGCGGACAGCATCAGGATCTGGAAGGTGGCGGGCACCCGGCCGCGCGCATCGGCGAACAGCTCGTGATAGATCTCGGCGGCGCGTAGCAGGGTCGCCCGCCGCAGCGGCCGGCGCGCGCGCTCGGCGAGCGCATTCGCCTCGCCCATGCCGCGCAGCTCGTGCATCAGCTTGAGCGGGTGGTCGTAGGTCACGGTGATGGTCTCGACGTCGACCAGGGGCATCGCCAGCCCGGCGCGCTGCAGCAGCGAGCCGGCATCGCGCAGGTCGACGAACGGCGAGACCCGAAGGCCGGCGCCGCCCTCGAGCTCGAGCTCGGCGCGCATCAGCGCCTCGCGCAGCTCGTACAGCGTCGTGCCGCCCGCCATGGCCGCGAGGAACAGACCATCCGGCTTGAGCGCATGGCGGACCTGGACCAGGGTGCCGGGCAGATCGTTGATCCAGTGCAGGCTGAAGCAGGACAGCACCAGATCGAAGCGATCGGCGCCGAACGGTAGCGCCTCCTCGTCGGCAACCAGGCGCAGGCCTCCGGTCCGCCGTGCCATCGCCGGCGACAGCTCGGTCTGGATCAGCTGGTCGATCTGCTCGCGGTCCCCCAGGACCTCAGCCAGCTGGCCGGTGTGGCAGCCGAGCTCCAGCGCCACCGGAAAGGTGCGCCGGACGTCGCGAAGGCGCTCGAGCAATCGCCCTGCGACCTCGCGGATCAGGAAGTCGTAGCCGTCGAGCTGAGGCGCCGTCCGATCGCGCTGCCGGCGCAAAGCCCTGCGGTCGAATACCGCAGAGCCATCAGCGCCCTGTACCCTCTGAGCCATCCGCTGTATATGCCCCCTGCGCCTCGAGTGACCAACCGCCCGTCCCTGATTTTCGAGCGATCCAGCATGCCCTCAGCCATCGTGTCGATCTCGGCGCTGCTGCTCGGCGCCGCAATTCTTCTGTGGGGCAACGGCCTGCAGGGCATTCTCTTGCCGGTCCGGGCGACCATCGAGCATTTTTCGACCAGCACCATCGGGCTGATCGCGTCCGCCTATTCGCTGGGCTTCGTGATCAGCTGCCGCTACACGCCGCGCATCGTCAGGCGGGTCGGGCATATTCGCAGCTTCGCCGTGCTGGCTGCGATCGCGTCGTGCGTGGTTCTCCTGTTGGTGCTGATGATCCACCCGGCGGTGTGGATTCCGCTGCGGCTGATCAGCGGCTTCTGCTTTGCCGGCCTGTTCATGGTGATCGAGAGCTGGCTCAACGAGCGCGCCGACAACGCCAATCGCGGCCAGATCTTCTCGACCTACATGGTGATCAATCTGAGTGCGGTGACGCTCGGCCAGCTGGTGCTGCCGCTCGGTGACCCTGCGACCTTCGTGCTGTTCGCGCTGACGGCGATCGCGGTGACCATCGCGCTGGTGCCGATCGGGCTCACCACCTCGGCCGCCCCGCAGCCGATTCAACAGGTGCAGCTAAGGCTGCGCCGGCTCTACCGGATCTCGCCCGTGGGCCTGGTCGGTTGCTTCTTCGTCGGCCTTGCCAACGGCGCGTTCGGCGGGCTGGGTGCGGTCTTCGCCAAGTCGATCGGTCTGTCGGTGACCGGGATCGCGCTGTTCATGAGCGCCGCCCTGATCGGCGGCGCGCTTGCCCAGCTGCCGCTCGGCAAGCTGTCGGACCGGATCGATCGCCGCGAGGTGATCGCGCTCGCGTGCGGGCTCGCCGTGATCTTCGGCCTGGCGCTCGCGGTGCTCGGCGACGGCGAGGACGGCGGTGCGATCCTCGGTCTCGACGGGCTCACCAAGGACATGGCACCAGCGGTGCTGATCACGGTGGTCGCCCTCTATGGCTGCTTCGCCTACCCGCTGTACGGGCTGTGCGTCGCCCACACCAACGACTTCATGCGCCGGGAAGAGTTCATCGAGGCCAGCAGCGGGCTCCTGCTGACCTGGGGGATCGGCGCCTCCATCGGCCCGCTGGTCGCCGCCTTCGCCATGGAGCGGGTCGGGCTCGGCGGCCTGTTCCTCTACACCGCGCTGGTGCACAGTGCCTTTGCGCTTTGCACCTTGTACCGGATGACCCGGCGCGCAGCCCTGCCGGCCGCCGAGCGTCCCGATTTCGTCCAGCAGCCGACCACGGTGCGGACCACCCCGGTCAGCGCCACCCTCGACCCGCGTGCGCCCGACATGCCCGAAGCCACGCCAATCACCACAGAAGGCGTGGCCCAGACCGGACGCTAGATCCACCCGGCAGCCGGTCGTCGCCGGGTCGGTGACACGCGAACGCTGCCGCAGCGCGGATTGCGTGCAATCTGGTATGGAATTTGCTTCGCAGGCCTCGACGCGAGGGAGGTCCTGCCGTGCTGCTCGATGCCGAACCGTTCCCGATCGAGGTCAACCCCGAGCGCACCGCCCTGTCGTCATCGACATGCAGCGGGACTTTCTGGAGCCCGGCGGCTTCGGCGAGACCCTCGGTAACGACGTCGGCCTGCTGCGCGCGGCGATCGATCCCTGCAGGCGCCTGCTCGACGCCGCCCGCGCGTGCGGCCTTCTGGTCATCCACACCCGCGAGGGCCACCGCCCCGACCTCGCCGACGCACCGCCCGCCAAGGTCCATCGGGGCAATCCGACGCTCAAGATCGGCGATCATGGACCGATGGGCCGCATCCTGGTGCGCGGCGAGCCCGGCCACGACATCGTCGAGGACCTCTACCCGGCCCACGGCGAGCCGGTGATCGACAAGCCCGGCAAGGGCGCCTTCTACCAGACCGACCTCGAGCTGATGCTCAAGAACCGCCACATCGGCGCTTTGCTGGTCTGCGGCGTCACCACCGAGGTCTGTGTCCACACCACGATCCGCGAAGGCAACGACCGCGGCTTTCAATGCGTCGCGATCGGCGACGCCTGCGGCTCCTATTTCCCCGAGTTCCACCGGATCGGCCTCGAGATGATCAAGGCGCAAGGCGGGATCTTCGGGTGGGTGAGCGATTCCGAACGCGCCGCGCGCGCTCTCGGTGCGGCGTCCTGAGACAGGGAAAGGAGACAGACATGACCACGCGTGGCGTCGCGCTCTGGGTGCCGGGCGACTGGAACGCGCTGTTCGGCCTCGGCACCAACGTCCTGGTCAATCTTCTGGTGATGACCGGCCTCTTGAAGTTCGTCGTGCAGATGCCGGACGAGATCATCTTCGGCCGCATCCTGCCTGCGGTCGGGCTGATGCTGTGCCTGGGCAACTTCTACTATGCGTTCATGGCCTGGCGGCTCGCCAGGAAGACCGGCCGCAGCGACGTCTGCGCGCTGCCCTCAGGTCCCTCGGTGCCGCATATGTTCATCGTCGTCCTGGTGATCATGGTGCCGGTGCTCGGCATGACCGAGGACCCGATCAAGGCCTGGGAAGCCGGCATGGCCTGGGTCTTCATCCAGGGGTTTATCCTGATCCTGGGCGGCTTCGTCGCGCCGATCATCCGGCGGATCACGCCGCGCGCCGCCCTGCTGGGCACGCTCGCCGGCGTCTCGATCGCGTTCATCTCGATGCGCCCGGCGATGGAGATGTACGCGACCTCGCTGATCGGGGTGACCTGTCTCGCGATCATCCTGGTCAGCTGGTACGGCGGCGTGCGCTATCCGCGCGGCATCCCTGCCGGCCTGGTGGCGATCGCGGTCGGCACGCTCATCGCCTGGGGCTCGACCCTGTTCGGCGCGGACCTCGGCGGGCTCAGCCTGGAAGGCCTGACCGGCTCGCTCGCCTCGATCGGCTTCTCGGTGCCGATCCCGGCCATCGATCACGTGTTCAGCGGCTTCGAGTTCCTGGGCTTCATCCTGGTCACGGCGATCCCGTTCGGCGTCTACGACCTGGTCGAGGCGATGGACAATGTCGAGAGCGCGGAGGCCGCGGGCGATTCCTACAACACCACCGAGACGCTCGCCGCCGAGGGCACGATCAGCCTGATCGGCACGCTCCTGGGCAGCCCGTTCGCGAATGCCGTCTACATCGGCCATCCTGGCTGGAAGTCGATGGGCGGGCGGATCGGCTACTCTGGTGCCACCGGGGTGATGGTCCTGGTGTTCTGCTGGCTCGGCATCGCCTCGCTGCTCTTGAACCTGATCCCGGTGGTCGCGATCTCGCCGATCCTGCTCTACATCGGCGCGCTGATCGGCGCGCAGGCGTTCCAGACCACGCCCAAGAGCCACGCGCCTGCGATCTGCTTTGCCCTGGTGCCGCACCTCGCGGCCTGGGCCAAGGTTCAGATCGACGGTGCGCTGGGTGCCGCCGGCACGTCGGCCGTGGAGGTCGGCAGCGCGGCGATGGCGAATATGGGCGTGCTGTATGAGGGCATGAGCATCCTCGGCAACGGCGCGATCCTGTCCGGCCTGGTGCTGGGCGCGATCGTGGTGTTCATCATCGAGCGGAAGTTCGTGGCCTCTGCCGCCTTTGCCAGCGCCGGTGCGGTGCTGACCTTCTTCGGCTTCATGCATGGGCCCGAGGTCGGCATCGCGGTGACGCCGATGGTCGCGGTGAGCTACGCGATCGTCGCCGGCTTCCTGTTCGCCTGCGCCAAGTACGCCGAGGTCGAGGCGGCCGAGCCCGAAGCCGAGGCCGCAGCTGTGCCCGCCGAGTAAGCGTCCCGTTGCCCACGCTTCAACGCCCCCGCGTCCTGTGCGCGGGGGCGTCTTTCGTTAGAACGGCCGGAGGTCGGCCGCGAGATCTGTCAGGCCGGCCGGTCGATCATCGAGACATGCGCCGCGACGACCCCCACCATCGGCCGTGCGCAGCCAGGTCTGGCTCTGCCGGCCGATCTTGCCGGACGTGCTCGGCCGCTCGAACAGCGTCATTGCGGTCGCGAGATCGCGCCCATAGGTGGTGATCACCGTGCGCGACAGGGTCCGCGCCAGCCCATGCGGATCGCGCGCCGCCCGAAAGGCGGCGATCTCGTCGTAGCCGTACAGGTTCTCGGTGCTGCCGAAGCGGATGGTGCGAGAATCCCGCCAGAACAGCGTATCCAGGGCCTGTACGTCGTTGCCGACCAGGGCCTGCTCGTAGCGCGCGAACGCCGCGCGCACCTCTTCCAACACGTCAGGCAGATCAATCTCGGGCATTGGTCATCCCATCGCGACCGGCGCGCTCGCGACGCCCGCCTGCTCCAGCGCGAATGCGGTGCGCAACGCCAGGTCCTCGCGCCAGGGCGCCGCGATCACCTGAACGCCGATCGGGAGTGGGCCAAGGCCATGCAGCGGCACCGCTACCACCGGCAGGCCGACGAACGAGATCGGCTGCGTGTAGATGCCGATATTGGGCCGCACCAGCATCTCCTCGCCTCCGAGCACCATCGTC
Organism: uncultured Alphaproteobacteria bacterium; assembly: GCA_963731495.1. GTDB lineage: Bacteria > Pseudomonadota > Alphaproteobacteria > Geminicoccales > Geminicoccaceae > DASUGG01. The sequence continues at coordinate 41,014 of CAVSVZ010000011.1, forward strand.
TTCTGGCCGATCCGGGGAGCAAAGATCGGGGTCGCCGGTGCCAGCACCACGTCGACCTCCTCGAACAGCCGGTGCATGCGCTCGCGGAACCAGCGCCGGAAGCGCTGCGCCTGAACATACCAGACGCCGGGCAGCATGAGCCCGGAGAGCAGCCGGTCGCGAACGGCCGGGTCGAAGTCGTCGGCACGCGCCTTGAGGCGGTCCAGGTGCAGCGTCGCACCCTCGACGTTGGTGATCACGTAGGCGGCGGCGCGCGCCTGCGCCGCGCCCTCGATCTCGACCTCGCGGGTCACGCCCAGCGCCTTGGCGCAACGGTCGACCGCGGCCGTCGCCACCGGCTCGCCGCCAGTCCGGAAATAGCCGCCGGCGATGGCGAGCCGCAGGTCGCGGACGCCATCCTCGAGGCTAGGCGTCGCGGGCTCGACCCGGTCGACCGCGCAGGCCGCATCGCCCTCGTCCGGGCCCTGCATGGCGTCGTAAGACAGCGCCAGGTCGCGCGGCGATCGGGCCAGGGGGCCCAGATGGTCGCAGCTGTCGACGAACGGGAACGAGCCGGTGCGCGGCAGCCGCCCATAGGTCGGCTTGAGGCCGAACAGCCCGCAAAAGGAGGACGGCACCCGGATCGAGCCGTTGGTGTCGGAGCCGAGCGACAGGGCCACCATGCCCGAGGCTACAGCCGTGCCCGAGCCGCCCGACGAGCCGCCCGACATGTGCTCGGGGTCATGCGGGTTGCGCGAAGGCCCGTCATGGGCGTTCTCGCCGGTGAAGTCGTAGGCGTATTCGCCCATGTTGAGGCCGCCAAGCAGCACGGCGCCGGCCGCCTGGAGGCGGGTGATCAGCACGGCGTCGCGCGCCGCAGGCGGATCGTCGCGGTTGATCTTCGAGCCCGCGCGCGTCGACAGGCCCTCGATGTCGAACAGGTTCTTGACCGCGAACGGCACGCCAGCGAGCGGTCCGGGATCGTCGCCCGCCGCCACCTTGGCGTCGACCGCCGCGGCCTCGCGCAACGCACGCTCGTGCGTGACGTCGGTGAAGGCTCCAAGCCGGGGGTTGTGCGCCTCGATCCGGCTGAGCGCCGCCTTTGCGATCTCGACCGCGCGGACGCGGCCGGCACGCACGCTCGCCGCGATCTCGTGGGCGGGCGCGCCCGTTTCCGCGCTCATGAACGGTACACCGGCGCGTTCTCGATGCGCTCCGGCAGCTGGAAGCTCAGCAGGTTCGCCGCGACCCGCCGCGTGTTGCCAAGATTCAGCACAACGCCCGGACGCTGGTCGTCCGTCAACCGCAGACCGACCATCGGCGCCATGGCCGCCGCCACCGCCTCGGGATCGAAAACGTCGTCGCCCATATGGGTCTCCTTGGATGTATTCTATCCTGTGGGATATGTTCTATCCTGCCGGATCTATCCTGGATAGAAACTCGCGCGCTGTATGCGCCATACGGCGCCATCGTTGCAGCAGAGCGCGAAGATCGAGACGCAGTCGAGCGAGCGGCAGGCCGGCACCACACCCCGCGTGCTGACCAGCCCACGGCTCGGCTTGACCCCGACCACGTTGCAAAAGCCAGCCGGCACCCGGCCCGAGCCCGCAGTGTCTGTGCCGAGCGCGAAGCTCACCAGGCCCGCCGCCACCGCCACCCCCGAGCCGGAGCTGGAGCCGCCCGAGATGTAGCGTGGGTCGAACGGGTTGCGGCAGGCGCCGTAAGGGCTGCGCGTGCCGACCAGCCCGCTCGCGAACTGGTCAAGATTGGTCTTGCCGATCAGGATCGCGCCGGCATCGAGCAGGCGCTGCACCGCCGGCGCCGTGGCTTCGGCCGTATAGGCGAACGCCGGACAGGCGGCGGTCGTCGGCCGCCCGGCGACGTCGATGTTGTCCTTGACCGCGAACGGCACGCCGAACAAGGGCTTGCCCTGCGGCCCAGCGCGCTCAAGATCGCGCGCGCGCCTTGAGGTCGGCATCGGCGATCCGATCGATCCAGACGGCGTGATCGTCGTACGAGCCGCAGCGCTGAATAACCTCGTGCACCAGAGCCGACGGCTTCAGGCCGCCCCGGTAGGCTTCGCCGAGGGTCGCGAGATCGAGCGACGGCAGGTTTGTGAGAGCGCCCCTCGCCATGGGTTACAAGCTCCGACAGAGCAGCTGGCCGGTGGAAGTGCGAATCATGATCCCTCTCCAGGCTCGGGGGTCGGCCCTGCTCGCAGTGAGCGGGGCCGCAGGCAACGTAGGCGTGCAGTCTTAGCGCAGTCCTAACGCGGTTTTCGGCCACCATCGGGCAGGGGCCAGCATGCCGTGCCGACAGGCAATGTCCATGCGACATTGCGTACAAGATGGAGCCGGGGGAAGTGGCCTCTCGGCGCGCTGCGCTGCGTGCCGGCGTCCGATCAGGGCAGAGCGACGCGTCGCGCACGCGGAAGACGTGATCGCGCGTGCCGGTGCGCGGCGCGTGCCGCGTCAGATCGCCTCGAGCACGGCGCCGGCGATTGCGGACCGACAGCGTGGTCTCGGCGAGGTGGGGATTGCCGGCGCCCTCGTAGCTCGACGCCTGGAAGTCGAGACTGTAGAGCGGCGCAGGCGCTGCCGCGGCCTGCATGTGTCACATGGTCGCAGGGCTGGCCGGCGAGCCAATCGCCGGTGCGCGGAAAACGCTACCGCCGCTCGGGCCAGGGGCTCGAGCGGCGGCGCGTGGTGCGAGGTCGGCCCGAATTCGGGCCGGGAGGGATCGATAGCGTTCAGATAGCGCTCGCCGGGGTCTCCACCGTCGGGTTCGCCGGGATGGCACCGTTGCCCATGTGCTCCGGCTTGGCCGTCTGGGTCTCGGCGATCTTGGCTGCAGCGGCGGTCTTCGGATGCGCCGTCTGACTCTTGGTGACCTTGCGCGCACCCGCTTTGCGGGCAGTTGCAGTCTTGGTGGTCCGAGTTTTGCGGTCGAAGTCTTTGCGGTCTTGGCGACCTTGGTCGCGCCGGCCTTCGCCTGCGTGACCTGGCTCTTGGTGACCTTGGCGGCACCGTTGGCCTTGCGCCTGGCGGGGGTCTTGGTCGCCCGGGTCTTCGCGATCCTGGCGGCGGCGGCCTTCGGCTTGGCCGTCAGGCTCTTGCTCGGAGCCCTCTTGGTGACCTTGGCCGTGCTCGCCTTGCGGGCGGCGGTGGTCCTGGTCGTCCGGGTCTTACGGGTCGCCGCAGCCTTGGTCGTCCTGGTCGAAGCCTTGGGCTTCGCGATCAGGCGCTTGGTGGCCTTGGCGGCGCCGTTGGCCTTGCGCGCGGCCGTGGCCCTGGTCGTCCGGGTCTTGCTGACCTTGGTCGCCGCAGCCTTCTTCGCACCAGCCTTCTGCGTAACAGCCTTGGTCGTCCTGGTCGAAGTCTTGGGCTTGGCGGTCAGGCCCTTGGCGGACTTGGCGGCGCCATTGGCCTTTCGGCTGATGGCGGCCTTGCGCGCCTTGGTGGTCTTGCTCGCAGCCTTGGGCTTGGCAGTCAGACCCTTGGCGGTCCTGGCAGCGCCGTTGGCCTTGCGCGCGGCAGCGGGCCTGGCCTTGGTCTTGGCGGCAGCCTTGGGCTTTGCCGTGACACTCCGGGCGACCTTGGTCCTGGCCTTGGCTTTGGCCCGGGTCTTGGTCTTGCGGCGCGCGGCCGGCTTGGCGGCGGTGTGAGGTTGTGCGGACTCGCCGCGGCCGGGGCCCGAGCGCTCGACCTCGGCCAGGCGCGTGATCGCGAGCAGGGCTGCCCGGCGCTCACCGTCGACCTGGTCCGTCTTGAGCGCCCAGCGCGCCGCCTCGGCAATCACGTCGAGAGCCGGCGTCGCAGAACGCCAGTCCTTCGGAATGTCGCCACAGGCGAGCTGTGCGAGCTCCAGACGGGCCTCGGTCCGCCAGTGAGTCTCGAACCAGTCCTGCTTGCTCACCTCATGCACGAGCCGCAAGACAGAGCGCATCAGGGCTGCACCGTGGTCGCGCTCCTCGCGGATCGCTTCCACCAGCGCCCCTAGCAGCGCATCTTGGGTGACATCAATCTTCATAAGACGCGACCTTAGATTGTCTCGAAAGGCGACACGATGAGAGCAAGCAGTTGACAACAGGTAAAAGGATCAAATTTTTTGACATCTTTGATCCGATCAATCGAGACGTAGCGATCGGCGAGGACGCTGGCCATCAATGCTTGGCCTCCATTTACGGAGGCATGAACCTTGCTGGCATCACGCAGGCGATCGACCGCTCACCCCGGTCGGTTCTGGCGAGCGCGCCGATTGCACGATGGCCTGCGAGTTCCGGTGGCGGTTCGGAACCGGTCCGGCGCGGGGAGGCTTTACATCCGCAGCCATGGGTCTACGGTCTGGGAAGCTCAAGAAGAAGGGAGGCGCAGATGTCGCCGTTGAGATCTCGGACTTTGATCAGAATGCTCGCCGTCGGCGCGGTCTTGGCGCCGATCGGGCTGGCCAACGCGTTCGAGCCGCAGAACCCCGAGTGCATCGCGCCGGCCAATCCCGGCGGTGGCTGGGATTTCACCTGCCGGCAGGTCGGCAAGACGTTGCAGGACCTAGGCCTGGTTCCCGGCACCGTGCAGGTGACCAACCTCGCCGGCGGCGGCGGCGGCGTCGCGTTTGCGCAGGTGGTCAACAAGCGCAATGACGACAACGACCTGGTCGTCGCCGCCTCCTCGGCGACCGCGACGCGTCTCGCGCAGGGCGCCTATCCGGGCAACACCATGGACCAGGTGCGCTGGCTCGCCTCGGTCGGCGCAGACTATGGCATTATCGCGGTGGCGGCGGACAGCGACATCAACACGCTGCCCGAGCTGTTGGACCAGATCAAGGCGGACCCGCGCTCGATCTCGATCGCCGGCGGCTCGGCGGTCGGCGGCTGGGACCATCTGAAGGTGCTGCTCGCCGCGCAGAAGGCGGGTATCGACGACGTGCGCACCATCAAGTACGTCGCCTTCGATGGCGGCGGCGAGGCGGTGACCCAGCTGCTCGCCGGCTCGGTCCAGGCGTTCACCGGTGACGCTTCCGAAGCCAAGGGGTTCGTGGATTCCGGCGACATCAAGGTGATCGCCGTGCTCGCGCCGGAGCGGCTCGAGGGTGATTTCGCCGCGTTCCCCACGGCCAAGGAGCAGGGGATCGACGTGGTCGGCGCCAATTGGCGCGGCTTCTACGCGCCGGGCGGCATGAGCGATGACGCCTACGACTATTGGGTGGATTCCATCGGCACGCGTCTACGATTCGCCCGAATGGAAGACGGTCATGGCGCAGAACGGCCTTGCGCCGCTCAATCTGCGCGGCGACGAGTTCCAGGGCTTCGTCGCAGATTTCGATCGCCTCGATCACCGATCTCTCGCGCCAGATCGGCCTGATCAAGTAATCGAAAAGTGCGGGCGGCCGTGCCGGCGGCGTCCGTCAGGAAGCAGGCGACAGCGGGGCGGCGCGACCGACGCCGCCCCGACCGGGGAGCAGCATGAGCGATCGCATCTTCGGCGGCATCGGTCTGGTGCTCGCCATCTTCTTCATCTGGCAGGCAACCCAGATCGAGCTGAGCTTCATCTCCGACCCGGTCGGCCCGCGCACCTTCCCGATCATCATCGGCTGCCTGCTGGGCATCGCGAGCCTGGTGCAACTGTCGTTCGTCCGGATGTCGGCGCCGCACTGGCCGGCGGCGGGGCGGCTGTTCGAGATCGCGGCCTCGGTCGCGGTCATGGTCGCCTATGCCTTGCTGCTGCCGGAGATCGGCTTCGTGATCGCCACCGCCGTCGCCGCCGCGTTCCTGTACCTGGCGGCTGGGAACCTCGCCGGTTTGGGCGGTGGTCACGGGCGTGCTGATCGCGCTCGGCATCTACGCCATCTTCCACCTGATCCTCGGCTTGTCGCTGGCCCGCGGCCCCCTCGGCTTCTAGGAGGCGGCGATGGACGTGCTCGCCTCCCTCGTCGACGGCTTCGGGGTCGCGCTGACCTGGCAGAACCTGTTCCTCGCGCTGGTCGGCTGCTTCCTCGGCACGGTGATGGGAGCCCTGCCGGGGCTCGGGCCCTCGAACGGGGTCGCGATCCTGATCCCGCTCGCCTTCACGCTGGGGCTGCCGGCGACACCGGCGATGATCCTGCTGACCTCGGTCTACTACGGCGCGATGTATGGTGGCCGCATCTCGTCGATCCTTCTGAACATCCCCGGCGACGAGCCGGCGCTGATGACTACGCTCGACGGCTATCCGATGGCCCGTCAGGGACGCGCCGGCGAGGCGCTGGCGCTCTCAGGCGTGGCCTCGTTCGTGGGCGCTTTTCTCGCCACCTGGGGGCTGGTGCTGCTGGCACCGCAACTCGTGAAGCTGGCGCTGCTGTTCGGGCCGGCCGAGTATTTCGCGCTGTTCACCCTCGCGTTCGCGACGCTCGGCGGGATCGCCTCGAAGAGCCAGGCCAAAGCCGCGTTTGCCGCAGCCCTTGGTCTTGGCATCGCCATGATCGGTGTCGACACGCAGACCGGCGTGCCGCGCTTTACCTTCGGTGAGGTGCACCTGCTCGACGGCATCGACTTCCTGGTCGCGATCGTCGGCCTGTTCGCGCTTTCCGAGGTGTTCATCTTTCTCGAGCATCGCGACGACGGCTCGGGCGAGGGGGCGAAGGTCGGGGTCGGACGGATCGTCCCGCCGCTCGGCCTGTTGCGCCGCTGCACGCCGACCATGTTGCGTTCCTCGATTCTCGGTTTCGTTGCGGGCGTCCTGCCCGGTGCCGGTGCTTCCCTCGGCTCGTTCCTCGCCTATTCGGTGGAGAAGCGACTGGTCGACCGTGAGGGGACGTTCGGCAAAGGTGATCCGCGCGGCGTCGCGGCACCCGAGGCGGGCAACAACGCCGCCGCCGGCGGCGCGCTGGTGCCGATGCTGGCACTCGGGGTGCCAGGATCGGGCACGACCGCCGTCCTGCTCGCGATGCTGCTCGCTCTCAACATCACGCCCGGGCCGCTGCTCTTTCAGAACAACCCCGACGTGGTCTGGGGGCTGATCGCCGCGCTGTTCATCGCCAATCTGATGCTGCTGGCCATGAACATCCCGATGGTCGGCATGTTCGTTCGGGTGCTGATGGTCCCGCCGCGAATCCTGATGCCGGTCGTGGCGATGGTCTCCTTTGTCGGGATCTACGGCATCTCGGGGTCCAGCTTCGACCTGCTGGTGATGATCGTCTTCGGCGTGCTGGGGTGGGTGCTGCGCAAGCTCGACGTGCCGCTGGTGCCGATCATCCTGGGCGTGCTGCTCGGCAATCAGATGGAAGCGAACCTGCGTCGGGCGCTGACCATCTCCGATGGCGACTGGACCGCGCTGTTCGCCTCGCCGCTCTCGATCACCCTGTGGCTGATTGCGGTGGTGGGCTTCGTGCTGCCGATCATCTTCGGTCGCGTGCTGCGCCTTCGGATGGCCATGCGCCGGGACGAGGAGGGCGCGATCGTCGACTGACCGGCGGGCTTGTCCCATCGACGGGTTCCGGCCAGGGGGAGAATTCGATGGCCGATGATGCCGGAATGAATTCAAAAGAGGCGCCGGGCGCCGCCACAACCCAGCAGGCGACCGACAGCGCATCCAGCCTCTCCATTACACTTGATATCGCCGAGATCCTCAGTGCGGTACTGTGGCCGCTGTTGATTGTGATCATCCTTCTTGCTCTGAGAAGAAACTTTCCGTCACTTCTCAACGTCCTTCCGACGATCTTTGATCGTGTGCAAAAGATCTCGTTGGGAAATTTTTCTCTCGAGCTGGCCAAGGCCACGTCTATTGCTCCGCAGTGGACCCCGACGGACAGCGCATTGGACATCCGGAAATCGATGAGCAGCGCCGAAGTGACCGACAGCACGGCCTGGCATTTCACCAACCAGCTCACCGATACGACGCCTGCTGACTTCGCACTGGTGGATCTGGGAGAGGGGCGCGAATGGCTGTCCTCGAGGCTTTTCATCATTTCGGTACTGCTTCAGCGCAGCAAGGATACGCGGGCATTCGTTTTTGTCCGCACGGCGGGAAAGCGTAGGCGAAAGCTGATCGGCTGGGCAGAACCAGAGGCCATACGATGGTCACTGGCGCAACGGTTTCCGTGGCTCGAGGCTGCCTATGCTCGAAGCTACGCGGAGATTCTTCCTCCCGACGGTGTGCAAGCTGTGCCCCGCATGGGTGTACAAGTTATCTCCCACACGGGAATGCTGGGCACTGCCGGGCAAGGCGCTTCACCTCAAGTGCTCATCCAGTTGATGCAGACATTCCTACGAGAGATCCAGTCGCCAGCCCCGCCAATCCAGGAAGAGGAAGAGCAGTGGGTCCAGCTTCAGGCCGCCGCGCCGACCTGGGAACATGCTTGCTGGCTCACTTCGGATGGCATCGAGGACACACTTGGCGACGAGCTTTTCAAACAGTTCGTTTCTTCGGCTGAGTTGGACGGAAAGACGGGTCCGGAGCAGGCAAGACGCCTACTCCAGCCAAAGCAGCGATACGTGCCAATCGTCGACGACGGCGAACGCTTTACCGAACTGATCGACCGGCAGGTCCTTCTGGAACGGATCGGGATAGAGGTTGCAAAGGCGTGAGGTGAAGCTGGCCCGTCGGCGGTCGCCCGATCAGCCAGGACCGCCGGCAGCGTGCGTGGGTTCGGCCGCACGCGGCGTCAGCGGCTCCGGATAGTGACAGGCGACACGGTGCCCGCCGGCCTGCTCGACCAGTGCCGGCTCCTCGGCGGCGCAGCGCTCGGTTGCCTTCCAGCAGCGAGTCCTGAAGCGGCAGCCCGACGGCGGATGCAGCGGGCTGGGCACGTCGCCCTCGAGCACGATCCGCCGGCGCGCGCGCTCGCGCTTCGGGTCGGCCAGCGGCACCGCCGACAGCAGCGCCTGGCTGTAGGGGTGCATCGCGCGCGCGTAAAAATCCCTGGCGCCGGCGATCTCGACGATCCGGCCGAGATACATCACGGCGACCCGGTGCGAGATGTGGCGCACCACGGCCAGGTCGTGGGCGATGAACAGGAAGGCGAGACCGAACCGCTTCTGCAGCTGCTCCAGCAGGTTGAGCACGCCGGCCTGGACCGAGACGTCCAGTGCCGAGACCGGCTCGTCGAGCACCACGACCTCGGGCTGGAGCGCCAGCGCCCGCGCGATGCCGACCCGCTGTCGCTGGCCGCCGGAAAGCTCGTGCGGGAAGCGGCCGGCGTGCTCCCGATCGAGCTGCACCACGTCCAGGAGCTCGGCGACCCGCGCGCTGACCTCGCGGCCGGACATCTCGGCCAGGCGCAGCGGCTCGGCGATGATCCTGCCGACCCGCATGCGCGGGTGCAGCGAGGCGTAGGGATCCTGGAACACGATCTGGAGATGCTTTCGCAGCGGCCGCATCTTTGCACCGGACAGCGCCGCGATGTCCTGGCCGCGAAACAGGATCTCGCCCGAGGTCGGCTCGAGCAGGCGGATGATGCAGCGGCCGAGCGTCGACTTGCCGCAGCCGGATTCGCCGACCAGGCCGAGGGTCTCGCCGGCGGCGAGGTCGAGCGACACGTCCGCGACCGCGCTCACCTGCGCGACCGCCCGATCGAACAGCACGCCGCGGCGCACCGGAAACGCCTTGACCAGATGGCGCACCGACAGGATCGGCTGGGGCGGGGCCTGCAGGTCATGGCTGGCCGTCCAGCAGCCGCTCGGCCAGGTGGCAGGCGCTGTAGGTCGACCCCACCGGGCGCAGCGCGGGCTGCTCGATCCGGCAGCGGGCCTCGGCCAGCGCGCAGCGCGGGTGGAAGGCGCAGCCCGGCGGCCGTTCGCGCAGCGATGGCGGCCTGCCTTCGATCCCGACCAGCGGCTGATCGCCGGCATCGAGGGTCGGCAGCGCGGCGAGCAGGCCTCGCGTGTAAGGGTGGCACGAGGCCTCGAACACGTCGTCGACCTTGCCGCGCTCGACGATGCGGCCGGCGTACATGACCGCGACCGTATCCGCCATGCCGGCCACCACGCCGAGGTCGTGGGTGATCAGGATCAGCCCGATGCCGAGGCTGTTCGCGCAGGCGCTCCAGCACCTCCAGGATCTGCGCCTGCACGGTGACGTCGAGCGCGGTGGTCGGCTCGTCGGCGATCAGCAGCTCCGGCTCGTTGGCCATCGCCATGGCGATCATCGCGCGCTGCCGCATGCCGCCGGAAAACTCGTGCGGGAACTGGCGCACGCGCTCGCGCGGCTGCGGGATCGAGACCAGATCGAGCAGCTCGACCGCGCGCGCCATGGCCGCCTTGCGCGAGACGTCGGGATGGTGGATGCGGATCGCCTCGACGATCTGCTCGCCGACCCGCAGCACCGGGTTGAGCGCCGTCAGCGGGTCCTGAAAGATCATGCCGATGCGTGCGCCGCGGATCGCCTGCAGCGCCTGCTGGCGGCATGGCCAGCAGGTCCTGACCGCGAAAGCGCGCCTGGCCGGTCACCACCGCCGACTTCGGCAGCAGGCCCAGGACACCCAGCATGCTGACGCTCTTGCCGGAGCCGGATTCGCCCACGATGCCGAGCACCCGGCCCGGCTCCAGATCGATGTCGATGCCGGAGACGGCCTCGACCGGCCCCTGCGTTGGTCGCGAAGCTGATCCGCAGGTCTCGAATCTCGAGCAGCAGGTTCGCTCGGCGCCATCGCTCCGGCGCTCATGCGGTCCGCGGATCGAGCAGATCGCGCAGGCCGTCGCCGAGGAAGTTGAAGCCGAGGACCACGCTCAGGATCGCCAGGCCCGGCCCGAACGCGATCCACCACTGATAGAAGTGGACCGCACCGTCCGAGATCATCGAGCCCCATTCCGGCGTCGGCGGCAGCGCGCCCAGGCCGATGAAGCTGAGCGATGCCGCCAGCAGCACCACCTGGCCGAAATCCATGGTCGCGTTGACCAGCACCGGGGTCCAGCACAGCGGCAGGATGTGCACGCCCAGCAGGCGCAAGGCGGCCGGCGCCGCCCGCGATCGCCGCCTCGACGTGCTCGCGTTCCTTCACCTCCAGCACCTGGGCGCGCATCAGCCGGGCATAGACCGGCCACCAGACGATCACCATGGCGATCGCCGCGTTCTCCAGGCCGGGACCGAGCGAGGCGGCGACCGCCATGGCCAGCAGCACCGGCGGGAAGGCCAGGGTGACATCGACCAGGCGCATGATGCCGCCGTCGACCAGGCCGCCGAAGAAACCGGCGGCGGCGCCGAGCAGGGAGCCGAGCGCCACCGCGACGATCGACCACGATCACCGCGATCGGGATCGAGTGGCGGGCGCCGTGCAGCGTGCGGGAGAGCACGTCGCGGCCGAGCGCGTCGGTGCCGAGCAGATGCTCGGCACTCGGCGGCTGCAGGCGGCGCGCCACCATGTCGAGCGGCGGATAGGGCGACCAGTGCTCGACGGTCAGCGCCACGATCACCCAGAACAGGACGACCGCGCCGCCCGACCATGACGGGCAGGGTCAGCCAGCTCGGGATGCGCCATCGCGCGCCGGGCGATCTGCATCGCTAGCCGAGCCGGATCCGCGGGTTGGCGAAGGCATAGGCGAGATCGGTGACCAGATTGGCCAGCAGGAAGGCCGAGGCGCCGACGATGGTCACGCCGATGATCGCCGGATAGTCGAGCGCGCGCGCCGAATCGACCGCATAGGAGCCGATGCCGGGCCAGGTGAACACGGTCTCGGTCAGCACCGCTCCGGTGATCAGATAGGCGAACGAGAAGCCGATGATGGTGAGCGTCGGGATCAGCGCGTTGCGCAGCGCGTGGTTCAGCAGCACGCGGCGCTCACCGGCGCCTTTCGCCCGCGCGGTCAGGATGTACTCCTGCCCCAGCACGTCGAGCATGCTGGCGCGCACCAGGCGCGAGATGATGCCCATCACCGCCCAGCCGAGCACGAAGGCCGGCAGCAGCAGGTGATAGAGCGCCTCGAAGAAGGTGCCGGGCTCGCCGGCCAGCAGCGAGTCGATCGTGTACATGCCGGTCACGAACGGCGGTGCGGGCGTGCGCGCATCGAGCCGGCCCGGGCCCGGCAGCCAGCCGAGCGCCACCGAGAACACGAACAGCAGGATCAGGCCCGACCAGAACACCGGGATCGACGAGCCGATCAGCGCGAACAGCCGGGCGCCGTGATCGGCGGCGCGGTTGCGGAAGTGGGCGGCGACCACGCCGAGCAGGATGCCGGTCAAGGTGCCGACCAGCATGGCCGCCAGCACCAGCTCGACCGTCGCCGGCAGGCGCTCGACCAGGTCCTGGTCACCTCGCGCTTGGTCCGAAACGAGGTGCCGAGATCGCCGACCAGCAGGTTGCCGAGATAGACGCAGTATTGCTCCGGCAAGGACTTGTCCAAGCCCCAGCGCTTCTTGGCCGCCTCGACCACGGCCGGGTTGTTCATCTGCCGCTCGGGCACCACCGAGGCCAGCGGATCGCCCTTGGTGAAGTGCGAGATCAGGAACGCGACGCTGGCCACGCCGAGCAGCAGCAGGGGCATCGCGATCAGGCGGCGGACGATGTGCCGGAGCATCCCTCGGTTTCGAGAAACGGGCGCGCCCGGTGCTGGGGCCGGGCGCGCTCCAGGCTTACTTGCGGCTGAGCTCTTCGAGCGGCAGGTTGCAGCAGGCGCTGTAGCGCACGCCCTCGATGTCGCTGCGATAGGCCAGCACCAGCTTCGGGCTGGCCAGCGGGAAGATGATCCGATCCTTGATCATGTCCAGCGCCAGCTGGTGGTAGAGCTCGACCTGCTCCTCGCCGGCAGACGCCAGCGCCTCGGCCAGCAGCTCCCCCTCCTGCTTGTTGATGATCGAGGGATCGCGCTCGGCGCCGGCGCGCTTCGACCACGCCGTATCGCCGCTCATGGCGAAATACTGCGCGTACTGGCCAGTACCGTAATAGTCGGGCGCGTAGTAGACCGCGGTCAGCGGGATGCCGTCGCCGCTGACGTGGTCGCGCCAGACCGAGAAGGTCACCGGCTGCAGGCTGGCCTCGATGCCGACCTTGGCGAGGTCCTGCTGGACCTTCTGCATCATGGTCCCGAAGTCGACGCCGTAGACGTTGACGTTCGGGTAGATGGCCTCGATCGCGAAGCCGTCGCCGACGCCGGCCTCGGCCAGCAGCGCCTTGGCCTTGTCGACGTCGTGGACCGGCATCGGCAGGCCGTCGGTGCCCGGAAAGCCGTTCGGCACCGGCGAGGCCTGCAGGTCGCCCTCGCCGCCGAGCGTGAAGTCGATCACGCCCTCATAGTCGAGCGCGTAGCCGAACGCCTCGCGCACCTTCGGGGTGAGCGGCACCTGGTTGCCCTTGGCGCCCGGGCTCAGCGCGACATAGACGAAGTTGAACGAAGGCACCGTCTCGACCGTGACCTCGTCCGAGCTGATCGACTTGGCGGTGTCGGGATCGATCTGCATCGCGATGTCGGCCGCGCCCGATTCCAGCATCTGCGCCTGGCTCACCGCATCCTTGGTCTGCTTGATCACGACCTCGGCGAATGCCGGCTTGGCGCCCCAGTAGCTGTCGTTGCGCGCGAGCCGCAGCTCGTCATTGGGCCGGTAGGTCGCCAGCACGAACGGGCCGGAGCCGGCCGAGTGCTCCAGGAACCAGGGCTCGGCCGTGTCGGTGTCGACGGCGTCCTCGCTCGGCATTGGCGCCCTGCTCGATCGCCACGTCGCTGTTGATCACGCCGGTGTAGGACGAGTTCGTGATGCCGAGGAACTCGGAGTTCGGCGCGTCGAGCGTCACCACCACGGTCTTGGCGTCCGGGGTCTCGATGCTCACGACCGGGTCCATGAAGAACGATGCGCCGCTCTTGAGATTGTGCAGGCGCTCCCATGACCACTTGACGTCCTTGGCCTCGACCGGCGAGCCGTCGGCGAACACCGCGTCCGGATGGAGATGGAAGGTGAACTGGCGTCTGATCGTCGTTGATGTCCCAGGATTTGGCGAGCCGGGGCACCAGCGTGCGGTTGTCGGGCGCGAGCCCGATCAGCGTCTCGTAGACCGAGCTCAGATAGATCTGGCAGGTGTCGCACCAGGCGCGCGCCGGATCGAGCGAATTGACGTCCATGTCGCGCGCGATCACCACGCGTGTCGCCCTCGGCGGCGCGGGCGCATCTCGCCCCAGGCGCGCTCGCGGCGATCACCGCAGCGCCGAGCGCCAGCAGTCGGATGGTTGGCATTGTTGTCATGGTTTCTCTCCTCCCACTTCGGTCAGGCGCTCAGGCGCCGTCGACCTCGCAACAGCGCTGCGCGCGGTCAGCGGCGATGCCGTCCGCATCCAGCTTGTAGTGCGCGTACAGGCCGGCGGGCGGCCCGACCGGCGCGAACTCGTCCTCGATGCCGTGCCGCTTGAACGGCACGCGCGGACAATCCACCAGGACCTCGGCGACGGCACTGCCCAGGCCGCCGATCACGTTGTGCTCCTCGACCGTGAGGATCGCGCCGGTCTCGGCGGCTGCCGCCCGCACCTCGGCCGCATCGAGCGGCTTGATGGTGTGCATGTCGACGACCCGCGCCTCGATGCCCTCGGCCGCCAGCATCTCGGCCGCATCCAGCGCCGGGCGGACCTCGGCGCCGGTCGCGATGATCGTGAGGTCGCCGCCCTCGCGCAGCCGGATCGCGCGGCCGAAGGTGATCGCCGGCACCTCCGGATAGACCTCCGGGTCGCGGCCGCGGCCGAGGCGGATGTAGAGCGCGCCCGGATGATCGAGCGAGGCGCGCAGCACGGCGCGCAGATGGTTGGCGTCGGTCGTGCAGACCACGGTCAGGCCCGCGACCGTGCGCATCATGCCGAGATCCTCGGTGGCATGATGGCTGGTGCCGTAAAAGCCCATCGAGATGCCGGAATGGGTGCCGATGATGCGCACCGGCAGGTCGGGATAGGCGCAGTCGGTGCGGATCTGCTCGGCGCACGAGAATCGCGCTGAACGCCGCGAAGGTGGCGGCATAGGGCACATGCCCGCAGGCGGCCATGCCGGCGGCGGCGGTGATCATGTTCTTCTCGGCGATGCCGAAGTCGAAGAAGCGCTCGGGATGGCGCGCCTTGAACTCGACCGTGCGGTTGGCGCTGGCGAGGTCGGCGGTCAGCACGACGATCCGCGGGATCGCGATCGGCCAGGTCGGCCAGCTCCTCGCCGAGCACGAAGGCCGGCAGGCGCGAGGCGGGCGTGCCCTTGATCGACAGGCTCTCGGTCAGGTCGGCCGGGCCGCTGACGCCGCGAAACAGATCGCTCTGGTCCTGGCCTGCGGCGGCTGCTTGGTCGCTGGTCATGGCCAGCACCCTCAGTCGCCGGCCGCAGCCGGGGCCAGGCCCGCGCTGCAGCTCGCCGACCACGGCCTCGTAGTCGCGGCCGACCAGATTGCCGACATGCCAGTTCAGGCTGCCCTCCATCATCTGCACGCCGCGGCCCTTGATGGTATCGGCGATGATCATCTGCGGTGCGCCGACGCCCCGCCGGCTTCAGCGCGTCGAGCGCGCCCAGGATCGCATCGAAGTCGTGGCCGTCGATCCGCCGGACCTGCCAGCCGAAGCTGCGGAAGCGCTCGTCGATCGGCTCGATCGCCATGATGTCCTCGGTGTGGCCGTCGATGCACAGGCCGTTGCGATCGACGATGCCGACCAGGCCCTGCAGCCGGAAATGGCCGGCCGCCATCGCCGCTTCCCAGATCTGGCCCTCATGCAGCTCGCCGTCGCCCAGCATGCAGTACACCCGGTAGTCGCGCTCCTGCATCCGGGCGGCAAGCGCCATGCCGACCCCGATCGAGAGGCCGTGGCCGAGCGAGCCGGAGCTGAAGTCGACGCCGGTGATCTTCTTCATGTCGGGATGGTCGCCGAACGGGCTGCCCAGCCGCGTGTAGTCGTCGAGCAGCGCCGGCGTCGAAGAAGCCGAGATCGGCCAGCACCGGATAGAGGCCGATCGCGGCGTGACCCTTGCTCAGGATGAAGCGGTCGCGATCGGGCCAGTCCGGGCGCGCCGGATCGATCCGCAGATGCGCGTAGTAGAGCGCCGCGAACAGCTCGGCCGCCGAGAACGTGCTCGAATAGTGGCCGGCGCCCGCGATGCGCGTGAGCCGAGCGTCTCCAGGCGCACGAATTTGGCGCGATCCGCAAGAAACTCCGGCGTCGCGTTGCGGCCACGCCCCGATCGTGCCTCGGCACTGCCAACTGCCATGTGGTCCTTACCTCCCCTTTGTCTCTGACCGTACGCGCGCCCGCCCGGGCGTCCAAGAGCCAATCGTCGTCAGGCTTCTCAGCCGTATTGTTGGGCGACCGCGGCGAGCGCCTTGTCGGTCGCCTCCAGCGCCTGGTCGATCTCGGCGTCGCTGTGCGCGACCGACAGGAACATGTTGTGCCATGGATGCAGGTAGACGCCATGGCGCAGAGCGGTCGCGGCGAACAGGTTGCCCTTCGCGAGCTCCGGATCGTCGTCGAACAGGATCATGGGCAGCTGCGCCGGACCGGTCTGCCTGACGCCGACCCCGTGGCGGCTCGCCTGCGCGGCGATCCCGGCGCGCAGCCGCTCGCCCATCCGCGCCATGTGCGCGACCGCATCGCTCGCGTGCAGCTTCTTGAGCGTGGCGATCGCCGCCGCCATGGGCACGGCCGCGCACCAGAACGAGCCGGTGAGGAAGACCTCGCACGCCGCCTGCCGGAAGCGGTCATTGCCGGTCACCGCCGCGAGCGGATGGCCGTTGGCGATCGCCTTGCTCCAGGCGGCACAGGTCCGGCCGGATGCCGAGCGGTTCCCAGCTGCCGCCGAGATGCAGGCGGAAGCCGGCGCGGACGTCGTCGAGGATCAGCGCCGCGCCCTTGCGATCGCACAGCGCGCGCGCCGCCCGGGCGAATTCGGGCGTGGCCAGCTCCTGGTCGGTGCGGACGTCGTGGCGGAACGCGCTCACCACGATCGCGGCCAGATCGTCGCCGGCCTCGTCCGACCGCCGCCTCCAGGCTGGCGACGTCGTTGTAGTCGAAATGCAGCAGGTGGGCCCGGTCCTCGGCGGTCACGCCGGCGACCGAGGGCGTGCACCAGGGCACGGCGCCATGATAGGCGCCGCGCGCGACCAGGACCTTGCGCCGTCCGGTGCCGGCGCGGGCCAGCGTGACGCAGGCGGTGGTGGCGTCGGTGCCGTTCTTGGCGAAGATCACCCAGTCGGCGTGCGGGATGGTGTCGACCACCAGCTCGGCCAGCTCGACCAGGCACGGCGCCGGGCCGTTGGCGATGTCCATCGCCGCGCGTTGGGCCGCCGCCGCGCGCTCGACCTCCTCGTCGCCGTAGCCGAGGATCATCGGCCCGTAGCTGCACATGAAGTCGAGATATTCGTTGCCGTCGACATCCCAGAGGCGACAGCCACGCGCGCGAGCGAAGAACTGCGGGAAGTTGTCGGGCATGCGCGCCGCGTTCATGTGGCCCCACAGGCCGCCCGGGATCACCCTGGCGGCGCGGCGACGCAACGACGCGTCAACCGATTCCTGCTCGACCGGCTCGAGCGGCGTGATCGTGGCGATGCTGGTCATTTCGGGTCTCGTTCGGGAAGGGGATGTCGAGCGGTCACCGTACCGCGATCGGCAACGCCTTGTCACGTCGTTGCGCATCCGGGTGCTGCTCCGTGCGGAGCCCATCTAGGCGTTGCCGGCTTGTTCCGCTAGGGTGGTCGCACTCGGATTCGCCGCGTGGAGCGCTGCGATTTCCGCTGCCAGCGCAGCGATGGGAGAATCCGGGCAACGGTCTATATGGTGAGGCGAGGCCGAATTGATGCCGCCGGAAAGAAGCGGGGAAGCAGTGGTGGTTGAGGGGGCTCGCCGACGTTTGCCCATGTGCTTGGTGGTGGCATCGCTGCTGGTATCGCAGGGATCTGTTGCGCTCGCGGCCGACAAGGTGGTCGTGCGGCTCGAGGAGGGCCAGACCCTGCGCGATCTGGCCGAGCAGCATCTCGGCGATCCTGATCTCTGGATGGAGATTCTGCGCGCCAACAACCTTGCGGTATCCGATGTTCATCCCGGTATCGAGCTCGAGATCCCGGTTTCCCAGATCGCCCAGGCCACGCAGGCGCTCGATCACGCGCTCGAGGTGATCCAGGAGGCGACCCTGCAGGGCGCCCGGCTGTTCGCGCCCGACGAGATCGCGCAGGCGATCTGGCTGCGCGATACAGGCCATGGCACACCGCAAGGCGGGTGCCTGGGAGCGAGGCGGCGGTCGCGGCCGACGGATGCGAGCGCGCATGGCCGAGAAGGCGCTGGCGAGCGCGCTGGCGCAACGCGACGCCGCCGCGGAGGCGCTGCTCAGCGATCGACAGGGCTGGGTCGAGGGGCAGCGCCCCGAGGACGTGGTCTGGAGCGATCGCGACACCAACTCGATCCTGATCGAGGAGGAGAAGGTCAGGACGCTGTCGCGGTCCACGGCGCAGATCACCTTCCGCGACGACAGCCGGCTGCGGCTCAATCCCAACTCGCAGGCCGTGATCCAGCGCATGCGCGTCGATCCGCTGAGCCGCGAGGAGGAGGCCAAGGTGACGCTGGTCGAGGGCGATCTCTACGCCCTGCTGTCAGGCAAGAGCGAGCGCAAGACCTTCGGCCTGGAGATCCCGGACGTCCAGACCGAGATCGATTCCACCAGCTTCTGGGTCCGGCACGACGTCAGCGGCTCGAAGTTCGCCAACTACGACGAGCGCACGCTCCAGGTGGCGGCACAGGGCGAGAGCGTCACGCTCGGCAAGAACGAAGGCACCGTGGTGCGCTCGGGCCGGGCGCCCAGCGAGAAGATGGAGGTGCTGGGCAGCCCCACCTTGACCGCGCCGCAGGACGATGCGGTCGCCTACAACGCGGATCTGGAGCTGCAGCTGGGCGCCGGTGCAGGATGCCGCCGGCTACTGGGTCGAGGTCGCCTCGGACCCGGGCTTCGCCGAGATGTCGCTCAGCCAGTGGGGGCTCAAGGACACCAGCTTCCACACCGAGGATCTCGACGTCGGCTCCTACTACTGGCGGGTCGCGGCGCTCGACAAGTTCGGCCTGCCGGGCACCAGGAGCGATGCCTGGCGCTTCAATGTCAGCACCGACGTCACGCCGCCTTACCTTGCGATCGAGAGCCCCGACGGACGGCACGATCCTGCGCGAGGCGCCGTTGCACGTGGCGGCCCAGAGCGAGCCCGGCGCGTCGGTCACGCTCGACGGCCAGCCGGTGACGCTCGACCCCGACGGCCGCTTCGAGGCGTCGTACCAGCCGTCGCCCGGCCTGAACCAGATCGTGCTCGCCGCGACCGACACGGCCGGCAACGTCACCGAGCGCCGTCGCTCGTTCACCTTCATGCCCGATCAGGCGTCCGCCGTGGTGTTCGACCCGAACATCCCAAGCCTCGGGCCGCGTCGGTTCCTGACCGATCAGGACGTGATCTCGCTGGCGGGCAGCGCCGCGCCCGATGCCCAGATCCTGGTTCGCGGACCCGATGGTACGCAGCGCGCCTCCGCCTACACCGATGACCAAGGGCGCTTCCGGCTCAACGTGCCCCTGCGCGCGCCGAGCGAGGACTTCGATCTGCAGGTGGTCACGACCTCGGGCTTCACGATCGAGGACCAGTTCGCGGTCTCGATCGACCAGGAAGGGCCCGAGATCACGCTCGACGAGCCGCCGCCGCTGGTGACCGCGGTCGAGTGGCTGCCGTGGCGCGGTGTCGCGAGCGGCGCCTTCGAGGTGCTGCTCGACGGGCGGCCGATCAAGCTGGTCGACGACCGCTTCGACGAGACCCTGACCTTGCAGACCGGCGCCAACCAGATCGAGATGGTCGCGACCGACCGGGTCGGCAATGTCCGGGTCGAGCGCTGGGACGTGTCGCTGGACCAGGAGCCGCCGGAGCTGCTCGATCACCACCTGTCGAGCGCCACGGCCAATCCGGGCCAGCCGTTCGTGGTCGAGGTCAAGGCGCGCGACGCCTCCGGCCTGAAGCAGGCGGCGCCGTTCACCGTGCGGATCGGCGGCACGACCTATTCCGATTTCCTGCGGCTCAACCAGGGCACCGACAGCTACCGGGCCACGGTGGTGCCGCCGCAGGGCGCCAGCGGCAGGCTGGAGCTCACCGAGGTCGAACTCGAGGACTATGCCGGCAATACCCAACGCTACACGTTCAAATAGCAGAAGCCGCAGCCACAAGCGGCAAGGAGTGCACCGATGCGATGGATTGGCGATGTCACGACGGCAGCGGCGGCCGGCCTGCTGTTTCTCGGCACCGGCGCGGCCGCCCCGTTGCAGGCCCAGGAGATGCCGCTTTCGGTCACCTACGGGCCGGCGGCGGCGACCAGCGAGGGCGACGACGACTATCGCGAGCTGATCTTCTTCTCGGTGCCGGCCGATGTGCAGGACCGGCTGTACC
>CAVSVZ010000012.1:0-22500 GCA_963731495.1 uncultured Alphaproteobacteria bacterium
TGTTTTGCCTGTTGCTTAGCTTTCGTCGTATTGCTTAAATCGTCGAGCATCACCGGCGAGCGTCTGGTCGATCTTCTGGTACGCGATTTCCGGGTCCTGGCCGTCGATCAGCCGCGTTGCGCCGACGATGTCGCTGAACATCACCGTGACCAGCTTGCGCGCGCCCTCGAACGCCATCCGCGTCGCGTCGATCTCGTTGGCAAGATCCGCAGGCGCGACCAACCGGCAGGGGCACCGGCTCGCCGCGCAGGCTGACATCGGGCAAGGTGGCGCCGCAGGTCCCGCAGTAGACGTGGCCGATCTCCTCGCCGGCGGCACGGCAACGCAGTGCTTTGCCAATTGACGCCGCAGCCACCGCAGAAGTTGCGGGTCTGGGCGTTGCTTGCAGAGCAGACTGGACAACGCATGGTAGTTCGACCTTGCTCCTGTGCCCGCGTCAGTCACGTCCGCTCGGGATCGACGACGGGGCCAACTCTCTTCCTCGGCAGGCGTTCATGCGGCGTCGCTTTGCGGCGCTGCGCCCTCACCCCGGGACGCCTGCTCCTCTCGGCATGCCCGCTGAAATCCGCACCACCGTCGCCGGTGCATCGAAGGTAAACCAGTCCTTCCAGCCGCGGTGGGCCCGGGCCGCCGCCACCGCGCGCCGGATCGCGAAGAAGACGCTGTTCGCCAGCACCGCCGGCGGCTCGCCGGTCGACTTCGAGCGCCACCGCAAACGGCATGCGGCGGTCGGCATCGAGGGCCTCGTTGTCGTACTGGTAGATCCTGGTGTTGAACCCGGCCGGGATCGTCTTGTAGGGGGCTGTAGTTGCCAGAAATTCGAGCTGAGCGGCGCGCCGCCGCCGCCCACATCGTCATAATAGACCTCTTCGGTCGTGACGTTGCCCAAGCCTTGGACGAAGCCGCCTTGGATCTGGCCGCTATCGATCAGCGGGTTCAGGCTCCGCCCAGGCGTCATACGAGGATGTCCGTCCGCAGTATGTTGAACTCGCCGGTCAGCACATCAATTTCGACTTCCGAGCAGGCAGCCGACCAGGTGAAGTCGAGAAAAGGCTTGTTCGATGTGCTGAGCGGATCAAAGCCGGTGATATCCGGGCTGCGATAGTGCGCTTCGGCGGTGAGGTCGAGCCGAAGCTGGTAGGCCTTCTCGACGATCTCCGGCCAGGACTTGCGCCATCCTTCGCGCGTCGACCAGCACGGCGGCGCCTGGCCGTCGATCTCCAGATCGCGGCACATGCTCTCCAGACGCTGGCGCAGCGTCCGGCAAGCGACCTCGAGAGCACCGCCATGGAGGTCGGCGCCGACCGAAGCGCCCGACGAGCTCGCATTCGGGATGACCTCGGTGGCGGGCGGTGCGACCTCGATCTTCTCGATCCCGATCTTGAGCGTCTCTGCGGCAAGCTGGATGAGCTTGGTGTAGATGCCCTGGCCCATCTCGATCGCCCCGGTATGGATCACGACCGAACCGTCCTCGGCATAGGCGGCAACATAGGCGGTGCCCTGGTTGTAGGGCAGGTAGGTATAGGCGACACCATATTTGATCGGCGTCATCGCGATGCCGCGCTTGTGCCAGCGGTTGGTCTTGTTGAAGTGCTCGACCTTTTGAGCCCGCTCATCGAAGTCGGAATGTTCGCGCAGCTGCTGCCAGATCTCGTTGATGATGCAGTAATCGAGCGGCTGCCCGTAGGGCGTGACGGGCGTGCCAACGTCGGCATAGAAGTTGCGTTGCCTGATCTCCTCGGGGGGTAGATTGGGCAACTCATGGGCCACGTGCTCGATCGCTGTCTCGCGGATCAGCGAGCACTGGATCACCCCGAAGGTGCGCATCGCGGTGCGCGTCATCCGGTTGGTGCGATAGCTCACGCCCTTTACCTGAAAGCCCGGAATGTCGTAGGCGCCCTCCGCGCTCAGCATGGCCAGCTCGAGCACATGCGGGGTGACATCCTTGCTGTTGCCACCGTCGACGTCGAATTCGAGGGACAGCTTGTGGATCCGTCCAGCCTGGTCGAACGCGGGCCCGGTACCGCCCTTCGAACGGGTGTCGGTAGCCGACCAGGGTCGTGTCCGCATCGCGGTCAAGCACGAGCATGACCGGCTGCCGAGCATGCATCGCGGCGGCCGCCACGGCTGCCGCGATCGGCGGCGTCCGCGTCTCCTTGCCGCCGAAACCGCCGCCGATCCGGCTGGTCTTGAGCCGCACCTTGTTGGCCGGCAGCTGCAGCGTCCGGCACACTGCCTGCTGGCAGGCCCCCAGATGCTGGGCGGAGGCCGTCAGGGTGATGCCGCCGTCGTCGTCCGGGACCGCGAGGACCGTCTGCGGCTCCATGTAGAAATGGGCCTGAGCGCCCGTGCGCACGCAGCCTTTGACCTCGCGCAGACCGGTGGGAGCGTCGAGCTCGCGAGGCACCGGCGGGATAGGAAAGGCACCTTTTCGCCCAGAATGGCGTTGCGCCGCTTTGCCATCTCCATGCTGAGCAGCGGATCCGGATGCTCGACCCACGCGAGGTGATGATCGGAGATCAGCATTTGCGCCGCCTCGCGTGCCGAGCGACCATCACGGGCCAGCACGAGCGCAACCGGTTGGCCAAAGCAGGTCAGCTGCTCCTTGGCGAACAGCAGCTCATCGTCCTTGTGCTTGTTGCCCTCGTCTCCGATGGTGTCGGCGGCAATGTAGTCGACGAACTCCGGAACTTGCCGCCTGATCCGGGCGGCGATCTCGTCATGGGGCAGCTTGAACGTGAAGCTGCCGGCCGAGATCTTGCTGGTGGCGTAGACCGCCTGCAACGTGCCCGGCGGACCCGTGAGGTCCGATGTATACAGCGCCTTGCCGCTCGTCTGCAGATTGGCCTTGTACTTGGGTAGCGGCTCGCCGAGCGGGCCTTCGTCATCGTCCTCGTTGAAGGTCTTGTCGCCCGAGGAGACGGCACGCTCGAACTGCGGCCCGGCCATCCGCTCCCTGAATGAGGAAGCGCAGGAACAGATCGCGCGCCAGCCGGCGCCGGTCGTCCGGGGCGACTTCGTCGCCGCTCATCGCCACGATGGCGCGATCCGGGAAGCTGGCATCCAACGCGCGGCCGACGGCATCGAACTCCTCGGGGTCCGGTCTGCCGAGCGACCCGAGGGCCATGCCGCGCAGGATATTCTCCGCAGCTTGTGCCGCTAACGGACCGACGCCCAAGCCGCAATAAACGATGCGCGCGTGGTCTATCCGCTCGCCGTCGTCCAGCACCAGACGCCAGGCCGCGCTCAGCAGGGGCTTCGCGTTCTGCGGGCGGCGCGCAATTCGATCCGCGCCCACGATCTCCGGCCGGGTCGCAAAGGGCAGCAGGACCGCCACGATCAGGCCGGTCTGGTCGCCTGCTACCTCGAGCATCTCTGCCAAAGTCATCCAGGACGGATCCGTCTGCGGATCCTGCGCCCACAGGATCTGTGCATCACACGCGATCAGCAGCGGCAGAAGATCCGTCAGGAACGGCGTGGCGTGGTCGCGCTCGTCTGTCTGGGCGCGCTTGTGTGCGAGGTACAAGGCGATATGGCCGCCGAGCGTCGCCCGGTTGCGGACCTGGGCATTGGCCGCCCGGCGAAGATGCTGCGCGAGAGCGGCAAAGCGGGGCCTGCTCATGCGCTCGTGCTTTTCGGCGCATGCGTCCAGCTCCGCAATCAGGCGCGCAAACGTGACGGCAGCCCCCACGATCAGGCCCGGGTCTGGTCAACCTCACCGGGTGCGAACGCATTCAGCTCGGGCACGCACGAGATGTAGATCATCGGCGCGGGTTCGGGATACGTTCTTGTTGAGCGCGGCTGCCGTGTTGCCGGCGACCAGTCGGATCGTGGCGTTGTCGGGCGGGTGGCTGCACGCCTCGGCCCAGACCGCGCGAAGCTCGCCGAGGGAGAGCACGCGGCACCAGAAATCACGGCCGTGTCAACCAGTTCCCGCGCGGCTCGACGACACCGGGCGCAGGCGTCGAGGCGATCGGCCGATGGCTCACCAGCCTGGCCTGCGCCACACCGTCGGATGCGAAACGCTGCATGGCGTCGAGGATCGCTCGATAGCCCGTGCATCGGCAGATATGACCATCGAAATTGTGCTCGATCTCATCCGGACCGGGCTTTGGCCGGCGTCGCAACAGGCCGTGCATCGACATCACCCAACCGGGCGAGCAGTAGCCGCACTGCGAGCCGTTGCTCGGATCAGCTGGCGCGCGACGGGATGCATGACGCGCGCGTGGTCGCAAAGACCTTCGATCGTGGTGACCGCCATGCCGTCGACCGAGCAGAGCGGGGTCAGGCAGGCATTGACCGTGCGCTCGGCCATGATCCCGGTCGCGTCCTTGCGCACCCTGTAGCCCCAGCCCTGGAGCGCCGTCCCCGATGGCTCCCAGCGGCCCAGCAGCACGGTGCACGCGCCGCAGCCGCCCTCACCACAACTCAGCTTGGCGCCGGTCAGACCGACCTCGGGCGAGCGCAGGTAGTCGAGCAGCGTTTGCCTCGGATCCGGGTTATCGACGGTCCGGAGCTCACCATTGAGGAACAGCTGCAAGCCGGCGCTCATGTGAGATGCCATGCCAGCCCCCCGCCCAGCGTGCACTTGTCGAGCATGCCAATGCCCAAGAAGACCATGAAAATCCGGGCAGCACTGTGAAGCAGTTCACGCGCGGCCCGGCCACGACGCCATAGGCTCGGATCAAGGCGCGAGACGACGCATGTGGCATCGCTTGGGGAATGGCAATGACCTCGATTCGCACCTGCTTGGCGGGCATCAGCTTCGGTGCCATCGGAGGCATCGCGGTTGCCGGTGGCTCCGGCGCCATGGGCTTCGAAGCAAGCAACGATACGGTGGGTCCCGACCGAACGAAGTTCGTCCTCAGTCAGGACTATCCGACCGATCTTGCGGCTGCGGCCGAAGGCGAGACTTCTCCTTGGCGGGCTTTCGACTTCAAGACCGAGACCGGCTCGCGCGGCTACCTTTTCGAGGTCCTGCGCTATGTGGTCGAGGGCAATGAGGACATCTTCGGCCTGGCCCCGACGCGCTGGACCGGCCCTGGCTGGTCCAGGTCGACGGCAAGACCAGGTGGTACCATGTGCCCTGGATGCACCACGGCGTATTCGGTCGGGAAGGACTGCACGGCCTGACGCGCGAGCGCTCGCCCCGCCTGTCCGAGTTGCTCGAGGAACCGCCCGCGCAAGACAGGAAGTTCCAGGCTTGGGCGGTGAGCTTCTACAACCCGCTCGGCGCGTATACCATCGGGAAGGTCTGGCCGAACAAGGGCCTCCCCAAGCCGGCGGCCGGGTCGTTTCCGCAAGGCACCGTCGTCGCCAAGCTGTTGTTTGCGGAGGCGACCGAAGAGCACCTCTCCCATCTGAAAGGTGCACCCTCCTGGCACGCCATGATTCACGAGACGCCCGAGGAGTGCTCGGTCGTACCTGCGGACAACCTGGTGGCATGTGATCGGGTGGAGGGGACGGTTCAGCTGCTTCAGCTCGATGTCGCGGTCAAGGACGATCGGGCAGAAGACACGAACTGGGTGTTCGGTACCTTCGTCTTCAACGGCAAACTGCGACCCGAGACGGCTGGTGCCATCCTATCCGGGATCGAGGATGGTCGAAGGGGCCAGCGCCTGGAATCGACTCGAGCCGGTCGGCCTGATGTGGGGCAACGAGCTCGACGAAACGGTGCTCACCGCGGGCGGCGTGCCCAGCATCTCGGCTGCAATGCCCGGCTCAACGGACCGGTCGACAATCCGGCGGCATCCTGCATGGCGTGTCATGCCCTTGCGCGCTTTCCTGCTCCCGAGCCAGACAATTTTTCCATGCGCTTTCCGCCGTGTGGCGGCGTGAGCAGGGATCAAGACGGGCTGCCAAAAGCGATCTCGGCCGCCTATTTCCGCAATCTGGCTGGCCACGAGGTCATCGACGACGTCACCGACGTCGATGTCCCCGAGGTCGACCTGTTGCCCAAGGTCCGGAACCTGGACCGAATCCGGGGCGCTCGACTTCTCGCTGCAGCTGTCGTTCGGTCTGATCAACTACTGCAATTTCTGGGCAAATTCCGATCAGGAACCGGCGCAGGACATCGAGATCTTCTGTGACCGAGAGCTGCCCCAGACGGTATCGCCACAAGCGACGGCCATGCCGCCTCCTGCGGCAATGCCACAGGCAGATGACGCGAAGGCCAAATGGTTTTCGGAAATGGCCAGCCAATCACGCTAATGCCTCGCGGGCTCTCATTGCCGACAAAATTTAAGGAGGTCACCATGCAAGTAAGTATTGGGACATTCAACCTCAACAACCTCTTTTCCAGGTTCAATTTCAGCGCTGCAGTGGATGCCGCGCCTTCTCAAGCTGAGGGCGGGATCACCTTGACCTTCGGCAGTCACGACGTCGATGTCCGCACGTTCAGAGGCCGGCTGGTACGTGGCAAGGACGAAGACGACACCAACGAGGTCGCCCGGCGCATTCGCGATGCCGTCAATGCCGACGTTCTGGCGGTCCAGGAAGTGGAACATATCGAGATTCTCAAGGAGTTTAACCGCGGGAAGCTCGGCGGACTGTACCGCCACGTTGCGCTGATCGAAGGCAATGACAGTCGGCTGATCGATGTGGGGATCCTGTCCAAGCTGCCCATTGGCGCGATTACGTCCCACCAGACGGCGGTTCACCGTGAGCGGCCCAACGAGCGCGTTTTCGGGCGGGACTTGTTGGAGGTCGAGATCCTGAACGCGTCCGGGGACAAGCTCTTCAAGCTGTACAACACGCACTCGAAGAGCCACTACGTGCCGTTCGATGAGGACCAGGAGGAAGGTCGCAAGCAGGCGAACGCGCGCCGGAGGCGTCAATCCGAAACGATCGCGCGCATTGTCGGGGCTCGAGAGCGGCAAGATGGTCGGTTCGTGGTTGTTGGCGACATGAACGATCCACCCGAATCCGAGTTTCTCGCGCCGATGCAAACCATTGACGGGCGACCGCTGGCCAATGCGCTCGAGCATGCCAAAGAGACCCGCCCGCCCAAGCCGGAGACCCAAGGCCCGGGGCCAGCTTCGCCGATCTGGACCCATCGCTTCAACCCGCCTGGCGCAAACACGCCTCCGGAGCACAGGCTCTATGACCAGATCTGGCTCAGCGGGGCGCTCGCCCCCGGCCTGATCAGCGCCCATATCGACCGGCGCACCAAGCATGGCGGGGACGGCAGTGACCACGACCCGGCCTGGATCGTGCTCGATCTCTAGACCGTTGTTGATCGCTTTCGGGTTGCGGCGCTAGCGCGCCGTCTCGGGCTGCGCAGATCACCTCGTTGCGCCGAATCAATAGCGGCGCGGTTTTGATGCCGACTCCGAAATTGGCTTGGCGACGAAGTCGGGGCACACTCCGAGCTGCAGGCAAGCAAGCTCCAGGAGAGGCAGGCCATGCCCCAGGCCAAGACCGCATTGGTGATCAGTGCCCATGCCGCCGACTTCGTCTGGCGCTGCGGCGGCGCGATCGCGCTGCACCAAAAGCAGGGCTACGAGGTCACGGTCGTCTGCCTGTCCTACGGCGAGCGCGGCGAGAGCGCCAAGCTCTGGAAGCAGGAGGGCATGACGCTCGAGAAGGTCAAGGCGGCGCGCCGCGGCGAGGCGGAGCGGGCGGCCGAGGCGCTCGGCGTCCACGACATCCAGTTCTTCGACCTCGGCGACTATCCGCTGGAGCTGGACCGCGAGGCCAAGTACCGGCTGGTCGACGTGATCCGCGCGGTGCAGCCGGCCTTCATGCTCAGCCACTCGCAATACGACCCCTACAACACCGACCACATGTACGCGACGCAGGTCGCGCTCGAATGCCGGATGATCGCCCAGGCCTGGGGCCACAATCCCGGCGAGAAGGTGCTGGGCGCGCCGCAGCTCTACCTGTTCGAGCCGCACCAGACCGAGCAGATGGGCTGGAAGCCCGACACCTTCCTCGACATCACGCCGGTCTGGGACAAGAAGCGCGCCGCCATCGAATGCATGGAGGGCCAGGAGCATCTCTGGGACTACTACACGCGCGTCGCCGAGAACCGCGCCAACCACTTCAGGCGCAACTCCGGCGGCCAGGCCGGCGGGCGCGACTGCCAGATATGCCGAAGGGCTTCCAGTCGGTCTTCCCGCGCACCGTCGACGAGCTCTGAGCCATGTCGCGACCACCCATTTCGACATCGCCCATCTCGGCCATGTCGAGGTGCTGACCGACCGGTTCGAGGAGAGCCTCGACTTCTTCACCCGCGTCTACGGGCTGAAGGAGTCCGGCCGGGACGGCGCGTCGCCTATCTGCGCGCCTGGGACGACTACGAGTTCCACTCGCTGAAGCTGACCGCGGCCGAGACCACGGGCGTCGGCCACATCGCCTACCGCGCCGCCTCCGAAGAGGCGCTGGAGCGCCGCGTCGCGGCGATCGAGGCGATGCGGCTACAGGACGATCGGCTGGGTCGACGGCGATCTCGGCCACGGCCGCGCCTTCCGGTTCGAGGACCCGTTCGGCCATGTCTTCGAGATCTACTGGGACACGCAACCGCTACGCGCCCGGCCCGGACGACGCGCCGGCGCTGAAGAACATCGCCAGCCGATTCCACGGCGCAGGGCGCCTGCCCGCGGCGCATCGACCACGTCAACCTGCTGGCCGAGGACGTCGAGGCGATTCCGCGGCCTTCATGGAGACCTGCCTCGGCGCCGCGTGACCGAGATACATCCAGCTCGACAACGGCCGGCTCGGCGGCGTGCTGGTTCACCTGCAACAACAAGACCTACGATCTGGTCTGCACCGAGGAGCGCGGCGGCGGCAACGGCCGGCTGCACCACGTCACCTACGCCACCGACCAGCGCGAGGACATCCTGCGCGCCGCCGACATCTTCCTGGAGAACGGCGTCCACATCGAGACCGGCCCGCACAAGCACGCGATCCAGGGCATCGTTCTTCCTCTATGTCTGGGAGCCGGCGGGCAACCGGGTCGAGCTCGCCAATGCCGGGGCGCGGCTGATCCTGGCGCCCGACTGGGAGCCGGTGGTGCTGGACCGAGGCGCGACCGCAAGAAGGGCCAGGCCTGGGGGCTGAAGACGATCGAGACCTTCCACACCCACGGCACGCCGCCGGTGCCCGAGCAGGGAGATCCGAGCATGCACGTCGTCGTCCAGAACATCGAGCGCGCCGAACCCGAGGTCATCGCCGGTCTCGCGCGAGGCCGGCGTCGCGACCGTGCACGAGGCGCAGGGCGCGCACGGGCCTGATGTCGGCGCGCATGCGGCCGATCTATCGCGGGCGCGCAGATCGCCGGCTCGGCGGTCACCATCTCGCGCCGCCCGGCGACAACTGGATGGTCCATGTCGCGATCGAGCAGCTGCAGGAGGGCGACATCCTCGTGCTGGCGCCGACCTCGCCCTGCGACGACGGCTATTTCGGCGAGCTGCTGGCGACCTCGGCGCTGGCGCGCGGCTGCAGCGGCCTGGTGATCGACGCGGGCGTGCGCGACGTGCGCGACCTGACCGCGATGGGCTTTCCGGTCTGGTCGAAGGCGATCTCGGCGCAGGGCACGGTCAAGGAGACGCTCGGCTCGGTCAACGTGCCGATCGTCTGCGCCGGGGCGCGGGTCGATGCCGGCGACGTGATCGTGGCCGACGACGACGGGGTCTGCGTCGTGCCGCGCGCCGAGCGCGCCGGCGGTGCTGGAGGCCGCGAACAGGCGCCTCGCGGCCGAGGACGCCAAGCGCCAGCGCCTGGCGGCCGGGCGAGCTCGGGCTCGACCTCTACGACATGCGCGGCCCGCCTGGCCGAGAAGGGGCTGAAATATGTCTGAGGGCGTGCGCTGCATGTGGATGCGGGGCGGCACCTCGAAGGGCGGCTACTTCCTCGCATCCGACCTGCCGGCCGATCCGGCGGCACGCGACGCGCTGCTGCTCGGCGTGATGGGCTCGCCCGATCCGCGCCAGATCGACGGCATGGGCGGCGCCGATCCGCTGACCTCGAAGGTCGCGGTCGTGCGGCCGTCGGCGCGGCGCCGGCGTCGATGTCGACTACCTGTTCCTGCAGGTCTTCGTCGATCAGGCGATCGTCACCGACGCCCAGAACTGCGGCAACATCCTGGCCGGCGTCGGCCCGTTCGCGATCGAGCGCGGGCTGGTCGCGGCTGCGGATGGCGAGACCACCGTCACGATCCACATGGACGAACACCGGGCAGATCGCGGTCGCGCGCGTGGCGACGCCAGGTGGGCGGGTCCGCTATGACGGCGATGCGCGGATCGATGGCGTGCCGGGGCAGGCAGCAGCCATCCCGATCGCGTTTCGCGACACCGCGGGCTCCAGCTGCGGCGCGCTGCTGCCCACCGGCAATGCCGCCGACCAGATCGATGGCGTGGCGGTGACGCATGATCGACAACGGCATGCCCTGCGTGATCCTGCGCGCGGCCGACATAGGCGTCGCCGGCACCGAGACGCCCGCCGAGCTGGAGGCCGACCAGGCACTGCGCGCGCGCCTGGAGGCGATCCGGCTGCAGGCCGGACCGCGCATGAACCTTGGCGACGTCGCGAAGAAATCGGTGCCGAAGATGACCATGGTCGAGCGCCCCGACGCTCGGGCGGCGCCATCTCGACCCGCACCTTCATCCCCCATCGCTGCCACAAGGGCATCGGCGTGCTGGGCGCGGTCAGCGTCGCCACCGCCTGCCTGATCGAGGGTGCCGTGGCGGCCGCGCTGGCAGCGGTGCCGGCGGGCCGCGAGAAGGCGCTGGCGATCGAGCACCCGAGCGGCGAGATGACGGTGATCGGCCACCTGGCGGCCGATGGCACGCTCGCAAGAGCGGAGGTGCTGCGCACCGCGCGAAAACTGTTCGACGGGGTCGTCTTCCCCGCGCGGGTGAGCGGGGCCCATGCGTCGGCGAAAGCGGCGGCGTGACCCCGGGCTATCTGCCCTTCCGTCCCGATCCCAAGGTGCCCGCGTATCCGGTTCCGGCCGGCGCCGTGGACGCCCATTGCCATGTCTTCGGCCCGGCCGCGCGCTTCCCGTTCGCGCCGGAGCGCAAGTACACGCCGGTCGATGCGCCCAAGGAGCGGCTGTTCGCGCTGCGTGATCATCTCGGCTTCGCGCGCAACGTCATCGTCCAGGCCTCGTGCCACGGGCGCGACAACCGGGCGCTGGTGGACGCGCTCCTGGCCGCGGGCGGTCGGGCGCGCGGCGTCGCGATCGTGGGCGCGGAGGTCAGCGACCGCGCGCTGGCGGATCTGGACGCGGCCGGCGTCCGCGCCGTGCGGTTCAACTTCCTGAGACGGCTGGTCGATGCGACGCCGCGCGAGGTCTTTCTCGAGATCGCCGAACGCGTCGCCGCGCTGGGCTGGCATGTCGTGGTCTATTTCGAGGCGGCCGAGCTGCCGGATCTGATTCCCTTCCTCGAGGCGCTGCCGGCAACCGTGGTCGTCGACCACATGGGCCGGCCCGACGTCGCCGAAGCAGTCGAGAGCGCGGGGTTCCGGCGTTTCTTGGATTTCATCACCGATCACCCGAACGTCTGGGTCAAGGTATCGTGCCCCGAGCGGCTGACCGTGGCGGGGCCGCCCTATGACGACGTGGTGCCCTTCGCCCGCACCCTGGTCGAGCGCTTTGCCGACCGCGTGCTGTGGGGCACCGACTGGCCGCACCCCAATATGCGCTCGCACATGCCGGACGACGGCCAGCTGGTCGACCTGATCCCCCGGATCGCGCCGACCGAAGCGCTGCAGCGAGCGCTCCTGGTCGACAACCCGATGCGGCTGTACTGGCCAGACGACCAGAGAGCTGAGCGATCAGCGACCACGCGGCCACCCGACCTGGCCGACCGGCAGCCCTCGCCACGGTGATGTCGGTGGTCTGCATCCTCTGCAACGTCGGGGCGGCCACACGGCTCGGCGTGCTCAGCTGCCGATGGGTCCGCGGCGGTGGTGTCGATCCGTGTGAGTTGGCTAACACGCTCCCGGGGCTGCGCCGGCCTAATCTCGGCGCAAGCCGATCCAGACGTTGAAACGACCGCAATGATCGGCCTGTGCCTCGTGGCGTCATTGCCGGAGACCGAAGATGCTGCATGAAACCATTTCGACGCCGAAGCCTCGCATCCCAGACCTCAGCCTGACCTATCTGGATCGCTTCAAGATCAAGAACAAGGACAAGGGGCTGACCGAGCCCTCGGGGCTCGCGTTGTCACGGGGAAGAAAGGCGCTGTGGACCGTTAGCGACGACACGAGCAAGGTCTTCAAGCTCAGCGTCGATGGCAAGCGGCTGAAGGGCAAGTCTTTCAAGATCGGCGAGACGGGATTGGAGGGTCTTACGCTTGACCCGAGCGGGGACTTCCTGCTCGCGGTCAAGGAAGAGAGCAACGAGATCCTTGAGATCAGCATAGCGGCGGAGAGGGTAGCTGCCCGGCACGCGCTGTCCGATATGGCGGGATTCGGGCAGATCGCGCAGCATTTCCCGGGCGGCGACGGCAACAAGGGCCTGGAGGGCATGGCGTTCAACCAGGACACCGGCACGTTCTTCGTGCTCAAGGAGGGCGACCCGGGCCTGCTCATCGAGGTGTCGAGGGATTTCGGGTCAATTCTCGGAGCGCGGGTCCTCGATCGCAGGCTCGGCTTCGCCGATGACGATGTGCGGGGCGCGAAGATCGACTTCTCGGACATCCAGTACGACGCCACGCGCTCGGTGTTCTGGATCGTCAGCGACAAGGCCAGGAGAGTGTTCTTGTACGACTGGGCTGGCAATCGGGTGATCCAGAGCGCCACGCTCGGCTTTGGCAAGGGCGGCAAGTATCAGGAGATCGAGAAAGCAGAGGGTGTCGCAGTGGATCCACGATCCCATCGCCTCTACGTCGTCAGCGACAAGACGGCGCGCCTGTACGTGTTCGATATCCGATAAAAGACCGGCTGTCGCAGCCGACCGCGTGATCTTCACCGGCCGCGGCGACGCTCCAGCCATTTGGCTGCCGTGCGATACGCCTGATCGATCTCCGCACGCGTCATCCGGGCCGAAGCGGCGTCCCGGCAGTTCAGGCCAGCGGTGATGCCGCCGGCCAGGGCAATCTCGCACCAGACATGGGCAAGCCGGTCGTGTTGTGGCACGCCGCGACCGAGATAGTACCAGGTGCCGAGGAAGAACTGCGCCTCCGGGCGCCCGCGCTGCGCCGCCCGGCGATACCAGTCGGCCGCGCGCACGTGCTCCCGCTTTACACCCATCCCCTTTAGGCAAAGGAACGCGATCGCCGCCTGCGCCTTCGGATCCTGCTCGTCGGCGAGCGGGTACCCGGCATCGAGCGCGGCCTCGTACTGGGCCGCGTTGTACGCCGCCAGGCCGCGCGCGAACTCGTCGGCCAGCACGCATGGAGCCGCGACCAACAGTGCCGTGACGAACACCAGTGCCTTGACCGCTGAGGGCGTCGCCCCGCCGGTGCTCCCATGTTGCCACCCCCCTCGAGCGTCAACACGTTTCTTCGACATCGACGGCGACGGGATGCTGGAGCCGCCTTAGTGGTCGTCGTGTACTACAGTAATACCCCAGAAATCTACCTGAAGCGCGGGACTTCAGGAGCATCGGCCGGGCGGCGCAGCAGGAGCTGCCTCGGCGTGCGTTGGCTCCGATCGCGCGGCACGGGATGAGCCAGGCCGCGGCGGCGAAGGCGGTCGGTGTGCATCGCGTCGGACTGACGGTGGCTTATCGTATGGGCTCGCTGCCCTCGCTCGCCTTTAGCGGCGAGGAGCACGGCTCGACGCCTGCAATATAACCAAAGAGCGCGAGGGCCCGGTTGACATACGAGGCTTCGTGACCGCGGACGAGTGGGCTCGCTCCCGCCGTCCCCGTCAGGCTATAGAAGCTCCAAACCTCTCTCGCGTCCTTTTCGAGGATGTACAACGCGCGCAGCTCGCCCGGTTCGAACAGGGTCACCAACAGCATGCGGATCGCGCCAACGTTCTCGGTCTCGACGATCAGACGGTTCGGTGCAACCTCGCGTACCCACAGCCGATACACCGCTCCGCCGGCAGGACCGCTGTCGTCCTGGAAGAAGTAGAGAACGCGGTCTGCCGCCAGTTCTTCCGCCGAGAAGTCACCCCGGCGCTCGTCTGCATCAGGCCCTGCAAGCGCAAAAGCCTCGTTGATCAGATCGCGGCACGCCTTGTGGGTGATTGACCAGTATCGGACCCGCGTCAGTCGGGAGATCCGACCGAAGCGCGCCAAAATCTCCTCGATCTCGTCTGGCGAACGGAAGCGGCCCGCCAATCCGACCAGTTGATCAAGCGCCAGATCGCTCCAGCCTGTGCAGGCCGGCGGCCGCCAGTCCGCTCCGAGGTCTTCCGAATGCCAGACGCGGACGTTCGGTGGGTCGGCGATCCCAGGAAAGGGCGGAATCGGCGCCTTTCCGCAGGGCGGCAGCGGCCCTTCGACCCCATGCGCAACGTTCGCACCTGGCAATACAGCTGACAGCGATACGAGGAGGAGCAAACTCGCCAGAACCTTGCCGCCCATCGCCTGGCTCAGCGGCCCCTCAGGAGCTCATGTGCGCCGACGCCCCACTGGCTCATGCAGTTGAGCACCTGGAAGCCGGACGCGTCGAGCGGCCGCACGCGCGCACGATCGACGATGTGCACCAGACCGACCGTTGCGGCCGGCGCCGACGGCACGAAGACGGTGACCTCGCCGCTGTCGTGCTCCTCCATGATGAAGCCGAAGACCGACGTGCCCGGGCCAAACAGGCTGATTGTCGCCACCTGGTAGGCATGGTCCTGGGCAAAGCCGCGAGCGACCGCCTGCGCCAGGGTATAGCCGGGAACGCGGCTGAAGATCTGCTCCTCGAGCCACGTGAGGGAGCGCGTGCCGATCGGGGTCCGCATCAGCAGGCCGGTGATGAAGCAAGCCGCGAGCAGGATCAGGATCGCGAATGCGATCACCGCCCCTGCGCCGAGCAACGTTCTGATGCCCAGCGTGTCGCTCATCGGCTCGGCGACCTGTTGCTGAATCACCCCGAATGCCTTTGCCAAAAGGAACAGGACCACCACGATCGGCAGGACTACGACCACGCCGCCGATGATGGTGGTGGTTTTGACGAACTCGATAACCTGTCTCATGACAAGTCCTCTGATAAAGCTCTCTTGCTTTGCTCGGGCAATGCTGCGTGCCGTCAACCACCGCCATGATCGAAGCGATGGGCCCTGCGTCGTCGCAGTGTCCTCCTCCGGGCTGCCGCTGGCACCTCTTGGTGGCGCCGCGGGCTTTCACTGCGCTCACGCAACGAACGCGACCACGCGCTCGATGGTCCAGTACATGGCAACGGTCCCGATGCCGTAGGGCGCGAGGCGCCAGCTCCACGCCGGCGTGGGCAACCGCAGCTGCCGCGATGCCGCAATGACCGCCAGCGCCGCGCCCACAAACGCGAGCTGGCCCAGCTCCACGCCGAGATTGAAGAACAAAAGCGCGGTTGGGATTGCGCTGTCCGGCAATCCGACCTCGCTAAGCGCACCTGCGAACCCCAGACCGTGCAACAGGCCGAACACAAAGGCGACGACCCAGGGCCAGCGCGCAGCGAGCCCTGGCCGCCCCTCGCGGCCATGGACGATCTCGGCTGCGACGAACACGATGCTGAGCGCGATCGCCGTCTCGACTGGCTTGATCGGCACATGCACGAAGCCGAGCGTAGCGGCAGCGAGCGTGATGCTGTGCGCAACCGTGAACGCCGTGATGGTCGCGATCAGGCGCCGCCAGGATCGCACCAGCAGCAGGAGCGCCAACACGAACAAGAGATGGTCGACGCCGAGCAGGATGTGTTCGATTCCGAGACCGAGATAGGTCGCCGCGACCGTCGTCAAGCGCGGCGTCTCGTCGACCACGAAAGCAGGGGCGCGAGGGGACGATGCGGACCACCTGCGTCGTGCCGTCGGAACGCTGCACGCGCGCCAGCACGTCGATCACCGTTGCCGACAGGCCACCGATGGCGATCTCGCGTCCGCTCAGGCCGCCCTCGCAACGGATCGTCGAGCGCTCGGACATTGCTGCGCCGGTGGTGGTCCGGCGCGGCAATCCCTCGGTGCCGCAGTTGTCCGGCCACATCGGCGCGATGGCGAGGCTCAGATCACCCCGCGCCGGCACCTTCCACAATGTCTCCCACGTCTCGGTTCCGGTTTGCTGCAGCTCCAGATAGGCCGGCCGCACCTCGTGAGCCTGGGCGCCGGCATCGAGCCCGAGCGCGAGCAGGATCGCGAACAGCGGAAGCGCGCGCGCCATCACTGCCGCTCCGCCATCGCTGCCGGCCGCTCGCCCGGCCATGACGGACTGTCGACCGTGACCTCGTAGTTGGCGCGCAGGCCATCGTAGAACCGACGGTCGGCCTCCTCGACGCGAGCAGCCCGCCACTCGAGCGCCACGGCGTCGCGCACCTCGTCGAGATCGGGCAGCCGTGATGGCGTGATCTCGTGCACCGACACCAGATGAACGCCGTAGCCGGACGCGATCGGTCCGGACCAGCGCTCCAGGGGCAGCTCGACGACATCCGCAGCGAACGCCCGGCCAAACAGACGTTCGATGTCTTGCGGTGTCAACATCCGCTGGTACTGCTCCAGCAGAAACGGGTCGCCGGACTGGGCCGGATCGGCGCTGCCGTCGTTGAGCGCGACCAGCAGATTCTCCGCATCGCGCCGCACATCG
The DNA here is from genome assembly GCA_963731495.1 of uncultured Alphaproteobacteria bacterium. Lineage (GTDB taxonomy): Bacteria > Pseudomonadota > Alphaproteobacteria > Geminicoccales > Geminicoccaceae > DASUGG01. The sequence continues at coordinate 16,655 of CAVSVZ010000012.1, forward strand.
TCTCCGCGGCGGTCGGGGCTGAGAAACACCTGCATGAAGCTGACCCGTGGAGGCTCACGGAAGCGATCGGCTTGCTCGGTAAGGAGGGCCCGCAGCTCGTCCTCGGCGGGCTCTCCCTGCAGCGCCACGTCCTGGCCGATGAACTCCATCTTCTGGCGCAACCGCCGCCGGATCACGATGTCGTCGTCATCGAGCCCGAGTGCCAGCGCCTCGCGATAGAGGATCTCCTCCTTGAGATGGTCCTCGATCAGGCTGTCGAGCTCCGCCACGGTCGGCGGGCGACGCCATGTCTGCTCGAATAGCTGTGCGAGGTTCTCGACCTTTGCTGCGCTGATCACGATCTGATCGGGTTGCTCCTCGGACGGCTCGCCGATCACGCCGAACAGCACGAACAGCCCCGCGCCCAACACCACGAAATGCAGCAGCGGCTCGCGCAGGATTTTCCGCAGTCTGTCCATAGGCTGCCTCATCTTGCCGGCGTGTACCAGATCGGCGAGGTGTAGGCGCGCTCGGTGACCGTCATCGTCACTTCGGGACCAAACTCGGCCTCCTCGAAGTAGGCGGCGTCGTAGGCGGTCCAGCGGGGCGTGGGTATTTCGATGACGCGGGCATAGTAGAACGCCCTCTGCGACGGGTCGAAGTCCGGGTCCTGCCAGACCGTGATCAGCTCGGGCGCACCGATGGTGTTGGTCCAGGTCGCGTTTTCCACGTCGACCGTGCTGCCGACCGGCGGCAGCCTGCCGTCCGCATCCGGCTCGCGGTCGCCCGACCAGGCGACGTCGTAGATCCGCTCCTGCATCTCACCCTCGGCGTCGACCCACCCCTTGATGATCTGGATGCGGTCGAGGTTGCCGGAGAGCGGGTCCTTCAGGGCGGCGACGAGGAAACGCGGAGCCTCGGCATCGTCCGGCGCTGGCGGGAGGTCGGCGCCCATCGGCACCCCCTTGCCATAGCCGACCGCGCCCGGGTTGCGCCCCTGCGCGTCCTCGGCGACGAAGTCCCAGCCGCCGAAGAACCGCACGAACATCCGCGGTCCGGTGGTGCCGTAGACCTCCTTGCGCTTCATCGCGTCCCAGATCGACGCGCGGGTGTTCTCCCTCGCCCACACGGCCGTGAGGCCGGAGGCGCCGAGCTGCCAGTCCTTGACCGTGCGTCCCTCGAAGTCGAAGGCGTTGCCGGTCGACCGCTCGGGTCCGGGTTCGCTGGCCGGGAATTTGCCAAAGTAGTTGTTCTCCTCGGCCGAGGAGATGCCGGTGTGGTCGTCGGTGGAGCCGACCAGGCCGAACTTGAACGGGTTGGTCCCGAGCTCGTTCTCGAGAGCGAGGCCGCGCTTCAGCGCCTCGCGGGCGTACTCGTACGCGAGCATGCCGGGCTCCTTGGGCACGACGTTGAGGTTGCCCTTGTCCCAGATCTCGAAGTCCGCGAACTCGTCCGCGGGCGCCAGCGACGGATGCTGTTCGGACGTCCCCTTGCTCTGCGTAACCTCGTAGAGCGGCTCCCACCGTTGCCGCGCCATCGCCCACCGTGCATCGATCGGCTGGCCATCCGGCGTCTCCGTCGCGAACATCAGCCCGTTCGAGAGATTACCGTTGTGCGGGATGGCCAGCACCCTTCCGCCGGTCACCTCCTCGTAATTCGCCATCCAGTCCCAGAGCTCGTTTGGAATCTCGGTGTCGAAGGTCGTCAGGGGCCGCACGCGATCGGCCAGGGCCTTGCCGTCTCGATAGATGACGTTGCGATGAAGGTTGTTGCCGCCGCCGTAGTTCGACGTCCACTCGTAGCCGATGATGGCCGAGAAGGTGCCGGGCTCGTTGTGGCTTTCCACGATCTCGGTCATCTTACGCCACATGTCGAACTGCACGTTCTGGTCGATCATGGCGTCGGGAAGCTGGCCCTGGCCTTGCAGCGTGATGATCTCCATGACGACCGCGCTGGCTTCCTCGCCGCCGGCGTTCATGCCCTGGTTCCACTGCTTCAGCGTGGGGTCCGCCATCAGCGCCGGGTCGCCTTCGAGAACGCCACTCATGACGCCGAGCGCGTCGGAATGGTCGGCGACCACCATCCAGTCGTAGGGCCGCGACAGCCTGACCTGCTGCCCTGTGCTCGAGGTGATCTCCGCGCCCTTCGCATAGCGCAGCGCCGCGTCGGGACCGACGCGGGTGCCGCCGGCGATCGCGTCCGCCGACCACGAGGTGTGCAGATGCTGCTCGCCCCAGAGCGGGCGGGTCGGATAGTTCCGCCCGGCGTAGGGCGAGTAGCCCGGCTGGTTGAAAAACCGCTCGACGTCCGCCGGCTCGATGGTGCCGGCATCGGTCGTGACCTGCGCCGCCGCGGCGGCCGGCAGCAACATTGCAAAGCCTGCGGCAAGGCCGTGGATCATGGTCATCCTCATTGGAACCTCCTCGCATCGATGTCGTTAAGGCAACCCCAGCCTCAGCCCGCCGGCGTGTACCAGATCGGTGAGGTGTAGGCGCGCGCTCCCGGGTCGTCATCGGCACCTCGGCCGGCATCTCGATCTGGAACCGCTGCTGCTCGTAGGCGGTCCAGCGCCATAGGGCGAAAAGCTGCGCGGTCCGAGCCTTTGCGTCTCCCGGATCGCAGCCGGGTCGATGGTCATGTCGAAACTGTGACCGGTAGCGGCTTCCTGTGCTGAGGCAGCGACCGCAAAACAGTTGACGAGCACCGCCGCAGCGGCGCCGAAAGCAGCCCAACGAAGTGGCATGGTGACTTTCCTCCCCAATCTCTCGATGCGTCCCGGATGGCTCGGGTGCAAGGCCGCGCTTCCAGGATTTGGCCGGATCATGTGGGGCCGGTTCGCTATTACTGCCGGGCCTTGTCGATAAACTCCTGAACGACGTTGGACATCTCGAAGCTCGCGCCGCCTTGCACGGGCGGATATTCGGCCAGGGTCTGAAGAAGCCCATCGCGTCGGCATCGTCGGCGATCACCAGCCAGTCGAGCGGCGGGCGAGCTTGACCGGCTGGCCGGTGGTGGAAAGGACATCCTCGCCGCGCGCAAAGCGGTAGGCGTCCTCCAGCCCCAGGCGCGCACCGAACAGGCCGGCGTCGACCGAAAGCCCGGTGTGGAGATGGGTGTCACCCCAAAGCGGCCAGGTCGGGAACGACCGCCGGGCGTAGGGCGAATACGCGGCGCCGGGATAGGCGGGCGACAGCGTCGCGCCCGGCTCGCCCGGCGCCGGCATCTGAGCCGCCCCCTCGAGAGCGGCGGTCGCTGCGGTGATCGCAAGCGTCACAGGCAGCCACTGTCGTCCTACCATCGTTTGCTCCCCAGTCGGGGTAGGCCTGATCCCGTCGGTCTGTACCAGATCGGCGAACTGTGGACCCGCTCCTGGGTCATCAGCACCTCGTTCGGCCTGCCGCCTGCCTATTTCGGGAACAGCAGCGTCATGTTGAGGCGCAGGCCCCAGTCGGGTGCCGTCTTCGGACCCGCGGCCCACCAGCGCGGGCCGGCCTGAAAGCTGACCTTCTGGCCGCCGATGCCGACCACCTTGCTGACGAAGGCGCCGATCGGCACGGTCCACTCGTCCTCGTTAGCTTCCCAGTTGTAGGTCGTCTCGGTCTGCAGCGTGAACGACCAGGCATCCGGCGTCGTGTAGCTCGCGAAAGGCTGCAGGAAGGTCAGGCTGACGTCGTCGCGATCGCCGTCACCGGCGAACGACCAGATGTGATTGGCGAGCATGCCGTAGGTCCAGGGACCGCTCTGCTTGAGCACGACGCCGGTCGGCCCGATGCCCCATTTTTGGGTGCCGAGCACCTCGCGGGTCGCGGTCGGCACCAGCAGCACCGGCCCGACGCCCCAGATCGGATCGCTCTCGGCGGGCGACAGGAACAGGCTCTGCGTGGTGTCGCCGAGACCCGCCTGGTCTTCGTTCGGGTCGACGTCGTTCGCCGTCACCTCGGGCGGAAGGAGATCCTTCTGATAGACGATCGGCAGGATGGTGCGCGAGATCAGGTTCCAGTCCTCGCTCAGCGAGATCGGGATCACCGGCTGGAGGTTCAGCGTGTAGCGGAACGCATCGTCCTTATAGCCGCCGCCGAAATCGAAGTTGCTCTGGAACGGGACGCTGATCAACGACGCGACCGGATTGGCCAGTTGCTTGGCGAGATCCTCGGCGGACGCGCCCTGCGCCGGACCCTGTGCGGCATCCTGCGCATGGGTTGTCACGCCCATCCCAAGGGTCACGACCAGCGCAAGGGTGCCAGCCGTCCGGCACCAGATCATGCCGAAGCTGGCAAGCGCGAGCGCGCGTGCCAGGGCGCACGGGCAGTCTGGTCGCACGCTGATCTCCCTCATCCTGCGCCCCCGATTGCCCGGATTCACTACTGCTGCGCCTTCTCGATAAACTCCTGGATCACATTCGACATGTCGAAGCTCGCGCCACCCTGGCACGGCGCCGAGCTGGCCACCTATCGGCACGCCCTTCTCGTAGCCGACCGCGCCAGAGTTGCGGCCGAGCACGTCGTCCGGCACGAAATCCCAGCCGCCGAAGAAGCGCACCAGGATGCGCGTGCCCGTCGCGGCATAGGTCTCGCGCCGCTTCATCGCGTCCCACAGCGCCTCGCGGGTGTTCTCTCGCGCCCAGACACCGGTGAGCCCCGAGGCGCCGAGCTCCCATCCCTCGATCACGCGGCCGTCGAAGTTGAAGGCGTCCTCGTTCCAGCGTTCGGCGCCGGGCTCGGAGCTCGGGAACTTGCCGAAGAAGTTGTCCTCTCCTATTGAGGCTTTGGCCTGGTTTCCTTCTTTCGTCGCAGGATCGTTGGGAATTGCCGGAAGGACCAGCGAGACCGGGACGCCGCCCCCTGCTCCACCATCTCCAGCATCTCTCCCTCCAGCTCCGCCAGCAACTCGCGCAGCTCGGCAATCCTCACCGCGCGCTCGGGGTCGGTCGCATCGTTCGCGCGCTCCCATCGCCTGAGGGCTTCGACACCGACGGCGTAGTCCTCACACATGGAGCGGAAGATTTCGCTGGTTCGGACCAGACGCTCGATCGCCAGCTCGTGCTTCGGGAAGCGCTCAATGACACTCGTAGCTGGCCGACCCATGGGTTCTTGCCTCCATGGTGAGCGAACTCGCGGGGCTGGTTCTCTGGGGGCCCCGCGCCCGCGCGTCGGTCTGCTCTGTGCGGGCGCGGGATCATCACTGCATCGCCGCCGCACGGGCCCGTCTCATGTGCCGCCCGAACCCCTCTCAACTCCCTTACAGGCAGGCGATATTGGCACTATTTCCGCATGCTCTGCTGGAACATCTGCTCGGTCCTTGCCTGCCTTGCCTGAACCTCGTTGCACGTCGCGGTGCATTAATTCGTGGCGGTCTCGAGCTGGTTCGCTTTGGCCTCTGCAGCGTTGGCCCGGCTCTCCAGCGCCGCCACCCGACTGTCGAGGCTCGCGACCTCGTCTCGTGACGCGCAGCCGCCGAGCATCAGCAAGGCCATGGCACCGGCCAGTCCGATCCTCAAACTCGTTGCTTTCAGCATCGTTCCCTCCTTGTGGGCACCTCGACCGGCGCCGTTTCGCGCGTCGAACGACGACATTCGGCAGTCCCGAACGTGGACTTGGGTTGTCAAACCTTCGAGATGGCGCAGGCCCCGGATGAGCGAGCCTGAGCCGAGCGGTTTCGGCAAGTAAGTTACGGTAAATTACCCGCCGTAGACGAGACGCCGACCGTGGGCGTTCTCTTTGGATCGGCACGCATGGCGCGAGCGCGAAGATCAAACACGCGCGGCGCCCGGCGCGATAGGGACAAACCGAACTCCGGGCGCGGAAACGCAACTCATTGCTCGCCCGAGTTTCATTCATCGAATTTTCGGCGTATTGTAGGGCAAATTT
>CAVSVZ010000013.1:0-11854 GCA_963731495.1 uncultured Alphaproteobacteria bacterium
AGACCATCTTGAACGGCTACCGGCGCTACAGCAGCGTCTGCAGCCACTGTCACGGCCCGGACGGCATCGGCAGCACCTTCGCGCCATCCCTGATCGAGCAACCCCTGCCGATCGCACGGTTCGAGCAGATCGTGCGCGACGGCAGCGCAAGCGGTGTCTCGGTGATGCGGGCTTCGCGGACGATCCGAACGTGGCGCCCTATGTCCGCGACATCTACCTCTATCTCGAGGCGAGGGCGGACGGTGTGATCGGCCGCGGGGGGAGGAGGGAGGGGGGGGGCCGTGCTGCCGTCGGAGCGGCACACCGCTAGTTGGCGATCGCTACCCGCCCGGATGTCCGATGGCAAAAGTCAAGCCAAAAATATTTGCGTGGCAGCTCTTGTTGGATCTACCGGGCATGCCATTCGCACGCCATGTGATTCGCCAAGCGCATCAAGCCGGGTCGCAAGGCGTGGCCGTGTGGCCCAACAAACCGTTCCCCAGGATCTCCGACTTGCTGCGCGCCTTGGCATATGGGGTGCGAGACCATGTTGGAGCTTGGCGTTCTGATGTCCGGGGCGACGGTGCTCGCCCTGGTCGTTCTGAGCCCGATCTTTCGCCAGCCGGTGCCGCCGCGCTGGACGCAGAACGGCTTCATCTCCGAGTTCATCACCGTGGCGATGGTGGCCGGCTTCGCGGTCGGCATCACCATGAGCGTCGCCGGGATGATCGCGCTGATGCAGACCGGTGGCGACGCCACGCATCTCGGCCTGATGGCCGGCGTGATCGTGCTGCTGGTCGTGAGCTGGCGCTTGCTGCGCGCGCGTCGGGGCGCGGTGCGCAACGGCGGACGAGTGCCGACCGGCACGGCCTGAGCGCTCAGGCGAGCGACGGCCCGCGCCTGGCGCCGAGCGCAGGCCCTGCGCCGGCGTCACCCGGATCTGGGGTCCGCGCGAGCGCCTCGCGGCAGCGCCCTACGTAGATCTGCACCGGATAATCCCCCGGCGCCTCGGCGTGCAGCGCCTCGAAGTGGGTCAGGGCCGCGGAAAGGTCGCCGGCGTGGTAGCTGGCAAGCGCTGCCTCGAACCTTTGCTGGCGCGCGGCCTGCTCGGGCGCCAGCGGCTGCTCGCCGAGCAGCTCGAACACCCGGACCGGCTGCTCCAGGCCGCGAAACTTGACCAGGTCCAGCTCGCGCGCCGCCATCTTTTCGCGTACCCGCGAAAAGGTCGCCTCGCTGATCAGGATGCGGGTGCGAAAATCCTTGTTGGCGGTCTCCAGGCGGGCGCCGAGATGGGCCTCGTCGCCGATCACCGTGTAGGTGAAGCGCTCGGCCGAGCCCATATTGCCGATGATCATCGGCCCGCTGTTGATGCCGATGCCGACCTCGAGCGGCACCTCGAGCCCGGCCCAGCGCGCGCGCACCGTCTCGAGCGCGGCCAGCATGTCCAACGCCGCCCGGCAGGCGCGCAGCGCATGGTCCGCCTGCGGCAAAGGCGCCCCGAAGATCGCCAGAAAGCCGTCGCCGGTGAACTTGTCGAGCATGCCGCCGCGCGCGAACAGCAGCCCGGTCATGGCGCCGAGCACGTCGTTCAGGAGCGCCGCGAAGCGATCGGGCGCCAGAAGCTGTGCCAGCCGCGTCAATTCCCGGATGTCGGCGAACAGCACGGTGAGCTCGCGCCGCTCGCCGCCAAGCCGCAGCAGGGCCGGATCGCGGCACACCAGGTCGACCAGGTCGGGGCTCAGATAGTGCTCGAAGGCGGCCCGGATCATGCGCTCCTGGCGCTTGCCGACGAAGTAGCTGTAGCCGAGCACCACCAGATAGATCAGGGTCAGCGCGGCCAGCGGCAGGAACAGGTTCAGCCACAGGCCGAGCCGGATGAACGCCCACAGATTGGCCGCCGTGAGGCTGCCGGCGATCAGCGCGAAGGTGATGGTCGCACCCAGCATGCCGCTGCGCTGCGCGACCCAGCCGAGCACCGTGCCCGCCAAAATCACCACCACCAGATCGACCAGCACGCTCGCCTCACGCCGGATCAGAAAATCCCCGCGCAGGATGCTGTCGACCACGGTGGCGTGGCGCTCGACCTCGGGCATCAGGCTGGTAAACGGCGTGACGAAGGTCTTGCCGATGCCCGCGGCCGTGCCGCCGATCAGCACGATCTTGTCCGCGAACAGCGCGGGATCGGCCTCGCCGTCGAGCACGGCGGCAGCGGACACCACCGGAAAGCGGCCCGGCCGGTCGTAGTTGATCGGCAGGCGCATGCTCTCGTCGGTCGGCACGAAGCGCTCGCCGAGTGCTATGCCCTGGCCGAGCAGCAGCCGCGTGCGGTCGCGATCGATGCCCAGATGCTGGCGCGCAACCTCGAGCGAGAAGGAGGGATAGTAGTCGGCGCCGTAACGGATCGCCGGATAGTCGAGCCGCTGGGCGCCGCTCGGGTCGACCGGCGCGTTGACGTGGCCGAGTGCTGCCGCGGCCTCGCCGAGCGCGGCGATCGGCGCCAGCACGCTCTGGGCGGCCGGCGGTGCGCCGAGCTCGGACGCGCCTTCCTGCACCACCCGAAACGCGGCGTCGCGCACGAACGGCGGCAGGGCCGGCGGTGTTGAGCCACCCTGGGCGCCGTCCGGCGCCGGGCCCTTTGCCAGCTCGAACAGGATCGGCAGGACCACCTTGCCGGACCGCCCGGCCTCGCCGGCGAGCCGGCGATCGCCCGCCGCCTGCTCGATCAGGGCGCGCAGGTCGCCGCGCGCATCGTCCTCATCCAAAAGGGCCTCGAGTGCTGCGGCCGGCACGGCGCTGCGTTCCGGCTCGGCCAGCAGCAGATCGAGCGCGATGGTGCGCGCGCCGGCGGCCTGCAGCCGCGCGACCAGCTCGGCCATCAGGCTGCGGCTCCAGGGCCAGCGGCCCTGCGCGGCCAGACTCTGGTCGTCGATCAGCACAAGCGTGATCGCGCCCGCGCTCGGCCTTGGCGGCCGCGCGTGCAAGCGCAGGTCCAACAACTCGCCCTCGACCTGCTGCACCGGGCCCAGCTGGCTGGCCGGCAGATAGAGCAATGCTGTCGCCAGGCTTGCCAGCAGCGCAACGCGAAAGGCGGAAAGGCGCAGATTCGAGACGAGCATCCACCTGTTGCGACGAGGCGTTCACGGGTTGCCGGGTCATGCCGGGCCTGTCACGCCTACCGCTCAGATGCGCGGGTCGGGGCCGCGCACCACCAGTTCCGGATCATTGCTGCGCCTGTCCCGGCAATCCAGCCCCTTTTTGATCCTCACTGCGCGCGCTGTGCCAGGATCTTGTTGCTCATCAGCCATTTGACGCCACGAGGCCAGGAGTCGTTGGTGCCCATCCTGAGACCCGTAAAGACGTTCGAGATGACCGCGCCGGTCCGGGTGTCGCTGACCAGGATCTGCAGGGTATACTCGGTCCGGCTCACCCGCGTGATGACTCCTACCATCGACTGATCGGCGCCAAGCTGCGCAGCCAGCGGACCTTCGCAGCCGTTGCAGTGCTGGATGCCGCCCGCCGAGACCACCTCGTCCGCGACGCTGCTGGCGTCGACGATGCTGTAGCGACCCGAAGCCGAAAGCATGCGGCGCGCCTGTTCGCTCGATGCTCTGAGGTGCTCGGTATCCACCTCATCCTGGCCGATCATGCTGCCACCAGCGCTCTTGTCAGCGAGCTCGAAGTCGAACACGGCAATCTTCACGAGCTCCGGCTCGGCCGCCTCGGAGGGCCGAAGTGCGACGAGCGCCAGCGCGGCCAGGCCCGCCGCCAGAGCTCGATGTGCCACTGCCGACCAACGATTCCTGCGTGCGATCACCTTACGCTCCCCCTATTGGCGGGCAGGTTCTGTGCGAACAGTGAGCCGTCGACCGGGCCAGAACAAGGGGAGGGTTGCCCGTGAGCGCCTGGGCAAATTGCCTTGTGGGCGTGGTGCGCAAGCGATGCGCGCGTTGCGGCCTAGTCGCCGGTGTCGGTGACCGGCGAAGCGGCGTCGACCAGACCCTGTTGCAGGCCGAGATAGAGCAGCTCGATATCCGAGGCCACGCCGAGCTTCGACTTGATGCTGTAGTGGTAGCTGGCCGCGGTCTTGCGGCTGACATTGAGCGCGGACGCGATCTCGTCGGTGGATTTTGCGGCGAGGATCATGCGAAAAATCTCGAACTCGCGCGGTGACAGGCCGTCCAGGCCCACCCTCTGTTCTTGCACCCGATCGAGTGCCAGCACCTCGCTGATCTCGGGACAGATCACCATGCGGCCTTCGGCCACGCTGCGCACCGCGCTGATCAGGAAATCGGGCGGGCTGCTCTTGGTGACGTACCCCCTGGCGCCGGCACGAAAGGCCTGCAACGCATAGACGGCCCTGCCGTGCATCGTGAACACGAGGATGCACGCCTGCGGGTCGAACCGGCGGATATGCTCGATCGCGTCGATGCCACCACGGCCCGGCATCGAGATATCCATGATGACGACATCGGGCTGCGTGTCCTTGTAGGTCTGATAGGCCGCCGCCGCATGCGATGCCTCGCCGACGACCGAAAGCCCCTGGTGCTTCTCGAGCAGCGTGCGATAGCCCTCGCGCACGATCGCGTGGTCATCGACCAGCAGCACGCGGACCGTCTTCCCGCTCATGGCAAGGCCCTTGGCGTGCCAAACGGAATTGCGGCCTGGAGCTTGAAGCCCCGCTCGCGTTGGACGACAGCCAGCTGTCCGCCGAGCGCCAGCGCACGCTCGCGCATGCCGATCAGCCCCAGCCCGTTGCCTTGCGCCGCCATGGCGTGGTCGACGGCGCCGCAGCCGTCGTCCTCGATGGTCAACGCCAGCCAGCCACGGCAAGACGTGGTGGCTTCGGGCGCCTGCGGATGGAAGTCGAGAGCGACGCGTGCCCGGCTCGCATGGGCATGCTTGCTGATGTTGGTAAGGCCCTCCTGGACGATGCGATAGACGTGCGATGCCGCTGTCGGCGGCAGCCCGCGAAGGTCGCCGTCGATCTCGAGCAGGATCTTCAGCCTGCCGCCGGCCCGCCGCTCGTGATCGTTGGCGAGTTCCGCAAGACTGGCCGCGAGCCCGAAATCATCGATCTCCGGCGGGCGCAGGCTCTGCAGGGTGGTGCGCAGCGATCGCATCATGGCCATCGAGGTCTGCGACAGCCGGTTCGCCTCGGACACCAGTGCCGGGCATTCGGTCTCGGCCGTCGTCTTGATCGACGCCGCCGCCGCGCTCATGGCGCTCAGGGTCTGCGCGAGCTCATCGTGCAGCTCGCGCGCCAGATGGCACCGCTCCTGCTCCTGTCCGTCGACGATCCGGGCGGCCAGTGCGGTGCGCTCACGCGTGGTCTGATCGAGACTGGCCGCGAGTGTATTGAACACCTCGCTGATCCGCTGAAGCTCGATCAGCCGGAAGCTCGGCAGCCGGCAGGACAGGTCGCCGCGCGCCAGCCGGTCGAGCCCGACCAGAATATCCTTGGTTGGCCGGAGCGCGCGGCTGATCGCGACGTATTGCAAAAGGCAGATCGCAACCACCACCAGCAAAGCCAAGCCGAGTAGCCGCGAGACGTCTTGCCAGATGGCCGCGACCACGACGGCTGTCTCGGTCGTCACGACCAGCGTCCCGTATGTCTTGCCGTGATAGGCAACCGGGCGCGCGATCTCGGCCTGGGTGCCCAGCAGCCAGGTGCCCAACGAAAAGAGCCAGGCCGGCAGCCGGTGGTCGCTGCGATGGACGCCCACGCAGCTCGATCGCCCGATGCTGCCGTCGGGCTTGATGAGCTGAATGCACTGCCCCGCCCCCTGGACACGCTCGACCACCGTGTCCCAATCCGGGAACCGCATCGACACATCGCTGCTCGTATCGATGCGAAACAGCTGGACCTGCAGGTGCCGGACGACCAGATCGGCGACATGCTCGTTGGCCTGTCGAAGCTCGCGAAAGGTTCCGTACAGCGTAAGCGCCGCGGCCACCAGAAAACAGGCAAGGGCGACGGCGACCACGCGCAGGGTCAGGGACCATTTGAGGTCGAGGTGCTGAGAAGGGACGAGCTGTGACGTCGGCGCGGCTCTAGCTACGGCCATGCCATGCCCCCCGCGTTTTTCACGAGGCTACAGACGCGCCAGATCCAAGTAAAGCTGCCGGTCATCGACGGGCAATTTGCCCAAAGCCCGCGTCTTCGAATCCCTGCGCCCTGGCGAATCCCTGCACCCTGGCCAGCTGCTGCCGGCAATCCAACCTTTCGAACGGGTGAGTCAACCCTGGCCGCTAAGCGCGCCGCTTTCACCTCGTGCCCGGCGGGCGCTCAGGATGCGGGTGCCGGCTCGAGGCTTGGCCACAGACACCATGGCCGCCAATCGCGATTCAACGCGCGCGCGGACGACGTCACATCGTCCAGCACCAGGGCCGCGCTGCCCCGGGGCACAAGCCCCAGAAGCTCCGCGATCTGGATCCATAGCACGGGTATCAGCGGTCGCGCGTAGGCGTCCGGCAGATCCGCGTGCCAATCCGCGCGATCGAGGCCGAACACGCCGTCGTCATTCAGGCCGACGATGGTGCGCACCGAAACACCCTCGGTACGTTGGAGCTCGGCCAGCGCATGACTCACGTCGGCAAGGGTGAGCTGGCGCTCCGCAAGCAACCGCTCGCCGTCGGTGCTGTCGGGCGCACGAAGCTTGTAGCCCCAAACCTTCGACCAAGCGCCGCTCATGGCGCCACCGCCGAGATCGTTGACACCGCATCCCCCCATTTTGGAGCAACCCGCGCTGGCAATTCGCCGAGCGCTCCTACTGCGTTAGGCCCATGCATGGGAAACTAGCGGGCTGGTTTGATCTCTCAAACGGCTTCATCGAATCTTAATCAGGAATTCATCAAATCCTCATTTTTACGTTTGTCGTTGCCGGCCTAGGTTGGAGGCATGCTTAGGACCAAGCTGCTGGTCGCTTTCCTCGGCGTGTTGGCGCCAACGCTGCTGATGGCGTCGCTCCTGTACTGGGTCCCGCGCCAGATCGAGCAGCACGTCGCTCGCAGCCTCATCGACCGTGACCAGATTCAACTCTTTCTCGAGACGGCTTTTCAGACCACGCGGGAGCTGCAGTGGCTCTCCTACCATGTCGCGCTGGGTGAGCCGGTGCCCGAGGCGCGTGTCCTGGCCGCCCGGCGTCGCCTGGACGGCCAGCTTTCGGCGATGCGGCAGGTCACGGCACGAGACCTCGCCCGGTTGGACGATGATGATCAGCGAACCGGTGAAGAAGAGGTGGAGCGCATCGACCAATCGAGCAGCTGGCAGACGCCTGGGTCGCCACGCTCACCGGGAGCGAAAGGGTCGATCAGAGGGAGTTTCGCGCGCGTATCGACCTGCTCGACCGCCAGCTCGTCGCGCTCATCGACGAGGTCCTGACGGCCGAGACCGGGGAGGCGGCGGAGGCCGACAGCGAGGCCCGCGCCCTGACCCATGGCGTGGCCCTCTTCGCCATCGCCGTGGCCATCATCGCCACCGTCGTCACGATCGCGACCGCGCGTTGGGCCCGCCGGCGCATCCAGACGCCGATCGAAGACTTGCGGCAGGCGACCCTGCGGCTGGCCAGCGACGGTCTCGAGCACCGCCTGCCGGTCTCCGGGCGCGACGAGCTCGCGGCCCTGGCGACGAGCTTCAACTGGATGGCCGCCGAGCTGCAGAGGCGACGGGCCGAGCTCGACCAGGCACGGGTCGGGCTGGAGCAGAAGGTGCGCCGGCGCACCGCCGAGCTGCACGAGAGCAACCTGGCGCTGCGGCGCATGGACGAGGCGCGCCGACGAATGTTCGAGGACATCAGCCATGCGCTGCGGACACCGCTTACCGTGATCCGCGGCGAGGCCGAAGTGACGCTGCGGGCCGGCCGAGGGCCCAGCGGCGCCACCAGGGCCGCTCTTGCGCGAATCGCCGATACCGCGGCCCAGCTCGGCGAGCTGGTCGAGGAGCTGCTGATGGTCTCGCGCTCGGAGGCGCTCGCACCCCAGGCCGAGGTGGCGGCCATCTCGGCAAACCAGATGGTCCGCGACCTCGCCGAGGACGCCCGGGCGCTCGGTTCCGCCAAGGGCCTGGAGGTGGACTGCTCGATACCCGACCGGCCGATCGTCATCGGTGGCGACCGGGATCGCCTGCATCAGGCGCTACTGATCGTGGTCGACAATGCCTGCCGCTACACGCCGTCCGGCGGCCGGGTCACGATCGACCTGACCGCCGATGCGACACGGATGGTCCTGACGGTCGCCGATTCCGGCGTCGGGATTGCCAACGAGGAGCTGGATCTCGTGACCGAACGCTTCTATCGGGGCTCGAACATCGGTGAGCTCGAGCCTGCCGGCGTGGGCCTCGGCCTGCACATCGCGAAGTCCGTGATCGAAGGCCACGGCGGCGCGCTCAACATTGCGAGCGAACCGGGCGCCGGCACCAAGGTGACGATATGCCTGGAGCTTCGCCAGGACGGTGGGCCAGGACGCTGCGGATGAACGTGCTGCTGATTGAGGACGACGAGCGGATCGTCGAGTTCGTCCGCCGCGGGCTCGAGGCGGAGGGCTACCGGGTCGACGTGGCGCGCCACGGCTCCGACGGCATCCGCCGTGTCGGCGCGGGCACGCAGGTGATCATCCTCGACCTCCTTCTGCCGGACATCGATGGTCGTGAGGTCTGCCGACGACTGCGCGAGTCCGGGGTTGCGACGCCGATTCTGATGCTGACCGCGCTCGACACGATCAAAGACAAGGTGCGCGGCCTGCGTCTTGGCGCCGACGACTATCTGGCCAAGCCGTTCGCGTTCGCCGAGCTCGTGGCCCGGGTGCAGGCGCTCGGACGGCGTAGGGGCTCCTATCGGCACGATCAACCGGCACTCCAGGCGGGCGACCTGGTGCTGGACCGGGAGACCCGCGAGGTCCGGCGAGGCGAGCGGCAGATCGTGCTCACGCCGCGCGAGTTCAGCCTGCTCGAGTGCCTGATCGCCGCGTCGGGCACCGTGCTCAGCCGGAGCGAGATCCTGGAGCAGGTCTGGGGCAGTTGCGAGCATCCGCTGACCAACGTCGTCGACGTCTACGTCCGGCAGCTGCGCCGCAAGCTCGATCAGGGCGGCTCGCAACCTCTGATTCAGACCGTGCGCGGCTTCGGCTACAAGATCCGGACCGCATGACCTCGGCCGTGGCGTGACGTCCGCCCGCATCGGCAGGGGCTTCGGTGCGCGACGACCCGGCGTCCGCAAGCTTTTGTATCCGACATCGCTTTGCGATCAGCTGGTCGCCGGCTGGCGCCTGGACCGTGCCCGCTCAACCCGGAGGGCTTAGAGCCGAAGGAGTTTCGGTGTTGGCGGGGCGACGTCGCCTGCGTCGCTTACTCCGTCAGTCGTCCATCTCCTTCGCCGACGGGCTCGGTCCCCGTCATGAGGTGGAACAGGTTCGGATTCTGGTCATACCAGCCGAAGCGCACGGGCTGCTCGTTACGGAGCAGGTCCACCATCATTTGCATCTGCTGGTAGTCCATGTGGCCGTAGAACCGTTGGCCGTGCGTGGTCGGCGCCGAAGCGGCGGGCAGCGACCCGCCTTTATGGAACTTGAGGAAAGCATAAAAGCCGGAGCCAAAGAGCTGGATGCCCCCGTAATATTCCGGCTCTCCGCCTACCGAGGCCTTATAGCCAGTGATCTCGTACCATTTCCAAGCCATGGGCCCTCTCCATCAACCTGTCATATCAGCAACACGGTATGACACTAGCCAATAAGGTGTCAACGAATGCATAGTTGGGGTTGCTGAGCTTGGATGTGCGGGCAGGGTCGCCGAGGGCGTCCCTCATCGCCTCGGCAGGGCGATGGGACGGAGCCGGCTGCTGGGCCTGAACGGCAGCCTGTAGGCCGCACGCGGCGCTAAGGCTCGGCGACCTTCTTCCAACCGACGGCCAGTCCGGCGACCCGTCGTCCCAGGGCTTCCGCTTTGGCCAGGAACAGTGGATCGACCAACCGGCTGTCGGAGGAGCGGAACGGACCCTCGGACACCACTGCCGAGGCGCCGAATGCCTGCTTCCACGCAGGCCCGCCGACCACGATCATCTGAAAGATCAACATGGAGCGCAGCAGGCTCAGCTGCGTGGTCTCCTCGCCCGCCGAGATGCCGCCGGCCGAGACGAAGGCGGCGCCGAGCTTGTTCTTGAGCGGGGCGCCACGAAGCGGCCATGTGTTGATGAACGCCTGAACCGCGGGCGCGACGTTGGCGTTGTAGACCGGGCTGCCGAGGATGACGGCATCGGCCGCCAGCACATCTGCGATGGTCGCCTGATCGACCGGGCGCAGGACCACCTCGACGCCCTCGATCGACTGCGCGCCCTTCTGCACCGCCTCCGCCATCGCCCGCGTGTGGCCCTCGACGCTGTGATAGGCGATCAGCACCATGGCGGGCTCTGCGTCGCCCTGGCCCAGGGCACCTCCAGGCAGTACCGCCAACGCGGCCAGCGCGATGCCGATCGTCAGGGCATGGCAGCGGTATCTGGTGGTCATGATCGTCTCCGCCGGGACAGGTCACCAAGCTCAAGGATCTCCCCTACGGCTCCTGCCTTTGCCAAGCGGCGACGCAGGGGCGTGGCCAACATGCTCGGCTTCGACCACGTTCGGCACTCGGCAGCCGGTGCCGAATAGAGGTGACGTTGCCGTGAGCAAGGTTGACATCCTGCCGTTCGCGGATTGTATGCGATACCACATTGTGGCATCATGAAAACTCGAACCTTCTTGCACGAGGTCTACGTAGTGACGATGAGATTAAGGATTAGCTGCCATGTCAATAGAACTCGCTACCGCATCAATTGGCCTGCTCACTAGTAGCAGCGCTGTGAAAGCGGCGTATGAAATACTTAAGACATACATAGCGTCCAGAACAGACAAGCATCTTCCCGTTAGCATTGACTCCGGTTCAGAAATTGGAGTCATTGAAGAGGCGGTGAAAGAGGCAGAACGGAATCTGAGCGTAGAAGATGATTTTCGTATAACGACTTCAGTGCTCGACGCGGCAAGAAAAAATCTGGATTTACATAGACGAGAACGAATACGACAAGCAAAGATAACTTTCAATTCGGCATTGGCTTTGTCTATATTGGGAGTTCTCATAATATTCGTGGGAATTGTGTTTATCCTGATAAGAAATGCAGCTCTAGTCGGCTCTGTAACTGCTTCTGTTGGTGCTGTTACAGAGGTGGTCAGTGCTATTCTTTTTCGCTTTAATAAAGAAACAAATGATAGATTGGACGAGATTGGGCGAAATGTTCAGGTGATTGAGGCGGCGCAAATGTCGATGTCACTGATACTTACGAATTGGCGATCAAAAAGAAAGAGACGAAGCCATTCGAGAGGCAGCCGCCGATCTGAGGCGGCTTAGCATGCAGCCAACATAGGTGCCTGGTGGCACTGCCGTGACGTCTATCATGTGCAGCGTGTTCGAGCATCGGGCCGTGTGCCCGCCGCGTGCGGCTTCGTGGTTCGTAGCCGATCGCGCGAGGAATCGGGCGATAGCGGCAGATCGGTGTTGGGCTGACTGGGTCCGCTTGTAATCCGACGTGTCAAGAAGCTTGCTGCGGTCGTCTAGGGCGCCATAGGTCAGGGTGCGAAGTTCGATGGCGCAGGACGAATTCGGTCGGGTTACGCATATCTGCGTCGGGGACTGGCCCTCGCTGCGCTCGAGCGGGGCCTGGCCGGCCGGCGGCCGGCCCGAGCCCTCGGACGATGGCGCCTCTTGCCTAGTCGGCGACATCCTCGGCCGTGTCGCTGATCGCATCACCTGCGGACGAAATGTCCTCGCCCACGCCCTGAGCGGTGTTGCAGCTGCTGAGCGCCAGCACCATCAACAGCAGGCCGATGAATTCGAACACCAGCGCGGGATGGGCCCCCT
>CAVSVZ010000014.1:0-8103 GCA_963731495.1 uncultured Alphaproteobacteria bacterium
TGCCGCCTCGCCCCTGCGATTACCCTCCGAGGGATCTGCCGCTCATTGATCGAGATCAAGGTCGTCGAAAGCCAGCTTCCGGCATGCGGCGCTGGCCCTCGCGTTGCCGACCTGCTTCGACGCAGCTATGGCGCCGTGGTGCTCGCGAGATAGTCGATGATGGCCGCATCCGCGTCGGCATCGCTGCGGCCGTGACGAGCGAGGAAGGTGGCCAT
Organism: uncultured Alphaproteobacteria bacterium; assembly: GCA_963731495.1. Classification (GTDB taxonomy): domain Bacteria; phylum Pseudomonadota; class Alphaproteobacteria; order Geminicoccales; family Geminicoccaceae; genus DASUGG01. The sequence goes on from CAVSVZ010000014.1 coordinate 216, forward strand.
GTCGGCCCTGGCTGCCTTCGGATCGGCTGCGCTCTGCAAGCGTCGGGCGAGTTCCGCCGGCTTGTGGCACATGGCGCAGTGCGTGGCGAAGAGCTGCGCACCGTTCAGCGCGGGCGGCGCAGTGCTGGTTGCTGCGCCGGATCAGCCGCCTGTGCGTGTGGATGGCCAGAACGGCGGTGATCAAGATCGGAACTCTGGCGGCAGTCGCCATGGCGTCAGGTCTCCGGGCGTGATGCGGGCGCGATCGGAGCGTTGGGCCCCGGATCGCGCCCTCACGAAGCTCAGTCGTCCTCGTCTTCGCTCTGGAGGGCCTTGCCGGTCGCTGGCATCGAGGGAGAGCTCGATCGTGCGGCCGTCCCGGTTCTTCGCCTTGACCTCGTACTTGCCGTGCTCTCGCTCGATCTCGTAGACTTCGCTGTAGCCTTCAGCCTTCAGCTGGGCGAGCACCTGCTCCATCGGAATCGCCGGGACGGCCGCCGCCTGCTCGCCGGCTTGCACTCGTGGCTGATCGCTCTGGGCAAACGCGCCCTGGACGATGCCGAGGCCGAATCCCACCGTCGCCAGGAGGCCGCCGAGCCCGACCGCCAGTCGCATGGTCCTGCAGTTCATGTCCTCTCTCCGTACAGGGTAAGATCCGCAGATCATCTGCAGACGGCGACGGCTTAGCAGGTCGAACCTGACGCGAGCCTTAGGACCATTTTAAGCTTCGCATCAGGTTGGCTCGGGCAGGATGCGCATGATCCAATCCACCGTCAGGACAACGACCATGCGCTCCCACGATCCTTCCAACGGTTCCGTGCTCGTCTGGGATGTGCCAACCCGCCTGTTCCACTGGATACTCGTGCTTCTGGTGGCGCTCGCGTGGGTCACCGGCGAAGCGGAAGGCTCGATGTTCGAGGTGCATAAACTCGCCGGGTACGGCGTGGCCGTACTGCTGGTGTTTCGCGTGATGTGGGGCTTCGCCGGCAGCCGCCATTCTCGCTTCTCCGACTTCATACGTCCGTGGCGCGAGGTTTTCACGCACATCAAAGGCATGCTGAGCCTGCGGCCGGCGCGCACGCTTGGCCACAATCCGCTGGGCGGCTGGATGGCGCTTGTGCTCCTGCTCGTGCTGGCGGCACAGGTCGGCACCGGGCTGTTCGCCTCGGACGACGGTCTGGGCGGGCCGCTCGCCGGTACCGTCGCTTCTGGCACGGCGCACGCCATCGCCGAGCTGCACGAGGGGCTCTCGGGTGCGCTGCTCGGGCTGATCGGCCTGCACGTGGTGGGCGTCCTGCTCGAGTCGCTGCTGACCCGTGACAACCTGGTGCGTGCCATGATCACCGGCCGCAAGGCGGTGACGCCGGGCGAAGCCGAGGCCGGGCAAAGCGCCGCGGTCGCGCCGGGTTGGCTCGCCGCGCTCGTGCTGGCCACGGCGAGCGGCATCGTATGGATGGTGGTGGCATGATCCGCAGGCGCCGCCTCGCCGCAATTCTCCTCTGTGCCTTCATTGCCGGTGCGCCTTTGGCGCAGGCGTGGGCCGACGATGAGCAAGAGAAAGCGGCTGAGGCGGCGCTCGCCCGTGGCGATGCGCGCCCTGTCCATGAGCTCTTGCAGCGCGTCGGATCCCAGTTCGCGGGAGCGTCCTCAAGATCGAGCTGGAGCACGAGGGTGAAGGCGACGCGCCCTGGGTGTACGAGGTGAAGCTGCTGACGCCCCAAGGCGATGTGCTCGAGCTCGCTTACGATGCGGCGAGCCTCGAGCTGATCAGGCTCGAGGGGCGTTACCGCGAGAACGAGGACGACGACTAACGCCGGCGCCATGCGGATCCTGATCGTGGAAGACGACCCCCGGGTTGCCGAGCAGGCGAGACGGACGCTCGAGGCGGCGGGCTACGTGGTCGACCTCGCGCACGATGGCGAGGAGGGGCATTTCCTGGGCGATACCGAGCCATACGATGCGGTCGTGCTCGACCTCGGCCTGCCGATGCTCGACGGACTTTCGGTCCTGCAGCGCTGGCGCGAGGAAGGGCCGCACCATGCCCGTCCTGATCCTGACCGCCCGCGGCACCTGGCGCGAGAAGGTCATGGGCCTGCGCGCGGGCGCCGACGACTACCTCGCCAAACCCTTCGAGATGGAGGAGATGCTGGCGCGGGTCGAGGCCCTGATCCGGCGCGCCGCGGGGCATTCGAGCCCGGTCCTCGACTGCGGCCCGCTTCGGCTCGACACGACCACGCATCGCCTCACGATGGACGGCGCGCCGGTCGAGCTCACCGCGCTCGAGTTCCGCCTCATCTCGTATCTGCTCCATCACCAGGGCAAGGTGGTATCGAAAACCGAGCTGTCGGAGCACATCTACGGCTACGACGAGGATCGCGACTCCAACACGATCGAGGTCCTGATCAACCGGCTGCGCAGAAAGCTCGCTCCGGAGCTGATCCGCACCCACCGCGGGCTGGGCTATCAGCTCCTCGACCCGAATCATGCGCCGTAGAACGCTAACGCTCCGGCTGATCGCCGCGTCGGCGATCTGGATCGTGGGCACGCTCTGCGCGGCCGGGCTGCTCCTGCTGCTGCTGTTCCAGGATCACATCGAGCGCCGCTTCGATGCCGCGCTCGCCGACCATCTGCAGGAGCTGGCGGCAGCAAGCGAGGTCGGGCCGGACGGCGCGCTCCAGCTCAGTTGGACGCCCTTTGATCCGCGTTTCAACCGGCCGGAGTCCGGCTGGTACTGGCAGATCGAGCAGGGCGACGCCGTCGTCGAGCGCTCGCAGTCGCTGTGGCCCGAGCGCCTGAGGGTCGGTCCGGCCAGTGCTGACGACCGTATCCAGGAGCTGACCGGACCGGGTGGCGAACGGCTGCGTGCAATGGTCACGCCGATCACCTTGCCGGGGGCGCCTGGCGGGTTCGTCTATACGATCGCCGGGCCCGCCGTCGACGTCCATCAGGATGTGCGCGAGTTCGGCGACCAAGCTCGCGGTGACACTCGCCCTACTGGCGCTGGGTCTCCTCGGTGCCGTGGTGGCGCAGGTGCACTACGGCCTGCTTCCCTTGAAGCGCATGCGGCTGGCGCTCGCCCAGGTTCGCTCGGGTGCAGCCCCGCGCCTGCCGGAGAGCTTCCCGGGCGAGGTGCAGCCCGCTCGTCCATGAGCTGAACGCGTTGCTCGATCACAACGCAGCGCTCCTGGAGCGCGCCCGCACGCAGACCGGCAACCTTGCGCACGCGCTCAAGAACCCGCTGACCGTCATCCGCAGCGAAGCGGGCGTGATCGCGGCGCCGCACGGGCCCGTGCTGCGCGAGCAGGCCGACATTATGGGCCGGCAGATCGAGTGGCATCTCGCGCGCGCCCGTGCGGCAGGGGCTCACGGCGTGCTCGGCGCTCGGGCCGTGGTGGCAGATGTCGCGCACGATCTCCAGTTCTCGCTCGAGCGCCTGTATCGGGAGCGGGCAGTGGAGATAGAGCTTCGGGATCTGAACGGCCTCGTATTCCAGGGCGATGCCCAGGACCTCGAGGAGATGCTCGGCAACCTGATGGACAACGCCTGCAAGTGGGCACGCTCGCGCGTTCGCCTCAGTGGCAGGCGCAGCGGCACCCAGTTGCGGCTTGCGGTCGAGGACGACGGCCCGGGGATCGCCCAGCATGATCGCGAGGAGGTCCTGCTGCGCGGGCGGCGCCTCGACGAGACCACGGCGGGCGCGGGCCTCGGCCTCGCGATCGTGCGTGATCTCGCCGAGCTGTACCGCGGCTCGCTCGAGCTGCGGGGCTCGGGTCTTGGCGGCCTTTGCGCCACCCTCGAGTTGCCGGCCGCCGCACCAACGGCTGGCTCCGGCCCGGCCATCGAGACTCCAATGCCGGTCCGTCGGTGAGGGCATGCCGATGCAGTCCGCCCGGCTGACCAACACGCTGTTGCTCGCGTGTAGCCGGGCTCGGCCTCATGGGCGGTGGCACGGCCTGGCTCGCGGGTTCTCCGAACCAGGCCGAGTGGATCTGGGCGGGGGCGACGGTGCCGGTGCTGGTGGTCGTGCTTGCCGGCATGGTCCGGGCTCTGTTTCGGGGCGACGTCGGGGTCGATCTGATCGCCGTGCTGTCGATGACCGGCGCGTTGCTGCTCGGCGAGGAACTGGCCGGCGTGGTGATCGCGATGATGGTCTCCGGCGGCGGCGCCCTCGAGGATTTTGCCCAGAACCGGGCGCGGCGCGAGTTGACCCGTCTCTTGGCACGCGCGCCGGCCAGCGCCAACCGGTATGCAGACGGCGAGATCGTTCAGGTGCCGCTCGCCGATGTCAGGCCGGGCGATCGGCTGCTGGTGCGGGCTGGCGAGATCGTGCCGGTCGACGGCGTGGTGACCGCCGGCAGCGCCGTTCTGGACGAGGCTGCGCTCACCGGCGAGGCTTTGCCGGTGCGCCGGCCGAGCGGCGATCGGGCGCGCAGCGGCACGGTCAACGCCGGCGATCCGTTCGATCTCGTAGCGACCGCGAGTGCCGAGGAGAGCACCTACGCCGGGATCGTGCGCTTGGTGCAGGCAGCGCAGGCAGAGAAGGCGCCCTTCGTCCGCCTCGCCGATCGCTACGCCCTTCTGTTCGTGCCGCTGACGGTCGTGGTGGCAGGTCTGGCCTGGCTGGCATCGGGCGATCCGGTGCGTGCGCTCGCGGTGCTCGTCGTGGCCACGCCCTGCCCCTTGATCCTGGCGGCGCCGGTGGCGATCGTCGCCGGCATCTCACGCGCGGCGCGCCAGGGCATCCTGGTCAAAGGCGGCGGCGCGCTCGAGACGCTGGCCCGCGGCAAGGTGCTGCTGTTCGACAAGACCGGCACGCTCACGACAGGACAGGCGCGGCTCGGCGCCTCCGAGACCGACGGCAGCGTCCCGGCGGAAGAGGTGCTGCGCCTGGCGGCTTCGCTCGATCAGGTTTCGCAGCACGTGATCGCCGAAGCACTGGTCACGGCGGCGCGCGAGCACGGCCTGCGCTCTTGCCGTGCCGACGGACGTGCGGGAGGAGCCCGGCTCGGGAATCGAGGGCGTGGTCGAGGGGCGGCGCGTGGCGCTCGGCAGCTACGCCTGGGTCCGCGAGCGAGCTGCGTCGGCGTCCTGGGCCAGCCAGGCCCTGCGGCGCATGGCTTGCGAAGGCGCGGCGAGCGTCTTCGTCGCGATCGACGGCGAGATGCGCGGCGCACTCCTGCTGAGTGATGCCATCCGGCCCGATACGCCCAGGGCGCTGCGCCGCCTGCGCGAGGCGGGGATCGCCAGGACGGTCATGGTGACCGGCGACCGGGCCGAGGTCGCCGAGGCGATCGCCGCTGCGCTCGGCATCGATGGCGTTCTCGCCGAGCGGACCCCGGAGGAGAAGGTCGAAGCGGTGCGCGCGGAGCGCCGCGAAGCGGTCACCCTCATGGTCGGTGACGGGATCAACGACGCGCCGGCGCTCGCCGCCGCCGACGTCGGCATCGCCATGGGAGCCCGCGGCAGCGGCGCCTCCTCGGAGGCGGCCGACGTCGTCCTCCTGGTCGACCGTCTCGATCGCCTCGCCGACGCGCTCGAGATCGCACGCCGTGCCCGAGGCATCGCGCTCCAGAGCGTGCTCGCCGGCATGGGCATGTCGGTCGCGGCGATGGTGGTCGCCGGCGTTCGGCTTCCTGGCGCCGGTGGCCGGCGCCCTGCTTCAGGAGGGGATCGACGTCGCCGTCATCCTCAACGCCCTGCGCGCGCTCGGCAGTGGCGGAGCGCGGCGAGCGACGCTCCCCAAGATGACCTCGGAACGGATGCGCCTGGAGCATCAGGAGCTACAGGACCTGCTCGATCGGATCCGGACCTTGGCCGAGCGGCTCGACCAGCAGGCGAGCGAGGGCGTCCGGTCCGAGCTGCGCGAGCTCGATCGGCTGCTGCAAGAGCAACTGCTGCCTCATGAGCGACAGGAGGAAGCCGACGTCTACCCGCTGGTCGCCAACCTTCTCGGTGGCCGCGACCCGATGGCCGCGCTGAGCCGGACGCACCGCGAGATCGTGCATCTGGTCAACGTCTATCGCCGGCTGATCGCGGACCTTCCCGCGCAAGGAGCCGATCCGGCCGTATGGAGCGACCTCCGCCGGGTCCTCTTCAGCCTCGAGGCCATCCTGCGTCTGCACATCGACCAGGAGGACGAGGTCTACGACATCGTCGGCCAGCCGGGCTGACGAGTGCCCGAACCGGCTAGCCTGTCCCCCGGGCGCTGCTTACTCCTGGGAAGGAACTGCAGCTAACCGCTGGCCTTCTATGCCTTCGCGCATTACCGATCCGGCTATGGCTGCGGCCGCGGCGTGGTCGCGACAGAGGGCGGCAGGATCGGGTAGGTCGACCTCCGGCTGCTCACCCGTGAGCGAGCCCAGGAACGCCGTGATCTTGTCGACCTCCTCGTCGGTGAGCTCGATGCCGAGCTGGGTCGCCCCCATCACCGCCACCGCCTGGCGCAGGTCCCAGGACTTGCCGGTGTGGAAATAGGGTGGCGTCAGCGCGATGTTGCGCAGGGTCGGGACCTTGAACACGTACTCGTCGCTCGGCGTCTTGGTGACCATGAAACGGCCCTTGTCGTCGGGCGGCAGGAACTCGGCGCCCGGCAGCTCGACCACACCGAAGGGCGGATACTGCTCTCCGCCGATATTGATGCCGCTGTGGCAACCGGCACAGCCCTTGTCGATGAACAGCTGCAGCCCTTCCTTCTGCTCAGCGGTCAGGGCGCTCTCGTCGCCCTTCAGATACTGATCGAACGGCGCGTTCGGCGTGATCAGGGTCGCCTCGAACAGGGCGATCGCATCCGCACATTCTCGAACGTGATCGGGTCGGCCTGCTCGGGGAAGGCCTTCTGCGAACAGCTCGACGTAGCCGGGAATGCGCTTGAGCTTCTCCACGACGTGCTGCTCCGTCGTGCCCATCTCGATCGGGATTCACGAGCGGCCCGCCGGCCTGCTCCTCGAGGTCCTTGGCGCGCCCGTCCCAGAACTGGGCGGTGTTGAAGACGGCATTGAGCACGGTCGGCGCGTTGCGACCGCCGCGCTGCCAGCGGTGACCGATCGACGTCTCCTGCACGTCGACCCCGCCGAGGCCGACCATGTGGCAGGAGTTGCAGCTGATGGCGTGGCTCTCCGAAAGCCGCGGCTCGAAGTAGAGCATCTTGCCCAACTCGACGCGCTCAGGCGTCGCTTCGATACCGGGCAGAGAGGGCGTCTCGGTAGGGATCGGCTCGAACATCCCGCGGGCCGTGTCCATGAGTTCGTCCGCGTGTGCCGGGGCGGCAAGCGTCCACAAACATCCGAGAAGCGGCAGATATCGATACATGGCCTTTCTCCCCTCAGATCGGTCGACGACGGCGCTCCGCACTCTTTCCATAATGAGCGAGCCTCTGCCGCCGCCCAGCCAACGTCAAGTATCTCTGCGTCGCTGCTTGGTCGGCACATGCCCAAGACACGGAGCGCCTCGGCCGAATAGCCCACAACGAAGCCTGGTGGTCTGTAAAATGCTTGTTGCAGGCCAGCGCCAAGCCGGTGCTGCCAATCCCGCGGATCATCTCGCCGGTGGCGAGGCCGCGCACGCCGCCCCCTCGCCCTTCTGGCCGGCGGACTGTCGCGTCCGCTGCCGAAGGTAAAGTGGCCGAAACGTCGCTGTGGCGGACACGCCGAACCGAACTGTTCGCTCCCGGTTTACCCCGCCTGAGCGGCGCTTTTTCGAACCAACACCCTTCGGGTATCGTCTAACGCGTTGATTTTTCGAACTTTCGATAACCGTACCAAAACGGGCGTGGTTCGGTTGTGCCAGAGAAAAGGGCTGGAGAGAGACGGAAAACGGCCCGAAATGGGCCTTTCGGGCAGGGTCTCGTGGTTCGGACAAATGGCCGCAAAAGCCCGCATTCTGCGGCGTTCCGGCCGTCTGCGCATCGCGC
>CAVSVZ010000015.1:0-30198 GCA_963731495.1 uncultured Alphaproteobacteria bacterium
GAGGCGAGCAGCCCTTTGATGATGAAGAACGAGTTCCCATCCATACATCTCATTGAAGGTCTCGCCCGGCACCACGTACGGGTTGGGCAGATAGAGCAGCCCGATATTGTTGTAGAGGCTTGCCGGATCGAGCGAGGCCTTTGGCAAGGGCTCCGGCAACGGTTTGAGCACCACCTTGCCGCCGGGACCGAGGTGGCTGCGCAGGTCGCTCTCGACCAGATCCGCCAGGCGCGGCGGATAGAAGATCGGAAACGGCGCACCGGCCGGATGCAGGATCAGCTTGTCTTCCGCCTGCGCGGCGATATCCGCCTTGCTTCGATACAGCACCTTGGGATCGAGCCACAGCCCGTCGACGTAGGGCACCACGCAACGCAGCGCGAAGCTGCGGGGCGAGATCCGCTCGGGCGCGGGATCGGTGCCGAACAGGCAAGCCTTCAGGACCGGTGCGAGGTCCGGCCCATCCTGCACCACATCGGCGCCCGGCTCCGCACCTGCGAAGCGATCGATCACCACCCGATCCGCGGCTGATGCCGAGGGCACGCCGAGCAGCGCGGCAAGGCCAATCAGCGCCCCCCAGCCAGGACTTGGGACGCCTGCCGGACTCAGTAGACGCCATCGGCCTTCAGGGTCGCGAGCTCAGCGTCCGAGTAGCCGAGCGCGCGAAGAATCTCCTCCGAGTGCTGACCATGCGCCGGCGGATCGAAGCGGATCTCGCCCGGCTCTTCGGAAAACTTGATCGGGATGCCGAGATGCTCCCAGCCTCGGAAATCCTCGAGCACCATCTGGCGGTAGCGGGTCTGCGGATCGTCGAGCCCCTCGCGCAGGGTCTTTACGGGTGCGAAAGCGATGTCGCAGCCTGCCATCCAATCCACCCACTCGGCCTGGGTTCTGGTCAAAAAGGTCTCAGTCAGAAAATCGCGCACCGGGTCCTGACCCGGCCCGGGTCGCAGCTGGCACAAGGGGATCAGATCGGGCCGGCCGAGCGCGCTCAGCAGATTGGTCGCGAATTTCAGCTCGGCGCCGCCCAGCGCCACGAATTTGCCATCGCTGGTCTCGTAGACCCGATACATCGCATTGCCGCCCCAGGTGCGCTCGTGCTTTGCGACCGGCTGACGCCGCTCGGTCATCGGCAGCCCGTAGCCGTTGGGCAGCGAGGCGATCAGGGCGTCCATCATCGCGATGTCCAGAAAATCGCCCTTGCCGGTGGTCTGCCGGCGGAGCAGCGCCATCAACACGCCCGAGAGCGCCATATTGCTCGCCAGCATGTCGGCGCAGGCGATCGCCGGCAGCCACGGCCGGTCGTCCCAGCCGAGATTGACGCTCAGCACGCCCGACATTGCCTCGACCGCGAGATCGTGCGCCGGCCGGTCGCGATAAGGCCCGTCTGGCCGAACGCCGAGATCGACACATAGACGATCTGTGGCGCCCGCGCAGCGACCGCCTGGTAGCCGACGCCCAGCCGGTCGACCACGCCCGGCCGGAAGGATTTCGACGAACACGTCCGCGGTCTCGGCCAGCCGCAGCAGCGCCTCGACCCCGGCGGTCGCCTTCAGGTTCAGGCACAGGCTCTTCTTGCCGCGATGGGTGTTGGCGAAATAGACGGTGATGCCGTCGCGCTCGGGTCCGATCCTGCGGTTGGGCTCGCCTTCAGGCGACTCGACCTTGATCACCTCGGCGCCGTGGTCGGCCATCACCTGGGTCATCGCCGGCCCCGGCAGGAACAGGGACAGGTCGACCACCCGGATGCCTTCGAGCTTCATGGCTCCTGGTCCGGCGAACGGTACCAGGCCGGATCGCGCTTTTCCTGAAAGCTCGCGAGGCCTTCGGCGGCCTCGGCCGAGGCGCGCTTGATGGCGGCCTGGGCGGCAAGCGCCTCGACCTCCTGCTCGGACAGCGCCAGCCCGGCCTCGGCCAGCACCATCCGCTTGGATTGTTCGACCGCCTCCGGCGCGCTCTTCAGGATCGCCTCGATGATCGGTCGGGCCGCGCGGTCCAGCCCGTCATCGGCGCAGACCTCGTGGACCAGGCCGATGCGGCGCGCCTCGGCGGCATCGAAGCGCTCGCCGGTGATGCCATAGCGGCGCAGGCTGGAGACGCCCATCGCCGCGCACAGCTGTGGGATGATCGGTGCCGGGATCACGCCCCAGCGCACCTCGGTCAGCGCAAAAGCTCGCGGTCTCGGTCGCGATCCGGACATCGCAACCGGCCACCATGCCGACGCCGCCGCCATAGCAGGCGCCGTGCACCAGCGCGATGGTCGGCCTGGGGAATTCGTTGAGGCCGCGCATCGCCGCCGTGGTCCTGCGCGAGAACGCCAGATTGTCGTCGACCGTGAAGCCCGCGACCTTTTTCAGCCAGGCCAGATCGGCGCCCGCCTGAAAATGCTTGCCGTTGGCACGCAGCACCAGGACGCGCACGCGTGAGTCGACCGCGAGTGTTTCGACAGCTGCGATCAGGGCATCGATCAGCGCGCCGTCATAGGCATTGTGCACCTCGGGCCGATTGAGCGTGACGGTCGCCACGCCGCGGTCATCGACTTCGCTCAGCACGATGTCAGCCATGCAGCCTCCGCTTGCCACCAGCGCAAAGCATCATCCGCCAGGCAATGTCGACGCAAGCCTGAAACGCCGATCCGCCCCGCCGAGCACCGCCGGGCAACAACCGCCCGACGAGCGTGATCCGCGCCGATGCTCGGCTGGATCGGGAGCAGTCGCGAAAAAATTGCGAACGGCGCTTCGCGCCGTGGGCGCCGCTCTCGCGGCGCCCTCCAAAGATCAGCGATCAACGATGGGGGACAAACACACCACGCGAAAACCGAAGCTGGAGTTCCGGTAGCGCGGGACGAGCCTGAAGCGGGAGGCGCAGCGCGCGTAGCCCAGACGGTCGAGGTAGGACCCGCCGCGCACCACGCGGGTGGTGCATTCACCGCGGTTCTCCTCGAGCCAGGCTTGACCATCGTCGGGCGCGTCTTCGTAGTCTTCGTGCCAGCAGTCCTCGACCCACTCCCAGACGTTGCCGTGCATGTCGTAGAGGTCCCAGGCGTTGGCTTCGTATTCCGGATCCGCAACCGGCGCCGTCCGGTTAAGATCGTCCCACTTCCCGCCGCAGCCGTAACAATTGGCGAGTCCCTTGCCGGCGATGTCGTCGCTGCCATCCGGGGCCGGCAGGGCATACTCGGTCGTCGTGCCAGCACGGCAGGCATATTCCCACTCGGCCTCGCTCGGCAGCCGGCAGGTCCTACCGGTCATCGCGCCCAGCCAGCGGGCATAGGCCCGAGCATCCGACCAGTCGACGTTGATGACCGGCCGATCGTCCCGGCCAAACCTCGAGTCGTGCGGTAACGCCCGTCCGGTGGCTCTGGCAAAGGCGTCGTACTGCGCGAAGGTCACCTCGGTCCGGCTGAGATAGAAGGGTTGGGCGAACGTCACTGGATGAACCGGCCCTTCATCGCCGCTACCGCTTCCCATGTCGAAGGGCCCGTCGGAGATCCTGATGGGCTCGGGAAGCGGCAGCTCCTTGCCCAGCAGGTACGCCCAGCGTGTCCACACCGCCTCGAGCGGCTGCTCGTTCGCCGTCTTCCAGTGCAACGCCTCGCCGACAACGCCCACGACCGCCGCGACCACAGCCGCCAGTACCGAGGCCCTGGCCGTGCTCCAGCGCAGATAACGCTGCTCGATGCTGCCGGGCGCGGCGAGCCCACGATATCCGAACAAAGCCGACCAGCCGGCGAGCACGAAAACCCGTCGGACACCTCTTCGGTCCTTCCACTCCCGCGCGAGCAGCTGCAGGCGTTCCCGACGTGCCGCCCGCTCCTTGTTCTGCTCGATGTAGCGCCATAGCGTCGGCCAGTAGGGCTGTGGTCTGCCCTGGTCGTCGAGGCCTTTGCTGCGGATCAGCGTCTCGTGGATCAGGTTGACCCAGCCCGCGCGGCGCTGGCCTTTGGTCGGATCTTCGGCTTCCTCGCTGACGGTGAGCAACCGCAACGGTCCCTTGGCCTGACCGCCGTCACGGGTGCGCCTGCCGGCCAGTCGGTCGAGCAGCCTCGTCGCTACCTGCCATCGCCTTTGCCTCTGCGAGCAGGATGCGCTGGCGCGTGTGACGGCGTCCCTCCGGGTCGACCTTGACCAGCCGGAACAGCAGCTCCAGAGCACGGCCGCGCTGCCTGCCCAAGCCTTCGAGCAGGTCGTCGGCGTTCTGGCTGAGGATACCGGCCAGGCCGCCCTGATTGACCAGCAGGCGGCCGCTCAGGCGACCGTCCGGGCTGCGCTGCTGCCACAACCACTCGAGCGCGTTCTCGACCAGGGGGAGCCCGCCGGGCTCGTCGCGGGCCTCGGCGACCATCGCCTCCTGGACCTCGCTCACGTCGATTCCGGCGAGCCTGGCCGGCCCCGCAATGACCTCGCGCAGACCATCAGCCGAGATCAGCGGCAGCGTCCATTGCCTACCGGCGCGGTTGCGCACTGGGTCAGCCGCGGCAGGTCCTCGAAGCGGTCGAGGAAGTCCGCACGCACCGTGGAGATGACGAACACCGGGCAGTCGGCATCGTCCACCGCCGTTGCCAGCAGGCGGTCGAACCGGCGGCGCTCGTCCCGATCGGCAAACGTGAACAGCTCCTCGAACTGGTCGATCGCAAGCAGGAAGGCAGTCGCGTCGTCGGGCCTTCGCCCGCGGAGCCACTCGGCGAGCGCTCGCTCTTCGCCCTCCTCGAGCCGTCGGCGGACGTCGCTCATCTCCTGCTCGAAGGCACGCGCCAAGTGCTCGGCCAACATTGCGACCGGACGCTCGCCGGGCATCATCGGGCCGATCCGTCGCCACGTCTCGAAGCCCGTGCGGGGCCAGAGCCAGCCCTGATCGACCAAGGGCAGGAGGCCGGCGTTCATCAGCGAGGACTTGCCGCACCCGCTGTTGCCGTTGATCTCGAGCCAGCGAACGGTCGGGCTGCCCGGGCGGGTGTCGAAGCAGGCGAGCGCGTGCAGCGTCTCCTTTTGGCGTCCGAAGAACAGCTGCGCTTGATCCACGCGATAGGAGTCGAGGCCTACGAACGGGCAGCCCTCGAACGTCGCCTTGCCGGCCACGACCTTCCGTTCGTGGATCTGCTCGAGCAGGCTCGAGGTCAGGGCGTCGGCGCCGTTCCACCGCGTGCTCTGGAACAACCGGAGGAAGGCCGGCAGCGCCGCGGGGTCGGTGTCGCCAAGCAAAACCGGAAAAATCGGCAGGCGCAGAGCCTCTTCGTGGGGACCGAAGTAACGGCCAAGCGCTACCTGGGTCTCGGCGCCGATCCACCGGCGCACGCCGTCGCGCCCTACCAGTACGACGAAGCTGCCGCAGGCGTCCACCGCCTCCTGCAGTCGGTTCAGCCACAGCTCGCCTTCGCGAATGCGTTCCTGGTCGCGAAAGACCTCAAGCCCCGCTTTCTCGAGCTGGCCAAGGAGGTTGGTCGCCGCCTCTAGATCGTTGCGGCTATAACTCAGAAATACATCGTAATGGTTTGCCACCACTCGCCCGGCGCTCCGAACCATTCCTGGTGGTCTCTCGCCGATCCCGCCTAAAGGGACATCTCAGGGACGGCCGTGTCAACTCCGGGGTTGGCAGCGAAACTCGACCAAGCCGCCGCCCTCGGTCATTTGGATGATCGTTGGCCGACCCAATACCCGTACGCCATCCTGTTGGGAGTCAAATCACGCCTTGCGCGCGCAGGTCATCGATCGCCGCCTGGTCGTAGCCCAGCTCTTCCAGAATTGCTTGCGTGTCCTGGCCAAGCTTGGGGGCCGCGTGTGCGGGCACCGCAGCACCCATGCGGATCGGGCTCGCCACCACCTTCAGGTTGTCATGCTCCGGGTGCTCGAGCCGTTGGGTACCCTCGCGCTCATGATGGAACGGATTGTCCAGCGCTTGGCGCACATCGTAGACCGGCGCGCAGGGCACCGCACCGCCCATCACCTCGATCCATTCGGCCGTGCTGCGCGTGCCGAGCGTCGCGTCTAGCTGTTCGGTCAGCCGGTCGCGGTTGGCGTGACGCGCCTCGCGATCCCGGTAGGCCGGATCGTCGATCAGCTCCGGCCGCCCGATCTTCTCGCACAGAATCTCCCAAAAGCGCAGGGTCTGGCACATCAAAAAAATCCAGCCGTCCTTGGTGCGGTAGAGCTGCGAGGGCACGATGTAGGGGTGGGCCGAGCGCGGCATGCGGGTGGTCACGTGGCCCTCGCTCAGATACCAGGCGGCCGGATAGCTCAGCTGATGCATCGCGACGTCGTACAGACTGACGTCGACGTCGCGCCCCTGTCCGGTCTCGCGCGCCGCCCACAGGCCGCACATCAGGGCGAACGCCGTGGTCATGCCGGTCATGAAATCGACCATCGACAGGCCAAAGCGCGCCGGCGGGCTGTCCGGCTCGCCGGTCAGCGCCAAAAAGCCGCACTCCGCCTGGACCAGATAGTCGTAGCCCGGCCAGCCTTTACGGGATCCTTCGATGCCATAGGCCGAGAGGTGCGCGCAGACGAGCGCCGGGTTCAGGTGCTTGAGGTCGTCGTAGCGCAGCCTGAGCTTTTCCGGCTGGTCGCCGCGCATATTGCCGAACAGGCCCTGGGCAGTGGTCACCAGCTGCTCGAAGACCTTGCGGCCGGCGGGATGCTTGAGGTCGAGCGTGACCGAGCGCTTGTTGCGGTTCAGGCTCTGAAAGAAGTGGCTGTCGTGCTCGCCCAGAAAATAGGGGCCGACGCCACGCGCCATGTCGCCGCCGCTCGCCCGATGCTCGATCTTGATCACCTCGGCGCCCATGTCGGCGAGGTGAGTCGAGCCGTAAGGCCCGGCGCCATACTGCTCGACCGCCAGGATGCGCAGACCCTCCAGGGGAAGCTTCATGCCGTCCGGTGCCCCGCCTTCTTTGCCTGCAACGTTCTTACGCGGTGCGCCGCGCCCACTCAACCTGGCCCGCTCGGCTCGCCGCGGTCAGTTCACGGTGGCCACGAACGGTCCCGCCTCGTCCGGATATTTCTGTTCGAGTGTCGGGCCGCCGAGCCGCGTCCAGACCATGTCCTTCGGTTCGGCGTCGAACGTCCTGCCAGAGCCGAGCGGGCCCAAAAAATTGAAGGGAATCTCGTTGAACCTCTTCACCAGGTGCTTCTTCAGGTCAAGCTCGGTCTGAAACCTTGGCGGCTCGCCCGGTGCATGCAACTGCTCGAGGCCGATGCCGAAGAACGCGCGTGCTCGAGGTTCCTCTGCCGCCATCACCTCGCCGATGTAGAAGACGTTCTCGCCGGCATTGGCGCCGCGCGGTTGCAGCTTTTCGTATTGGGGCACGTTCTTGATGTACGCCCAGTCGCCCTGCACCATGTCCTCGACCTTGATCGAGCCGGCGCGCGGGTCGTCGGTCAAATGGTCCGCCGAATCCTGGTTATGTTCGCCAAAGGGCACATGGAGACGGACCACGCGAAGGTGCTCGGACAGCGAGGTGTAGCGACCGTATGAGTGAATCTCGGGCTTGATCGGAACCGACCTGACGACCGTGGCCTCCGGCCACAGCAGGGCCACGCCGAGCCCGGCCAGCGCGTAGTGGGCCGGCGTTCCGTCGGACCGCTGGGGAACGAAATGCGGCCAAGTCCTCTGCGGATGCAGCGCGTTGAACCGGTTAGCCGTCAGGACCTGGTCGGCAGCATCCAGCACCGTGAGCTGTATGCCGGAGTGACAGTCGAGCGCCGTGTGCTGCATCCGAAAGGCCTCGATCGCGTCGTGCGCGCTGACCCCGGGCTTGGAGCGCACCGCGAAGCCGAGGGTGGCCCTCACGGGCTCGACATAGGGTTCCCATACGCTGCGCGGCGGATTGATGCCGCACGCGAATTCGGCCTCGAGGGTTCCGGCCCGACTGTCCTGCACACGCTTTTGCATCAGCTTGACGATGGCGACCCGCATGCGGATCGTGTCCTTGAGCCGCTGCTTGTCGGTGAAGCGGAACATGCGGGTCTTATGGCAGGCCATCTCCTTGAAGATCGCCTTGCCCAGCAAGGTGAGGCCTTCAACCCCAGCCTGTTCGGGCGTCAGCACCTGCTGCCATCGGCCGGACCCTGCAGCGATCCAGAGGCCCGGCAGCCGGGCGTTCGCTCGGGCGATCCTGGGCTGCGCCTGCTGGTTGGCGACCAGAATGATGCCGGCCGGGCGGAGGAATGCCTCCTGCACCGGGCAGGAGGCATTCCTCCGCCTCCTCCTGGGGTTCTTCCTGCCGCAACGGGCCGGGGCCGCACTCGCCGCCGAACGGGTTCTGCGAGCCGGTGCCGTGATATTCCGGCCGCGCCGGCTGACCCGGCGAGTTCTGGCAATAGACGCTGTCGTCGCGGGTCGCGCCCTTGCCGGTTGGCCGGCTGGTGCGGCCGGCATCCGCCGCGCTCGCCCACGACCAGCCCTGCGATCAGCAGCGTGCACCACAAGCGCTCGAGCGGGAGCCCTCGCACCATGAGCGGACCTCCTCGTTGCCACGCGTCGTTGTCGAGCAGGCCGGGATCGATCATGCGGCTTGCCCGTACGCGCCCATCACAGGATGCGTGCTCCCGCTTGCGCGGTCAACGCCCCGGCCGGGACGGTCCGCAGAGCGGGCTAGCGAGCTTCTTCGTTCCTGCTCGGCTGTGCTTCTCGCCAGCCCAGACCGCTGGCCAGCCGGTCGATACGGCAGCTGGCCGAGCGTCGAATTATCCCGCGATCAGACCCGCGAGCTGCTGCGCCACCCCCTCGGCCGCCTTTGCGACCCGCGTGGCCGTGTTGATCCTGCCGACCAGCTGCTCCAACGCGGCTTGGCGCCGGTCCAGATCTGTTTTCAGGTTCGTGAAATGATCACGCAGCGCATCAATCCGCGCCTGTTGGTCGAATTCCCTGATGTCCACCTCGGCCAGGAAGAACTGCTCCCGGTGGATCAGGCCGAGATCGTCGACCAGCTCGGCGCGCGCCTGTTTCTCCGGTCCGGTGAAGGGTCGATCGAAAAGAACGTCGTCTATCTTCTTGATCTGTGCCAGGAGCGCGGCCTCGTGTGCGCCGAGCTCGGTGCGGAACTTTTGTCTTGCCGATACGAATTGCTTGATGGTCATGACGTCGGCTCCTCAGGCTGGTCGGACAGCGCGAGCAGATTGTTGATAATCACCTGTAGTGCTGCGACCTCGTTCCGGATTTCCTCGATCAGAGAAAAGAAGTCCTCGAGATTTTCGACGTCGTTGGCCCGCAACGCAGCATGCAGCTCCTGGTGAGCCTGTCTGAGATTCTGCGGGATTTCGCTCGCATTGGTCTTGACCAGCTGGTCCAGCGTTCCGGCCGCCAGAATGTAGGCATCGAAGGTCTTTGCCGAGGGCTCGTTGACAAAGGCCGCCTGCCGCTTCACGACGGCGTCGGCGAGGACCGGCCTCATCACGTCCTCCACCTTGGCCAATGCCATGTCGAACGCATCGGTCGCCTCGGCCATCGGTCCGCTGCTCGGATCGTCGCCTTCGGCCGCTGCGGTCGCCGCGCGCAGCGCCTCGAGCTGCGCTTCCTTGACGTACAGGCCCAGCACCCAGCCAAGGGCGGCGCCGATCGGTTGCGCATAGACGACCTCGGACGGCGGCTCCGGCCTGCCGGTGACGGTAGAGGCGGTGCTGGCCAGGCTTCCGATGGCGCTGGCCGCGTCGACCGTCGCCGTGTTGACCTCGCTTGCCGTGTCGGCATCGGCAATCGCCTGGAGGCTGGCCCCGTAGCCTTCGATCGCGCGCGCCAGGGCCAAGGTATGTTCGAGAGGTTGCGCTGCCGGCTGGAGCGGCGCCGGCGTGCTGCTCCGATCCAGCCGGAAGAGGACCTCGCACCCCGTCGTGGTATCGGTCTGGCATTGCCCGTCCGCGGTGGTCAGGCGGGGCGGCACTTCGATCGCGAGATCGCGACGCACGTCGAGCCCCAGACGCATGACCAGATCGTTCTGGTCGCTGATGACTTGCGTGTTTTCAGCCGAGGCCTGGTGAAATGCTGTCGCCGCCTGCTTGTAGTCACCCGCACAACCTGACACGGCAATCAGCAGAACGCCTGTGGTGGCGATCCTGGTGCTTGGAACCATGAGCGTAGCCCCCTGTGGCAGGGCCTTGCAGATATGAGTGAAGATGTCTGCCTGGCCGGTTTTTACCCAACTTGGCGCTTCCCTCGCCCGCCGGATACTGCCTCGCCTGGCTGATCGCGGGGGGCGTTGGACGGCGCAGGATCGCGCAACCAGAAGCATTGATCTGTGAGCTGCATCACACACCCACCGGTCTCAAATACGACGCCGCGATCGGGCCGGACCTGGGTGACGGGCCCTGCGCCGGGCGTCAAAGTCGCCGGCTACACCGGGTTCCGGGCCAGCAGCTGGCGGGCGATGATGATCCGCTGGATCTCGTTGGTGCCCTCGCCGATGCACAGCAAAGGCGCGTCGCGATAGTAGCGCTCGACCGGAAATTCCCTCGAGTAGCCATAGGCGCCGTGGATGCGCATCGCCTCGATGCTGTTCTCGAGCGCAGCCTCGGACGCGAACAGCTTGGCCATGCCGGCTTCCATGTCGCAGCGCTCGCCGCGATCGTAGGCTTGGGCCGCGGATTCGGTCAGCAGACGCGCCGCCTCGCACCTCGTGGCCATCTCGGCGAGCTTCAGCTGGATCGCCTGGTGTTGGCCGATCGGCTTGCCGAAGGTTTTTCGCAGCTGCGCGTAGCGGATCGAATCGTTGAGCGCCGCCCGAGCAAGGCCCACGCCGCGCGCGGCGATGTTGACCCGTCCCAGCTCGAGCCCGGCCACGGCATGCTGAAAGCCGTGGCCCTCCTCGCCGCCGATCAGGTTCGAGGCGGGCACGCGAAAAATCCTCGAGCACGAACTCGCCGGTATCGATGCCCTTGTAGCCCAGCTTGTCGAGCTTTTTGGTGACCCGAAAGCCCGGCCCCTTCTCGACCACGAACAGGGACAGGCCGCGGTGGCGCGGCTCGGCCGCGAGATCGGTCCTGACCAGGATGGCGAGACACGAGCCCTCGACGCTGTTGGTGATCCAGCTCTTGGTGCCGTTCAGGACGTAACGATCGCCCTCGCGCACGCCCGGGTGCGGATCGCCTGCAGATCGGTGCCGCAGTCGGGTTCGGTCAGCGCCAGGCCGCCGCGCAGCTCGCCCGAGGCAAAGCGCGGCAGAAAGTGGCGTTTCTGGTCCTCGGTGCCGAACCGCTGCACGGCCGCCGCCATCATCAGATGCGGGCTGAACAGGCCCACCACGGACATCCAGACCTCGGCGATCGCCGCGACGATCTTGGCGTAGGTCGCGGTCGGCATGCCGAGCCCGCCATATTCCGGGGCGATGGTCGCGCCGAACAGGCCGAACGCGCGGATCTGCTCGGCCATTTCTCGCGGATAGGCATCCGCGCGCTCGAACTCCGCCACTTTTGGCCGTACGTCGCGCAGCCATCTGCCGATGGCCTCGAGCATCTGCCGCTCGTCATCCTCGCCGAACGCCTCGCTGCCCTGCCGGTCGCTGATCATGGATGCTCTCCCCCCGCCCCGTCATAGCCTGTTTGCCGCCGGCGAGGGAGATGACGACTGCAAGGACGCAGGTTTGCGCCTCGGGTCGTTTGCAGTACGTTCCGCTCGGAGACCCCGCCGAGGTTCGGTTGTCACGGCCAAGGAAGCATCAGAATGAGCGAGCAGGACCAGGATTACGGCTTCGAAACCCTGGCGATCCATGCCGGGGCGTCGCCCGATCCGACCACCGGCGCGCGCGCGACGCCGATCTACCAGACCACCTCGTTCGTGTTCGACGACGTCGATCACGCCGCATCGCTGTTCAACCTGCAGCGCTTCGGCAACATCTACTCGCGCATCACCAACCCGACCGTCTCGGTGCTCGAGGAGCGGGTCGCGGCGCTGGAGGGCGGCACGGCGGCCTGCGCGGTCGCGAGCGGACATGCCGCCCAGTTCATCGCCCTGCTCAACCTGATGGAGCCGGGCGACGAGCTGGTCTCCTCGACCAGGCTGTATGGCGGCTCGATCACCCAGTTCAGCGAGACCTTCCCGAAGTTCGGCTGGCGGGTGCGCTTCGTCGACCCGACCAGGCCCGCCCAGTTCAAGAAGGCGCTGCGCAAGCGGACCAAGGCGATCTTTGTCGAGAGCGCCTCCAATCCGGATGGCGTGATCTGCGATCTCGAGGCGATCGCGGCGATCGCGCACGATGCAGGCATTCCCCTGATCGTCGACAACACCATGCCGACCCCCTACCTGTGCCAGCCGATCCGGCACGGCGCCGATATCGTGGTCCACTCGATGACCAAATATATCGGCGGCCATGGCAACTCGATGGGCGGCATCATCGTCGACGGCGGCAGCTTCGACTGGTTCCAGAGCCAGAAATTTCCGGCGATGACCGAGCCGACCAAGGCCTATCACGGCGTCCGCTTCGCCGAGACTTTTGGCGACTTCGGCTTCGCCATGCGCTGCAAGACGGTGGGTCTGCGCGACATCGGACCCTGCCTGTCGCCGTTCAACGCGTTCATGCTGCTGACCGGGGTCGAGACCCTGCCGCTGCGCATGGAGCGTCACGTCGAGAACGCGCGCGTGGTCGCGACCTATCTGGCGGAACACCCGCTGGTCGACTGGGTCTCTTATCCCGGCCTGACCGACAGCCCTTACCGCGAGCTCGCCGAGCGCTATATGCCGCGCGGCACGGGTGCTGTGTTCACCTTCGGGGTCAAGGGCGGCTACGAGATGGGCATCCGCGTGGTCGAGGCGTGCGAATTGCTCTCGCACCTCGCCAATATCGGCGACACGCGCTCGCTGATCATCCATCCGGCCTCGACCACCCATCGCCAGCTCGACGAGGAGCAGCTGCGCAAGGCGGGCGCGGGGCCGGAAGTGATCCGGCTCTCGATCGGCCTCGAGACCGCGGCCGACATCGTCGCCGACCTCGACCAGGCGCTGCACGCCGCCGCGCGCGACACCACGGCGAGCGCGGCCTGACGCCTTCCAGTTCCGACGGAGCGACCAGAATAGCCATCGGCTGCTCGCGACCGATCGAATCGAGCCGTGACCCTGAGAATCCGCAACCCCGAGGCACGCCAACTGGCCGGCGCACTCGCCCGCCTCACCGGTGAAAGCCTGTCCAAGGCGGTCACCGAAGCGATCCGTGAGCGGCTGGAGCGGGAACAGCGACGCCGCGACGAGGAGGTCGTCGGCGCCGAAGCAATGGCAATTGCGCGCCACTGCGCGTCCTCTCCGCGTCGCAATGACGGCTCCTTGGATGAATTCCTCTACGATGAGCGAGGTCTGCCACGTTCTGACAGGTGATGGTCCCACCGCAGATATCATCTAATGATTGAATTGTAGTCCAGATTGGTATCTCGTGGTTATGTCCTCGCGCCAGGAGAGAGGCCCATGCGGATCGTCGCGATCGCGCTGCTTGTCTGGTCTGTCGCCCCGGCGCGCGCCGAGGTGCCGTTCGACCTGCTGTTGCCGATCGACTGCCGGCCTGGCGTCGACTGCTGGATCCTGCGCTACATGGACCACGACCCCGGCCCGGGCGTGCGCGACTATGCTTGCGGCGAGCTCACCGGCGATGGCCACAAGGGCACCGATATTGCGATTTCGAACCTCGCGGTGATGGCCGAGGGCGTCGAGGTGCGCGCGGCGGCCGCGGGCGTCGTCGACGGGCTGCGCGACGGCATGCCCGACCAGTCCCTCGAGGAGAGCGGTCGCGAGGCAGTCGACGGCAAGGAGTGCGGCAACGGCATCCGGCTCGATCACGGCGATGGCTGGACCAGCTGGTACTGCCACTTGCGGCGCGGCAGCCTGATGGTGGCCCAGGGCGATCGGGTCGAGCCGCCGGACAGGTGTTGGCGCTGGTCGGGCTCTCAGGCGAGACCACGTTCCCGCATCTGCACTTCGACATCCGGCACGATGGCACTGCCCTGGATCCCTTCGTCGGGCTGGAGGCCGGGCAGAGCTGTGGTCTCGGTGAGCGGCCACTTTGGAGCGCACAGGTGCTGCGCCAGCTCGACTATGCCGCGCCGCTGATCACCAATATCGGCATCGCGACCGCGGCGCCCGAGAAGGAGGACGTGCGGCGCGGCTGGCATCAGCGGGACACGCTCTCGGCCGCCAGCCCGGCCCTGGTGGTGTTCGTCGAAGCCAACTGGCTCTCGGCCGGCGATCGGGTAAGCTTCCGCCTGCGCGCGCCCGATGGCGGCGCGGTGGTCGAGCGCACCATGGCCCTCGAGCGCGATCAGCAACGCTGGTTCGGTTTCGCCGGCGCCAAGCGCCCGGGTGAGCGCTGGCCGGCAGGACGCTATGCCGGCGAGGTGATGCTGGAGCCGGCCGCTCCCGGCGGCAAGGCGCAGGTGGTCGCCGAGCGGTCCGTCGAACTGCAGTAGCGATAGGCTAAAACAGCTTGCCGCCGTTCGGCACCGGACGCTCGATCGCCGCCAGCACGACGCGGCCCTCGCCATCCGGAAACCCCAGGACCAGCACCTCCGACATCACCTTGGCGATCTGCCTGGGCGGGAAGTTAACCACGGCCGCCACCTGGCGCCCGACCAGGTCCGAGGGCTGGTAGAGCTCGGTCAGCTGGGCAGAGGCCTTCTTGCGCCCGATCGCCGGTCCGAAGTCGACCTCGAGCGTGTACGCCGGCTTGCGCGCTGCCGCGTTCGGCACCGCGCTCACCACCGTGCCGACCCGAATGTCGACCCGGGCGAAATCCTCGTAGCCGATCAAGGGCTCAGCGCTTCTCTTTGATCAGCGTCTTGATCTCGTCGAAGCCCTCGATCGCGCGTCTCTGAATCACGTCGAGCGCTTCCTGGTTGGCCCGGCTGGCCGTCTCGGAGAGATCCCGGATGTTGTGGATCGCCCTCTCGAACGAGCTCTTGGCGAGATCCAGGCGCTTCTCGGCGGCGGCGCGCGCATCGCCCTCCTTCATCATGTCCTTGGAGGCTTCGGCCGCCTCCGCCAGCGCGGTCTGCAGGAGCTCGACCTCGCGGCGCACCACCTTCTGCGTGCCTTCGAACCAGGCCTTGTTGGCCTGGCCCAGCGCCTCCCAGTTCTTCTGCTGGGCGGCCATCAGCCCCTGCCAGTCGAAGTCTGGGATCTTGAACTCGCTCAGCCGCTTGGAGATCTCGCCGAAGTCAAAGGGTGATTTTTGCTCTGTCATCGCTGTCCCCTCACCATCTCAGCCTGCCGCAGGGCTCAGGCCGGTTGCATCGCCTCGTCGTCCGGGCTCGCCTGCGGCCGAGGCGCGCGCAGGCCCGCCAGCCGCTCGATCCGGCGCAGCAGGCTATCGAGCTCGGCCATGGTCTTGGCCAGGTCGCCGCTGTCGTCGACGAACCAGGTCCGCAGCGCGCGCAGATACACCGCCAGCAGCGCCCGTCGCTGCAGGCGCGCGCGCACGCCGTGGCTGCGTAGCCCGGCGAGCTCCTGCATCAAGCGGAGCGAGCGCTCGAGCCGGCAGGTGATCGGTAGCAGGACGCACGGATCCCGGCGGGCATCGCGTTGCAGCCGGGCCAGCCCCGCGCGAAACGGCGCCAGCGCATCGAGGCGCCGCATGATCAGCTCGAACAGCTTGTCGCGCGGCGGCAGGCCCTCGAGCTCGCCCTGGTCGACCTCGAGCATCGCCTGGTCGATCCGCTCGCTCAGCGCCCGCAGCACCGCCCTGCGGTCTGGCAGCTGCCGGTAGACCTCGATCAACGGCATGTCGGCCCGCTCGGCCAGCGCCATCAGCGACAGCCCGGACCAGCCGCGCTCCGCCACCAGCGCGAACGCGATCGTCAGCAGATCCGGCTCGGAAGCGCTGTCGGCAGAGCTGTCGGAAGCCATCGGCCTGCTCCCCCCTCAGGCGAGGTCGCGCGAGCGCTGTGTCCCCGCGGCCACGGCGCGCTCGAACAGAGGCTGCATGCCGTCCTGCGCCATCAGCACCGCCAGCGCCGCCTCGGTCGTGCCGCCCGGGCTGGTCACATGCTGGCGCAGATCCTCGACCCGATGCTCGCTGCCTGCGGCCAGCGCGGCACTGCCGGCGACCGTCGCGCGTGCCATCGGCCAGGCCAGCCTTTCCGGCAGGCCGCTCGTGATCGCCGCCTTGGCCAGGACCTCGATCAGATGGAAGACATAGGCGGGCCCGCTGCCCGACATCGCGGTGATCGCGTGCATCTGCTCCTCGTCGTCGATCCAGAACACCTGGCCGACGGCCGCCATGAGGTCGGCACAGAGCTGCTTTTGCTGCGCGCTCGCCTGCGGATTGGCGAACAGGGCGGTGACCCCCTGGCCGATCGACGCCGGGGTGTTGGGCATGGCGCGCACGATCGGGGTGGTCGCGCCGAACGCCGCTTCGAACCGCGCGATCGCGGTGCCGGCCGCGATCGACAGGACGACCGCGCCGGATCGCGCGAGCTCCTCATAGGCGGGCAACACCGTGGCCATCGCCTGGGGCTTGACCGCGAACACGATCGCTGTGGGGCGCAGATCGGTCGGCAGCTCCTTGGGCTCGGCAACCGCCGCCACGCCGTGGCGATCGCGGGCATAGGTGCGCAGGCCGGCGTCGGGCTCGACCACATAGGCGTCCTCCGCCGCCAGGCCATGGGCGATCCAGCCCGCCAGCAGCGCACCGCCCATCTTGCCACAGCCCACCAGCAGCAGCGGGCCGGCAAGCCCGGTCATCAGGCCTCGCCTTCGGTCTCGAGCATCGCCGCGGTCATCGCCTCGACCGGCGACTTGCCGCCCCAGATCACGAACTGGAACGCCGGATAGAAGCGCTCGCACTCGGTCACCGCGATGTCGACCAGATCCTCCAACAGCTCGCCGTTCATGCCGACCCCCTCACGCAGCAGGATGGCGTGACGGAACACCGGCAGGTTCTCCTCCGACCACAGATCGAAGTGCCCGAGCCACAGCTTCTCGTTGGCCATGGCGAGCAGGCCGTAAATCGCCGTGCGCTTGTTGGCCGGCACCTTCATCTCGAGCGCGCAGGACAGGTGCAGCACGCCGAGCTCGGGATGCCAGCAGAACCACAGCCGGTATTGACACCAATGTCCGCTCAAATCGGCCGCCAGCTCGTCTTCGTTCTGCCGCTGGAACGGCCACTCATTGGCGATCGCAACCTGCTCGACCAGGTCGAGGGGATTGCCGAGATTTTCTTCGGGTTCTGGTATCAACGACGACACCATCGCGCACTCCTCACATGCGATCCCGGCGGGCCGGGATATGCACTCTTCGATCACCACCGCCGCAGGCCGGTCGTCTTGCCTGCCTACGGCCGACGCGTCAGGTGAGCCGCGGCTGCTGCCTGGCTCAAAGACTGCCAAAAGGAAGGTTCGGCCGCAAGGCGGCACATGATTGCGCTACCACCGGCGGCAGCGAAGGTGGGCTTGCTCAATCGGCCGCCTTCGTCTTGGTCGTGCGGCGACGGGTCGCGGGCTTGCCGGAGGCCTTGGCAGCGGCCGTCGCAGCAGTCGACCTGGCCGTCTTTCTTGGTTTCTCCGCCTTGGGCCCGGCGTCCATGGCCGCGAGCTTGCGCTCGAGCTCGGCGACCTTGGCGGTGAGGTCCTCCTGCTCGGCCCGCGCCTTTTGTGCCAGCTCCTTGATCGCCTCGAATTCCTCGCGCGGCACCATGTCCATCTCGGCCAGCCATCGCTCCACCCGCTCACGCAGGCGGCTTTCGACCTCCTCGCGCACGCCCGAGAGCGTGTTGATGGCGCCATTGGCCATCCGGGCCAGATCGTCGAACAGACGGTTTTCGGTTTGCATGTATCGATCTCCCGCACGCGCCGGCGGCGGCGTACCCTCACGCCCTCGACATGTAGGATCGAAGGCCCTCGGAACAAGCGCGGGCAAGCCGTCAGGCCGGCGCCTGTGATCTTCGCGCACGCTTGTTTCGACAGCCTTAACAGGCCGTTGACGCTGCCGGCGCGGCTCAGACTGGCGCCAGCATGAGCAGCACGTCGCCGGTGTGGTGGATCATGGGGTGCGGCACGACCGCGCGCCAGTCGACCACGACAAAGCCGGCGCGCTCGCACAGGCGCCGGGCGCCGGTGTTGCCGGCGAAGCACAGCAGGCTCAGCTCGCGCAGCCCGAGCGAGCGGGCGCGCTCGCGCGCCGTCTCGAGCAGGCGTGTGCCCACGCCCCGGCCCCGAGCAGCCGGCCACAGCGCGAGCCCGGCGATATACAGCGTGCCCGGCGCCTGCAGCTCGCTGTACGGCCGCAGCACCGGATCGACCGCCTGCGCGTTCGGGCTCGGATCGTCCGGAGGATCGACGGCATAGCTGTGCATCATGCCGAGCACCTCGCCCTGGTCCTCGGCCACCAGGCAGTTCTGATAGGAGAACGCCGTGTCCTCGCGCTCGTAGCGGCGCTGGCCGATCTCGAGCGGTGGAAGGCCCGGATGGTCCTCCTGAAGGGTGCTCCAGACGTAGTTCGCGACCCCGTCGGAGGCGATCTCGAACAGTTCGGCGATGATGCGGCTCTCGTCCTTGCGCGCCGGACGGATCAGGAGCGTGGTCACGGAGCGATCGATCCGATCGCGCCGGGCTCGCACCGGCGTGACGCCGCCGGCAGCCGCAGTTTCCGCCACCATCTCACCTCTACAGCTCGGACCGGTATCCCCACAGGCGACTGCCCATCCTGCGCTTCCAGGGTGGAATTGTTTCAGCTCTACGGCGGAATTGTTTCAGCGAGATGTCGCCGAATCGGCCCTCTGTATCAGCCATGTAACAATTGTTTCAGTCGCGCATCGCCCATCGCGCCGCATCCGGCCAGACGACGCTGGACAAGCCGGCTTCGAGCAAGTGTGATGGCGCCGGCCATCTTCGGGGAGATAGCACCATGGCGACTCAATTGTCCCGTCCGCGCACGCCCGCGGCCGATTTCGATGCCTCGGGCGCTGAGCGCGCGAGCGTCGCCGACACGCCGTACACCGAGCGGGCGCGCTATTTCAACTCCAGCAACGCCTTCGCGCTCAAATATCCGCCGGTGCCCTGCCACCAGTTCCTGGCCGAGCGGGATCGCGCGCTCGATCCGGCCACCGGCACCGCGGTCATCCCGCTCGACCTCAGCGATCGCCTGGATCTCGAGTTCAAGGCGACCACGCCGCTGATCCTGACCAGCTACCTGCGGATCCGCGCCGGCGACCGGCTGTCGACCGCGCTCAAGGCGAGCGGCGAGCTGTACTATGTGATCGCCGGATCGGGCCAGAGCAGCAAGGGCGCCGACACGATCCGCTGGGGCCCGGGCGACGTGTTCTGCCTGCCCGGCGGCGGCGAGACCAGCCATGTCGCGGGCGACGAGGACTGCGTCCTGTGGTCGATCACCAACGAGCCGCAGCTGGCCTTCGAGCATCTCGAGCCGGCTTCACCCGAGGATGCGGTGACTCGCGCGGTGCACTATCCGGCCGAGGAGATCCGCCAGCAGCTGGCCCGGGTACGGGACAAGCTCACCGGCCAGAAGATCGCGGGCCTGGCGCTGATCTTCTCGAGCACCGATCAGGAGCGGCGGCGCAACGTCCTGCCGACCCTGACGCTGGCCGTGAACCAGCTGCCGCCCGGCGACTTCCAGCGGCCGCACCGGCACAACTCGGTCGCGGTGACGCTCAACATCGCGTGCCAGGGCTGCTACTCGATGATCGACGGCAAGCGGGTCGACTGGCAGCCGTTCGCGGCCATGGTGACGCCGCCCGCGGACGTCCATTCGCACCACAATGACGGCGACGAGATCATGACCTGCCTGATCGTGCAGGACGGCGGCCTGCACTATCACTGCCGGACGATGGATTTCCGCTTCGCCGACTGAGACCCGGTGAGCGGCTACCGCGCCGTGCCCGGCCGGCGGCCGTAGAAGGCGTCGTCGAGCAGGGCGCGCACATCCGCGCGGGTGATCGGTCGCGGGTTGGGATAGGGCTCGGCCGCCGCCAGCTCGGCCGCGCGGTCGAGATCCTCGTGGCGCAGGCCTAGCTGCTCGAGCGAGGCGGGCGCGCCGATCCGCCGTGCCAGGTCGAACAGGCCGGTTGGCGCGTCCTCGGCACCGAGCGCCCGGGCGATCCGCGCCATGACGTCGGGCACGGCGTCGCGATTGTACTGCGCCGAGTAGGGCAGCATCACGGTATGCGTGGTGGCATGCGGCAGGTCGAAGCTGCCGCCGAGCGTGTGGCACAGCTTGTGATGCAGCGCGATGCCGGCACCGAGCGCGACCCCGGCCAGCCATGCGCCGTACAGTGCCTGGGCGCTGGCCTCCAGGCTGTCGGGCCGGTCAGCCAGCGCGGGCAGGCCTCGCGCCAGGGCGCGGAGGCCGTCTTCGGCCGCGAGCGAGAGCAGCGGCGTGGCGCCCTCCGCGTAGAACGCCTCGACGCAATGCGCCATGGCGTTCATGCCGGACGGCCCGGCGACCCTCAGCGGCAAGGTGACCGTCAGCTCCGGATCGTAGATCACGGCGCGCGGCTGCATGCGGGGATCGCGATAGGTGCGCTTGACGCCGTCCGCGGTCAGGCCCTGGATCGCGGTCATCTCGGAGCCGGAGTAGGTGGTCGGTAGGGCGATGATCGGCTGGCCCTGCTCGAGGGCGATCGCCTTGGCGAGGCCGATCGCGGAGCCGCCGCCGAATGCGATGCAGCCATCGGCGCCAAGCCGCAGGGCCTCGGCACGCCCGGCCCTCGCCGCCTCGATCGGCACATGCATGACCACCCGATCGAACAGGCCGGCGGCGCGCGCACCGAGCTCGGCCGCCATCGCCTCGGCCATGGCGCGCTTGGACGGCGTCGTGATCAGGAGCGCGCGCTCGATGCCGAGCCGCTCGACCTCGCCTTGCAGCTGATGGCGCCGGCCCGCGCCGAACACCACGCGGACCGGCAGCCCCTCCTGGACGAAGCTCAACATCGCTTCGCTCCGGGACCCGGCCTTGTCAGCGCAGCGCGTCGAGGTTCAAGGTCTGGCTCTCGCCGAGCCAGATCACATGGGCGCTGTGATCGGCCAGCGCGTGGCCGGTATCGGGATGCACGAACACGGTCAGCTCGCCGCGGTTCAGTGCCAGCCACGGCACCAGCGCGGCAAACAGCTCGGGTCCAAACGCGATCTGGTAGCTGCCGTAAGGGTGCGGCCCGACAGGTGCATCGTGCCAGCGGCCGAGCTCGGTCTCGAAGCGCTCCGCCACCGCGTCACGCAACACGGCCGCCGCCGGCTTGCTCGGCGCGTCGTAGTAGACATGGGCGTGGTAGCCCTTGATCCGATCGATCGTGTCCATGGTCAAGATCCGCTAGGAAGCCGCCGCCAGCCGGGCGTCGATCCGCTCGCCCGAGCCGGCATCGAACAGGAAGCCGCGATCCGGCGGGAAGCGCACCGCGACCCGGCTGTCGAAATCGACCTCGTACTCCTTGGACATCTTGACGGCCAGGCTTTCCTCGCCGAGCGAGATGGTCACCAGGGTGACGTCGCCGGTAAGCTCGGCGGCATAGACGGTGGCGTCGAACAGGCCCGTGCCCGGATCGACGATCTCCGCGTCCTCCGGTCGAAAGCCGATCACGGCATTGCGGGTCGCGACCTCGCCTTCGAGCGGCAGCCGGATGCCGTCGCACTCGAACCGCCGGTTGTCGATCCGGCCATGCACCAAGTTCATCGGCGGCGAGCCCATGAAGCCGGCGACGAACAGGTTGGCCGGCCGGTCGTAGACCTCGCGCGGCGTGCCGACCTGCTGCAGCACGCCATGGTCCATCACCGCCACGCGATGCGCCAGGGTCATGGCCTCGACCTGGTCGTGGGTGACGTAGATCGTGGTCACCCCCAGCTCGTGCTGCATGTGCTTGAGCTCGGCGCGCATGAAGCCGCGCAGCTTGGCGTCGAGGTTGGAGAGCGGCTCGTCCATCAGGAACACCGACGGCCGTCGCACGATCGCCCGGGCGAGCGCCACGCGCTGGCGCTGGCCGCCCGAAAGCTGGCGCGGATAGCGCTCGAGCAGCCCTTCCATGTGCACCTGGGCGGCCGCCTCGCGCACCACCGGCCCGCGCTCAGCCAGGCTCATGCCGCGCACCTTCAATGGAAAGCCGATGTTCTCGGCCACGGTCTTGTGCGGGTAGAGCGCATAGGACTGAAAGACCATGGCGACGTCGCGGTATTTCGGCAGCATGTTGGTGACGTCGGTGTCGCCGAGCAGGATCTGGCCGGAATCCGCCGCCTCCAGGCCGGCGATCATGCGCAGCCCCGTGGTCTTGCCACAGCCGGACGGGCCGAGCAGGACCAGGAACTCGCCGGCCGCGACCTCGATGTCGAGGTCCTTGACCACGTGATTGGCGCCGAACCACTTGTTCAGGCCCTTGAGCGAGAGCGGCTGGGCACGTGAGGCCCGCGCGCCCGATCCGTTACCGGCAACGCTCATCCCTTGACCGCTCCCAGCAGCACGCCCTTGGCGATGAAGCGCTGCAGCAGCAGCGCCATCAGGATCACCGGCACGATCATGATGATGATCACGACGCACATGGTCCACCACAGGATGCCCTTCTCGCCGGCGTTCATGGCGGCGACCAGGATCGGCATGGTCTGGGCGTAGCTGGTCGAGAGGAACAGGGCCAGGACATACTCGTTCCAGGACAGGATCAGCACCAGCAAGGTGGTGGCGGCGAGGCCGGGGCGGGCGAGCGGCAGCACGATCTCGAAGAACACCCGCCAGCGTGATGCGCCATCGAGCTGCGCGCTCTCCTCCAGGTCGATCGGGATGCTGCTGAAGAAGTCGTACATCAGCCAGACCGCGATCGGCAGGTTGACCACCGTGTAGCAGAGGATCAGCGCGATGTGGGTGTCCAGCAGGCGCACGCTCTGGAACATCATGTAGATCGGGATCACGGTCGACCACCGGCGGCAGGATGCGCTGCGAGATGATCCAGAACAGCATGTCGCCATTGCCGATGGTGCGAACGAAGCGGCGGCTCAGCGCGCGCGCCAGCAGCACGAAGATGGCCACCGCGACCGCCGCCGCGATCCGCCAGTCAATTCCCCACACGCCAACCGCCACCGCCATGCCGGCCATCGCCGCCACGAACAGCACGATCGTGCCGAACTTGGGCTTGTAGGTGATCCGGGCCAGGGCGTAGGCCGCCATGCTGCCGATCAGCATGCACAGCGCGGTCGAGAGGAAGCCGATGATGATCGAGTTGATGTACGGCTTGATGGTCTCGCCCAGACCGGTGATGGTCAGATCGCGCCAGGCGTGCAGGTTGGGCTCGAAGTCGACCCAGGGGATGTAGACCGGCCCGGCGTTGACGTCGACCGGCAGCTTGAGCGAGGTGACCACGACCCAGTAGAGCGGGAACAGGACGAACAGCGACCAAAGGGCCAGGAGGATGTAGACGATCACCTTACCGCCGATCGACATCTCGCCGATCCGCGCCGGCTCGAACAGACGACCGACGCCCGTGGGCCGGGCGGGCGCGTTGCCGAGTGAGGTGCTCATGCCTGCGCGGCCCGGTGCCTGAGCACCACGAGGTTGAAGAACGAGACGCACAGCACCACGGTCACGAACAGCAGCAGATAGGAGATCGCCGCCGCCTGGCCGAGGTCGGTCGAGCGCCAGGCGAAGAAGGCGTGCAGCGTCATCGATTCGGTTGCGATCCCGGGACCGCCAGCGGTCATGATGTTGGGCAGATCGACCAGCTTGAACGCCTCGATCACCCGGATCAGCATCACGGTCGCCGCGACCGGGGCGATCTGCGGCCAGGTGATCTCGCGAAAGATCTGCCAGCCGCCCGCGCCGTCGACGTGGCCCGCCTCGACCTGGTCGCGCGACACGCCCTCGAGCGCGGCCAGCAGGACCACGAAGATGAACGGGATCCACTGCCAGGAATCGCCGACCACGATGAAGATCCGCGCCGCCCAGGGACTGGTCACCCAGGCGAAGTCGCCGAGCCCGACCCACTGCCAGACCGGCGCGAACGGGCCCTTGGTGGTGTCGGCCAGCATCCGGAAGGCGTAGCCGATGCCGATCGGCGTGATCATCAGCGGCAGGAAGAAGACGACGCGAAAGAAGGCCCGGCCGCGGATCGGCTGGGCGCATAGCACCGCCAGTCCCAGCCCGATCAGGAACTGCACGATGCAACCCCCGAACACGTAGAACAGGGTCACGCCGAGCGTGCCGAACTGGGTGCCGCTGAGCAGGGTCGCAGCGAACAGCAGCGCCAGGCCGAACAGCACGGCGGCGGTGATCATCCGGCCGATCAGCCCCGGTATCCAGATCGGGCCGCGCAGATAGGAGATCAGCCACCAGGCGAGCAGCGCGCTGACCACGATCGCGAACCCCCAGCCCAGGGGGCTGATCGTCTCGAAGGTGCCGAGAAAGTGGAACTGCTCCGAGCCGAAGAACTGCTTCTCGAAGTTGGCGAGACCGACGAAGCGGACGTTGTAGCCGCCTGCATGCAGGCGCACGCGCGAGAGCGCCAGGATCGCCGAGGCGATCAGGGGAAAGATCGAGAACACCAGGATCATCAGCACGGCCGGCAGGATGAACAGCGAGCGCGCATGATGGTCGAGCCACGCCGACAGCTGCCCGCTGCGCGCGGGCACGGCCGCTTCGGCCGGGGCTCTCGGCCCCGGCCGTCGCGTCTCAATCGTGCCGTCTCGTGCGCTCACTGATGCGGCAACCGCGATCCGTGGCGCCGGTCAGTTGGTGATGCCGAGCGAGGCCTTGTACAGCTTGAGCTGCTCGTCGCGGCCGAACTCCTCGGTGATCTCCTCCCAACCGTCATAGACGTTCTGGAGCGCTTCCTCGGCCGTGATCTCGCCGGCCAGGAACCGGGCCACCTCCCGGTCCAGCACGACGCCCTCGTAGCGCTGGGTGCCGGGGATCCGCAGATCGGACGCCATGTTCGGGCTGTTCAGGCTGTCGCCGATCGCGCCGAGATAGTTTTCTGCGGATTCGCGCGAGAAACCGGCCTCGACCCACGGGTCGACGTTCTCGAACTGCGAGATGCGGTAGGGATTGTAGCCGGTCCAGCCCATGGTGACGTCGACGTTCGATTGCGCCGGCTCGTTCATGTAGGACAGGAAGTCGTAGGCGGCCTCGATCACCTTCGGGTCGGAATTGGCGTTGATCGCGCCCGACCAGCCGCCGAACGCCGCGAACGGGGCGTGGTTCACGCCATCGATCGCGTAGGGGCACATCTCGGGCGTGCAATCGACCAGCTTGCCGGTGTCCCAGTCCAGCACCTGGGTCGAGCCCGGCGCGATCACCGCGCCGACCAGATCCTTGATCTTGGACGTGTTCGGATCGATCGAGAGCGGGCCGATGTCGCCCCAGTCGATCATCACCGCGCAGCGCCCGCTGGTCACCAGGGCGCGGGTATCGCCGATGTCTTGATTCAGCTCTTCCGGCGGGCCGTACTTGCCGGACTCCTTGTAAAACTCGAGCGCCTTGGCCCAGGCCTCGTTGTTGACCATCGGCGTCATGTCTTCGGTGTTGAAGAAGATGCCCTGGCCAGTGCCCTTGCTCTGCACATAGGGCGCTGCGATCGTCATGATCGCGTAGTAGCTCTGGGCGTTGCGCTTCTTGAACATGCAGGAGCCGAAATCGGCCTCGCCGTCGCCATTGAAATCCTTGCCATTGGCGGCGGCGGCGACCTCGAGATACTCGTCCCAGGTCCTGGGTGGCTCGAGGCCGAGCTCGTCGAGCACGTCCGAGCGGTAGTAGACCATCTGAAAGTCGCCATCGATCGTGATCAGATAGGTCTTGCCGTCGATCTTCTGATTGAAGTCGCGGAAATAGGGCGCGATGTCGTCCAGCGCGATGTCCGGGTCGTTGGCAACCAAGTCGGAAAGATCGGCCAGCAGCCCGCCGTCGACCATCTCGACCGCCCAGCCCGAGGCGAACACGCCGACATCGATCGAGTTGGTGCCGGTCGCCCAGTCGGTCAGCAGCTTCTGGAACAGATCGGCGAACGGTACCGTCGCGACATTGACCTTGGCGCCGGTGGCCGCCTCGAACTCCTTGCCGCGTTCCTCGAGGCGGCCAGCGATCACCGGTCCGGGCCGGGTCAAAAGATTGATCTCGACGCCTTCATACTTCTTCTGCGCCTGCGCAGGGCCCGCTGCCAGCGCCAGGCACATCACGATCGCGGCGCCGCCGAGCACGGGGCCGCTGCGAATCCGGGTCATCGTTGTTGTCATCGAACGCCTCCCTTGTGTGGTTCGATTGCTTTGCCGAAACCAACCTACCTAGATCGGGATCTCAAAGAGATCAACAAAAGGCCCTCAGTTCCACCAGTTGCGGGCTTCGGCTGCCTTGGGCTGGCGGACCACCTGCTGACCCTCGGCCAGCGGCTCGATGTCCATGAGAAAGCGATGCGCCGGGCTCATGCGCTCATAGAGCGCCGGCGTCAGGTAGTCGCGCTGGGTCAGCTGCTGCGGCAGGTCGCGCCGGGTGTAGGTGAGATGCAGCACGCGCCGGCGGCTGCCGTCCTGGTTACGCGTGCCCGAGTGCCAGAGCGCCGAGTTGACGATCACCACCGTGCCGGCCGGCGCGATCACGAGGATCTCCTTGGGATGCGCGGCCTCGAGGTCGGCCGGCACCATCGCCTGCTCCTCGGGCGTCAGCGGCGCGGGCTGCCAGTTGGCGCGATTGACCGTGGGCACGTTGATCGACGGCCAGCGATGCGAGCCCGGGATCACGCGGGTCGGCCCGTTGGCGAGCGTCATGTCGTCGAACAGGATCAGCGCGTTGATCACCCACCAGTCGTCGGCGAATTGCTTGGGCACGTCGACATGCAGCTCCTGGTGGCCCTGTCCCTTCAGAGGATCGCGCAGATTGGCGCCGTGGATCTTGAACTCGCCGAGCAGATCGTGGGCCGCCGCCAGCAGCGGCTTGCACTCCAGGCAGGGGTCGTAGACGGTGGTCTTGTTGAAGATGTTGGAGACCCGGGGCGCGCCGGGCTCGACATGCACCTCGTGGCCGCCCTGGTCGCCCTCGGCGGCATGCAGCCGATCGAACTCCTCGGCCATCTGCCGGCACTGCTCGGGTGAAAAGGCGTCGGGCACGCTGAAGAAGCCGTCCCGATCCAGTGCCCGGCGCTGCTCGTCGGTGAACTCCTCGCCGGTGACCCCGAGTTCGCGCAATGCCTGCTTGGTGTACATCCCTGTGCTCCCACCGCTTCCCCTGGATTTCCTTGGTGTGCGTTGCTCTGCACGGAGCGCGCATGATAGTTCGGGATAGACGATCCGCACGTCTTGATCCAGCCAGTCGACGTAGCGATCGCAGACGATGATGGCGAGCGGGAGGGGAGACCATGAAACCCGGCGATACGCGCGTGCTCGGCAAGTCCGGTCTGGCCGTGACCCAGCTGGGTTTCGGCGGGGCGCCGCTCGGCAACATGTACAAGGCTTTCTCCGACGCCCAGGCGCATGCGACCGTACACGCCTGCCACGAGGCCGGCATCCGGACGTTCGATACCGCGCCGCTTTATGGCTTCGGCCTCTCGGAGCACCGGGTCGGCAACGCTTTGCGCGACAAGCCGCGCGACAGCTTCGTGCTGTCGACCAAGGTCGGGCGCCTGCTCAAGCCCGGCCATCCGAGCAGCCTGGATCACGGCCAGTTCGAGAACTCGCTGCCGTTCGCCGAGGTCTACGACTACGGCTATGACGGCATCATGCGCTCGGTCGAGGACAGCCTCCACCGGCTTGGCACCTACCGGATCGACATCCTGCTGGCGCACGACCTCGACGTCTGGACCCATGGCTCCGAGCAGGCCCGGGGCGACCATGTCGAGGCGTTCATGGCCGGCGGCTACAAGGCCATGGTCAAGCTGCGCGAGGAGGGCACGGTCAAGGCGATCGGCGCCGGGGTCAACGAGACCGCGGCCTGTCAGGACCTGGCCGAGCGCGGCAACTTCGACTGCTTCCTGCTGGCCGGGCGCTACACCCTGCTCGAGCAGGCGCCGCTCGAGACCTTCCTGCCGCTGTGCGAGCGGCGCAACATCGCGCTCCTGATCGGCGGCGCCTACAATACCGGCATCCTGGCCACCGGCGCCATCGAGGGCGCCTATTTCCAGTATGCGCCGGCACCGGCCGAGATCATGGAGCGGGTGCGGCGGATCGAGGCGGTCTGCGCCCGCCACGGCGTGCGGCTGCCGACCGCGGCGCTGCAGTTCCCGCTCGGCCATCCCTCCGTGGCCTCGGTGGTGGTCGGCATGCGGGCGCCCGACGAGGTCGCCATGAACCTCGAAACCTTCGCGCCCGACGTGCCGGCCGATTTCTGGGCCGAGCTCAAGGCGGAAGGACTGCTACGCGAGGATGCGCCGACGCCCTGAAGCCGCGCCGGCTCAGACCTGGCCGATCAGGTCGGCCGCCTCGCGCCAGCGCAGGGCGTAGGCCGCAAGCCCCGCCACCTCGGGCGCCGCGATCTCGATCAGATCCGGCACGACCGGCTGCTGCCGATTCGGCCAGTCCCACAGCAGCGACGCTCCGATTGCCGTGCCCTCCCGCTCGTGCGACAGCGCAAACGGCTGGTGGGGCCGGAGCGCCGCGAGCAGCTTCGCGAACAGCGGGTCGGCAACGAAGCCGCCATCCACGATCACCCGGTTCTCGGAGCGCAGCAGGTCGAGCGATGCATTCGCCATGAGCGCCACATAGAGGCTGGCGAGCGCGGCCTTGGCCCTCGCCGAGCCCGGTTGCGGCCCGGCGAACAGCCCTCTGCCGCGGCTCTCGGGGAATGGCCCGCCGCTGTCGGTGAAGGACGGCAGGGCGACGGTGCCGGCCGCGATCAGCGCCTCGACGTCGGCGATGTCGGCCTGCGCAGGATCGGCGTCGCCGGCGATCAGCTCGTGCTCGCGACCGCCCATGAACCGCGCGCAGGAGACGGGCCTGCCGACCAGGTCGGTGTTGGAGACGGTGTCGCGCAACGGATCGAGCCCGGCCAGCGGCAAAGCGGGATTGAAGCTGATCAACCAGGTGCCGGTCGAGACCAGCGTGAAGTCCTCGAGTTCCGCGGCGAGATAGCGGGCGTAGTTGGCGTTGCTGTCGTGGATGCCGCACAGCACCGGGGTCTCGGGCGGCAGCGCGCATTTCTCGGCGATCTCGAGCTGCAGCGTGCCGAGCACCTCCCAGGCGTAGCGCAAAGGCGGCAGCAGCTCGTCCCAGCCCTCGCGCTTGGCGAGCGTCGAAAGATCCCGCTCGCGGGGGTTCCACAGCTGGGTCTGGGCACCGAGCGAGGTCACCTCGCTGGCCGGCACGCCGCACAGCCCCCACGACCAGTATTGCGGGAACGGCAGGAGCCAGCGCGCGCGCGAAAAAGCTTCGGGGTGGACGCGGCTCTGCCAGAACAGCTGGCGGGCGAGCGTCAGGCCGGCCGGCAGGATCGGGCAGCAGCATTCCTCGAACCAGGGTGCGGTCTCGGCGTAGGCCGCGGCGATCGCCGCCGGCGGCTCGGCCTCGTAGTCCATGATCGGCAGCACCAGCTCACCCTCGGCGACCAGCGCCGCGGTCGAGCCGTAGCCGCTCGGCACGATCGCCTGAATCCTGAACCGCTCGCCGAGATCGGCGAGCGCCGCCATCATCCAGCGCCAGATGTGATCGGTGTCGCAATTGGGATAAGGCTCGCCCTGCCGCACCGCGTTGGGCGCCGACCGGCTGGAGACGACCTTGTGGTCCGGCGTGATCGCCAGCAGCTTGACGTGGGTCTTGCCGACGTCGAGCACGGCGATCGCTGCGGGCTTGGACGAACCTCGCGCCATGGTTGCGGCTGTTTATTGACTTGCCACCGCAAAGGCAACAATCGCGAGCCGCTGCTCAATCGGGCAGGCCCG
This sequence comes from uncultured Alphaproteobacteria bacterium, assembly GCA_963731495.1. GTDB lineage: Bacteria > Pseudomonadota > Alphaproteobacteria > Geminicoccales > Geminicoccaceae > DASUGG01. Next base: position 29,744 of record CAVSVZ010000015.1, read on the forward strand.
CCTGGCGGAGGTCGGCGACAAGGCGTGCCAACCTCGACTGGTCCTTGTACGGCAGCTTCTCCACCTCACGCTGAATAGAGAAATCGGGACAAAGCCGAAGAACCTCGGCCGCCTGGGCGTGCGCCTCCTCGAGGCGTCCCAGATGAACGCAGGACGCGGCAGCGTGGGCATGGGCAGAGACGAAATCGGCGTTGCGATTGATCGACCTCGTGAACGCCGCGATCGCGTCCTCGTGGCGCTGCAGTCCCTGCAGGGCGTGTCCGAGCCAGAACGGATAAATGAAGGGGTGGTGAGGATCGAGGGCCATCGCTCGCTCGATCAGCGGCAGGCCCTCGTTCGGCCGACCGCTGAACTCGAGGATATGGCCGAGACGCGCCAGCGCCTCGGCGTTGCCCGGATCGAGCTCGACGCTCCGTTGGGCCTCTGTGATCGCCTCATCAAACTCCTTTCGCCAG
>CAVSVZ010000016.1:0-47758 GCA_963731495.1 uncultured Alphaproteobacteria bacterium
CCACCAGTGGGGCGACTTCATCTCCGTTGGAGGGGGCGGCTGGGACCGGTTCGCGGCTCAACCTCGACGACGGCACAGACCTCACCGTTTCCCTCGTGCGCGCCGCCGACGGCACCATTCCCTCGCGTACGGGACCCTGGTCGCGCCGGACGGCGCCACCCGACACCTCGACGGGACCGCGTTCGCGATCAAGGTCACGGACCGCTGGACGAGTCCCGCCACGGGTGCGACGTATCCCGCCGCCTGGACGATCACCGTTCCGGGCGAGGAGCTCGAGATCCGCCTCTCGCCCACCGTGGCGCAGCAGGAGCTCGACACGCGAGCCACCACCGGCGTCGTGTACTGGGAGGGTTCGCAGATCCGTGGCCGCGACTCGCGGTGGCGCCCCGCTGGGCGGTCAGGCCTACGTTCAGCTGACGGGGTATGGACCCGCTCGCTAGGGGTGCTCGCGAGGCTCCGCCGGTCCTCGCGAGCTGCGACCCAGGGCGACACCGGCGATGACCAGCGCCACGACGACGGACACGGCATACGACACGCACCAGGAAGGAATATCGCCTCGATCACGAACAGCTCGAGGTAGGTCAGGTACGCCGCGAACAGCGTGCCCAGCAACAGCAGCCCATAGGCTGCCAGGAGCATCCGCCGGTCCTCGGCTCGCTGCCACCACCCGGCCGCGAGCCCCACCAGCACCACCGAGAACGCGAGCCCAAGGTAGGCGACCGGCAGGAACCCGAGCACCTCCGAGTACACGGACTGGGCCACCGTCTCACAGCCCTGGCTCGGGCCGCAGACCGCGGGCTCACCGGCGAGCCGGGCCACGCTCAGGTAGCCGGCGATCGCGGCACCCGCGAGCGCCGCGACCAGGAGGGGCAGGCCGAGCGGACCTCGGTGAGCCAGCCTCTCGCGGTCGTCCACGGTCAGGGGGCGGTGGTCGGCGATCCAGCGGCCGGCGCGCCGCTGGCCTTGGCCAGCTCGGCGTCGATCAGGTCGCTCAGCTGGGTCGCAGTCAGGAGCTGACGGATCAGATCACCGCCGTTGAGGCGCAGCGTCGGCGTGGAGTTGATCCCCAGGCCGTTGGCCATATCGGTCGTCTGGGTGACGTCGGCAGCCGCCGCCGGGCTGTCCATGCAGCTGTTGAAGGCCGCCTCGTCGACGCCGGCCGCCACCGCGATCTGGGTCACGCGCTCCCGGCGGAAGCCGCCCTGGTTCTCGCCCTCCTGGTTGTTGTAGATCCATGTGCGTAGGACCAGTACAGGCCCTGCTGCTCCGCGCAGTAGGCGCCGAGCGCCGGGATCCGCGACTCGTCGCCACCTCTGCCGAGCAGGTCGATGTCGTGGTGGACGATCCGGACCTGGCCGCTGGCGACGTACTTGTTGACGATCGCGGGCTCGACGTCCAGCGAGTACCGGGCGCAGACCGGGCACTGGTAGTCCTCGAAGACCTCGAGCAGCACCGGCGCGTCCACCTGCCCCAGGTTCGATCCATCCTGGAGCGCGGCAGGGTAGCTGAAGCCCGGATCCACGAGCCGGCCGGTAGCCCGGTTGCCGAGCTGCCCGATGGCCACGACGGCCACGATCAGCACGCCGATCAGCACGCCCGCGATGGTCATGTTCCGGGTGTTGATGAACGATGAACCGCCGCCTCCGCCGGTGGCGGCACGCGTGCGCCGCTGGTCCCGGGCAGCCTCGAACCGGTCGCGGCGCTCTGCGGCGCGGCGCTCCTTGCGAGTGGACGACGGGGTGGGTTGCTTGCCGCTCAGGGGAGGCCTCCGGTCTGGTGCTGGGTGGCGACGAACAGACAGCATTGTCGCGCACCCGCGCCGTCTGGGCTGGATTCGCCAGCCATGGCACTAGATGATACTGTGTCTCATATGGAACCCACGATCCCGACCCCCGCGGCGCCTGCCCATCCCGGGGGCATTCCCGCCCATCGTGGCCACGCTCACGATCCCGGGGGGCCGGTGGACGCTGCCCACGCCCACGCCCACGCGGACGTATGGCTCAGCGATGTCTCCGCCGGATACGGGGAGCGGACGGCCCTCGAGCACGTCACCCTCGCGGTGGAACCCGGCAGCCTGCTCGCGGTGGTGGGGCCAAATGGCGCCGGCAAGAGCACGCTGCTCAAGCTGATGGCCGGGCTGGCCACCCCCTGGAGCGGCCGGATCGAGGTCCTCGGCGGCCCCGCCGGCCGCGAGGCGCGCCGGGTCGCCTACGTCCCGCAGGCGGAGCTGGTGGACTGGGCCTTCCCGGTGACGGTGGAGGACGTCGTGATGATGGGCCGCTTCCCGCGGCTCGGGCCTGTCCGGCGTCCCGGCGCGGACGATCGGCGCGCCGTCCGCGACGCCCTCGCGCAGGTGCACATGGACGGCCACCTCGGGACCCAGATCGGGCGCCTGTCGGGCGGCCAGCGGCGACGCGTGTTCCTGGCCCGTGCGCTCGCCGCGGAGCCCGACCTGTTCCTGCTCGATGAACCGGTCACCGGGATCGATGCCACGACCCAGGAGCTGCTGATGGACATCCTCGAGGCGCAGGCCGGCCGGGGCAAGACTGTGGTGGCCACGACGCACGATCTCGCCTGCGCGTCGCAGCGGTTCCAGCAGGTCCTCGCCATCAACCGCACGGTGGTCGCCTACGGTCCCTCGGAGCTGGTGCTCGACGCCGACGTCCTGGCTGCCGCGTACGGCGGGCACCTGCTCGTCCTCGGCGGGTCGACGGTCCTGCTCGACGACGCCCATCACCACGACGACGCGAACCCAGGCGAGCGTCACTTCCACGAGGTGAGTCGCTGATGGAGCTCCTGCTTGGACCCCTTGGCGACGGGTTCTTCATCCGGGCCCTGGTGGCCCTCGTGCTCGTCGGGGTCGTGTGTGCCGTGGTCGGGACCTACGTGGTGCTGCGCGGCGTGGCGTTCATCGGTGATGCGATCGCCCATGCGGGCTTCCCGGGTGTGGTGGCCGCCTATCTGCTCGGCATCCCGTTCTACATCGGCGCAGCGGTCGCGGCCGTTGGCACCGCCCTGGCGATCGGCTTCGTGACCAAGCGGGCGGGTCTGCGCCAGGACACGACGATCGGGGTGCTGTTCGCCGGCACCTTCGCCCTCGGCGTGTTCATGTTCAGCAGCATCCGTGGGTACGTGGCCGACCTGTTCAGCTTCCTGTTCGGCAACGTTCTCGCGATCGGCAGCGGAGACCTGCTGGCCCTGCTGCTCCTTGGCGGCGGGGTGATCGCGACGGTGGCCGTGCTCTGGAAGGAGCTCCTCTATGCCACGTTCGATCCCCTCGGCGCGGCCGCGTCCGGGATCAGGGTGGAGCGGCTCGAGTACCTGTTCCTGGCGCTCGTGGCGCTGACCATCGTGGTCAGCCTCCAGGCGGTCGGGATCATCCTGGTGGTGGCCATGCTCGTGACGCCTGCGGCCGCGGCCCAGCTGCTGACGGTCCGCTTCACGCGGGTGATGCTGCTGGCCGCCGTGATCGGGATCGCGAGCGCGGTCGCCGGCCTCTACATCTCGTACTGGGCGGATGTCGCGAGTGGAGCCACGATCGTGCTGGTCCAGACGGCCGCCTTCGGGGCTGCGCTCCTCGCCGGTCCACGGGGACCGGTGGCGCGGCGCCGACGCCGTGGCGTACCGGTGCCGGCGGAGGACGCGATGGCCGCCCGGGGAACGCCCGCGTGACGGGCACGTCGGGCGAGGCGCGGGTCGGGGGTCACCTCGTGGCGGCGCTCGAACGGGCGGGCCAGCGTCTCACGGCGCCGCGTCGGGCGGTCGCGGCGCTGATCGCGGCCAGGGACGGCCACTTCACCGCAGCCCAGCTCGAGGATGACGCGCGCAGCCTCCAACTCGACATCGGTCGGGCGACGATCTTCCGTGCGCTGGACCTGTTCGCGTCCCTGGGACTCGTGGAGCGGATCGACCTGCCGGCGGGCGATCACGCGTACGTTGCCTGTGATCCGGTCCACCACCACCACGCCATCTGCACCGGGTGCGGTCGCTCGTTCGACGTGGCAGACCAGGGCCTCGCCGAGATCCTCGGCGAGATCGGGCGCCGCTCGAGCTTCCGCGTCACCGAGCACCGCCTCGAGGTGTTCGGCCTGTGCGCAGCCTGCCAGGCCGCGTCGGGCCGGCGCACCGGAACAAGCGGGCAACCGTGAGCAGAGCGCGCTCGGTGATGATGCGAAGCCGGTCCGCCTCGACGGTCGGGCTGCTCATCGCGGCGCTCCTGGTCGCCCTCGCCACGGCCGGCTGCGGCGACCCGGGATCCCTGGGCACCCTGTCGCCCGGAACCGTGCGCGTGGTGACCACCACCACGATCCTGGCCGACCTCGTCGCCCAGGTCGGCGGGTCCCGGGTGGCCGTGGACAGCCTGGTGCCGAAGGGTGGCGAGGTCCACACCTTCGACCCGACCCCTTCCGATGTCCGGCGGCTCGCCGCCGCCGACCTCGTGTTCCTCAACGGGCTGGGCCTCGACGACTGGCTGGCCAGCCTGGTGACCGATGCTGGAACCAGCGCGCCGGTCGTCCGCCTGGGCGAGAACCTGGCGGGCGTCAACTACATCGCCGGTGGTGTTGACGGTCAGGGAGTGAACCCGCACCTCTGGCTGAACGCAGCCTATGCCGCCAAGTACGCGGAGCGCATCGCCGAGCAGCTCAAGGTGGTCGATCCCACGCATGCGGCCGACTATGACGCCGGGCTCGCGGCGTACACGGCCGTGCTCGACAGCCTCGACGCACGCCTGCGCGAGACCCTCGGGGCGATCCCCGAAGCCGACCGCACGGTCATCTCCTTCCACGACGCGTTCCCCTACTTCGCGGCGGCCTACGGGCTCCGGATCGACGGCACGATCGTGGATTCTCCGGGCCAGGACCCGAGCGCCAGCGACATCGCGAACCTGATCCGGGTGATCAAGGCGGACAACGTCCGTGCGATCTTCGCCGAGGCACAGTTCAGCGACGACCTGGTCCGCACCCTCGCCGACGAGACCGGTGCGGCGGTCGTTTCGGACCTCTACACGGACACCGTCGGAGACCCGCCGTTTGACACCTACGTGGGCGTGATGACCTGGAACCTCGATCAGGTCGCCCGGGGCCTGGGCGGCTGACGCTCGCAGCGTCCGGCTGCGGCCACCGGGGCGGACTGGATCGAGGACGGGACCAACGGCGCCGGGTCTGGTGAAACCTTCGGGGACTGGGTTGCCTCGGAGACGTACCACACCATTCGGAGACGTCACGGAGGTCCAGGGATGCGATCGGCGCCCGTACGCTCGTCGCATCGGGGCTGTGGTCGCCCTCGTCGCCCTCGCCGTCACCGACCAGGTGCTCCCCGCCGCGGATCCCCGGGTCACCGAGCTTCGGCCGTGGATCGCGGCCCGCGCCCTCGGGGTGACTGCGTACCTCCTGCTTGCCGTCCAGGTGGGGCTGGGTCTCGTCCTCAGCCATCCGCGCAACACCGCCGCCTGGCGGACCACGCGCCAGGTCGTGCCGTGGCACGAGCTGATCACCGTCTTCGTGTGGGCGTTCCTCATCCTGCACATCGTCCTGATGGCGATCGACCCGTACGCCAAGGTCGGCTGGCTGGGCGCACTGGTGCCAGGTCTGTCCGAGTACCGCACGCCGGCGATCGCCATCGGCACGGTCACCGTGTACGCGATGCTGATCACCGCGATCACCGCCAAGTGGACCAAGCTGCTCCCGGACGGGTGGTGGCTGAAGATCCACCGTCTGTCGGCCCTGACCTTCCTGGCGACGTGGGTGCACAGCGTCCTCGCCGGCACGGATGGTGGCGCCCTGATGCCGATCTACCTCGCGACCGGTCTGCCGATCCTCCTGGGCGTCGCCCATCGCTGGTGGACCGTGAAATCCCGCCCGCGGCGTGTCGGGGAACCCGCAACGTCCGCACTGTCCCTCGTCCGGCAGCAGCCGGCCACCGTCACCGTGGAGGAGTCCTGATGTCCAGGGATCTGCTCACCAGGATCGCACGGCGCGCCCGGGCGCTCGCCGCGACCGGCGCCGTCATCGGCGTGGGCGTGTTCACCGTCCAGCTCGCGTCCGAGTACCGGGCAGCGGAGGCGCCCCTCGACGCGGCCCCCGTGAGCCTCAGCTCCGTGAGCGACCAGTACGCGATCGGAGCCGCTCGCGCCTCTGACCTCGAGACCCAGATCGGTGGCGTGGCGGCGCAGCGCTAGCGCGATTCCCGCGGGCGGTTCAGCGTCCCCGCAACGCGGTGTGCTCTAGCGGGGCGTCAGAGCTTGGCGCCCGGCAAGGCCGGGTCGATCTGGATGCCGCTCAGCGGGTTGTCGTCCGGCTGCTCCGATAGCGGCAGATTGTGAACGTGGGCGTCCTCGCCGCCGTGCTTCTTGAGGATCTTGAGCGCCTGCTGCTCATGAGTCTTGTCGGGGGTTCGCACCCAGAGCAGCAGGCCGCCTTTGTCGAGCTGGGCCTGCAGGCTCTCGGCGTGCTCGCTACCGATGAAGCGCGCCGCGACGGAGCCGATCAAGCCACCGCCGCCACCCGCGATCGCCGCCGCGGCAATCGCCGCCGCCAGCCCGCCGCCGGATGCCACGACCACGCCGATCGCCGCCATCGCGCCGATATAGGCGAGGCCGCCGATCGCGCCGGTGCGCGCCTCGACGATCGAAGGACTGCCGGCATAGGCGGCGCGCGGCACCGTCTGGTCGTTTTCGAGCTCGCTCACCTTCTGGTAGGCGTGCCCGAGCTTCTCCTCGACCGCCTGCTGACTGGCGAGCAGGCTGAGGTCGGCGTGATCGAAGCCGGAATTCGAAAGCTCGTCGATCGCGGCCTGGAACGATTTGAGATCATGGAATACGCCGACCGCTTCGCGCGCCGTCTTGGCAGATTTCTCGGCCATGCTCGTCTCCGTTGATGACACGCCGTACGCCGTCGCCGCGGTCCGTCGCCGCAGCGATCGACGCTGCTCTTAGGATCTGATACCTCACTCGATGTCGAGTGCCCGGTCCTCGTCGAGCAGATCGATGCCCGGGCCGTTGCCGGTCAGGCCGGCGGCGGATCGGATCGCGGTCTCGATCTGGTCGGCGACCGCCGGATTGCCCTTGAGGAATGCCTTGGCGTTCTCCCGCCCCTGCCCGATCCGCTGGCTGTCGTAGGAGAACCAGGAGCCCGATTTCTCGACCACGCCGGCGCGCACGCCGAGGTCCAAAAGCTCGCCGTTCTTGGAGATGCCCTCGCCGTACACGATGTCGAACTCGACCACGCGGAACGGTGGCGCCACCTTGTTCTTGACCACCTTGACCCGGGTCTGGTTGCCGACCACCTCGTCGCGGTCCTTGATCTGGCCGATCCGGCGGATGTCGAGCCGCACCGAGGCGTAGAACTTGAGCGCGTTGCCGCCGCTGGTGGTCTCGGGACTGCCGAACATCACGCCAATCTTGAGCCGGATCTGGTTGGTGAACACCACCAGGCAGTTCGAGCGGCTGATGCTGGCGGTCAGCTTGCGCAGGGCCTGGCTCATCAGGCGGGCCTGCAGGCCGACATGGGAGTCGCCCATCTCGCCTTCGAGCTCGGCGCGCGGCACCAGCGCCGCAACGCTGTCGATCACGACCATGTCGATCGCGCCGGAGCGCACCAGGGTGTCAGCGATCTCGAGCGCCTGCTCGCCGGTGTCCGGCTGCGAGATCAGCAACTCGTCGAGATTGACGCCAAGCTTGCGGGCATAGCCGGGATCGAGGGCGTGCTCCGCATCGATGAACGCGCAGGTACCGCCTTCCTTCTGCGCCTCGGCGATGCAATGCAGGGTGAGCGTGGTCTTGCCGGACGATTCCGGTCCATAGATCTCGACGATCCGGCCGCGCGGCAGGCCGCCGACCCCGAGCGCGATGTCGAGGCCGAGCGAGCCGGTCGAGACCGCTGCGATCTCGACCAGGCTGTCGCGCTGGCCGAGCCTCATCACCGAGCCTTTGCCGAAAGCTCGCTCGATCTGCCCGATGGCCGCGTCCAGGGCGCGCTGCCGGTCGCCACCTTCGCGCTTCAGGGAAGTCGCCAGCTCCGCCATATCGGTCTGCCCATGCTCATGATGATGGCCGCTTTATACATACCGCCGGGCATGGCGGAAAGGCTTGGTTTCATACGCCGCGGTTGCCTGGCGGCGTCTTTGCCACGACTGGCAGCGGGGACCACGCCGACGAACCGCTGGCATCCTGCGCGAAGACTGGTATGAGTGCATCACTAGGGGGAAATCGCTGCGCTTGTACCCAAGCAGTCGGCAAGCTGCAGAATGGGCAGTGGCGGTCCCCGGAGGCTTAATAAGGGAGTCATTGCCATGTCTCACGTCACTACCTGGATGACCGGGCTGGCGGCTGCGGGTGTCCTCGCGCTGTCCGGCGCAGCGCAGGCTGCGGGGCCCGAAGAGGTCTCGGGTCCGGGCTACATGCCCGAGTGCTTCGCACCGTTCAAGGACGACACCAAGTACTTTCAGTTCCAGAAAAAGGAGCCGCCCTATCGGATCGCGCTGGCCAACGGCTTCGTCGGCAACACCTGGCGCATCCAGATGATCAAGACGCTCAAGGCTTACGCCGAGCAGCCGGATGTTGCGCCGCTGATCAAGGAGCTCAAGGTCGTCTCGACCGGCACCGACGTCGCCGCCCAGGTGGCCGCGATCGACAACTTCATCAATGCCGGCTACGACGCGATCCTGACCATCGCGGTCAACCCGACCGCGTTCACCCCGGTCATCAAGCGCGTCAATCGCGCCGGGGTGGTGCTGGTGCCGTTCGACAACGTGCTCGATTCCGACGAGATCCTGCAGGTCAACGAGGATCAGCTGGAGATCGGCCGGATCATGGGCCGCTGGCTGACCAAGACGGTCGGCGACAACGGCAAGATCCTCGAGGTGCGCGGCCTGCAAGGCAACTCGGTCGATCGCGACCGCCATCTCGGCTTCCGCGAGATCATGGAAGCCGACGGCAACAAGTTCGACATCATCGAGGTGGTCGGCAACTGGGATGACGGCACCGCCCAGAAGGTGGTCGCCGACGCGGTCGCCGTGCACGGCCAGTTCGACGGCATGTTCGTGCAGGGCGGTTCGACCGGCGCCGTGCGCGCGCTGATCGATGCCGGCCACCCGTTCATCCCGGTCGCCGGCGAGGCCGAGAACGGCTTCCGCAAGCTGTGCGCCGAGCATGCCGACGATGGCCTGGTCTGCTCCTCGGCCGGCCAGTCGCCCGGCCTCGTGGCGATCGCCGCCAAGACAGCCATCGAAGCGCTGCAGGGTAAGGTCCTGCCGCAGTATGTTTCGGTGCCGATCCCGCTGACCGAGGACCCGGACTTCAAGGCCGACGTCAACTACTACCCGGATCTGACCGACAACTTCTTCACGCCGAATGAGTTCCCGCCGTGTGAGGTGAACATCACCGCGGTGGAGATCATGGGTCACTCAGAAGCCGATCAGTAGAAGCCGAATGGCGCCGTCGGCTCCTTGAGCTGGCGGCGCCCTCCTCCTCCAGGCACCTCTCGATGAGCGATCCTTCGGGCCAGACGCCCTTCTGGCAGATGCGGGGCGTCAGCAAGCACTATGGCGGCGTGCGCGCCCTGGAGAAGGTCGATTTCGCCTGCGAGCGCGGGCGCATCCACGCCGTGCTCGGCGAGAACGGCGCCGGCAAGTCGACCCTGATCAAGATCATGGCAGGCGTGGTGCAGCCCTCGGAGGGCAGCGATGTTGCTCGAGGGCAAGGAGGTGGCGTTCGCCTCGCCGCTCGAGGCCACCGAAGCGGGCATCGTGTGCATCTTCCAGGAACTGTCGCTGCTGCCCGACCTGAGCGTGGCGGACAACATCTGCATCACCGACCCGCCGCGCCGCTTCGGGCTGATCGACCAGCGCGCCCAGCGCCGGCGCGCCGAGCAGCTGCTGGCGCGGATCGGCTGCGAGGACGTCCACCCGCGCGAGCTGGTGCGCAACCTCTCCTTATCCCGCCGCCAGATGGTCGAGATCGCCAAGGCGCTCGGCCGCAATCCCAAGATCCTGATCCTGGACGAGGCGACCTCGGCGCTGACCGCGGCCGACGTCGAGAAGGTCTACAAGATCCTCGAGCGGCTGCGCGGCGATGGCCTCGCGATCCTCTACATCTCGCACCGGATGCACGAGATCAAGGCGCTCGCCGACGTCTGCTCGGTGTTCCGCAACGGCCGGCACATCGAGACGTTCGCCAAGGGAACCAGGACCGACGACCAGATCGTCCAGCTGATGATCGGTCGCGAGTACACCCAGGTGTTCCCGGCCAAGCCCGTGCGCACCGCCGCGCCGGCCAAGGTGCTCGAGGCCCTGCACCTGAGCTGGGGCGAGCAGCTGCACGACATCTCGCTCAGCGTCGGCAAGGGCGAGATCGTCGGCCTCGGCGGCCTCGACGGCCAGGGCCAGCGCGAGCTGCTGCTGGCGCTGTTCGGCGTGCTGCGCGGCGTCGGCGGCAGCATCAGGATCGACGGCCGGCCGGTGCGCATCACCAGCCCGCGCAAGGCCAAGTCCGCCGGCTACGACATGGCGCTGATCCCCGAAGACCGTAAGAGCGAAGGGCTGATGCTGCCGATGTCGGTGCGCGACAACATCGCGATGGCCTCGATCAGCCAGCTGACCAGGGGCATCGTGGTCGATCGCGCCCGCGAGCAGAGCCCGCATCGATGCGATGATCGCGAAGCTCTCGATCAGGGCGGGCGACGTCGACGATCCGGTCGCGACGCTTTCGGGCGGCAATCAGCAGAAGGTGGTGATCGCCAAGTGGCTGATGACCGATGCGCGCATCGTGCTGCTGAACGATCCGACCCGTGGCATCGACGTCGGCACCAAGCAGGAGATGTACCAGCTGCTGCGCGAGCTGGCCGACGCCGGCACGGCGATCCTGTTCTACACCACCGACTACGACGAGCTGATCGGCTGCTGCGACCGGGTCGAGATCATCTATGCCGGACGGCATCATCCGGCAGCTGGAGGGTGCCGCGCTGACCGAGCGCAACATCGTGGCGAGCTCGCTCAACCTGCCGCTCGAGATTGCGGCCGGCGAGGCCCCAGCCCAGCCATGACAGCGCGACCATGAAGGACCTGCGGCTCTGGCTCGGCCAGAACTACGGCGCGTTGCTGGCGCTCGCCCTGTTCGTCCTGATGTTCGCGATCTACATCGGCAACCACTCGGCCGGGCTGACCGTGCCGGTGGTCACGACCGCCGCCAACAAGGGCGTGCTGCTGGCGCTGGTCGCCATGGCGCAGACCCTGCCGATCCTGACCGGCGGGCTCGATCTCTCGGTCGGCATGGTTTTCATCATGTGCAACAGCCTGGCCTCGACGGTCGTGCTGGGCTCGCCGCTGGAGACCGCGCTCGGCGTGATCGTGGTGCTCGGCGTCGGCGCGCTCGCCGGCTTCATCAACGGCTGCATCGTGGTCTACGGCCGCCTCCAGCCGATCATCACGACCCTGGCCACGGGTGCCGTCTATTACGGCATCGCGCTGTGGCTGCGGCCGATCCCGGCGGCGACGTCCAGGAGGATCTGGCCGATTTCATGACCTATACCGTGTTCGACGTGGTGCCGACCTCGCTGGTGTTGCTGGTGGTGGTCGTGCTGGTCGTCTGGCTGCCGTTTCGGCGCTCGATGCTGGGGCGCGGCTGCTATGCCACCGGCTCGGCGGAATCCGCGGCCTACATGTCGGGCGTGCAGATCGGCCGCTCCAAGCTCGCCGCCTACACGCTGGCGAGCTTTCTGGCGGCGCTGTCCGGCCTGATGCTGACCTTCGTCACCTATTCCGGCGAGGCCAGCGCGCCGATCGGCAACACCTATACGCTGAACTCGATCGCCTCGGTGGTGATCGGCGGCACCTCGCTCTATGGCGGCGCCGGCGGGGCGATCGGCTCGATCTTCGGCGCGTTCGTGCTGCGCACGATCGACGACCTGCTGTTCGTGTTCGACCTGCCGCCGCTCTGGCAGCCTCTGTTCCAGGGCGTGGTGCTGCTCGCCGCGGTGTCGCTCGGCGCCGCCCGCGTGTTCCAAATCCGCAACCGTCTGGAGCTGTTCCGCTAGCCATGCAAGACGTGCTCAAATCGGTCGACAAGCCGGTCCTGATCGCGTTCGGCTTCATCGTCGTGATGCTGCTCGCGGGCAGCCTCTATTCGAGCAGCTTCCTGTCGGCCACATACCTTTTGCAGCAGCTTCAGGTCGCGGCGTTTCTCGGCATCATCGCATCCGGGCTGATGCTGGTGATCCTGCTCGGCCACATCGACCTGTCGATCCCCTGGATCGTCACGGTCGGCGGCATGATGGCGACTGCCGCTGCCGGCTGGTGGGGCGAGACCGGTGTCGTGCTGGCGATCCCGTTCGGCATGCTGTGCGGCCTTCTGTTCGGCCTGTTCAACGGGCTCGGCGTCGCGTTCCTGCGCATCCCGTCGATGATCTTCACGCTCGGCGTGAACGCCGTAGCACAAGGCCTGATGGTCCTGCATACCGGCGGCTTCGCGCCGCAGGACCACGCCACCGACCTGATGCACTGGCTGGCGACCGCGCACACGCTGCACATTCCCAACGCGCTGTTCGTCTGGCTGGCGGTCGGCGTTGTGATCGTGTTCATCCTCAAGCGCACGCCGCTCGGCCGCTACATCTTCGCGATCGGCAACCGCGAGGGTGCTACCTATCTGTCCGGCGTCAACACGCGCGGCGTGCTGATCGCCTGCTTCGGCATCAGCGGCATGTGCAGCGCGCTCGCCGGCGTGATGCTCGCCGGCTACTCGACCAAGGCCTATCAGGCCATGGGCGATCCCTATCTCCTGCCCGCGATCGCCGCGGTCGTGCTGGGCGGCACGCACATCCTGGGTGGCCGCGGCACCTATCTCGGCACCGTCGCCGGCGTGATCCTGATCAGCCTGCTGCAGAGCATCCTCTCGGTCATGCAGATGCCGGAGGCCGGCCGCCAGATCATCTATGGCGTGGTGATCGTGGTCATGCTCCTGGTCTATGGCCGGGGCGAGCGGGTCCAGGGCTGAACTGTTGCCGCCTGCCTGAGGGCCGGGCACCCACGAACCCTGCCGGAGGAGAGCCATGAGCCCAGACTTCGAGATCATCGATCCCCGCTTCAGGCGCTATCTGCTCGGCAACTGCAAGGTCGAGCGGCTGTACACCGGCACCCTTTGGGCCGAGGGCCCCTGCTACTTCGCCGACGGCAATTTTCTGGTCTGGAGCGACATTCCCAACGATCGCATGATGCGCTGGGTCGAGGGCCTCGGCGTCGGCGTCTTCCGCCTGCCGGCCAACCACACCAATGGCCACACCCGCGATCGCCAGGGGCGGCTGGTGTCGTGCGAGCATGGTGCGCGCCGGGTCAGCCGGACCGAGCTGGACGGCAGCATCACGGTGCTGGCCGACACCTACCAGGGCAAGCGGCTCAACTCGCCCAACGATGTCGTGGTCAAATCGGACGGCAGCGTCTGGTTCACCGATCCGACCTACGGCATCGACAGCGACTATGAGGGCCACAAGGCGGAGAGCGAGATCGGCGCCAGCTACGTCTACCGGCTGGATCCGGACAGCGGTGAGCTTCACGTCGTGGCCGACGATTTTTGCAAGCCCAACGGCCTTGCCTTCTCGCCGGACGAGCGGATCCTGCATGTCAGCGATACCGGCGCGACCCATGGCGGCCCGCAGCACATTCGCGCCTTCGACCTCGAGGACGACCGGCTGCGCGACGGCCGGGTGTTCGCGGTCTCGGAATGGGGGCTGTTCGACGGCTTTCGGATCGATACCGACGGCAACCTCTGGACCAGCGCCGGCGAGGGCGTCAACTGCTATACGGCAGGCGGCGAGCTGCTCGGCCGGATCGGGATCCCGGAGGTGGTGTCGAACTGCACCTTCGGCGGCCCCAATCGCAACCGTCTGTTCATGACCGCGACCAGCTCGCTCTACGCGGTCTATCTCAACGCCAAGGGCGTGCAGACGCCCTGAGGGAAGCAGCGATGCCGGTACATGAGCTGGGGCCGAACGATGGCCTCTATTTCGAGCATCAGCCGCCGGCCGACGGTGGCGTCACCTTCGCCTTCTTCAACGCGCTGACCGGCGATGCCGCGAGCTGGGACGCGATGATCGCGCCGGCGCTGCGGGTCAGGGGCCACGGCACCCTGCTGTGGAATTTTCGCGGCCAGAAGGACAGCCCGTTCGGCGAACCCGACGCGATCGGCGCTCAGCAGATCGTCGCCGACGGCGTGGCGCTGATCCAGACGCTGGCGCCCTCCAGGCCGGTCTATGTCGGCCTGTCGATCGGCGGCCTGTTCGCCGCGCAGGCTCATCTGGCGGGCGCTCCGTGCGAGGCGCTGCTGCTGATCAACACCCTGCGCAAGGCGAGCACGCGCCTGGCCTGGACCAATGCGGCGGTGCATCGCGCCGCGCTGATCGGCGGCGGCCGCCTGATCGGCGATCTCTATATGCAGCATCTGACCGGCCCCGCCTGGCAGGCCGCCAACCATGCCAACTTCCTGGGGCGCGCGCCTTACGAGCCGATCGATCCGGCAAGCGGCACCGCCCGCCTGCTGGCGGCCGGCATGGACGCCGACTGGGATCTGCCCTACGAGCAGCTGACGATGCCGGTCACCGTGCTGAGCGGCCTGCGCGATCGCGTCTTCTACGATGCAACCGATGTCGCCGCGCTCGCCGCGCGGCTGCCCGACGCACATCGGGTCGACCTGCCCGACCTCGGCCATCTGATCTCGATGGAGCGGCCGCAGGCGGTGGTCGACGCCTGCCTGGCGCTGGTCGCGCGCGTCTAGCGATGGCCGGGCCCCGCGGGCTTTGGCACCGCTATGGCTGGCTTGCCTATGGCGCCGTGTTCCTCGGCGTGATCGGCCACGCGACCAGCGAGTTCATGGCGGTGATCTCGGGCGTCGGCGGGCCGGAGGTGTCGGTCTGGCGGTTTCTGATCGGCGGCGCCGGCCTTGTGGTGGTGGCGCTGCTGGTGCCTGGGGCACGCGATCTGATCACGCCCTTGCGCGAGGCGTTCTGGCCCATCGTCGGCTTGTCGCTCGGCATGATCACGATCGGCTATCTGCTGTTCCACTGGTCGCTCGACTACGCCACTGTGCCGCAGGTCGCGACTTTGGTAACGACGTCGCCGATCTATGTCGCGCTGGTCAATCTGTGGCGCAACGGTGAGCCGATCAGCAAGGCCAAGTGGACGACCGGTTGCGCTGCGGTGGTGGGTGGCGCGCTGCTGATCACGGACGGCGCGATCGCCCAGCTCGCCGGCACCGAGCGCAACCTGACCGGCATGCTGCTGGCGATCTGCAGTGCGGTGCTGATCGGCGGCTTCACGGTGTTCGCCAAGCCCTATATCGGCCGCTACGGCGCGCTGCGGATCACCGCGCTCAGCATGGCGATCGCCGCTGTCGGCCTTTGGCCCCTGGTCGGCCTTGGCTGGGGCATCTGGGTCGATCCGCTCAGCCTGTTCGAGCGGCCGTCGGGACAGTGGATCGCGCTGCTGACGATCGGGCTGTTCAACACCACGCTCACCCAGTGGCTGTGGCTCGGCGGCCTGGCCGCGGCGCCGGACTTCACGCGCGGCATGTATCTGTTCTTCCTGAAGCCGGTGATCGCCGCCTGCCTGGCCCTGCTGATCCTGGGCCAGGCGGTGACCTGGCTGCAGTGGCTGGCGATCGCCGTGATCTGCGGCGCGGTCGCGCTCGAAGCCTCCTGGCACCGGCTGTTCCGCCGCCCGGCGACGGTCGGCTAGCCATGCCCTATCTCGTCCTGTTCCTGCTGATCCTGCTGGCTGGATTGCTGGCAACCTGCTTCTTCTAAGGCGCGTGCCAGTGGGCCAGCAGCCGCCCGCGGCGCGTGCTTTGCAAGGTGCGCGTATGGATCGGGTGCGCGTCGGCCAGATATCGGCGTGTTGCTCGGCCGGCGATACCTGATCGCGATCCCAATTCACGACCCGTTTACTTCGTAAGTGCAGCTTGATAGACATCCGCTCGCCTCTGGGAGATTGGCCCGCAGGGGCTGGAGAGCCTATGAAACTGCTCGCTGGCAACAGCAACCGGCCGCTGGCCGAGGCGATCGCTGCTTTTCTGGGCGTGCCGCTGACCGATGCCACCGTGCAGCGGTTCGCCGACATGGAGGTGTTCGTCGAGATCCACGAGAACGTGCGTGGCGAGGACGTGTTCCTGGTGCAGTCGACGTCCTATCCGGCGAACGACAACCTGATGGAGCTCCTGGTCTGCGTCGACGCGCTGCGGCGCGCGTCCGCCCGGCGGATCACTGCGGTGATGCCCTATTTCGGCTACGCCCGGCAGGACCGCAAGTCCGGTTCGCGCACGCCGATCTCGGCCAAGCTGGTGGCCAACCTGATCACCGAGGCGGGCGCGCACCGGGTGCTGACCATGGACCTGCATGCCGGCCAGATTCAGGGTTTCTTCGACATTCCGCTCGACAATCTGTACGCCTCGCCGCTGATGGCGGCCGATCTCCGGCAGCGCTACGACGTCCGCGACGTGGTGATCGTCTCGCCCGATGTCGGCGGCGTCGGCCGGGCGCGCGGCTTCGCCAAGCGGCTTGACGCCGGCCTGGCGATCATCGATAAGCGCCGCGAGCGCGCCGGCGTGTCCGAGGTCGTCAACGTGATCGGCGATGTCGCCGGCCGCTGTTGCGTGCTGGTCGACGACATCGTGGATTCCGGCGGGACGCTGTGCAACGCCGCGCAGGCCCTGCTCGATGCCGGAGCGACCTCGGCGGTCGCCTATGTGACCCATGGGGTCCTGTCGGCCGGGGCGGTCGCACGGGTGAGCGCCAGCCGGCTCGAGACCCTGGTGATCACCGACAGCATCCGGGCCACCGAGGCGGTCCGCGTGAGCGACAAGGTTCGTGAGCTTTCGGTAGCGCCCCTGATCGGCGAGGCGATCAGGCGGATCAGCGACGAGAGCTCGGTATCGAGTTCTGTTCGATTGAGCCGGCCCGCGAGGCGGCCCAACGAGCCAAGGACGTGAGGTCATGGCCGAGTTGATTACCTTTGAAGCCGAAGCCCGCAACGGCGGGGGCAAGGGGCCAGCCCGGCAGCTGCGCCGCGCCGGCCGCGTGCCTGCCGTCATCTATGGTGAGAGCAAGGACCAGCAGATGGTCTCGCTGGAGGCACGAGCGTTGCGCCGCGAGCTGCACAATCCGCGGTTCTTCAGCACCCTGTGCGCGCTGCAGCTGGGCGGTGAGGCGATCCGGGTCCTGCCGCGCGAGGTCCAGGTCCACCCGGTCTCGGACGAGCCGATCCACGCCGACTTCGTGCGCGTTTCCCGCGGTACCACGATCCATGTGACGGTGCAGGTCGCGTTCCTCAACGAGGAGACCTGCCCGGGCCTCAAGCGCGGCGGCGTGCTCAACGTGGTCCGGCGCGAGATCGAGCTGGTCTGCCCCGCCGATGCGATTCCAGGCCAGATCGAGATCGATCTGGCGGCGGCCGACATCGGCGACAGCTTGCACATCTCGCAGGTCTCGCTGCCCGAGGGCGTCCACCCCATGATCGCCGATCGCGATTTCACGATCGCGACCATCGCGGCACCGACCGTGGTGGCGGAGGAAGCGGCCGAAGAGCAGGAGGCGGCAGCCGAGGCCGAGGAGGAAGCGGCCGAGGCGGAGTCGACCGAGGAAGCCGGCTAAACCGACCCGGGGCGAGCCATGTTGCTGTTGGTCGGGCTCGGCAATCCCGAGCCACGCTATGCTGGACATCGCCACAATGTCGGCTTCATGGCGGTCGACGCGATTGCGCATGCGCACGGCTTCGGCTCCTGGCGCAGCCGCTTTTCGAGCCAGATCTGCGAGGGCAGCCTTGGCGGCACCAAGGTGATGCTGCAAAAGCCGCAGACCTATATGAACCGCTCGGGCTACCCGGTCGCCCAGGCGATGCGCTTCTTCAAGCTGCCGTTGCAGGACCTGGTTGTGATCCACGATGAGATCGACCTCGCCGCCGGCAAGCTGCGGATCAAGAGCGGCGGCGGCGTTGCCGGCCACAATGGCCTGCGCTCGATCGCCGAGCAGCTCGGCTCACGCGACTTCCGGCGGGTGCGGATCGGCGTCGGCCACCCTGGTCACAAGGAGCTGGTGACCGGCCATGTGCTCGGCAATTTCAACGCCACGGACCAGCGCTGGCTGGAGCCGTTGCTCGATGCCCTGGTCGACGCGGCACCCTTGCTTGCGAGCGGCGACGATGCCGGCTGCATGAACAAGATCGCGCAGCAGCTGCGGCCCCCGAAACCGGAGAAGGGATCGGAGCCCAAGCCGGAGACGAAGCAGCGGGCGGCACCCGACCGGGTCGTCTGATGGGCTTCAACTGCGGCATTGTCGGCCTGCCCAATGTCGGCAAGTCGACCCTGTTCAACGCGCTGGTCAGGACCGCCGCGGCCGCCGCCGCCAACTACCCCTTCTGCACGATCGAGCCCAATGTCGGCCGGGTGCCGCTGCCCGACGCCCGGCTCGACACGGTCGCCCGGATCGCGCGCTCCGCCCGCATCGTGCCGGCCCAGCTCGAGGTGGTGGACATTGCCGGGCTGGTGCGTGGTGCCAGCCGCGGCGAGGGCCTGGGCAATCGGTTCCTGGCCGCGATCCGCGAGGTCGATGCGATCCTGCAGGTGCTGCGCTGCTTCGAGGACGAGGATGTCGCCCATGTCGAGGCCGGGGTCGATCCGCTGCGCGACGCCGAGCTGATCGAGACCGAGCTCCTGCTGGCGGACATCGGCGCGCTCGAGCGGCGCATCGACGGACTGACCAAGCGGGTCCGCGGCGGCGACGCCGACGCCCGCCGCCAGCTGGCGCTGATCGAGCAGATCCGGCCCGAGATGGAGGAGGGATGCCCGGCGCGACGCCTGCGCCTCGATCCGGAGCAGGCCGCCACCTTGCACAGCCTGCAGCTGCTGACCGCCAAGCCCGTGCTCTATCTGTGCAATGTCGACGAAGCGTCGGCTGCGACCGGCAACGACTGGAGCGCCGCTGTCGAGCGATGGGCCAGCGCGCAGGGTGCGCCGGTAGTGGTGATCGCGGCCGCGATCGAGGCCGAGATCGCCGCGCTGTCCGATGACGAGCGGGGCGAGTATCTGGCCGCCCTCGGGCTCGAGCGTCCGGGCCTCGACCGTGTGATTCAGTCGGGCTATCGCCTGCTCGACCTGATCACCTTCCTGACCGCCGGGCCCAAAGAGGCGCGCGCCTGGCCGATCCGGCACGGCACCACGGCGGCAGAGGCGGCCGGCACCATTCACAGCGATTTCCAGCGCGGCTTCATCTGCGCCGAGGTCGTGCGCTACGAGGAGTTCGTGCGCTGCCATGGCGAAGCCGGCGCGCGCGACGCGGGCCAGCTGCGCCAGGAAGGGCGTGACTACGTCGTCCAGGACGGCGACGTGATCCACTTCCGCTTCAACGTCTAATCCAGGCGCAGCCGCACGCCCACGGGCCCGGAGGCCGTTCAGGAGCCGACGTCGAAGGTGATGCTGTAGTTGCGCGCCTGGCTCGGCGGATTGACCAGGCGCCCCGAGAAGGTGGTCTTGGCGCCGGCATCGAGCGAGGCGTCCTTGGAGCTGAAGATCTCGCGCTGCAGCTGACGGCCGCCGTCGTCGAGCAGGATCACGCGGATCGGCGGCACGTGGCGCAGCTCCTCCGACTGATTGACGATCTCGCCTTCGAACACCAGCACCGAGACGCCGCCCTCGACCACCCGTTCCGAGGTCACCTGCTCGAACTCCAGCCCGGGCCGCACGGCGATCGGCATGCCCAGAGCCCGGTAGATCGAAGCGCTCTCGGGAAACCTGGCAACGATCTCGTTGCGACCGATCACCGCACTTGCCGCCACCAGGACCACCAGCGTGGCGACCAGCCAGGCGACGATCCGCGGCGAGCTGCGCCTGGCTGCCGCGTTAGCCCTGGCCCTGGCCACCGTCGGTGCATGCAGGTCGAGCACTTTGGGTGTGTCCGCGGGCGGCTCGGCCATCCAGCGATGGCCGCACCCGGCGCAACGAACCATGCGGCCCTCGGCGCCGAGGCTGCCGGGGTCGACGTGATATCGGGTCGCGCATTTCGAGCAGGTCAGAATCATGACCTTGGAGCCAAGCCGGTATTTCCCGCAGTGGTTGAGCCTTCACTGGACGAAAACCCGGTCCTGTGCAACAGATAAAATCGCTTTTGTCGGATGGGCCCCGGATGCTGCGGCTCGAACAGATCGCCCTGTCGTACGGTCCTGATCGCGAGGTTCTGCACGAGATCGACCTGACCTTGCGATCCGGCAGTTTCGTGTTCCTGATGGGCCCGAGCGCCTCGGGCAAGACCTCGCTCCTGCGCCTGCTCGGACTCGTCCAGATGCCATCGGCTGGCCGCTACAGCCTGTTTCAGCGCGAGGTTGCCGACATGCTGCCAGGCGAGCTGTGCGCCATGCGCCGGCGGATCGGCATGGTGTTTCAGGACCTGCGCCTGCTCGAACACCTCTCTGCGTTCGACAACATCGCGCTGCCGCTGCGGATCAATGGCGGGCAGGACCAGCAGATCAGCGGGGTCGTCGCCGAGATGATGGGCTGGCTGGGACTGGCCGAGCTTCGAGACGCGCGCCCCGGTGATCTGTCCATGGCCGAGCGTCAGCTGGTTGCAGTGGCGCGCGCGGTGATCGCAAGGCCCGGCCTGCTGCTGTGCGACGAGCCGACCAGTCACGTCGACGACAATCTCGCGCGGCGCATCATGCATCTGTTCGCGCAGGTGTCCAAGCTCGGCAGCATGGTCGTGCTGTCGACCCACGACCGGGATCTGGTCGAGCGCCATCGCTACCCGATCCTACGCATCAGTCGCGGCCGCATGACGCGTCCTGCCGCCACGGCCGTGCCCGTGGCGGCGGCCGTCTGATCCGCGGGCCCGATGCGGCGCGCCCGCCTCGATCTGCCCTTGGCACGGACCGTTCCGGGTCGGATCCTGCCGTGGCTCGCGGGCGCGCTCGTCTATGCCATCGTGGTGATGCTCGCGATCGCCATCATCGCCGACCAGGCTCTGCTCGCCCTCGGCGAGCGCGCGCGGCTGATCACCGTCACGCTGCCTTTGGCCGACGACGATAGCGGGCGCGGGGTCAGCACGGCGATCGACGCCCTGTACCAGAACCCGTCCGTGATCACTGCAGAGCCCGTGGGCGATGCCGAGCTGCGCGCGCTGATGACGCCCTGGCTGGGCGAGACCGGGCTGAATGATCTGCCCCTGCCGGCCATGATCGATGTCTGGCTCGACCCGCTCGCGGCGGCGCCGGATCTCGCGGCGTTGCGGGAAGCCTTGAGCGACGTGGTGCCGGGCGCTACGCTGATGGTCGGCGCAACCACGCCGGATCGCGCCCAGGTCGCGGCGACGCTGATACGCAACTGGAGCGCTCTGTTCGTCCTGATTGCGCTGCCGGCGGGCCTGCTCGCGATTGCCTCGATCACCACGCTCAGCCTGCGGCTCAGCCGCGAAGCGGTCGATCTGTTGCGCTGCATGGGGGCGACCCCGGACTATCTGGCCGGTCAGCTCGAGCGCTACACGCGCGCCAGTAGCGTGCGTGGCGGTGCCGGCGGTCTCGGTCTCGCGCTGCTCACGGTGGCGATTGCGCTGTACAGCGGTCGCCATCTGGCAATCCTGGACGCAATCCCGATCGGCCTGCGGCCGCTCGATTGGAGCCTCCTGGCCGGCATGGCGGCGGTCAGCCTGCTGCTGGCGGTCGCGGTGGTCCGCATCAGCGTGCTCCAGCAGCTACAGCACGCCGGCCCGCGGCCACCCCGCACCGCTTGAGTTCTTGCCTTCGGGCCGCACGCCGCCTATGTCCAGCGGCCATGTCGGTCCAAACGCTTCCCGCTCACGCCACGCGTCCCGGCGCGTGGTTGATGGCGCGCTCGGCCGCGTTCAATACCGCGGCGCTGGTCTGGATGGTGGCGATGGTCCTGATCGCCGTGCCCTGTCTGCTGCTGCCACGCGGTGCGGTTCTCTCGATCAGCAGGCTCTGGATGGGCGGCGTGCAATTTCTGCTTCGCCATCTGGTGGGGCTCACCTACGAGGTCCGTGGCCTCGACAGGGCGCCCGAGACACCTGCCATCTACGCCTTTAAGCACCAATCGGCCTGGGAGACCTTGGTGACCCATCTGGTCGTGCCGGATGCGGCGATCGCGCTCAAAAGTGAGCTCGAGCAGGTTCCACTGTTTGGCTGGAGTGTGCGGCGTGCCGGCATGATCGGCGTCGATCGCGGCGGCGGCACCAAAGCGTTGCGCTCGCTGGTCGCCGGTGCGCGGGACGCGTTCGCCCGCGGCGTGTCCGTCATCATCTTTCCGGAAGGCCATCGCATTGCGCCGGGCCGGCATGTGCCCTACCAGCCAGGGGTGGCTGCGCTCTACACCCAGCTCAAGCAGCCGGTGGTGCCGGTGGCGCACAACTCCGGGCTGTTCTGGGGCCGTCGCAGCTTCATCAAGCGCCCTGGTCGGATCGTCCTGGAGTTCCTCGAGCCGATCGAGCCGGGCCTCGACCGGAAGCCGTTCATGGCCGAGCTGCACCAGCGGCTCGAAGGCGCATGCGATCGGCTGATCGAGGAGGCCGGAGGTCTCGGACCTAGATCGTGACCAGCCTTTTGGCCAGGGCGTGCAGCGGGCCGTCTTCAACACCCATCTCCTCGAGATGGCGGACCGTGCTGACCACGTAATCAAGGTTATGGCCCGAGCGGCCGGCACCATGTCGGACCAGCTCCAGCAGGCGCTGCTCCTCGAGCTTGCCGGCATACTGGACGTGGTCCTGGCGGGCGACGTAGCACCAGGCCGGAACGCGCCTCGGCCCAACCGTGATCGGCAGACGCTTTCGCTGATAGACGTCGGTGACCAGCTCGCGCGCATCGAGATACGCCAGAACCTCGCTCTCCTGGGGCTGCTCTATCCGAAACGCCCAGCCGCGACAGGAGCCGCCTCGATCGAGCCCGAGCACCAGTCCCGGGCGCTCGGCGGTGCCGCGATGCACGATCGAATAGATGCACAAGGCACGATGGTAGCCGTGCAGCCGCGCGGGCACGGCCTCGTCATGGGCGAAGCCCGGCCGCCACATCAGCGAGCCGTAGGCGAAGATCCAGACCTGCCCGGCGCCCGGCGCCGCGCCGGGCAGCCACTCAGAGGCTGAAGTTGAAGGCAATCGAGATCCGCTCACGACCACCCTCATAGGGTCGCACGGCATGGGCGAGCCAGGACGGAAACAGCACGAACTGGCCGGTCCGGGGATAGATCAGCTCGCTCGCACCGGCCGACTGGCCGCCCGGCATGGCGAAGCTCAGCAGCGGCGCGTACATGGCCGGCGCCACGCCGCGCGGATCCTGGATCTCGAACGCGCCGCCGAGGTCGGGATTCTCACCGATGCCGCCGTCGTCGACATAATAGGTGCCGGACCAGTAGGCGCCGGGATGGGTGTGAAACTCGTTGCCGTGACCGCGCCGGTTGACGTTCGCCCAGGCGTTGGTCTTCCAGGCGATTCGCACCGGCTTGCCGGCGCGATCCGCGGTCACCCGGGTCGCGAGATTGCGCGCCGCATCCAGCACCTGTTTGGCGCTCGGCCCGGCCCAGCTCTCGAAGTCCCAACTCGACTGCCAGCCGCCCAGATTGCTGTGGTGGACGCCCTCGTCCCGGCGCTCGCGCTCGAGGATCACGTGTTTCAGCTCGGCATTGACGGCTTGCGCATCGGGCAGCGTCGCGATGATCACCGGCGTCGGGAAGTAGTTACGAACCTCGGCCTTCATCCGCCTTTGCGTCCTTCGCGCTGGTCGCCGTGGTCAGCACCCGCCGATCATACGCCTGACCCTCGGCGATGACGCCGCGCCGAATGGCCCGCGTGCGGGTGAACAGGTCCTGCAGCTTGTCGCCCTCACCCCAACGGATCGCGCGCTGCAGCGCGGCGAGGTCCTCGGTGAACCGCCCGAGCATCTCGAGCACGGCTTCCCGGTTGTGCAGGAACACATCGCGCCACATCACCGGGTCGGAGCCTGCAATCCGCGTGAAGTCGGTGAAGCCGCCGGCGGCGTAGCGCAGCACCTCCGACTGCAGATGCTCCTCCAGATCGGCGACCGTGCTGACGATGGTGTAGGCGATCAGATGCGGCAGGTGCGAGGTGATCGCCAGCACCCGGTCGTGGTGCTCGGGGGTCATCGTCTCGATCAGCATGCCGGCCGCACGCCACATGGCGCCGACCTTGGCGATGGCATCCGGATCGGCGTCCTCGAGCGGCGTCAGAATGCAATGGCGGCCGCGAAACAGCTCGGCAAACGCCGCATCCGGACCGGAATGCTCGGTGCCGGCAACCGGATGCCCGCCAACCAGCCGCTCCGGCCGGGGCAGGCGGCGCCGCAGCTCGTGCACGACCTCGGTCTTGATCGAGCTGACGTCTGTGACGATCGCATGCCGCTCGAGACCGGGCGCCAGCGCCTCGGCGACCGCGCCGACGGCGCCGGGTGGCGTGCCGATCACGACCAGATCGGCGCCCGCGACCGCGGCCGCGGGGTCGGTCGTGGTCCGGTCCGCCAGGCCCAGCTCTCTGGCGCGCGCCAGGGTCGCCTCACGTCGTGCACAGGCAACGATCTCGCCGGCCAGACGGTGCTGGCGAAGGTTCAGGGCGAGCGAGCCGTTGATCAGGCCGATGCCGATCAGCGCGACCCGCTCGAAAGGCGGTGCCCGATCCGCCACGCTCAAGCCACGAACTCCCGCAGGCGCTCGACCACCGCCCGGTTCTCCTCCTCGCGGCCGACCGTGATGCGCAGGCATTGCGGCAGGCCGTAGGCGGCCATCGGCCGCGCCAGAATGCCGTTGCGCTCGAGCCAGGCACTGGCGGCACGCGCCGACTTCGCCTCGGCCTCGGGAAACTCGACCAGGACGAAATTGGCGACGGTCGGATGCACCTTCAGGCCGAGTGCTGCCAGCTGCACGGCCAGCCAGGGCTGCCAACGGTCGTTATTGGCCCGCTCGCGCGCCTGATGCTCGCGATCCTCGAGCGCCGCGATGCCCGCGATCTGGGCGAGCGCGTTGACATTGAACGGCCCGCGCACCCGGTGCAGCACGTCGGTCACGTGCTCCGGCGCGTACAGCCAGCCCAGGCGCAGCGCGCCCAGGCCGAACAGCTTGGAGAAGGTGCGCGTCATGACCACGTTCGAGGCGCGATCGACCAGCTCCTGCCCGGTCGTGTAATCGTTGCGGCCGATATACTCGGCATAGGCGGCATCGACCACCAGCAGCACATCGTCCGGCAGGCCCGCGTGCAGACGCGTCAGCTCGTCGTGCGTCAGATAGCTGCCCGTCGGGTTGTTGGGATTGGCGATGAACACCGCGCGGGTCCGTGAGGTCACCCGGGCCAGCATGGCGTCGACGTCGGTCTTGAGGTTGCGCTCGGGCGCTGCCACCGGGATCGCGCCGATCGCCAGCGCGGTCAGCCGGTACATCAAGAATCCATGGGCGCTGTAGAGCACTTCCTCGCCGGACCCGGCATAGGCGCGCATCAACAGCTGGATCAGCTCGTCGGAGCCGCTGCCCGCCACGATGCGCTCGGGATCGAGGCCGAACCGCTCGCCGATCGCCTGGCGCAGCGCCCGCGCGCCGCCGTCGGGGTAACGGTGCGCCGACGGCGCCGCGGCCTGCAAGGCCTCGATCACCTTGGGGCTCGGCCCGAGCGCGGACTCGTTGGCCGAGAGCTTGATGACATTGGCCATGCCCTCGACCTCGGCCTTGCCGCCGACGTAGGGTTCGATCTCGAGGATGCCGGGGCGTGGCCTCAGCGTCACCATGGGCGGGATCTCATTTGCTCAGAGGACAGCAGCTCGCCGCCGCGCGCGCAAAAAGGGCTGCCTATTGGGCCGGCATCGGGCGAGGGTAACCGCCGACCGCCACGATTCGCAAGACCTCACCGCGGGCTGCAGTCCGCACTGCGGTAAGACGTTCGTCGCCTTCGCGCACCAGGCTGCCGACCTCGACCAGATGCACGGCCTGGCTGGGGTCGGTCAGCCGCCACGCGATCTGCCATTCCGACGCCAGGCCCGCCTCCGCCATCAGGCCGCGCAGGCGGACCCGCGACATGCCCGCGTCGGCCTCGATCGCCAGCAGCGCCAAGTCGTCGCCGCTCGCCTCGGGCTCCAGCCGACCGAGCGCCAGGGCCTGGGTCTCGTCGCCACTGCTCGCGGCGACGAACGGCAGCCGGCCGAACGCGCGCAGACGATCCGGCTGATCCGAGATCAGGGCCAGCCACCAGGATTCGCCGTCGCGCGGCAAGGGCAGGACCGCGATCGTGGCCGAGCCGTCGCTGACCGCACGAATCGCCTGGCCGGCGCTTTCCGAGCGCGTGATCGGCGTGGTCGAGCCGAAGTGATCGCGCGCGAGGTCCCAGATCACCGGGTCGCCCTCGGGAACATGGACCGCGAGCGAGACCGGCGTCTGCTGCCGGGTGGTGGCCGCGAGCAACTCGCGCCACATGCGCACCAGCACCTGGCGCGGGAAGCGATCGCCCGCCTGCGCCACCAGGTGACGCAGGATCACCGCCTCGCGCGCCGGTCGCATGGCGAGACGGCCGTCCGTGCGGTCGCCCTTGACCTCGCCGATCGAGCGGACCACGTCGGTGCGTTCGATCAGCAGATCGAGCAACCCGCGGTCAATCCGATCGATTTCCCGTCGCAGGTCCTCCAAAGGAGGCTCAACCGAATTCCATTGAAACCCGAAATTGCACGCCGAGGTTCGCGCAGACTAGTCCCGCGCCGGCCACGAAGTAAAGTCGCCATTGACTTTTGCGCGACCCCCAGCCAACTAACACAGTTCGGAATCGCCCGTCACATGGTCGCGCTCGTCTAAATGCCCGAGCCACAACTCTTCTCGGTGGTCGATCTGGATACGGCCCGGCTGCCGGGCCATCGCGCCAGGCTCGCCACCGAAGCCCCGCTCAAGCTCGACTGCGGCGCCGAGCTCGGCCCGGTCACGGTCGCCTACCAGACCTATGGCCTGCTCAATGCCGAGCGCTCGAACGTGATCCTGGTCTGCCATGCGCTGACCGGCGACCAGTTCGCCGCCGGCACCCATCCGGTCACCGGCAAGAACGGCTGGTGGGAGCTGATGATCGGGCCGGGCCTGCCGCTCGACACCGAACGTTACTTCGTGATCTGCGCCAATGTCCTGGGCGGCTGCATGGGCACCACCGGCCCGGTCGATCGCAACCTCGCGACCGGCGAGCCGTTCGGCCTCGGCTTTCCGGTGATCACCATCGGCGACATGGTCCGGCTGCAGGCGATGCTGCTCGACCATCTCGGCATCGAGCGCGTGTTCTGCGTGATCGGCGGCTCGATGGGCGGCATGCAGGTGCTGGAGTGGGCGGCGAGCTACCCCGAGCGGGTGTTCAGCGCGGTGCCGATCGCCGCGTCGGCGCGCCATTCGGCGCAGAACATCGCCTTCCACGAGGTCGGACGCCAGGCGATCATGGCCGATCCCGACTGGCAGGGCGGCAACTACCTGAATACCGGCCGGCGCCCGACCCGCGGCCTGTCGGTCGCGCGCATGGCGGCCCACATCACCTATCTCAGCGAGGCGGCCCTGCACCGCAAGTTCGGTCGCTCGCTGCAGGACCGCTCGCGCCTGTCCTACGGCTTCGATGCCGACTTCCAGGTCGAGAGCTACCTGCGCCATCAGGGCATCAGCTTCGTCGACCGGTTCGATGCCAACTCCTACCTCTACATCACCCGGGCGATGGACTATTTCGATCTCGCAGGCACCCATGGCGGCGTGCTCGCCAATGCGTTTCGGCGCGTCCGGGCGCGCTTTTGCGTGATCTCGTTCAGCTCCGACTGGCTGTTCCCGACCGCCGAGAGCCGCGAGCTGGTGCGGGCGCTGAACGCGGTCGCGGCCAACGTCTCGTTCTGCGAGATCCAGACCGATCGCGGCCACGATTCCTTCCTGCTCGACGAGCCGGAGTTCCACCGCGTGCTGGCGGGCTTCCTCGAAGGCGCCGCGACCCAGTACGGCCTGCGCTGAGCGGCGACCCGCCATGGCGAGCATCGAACGGCCTGCGCCAGGATCTGCGCCTGATCGCCGATCTGGTCGAGCCCAACACGCGGGTGCTCGACGTCGGCTGCGACGACGGCGCGCTGCTGGCGTTCCTGGCCAGCACCAAGCAGGTCGACGCGCGTGGCATCGAGCTCAGCCAGGCAGGCGTGCACGACTGCGTCAGCCGGGGGCTGGCGGTGGTCCAGGGCGACGCCGACACCGATCTCGCGATCTATCCGGACAACGCCTTCGACTACGTGATCCTGTCCCAGACCATCCAGGCGATGCGACGGCCGCGCGCGGTGCTGGGCGAGATGCTGCGGATCGGCCGCTACGGCATCGTCTCGTTCACCAATTACGCCTATTGGCGCGCGCGCTGGGACCTTTTGGTGCGTGGCCGGATGCCGACCACGCGCTGCCTGCCCGAGCCGTGGCATGCCACGCCCAACATCCATCCCTGCACCCTGGACGACTTCGAGCAGCTGTGCGGGGAGCTCGGCGTGGCGATCCGGCGCCGCACCTGCCTGGCGGCGGGCGGCCGGCGCCGCTACCTCGGCAATGGCTGGCTCAACAACCTGCTGAGCGAGCAGGCGCTGTTTGTGCTGCACCGGCCCGTCCGCGCCGCCGGCCTGAGCGATCCGGCGTCCGGGGTGACGCGCTCGGCGGCCGCGAGCGCCTGGACCGGCGCATAGGCCGGCTTGCGCTTGCGTGCTGTGGCGGGCGCCGTCGGCACGGCGTAGATCTGCTTGACGGCGGTCATGGCGAGGACGCCGGCAAAGGGTTGCGCCCAGCGCAGGCCGATCCGCTCCCACGCGACCGCCGTACGCAGCAACAGACGTGACCTCGAGGGCGGCACATAGAGCGCGGTCGCGGTGCTGCTCGGGGAGAACAGCATGCTGCGCAAAACGTCCTTCAGCTGCGACACGCTGTACGGCCGGCCGTGCCCGAAGGGCGTGGCTTCGCTGAGACACCACAGACCGCGCCGGTTGGGCACGACCACCAAGGCCTGGCCACCATCCACCAGGACCCGCCAGACCTCGCGCAACAGCGGCCGGATCTGCTCCGCGGACTCCAGGGCATGGACCATCAGCACGCGATCGATGCTGCGATCGGGCAGCGGCAGCTCGCCGTCGATCGCCAGGGCGACCCGGTTCTGCTGGTCCAGCGGCCAGGCGGCGACGCCCTGGGCCGGCGGCATGATCGCGCAGACCCGCTCGGATGCCTCGGCCAGCAGGCCGAGGAACGGCAGCGCATAGCCCAGCCCGAGCACGCGCGCGCCGGGCAGCTCCGGCCACAGCTGCCGGATCTGGCGCCCCACCAGACGGCGCACCAGCTGGCCCTGGCGCGAGCCATAAAACGCTTGCAGATCGATAATATCCGGGCGCATGGTCCTGGCCGTTCGAGCCGACGATCGTCCCGCAATGGTCCCACGGAGCTTGCTAATCAGATAGGGTATGGCCGCCGATTTGTGAACCGAGCGGGCCGAAAACAACTGAGGGTGGAGGTCATGGCACAACTAGAAATAGAGCAGCTCCTCGTGCTCAGCGACAATTACGTGTATCTGGTGCACGAGCCCGGCGCCAACGTCACCGGCGTGGTCGACCCGGCGGTCGCCGAGCTGGTGCTGGAGCGGCTCGCCGCCAGGGGTTGGACGCTGGACTGGATCCTCTCGACCCACCACCATGCCGACCACACCGCTGGCAACCTCGCGCTCAAGGAAGCGACGGGCTGCCGGATCGCCGGGGCGAAGGCGGACGCGGCCAGGATCCCCGGCATCGATCTGAAGCTCGCCGAGGGCGATCGCTTCAAGCTCGGCGAGGCGGAAGCCGAGATCTTCGAGACCCCGGGCCACACCTCCGGCCACATCAGTTACTGGTTCCCCGAGGCCAAGGTGCTGTTCTGCGCCGACACCCTGTTCTCGCTCGGCTGCGGCCGGGTGTTCGAGGGCAGCTTCGCCCAGATGTGGGATTCGCTGAGCAAGCTCGCCGCGCTGCCCGACGACGCGATGGTCTACTGCGCCCACGAATACACCCAGTCGAACGCACGCTTCGCCCTCTCGGTCGACCCCGACAATCCGGCGCTCAAGGCGCGCGCCGCCGAGGTCGACCGCCAGCGGGCCGCAGGCCAGCCCACCGTGCCGACCCTGCTCGGCGAGGAGCGCAAGGCCAACCCGTTCCTGCGGCCAAGCGATCCCGCGATCCGCAAGCGGCTCGGCATGGAGAGCGCCAGCGATGCCGAGGTTTTTGGCGAGATCCGCCGCCGCAAGGACAGCTTCTAGCCGGTCCGGCGATCGCCGAGCGGGCAGCCGTACCAGGGGGCTCAGACCCGCCAGGGCAATCGGTTGACCCCCGCACCGCTCCTGGCTACTACCGTGCAGAGGCCGAAAGGCCACTCAATGCCGCGAAAGGGGGGTATGTCCTCCCAGGCGGTACACAGGGAGGTATTTGCATGAAGACGATCTACAGCCTTGGCCTTGCTCTTGCCCTCGTGCCGGCCGGCGCGCTGATGGCGCAGGCTCAGGACAAGCCGACCCTGGTGTTCGTCGTCAACGGGGCGTCCGACTTCTGGAAGATCGCCGAAGCCGGCGTCAACAAGGCCCAGGAAGAGCTGCCGAACTACGACCTGGAGTTCAAATATCCGGAACAGGCCGCGGCCGCGATCCAGCAGCGGCTGATGGACGACCTGGTCGCCGCCGGCGTCAGCGCGATCATGGTCAGCGCGGTCGACCCCAAGACATCGACCGAGGCGCTCAATCGGATCGGCGACCAGGTGCCGCTGTTCACCACCGACAGCGATGCCCCGGACTCCAACCGGATCGCCTATATCGGCAGCTCCAACGTCGAGCTCGGCAAGGACGCCGGCAAGCTGATGCTGCAGGCGCTGCCCGAGGGCGGCCAGTGCATCGGCTTCGTCGGGCTGCCCGGCGCCGACAACGCGCGCGAGCGCATCGAGGGCATCAAGGAGGCGCTCGACGGCTCCGACGTCGAGCTGATCGACGTGCGCGGCGACGACATCGACCAGACCCGCGCCAAGCGCAACGTCGAGGACGCGCTCGCCGCCAATCCCGACATCGACTGCATGGTCGGGATCTACTCCTACAACACGCCGCGCATCTACGAGGTGCTGAAGGAGTCCGGCCAGCTCGGCGAGGTCAAGGTCATCGGCTTCGACGAGGACCCGATCACGCTGGGCGGCGTGCGCGAAGGCACGATCGTCGGCACCGTCGTCCAGAACCCCTACGAGTGGGGCTATCAGGGCATGAAGCTGATGGCCGCCTATCTCGAGGGCGACAAGTCCGGCATTCCCGCCGACGGCCTGATCATCATCCCGGGTCAGGTGATCGACCAGTCGAACGTCGATGCCTTCGAGAAAGAGCTCAAGGCGCGCATCTCAGGCTGACGGGTATGGCCGGGCGCGTGATCGTGCGCGCCCGGCTGCCTGATCGCGAGCCGTGGTCTCTGCCGCCACCATCCCGAGCCCGCCCGCTGCACCGGCAGACGCACCGCTCGAGCTGATCGACATCACCAAGGCCTTTCCCGGCGTGATCGCGCTCGACCGGGTCAGCCTGTCGGTCGGCCGCGGCGAGGTCGTCGGCCTGATCGGCGAGAACGGCGCCGGCAAGTCGACGCTCATGAAGATTTTGGGGGGCGTCACCGAGCCGAGCAGCGGCATGATCCGCATCGACGGGCGCGAGCGGCGCTCGCTCAGCGTCGGCGACGCGATCGCGGCCGGCATCGCCTTCGTCCATCAGGAGCTCAACCTGTTCGACAATCTCGATGTCGCCGCGAACGTGTTCATCGGCCGCGAGCCCCTGCGCGGCGGGCCGCTCAAGTTGATCGACCGCGACCGGCTGCATCGCCAGGTGCAGCCGCTGCTCGACCGGCTCGGCGTCGAGTTCCGCCCGGACACGCCCGTCGCCGAGCTGTCGCTCGCCCAGATGCAGCTGCTCGAGATCGTCAAGGCGCTCTCGCTCGATGCCCGCATCGTGATCATGGACGAGCCGACCTCGAGCCTGACCCTGACCGAGACCGAGCGCCTGATGCAGGTGATCCGCGACCTGAAGGCGCACGGCGTCAGCGTGATCTTCATCTCGCACCGCCTGAACGAGGTCGAGAGCTGCGCCGACCGGGTCGTGGTGCTGCGCGACGGCCGGGTCGTGGGCGAGCTCGACCGGGCCGGGATCGCGCCCGATGCGATGATCCGCCTGATGATCGGCCGCGACCTGAAGTCGCTCTACATCCCGCCCAAGCGCGCCCCGGGTGCCAGCACGCTGGAGATCGTCGGGCTGCGCACCTCGACCTATCCCGACCAGGCGGTGAGCCTCGATGTGCGCAGCGGCGAGATCCTCGGCCTCGCCGGCCTGGTCGGATCCGGGCGGACCGAGCTGGCGCGCGTGGTCTTCGGCATCGATCCGCCGCAGGGCGGCACGCTCCGCCTCGACGGCGAGCCGCTCGTGATCCGATCGCCGCGCGAGGCGATCGATCGCGGCGTCTATCTGGTGCCGGAGGACCGCAAGCGGGCGAGCCTGCTGCTCGACCTGCCGATCGCCCAGAACATCTCGCTGCCCGACCTCAGATCGTACGCCCGCTCCACGATCGTCAGCCACCGCGCCGAGACCGCGAACGGCGAGCGGCAACGCCAGAGGCTCAACATCAGGGCGCCCTCGGTCGCCACCGAGGTCGGCACGCTGTCCGGTGGCAACCAGCAAAAGGTGGTGCTCGCCCGCTGGCTCTCGATGAAGCCGCGCCTGGTGATCTTCGACGAGCCGACCCGCGGCATCGACGTCGGCGCCAAGAACGAGATCTACGAGCTGATGCGCTCGCTCGCCGACCAGGGCGTCGCCATCCTGATGATCTCGAGCGACATGGAAGAGGTGATCGGCGTGAGCGACCGCATCGCGGTGATGCACGAGGGGCGCATCAGCGGCTTTCTCGAGCGTCCGCAGTTCAGCGAGCGCAACATCCTGCAGCTCGCCGTCGGCGCCCGGCCGAGCTGAAATCGAATGTTCAAGAAGGACCTCGGCCTTCTCGTCCTGATTCTGGTGGTCGGCGCCGCGGTCGCGCTGATCAACCCGCGCTTCATCTCGCCGATCAACCTGTCCAACACCGCCAACCTGATCGGGCTGTTCGGCCTGTTCTCGATCGCCGAGGCGTTCGTGATCATCTCCGGCGGCATCGAGCTCTCGGTCGGCTCGGTGATTGCGCTGCTCGGTGTGGTGTTCGTCGACCTGATCGCCAACCAAGGCGTGCCGTGGGCCATGGCTCTGCCGATCGTGATCGGGCTCGGCGTCGTCATGGGCGTGGTGCACGGTTTTTTGGTGACCAGGATGCGCATCCAGCCGTTCGTGGTCACCCTGTGCGGCCTTTTGATCTACCGGGGCATTGCGCGCTAC
This sequence comes from uncultured Alphaproteobacteria bacterium, assembly GCA_963731495.1. Lineage (GTDB taxonomy): Bacteria > Pseudomonadota > Alphaproteobacteria > Geminicoccales > Geminicoccaceae > DASUGG01. Next base: position 33,381 of record CAVSVZ010000016.1, read on the forward strand.
TACACCGACGACGCCACCGCCGGCTTCGCGTTCGGCGTCAACTTCCCGCTGCTCGAATGGCTGACGGCGGGCCGCAGCTGGGGCATCCCGCACAGCCTGATCGCCTTCGTCGTGATCGCCCTGATCATGGCGGTGCTCCTGCACCGCACCGTGTTCGGGCGCTATCTGTTCGCGGTCGGCAAGAACGAGGAGGCGGCCCGCTACTCCGGCATCCCCACGCACCGCGTGATCATCGCCGCCTACGTCATCTGCCTCGGCCTGACTGCGCTGGCCGCCGTGTTCATCGCGATGTACACGCGCTCGATCTCGCCCGCCTCGCACGGCAGCTTCTATGAGCTCTATGCGATCGCTGCCGCGGTGCTCGGCGGCTGCAGCCTGCGCGGCGGCGAAGGCTCGATCCTGGGCGTCGTGCTCGGCACGATCCTGCTTCAGGTCCTGCAGAACCTGGTCAACCTCTCGGGGATCCCGAGCTCCTTGAACTTCGCCGTGATCGGCGGCGTGATCCTGATCGGCGTGATCGCCGACCAGCAGTTCATGCGCTACCGCCAGCTGCGCGCGAGCCGGCGGGTGCACCGCCTGGCCAAGGCGACCGAATCCTCATAAGCGCGCCTGCCGCTCGCACGGAACTGCCCGCCGACAGGAGGCAACCGGATCACCGGCCCCGACCGGGCGGCACGAGCGCGGTGCCGGCCAGGACCAAGCGCTGCCTCTGTTCGCGATCTCGCTGACCATCGCCGGCGACGCCGATTCGGCAGGCTGCCTGCGGGTCTCGGGTTCGAATGGTCGGGCGCATGGCGCCGGTGCGGCCGGCACCGGTGGCCTTGGCGGCAGCGAGCTGGGAGCCGGACGCGACGCCTGCCCTGGGTTCGCTCGATCGGTCGGCCGGTATGAATCGCGAGGATTTCTGCGGCTCTTGGGTTCGTCTGGTTGTTGCATGTGCGAGATGACGGGCTCGCGGGGTGTGGGCGCTGGCAGAGGTACGACCGCGGGGGGCGAGGCCGTGGGTGCCGCCACCTCGGGGAAAGATCTCTCCGCCACCTTTGCCGCCTGCTCGGCCTGAAGGGCTTTGAGGGTGCGCAGTGCGCGCCACAGCTCGGCCAGCGTCGTGCCGCGATAGCGCAACACGGTGTCGAACGCACGGCGCCAGGGCTAGAAAGGGGTTGGGGCCCCTTTCCCCAACCAGCCCTGGCGCCCATTGCAGTCGCGGATCAGGCCCAGACCGAAGCTGGTGGTATCCCGGGCGTTCCGCGCGAACAGCTCGGCCTCCTTGGCCGCCGGGTTGGGGAACGGGGCCCCAACCCCGTTCCGGCGGCCAAGCTTTCGGTCCGCTCGAGGCGCCAGCTGGCGGCGACGATTCTCCGCGCCAGCACACCCTGCAGCGCGTTCTACGCCGAGCGCGCCTTGCCCTCGGGCGTCTTGGGACCTTTCGACCTGGCACCGTTGCGCCGACTGGCCTCGGCGCGCGCGGCATTCAGCACAGGCGCGCGCGGCGCGCCACGGGGGCAGATGTCCATGGCATGTCCTTTGAATCCGGGAGACTTCGGGCGAGCGCCCATCGCCACCAAGGCTACGCGAGCGTATGAGAGCAGCCGCGCGCGTGACGCACGCGACTGCCTCCGCCAGATCGAGGATGAGTTATGAATATATTCCGTTGCCGTCGATCTGTCCAGCGCAAACTGACACGCCGGCGGTGGCATCGACGCACGACGAGAGGACCGTATCGGCGTCGGACTCCTGACAACCTCGAAGAGAGGCGCGCGCGGTGACGCGGCGGCGTTAAGGACGCGTTAGACCCTATGAGCTTGATCCGGGGGCTGGTCAGGCCGCGACCCGTCACGCGATCGAGTGGGCCGGTTCCGTGACCTCGGCAAGCACGCCAGCCGCTACCCCAGGCGTTACCAAGGCATTGTGCGACCGGTATGCCGACGCCCGACCTCGGCCGCATCGGGCGTGGCCGCGCCGACCTTCACGCCGTCCTCGAGCTGCGCGATCACATTGTCGGCGCGCACGATGTCGAGGAACGCGACGCCCGCGCGATCACATGCGGCTTTGATGCGTGCCCGCGCCTCGAGCATCTCGGGCGGGTAGGGCGGATCGTGCGCCTCCTTGTGGCCGAACGCCATGCCCATATCGCCCGGTCCCCATTCGGCAAAGGCGATGCCGGGCACCGCGACGCTGGCCTCGACATTGGCGAGCGCCCTGCGGTTCTCGATCTTGAGGCCGAGCATCAGCTCGCCCTTGGCATTGAGCGGCCAGACGTCGCAGCAGTCGAGATAGGCATCGGTCGACAGGCCCCAGTATTCGGCGGAGAGCGCCTGGCCTCCGGCGCCCCGGCGACCCTGCTCCAGCCCGCTGCCGACGCCCGGGGTCTGATAGGCGAAGCGCGAATACTCGACGAACGTCTTGACCGCAGCCGGCGTCTCCACGTGGCAGAGCAGCATGCCGTGCACGCCGGCCGCCAGGACCTGCTTGAGCATCCAGCTGTTGGCGCGGACCGCATCGGCGTCGGACGCGTCGATCGGCAAGGTGACGATCACCGCCGGCGTCCGGTGGCCACTTCGGGTCGGCCCGCCCTCGATCAGCCCGCGCATAAACGCATGCAGGGATTCCGGCGCGAACGGATGATGCTCGAGCTCGACGTTCAGATAGTCGGCCCAGGTTCCAGCCTGCTCGAGCCCGTGCTGGTAGCTCAGCTGTCTCACGGTGTCGTAGTAGACGGGCTGCCCTGCTTCGAGCAGCTCGATGGCGCGGTTCACCCTCGGCATCCGATCCCCCCCTGAAGTTGATGGCTTATCATGATCGATCGCGCCCCTGGTCAGAAGGGGGATTGCGGCAGTGCGAATCGTTTTCCGCAGCTTTGCCTGTGAAAGCCAGACGGCCCCGGCAAGATGCGGGGCCTCACCATGCGGTATAGCCGCCGTCGACCAGGAGGTCGGCGCCGGTCATGAAGCTCGAGTTGTCCGAGGCGAGGAACAGGGCGGCGCGCGCCACCTCGCCCGCTTCGCCCAGCCGCCCCAGCGGGTGACGGGCGCCCCATTCGCGCTGCGCTGCCGCCATGTCGGCAAAGCGCACCAGCTGGCGGTCGGTGGCGATACCGCCGGGCGACAACGTGTTGGCGCGAATCCCCTGGCCGGCATAGTCGAGCGCGATGCCTTTGGCGAGCTGCACGAGGGCGCCCTTGGTCGTGCAGTAGGCCGCGCTGCCGGCATAGGCGACCCGGGCCATCTGCGAGGCCATCAGGATGATGCTGCCGCCGCCCGCGGCGACCAGCGCCGGGATCGCGTGCTTGCAGACCAGGAAGCAGCCGGTGACGTTGACGTCCATGGCGCGGCGCCATTCCGATTCCGGCAGCTCGGCAAGCGGCGTCGGCGGGGTGATCACCGCGGCGTTGCTCGAGACCACGTGCAGTGCGCCAAACGCCTCGAGCGTGGCGCTCACCGCATGCGCGACCGCAGCGCTATCGCTCACGTCACAACCGATCGCGAGCGCGCGGCCGCCGGCAGCCTCGATCCCGGATGCGACCCGGCCCACGCCTTCGAGGTCGATGTCGAGACAGGCGACAGGAGCGCCCTCGGCTGCAAAACACTCGGCGATTGCCTGGCCGATCCCCTTGGCCGAGCCCGCGATCAGCGCGACCTTGCCCTCCAGTTTTCTCATTGCCGCTTCCTCGTCGTCCGGATGTGCATGCGCGCATCGACAGAGCGCCCGCAATCCTCGACCCTGGCAGGCCGCGCCGCAACCTGCTGGATGGTGGTAGGGTGGCTGGCGAGCAGCAAGGGGATGCGGCATGAAGATCGACATGGGCCTGCGCAGCGACGACCTGCGGGCGTTGGGCAGAGAGGCGGCCGCTTACGAGCGGCTGGGCGTCGATGGTCTGTGGAGCTTCGAGACCGCGCACGACCCCTTCTTGCCCCTGTTCGCCGCGGCACTGACCACCGAGCGCGTCAACCTCGGCACCGGCATCGCCGTGGCCTTCGCGCGCAGCCCGTTCGCCATGGCGCAGACCGCCTGGGACCTGCAGCGGGTGAGCGGCGGCCGCCTGCTGTTGGGGCTGGGGACGCAGGTGCGCGCCCATCTCGAGCGCCGGTTTTCTGCCGCCTTCGAGCACCCGGCGGCGCGCATCGTCGACTACATCCGTTGCCTCCGGGCGATCTGGGACACGTTTCAGAACGGCACCAAGCCGGCCTATGAGGGCCCTTTCTACCGGTTCACGCTGATCAGCGACTTCTTCAACCCCGGTCCGATCGCACAGCCGCAGATGCCGATCTCGCTCGCCGGGGTCGGCGAGCCGATGGCGCGCGCAGCCGGGCAGGTGGCCGATGGCTTTCATGTCCACCCGCTGCACAGCCCCGGCTACCTTCGCGATGTCGTACGGCCGGCGATTGCCGAGGGCGCGCGCGCTGCAGGCCGCGATCCGGCGGCCGTGGAGCTGATCACCTCGGTGTTCCTGATCACCGGCGACACGCAGGCCGAACGCGCCGAGGCGGAGACTTTCGCGCGCCAGCAGATCGCCTTCTACGCCTCGACCCCGAGCTACCGGCCGTTCCTCGCCTATCACGGCCTTGAAGCGCTCGGCAAAGAGCTGAGCGGGCTCGCCCGCGAAGGCCGGTTTGCCGACATGGCCGCGCGTGTGCCCGATGCGCTGCTCGATGCGGTCACGGTGAGCGCCGAGCCTGCCCGTCTGGGCGATGCGATCCGCGCGCGCTATTCAAGCGACCTGGTTCAGCGCATCGCTCCTTACAGCGCCATGCCGGTGGACGATCCGGCCGGGCGAATTGCGGCCCTGGTTGAAGGGATCAAGTCTCGGTGATGGTCGCTCAGGACGGGCCTGTCAGAGATGTGGCGAGATTGTCCCGCAGCAGATCGGCTCGACGAGCACCTACTACTCCGGTCGCGCGGCGGCGGCGTCCTTGGCCTGGGCGACCAGGTTGCCGCAGGGGCTGTCCGGCTCGCCGCCGACGTCGAAGAACGGCAGCACCGCCGCGATCGGCGCGAGCAGCCAGCCCAGCGCCTTGTTTTCGGTCTCGCCGGGCGCCGGACCCACGGACGGCGACAGCAGCTTGCCGTCGACGTGGATCGGCTGGTTGGCGCTGAACAGGCTCGGGTCCTTCGGGTGGGATTGGATGAAGATGTCGAGGGTCTCGTCCTGCAGATTGATCGTGCCGTCCACGGTGATCTTGCTGTCGGTGGTGTCGATCATGACCGGCCGCGTCGTGGCGACCCCGTGATCGAGCTGCAGGTTCACGATCGCGCAACGGATCGGCACCTTGTCCTCTTCGGACTTCTCCGCAGAGTCGGCCAGCACCACGATGCTCTCGGCGATGTCAAGGCCGATGGCCTCCAGGATCAGCGAATCGATTTGACCACCGGTCATGCTCAGAACGACCTGGCCGTCGGCGCTGCCTAGCAGCGCATCGACTGAGCCGCCGCGTCCCTTCATGCGAATGCGGCCGTCGACCTTGCCGAAGGCTTCGCCGTTGATGCCGAGCTTGGCGAGCATGTCCTGCACCTCGAGGGAGCGAAGGCGGATGTCGAAGTCGCCACCGACCGGCGTGTGCGTGCCGTCCAGCGAGGCGAACCCCACGATGCCGCCGTCGGCAAAGCCGGTGCGGAACGGATCGATGGTCAGCCAGCCCTCCTTGCTGATCACGTGCGCCTCGATCCGGTCGATCGGCAGATACTCGGACTCGATGCGATCGGTCTTGTAGTGGAGGTCGAGGTCGAGATTTCGCCACGCTTTCGCGTCGATTTTTGCCGTCGGCAGCAGCTTGCCGGATTCCAGCTGCTTCTTCCTCGCGCCGATCAGGCCTTGGAGATCTTCGAACACCAACTTGTCCGATTGCAGGTCGCCCGTGACCGCCGGCGGCTTGGGCCGAAGGTCGACCGTGAGATCGCCACTGAGGTCGCTGCGGCCGAAGGTGCCGTCCAGCCCGGCAACCTTGATGTCGTCACCACGCCACGTGACATGCCCGGCGAAATCATAGGCCGGCAGGCTGACCGCAGGCAGCTTGAACAGATCGAGCGCCGTCGCCGGGTCGGGGCCCTGCACCCGGACCTGACCGTCGACGCCCTTTAAGGCGCGTAGCTGGTGGACGCTGCCGTCGAAGTGCACCTGCGTGTCCTCGATCGCAACGTCGAGCTTGACCGGGCTGGCTTCGCTTTGGCGCTCCTCGACCTGGGCATCGATCCGATAGTGGTCGATCGGCCGCTTGGCGATGCCAAGCTGGGCTGGTAGGGCGCCGAGCGCGGAGCCCCGCAGGTGCAGCTCCCCGCGCGGGTTCGTGAACGCTGTGATCGTGCCCTGATATTCGCCATTCAGATCGATCTCATCGCCGGCGACCGATCCCTTGGCCGCGACCGTCGTCTTGTCATCGCGATGGGTGACCTCGGCATCGAGCTTCGCGTTCGGGATCTGGTCGGCGTAGGACACCTCGAAGCGGGTCAGGAGCGGGCCGAGCTCCGGCGCGTCGACCTCGAGCTTCACATCGAAGCCGTCGAGCGCATGAGCCAGGTCGTCGACTTTGCCGTCGAGCCGGACAACGCCCTTACCACTGGTGATCTCGCCTTTGACCAGGGAGACGCCGTTGCCCGGCTCGACCTGAACCTTTGCCTCGAAAGGCGGCAGGTCTTTCGTCTCGACACCAAAGCTCGCCAGCAGGTTGGTCAGGCTCTTTGCAGCGTCAATCTCGACGCTGCCTTTGAGCGAGTCGAGATCCCGGAACGAGGTCGCCTGCCCGGTCATCTTCGATTCGCCGACGGTCGCCTCGACGCGCGTCGGCTTGCTCATGGCGCCCTGGTCCAAAAGCTCCTCGATCGAGCTTCCGCTGGCGCTGAGGTCCAGCGGCGCGTCCTGCAAGCTGCCGGACGCCTTCAGCGCCAGATCCTGCCCGCCGCCTAGCTGCCCCTTCGCCTCATCGAGCGTCAGCGCGATGTCCCTTGCGCCCGCGGCGTCGGCATAGGTGATGTCCGCGTCGTGGATCACAAGGTTCTCAACCTTCGGCAGCGAAGACGGGCCACCCTTGTCTTTGGCCTCGTCCTTGCCCTCTGGCCAGTTGACCTCGCCGTCCTCGGCACGCGCGAGATGGAGTTGCGGGCTGTCGATGGCGACCTCGGGCAACTCGACGCGGCCGCGCAGCAACGGCATCACACGGAGACTCGCCCGTACTTCCTCGATGCTGGCAAAGTTCTCGTGTTGCTGGCGAGCCCACTCTGCATTGGCAATGCTGAGTGGGCCCAGATCAACGGTAAGGAATCCGTTTTCGAAGCCCAGCTGCGGAGCCTGTTCCAATCGAGCAGGTCGCCCGACCGCGGCGGTGATCCTGTCCTCGATCAGACCGTTGAGAGCGCCAGCTTGCAGCAGCAGGACGACGACCACGCCGGCCAGCACGACAACGCCCACCAGGGTCGCGATCGCCGCGCCGATCGTGCCGAGGATGCTCCTCATGCGGCGCACTCCCGGGCGCCCCCGGCGCCCCGGACGATGTATCGCCGGACCGACTTTGGAAGGATATGCGGCGGCTGTGCCGCACCGCTCCGCGCTGCCCCGGTGCCCACTCGTCGCGCTCCAATTTCCAACGCTGCTCAACCCAACCGCGCTGCACAACAACGCAGGGAGCCACTTATAAGTTCCGAGCGGCTTCGGTTGCGGGCGCGTAAAGCCCTGGCGGCCCGACCTTCCCCCTGATCAGGATGATGCCGCTTCAGACGGGCATCTGATGTGCGCGTGACGCGTCACAATGGCGCAGGTCGAGGCGTTGCTTGCCAGACTGAGAGGGAAGCATCATGATCTGATAGAGGGAGGGGCCGGTGATGCGCATGTTCTTGCAGCCGCATCACGCTGCTATGAATTAGCGATAAGCAAGGAAGTGGCTGAGCGCTACCGCCACATGAAAAACAAGCCCGCGCGGCAACTCGTTGAGCATCTGTCGCCGCGAGATCTCCGCTTGGTCGTCATCGAGTGCCCGCTCGACAGGTGGGGAGATCGCGCTGTGCGCGGCCTGTTCTGCGACATGGTCGAGCTCAAGATGCTCGGGTTCGGGGCGCGCTATAGCGCCAAAGTCCTGCCGGTCGATACCACCGACTTCATCGGACGCCATGTCCTCTCGTGCGTGGACTCGGCAGAGGGATTGCGCGCGATCGCGGGCTTCCGCGCCATCGATCTAGAGCGGTGCCGATCCTTCAACTTGCCGTTTCCAGCCGAGTTGCTCGCGCGGGCAGCAGGCGCCTCACGCCACGTGGAGGCCGTGCGCGCGTTGCTCGAGCCAGACGAACCGCTCGGATACATCGGATCGTGGACGGTGCATCCCTCCGTCCGAGACAACTTGCCCCTGCGCGCAGCGCTGCGCGATCACTTCGCGCTGGGCGCCCTTCTCCTGCATCGCGAGGTCGGCGTGACAAGGCTCATCTTGGGCGCGACCCTCCGCTTCAAGGTGGATAGGTTGCTCACGGCCATCGGCTACCGTGTCTTGAGTGATGACGGTGATCCGCTGCCCCCGATCCCGGCGCAGCACCTTCATGGCGAGCCGGTACAGCTGATGTATCTCGACGAATACCAGGACGGGCTCCTCAAGCGCGTCCATGGCCTGCGCAGTCTTTGGGAGTCACGCGTCGTCTTCTAGTGGCACGCGTCCGAGACGCGTCAAATAGTGGCACGCGTCCGAGACGCGTCAAAAATCAAAGTGGCAGATGGTGACCGTGTTGGCGGCTGCTCTGTCCAATGGAGAGCCCAGGTGCTTGAAGACAACTCGTACTACCTGCGAAACCCCGATGTGATCGCCATCGGAACCATTGGATACTGGCTGTTTATCGACGCGTTCGGAGCTGTTTTCGAGCACGAGACCTCTGAGGTCCGGAAGTGGTCGACGTTGCTGCAGGAATTGATGGTACCCTTGCCGGGCGAGAAGGTCCGCGAGCGACTGCTGGGCTTCGCTGGCGCGGACTCCGAGTTCCTGGCACTGGCGCTCGAGCACGGCCTGGTCATCAAGGATTCGGATCCGGTGGCGCTGAGCGAGCACCGAGACAGTGTTCTTACCAATAACCAGGGGTATTATTTTCGGCGTGCCGAGCCGCAATGCGAGCATCTGGTTGTGGCGCTCACCGGCAGCATCGTATCGGGGCTCATGGCTCCCATCATCCTCAGCCTGGCCTATTCTGGGTACCAGCGTCAGCTGGACGTCGTTCTCACCGAAACGACGCTCAGGTTTGCCACCCGGGACCTGTTCGAATCCTATGGCATCCGCACCTGGGTGGATCCCTTTGAACGCAGGGACGGCATCCACGTGCCCCATGTCAGCCTTGGCAACGCAGCCGACTGCCTGCTCGTGATGCCGGCCTCGGCGAACGCCCTGCACCGGCTTGCGGACGCTTCGTGCACGGATCTTCTGTCCATGACGGTGACGGCAACGACCGCGCCGATCGTCATTGCTCCGGTCATGAATGGCGTGATGTGGAATCACACAGCCCTGCAACGCCATGTTCAGCGTCTGCGGGAAGATGGGATGTACGTCATCGAGCCGACTCTGATCGTCAAGGCGGCGACCCTGGTCGAGCAAGGTGACCCGATGTACGGCGGGCCCGGGACTTTTTGGCGCGGACCGCTCGGCGTCATGCAGGCCCTCTCGGCCGTGATGGCGCACAAGCAAAAGCTCCGCTTGCGGCAGGCATGAATCAGGATCTGCGAGAGCCGGCGGCGCAGCGCCGGCTCTCCAACGAGGATTCAGGCGGCGGCCGCCTGCTTGTGGTCGATCACCTCGCCGCGTGCGGGGTAGTCCTTGGCGATCACGAAATCGAGCGCCTTCAGGATGTCGCCGAAGCCTGGTCTGGCGAACGGCATGGTCTGCACGCTGGCGAAGTACAGGATGCCGTCCGGCCGGATCAGGAACAGGCCGGGCTCGTTGAACAGCTTGGGCTCCTCTACGCCGGCCGAAGTCATGCCGCGGCTGGTGGAGATGTAGAGGCCCCAGTCGCGCGCGACGTCGAGATCGAGGCCGTAGCCGATGGTCAGATTCGGTAGCTCCCACTTTTCCTGCGACTGCCGGGCGCGCTCCTGCGTATCGCTGCTGATTGCGACGACCTCGACGCCGCGTTCCTTGAACGCCCCGAGCTTGCGGTCGAGATCGCCCAGATAGCCGCTGCAGATGCCGCAGTGCAGGCCCCGGTAGAACACCACCAGGGTGAAGTTGTCGGGATGCTGATCGGCGAGCCGCCAGGTGCCGTGGTCGAGCGTCGAGACTTCCAGTGGTGGCACCGGCTGGCGGGGCATCAGGGGAGTGATCGCGGTCATGACGGCCTCCGAGGGGTTTGCTTCTGAGATCCCTGCTTATCTGGAACGATCGTTCCAACAATGCAAGCGGCAAGCGCTCAGTCGAGGATCGATAGCGCGGTCGTGACCACATCGCGCAACGTCGCTGTGTCGCTGCGCGCGCACGTCAGCACCCGCAACCCCTGAATCACGCCCAGCAAGAAACGGGCAAGCGCGCGCGGATCCTTGTCTGCGGCGATCTCGCCCTGCATCTGGCCGCGCCGAACGGCCTCGAACAGGGCGTCCTCGACGGCGCCCAGCCGCTTGCGCAGGGTCGTCGCGATCTCGGCATCGTGGGGTGCGATCTCGACCGCCGAGTTGGTCAGCAGACAGCCGAGGCGCTGGCCTTCGCCCTGGGCGAACGCGAGCATGCCCTCGAAGTAGTCGCGCAGCGCCTTCTTGGCGGAGCCCGGGGCGCGCAGCTGCTCGAGCCGCGCGGCGCTCACCTGATCGACGTAGCGATCGACCGCCGCCAGGAACAACCGCTGCTTGTCGCCGAACGTGGCGTACATGCTGGAACGATTGATGCCGGTCGCAGCGACCAGATCCTGGATCGAGGTCGCCGCATAGCCCTGCTGCCAGAACAGGCGCATGGCCTGGTCGAGGACCGCTTCGTGGTCGAACTGCTTCTGGCGGGCCATGTTCGGGATTTGGCGACCTGGGCGCGTTCAATCAAGCATCGAAATAGCGCCGAGGGGTCTTGCCGAGCGCCCGCCGAAAGGCACTGATAAAGGCGCTCGGGCTCTCATAGCCGAGGTCGAACGCTATCGCGGTCACGGGCGCCCCCTCGGCGAGGCGGACCAGGGCGGCGAGCAGGCGCGCCTGACGCTGCCACTGGCGAAAGGTCATGCCGGTCTCGGAGAGGAACAGCCGCGACAGGGTGCGCGTGCTGGCGCCCGCCTCGTGCGACCATGCGCACAGCGTGCGCGCATCGCCCGGATGCTCGCGGAGCGCACCGGTGATCCGCACGAGGCGCGGATCGGTCGGCTCCGGCAGATGCAAGGGCGCCACCGTCGCGGCCCGGATCTCGTCGAGGATCAGCGCGGTCATCAGCCGCCGCCGGCGCGCCGGGCCGGGCGCCTCGACGCTCGCCAGGATCAGCTCGCGCAGCAAGGGTGCGATGTTGACCACGCAGCAGGCGGCTGGCAGGGCACGCGTCTGCGGCGCGACGTAGAGCGTGCGCATCGACAGGCGGGTGCCGCAGCGGATCCAGTGATCGGTCTCGGCCGGCACCCAGACCGCGCGCTGCGGCGGCACCACCCAGCTGCCCGGCTGCGCCGGGCTCGCCGCGGTCACGGTCATCACGCCGGCGCGCGCGTAGATCAACTGTCCCCATGCGTGCCGGTGCAACGGGATGTCGAACCCTTTCGCGTAGGTGTGCGCGTAAGCACGCACCTCGGCGGTCAGCGGCTCTGTCTCTTCGACGATATTCATTGGCCCGATGTCGCAAGAGCGTTGCTTTCCCCCGAGCTAAGCTCAAGCCCGCAATCAGGGCAAGATCGGGGATGGCGATGCCGCTGTTCTTCCTTAATCTGGCGCACGCCTACGACCACTTCTTTCTGCTGATCTTTCCGACCGCGGTCCTCGCGCTGGCCCCGGCCTGGGGCATGTCGTATGGCGAGGCGCTGGCGCTCGGCACGGCGGCGTTCGTCATGTTCGCTGCCGGCACGCTGCCGGCCGGCTGGCTCGGCGATCACTGGAGCCGGCCGCGCATGATGACGATCTTTTTCCTCGGCATCGGCGGCTCCGCGGTGCTCACCGGGCTGGCACCAGGCCCGACCACGCTGGTTGTCGGGCTCGGCCTGCTGGGCCTGTTCGCCTCGATCTATCACCCGGTCGGCACGGCGCTGGTCGTGCAGAGCTCGACGCGCTCGGGCAAGGCGCTCGGCATCAACGGCGTGTACGGCAATATGGGGGTCGCAGGCGCTGCGCTGATCACCGGCGCGCTGACCGAGTTTTTAGGCTGGCGCGTGGCGTTCGTGCTCCCCGGCTTGCTGTCGATCGTAACCGGCCTGATGTTTGTGCGCGTGGTCCGTCTGGCCGAGCCCGCGCCCGTTGAGAGCCGCACCAAGTCGGCGCCCAAGGTCGCGCGGCCGGGCCAGGTCCGCGTGTTCATCGTGGTCGGCATCGGCGCCCTGCTCGGCGGCATCGTGTTCCACGGCACCACCATCGCGCTGCCAAAGATGTTCGAGGCCCGCCTGACCGATCTCGGCGACAGCGTGGCCATGGTCGGCGTGCTGGTCTCGATCGTGTTCGCGATCGCGGCGTTCGCCCAGATCGCCGTCGGCCACCTGCTCGATCGGCTGGGCGCCCGGGCGGTGCTGCCGCTGATCGTGGCGCCCCAGGCGATCTTTTTGGCGCTCGCGGCGCAGGCCTGGGGCTGGAGCGCGCTGGTAATCGCGGTGCCGATGATGCTGTTGGTGTTCGGCGAGATCCCGGTCGGCGCCTGGCTGATCGGCCACTACACGGCCGCCCGCTGGCAATCGCGGGTCTATGCGCTGAACTACGTCCTCTCGCTCGGGGTCAGCGCGGTGGTGGTGCCGATGCTCGCCTGGCTGTACGAGCGCACCGGCAGCTTCGAGGTGGCCTTCTTCCTGTTCGCGGGTGCGTCTGCGATCGTGGCGGTCAGCGCGCTGCTGCTGCCGAGACTGGCGGAGCCCCGGCCGGCGCCCGCAGCTGCACCAAAAAATTCGCGTGCAGCGCTCGAGCCGCACGGTTGAGCTCGGCCATGTGGGTGGTGGCTTCCTCGACGAAGGCGCGTGGCCCGTCGGGGCCGCGCCGCTTGGCCAAGGCTTCCACGCTGTCCTTGCTCGACAGCCAGCCGGCAAGGGTTCGCTGGTCGACCTCGACGTGGAACTGAAGACCTAGCGCGCGATCGCCGACCGCGATCGCCTGCACCGGGCAGTCGAGCGAGCTGGCCAGGATTTTCGCCCCTGCGGGCGGCTGTGTCACCTCCGCGGCATGCCACTGCAGGACGCGGGTGCGTTGCGGCAGCCCGTACAGCCAGGCGTGCTGCTCGCCCGCCGGCGTGCGCGCGATCTCGAACACGCCGACCTCGGGGCGGGCAGCCGGCGCCACCGTACCACCCAGCGCCTCGGCCAGCAGCTGATGGCCGAGGCAGATACCGACGAACGGCATCGCGCGATCGACCGCCTCGCGGATCGCGGCCTTCTCCGCGACCAGCCACGGGTATTCCTGCTCCTGCCAGACGTCCATCGCGCCGCCCATCACCCACAGCGCGTCGAACTCGGCGAGATCCGGGATCGGCATGTCGAGGTCGAGCCGCACCGAGCGCGAGGCGATGCCGTGCTCGCCGAACAGCTCGCAAAAGATGCCCGCATCGACCGCAGGCATGTGCTCGAACACCAGGACGCGGGGCTGTCGGGCGGGCATCGGTTGCTTTCGGAAGGCCGATCGGCGCTGGCAGTGAACCTTAGTGTTTGATAGCGTCCGCGCGGCGCGAAGGCGAGAGCGAACATGGCGAGAGCCGAGACCACAGGGAGGATTCGATGAAAGTCGTGATGACCGGTGCCGCGGGAGGGGTCGGCACCATGATCCGGCCGCATCTGCGCTCGCATTTCGATCATCTGGTGCTGAGCGATCTGGTCGAGATTACCGACCTTCAGGGCAGCGAATCCTTCGTCCAGGCCGACATCACCGACCTCGCGGCGATGGAGCGCCTGCTGGCCGGCGCCGACGGCCTGATCCATCTCGGCGGCCAATCGGTCGAGGCGCCCTGGGAAGCGGTCCTCAACGCCAACATCATCGGCCTGCACAACGCTTATGAGGCGGCGCGCCGCCAGCGTTGCCAGCGCATCATCTTCGCGACCACCAACCATGTGGTCGGCTTCTACCGGCGCCAGCGCACGATCGACCACGCCGTGATGCCGCGGCCGGATTCGCGCTATGGCGTCAGCAAGGCGTTCGGCGAGGCGCTCGGCCGGATGTACGCCGACAAGCATGGCATGCGCGTGTTCAACATCCGGATCGGCAATGTCGACCACAAGCCGGTCGACCGGCGCCGCCTTTCGATCTGGATCAGCCCGCGCGACCTCGCTCAGCTGATGCGCATCGGCCT
>CAVSVZ010000017.1:0-18003 GCA_963731495.1 uncultured Alphaproteobacteria bacterium
GCCGAACTCGGTCAAGAGCGAGTATCTGCAGAGAGCCTTGTTCCAAGCCGGCTACCACGTCATCTCGCTGGCGTCGCCGGCCGAACCCGAGTTCGTCGTTACCGCCTCGAGCACCGGCATTGCCGGCCGTGCCGAGGACGATGCTCGCGACCTCTATCACGTGATGAAGCTGGCCTACGAGAAGGTGAAGAGCCGCATCCAGGTCGAGTCCTTCAACCTGCTCGGCTATAGCCTCGGGTCGTGGGACGCCGCCTTCGTCGCGCGGCTGGATGCGCAGGAGCGAGCCTTCGACTTCGACAAGGTCCTGCTCATCAATCCGCCGGTCAGCCTCTACACGTCCGCTCAGATTCTCGACAACCTGCTGGATGACAATATTCCTGGCGGCAGCGACAACATTGGTGCCTTCATTGGTCAACTGGTTAATCAGATCGCCAAGGTCTATACACAGTCCGAGAAGTTCAACTTTACGAGCGATTTTCTCTTATATAATCTCTATACCAGATTGGAACCGTCAGACACCGAATTGGCGGCATTGATTGGCCTTGCTTTCCGGGTTACATCCGCGAACCTCATCTTCGTTTCCGATGTCATGACCAATTCCGGCCTCATCGTGCCAAAAAACCTGGAGCTAGGGCCCGCAAGCTCGCTCACCGATTACTTCGAGGTGAGCATTAGAGCGAATTTCATCAATTACTTCAACGACCTCTACTACCCCTACTTCAGACAGCGAGACCCGACGATCACCAAGCAGGAACTGATTGATCAGGCAAGTCTGGAAAGCATCCGCGATTATCTAGCGCACGCTGACAATGTCGGGCTGATGAGCAATGAGGACGACATCATCCTCGCGCCCGGCCAGATTGAGTACCTGAAGGAGCTGTTCGGTCAAAGGGCGCAGATCTGGCCCACGGGCGGCCACATGGGCAATCTCGGGACCCGGGCGGTGACGGCTTATGTGGTCGACTACTTCAGGCGCTGAGCGGGACGGTGACGGGCATCTGGCATAAGGTCTTCGTTCTGGGATCGTTGGCGATCGCGGTCGCCGGCTGCGGCTCGACGGCCAGGGGCCCGGTCGA
Organism: uncultured Alphaproteobacteria bacterium; assembly: GCA_963731495.1. GTDB lineage: Bacteria > Pseudomonadota > Alphaproteobacteria > Geminicoccales > Geminicoccaceae > DASUGG01. The sequence goes on from CAVSVZ010000017.1 coordinate 1,077, forward strand.
GCCGCCGCGGATCACCCTGGCCGACGTCGCGCCGCCGGATGCAGCCTATCCCCTGCTGGTGTACGATCCAATCGAACCTGTCAACCGGGGCATCTATACCTTCAATGCTGGCTTTGACCGCTACGTATTCCTTCCCGTGGTCAGGGCCTACGAGACCGTAACGCCGGTTTTCGTGCGCAACCGCGTCTCTGATTTCTTCAGCAACTTGACCGAGTTTCGCAACTTCACCAACTCGGTGCTGCAGCTCAAGGCCGAGCGTGCGGGACGGGCGGTGCTACGCTTTGTGATCAACGTGATATTCGGGGTCGGCGGGCTCTACGACATCGCGAGCGCCAGGGAGGTTCCGCAGGAGCCTGAGGACTTCGGCGAGACGCTGGGCTATTGGGGCGCGGGACCCGGTCCCTACCTGGTGATCCCGATCCTGGGCCCGTCGAACCTGCGGGACGGCACCGGCCTGGTGGCCGATGGCTTGGCGTTCTACTATATGCTGCCGGCCGAGGTGACGGCCTCAATCCCTTACTATGTCGCGAACTACGGTTTGCGGCCAGTCGATGCGCGTTCGCGCGTCGCGTTCCGCTACTACAGCACGGGATCGCCGTTCGAGTACGATCTGGTGCGGTTCCTCTATACCGAAAAGCGCAAGCTCGACATCGAGAAGTAAGCCAGCGCGCAGGGACAGCCTCGCGCTCATTGCACGACGAGGCACGGCCGGTCGGCGAGGTGCAGCACCTTGTGCGAGACGCTGCCGATCAGCAGCCCTTTGATATCGCTCATGCCGCGGCTGCCCATGACGATCAGGTCGGCGCCGTGGCGCTCGGCCGCCGCCAGGATCGCAGGAGCCGGATCGCCTTGCTCGACCAGGCGCACCACCCGCTCGACCCCCTGCCGGCTGGCCTGCTCGGCAAGATCCTCGACGATCCGCCCGTACACCTCGCCCGGACTGAGATCCTCATCATGCGCGAAATCCTCGAGACCCTGCGACAGGGGCCCCGGCGGATGGACGGTGAGAATCACCAGCTTGGCGTGATATTTGGCCGCGAGATCGATGCCGTAGTCGACCGCGCGACGGGCGAAGCCGGAGCCATCGACCGCCAGCAGGATCGTCGAGAACATCGCCGCCTCCCGACTGTGGTTGGGCGCGCGTACGTGCGCGCCATGCTGGGCTCATGCTTGGGCCCGATGCCGCCGCACTGTCAAGGTGACCGGGGGGCCACAGGGCTTGCCGGCGAGGCAGAAGGCCCCGATATAGCTGGCAACCAGAAGGCGAACGATGGTATCGGGTGCCCGCCGATCACCTGTGACGCGGCGCTACGGATGGGGGCGATCTTGAACCACCCCGGGCTGACCCGGGCGGCCCTTGCCGCCCTCGATGCGGAGGATCCGCTTGCGGAGATGCGCGGCCGGTTCGCGTTGCCCGAAGAGATCGTCTACCTCGACGGCAACTCGCTCGGCGCCCTGCCCAAAGCCACCGCCGGGACGATCGAGGATCTGGTGCGCCGCCAATGGGGTGAGCACCTGATCACCAGCTGGACGCGGCACGGCTGGGTCGATCTGCCGCGCAAGGTGGGCGCCAAGATCGCCAGCCTGATCGGCGCCGGTCCGAACGAGGTGCTGGTCACTGATTCGACTTCGGTCAACCTGTTCAAGCTGATCGCCGCAGCCCTCCACCTTCGTCCGGGCAGGACCGTGGTGCTCTCGGAACGGGGCAACTTCCCGACGGATCTGTATGTCGTGCAGGGGCTGTGCGATCTGCTCGGTCCTCGGGTCGAGCTGCGCCTGGTCGATCCGGGGGAGATCGGGGCCGCGCTCGATCAGCGCACGGCGCTGCTGATGCTGACCCATGTCGACTATCGCTCCGGGCGCGTGCACGACATGGCCGCGCTGACCGCGGCCGCACAGCAGGCCGGCGCCCTGGTGCTTTGGGATCTCGCCCACAGCGCGGGCGTCATGCCGCTGGCGCTGGCGCGCGATCGCGTCGATCTGGCGGTCGGCTGCGGCTACAAATATCTGAACGGTGGTCCCGGCGCGCCCGCCTTCCTCTACGTCGCCGAGCGTTGGCAGGCAGACGCCCGCCAGCCGCTCAGCGGCTGGTTCGGCCACCGCGCGCCGTTCGCGTTCGAGCAGGGCTATCGGCCGGCCGCCGGCATCGACCGGTTCCAGGTCGGCACGCCGCCGATCCTCAGCCTCAAGGCGCTGGAGGTCGGGGTCGATCTGCTGTGCGAGGTCGACCTCGTGGCGCTGAGGAGAAAATCTCGCCAGCTTGGCGACTGCTTCATCGGGCTGGTCGAGGAGCGCTGCTCGGGCCATGGGCTGGCCCTGGCGAGTCCGCGTGATGGCGATCGCCGCGGCGCCCAGGTAGCGTTCCACCATGCCGACGGCTACCCGATCATGCAGGCCCTGATCGCGCGCGGTGTGATCGGCGATTTTCGGGCACCCGACCTGATGCGCTTCGGCTTCGCACCGCTCTACCTGCGCTTCGTCGATCTCTGGGACGCGGTCGAGGTCCTCCGCCAGGTCTTGACGGAGCGGGCATGGGATCGCCCCGAATTCAGACAGCGAGCGAGCGTTACATGACCAGCCAGGAACCATCCAAGGTCGAGCCGGGCCTCAAGACCGACCTCGCCGGCCAGCTCGATTACGGCCGCTACCTGGCGCTCGACCGCCTGTTGACCAGCCAGCGGCCGGTGTCCTCCAGCCATGACGAGCTGCTGTTCATCGTGATCCATCAGACCACCGAGCTGTGGCTCAAGGTGATGGTGCACGAGTTGCGCGCGGCGCGCCGGGCGATCGTCGCCGACACCTTGGGCGCGTCGTTCAAGATGCTGGCCCGCGTGTCGCGGATCCAAGCGCAGCTGATCCAGTCCTGGGACGTGCTCTCGACCCTGACGCCGGCCGACTACCTGGCTTTTCGCGATCGTCTTGGGCCTGCTTCGGGCCTCCAGTCGCATCAGTATCGGGTGCTCGAATGCCTGCTCGGGCACAAGCGGCCCGAACTGCTGGCCGTGTTCCGTCACAGCCCGGAGATCCAGGCCGAGCTGGCCGGCGAGCTCGACCGGCCCAGCCTGTACGACGAGGCGATCAGGCTGCTGGCGAGGCGCGGCATGCCGATCGCGGCCGATCCTCTGGAGCGCGACTGGCGCCAGCCCTATCGCGCCGATGACAGCGTGCGCCGGGCCTGGAAAGTAATCTACCACGACCCCTCGGCGCACTGGGACCTGTACGAGCTCGCGGAGGAGCTGATCGATCTCGAGGATTGGTCGCGCCAGTGGCGCTTTCGCCACCTGACCACGGTCGAGCGGATCATCGGCCGCAAGACCGGCACCGGCGGCAGCTCAGGCGTCGACTATCTGCGGCGAGGCCTGGACGTGTGCTACTTTCCGGAGCTCTGGGAGATCCGCACGGAACTCTGAGCGCGACGGGACGGGCTCAGGTCGCGTCCTTCTCGGTGGTCGCGGTCTGATCCGGCACTGGCGGCATCACCGGCAACATGAGCTGCTGCTTCACGGTATCCTGGAAAGCAAACAGCTGCTCGCGGTCCATAGCGCCGATCAGAGCGTAGGCGAACGGACCCTCGATCCAGTAGACCAGGCCTACCTCGCCCTCGGCCGCGTAGCTGACCGAGCCTTCCGGTTGCACCGGATGCGGCGGACTCCAGCTGCCACGGATGTACAAGGTGATCCTCTGGCCATCCTTATCCTCGTACATCAGCTGTGCGGCGGGCTTGCCCGACGCGGGCAGCAGGCGACCACCGATCAGCGAGAACCCGACCTCCTGAAGGATCGGCACGTGCACGGTCTCGCCCAAGCGCTCGGAGAGCCAGAGCAGCAGGCTCTCCTCCTGGTCGGCGCCGAACTCCACCGGGTGGCGGACATCGGGGGCATAAACCAGATGGGCGTTGGCAGCCTGCCGGGCGAAGCTCATCGCCGGGGTCTCGATGTCGGGCTGAAACTGCTTGCTGTGCATCCACCAACCGCTCGCACCGCTTGCCGCCAGCAAGGCGGCCAGGCCGACCAGCCGCGGCGTCAGACCGAACACGCCGAAGCCGAACCAGCGCTGCAGACGATCGCGCCAGGACGCACGCCCACGATAGTGCTCGACCCGCAGACGGGTCGGCAGGGGCTCATAGAGCACCTCGTCGTACAAGCCGTGCAGGCCTTCGCTGAGCGTCCGATAGTCGCTCATTCGCGAGGACTCGTCCGGATGGGAGGCCAGATAGGCCATCACCACGCGGCAACGCTCGGGTGGCAGCTGGCCATCGACAAAGGCCTGAAAATCGTCCTCGTCGATCGATGTCTGACGTGTGGTCATGGTGACATATGCCGCCTGTTGTCCTGGGTGGATGCGGATGCCGGAGGCCCGTACGCCATCAGACGTCTCAGGCTCTCACGGCCCCGGTGCAGCCGGGACATGACTGTGCCAACGGGAATCTCGAGTACTGCGGCGACGCTCTTGTAGTTCATGCCCTCGAGACCGACCAACAGCACGACCTGGCGCTGAGGCTCGGGCAACAACTCGAGCGCCCGCGACAGATCGCGGATTGCGAGACTTTGCTCCTGGGTTGCCGGGGTCGCCAGCTCCGGCTGATCGTCGACCAACTCCTGATACTCGGCGCGCGCGTAGCGCTGCCGCTGGTTGTTGACATGAATGTTATGCAGGATCGTAAACATCCAGGCGCGGATGTCGGTGCCCGGCTGCCACAGATGGCTGCGCGACAAGCCGCGCAACAGCGCCTCCTGTACCAGATCGTCCGAGCGGACCGGATCGCCGAGCAGAGCCCTGGCATAACGTCGCAGCCTGGGAATCTGCTCCGCGATCTTACGCTCGGTATCGGACACGCCGCTTCCGCTGGTATTTTCCTGCGACCCCGACACGCCTTTGCGTCACCTTCCTACGATGGCCAGGCTTTTGCCGGCCCTCACGCACGCCAACATGCAACAGGTGCCATTATTCCAGATCGCAGGTGCGGCCTGGGCGCGCATTGAGCCTAACCTTTGCAATTAGATGGGTGGTGTTGCGCTGAAGTCACAGGGAGAGGTGGTGACGGGGTCACATGACCGTGACGGGGTCACTGACGTAGCGTCATCAGAGGGCCGCCGAGGCGGTCTCGAGACGCGCCAGGATGGCATCGTGCAGAACCGCGGTGCCCGCGACGGCGAGGCCTGCGTGACGGGGCGTCTCCCGGTTCAGCACGATCGCCCGGCCTGCAGCGTCGGTGAGGCAGCCACCCGCCTCGCCGACCAGGAGCTGTGCCGCAGCAATGTCCCAATCGTGGCTTGCCCGCAGCGAGAGCAAACCGTCGAACCGGCCGCTGGCGATCAGGGCGAGCTTGTAGGCAAGCGAACCGATGGTGGTGAAGGCCGCTTCCGGGATCATGCTCGGCCAGTGCCGGCGCTTCATCTCGGTGCGGCTGGCAAGCAGCTCGGCATCGGCAAGATTGGTGCAGGTGCTCACCTCGACCCGCTCATCGTTCAACCAAGTGCCACTACCCAATGTGGCCTCGAAGCGCTCGCCGGTTGCAGGGTTGAGGACCACGCCGAGCGAAGGTTCCGCCCGCTCGACCATCGCGATGCTGATCGCAAACTGGGGTACGCCTTCGGCAAACGCGCGCGTGCCGTCGATCGGATCGACCACCCATACCCGCGGGCAACGCTCGCGCGAGCGGTCGTCGGTACGCTCCTCAGACAGCCAGCCGTAGTCCGGACGTGCCTCGCGCAGCATGTCATGAAGCAGGGTGTCGACCGCCAGGTCGGCTTCGGTGACCACCTGACCCGGGCCCTTGTACCAGCTCCTGCGGGCGCCGCGGAAATGCTCGAGGGCGAGATCGCCAGCGGCGGCCGCCGCCGTGCGAGCGAGCTGCAGATCGGCTTCGAGATCGACGATGCTCACTGTCCCCCCACCGTCATGCCCTCGATCCGCAGCGTCGGGGCGTCGATGCCGTAGCGGAACGACAGGTCGTTGGCCGGCATCAGCGCCTGGAAGATGGCCTGCAGGGTGCCCGCGATGGTGACCTCGCTCACCGGCGAGGCGAGCTCGCCGTTCTCGATCCAGAAGCCGGCCGCGCCCCGGCTGTAGTCGCCGGTCACGTAGTTGATGCCGGAGCCCATCATTTCCGTCACATAGAAGCCGCTCTTAATGTCGGCAATCAGGTCGTTCGGGCTGATCGCGCCGGGCTCGACGTAGACATTCGAGGGTGCGGGCGAGGGTGACGAGGAGACGCCGCGCACGGCGTGTCCGGTCGGCTGCAGGCCAAGCTGCCGCGCCGAGCTGCAGTCCAGAAGCCAGGTCGTAAGCACGCCCTGGTCGATCAGCTTGTGCCGCTGAACGGCGAGGCCTTCGGCGTCGAAAGCGCGGGAGCGCAAGCCGTCGGCGCGCAGCGGGTCTTCGACGACCGACACGCCCTCTGCGAAGATGCGCTCGCCCATCTGGTCCTTGAGGAAGGTCGTGCCGCGGGCGACCGCCGGCCCGCTGATCGCGCTGACCAGATGCCGGATCATGCTGCCGGCGACCCGCGGCTCGAATACCACGGGTACGGCCTGACTCTTGACCTTGCGCGGGTTCAGACGCCGGACCGTGCGCTCCGCCGCCTCGTGGCCGAGCGCTGCAGGATCGGGCAGGTCGGCGGCGCGGATCACGTTGGCGAATTCGTAGTCGCGCTCCATGGTGCCGTTGGCGCCGGCGATCACCGAGGCGCTCAGGCCATGGCTCGAGCGCGCGCTGGTGCCGACGAAGCCGTTGGTCGCCGCGAGTGTGGTGCGGCTGCGCGACCAGTCGGCCTCGGCACCCTCGGAATTGGTGATCTTGGGATGAGCGAGCGCTGCCTCCTCGGCGGCGCTGGCAAGCTCCAAGAGGGTCTCCGCATCCAGCTCGACGCCATCGTCGAGATCGAGCTCCGGCAGGGTGGTCGCGATCTGCTCGGGCGTCGCGAGGCCGGCATACTTGTCCTCGGGCACGGCTTTGGCGATGGTCACCGCCTGCTCGACCAGGCGGTCCAGCGCCGCGCCGTCGAGCTCGCCGCTCGAGACGATCGCCTGGCGCCGGCCGATGAACACACGCAGCCCAAGATCGTGGCTCTCGGCGCGCTCGACCTTCTCGAGCTTGCCGAGGCGTCGCGTCACGGCGAGCCCCCGGCTGTCGACCAGCAGGGCGTCGGCGGCATCGGCCCCGGCCTTCTTCGCCCGTTGCAGGAGGTCGTCGAGCAGATCGGTAGGTGCACGGTCCATGGGGATCTCGCTGTCGAACGCCACTGTGTCGCTGACTATATAGGGTTGCGGGTGAGGCGATCACATCCCGGGCCAACGCGAAGCCCCGCGACTCTAGCCAGCTACATCGCGCACCTTGCGCGGTCCGGCGCACCAGATGCAGCCGATCGAGACCAGGACCAGAACCAGGGCCAGCCAAAAGGCGGCGGCGTAGCCCCCCGTCAGATCGTACAGGTAGCCGGTTCCCCAGGGGCCGGCCGCTGCGCCGAGCGTTGAGGTGAGGCTCAAGGTGCCGTAGATCGTGCCGTAGCTTCGGCCCTGGAAGAGATCGGCCGGGATCGCCGCGTAGGACGGGGCCAGGCTGTATCCGAGCAGCCCCTGCGCCGCGACCATGGCATACATCAGCATCAGATCGGGCTTTGCCTGGAGGTGGAGCAGCAACAGCAGGCAGATGACGAAACCCAGGCTGCCGATGGTCCAGGCCCACTCCCGGCCGATCCGATCCGACAGGTGGCCGATCGCGATCTGGCCGGCGATGCCGAACAGCGCGACCAGCGCCAGGGCGCGGGCCGCGATGCCTGGGTCGAAGCCGACGTCGATCAGATAGCGGGTCTGGTGCACCAGCACCGCGTACCAGGCATACAAGCCACAGAAGAAGCCGACGGCGAGCCACCAGAAGCGGGCGGTGCCGGCGGCGCGCCGCAGGGTCCAGTCGGTCGCGGCCCAGGCCGGGTCGATGATCGCGACGCGCTGGGCACCTGTTACTACCTCGGACGACGCTGGCGGCGCCGTTGGGGCGCCGTCGGGCTCGAGGCTGAGATCGCGAGGGCGGCCTCGCTGCAAGACCAGGTTGAGCGGTGCGATCGCCAGCACCAGGAACGCCAGGGTCCAACAGGCGTAGCGCCAGCCTCGGGCGTCGATCAGGTCCTGCAGCCAGGGCAGCATCACGATCGAGCCGACCCCGACGCCGGAATAGGCGATCCCGATCGCCAGCCCGCGCCGCCGGCTGAACCAGTTGGGCAGGAAGGCGCCGTGGCCGACATAGCTCATGGCGATGCTGCCGCCGACCATCAGCGCGCCGAGCGTGGCATAGAGGTGCCAGGGTTCGCGGGTGAGCGTCGCCGCGGCGAGGCCGATGCCGACCAGCAGCGCGCTCGATGGAATGACATAGCGCGGCCCCCAGCGATCCATCAGGTAGCCGATCAAAGGTGCGTAAAGCGTCGAGACGAGAAAGCCGGTCGAGAACGCGCCGGCTGTGACGCCTCGCGGCCAGTCGAACTCGTCCAGCAGCGGCGGGAGCAGCAACGAGAACGCAGTGCGGCTGTTGACGGCGATCGCCATGGTGACGAAGGCGACGCCGACCACCACCCAGCCGTAGTAGAACGGCAGGCGGGCTGCCATTGGCGGGCGGCGGACGGCGGTCGGTCTTGGCACCAGAGCGATCCCCAGCCGCAGCCGGGGTGGCCGGGCAAGGCAACTGCTATAGCCGACCGGAGCCCTTGCTCGAAACAAATCAGCTCAGGAACCCGCCGGAACGCCTTGGCCGATCAGTCGGTTGATCGGAGATCGACGATCCGCCTGGCCTTGCCGAGCGAGCGGTCGATCCGGCCGGGCTCGACCACGGTGACCCTGGTGGTGATGCCGATCCGCGACTTGATGTGATGGCCGAGATCGCGCCTGGCGGCGGCCCGGGTCAGCTCGTCGGCGGCATCCGGCCTGGCCTCGGCAATCACCGTCAGGTCGTCGAGCCGCTGCTCGCGCCGGATCTCGAGCAGATAGTGCGGGGCGAGGCGTCGATCGGCCAGGATCAGCTCCTCGATCTGGCTCGGGAACAGGTTGACGCCGCGGATGATCAGCATGTCGTCCGAGCGGCCGGTGATCTTCTCCATGCGGCGCATCGAGCGTGCCGTGCCCGGCAGCAGGCGGGTCAGGTCGCGGGTCCGATAGCGGACGATCGGCATCGCCTCTTTGGTCAGGGAGGTGAACACCAGCTCGCCGCGCTGGCCGTCGGGCAGGACCTCGCCGGTCACCGGGTCGACCACCTCCGGATAGAAATGGTCCTCCCAGATGTGCAGGCCGTCCTTGCTCTCGATGCACTCGCACGAGACGCCAGGGCCGATCACCTCCGACAGGCCGTAGATGTCGATCGCGTCGAGGTCGAAGCGCGTCTCGATCTCGTCGCGCATCGCCTCGGTCCAGGGCTCGGCGCCGAAGATCCCGACCTTGAGCGAGCACTGGCGCGGATCGAGCCCCGCCTCGGCGAACTGGTCGGCGATCGCCAGCATGTAGGACGGCGTGACCATGATGATGTCGGGACAGAAATCGGCGATCAGCTGGACCTGGCGCTCGGTCATGCCGCCCGACATCGGCACCACGGTGCAGCCGAGCCGCTCGGCGCCGTAATGCGCGCCCAGGCCGCCGGTGAACAGGCCGTAGCCGTAGACGACGTGGACGATGTGGCCGGCACGGCCGCCCGCGGCGCGAATCGAGCGGGCGCAGACCTCGGCCCAGGTCGCGATGTCGCGCCGGGTGTAGCCGACCACGGTCGGCTTGCCGGTGGTGCCCGAGGAGGCGTGGATCCGGACCACCTGCTGGCGCGGCACGGCGAACATGCCGAACGGATAGCTGCGTCGCAGATCGTCCTTGGTCGTGGTCGGAAATTTTTCGAGATCGGCCAGCGTGCGCAGGTCCTCGGGATGCACGCCGGCGCGATCGAAGCGCTCCTGTAGTGCGCGACGTGGTCGTAGGCGTGGCGCAGCGTCCAGCGCAGGCGCTCCAGCTGCAAGGCTGCGATCTCGTCACGTGACGCGATCTCGATCGGGTCCAGCTCGTGCCGCTCGGGTGGCCGCGTTCTCATCGCTCTCCTTTGCGCTCGGCGCTTTCCTGCGCGCTCGACCCGCTGGCGCTTACGGCTCCGGCTGCACGATCGCGCCGCGAACCTCATAGGCCTGGCCTCGGAACAGCGCTACCACGAGCACCGTCGTCCCGGCGCACCTCGACATCATAGACGCCGGTGCGCCCGGCGCGACTCTGTTCGCGCGCGCTGGCGATCAGGACGTCGCCCTGGCGCGCCGGTGCTGTGAAGGTGATCTGGCAATTGAGCGCGACCGTCGCGCGGTTGCCGGCATTGCAGGCATAGGCGAAGGCGGTATCGGCCAGCGTGAAGGTGAGGCCGCCATGGCAGGTGGCGTGACCGTTGAGCATGTCGTCGCGCACGGCCATCCGGCAGGTGGCGGTTCCAGGGCCGATCGCCTCGACGGTGATGCCGAGCGCCTGCGCGGCAAGGTCGCGGCGGTACATCTGCTCGCGCACGGCCTCGGCGATCGCCTGGCTGTCGCCGGGAGCGTCATGCTCCGCAGGCGGCATCAGCGGCCTTTGAAGGCCGGCTGGCGCTTCTCCAGGAACGCGGCGACGCCCTCATGATAGTCCTCGGTCCGGCCGGCCTCGCGCTGCAGGTCGCGCTCGAGGTCGAGCTGCTCGTCGAGCGAGTTGTCGGCCGAGGCCTGCAGGGCGCGCTTGGTAAGGCCCAGGCCGCGGGTCGGCTGCATCGCCAGATGGGCCGCCAGGGCGCCGGCTTCTGCCATCAGCTGGTCGTCCTCGACGCAGCGCCAGATCAGGCCCCACTCGGCCGCCTGCTCGGCCGGCAGCGGCTCGCCCAGCAAGGCGAGGCCCATCGCGCGGGCCGGGCCGACCAGGCGTGGCAGCATGAAGGTGCCGCCGGAATCCGGCACCAGGCCGAGCTTGCAGAACGCCTGGATAAAGCTCGCCGAGCGGGCCGCCAGGACGATATCGCAGGCCAGCGCCAGATTGGCGCCGGCGCCCGCGGCGACGCCGTTGACCGCGCACAGCACGGGGCGCTCGAGGCGCCGAATGCGGCGGATCAGCGGGTTGTACAGGCGATCGAGGGTGGCGCCGAGGTCGATCGGCGCGTCAGCGGCCATCTGACGCTCGCCGAGATCCTGGCCGGCACAGAAGGCGCGCCCGGCGCCGGTCAGCAGGACCGCGCGGATCGCCCGGTCGAGCTCGATCCGGTCGAGCGCCTGGGCGAGCTGCGCGTGCATCGCCTCGTCGAACGCATTCAGGCGGTCCGGCCGGTGCAAGGTGACCGTCGCGACGTGATCGGTGATCTCCAGGAGAATCGAGGGCTCTGTCACGGCTTCCACCTTTGGCAGAGGACACAGGCCGTCATCATCGCACCGACTGGGTATAGATCTGGTGTGCGATTGCGCAACCCAAAAGCGACCATTGCCTGAGGCGCACCTAGGGCATGCACGATGATGTGACTGTCTCTACCAGACGATCACGGGCATGCCGAACAGCCAGGGATGCAGCAGGATCAGCACCACGTAGACGATCGCGCCGGCGATCAGAGGCCGCATGGTGATCGGGTCGCTGCGCGCATGCCACCTGGCAAAGGGCCAGAAGCTGGTCGTGCGGGCGGTATCGGCGAAGGCGGCCGGCTCGACCTTCGCGTCGCGCCGATCGGTCAGCGGCTGCCAGACGAAGCCGAACAGCGCCAGCCCGCCGAACAGCACGATGCCAGCGACATCGCCGTTCGAGAGCAGATGGGCGACGCCCAGCAGGCCGATACCCCAGAGCATCGGGTGCCGGACGACCCGCTTGAACCAGGGCGTGCCCTTGGCGCCGGCGAAACAGAACATGGCGACCAGCATCAGGATGGCGGTAAGCGCCCGGACCGGCGGCGGGCTCTGCCAGAGCACCGCGTGCGCGGTGTAGCGATAGGCCCAGATCGCCGCGACCAGGCCGACCGCGGTGAGCAGGGCAAACCCGGCCTTGTACGGCCCTTCGCCGACCCGACCGACCAGGGCCGTGCGCCAGGCCGGCATCACCGGGATCAGATGCACGCCGACAAACAGCAGCGTCCCGAGCGTCACGATCAGCAGCGCCATGGCAACTCCTTTGCGGCCCCGGCCGGCCCCCTGGTCAACCGCTTGTTGATCAAACGGTTTTTTAGCGTGGTCCGCGGTCCATGTGACCCACGAATCCCCTCCGCACGGCTGGCATAGGAGCGCTGTTGTGTGCCAGCATCGAAGCTTAACCATGGTGGATGGACGCACGTCCATCGGTCTGGGAGGCCCGCCGTGCCCAAACAGCTCGCGATGCTCGCCGTTCTGCTGGTCCTGTGCCTCGCAGGCGCAGCACGCGCCGCGGACAAGGCGGACCGCTCCACACTCGAAGGGTACGCGACCTGGGCATCCGGCGTCCTGGAGTCGCGGCCGAAAGGCGTCAGGTTCCTGAAGCCGTTGGCGCGGCGACTGGTGAAGTTGACGATGGCGCGGCGCGAAAAGCGAGGCCTCGAGCCGCTCCAGGTCGATGAGGAGCTGTTGCCGGCGGCGCGGGCGCACGCGATCGACCAGCTCAAGCGGAACTATTTCGGCCACGTGGCGCCGGGCGGGCTCGAGCCGGGCGACCGCGTGGCGCTGCTCCACCGGCGGCTGGTCGGAGGCGTCGGCGAGAATCTGGCCAAGCAGGAGGGGCGTTCCGCAGAACAGCTCAAGGGGAAGATGGGCCGTCTGGCCCGCGCGATCATGAAGGGCTGGATGGACAGCCCCGGGCACCGCGAGAACGTGCTGGACCCGGACTACACCCATCTTGCGATCTTCGCGGCCGCCCGTGGCGAGGATGTCATCGTGGTGCAGCTGTTCGCAGAGCGCCGCGCTCTGCTCAAGGAGCCGATGCCGTTGCATCAGGGCCAAGGACAGGCACTTTCGCTCGCGTTCGAGCGGGGCAACGGGCTGAGGATCCCGGCACGCTACGCCTACGCCCCTCCCGGCCAGCCCGCGCAGGATCTGAACACGCGCAGCCTCTCGAGCAGGCGGGTCTCAGTCGAGCCTGGGAGCTACCTGCTGAAATTCTTGTTTCGGAGCGGAGAGCCCGGCTTTTATCAGGTGGTTAAAGGGCCCTATTGTGGTGCAGTAGCTCGCACGTGAGCTGCAAGTGTCATAAGAGCCACGGTGCTGATAAGGCCGGCATCACCGGGATCAGATGCATGCCGACGAACAGCAGCATCCCGAGCGTCACGATCAGCAGCGCCATTACGCCCCCCCGCGCCGCGCCGTCCCGGCCGGTTGTGAGCTCTGCGTGGCTTCCCGGGAACTCGAAAGGCACCAAAGCGATTGATAAGGCATCACGTTACGCCGGAGATCAGATTGTTGCGTTCCCTGGCCGCGGTCGCGGCGCTCGTCACCCTAGGCTTCACCGGCGCCGCTCGGAGTGCGGACCAGGCCGACCGGTCCACGCTCGAGGCCTATGCCACCTGGGCGAACGGCGTGGTCGAGGCGCTACCGGACGGTGTTCGGCAGCTGGAGCCGCTGGCGCAGCGGTTGGTCGAGCTCGCGTCGGAGCGCCGTGACGAGGCGGACGAGGACCTCGCGCAGCTCGAGCCCGACCCGGAGCTGTTGCCGGCGGCGCTGGCGCATGCGCTCGATGTGCTCGAGCGGGACTATGCCGGCCACGTGACGCCGGAGGGGCTCGAGCCTGGCGACCGCGTGGCGTTGCTGCATCGGCGCCTGGTCGGCAGCGTCGGCGAGAACCTGGCCGAACTGGAAGGCCTCTCTGTCGAAGAGCTCGAGGCGCAGATCGGGCCTCTCGCCGCGAAGATCATGGATGGCCTGATGCAAAGCCCCGGGCACCGCGAGAACATCCTTGACCCCGCCTACACGCATCTCGCGATCGCCGCGGCCGCGAAGGGCGAGCAGCTGGTGGTGGTACAGCTGTTCGAGGCGCGGCGTGCTCTGCTGGCGCAGCCGCTGCCCTTGCGCGTGGACCAGGACCAGCCCCTGCCGCTCGCCTTCGAGCAGGGTGAGGATCTGGCGGTGCCGGCGCAATACGCCTACGCCCGGCCGGGTCAGTCCGCCGACGCGCTGATCACGCTGGACCTGTCGATCGACGAGGTCCCGGTCGAACCCGGCGCCTATTTCCTGAAATTTCTGTTCCCAACCGAGCAAGAGGGCCATTTTCAGGTGGCGGACGGGCCGGCCATCTTCATGCGATAGGTGGTTCCGGTTCCATCAAGGCCTTCACGATCCTGGGAAGGTGGGCGGGCCGCGACACGCCTTTGATCGAGCCACCAGGCCTGCTACAACGCCCGCCACCTTTCACGAGGACTGCCATGGCCTCCTATCAGTACATCTACGTGATGCAGCGCCTTACCAAGATCTTTCCCGGCGGGAAGAAGGTGCTGGACGGCATCACGCTGGCGTTCCTGCCCGGTGCCAAGATCGGCGTGCTCGGCGTCAACGGCGCCGGCAAGTCGACCCTGTTGCGGATCATGGCCGGCCTGGATCAGGATTTTTCGGGCGAGGCCTGGGCCGCCCAGGGGGTCAAGGTCGGCATGCTGCCGCAGGAGCCCGAGCTCGACCCGGACAAGGACGTGCTCGGCAACATCATGGAGGGCGTGGCTGCGACCAAGGCGCTGCTCGATCGGTTCGACCAGGTCTCCGAAAAGTTTGCCAACCCCGATGCCGACATAGACGCGCTGATGGCCGAGCAGGCCGAGCTGCAGGAGCAGATCGACGCTGTGGGGGGCTGGGAGCTGCAGCGCACGCTGGAGATCGCCATGGACGCGCTGCGCTGCCCGCCGGGCGAACAGGACGTGACCACGTTGTCCGGCGGCGAGCGGCGCCGCGTCGCGCTCTGCCGGCTTCTGTTGCGGCAGCCCGACCTCCTGCTGCTCGACGAGCCGACCAACCATCTGGACGCCGAGTCGGTCGCCTGGCTCGAGCGCTTCCTGCATGACTACAAGGGCACCGTGGTGGCGATCACCCACGATCGCTATTTCCTCGACAACGTGGCCGGCTGGATCCTGGAGCTCGATCGCGGTCACGGCATTCCGTGGCAGGGCAACTACTCGTCCTGGCTCGAGCAGAAGCAAAAGCGCCTGGCGCAGGAGGAACGCCAGGAGGAGGCCAGGCAACGCACGCTCGAGCGCGAGTTGGAGTGGATCCGGCAGAGCCCGCGCGCCCGTCAGGCCAAGAGCAAGGCCCGCATCACCGCCTATGAGGATCTGCTGGGTCAGGCCCAGGAGCGGGCACCCGGCACCGCCCAGATCATGATCCCGGCGGGGCCGCGGTTGGGCGACCTGGTGATCGAGGCCGAGCATTTGCGCAAGGGCTATGGCGATCGCCTGCTGATCGACGATCTGGATTTTCGGCTGCCGCCCGGCGGCATCGTCGGCGTGATCGGTGCGAATGGCGCCGGCAAGACCACGCTGTTTCGCATGATCACGGGTCAGGAGCAGCCCGACGGCGGCACGCTGCGTGTCGGCGAGACCGTGGAGCTCGGCTATGTCGACCAGAGCCGCGAGACGCTCGATCCTACCAAGTCGGTCTGGGAAGAGATCTCGGGCGGGCGCGATCAGATCCAGCTCGGCAAGCGCGAGATCAACAGCCGCGCTTACGTCTCCGCCTTCAATCTCCGCGGGCCCGACCAGCAGAAGAAGGTAGGGCAGCTGTCAGGCGGCGAGCGCAACCGGGTGCACCTCGCCAAGCTGCTGAAGGGCGGCGCCAACGTGATCCTGCTCGACGAGCCGACCAACGACCTCGACGTCGACACCCTGCGCGCGCTCGAGGACGCGCTCCTGGATTTCGCCGGCTGCGCCGTGGTGATCAGCCACGATCGCTGGTTCCTGGACCGGATCGCGACCCACATGCTGGCGTTCGAAGGCGACAGCCGGGTCGAATGGTTCGAGGGCAACTACCAGGATTACGAGGCCGACCGCAAACGCCGGCTCGGCGCCGAGGCCGACCAGCCGCACCGGATCAGGTACAAGCCGCTGAAGGTCGCCTGAGCCTCTCGGTCACCACAAGCGCACGACCCCGTAGGCATCAAAGGCACGCTCGATCGAGACGAGGTGCAGGCCATCGAGCATGGCCTGCGCGATCAGCATCCGGTCGAAGGGGTCCTTGATGGGGCCGGGCAGGGCACCCGACCGCTGGCCATGCTCGACCGTGACCGCGAGGGGTCGAAAGTCCTCGCGGGCGATACAGCCGGCGATATCGGCCGCAACATCGTACTATCTGGACGCGCTCGACCATCAAGGGCGGCGCTGGCGCGAGCTGTATGCGCTGCGCGAGGTACCCTGCGAGAGCTTTGCCGAGGTGCGGCGCGAGCAGGAGGCGGCCGACCGGCGCTTGATCGCCTTTTGCGACCAACTGGCCGACGAACGGCTGGACGAGATCGTGATTCTCAACCGGCCGGGGGACAAGCGCTATCCCGAGCGCATCCAGGACGTGCTCGCCCATCTGTTCCAGCACGGCATCCACCACCGTGGCCAGGTGCATGCCATGCTCGCCGCCACGACCGTGGCGCCACCGCAGCTCGACGAGTTCTTCCTGGCACAGGACGCGGACCTTTGCGCCGAAGATCTGCGCACGCTGGGATTGACGGAGCGCTGATCCGCGCCGGCTTGCGCGCCGACGGCCGCCAGCCTATGTAGTGCCGGTCACTATCCCAATGGGAGATCACCATGCGCTCGGTGTCGGCGCGTGAGGCCAACCAGCAGTTCGCGCGCATCCTCGGCGAGGCCGCGAGCGGCGAGGAGATCGTGATTACCCGCCGCGGCAAGCCGGTCGCCGTGCTGGCCCCCTATCGGCGGGCACCGCTTACGGCCGAACAAAAGGCCGCGATCGAGCGACTGGTCGAGATGATGCGCCGTGGCTTGGTGCACGACGGACGGCGCTTCACGCGCGACGCAATGCACGAGCAGT
>CAVSVZ010000018.1:0-12641 GCA_963731495.1 uncultured Alphaproteobacteria bacterium
CCGTCTGGCCATCCACGGCGGCTCGCTGCGCCTCTATGTCGGCCAGCGCGAGCAGGTGGCACCGGCAGTCGAAGCCCTGCTCGCCGAGGAGCGTGCGCGCGGCCTCGACCGGCCCGAGGGCTACCGGCGCTTCGTCCAGGCGAGCGGCGCCCTGCGCGACCGCCTTGCCGAGATGCTGGCGACGCTCAGGGCCGAGGGCCGCAGGATCGCCGCCTATGGTGCGGCCGCCAAGGCGACCACCCTGCTCGCCTGGTGCGGCCTCGGGCGCGAGACCATCGACTACGTGGTCGACCGCAACCCGTTCAAGCAGGGCCGCTACATGCCCGGCAACCGGCTGGCGATCCTGCCGCCCGAGCGCCTGCTCGAGGACCAGCCCGACTTCGTGCTGCTGCTGCCCTGGAATTTTGCCGACGAGATTCTCGAGCAGCAGGCGGAATATCGCCGGCGCGGCGGCCGCTTCATCATTCCGGTGCCGGAGCCCAGGATTGTCTGATGCCCGATCATGTTCGACGGACGTCGAGCCGGCACTCCCATGTCAAAGGAGCCGACCATGAGTGAGCAGACCAGCCCGATCTGCCCGGGCTGCCAGAGCGACCGGAGCACGCCGTTCTACCGCGTGCCGGGGGTGCCGGTGCATCAGGTCAAGCTGGTGCCGAGCCATGAGGCGGCGCTGGCCTGTCAGAAGGGCGACATCGAGCTGCGCTTCTGCCAGGCCTGCGGCTTCGTCTGGAACGCCGCGTTCGATGCCTCCCTGATGCGCTACGAGGAGGACTACGAATTCGACCCAGACCGTGTCGCCGACCTTCAACCGCTTCCACGAGGGCCTGGCGCGCGATCTGATCGAGCGCTTCGATCTGCACCACAAGCGCCTGGTCGAGGTCGGCTGCGGCCAGGGCGAGTTCTTGGCCATGCTGGCCGGGATGGGCGACAATCACGGCTACGGCTTCGACCGGGTGCATCGCGGCCAGCGCGGCGGCGAGCGGATGACCTTCATCAAGGATTTTTATGGCCCCGCCTATCGCGACCTCGAGCCCGACTTCGTCTGCTGCAAGATGACGCTGGAGCACGTCCACGACAACGGGCAGTTCCTGCGCGCCATGCGCCAGGCGATGGGCGACCGGCCCGAGGCGGTGATCTTCTTCATGATCCCCGAGGTCACCCGGATCCTCGAGCTGCGCGCGTTCTGGGACGTCTATTACGAGCACTGCTCCTACTACAGCCCGGGCGCGCTCGCCCGCCACTTCCGGCTCGCCGGCTTCGATCCGATCGACGTCTGGTGCGCCTATGACGACCAGTATGTGCTGATCGCCGCGCGCCCCGGCGACGGTACCAGCCCGACTCCTGGCCAACGAGCAGCCGGCGGCCGCCCTGGCGCCCAAGGTCCAGGCGTTCGCCGAAGGGGTCGCCGGCGACCTCGCGCACTGGCGCCAGCGGCTCGACCAGCTCCACCAGAGTGGCCACAAGACCGTGCTCTGGGGGGGAGGATCCAAGGCCGTGGCCTTCCTCACCACGCTCAAGCTCACCGACCAGATCGCCTATACCGTCGACCTCAACCCGGCCCGCTCCGGCACCTTCATCGCCGGCACCGGCCACCCGATCCAGGCACCCGAGGCGCTCAAAGCCGACCCGCCCGATGCCCTGATCGTGATGTCGCCGATCTACCTGCCGGAGATCGCCGCAAAGCTCGACAGCCTGGCCGTCCGCCCCCAACAGCTCCTCACCGTCGAAGCCCCAGACCAGCTCAAAGCCGCCTGAGCCACCTCCCCAGCTGGCCAGGCACGCACCTCTCCCACCGGCGGCCTCGCGGGACCTCTCGCCGAGGCCGTCCCAATCTACGCTTGCCATTGGCGATCAATCCGAATTCTATGTGAAACCGGAGCGCTCGCCACGGTGGGAGATAGCTGTTGAGCGATGATCGGGGCCAGGGCGGCCGGAGGCACGGCAGGCGCAAACATGCGCCATGGCCGGTCGGCACTGCGTCACCGCTGCGCCAGCAGGGCGGCGGCAGTGGGCCGCGGGCGGCGTCGATTCCGCGATGCGATGCGCCGCTCTGTCGCCTGCCTGGCGCCGGCGGCGCTGCTGCTGCTGCAGGGCTGCATGGTCGGCCCGGACTACGTGCCGCCCGACACTGCGATGCCCGATCGCTGGAGCCAGGAGCTGAGCGAGGGACTGACCGAGGGCAAGGC
Source organism: uncultured Alphaproteobacteria bacterium (assembly GCA_963731495.1). Lineage (GTDB taxonomy): Bacteria > Pseudomonadota > Alphaproteobacteria > Geminicoccales > Geminicoccaceae > DASUGG01. The sequence continues at coordinate 2,187 of CAVSVZ010000018.1, forward strand.
GGATCTGCGCACCTGGTGGACCAACCTGAACGATCCGACCCTCGATCAGCTGATCGAGCAGGCGACCTCGAGCAATCTCGACCTGAAGCAGGCGGTCGCCCGGATCCGCCAGGCGCGCGCCCAGTTCGGCATCGCGACCGGCGAGATCGCGCCCGAGATCGACGCCCAGGGCCAGGTCCAGACCAGCCGGGTCAGCAGCAACGTCTCGGGCGTGGCGCCGCCGCAGAGCCGCAACGATACCTTCTACTCGCTCGGCTTCGATGCCAGCTGGGAGATCGATCTCTGGGGCCGGATCCGGCGCAACATCGAATCGGCCGATGCCAGCCTCGGCGCCCAGATCGAGGACTTTCGCGACGTGCTGGTGGTGCTGTACGCCGAGATCGCCGACACCTACGTCCAGATCCGCACCCTGCAGTCGCGGATCGTCTCGGCGCTGGCCAACGTCAAGACCCAGGAAGGCGCCCTGCAGCTCACGATCAACCGCAACCGGGCCGGCCTCGCCCCCGATCTGGACGTCCAGCAGGCGCGGCTGAACCTGGCGAGCACCCAGGCATTCGTGCCGACCCTGCGCGCGGCGCTGGCCCAGAACATCAATCAGCTGGCAGTCCTGCTCGGCGAGTTCCCGAGCGATCTGCAGGCCGAGCTGGCGCCGGAAGGGACAATTCCCCAGCCGCCGGCCGAGATCATCGTCGGCCTGCCGACCGAGCTGTTGCGCCAGCGCCCGGACATCCGCCAGGCCGAACGCGAGCTCGCCGCCCAGACCGCGCAGATCGGCGTCGCCACCGCCGACCTCTACCCGGCGCTCTCGCTGTCGGGCGCGTTCGCGTTCGAATCCTTCTCCACCAGCGATCTGTTCCAGTGGAAGTCGCGCGCCTTCCAGTTCGGCCCGACCGTGCGCTGGAACATTTTCGATGCCGGCCGGATCCGCAACAACATCCTGGTGCAGGACGCGCTGACCGACGAGCTGCTGGCCGGCTACGAGCAGACCGTGCTGTCCGCGGTCGAGGAGGTCGAGACCGCGATGGCGGCCTATGTTCAGGAGCTGCGGCGGCGCGAGGCGCTGCGCCGCTCGGTGAGAGCAGCGCGTGCTTCGGTCTCTTTGGTCGACACGCTGTATCGCAGTGGCCTCACCGACTTCCAGAACGTGCTGGACACCCAGCGCTCGCAGTTCGAGCAGGAGGATGCGCTGGCCGAGAGCGAGGGCCTGGTCACCCAGGATCTGATCCAGCTGTACCAGGCGCTGGGCGGCGGCTGGAGCCCGGCGACCGAGGAAGCACCGCCCGCGGTCACCACCACGGCGCCCGACGAGGCACCCCGCCCGGCACCGCCCCGCCCGACGGCCTAGTGCGGTCGGTGCACTCACGCACCGTGCGGCATCGGCTCAAGAAAGGGGGAACCCGCTCTAATCCACGGCGAGCCGCGGGCGGGCGCGCTCGCAGATCGCGGTGAGGTCGAGGCCGGGCGGCAGGGTGCCGAACTGGCGGCCGGCGTCGTCGCCGAGCCGGGCGGCGCACCAGGCATCGGCGACCGCCGGCGGGGCGTGACGCACCAGGAGCGCCGCGCAGGTGACCAGCGCCAGCTGCTCGACCAGACGGCGGGCGCGATGCTCGACCTCCTCGGTCTTCGCCAGGCTTGTTTGCAGGCGATCGAGGGCGCGGTCCAGCCGAGCATCCTGGCCTCGACTGGCGGCAATCTCCGCCAGCAGCACGCCCAGCGCGTCCGGCTCGCGCGCCATGGCGCGCAGCACGTCCAGGCAGATCACATTGCCCGAACCTTCCCAGACCGAGTTGACCGGCGCCTCGCGATACAGCCGCGCCAGGATCGATTCCTCGACGAAGCCGTTGCCGCCGAGGCATTCGAGCGCCTCGACCACCACCGCCGGCGTGCGCTTGCAGATCCAGTACTTGGCGATCGGCGTGAGCAGGCGGGCGAGCGCCGCCTCGCGCGGATCGGCGGCGCTGCGATCGAACGCGCCGGCCACGCGCATGATCAGGGTGGTCGCCGCTTCGGATTCCAGCGCGAGGTCGGCCAGCACGTTGCGCATCAACGGCTGGTCGATCAGCTTCTTCTGAAAGGCGGTGCGATAGGCCGCATGATGCAGCGCCTGTGCTGTCGCCTGGCGCATGATGCCGGCGGCGCTGATCGCGGCATCCAGCCGGGTGTGGTGCACCATCTTGATGATCGAGCGCACGCCATGGCCGTCCTCCCCGACCAGCCAGGCCGCCGCCCCGGCATATTCGATCTCGGCCGAGGCGTTGGAGCGATTGCCGAGCTTGTCCTTGAGGCGCTGGATACTGATCGGGTTGCGCTCGCCATCCGGCCGCCAGCGCGGCACCAGAAAGCAGCTGAGGCCCGCATCGGTCTGCGCCAGGGTCAGGAAGGCGTCCGACATCGGCGCCGAGCAGAACCACTTGTGGCCGACCAGCTCGAAGGCGCCACCGCCCGCCGGCTCGGCGCGCGTGCTGTTGGCGCGCACGTCCGAACCGCCCTGCTTCTCGGTCATCGCCATGCCGATCACCGCACCGCGCTTGCTCGCAACCGGCGCGCTGGCGGGATCGTATTCGGCCGACAGGATCTTGGGCAGCCAGTCGGCGGCAAGCGCCGGGGCGTCGCGCAGGGCCGGCACCGCGGCAAAGGTCATCGCCATCGGGCAGCACACCCCGCTCTCGACCTGGTTGAGCAGGAAGGCCGCGGCCGCCCTGGTGATATGCGCGCCGGGACCCGGCTCGGCCCAGGGCAGGTTGGGCACCCGCTCGGCGATCGCGCGGGCCATCAAAGCGTGCCAGGCCGGGTGGAAGGCGACCTCGTCGATCCGCCGGCCGAAGCGATCGTGGCTTTGCAGCTCCGGCGGGTGGCGGTTGGCCTGCTCGCCGAGGCTGATCGCCTCGGGCGTGCCCAGCCAGGCGCCGAAGGCGGCAAGGCGCGCGCCGTCCGCGCCTTCGCGCCGCGCGGCGTCGACCAGTGCCCGGTCCTGCCCGAACAGATTGATGTGCTCGAGCGGCGGCGGCTGGTTCAGCACCTCGTGGGTGGCAAAGCGCGATGCCGACATGGCCTGTCTCCAGAGCTGGAGGGGGTGCTGAAAACCTTAGCCCCCGGGCCTGAAGCCGATCCTAACGACCCGCCCCGACCGGCGCAGCTCAGCGGTAGTTGGGCGCCTCGCGGGTGATCGTCACGTCGTGGACATGACCCTCGCTGACGCCGGCCTGGGTCACCCGCAGGAAGGTGCAGCCGCGCTGCATGGCGGCGATGCTGGCATTGCCGGTGTAGCCCATGGCGGCGCGCAGGCCGCCGACCAGCTGGTGGATGATCTGGGCGACCGGACCGCGATGCGGCACCTGGCCCTCGATGCCCTCCGGCACCAGCTTCAGCGTGTCGCGGATCTCCTCCTGAAAATAGCGATCGGCCGAGCCGCGGGCCATCGCGCCGAGCGAGCCCATGCCGCGATAGGCTTTGTAGGATCGACCCTGATACAGATAGACCTCGCCCGGGCTCTCGTCGGTGCCGGCGAACAGCGAGCCGATCATGGCGCAGTCGGCGCCGGCGGCGATCGCCTTGGCAAGATCGCCCGAGGCACGGACGCCGCCATCGCTGATCACGGGCACGCCTTGCCCGTGGCAATGATCCGCGATGTCCAGCAGAGCTGCCAGCTGCGGCACGCCGACGCCCGCGACCACCCGGGTGGTGCAGATCGAGCCCGGGCCGATGCCGACCTTGACCGCATCCGCGCCGGCATCAATCAGCGCCTTGGCGCCATCCAGCGTCGCGACGTTGCCGACGACGATCTGGACCGCATTGGTCAGCCGGCGGATGCGGTCGACCGCGGCCAGCACACGCGCGGAATGGCCATGCGCCGTGTCGACCACCAGCAGGTCGACGCCGGCATCGACCAGCGCCTCGGCACGCTCCAGGCCGGTGGGGCCTACCCCGGTCGCGGCGCCGACCCGCAGCCGTCCCTGGTCGTCCTTGCAGGCATGCGGGAACGTCTGCGACTTCTCGATGTCCTTGACCGTCATCAGGCCGATCAGACGATAGTCCCCATCGACCACCAGGAGCTTCTCGATCCGGTGGCGATGCAGCAGCTGCTTGGCCTGCTCGCGCGTGACGCCTTCGCGCACCGTCACCAGATTCTCCGCGGTCATCAGCTCGCGCACCGGCTGGTTCGGATCGGTCGCAAAGCGGACGTCGCGATTGGTCAGGATGCCGACCAGCCGGCGCGCCTGGCCCTCGACCACGGGAATGCCGGAGATCCGGTGCGCCGCCATCAGGTCGAGCGCCGCGGCCAGGCTGGCGTCAGGGCCGAGCGTGATCGGGTTGACCACCATGCCGGCCTCGAATTTTTTGACCTTGCGGACCTCGTCCGCCTGCGGGCCGGGATCGAGGTTGCGGTGGATGATGCCGAGCCCGCCGTGCTGCGCCATGGCGATCGCCAGGTTCGCCTCGGTCACGGTGTCCATGGCGGCCGAGATCAGCGGGATGCCGAGCTCGATCTCACGGGTCAGCTTGGTGCGGACATCGACCTCGGCAGGTAGCACCGTGGAATGCGCCGGCTCGAGCAGGACATCGTCGAACGCCAGCGCTTCCCGGATCTCCCATGCTCGCCGCTCCATGGCCACCTCGCTGTTCAGAGATGGCGGTGATATAGCGTCATGGTGCGCCGCGGCCAAGCGCGATGGCCGCGCTTTCGAACAAAGGCCAAGACGCCGGCCGGATCTGCGGCTACACCCGCTCGCCGCCGGTCGCCATCTGCGTCACGGCTGGCGCGATGCCGTAGCGGAAGGCCCAGCCGAGCCCGTCCTCGGTCTTGCCGGCCGGAAAATACTCGCAGCCGACCCAGCCCTGATAGCCGAGCCGGTCGAGCAGATCGAACAGATAGGGGTGGTTGATCTCGCCGATGTCCGGCTCGTGGCGCTCGGGCACGCCCGCAATCTGGACATGGGCGATCACCGGCAGATAGCGCTCGAAGCTTTTCGCGAGGTCGCCTGCCATGATCTGGGCGTGGTAGAAATCGAACTGCAGGCGCAGTGCCGGCAGGCCCAGCTCTTCGACCAGCGCCGCGCCCTCGGCCGGCGTGTTGAGCAAATAGCCCGGGATGTCGCGGGTGTTGATCGGCTCGATCAGGGCGAGGCGACCGGCGCGGGCCGCTGCCTCGCCGGCGATCTTGAGGTTCGCCTTGAAGGTCACCCAGCACGCCTCTCTGGACGTTCCCTCCGGCCTGACCCCGGCCATCACGTGGATCTGCGGGCAATCGAGCGCCCCGGCATAGGCCAGCGCACGATCCAGCGCCTTGCGAAAATCCGCCTCGCGGCCCGGCAGGCCGGCGAGGCCCCGCTCGCCCGCCGCAAAATCGCCGGCCGGCGTGTTGATCAGCAGCATCTTCAGCCCGTTGGCGCTCAACTCGGTCTTCAGGTCCTCGGCCTCGACCTCGTACGGAAACTGACACTCGACCGCCTCGAAGCCCGCCTTGCGCGCTGCCGCGCAGCGCTCCAGGAACGGCCGGTCGGTGAACATGGTGCTCAGGTTCGCGGCAAATCGCGGCATCGCCTTCCCTCCCCGGTTCAGGTCTGTTGTTCTACATAACTTGCGGACCTCTGCCACGGGCAAGCGCGTTTGGCATGATGAACCCGATCACACAGACCTTCGGCCGGGGTTTCCCGCGGTTCGTGCCGATGCTCGCAGTCCTGCCGCTCACCTTGACCCTGGCGGCACCGGCACAGAGCGCCGACACGACGGAGCAGATCGCCGCCCGGGCGGCGATGGTGCGCACGATCGAGCGGCATGCGAAGAGCGCTGCCGACGCGCTCGGCCGCGACTTCATCGACCCCGCCGTGCTCCGGGTCATGGGCCAGCTGCCGCGCCACGCTTTCGTGCCGGACAACATGCAGGATCAGGCTTATGACGACCGGCCGCTGCCGATCGGCTACGGCCAGACCATCTCGCAACCGTTCATCGTCGCACTGATGACCGATCTCGCGGCGCTCGAGCCGGACGACGTGGTGCTCGAGGTCGGCACCGGCTCGGGCTATCAGGCCGCGGTGCTGGCCGGGCTGACGGTAAGGTCCACACCATCGAGATCATCCCGGGCGCTGGCCGAGAGCGCGGCCGAGCGGATCGATCGCCTGGGCCTCGACAACATCGAGACCTATGTCGGCGACGGCTATTATGGCGTCGAGGCGGCAGCACCCTTCGATGCGATCGTGGTCACCGCGGCCGCGACCAGCGTGCCGCCGCCCCTGATCCAGCAGCTCAAGCCGGGCGGCCGCATGGTCATCCCGGTCGGCACGCAGCTTCTCGCTGCAGCATCTGATGATCGTCGAGAAGGACGCCGAAGGCCGGGTGCACACCCGCCAGACCCTGCCGGTCCGCTTCGTGCCGCTGACCCGCGGCTCCTGAGCACCATGCGGCTGGTCGCGATCGCGCTGATCTCGGCCGCGATCCTGGCTTATGAGGTGCTGCTGGCGCGGCTGTTCTCGATCATCCAGTGGTATCACTTCGCCTATATGGTGATCAGCATCGCGCTCCTGGGCTATGGCGCGAGCGGCACCTTGATCGCACTCCTGCGCGAGCGCCTGATGCCCCGTGCGCAGGCCGCATTTGCCCTGTTCGCCGCCCTGTTCGGGCTGAGCGCCATCGTGTGCTTCGCGCTCGCCCAGCGGCTGCCGTTCAACCCCCTCGAGATCGTCTGGGACCCGACCCAGCTGCTCCTGCTGCTGGCGTTGTACGGGCTGCTGACCGTGCCGTTCTTCTGCGGTGCCGCCTGCATCGGCCTCGCGTTCGCCTGTTTCGATCTGCCGGTCGGCCGGATCTATCGGGCCGATCTGCTCGGCGCCGGAGCCGGCGCGCTCGGCATCGTCGCCCTGCTGTTCGCAATCATGCCGGATGCGGCCTTGCGGGCGATCGGCGCGCTGGCACTCGCGGCCGCGGCGCTTGCGAGCCTGGCGGAGGGCAGACCGGGCCGTCTGCGCGCGCTGGCCCTGGCGATCGCCGCCCTGGCGCTGCCGGCACTGCCGCAAGCTTGGACCGCGCTGCAGCTCTCGCCCTACAAGGGCCTCCGCCAAGCGCTGCAGGTGCCGGGTGCGGTGATCGAGACCGAGCGCTCCAGCCCGCTCGGGCTGCTGAGCGCAGTGCGCAGCCCGGCCATCCCGTTCCGGCACGTGCCGGGGCTGAGCCTCAACAACCTGATCGAGCCGCCGGCCCAGATCGGCGTGTTCACCGATGGCGACGGGCTCTCACCGATCACTGCGTTCGACGGCGACCTGGCACCACTCGCCTATCTCGACCTCACCACGTCCGCCCTGCCCTATCGCCTGCTCGAGCGACCGGAGGTCCTGATCCTGGGTGCTGGCGGCGGTGCCGACGTCCTGTCCGCGGTGTGGCACAGTGCCGCCAGGATCGATGCGGTCGAGCTCAATCCGCAATTTGCGGACCTGGTGCGCGACACCTATGGCGCGTTCGCCGGCCGGCTGTACGCTCGTCCCGAGGTGCACGTGCACATCGCGGAGGCGCGTGGCTTCGTCGCCGGTAGCGAGCGCGACTACGATCTGATCGCGCTGCCGCTGTTGGATTCCTTTGCTAGCGGTGCCGGGGCGGCCAGCCTGCAGGCGAGCTTCATCTACACCGTCGAGGCGATCGGGATCTATCTCGACCATCTGAAGCCCGACGGCAATCTGGCGATCACGCGCTGGCTCAAGCTGCCGCCCCGCGACAGCCTGAAGCTGCTGCTGACCGCGATCGAAGCGCTCGAGGCGCGCGGCGTGTCGGAGCCGGCGCGCCAGCTCGCGCTGATCCGCGGCTGGGACAGCACGGTCCTGCTGGTCAAGAACGGGACCTTCAGCGCGCACGACATCGAGCAAATTCGAGCCTTCACGCAGGAACGCTCGTTCGATCCGGTCCACTATCCCCGCATCGCTGAGCGCGAGGTCAATCAATTCAATGTGCTGCAGCAACCCTACTTCTACGAGGGCGCCAAAGCGCTGCTCGGCCCGGAGCGCGAGCGCTTCGTCGCGGACTACAAGTTCGATCTGCGGCCGGCGACCGACGATCGCCCCTATTTCTTCGATTTCTTCACCTGGCGCGCCCTGCCCGAGATCGCCTCGCTCGCCGCCCAGTCGGGGCCCGCACTCTTGGACTGGGGCTATCTGATCCTGTTCGCGACCCTGGTGCAGGCCGTGCTGGTCAGCGCGCTTTTGGTGCTCGTGCCGCTTTGGCTGTGGTCACCGACCCGCCTGTCGGTGACCGAGCGCTGGCGCGTCGGGCTCTATTTCGTGCTGATCGGGTTCGCCTTCCTGTTCGTCGAGATCGCATCGATCCAGCGCTTCACCCTGTTTCTCAGCCATCCGCTGTATGCGATCGCCGTGGTGCTCGCGGGTTTTTTGGTGTTCGCGGGGCTCGGCAGCGGCCTCGCGGCCCGGCTCGAGCATCGGCTGAAGACGCGCGGCGGCCCGAGCGCCCTCGTGCTGGCGATTGGCGCGATCGCGATCTTGAGCATCGCCTATGTGTTCGGCCTGCCTGCCCTGTTCGAGCAGCTGATGGCGCTGCCCGATGCCGCCAGGATCGTGCTGTCGCTGGTGCTGATCGCACCGCTCGCGCTGTTCATGGGCATGCCGTTCCCCCTGGTGCTGGCGCGGCTCAAGGCGCAGGCGCCGGACTTCGTGCCCTGGGCCTGGGGCATCAACGGCTGCGCCTCGGTGGCGAGCGCGATCCTCGCGACCTTGCTGACCATGGCGCTCGGCGCGCGCGCCGTGGTTCTGATCGCGGCCTTGCTCTATCTGCTGGCGGCTGCGATCCTGAGCCGGGCGCCCGCAGCCGCAGCCTGAACGCCGCAAATTCGGAACAATCACGGCCCTCCGGACGTTAGTAGCATCGGTTCGGTGCGTTTCAGGACTCGCGGATCCGGCGCCGACATCCAAAGTGGGAAGAGGGATGCGTCTGACTTCGCTCGCAAGGGTTGTTCCTACTCTTGTCCTCATGCTGTCGATCGGCTTTCTCGGGTTCATTGCCGGCACCTATGTCGTGTTCGCCAAGGCCTTTCCGGCGCAGTACGTGACCGACGCCTATCGCGGCGGCCAGGCGCTGATCAGCAAGCTGCGGGACTACAACGACCCGTTCCCGGGCACGCTCTGGCAGCCGGCGCACAGCGAGGCGCGCGGGGTCACCGTCTACGACCCGGCACGCAGCGCCCCGGGACCGACGCTCTACACCGTCGGCGATGCGCAAAAGGCGATCCTGGTCGCGCCGACCGGCGAGACCCTGCACGAGTGGCATCTGCCGTACAGCGAGGTCTGGGACGACAGCTCGCCGGTTGCCCGGCCGCAACCCGACGAGCTGGTCTACTACCGCAAGGCCCACCTCTATCCGAACGGCGACCTGCTGGTGATCTACGAGGGCGTCGGCGACACGCCCTGGGGCTACGGCCTGGTCAAGATGGACAAGGATTCCAAGCTGATCTGGAAGTATCTCCAGCAGACCCATCACGATTTCGATGTCGCCCCCGACGGCACGATCTATGCGCTGACCCACGAGATCGATCCCACCGTGATCGAGGACTGGCAGCACCTCGAGCCGCCGCGGATCGACGATTTCCTGGTGGTGCTCTCGCCCGACGGTGAGCAGCTGCGCAAGATCTCGATTCTGAACGCGATGTTGAACTCGCCGTTCGGGCGCATGACCAACACGGTCGCCTGGTACTCCAAGGGCGACTTCTTCCACACCAACAATGTTGATGTGCTGGCGCCTGGCGCCGCCTACTGGCTCGGCCCCGAGGCATCCGACCAGCAGGTCCTGCTGTCGATGCGCGAGCTCAACGCGATCGGCACCCTGGATCTCGAGACCGAGCTGTTCTCGTGGGCGCAACAGGGCCCCTGGCTCGGCCAGCATGATCCGGATCTGCTGCCGAACGGCCACATCCTGCTGTTCGACAATTTCGGTCACTACGGCCCCGGTGGCGTCTCACGCGTGATCGAGTTCGATCCCAAGTCGCTCGGGATCGTATGGCGCTACGAGGGCACCGAGCAGCAGCCGTTCTGGAGCAATGTGCGCGGCGCGCAGGAGCGGCTGCCCAACGGCAATACCCTGATCACCGAATCCGAGGGCGGACGCCTGCTCGAGGTCAGCCCCGAGGGCGAGATCGTCTGGGAGTTCGTCAACCCGGTCCGCAACGACGACGGCACGCTGGTGTCGATCGTGTGCTGGGGCCAGCGGATCGATCCGGCATCGCTCGAGCCGGACTTTCGCACGCTGATCGAGCAACATGGAGAGATCTCATGAAGTTTCTGGCGATAATGGTGGCGGCGGCCGTGACCTTGAGCGTCACGCCGGCGATGGCCTATGTCGGCCCTGGCGCCGGGCTCAGCCTGCTCGGCGCGTTCTGGGGCCTGCTGGTGGCGATCCTGGCCGCGCTCTCGTTCGTGATCCTGTATCCGATCCGCCGCCTGGTGCGCGCCCGCAAGCGCCCGGCCG
>CAVSVZ010000019.1:0-41566 GCA_963731495.1 uncultured Alphaproteobacteria bacterium
ACCGCATCGGATTGACCGGCTCTTCAATGTGATCGGTCAGTGCCGAGTTTCCTCGCCCTAGCTCGCCGCCATCCAGGTCTAATACCCCTGCTCCAGGTCGACGAGGTCGGGCACCGGCTCGCCGGCGATGAAGCGGCGCAGGTTGTCGGCGATCGCCTTGCCGCCCGCCTCGGGGTCGATCAGGCTCGCCACATGCGGCGTCACCAGGACCTTCGGGTGATCCCAGAACGAGTGCTCGTCGGGCAGCGGCTCCTGATGGAACACATCGAGGGTGGCGTAGGCGAGATGGCCACGGTCGAGCGCGTCCAGCAGGTCCTGATCGACCAGATGCGCGCCGCGGGCGCAGTTGATGATCGAGGCGCCCTGCGGCAGCGTGCGGAACAGCTCGGCGTTCAGGATGCCGCGGGTCTCGGGCGTGAGCGGCAGCAGGCAGACCAGGATCTCGGTCCGCTCGAGGAACGGAGCGGCGCTGATCGTCGCCGGCGAAGCAGGCGATGCCCTCGATCGCCTTCGGGCGCCGCGCCCAGCCGGCCACGTCGAAGCCGACCGCCTTGAGGGTGCGGGCGCATTCGGCGCCGAGGTTGCCGAGCCCCATGATCCCGACCTTGCGCTCGGTAGGCGGGCGGATTGATCAGCTGGCGCCACTCCCGGACCGGCTGCGCCGCCTCGATCTCGGGCAGCCGCCGGTGGATGCGCAGCACGTGCAGGGTGACGTATTCCCGCATCCGCTGGGTCAGGTCGAAGCCGGTGGTCCGGATGATCGGCACGTGGCGGGGCAGCTCCGGATCGTTGGTCACATGGTCGATCCCGGCGCCCATCGAGACGATGCACTTCAGGTTCGAGAACCGCTTCAGCCCGCCGGGCGGCGGCTTCCACACGATGGCGTACTCGATCTCGCTCGGGTCGCCCGGATCGTCCCACGGGCGGCATTCGATCTCGGGCAGCAGCGCCTGCATGTGATCGAGCCACCATTGCTGCCGCGCGGGGCCGACCCGGATCACCAGGGCCATCCATGTCCTCTTCGTATGATCGGGCTTGAGATGCAGCGCTATCCGCCGACGATCGAGAGATCGGGGCCGAGCACCAGGTTCGGCAGCCACAGGGTCAGCGCCGGCACGTAGGTGATCAGGATCAGCACGACCAGCAGCGGGATCAGGAACGGGAGCACCGCTATGGTGACCTTCTCGAACGGCACCTTGCCGACCTCGACCATGATGTAGAGGCCGATCCCCATCGGCGGGGTCGCGATCCCGATCAGCAGCGCCAGCTGCAGGATGATGCCGAAATGCACCCGGTCGACCCCGTAAGCGTCGATCACCGGCAGCAGCATCGGCACCAGCATGAGCTTGGCCGGCACGCCCTCGACCACACAGCCGATCAGCAGCACCAGCACGATCATCAGGGCGAGGAACACGGCCCGGCTGTCGGTCAGCGCGAACACCGCATCGCCGAGTGCCTGGGGCACCTGCTCGATCGCCAGCAGCCAGCCCATGGCGATCGAGAAGCCGATGATGATCATGATCACCGAGGTCATCATCATGGTGTCGGTAAGCGCCTTCCACAGGCCTTTGAAGGAAAGGCTGCGGTAGCAGGCGCCGAGCGCGATCGAGTAGAGGCAGGCGAGCACGCCGGCCTCGGTCGCGGTGACGAAGCCGAACAGGATCGAGCCCAGAATGATCGCCGGGCGCCACCAGCGCCAGCACGCCGTCGATCCCGGTCCGCCAGACCTCGTGGAAGGTCGCCCGCTCCTGGGTCGGGAAGTTGTGGCGGACCGCCAGGATCCGGTTGAAGACCATCAGCGACAGGCCGACCACGATCGCCCGGCACGAGGCCCGCCAGAAACATCCGCTCGATCGACTGCTGCGCCAGGAAGGCGTAGATCACGAGCCCGATCGAGGGCGGGATGATCGGCCCGACCACCGCCGAGCAGACCGTGACCGCGGCGGCGAAATCGGCGCGGTAGCCGCGCTCCTTCATCGCCTTGATCTCGATCGTGCCGAGCCCGGCGCAGTCGGCGACCGCAGCACCCGAGACGCCAGCGAAAATCATCGAGGACAGCACGTTGACCTGGGCCAGCCCGGCCTTGAAGTGGCCGACCAGCGCGTTGGCGAAGTTGAAGATGCGATCGGTCATGCCGACCGCGTTCATCAGGTTGCCGGCCATGATGAAGAACGGCACGGCGGCGAGTGACGCCTTGTTGACGCCGTCCAGGATCTGCTGGGGTACGATGTACAGCGCGTCGGAAAAATCCGAGGTCACGAACGCCAGGATCACCGCCGCGCCGATCGCCATCGAGATCGGCACCCGGAGCAGGATCATGGCGATGAAGCCGAGGAACAGGACGCCGGCCATCGCTACATGCCTACTCGTCGCCGATCCGCGGGTCGTGGCGCTCGGGCCAGCCGAGCCAGGCCTTGGCGAGCTCGAGCCCGGCGTTGACGAAGATCAGGGCGGACGAGACGTAGAGCGGCACCGACAGGGTGTAGCGCTCGAGCTCGGTGCCCCAGGGTGTGATCACGCCGTCGATCACGCCGACCTGGCTCTCCATGATCACGCCGAACTCGCGCAGGATCACGCCGGTGACCAGCATCACCACCAGCGCCGAGAACAGCCGGGTCGCGCGCATCGCGCCATCGCCCAGGCGCTGCATCAGGAAGTCGACGGTGATGTCCTTGCCGCGCCGGTAGACCGCGTAGAAGCCGAAGAAGGTCATCCAGACGAACACCTGCATCGTCCACGGCCAGATCCAGTAGTAGGAGAGGCCGAGCGGGCGCAGCACGATGGTGGTCGCGGTGCCGAGCAGCATCAGCGCCAGACACAAGTTGGCGATTACCAGGAACACATCACCCAGGCGCTCGAGCAGCGCATCGAGCCGCGAGACGGCCCGCACCAGCGGACCGCCCTCGCGAAGAGTCTCGACGTCGGTCGCCACGCCGCGCCTTATCGGTCGGCTCGAGCTGGCTCAGCTCGAGCTGCGCGTCGCCTCGACGGTCTCCATGAAGCCCTCGGGCATCTCGCCCTTGGCCTTCTGCTCGTCGTACCAGCCCTGCATCCGCTCGATGAACGGCTTGCGGTCGACCTCGATAAAGGTGACGCCCTGCGCCTTCATCCGCTCGAGCGACTCCTCGGCCGCCTTGCCCATCAGCTCCTCGCTGTAGGTGCCGGCTTCGGCGAGCGCGCGGTCGAGCGCGTCCTGCAGCTTCGGATCGAGCGAGTCGTAGGCCTCCTGGTTCATCATGAACGCGATCGACTGGTAGTACTCGTCGTGGCGGACGATGTGGGGCGCGACCTCCTGGAAGCGCATCGATTCGACCAGTGCGATCGGGCTGTTGACCGCATCCACGATGCCCTTGTCGATCGCCTGGTAGACATCGGTCCAGGGCAGGGTCTTGACGTCGGCGCCGAGCGTGTTCCAGGTCTCGACCGCGATCTTCGAGGGCGCCATCCGGATCGGCAGCCCCTGCACGTCGTCGAAGCTCTGCACGTCCTGGGTGGTGACCATCACCCGATACGGCCCGCGGACCACGGCGGCCGGATCGCCGAGCACGCCGATGCCAGCCTCTTTGGCTGCCTTCTCGTACCAACCCTTGACCAGGTCCGATTTCATGAACCGCACCCAGTGGTCCCGATCGTCGAAGACGAACGCCGCGCTGACGTATTTCAGCTCCGGCACCCACTTGTTCATGTAGGTCGAGCCTTCGGGATAGAGCTGCACGGTGCCCTGCTTCAACTGCTCGAGCACCGCGTCGGTCTTGCCGAGCTGCTCGTTCGGATAGACCTTGATCTCGAGCTCGCCCTCCGAATACTGGTCGACCAGGTCAGCAAACTGCTGGAAGACCTTTCCTTCCGGGCTGTCGGGCGGCATCTTGTGCGCCATCCGCCATTCCTCGGCGGACGCTGCGCCGCCGAGCGCAAGCGCCACCACAGCACCCACCATCATGCCGAGCATCTTCTGCCGCCTGCTCATCCCGCTCTCCCCTATCGTCGAATGCTAGCACCAACATTGCCGGCGCAGCGCGGTTCCGATGGCCCGCACCGAGCTTTCCTTGTGATGCAAGCTTCGGGCCACGCCACATCCGCAGCCCCTCGAGACCACGCCGCGACGGCAATGATCCCCACCAGTACAACCTGGTTTGGCAAGCTCGTCAAATCGAACTGGCCCCGGCCGCCAAGATGCGGGTCAGGCCGGGCCGGGCGTCACCTGTTGAGATATTCCAGCGGCAGGCCCGGGCGCGGCCAGTCGAGCGCCACCAGCTTGCCCGCACCCGACAGGGTGACGTAGGCGGTGCGCAGGTCCGGGCCGCCGAAGCAGATGTTGGTGGTGTGAAAATCCGGCATCGGCACGTGCTCGGCCGAGCTGCCATCCGGCGCCACCACCGTGATGCCGCCATGGGCGAGGGTCGCGACGCAGATGTTGCCATTGGCCTCGAGGGCGAGCGAATCGAAGCGCTGATACTGGCCGCCGGGCGAGGCGACCAGCATGCGGCCGCCATGCGGGCTCGGCCACGGCGCCTTTTCCAGCACGCCCGGCTCGCGGATCGGATAGGCCCACAGGCGGGCCGCCTCGGTCTCGGCGACGTACAGCGTGTTGCCGTCGGGCGACAGGCCGATGCCGTTCGGCGTCACCATCGGAAACACCACCTCCTCGATCAGCGAGCCGTCGGCCTTGGCGTAGAACACCGCACCCCGGTCCATGTCGCGATGGCGCAGCTTGCCGAGGTCGGTGAAGTAGAAGCCGCCATGGGCGTCGAACACGATGTCGTTCGGCCCGCGCAGCGGCACGTGGTGCGTGCCCCGATAGAGCACCTCGACCGCGCCGCTCTCGAGGTCGACCCGCTCGATCCGGCCGCCCGAATAGTCCCAGGCCTCGCGCACCGGGCGCGTGCCATGCTCGAAGGTGCCGAACTCGAAGCCGCCATTGTTGCAGACATACATCTTGCCGTCGGGCCCGAGCGCCAGCCCGTTCGGCCCGCCGCCCGTGTCTGCCACGAGCTCCTTGCGACCGTCCGGCCACACCCGCGTGAGGCAGCGCCGGCCGATCTCGACCAGCACGACCGAGCCGTCCGGCATCGCCACCGGCCCCTCCGGAAAGATCAGCCCGTCCGTGATCTCACGCAGCTCGGTCATCGAAACGCCCCCTCCTGTGTCGCGCAATTTCGTTGAGCGTCTTGTTGAAGCTGCGAACCGACCCTGTCAACCGGTCGATCGGGATTGCGCGGCGCAGCGCGAACGCGGCATGATCGGCGCCACCGTTCCGATCGAGAGTTTTCGCATGGTTCGCTATCCGGTTCGCCGGAGCCCCCGCGCGCGGCGCCTGCGGATCACCGTACGGCCGGCCGGCGTCGAGGTCGTCGCGCCTGTGGGCATGCGCGATGCCGAGATCGCCGCCTTCGTGCGCGAAAACCGGCGCTGGATCGAGAGCAAGCTCGAGGCCATCCGGCAAAGGCTCGAGGCGCATCCGGGCGCCGCGCGCCTGGTCGATGGCGCCAGGATCCCCGTCCGTGGCGAGTGGCACCGCCTGCGCGTGACGCGGACCGGTCGGGTGCGGCCGCTGGTGCAGCATGACGGCGATGTGCATGTCGCGCTGCCGGCACGCCTTGCGCCCGCGCTCGAGGAGGCGGAGGTCGAGCGCGCGCTGAGCGGCTGGCTGCGCCGGCTGGCCCGGCAGGACGCGCACGCCGTGATCGAGCGCTACGGGCCGCGCCACGGCCTGGTGCCGCGCGGCCTGATGATCAAGGGACACCGCACGCTCTGGGGCAGCTGCACCGCGCAGGGCGTGATCAATCTCAACTGGCGCCTGATCCTGGCGCCGCCGTCGGCGCTCGAATATGTCGTCGTGCACGAGCTCTGCCATCTGCGCCACCGCCATCACCAGCCGCCGTTCTGGCGCATGGTCGCCGAGATCCTGCCGGACTACGGGCGGCAGCGGCGCTGGCTACGGGCGAACGGGCACCTCCTGACCCTCAAGGCCGGCGCGTGACGCACAGAGCCGGACCATCGCGATCCGGAAATAATTGAAACATAGCGCCCGGATTCTGACATCGGGCAGCAAAACGGCAGCCCTAAACCCGTTTCTCAAGAGCCACCTCAAGGCTCGCCCGACCAAGGAGACCCAGAGGCAGCTGGCCCATCTGGTGAGGACCCGGGAGGTCCGAGCGGAGGTAGCGATGCTCTCTGGCAGATTGGTCGTTCGGCCGGCGTGTGCGGCCGACGGCAATACCGTGGAAGCGCTGCAGCGCGTGGCGTTGCGTCGCCTCGCCTCGTCTCACTACGCGGCTTCCCATATCGAGGCGGGGCTCAGCCACATCGGCACCTTCGATCCCGAGCTGATCGAGGATGGCACGTACTATGTCGCCGAGATCGACGGTCGGGTCGTCGGCTGCGGCGGCTGGAGCTTTCGGGCGCGCCTGCTGGGCACCCATCGGACCATCGGGGGCGATCCGAGCCGTAGCCTCGAGCCGCACCGCGATGCGGCACGGATCAGGGCGGTGTTCGTCCATCCGGAATGGACGCGGCAGGGCATCGCGCGCCGGCTGGTCAACCATGCCGAGGCGGTTGCGCAGCAGGCGGGCTTCCGGCGTTTCGTGCTGGTCTCGACCCTGAACGCCGAGCCGCTCTATCGCAGCCTCGGCTATCGGTCGGCCGAGCGGGTCTTCCTGGACCTGCCGAACACGGTGCGCCTGCCGGCCATCCGCATGGCCAAGGAGCTGCCGGGGCCTTGCGCCGATCGTGCGGGCGCCGATCCGATGACCAGCAACGCGGCGTGAGGCGCCCTCGAAGCCGGGGCTTGTGAGCCGCACAAACGAATCGCCGGGCTCAGCCGCGCGCAGCTTCACCCAGATGGAGCGTCCGCGCGGCGAACGGCGTGCCGGCAAGCTTGGCGAGGAGCCTGCGGTCGGCGGTCACGAGGGGGACATCCTGAGCTTCGCTCAGTGCCAGGTAGAAGCAGTCGTAGACCGGGTGCTCGGTCGCGAGAGCGATCGCCCCGCGCGCGCGGTGCCAGCGGCGCCAGCGCATGCAACCTTGCGAACGCCCGTGGTGCTCTCGCGGCGAGGATCTGCATCTGACCGACCCGCATTCGGCGTAGTCTGATCAGCCGCCAAGCGGCGTTGCACAGCTCGGCCATGATCAGCTCGGGCGCGATCAGGCGTTCGTCCGACTCCAAGAACGCCAGCGCCGCCTCACTGTCAGGCTCGCTCCAATACCACTTCAACGCGACGCTGGCATCGATGACAACCGTCACTCGGTGTCCCGGATCTCGCGAATGATGTCCTCTGCCGACGTTCGCTTCACGCCGGGCGGCAGCTCAGGAGTCATCGCCCGGCACCTGTCCATCTCGGCCAGAAGCTCTTCCTTGCTGGGTCGCGCGGCGCGGCGTAGCACGTCGCGCAGCTCCTGCTCGAGCGAAACGCCCCGTGCCTTGGCACGCGCGCGATGCTGCTCGATCACGTCGTCCTCGAGGTTGCGGACGATCACCTGACCCATGCGGCATCTCCTACAGTGATAACAGCGACGATATCACGCGCCGGTGGGCGCTCGCAACAAATTCTGCTGTTGATCTGACGTCTCTCGTGAAGGATGTCCTTCGCGAACGTCTCGGCTGGCAGTTGCAATGCAGCCGGTCACGCGCATCGCACGTCGCCTCGGCACGAGGCTACAGGAACAGCTTCACGAAGCCACCGTGCCGGTCAGGATGGCTACGGTCTGGACGACCATCATACCCGCCACCCATTTGACGATGCCCTTGCTCTCGAGATGGATCATCTTCTCAAGACGTTCGGACGCGCGGTCGACGACGAGGTCGACGTGTTCCTTGGTTGCGATCTGCTCGGTGATCATTCGGCGGCGACGCGCTCGCCCAGCTTGATCACCGGCTCCATGCGCAGGAGTTCTTCGGGCTCGATGTGGCAGGCGATCTTGTGGCCGCTGCCGAAGGTCCGGATCGGCGGCTCCTGCTGCTCGCAGATCGGGCCTATCTTGCGCGGGCAGCGGGTCTGGAACGGGCAGCCCGGCGGCGGATTGACGGCCGATGGGATGTCGCCCTCGAGCACGATCTCCTTCTTCTGGACCGACGTGTCCGCGATCGGGATCGCCGACAGCAGCGCCTCGGTATAAGGGTGATAGGGCGGCGCGAACACCTCGTCGGTGGTGCCCTGCTCGGCGATCGTGCCGAGATACATCACCACCACCCGGTCGGCCAGATAGCGCACCAGCGACAGGTCGTGGCTGATGAACAGCATGGTCGTGCGGTTCTCGCGCTGGATCTCCATCAGCAGCTGGCTCACGGCGGCCTGCACCGACACATCCAGCGCCGAGACCGGCTCGTCGGCGACCACCACCCGCGGATTGCCGGCGAACGCCCGGGCGATGCCGACCCGCTGCTTCTGCCCGCCCGACAGCTGGCGCGGCCGGCGGACGTAGAAATCGCGCGGCAGCTTGACGATGTCGAGCAGCTGCATCACCCGCTCGCGCACCTTGTCCGGATCTTTCTCGACCCCGAACTTGCGGATCACGCGGGAGATCTGACCACCGACGCTGTGGCTCGGATTGAGGGTGTCGAACGGGTTCTGGAACACCATCTGCAGGTGGCTCACGACCTGCGGCCGGCGCTTTTGCACCGGCACCTGGCTGAGCTCCTGGTTATCGAGCACCACCTGGCCCTCGGTCGCCGTCTCGAGCCCCAGCAGCACCTTGGCGAAGGTCGACTTACCGCAGCCCGATTCGCCGACGATCGCCACCGTCTCGGCCTCGCGCGCCTCGAAATCGAGCTTCTCGTTGGCCTTGACCGTGCGGACCCGCTCACCCCGGATCAACGCCATCACCGAGTTGTCGCGCAGCTCGTAGTATTTTTTCAGATTGTCGACCCGCAAGACGACGGGCCCGAGCTCGGCGCCTTCGGTCGCTTCGGCCGCCACGGGACCGATCTGCCAGTCGATCTCCTTGAACCGCCGGCAACGGGTCATGTGGCCGGGATGGCCGGACACGGCTTCCATGGCGATCCGGCCGTGGTCGCACACGCCTTCCCTGAAGAAGTCGCAGCGCGGACCGAAGTTGCAACCCTCGGGACGCTCGTGCGGCAGCGGCAGCTGGCCGCGAATCGGCACCAGCGGGCGCGCGTTCTTATCCGCACCGGGCAGCGGGATCGAGTTGAACAGCCCCTTGGTGTAGGGATGGCGCATCCGGTCGAACACCTCGCCGACCGTGCCGACCTCGACCGCCTCGCCCGAATACATCACGCTGATCCGATCGCAGGTCTCGAGGATCAGGCCGAGATTGTGCGAGATATAGATCATCGAGGTGCCGAACTTGGCGCTGATCTCGCCGATCAGCTCGACGATGCCGGCCTCGACCGTGACGTCGAGCGCGGTCGTCGGCTCGTCCAGCAGCAAGAGCGCCGGGTTCGACAGCAGCGCCATCGCGATCACCACGCGCTGCTGCTGGCCGCCCGAGATCTGGTGCGGGAAGCTCTCCATGATCCGCCTGGGATCGGGCAGGCGGACATTGCCCAGCATCTCGAGCGCACGCGCATAGGCGTCGCGCTGCGAGCAGCCTTCCTCATGGAACAGCGGCACTTCCATCAGCTGCTGCGCGATCTTCATCGACGGATTGAGCGAGGCCATCGGCTCCTGATAGACCATCGAGATCTGCGAGCCGCGCAGCTGGCGCAGCTCGTTCTCGCTCATCGCGGTCATGTCGCGGCCCTTGAACTTGATCTCGCCGGACATGACGCGGCCGTTCTTGCCCATGTACTGCATGATCGCGAGCGCGACCGTCGACTTGCCGCAGCCGGATTCGCCGACCACGCCGACCGCCTCGCCGGGCATCACTCTCAGATTGAAGTCGACCACGGCCGGGATCTCGCCCGCGCGCGTGAAATAGGAGATGCACAGATTCCTGCACTCCAGCACCGGGGTCGGATCGCTCATGGGTGGCACCTCAGTCACGCAAGCTCATCTCGCGCAGGCCGTCGGCGAGCAGATTGAAGCCCAGAATCAGGCTGGACACCGACAGCGCGGGCACGATCAGCATGTAGGAGAACTTGAACAGCATCGCGGTCTTGGCCGCTTCCTTGATCATCAGGCCCCAGTCCGGATCGGGCGGCTGCAGGCCGAGCCCCAAAAAGGTCAGGGTGGTGATCGCGACCGTGGTGTAGCCGAGCCGCAGGCAGGCATCGACGATGATCGGCCCGCGCGCGTTCGGCAGCAGCTCGACGATCATGATGTAGATTGGACTCTCGCCGCGGGTCTGGGCCGCGAACACGTAGTCCCGGGTCTTGATGTCCAGGGTCAGGCCACGCACGATGCGCATGATCGCCGGCGCCGACGCGAAGGTCACCGCGATCACGATGTTGAACCCGCTGGGCCCCAGATAGTTCAGGATCACGATGAACAGGACCATCACGGGGAACGACAAGAGGACATTGCCGAAGAACGAGATCAGCTCGTCCCACCAGCCCGAAAGATAGCCCGCCAGCAGGCCGAACAGGGTGCCGACGACGTAGGCCACCAGCGTCGCGGTCACGCCCCAGACGATCACCCGCTGACAGCCCCAAAGGTCGCGCGAGAGCATGTCGCGCCCCTTGAAGTCGGTGCCCAGCCAGAAAAAGATGTCGTTCTTCGCGGTGAAGGGCATGGTGAACGGCGCGATCGGCTTGTTCGGGTCGATCAGCGGCAGATAGGGCGCCGTCACCGCGATCAGCAGCCAGAAGAAGACCAGCGTGCCGCCGATCATCGCGATCTTCGATTCGCGCCAGGCGCTCATCGCGATGATGTAGAGCAACGCGGTCGCCGGGATCGCCGGCCACAGCACGTAGCTCTTGGCCGGGCCGATCAGATCGCCGAACATGACGTAGGCGGTCAGCGGCAGCCACATCACAAGCAGCAGGACGATCAGCGCGCGCGGCGTGCGCAGCCGCTCCATCAGGGACGGCGTCGGCTGGGTCGCAAGAACTGCCGTGCTCATGCCGCCCTCCTCACGCGAACCGGATCCGCGGGTTCAAGAAGGTGTAGCCGACATCCGAGATGATCTGCGAGGTCACCGCGACCGCGACCGCGACCAGGGTACAGGCCTGGACCACGTAGACGTCGCCGAACAGGGCCGCTTCCAGCAGCAGCTTGCCGAAGCCGTCATATTCGAAGAAGACCTCGACCACGACCACGCCCGAGAGCAGCCAGTTGAGCTGCAGCACGATCACCGTGAACGGCGCGATCAGCGCATTGCGCAGGGCATGCTTCATGATCACGCGCTGGTACGGGAATGCCCTTGAGGACCGCGGTTCGGATGTATTGCGAGGTCATGACCTCCGCCATCGACGCCCGCGTCATTCGCGCGACATAGCCGAAATCGTAGATCACCAGGGTCAGCACAGGCAGCACCAGCTCACGCCAGTTGAAGCCCCCGATCATCGCCGATTTGGCCGGCAGCCAGCCGAGACCGAGGGCGAAGATCACGGTCAGGATGATCGCCGTCGCGATCTCGGGGATCGAGGTCGTGACCACCGAGATGAAGGTGATACTTCGGTCCTGCACCGAGCCCTCCTTCATGCCGGCGAGCACGCCGGTCACGAGCGAGAGCGGAATCATCAGGGCGAACACCCAAAAGGCCAGGATCCCGGTGTTGAGCAGGCGATCGGCCAGAAGCGGCCCGATCTCCGTGTTCTTCTCGAACGACTTGCCGAAGTCGCCGCCGAAAACGTTGCCGACCCAGTCGGCATAGCGCTCGTAGAACGGCACATTCAGGCCCTTCTCGGCGAGCCAGTTCTGATAGGACTGCTCATCGAGGGCGGACACGGCAAAGCCGCCGAGCTCGGCGATCGCGATCTGCTTCTTGAAATCCTCGGTGTCGAAGATGATGAACAGGATGAACGAAGCGACCGCCATGATCAGCGCCATCTGAATCAGGCGGCGAAGAATCAACGCAAGCATGGCCGAGCCTCAGCGCTCCGTTTGTTGCCGATCTTTATTGCCCGACCGACCGGCCGCTCCATGCCAGGGGTCGGGAGATGGCGGGCAACGCACCCCGGGCAAGTGCCCGGGGCGCGTGCACGACTCCTCAAGCGTCGATCCAGACCTTCTGGAACTGATGGTACTGGGTCGGGTGCGCCTTGTACTCCTGGACGTTGTTGGCGACGATCGTGAACACCGGTCGCCACACCGGCTGCACCATCACCGCCGCATCCTGCAGCAGCTTCTCGACCTTCTCCATCTTCGCCGTGCGTGCGTCGACATCCAAGGTCGCCTCGGCATCGTCGAGCGCGGCGTCGAACTCAGGGCTTGCGTAGTGGGTCTCGTTCCACGGCACGCCGGTGCGGTAGCCGAGCGAGAGCACCATGGTGCCGAGCGGACGATGGGTCCAGGCAGTGGCGCCGAACGGGGTCTTGTCCCAGATCTCCCAGTATTTGGACGCTGGCATGACGTTGATGTTGAGGTTGATGCCCGCGTCCTTGAGCTGGTCGCGCCAGATCTCGGTGACCGTCTGGTGCCACGGCCCATCCGTGTTGCCGACGTCGATCGTAAGCTCGATGCCGTCCGGATAGCCCGCCTCCTCCATCAGCTTCTTGGCGGCCTCGACGTCACGCTGAAGCGGCGGCAGCTGGAAGTATTCGGGATGAATTGGCGCGACGTGCATGTTCTCGCCGACATCGCCCCGGCCCTGGAACACCAGCTCGCGATACACCGTGTTGTCGGTCGCCTTGATGATCGCCTGGCGCAGCTTCTCGTTATCGAACGGCTTTTGATCGATCTGGAAACGGCAGCACAGCGTCTGCGCGGTCGCAGCGGTGACGATCTGCCCCTGACCCTCGAGCGCCTCGGCCAGCGCATACTGCTCGATGCCGAACTCGTAGATGCTGTCGACGTCGCCCGAGGCAAACGCCGTGAGCTGATTGTCCTCGTCGAAGTTGTAGTAGTGAATCTCGTCGAGGTACGGCTCATCGCCCCAGTACTTGAAGGGCTGGCCGTCGCTCATCTCGGTGATCCGCTTCAGGATGCACCGGTCGCCGACCACCAGCTCGGTCATCTGGTAAGGGCCCGTGCCAATCATGTTGTCGGAGAGCGGCGGCTTGAAGCCGCGGTGGAGGATCGCGGTCGGGTAGTTGTAGCAGTCCTCCGGCACCGACAGCACCGGCTTCGACAGGTTGAAGCGTACGGTATACTTGTCGGGCGCCTCGACCGAACCCGGGATCATGGTCTTCTTACCGTCCTTCTCCTCCAGCATGGAGGCGAACGTCGACAGGCCGACGTTCGACGAGCCGAGATCCGGGTTGAGCCAGCGGTCGACGTTGAACAGGACGTCCTCGGAGGTGAACTCATCCCCATTGTGCCACATCACGCCCTGGCGCAGATGGAAGGTCCAGGTCTTGAGGTCGTCGGAGGCCTCCCAGCTTTCCGCGAGCATCGGCCGGGTGACGTTGTCCGGGCCGGTGATCGCCAGGTATTCGATGGTGTGCCGGCTCTGGTTCGACATCTCGACCCAGGCGTAGGTCGCCGGGTCCTCCATCTTCTGGACCTGCATGGCGACCCGGAAGATGCCGCCCGTCTTGGGCGTGCCGCTCTGGGCCAATGCCGGATCGACCAGGTTCTCACCCAGGATTCGACCCGCCATGCCATAGGCCGCCGCCGAGCTGACCCCGAGCAGGGTCGCAGTCCTGAGAAACTCGCGTCGGTGGATCCGGCGCTCCTCGAGCTGCTCGACCAGCTTGGGAATATAGGGGTGGACCTTGCGGTCGTCGGACCTCGCCACTGTCCCTCTCCTCTGATTGTCGATCTGATCCCGGCGCACTACGAGCCCAAAACCCGCAATCCCCTGACCGTTAACGGGCATTTGTGCCGAAATCCCTGGCGTCGAGACTAATCCCTCACCCCATGCTGTCAACCGCGCCGGGATCAGGTGTCGGTGGCACACGATCTGACCGGTGTTCGCAGCACGCGATCTGTCCGGCTGGATTTCATGCTGCCGGCACGGAGAGATGGACGCGGCGACGGAGGTGCTGCGAGGACTGCGACGGGATGAAGTTCGAGGGCGTCTACGGTTGCCGGCAGGAGAGCCGGCCGGGCCCCTCAGAGGCTCCGAGATTGGGGGCACGAGCGAGCGGACCTTGCGGCGCCCGCCAGCCCCACAGCCTCCACCACCAACAATCGACCGTCCCGCGCAAGCATGGCGCGGGGCACGATCGGCTCGGCGCTGTGGCCGCCGGCCCACGCACAAGGAACGCGTGTTTCAGGAGAACCCGGGCGAGTTGTCGCAGGATCGGTCCGCGCCGATCATTGCCGGTCGTTCGTCGACGATTCGCGGCACCGATCCGATTGTCGTGCCCAACGGCAGCACGCTCGGGGTAAGCGACAGCCACGCCGAGCCGATGGCCAAACGCGGCTTCTGTGCAGCGATGCCAAAGGGCGTCGAGGCATCGGGCGGGAGCCTGGACACGATCATGTCGTCATCCAGCGTGTAATCGTCGTATTTTGGCTGGATGGCAAGCTGTGGCCACCGGGACCCGACCGCAGCAGAAGCTTGCCGCCCACTGTCGCGAATCAACCGCTGGTCCTCGGGATCGAGCTCCTCTAGGCGAGGGAGGTCCTCGATCTTGATCTTGGGCATGGATTGCCTCCTGGAGGACCTCGACCACGCGCGAACGAGGTCCGGAACGTCGCGACGCCCGACTTCGCAGCCGGGAAAACCGTAGCATGCCAACATCATAGGTCGCTCACACCTCAGGGCAACCTGTGCTTCTGTAGTAATCCCTCTCAAGATGAATAGAAGATTGACAGATCACACTCAAGCTATCCTACGACATTGGCTTGTCGAGGAAGCGCATCCATTGCCGCGACTCTTTGTCGCGATCCCGAGGCTGTTGAGGCGCCTGGGCGCTGGCTGTGTATCCGAGGGAGGTTTTGACCGTTCGGTCACGGATTCGTACAGAGCGTCGAAGCTGAGGTGAGCGGCGCCGATTGTGCGGATCGTCGGTCTCCCCTAGCATTCAGGTCCAACCCCAAGGCGAAACGTTGGTTGCCATGACAGCTCACCTTGCACCACCGCCCGTGCGTCCCGAAGCCAAGGCGGTTGTTCGCGCGCTTGGCAGCGGGGCCTTGCTTGCCGAGCCCGACGGGCTGCGCGTCTGCTCACCGATCACCGGCGAGACCATCGCCGAGATCGCGCCGACCACCAGCGAGCAGGCATCGCGGGCGATCGGCACCGCGCAGGCAGCCTTTGCGCAATGGCGCAGCGTTCCAGCGCCGCGTCGTGGCGAGCTCGTGCGCCTGCTGGGCGACGAGCTTCGGGCGGCCAAGCAGGACCTCGGCCGGCTGGTCACCCTCGAGACCGGCAAGATCCTTTCCGAAGGGCAGGGCGAGGTCCAGGAGATGATCGACATCTGCGACTTCGCGCTCGGCCTGTCGCGTCAGCTCTACGGGCTTGCCGTGGTCAGCGAGCGGGCCGAGCACCGGTTGATGGAGCAATGGCATCCGATCGGCCCGGTCGGCGTGCTCTCCGCCTTCAACTTTCCGGTTGCGGTCTGGTCCTGGAACGCGGCGCTGGCGCTGGTCTGCGGTAATCCGGTGATCTGGAAGCCGTCGGAGCGGACGCCGCTGACCGCGCTCGCGGTCGACGCCCTGCTGGCGCGCGCCGCGGCCAGGTTCGGCGACGCGCCGGACGGCCTGCACACGATCCTGATCGGCGGGCGCGAGCTGGGTCAGCAGCTGGTCGACGATCGCCGCGTGCCGGTGGTCTCGGCAACCGGCTCGACCGCGATGGGGCGCGTGGTCGGCGAGCGGTTGGCCAGGCGTTTTGCCCGCGCGATCCTGGAGCTCGGCGGCAACAATGCCGCGATCGTAGCGCCGAGCGCGGACCTGGCGCTGACCCTGCGTGCGATCGCGTTCGCCGCGATGGGCACGGCCGGCCAGCGTTGCACGTCACTGCGCCGCCTGATCGTCCATGACAGCGTCTACGACCAGCTGGTCGATCGCCTGGCCGAAGCCTACGCGTCGGTGGCGATCGGCGATCCGCGCGAGCCGGCGACGCTGGTCGGCCCGCTGATCGACGGCGCTGCCTATGAGGGCATGCAGCAAGCGCTCGATGAGGCCAGGAGCGTCGGCGCCACGGTCCACGGCGGCGAGCGCGTGCACCCGCTATCCGCGCCCGAAGCCTTCTATGTGAGGCCCGCGCTGGTCGAGATGCCGGCGCATGAGGGCCCGGTGCTGCGCGAGACCTTCGCGCCGATCCTCTACGTCCTGCGCTACGCCGACCTCGATAACGCGATCGGCATGCACAACGGCGTGCCGCAGGGGCTGGCGTCCTGCATCTTCACCAACGATCTGCGCGAGGCCGAACGGTTCCTCTCGGCGGTCGGTTCCGACTGCGGCATCGCCAACGTCAACATCGGCCCGTCGGGCGCCGAGATCGGGGGCGCGTTCGGCGGCGAGAAAGAGACCGGCGGCGGCCGCGAATCCGGCTCCGACGCCTGGAAGGGCTACATGCGGCGCGTCACCAACACGATCAACTACGGCCGCACCCTGCCGCTCGCCCAGGGCGTCCGGTTCGAGATCGACGACCCGGACGCAACCTGACGCCTCGACGCCATCTGGTGTCCTGATCGAGAAATTTGGAGGATCATTCGCGATCGAAGGGGTATGAGACGCGGCTCACTTGGGTCCTCGGGTCAAGCCCGAGGACCTCTAATCGTGCGCCGAGAAGCGGCCCTGGCGGGCGCCGCTCATCAGCCGCGAAAAATCCTCGCCGCTGACCTGCACCAGGCTCCGGTGATCGCCGCCCTCGAAGCAGATCTCCTCCAGGCCGGACAGACTTTCGTCCATCAGCACCTCGACCCCGTAGGCCTGACCGATCGGCGGAATCGCCCCGACGTCGCAGTCGGGGAACAGATCGCTCGCCTGCCGCTCGGCGGCCAACCCGAACGGACGGCCGAGCCAGGCCTGGAGCAGCTGGAGCGAGACGTGGTGCGAGGCGGGCACGACCGCCACCAGAAAGCCATCGCCGTCGCGCAACACGACCGCTTTGGCGATCCGATTGCCGGAGATATGGGTCGCCTGCGCGGCCTCGGACGCGGTCGGCGTCTCCAGGTGGCTCACCACCCGGTGCGCGATGTTCTGCTCGGCCAGATAACGCTTGACTTTGGGCGCCATGGTCATCGTCGGTCTCCCGGCTGTTCTCCCTTCGCAGCTAACGCGACATCCGACTTACCGGTTTGATCTGGCGCAAATGCTCCTCGAGGCGTAGTAGGGGAGTTACATGTAACCGCGCGGAGTAGCGATCATGGCCAGCTCGAAGCCGGCGCGCGAAAAGGTGCGCGCGCACCGCGAGCGCCTTCGTCGGCAAGGCCTGCGGCCGATCCAGATCTGGGTGCCCGACGTTCGCTCCCCCACGTTCGCGGCGGAGGCGCATCGGCAGTCTCTTGCCATCGCGCAAAGCCCGCAGGGCAACGACGACCAGGCGTTCATCGACGCCGTCTCGGATCGAGAGGGATGAGGCGGGGCGAGATCTGGACAATCGCGGGAGGCAGGGACTACGCGGGCAAGCCCCGCCCGGCAGTCGTCCTGCAAGACGATCGCTTTGATGCCACGGCATCGATCACCATCTGCGCCTTCACGACCGACCGGACCGACGCCCCCTTGTTCCGACTGCTGGTCGAACCGAACGCAGACAACGGCTTGCGGGCCCCATGCCGGATCATGGTCGACAAGATCACCACGGTGCCCAAGGCGAAAGTCGGGTCGCGCATCGGCCGTCTTGGGGACGATGACGTTCTGCGCCTGAACCGAGCGATCCTCGTGTTCTTGGGGCTTGCAGGACCTGCCAGGAGCTAGCTGAGCACGGCTCGGCGTTCCGCCTCACAAGGGCGGCTCGTCGACCTTGGGCCAGTAGGTGCCGAAGCACCAGACATAGCCTTCCGGGTCACGGCAGATGAAATCGCGGCTGCCATAGTCGGTATCGGTCAGGCCCATCAGGATCTGGGCGCCCGCCGCCTCGGCGCGCGCGCACAGCCCGTCGGGATCCTCGATCGCGATGTAGATCGACTGGCCATTGCCCTTCGCGCCGTCCGCCTCGGGGCCGGCCGGTGTGCCGACCATGGCACCGTACTTGTCGTCGCGCGCCGTGCCCAGCATGACCATGGCCGAGCCCAGCGACAGCTCGGCATGGGCGATCGTGCCATCCGGTCCAGGATAGACCACGCGCTCGGCAAAGCCGAACGCCTTGCCCAGCCACGCGATCATCGCGGGCGCGTCGCGATAGCGCAGCGCCGGGTAGATACGGGGCGGCTCGACCAGCTTCTCGGACATCGCTTCTCTCCCACCTGTGACGATCGCCGTCACCTAGCGCGGCGCCGATCGGAGGTCTTGAAGATTTGTTACCTCACGTCCGTCTGCGCTTCGACGTCCAGAGTCCTGAAGCGACCGGCGACATCGCGCACATAGTCAGCCGGCGTGACCCCCGCCATGGCGCGAAACTCGCGGATCAGATGGGCCTGATCGGCATAGCCCCATTCGAAGGCGAGGTCGGCCCAGTCGATGCGCGGGGCCGCCAGGCCGGCATCGATCGATCGGCGCGCGCCGGCAAAGCGCAGGATGCGGTCGACGGTCTTCGGCCCGGCGCCGACCTCGAGCGCAAAGCGTTGCGCCAGATGCTTGCGGCTCCGGCCGATCTCACGCGCGAGCCCGCCGATCCGCACGCGCCCGCCGCTCGCCGCGAGCTGCCACCACGCCCAGGCGATTGCCGGTGACGGCGGCGGCGTACGAAGCGATCCAGCCACGCACAGAGTACCATCGCGATGGGTGGTTGGGAGGGGGTAGCGGGCTGGGCGGGTCCAAACCGGATAGATCGGTGACAGTTTGGACCGGCGACATGGGTGACAGGTCTCATCATGGCCGCGGGAGGTGCTACCAATGCCATGGCGGGGACCTGATGGATCAGCGGATCGGCCTGATCGTGGCGTGCCGGGAGGGCGAGGAGAGCATGGCGGCGCTCTGCCGCCACTTCGGGATCAGCCGCAAGACCGGCCACAAGGGGTGGGCGCGCTATCGCGCCGAGGGCGCCGCCAGGCTCGAGGATCGGCCGCGGGCGCCGCACCGCAATCCGCGCGCGCTGGCCGACGACGTGACCGAAGCGCTGCTGGCGGTGCGCCAGCGCCACCCGGGCTGGGGGCCGCGCAAGGTCAAGGCGTGGCTCGAGGAGCGGCGCGTCGGTCACTGCGGCGCGATCAAGCGGCGCGGCGAGGAGGTCTTCGTCAGCCAGCCGCTCTGCGGCGAGCCGGGCGGCCTGTTCGCGATCGCCCGCCACGTCTGGCTGGTCCAGTACGGCCCGAACGTGCTCGGCACCATGAACGGGAGAGAAGGCTTCATCCGGATCGGGCCGGCACGGCCGTCCCGACCCCATCCCCACCGGAACACACCATGAAACCCGTCACCCACCTCGTCGGGCTGACTGTTACCCATCGCTCTGGTTGCTCAGTTCGACGCAAGTGGAACGTGCTTTAGTAGAGTGCTTCTTCGATGTTCCTGGCGATGCGCTCGTCGTACTCAGCGACCGTCGCCGTCGCCGGGTTGCGGTCGACCACCTCGGCGATCATCTGGCCGAGCGTCGGCAGCGCCGCCTTGCGGTTGACCTTGGCGTCCTCCCGCCACAGGCGCGAGCGGATCAGCGCCTTCGAGCAATGCAAGAAGACCTCCTGGGTCTCGACCAGGATGACCACGCTCGGGGCCCGGCCGTTGACGGTGAACAGCTCCAGGATCTCCGGCCTGGTCACAATCTTGGCGCGGCCGTTGACCCGCAGCATCTCGGTCACGCCCGGGATGAAGAACAGCAGGCCGACCTGCGGGTTGTGGACGATGTTGGCCAGCGAATCCAGGCGGTTGTTGCCCGGCCGGTCGGGGATCAGGAGCGTCCGGTCGTCGATCGCCTCGACGAAGCCCGGCATGTCGCCGCGCGGCGAGTTGTCGACCATGCCGTCCTTGCCGGTGGTCGCCAGGCAGAAAAACGGCGAGAGCGCGATGAATTTTTTGCAGTTGTGGTCGAGCCGATCGAGCTGTTTCTTGATCGCGAGCTCGCTCGGCTCCCGAAAGCGAGCCCGCAGGTCCTCTTCGCTGGTGATCACCTTGTCCGCGGATAGCTCAAGCATGGCCTCTCCTCCGTAAGCAGCCGCAGACAAGCACGGGCCCGGGCGGTCCGTCAAAGGTCGTCGAAGACCTCAGGTGCTCCAGGGCAGGGCGCCCAGGCGAAAGCGGCGATCGAGCACGTGGAGCAGGCCGAACACCAGCACGACCGCGACCAGGCACAGCACTGCGACCGCCGAGGCGAGCACGGTGTAGCCGCTGTCCTCCAGATTGAACACCACCACGCCCAGGGTCTCGCTGCCCGAAGACCACAAGAGCGCCGAGACCGTGAGCTCGTTGTAGGCGGTCATGAACACCAGCAGGCCGCCCGCGGCCACGGGTGCTACCAGCAGCGGCCCGAACACGAACCGAAGCTTGCTGGCAAAGCCCGCGCCATCGAGCGAGGCGGCCTCCTCGAGGCTGCGGTCGATCTGATGGTAGCCGGCGATCACCGGGGTCAGCGCCAGGATCATGAAGCGGGCGAGATAGGCCACGAAGATGATCCAGAGCGTGCCGTAGATCGAGATGCCGAGCACCGGCAGCGGTCGCAGGAAGATCAGGATGCAGGCCACCGCCAGGACCACGCCCGGCAGCGCGTAGGGGACTTCGGCGGCCAGATGGGTCGCGCGCGAGAGCCAGCTTTGCCGCCAGGTGACCAGGTAGGCGAGCGGCACCGAGAGCAGCATCAGCCCGAAGGCGGCGCCGAGCGCCAAGATGGTCGAGTTGCCGAACGCGCGCCGCGTCACGTCCTGGCGCAGCAGGACCTCGGCGAAGTTGGCGAGCGTCGCGGTGTCGGTCGTCAGGCGCACGCCGTAGGCCGGCACCAGGGCGCTCGCGATCAGAGCCAGCAGCGGCACGACCACCATCAGCAGCACGAACAGCCAGGCGGCGCCCTCGACCCAGTGTCGCACGCGGCCGAGCCGCCACAGGACCGGCGCGCCGTCGACGTCGGCGGCGACATCGCGCCGGCGCAAGAGCCAGCTCTGCACCAGGACGCCGGCAAACGCGATCACGGCGATCAGCACCGACAGCACGGCCACCTCGGCGATCACGGTCGGGCCGAAGCTCGCCAGTCGCTGATAGATCAGCACCGGCAACAGCGTGTGCGCCGCCGGGATACCCAGAAGGGCGGCGATGCCGAAATTGCCGATTGCCGAGACAAAGGCCAAAGCAGTCCCGGCGATCAGGGCCGGCGCCAGCATCGGCAGCACGACCCGGAGGATCGCCTGCACCGGTGTCGCCCCGAACACATAGGCCGCCTCGACCAGGCGATGCGGCATGCGGCGCAGCGACGCGCGCACGGTCAGGAACACCAGCGGCGCGTGCTGCAGGCCGAGCAGCAGGATGATCCCGCCGCGCGAGTACAGCGGGTTGGCCGTGCCGGGCGGCGGCGCCAGGCCGAGCGCGGTGAGCAGCGGGCTGCCCGGGCCCGCGACCTGCGACCAGCTCAGCGCCGTGATCTGCGGCGGGATCAGGAGCGGCATCACGAACAAGAACAAGAGCGGCGTCTGGCCGCGCGCGTCGGTGGCTCCGATCAGGAAAGCGAACGCGGTGCCGAGTCCCAGGGAGAGGGCCGAGGAACAGAGCGCCGCGTCGATCGAGTTCCAGGTCGCCCGCCAGGTGCTGCGCGCGGCCAGGACTTCGCGCGCGACGCCGAGGTCGAGCTGGCCGCCTGGTGCTACCGCCTCGAGTGCCAGCCGCACGATCGGCCAGACGCACAAGAGGCCGACGGCGACGACCAGCAGAGCGAGCGCTGCGGCTTCGCCCCAGCCCCTGGGGCCGGTCAACGATCCGAGATCTTACTGCCCGAAAAGCTCGGCAAAGCGCGCCTTGTTCTCCTTGTCATTGGCCAGTGCTGCGGCCGGATCGAACGTCATCAGCACGATCTGGTCGCGCGGCGGGAAGCCAGGGGGCGGCGCCACGTCGGGATGCGCCGGCAGATAGCCCTGGCTCGAGGCCAGCTCCTGCCCCTCGGGCGACAGCAGGAAGTCGACGAAGGCCTTGGCGGCTTCCGGGTTGGCGGCGGTGCTCAGGATCGCGACCGGCTCGGTGACCGCGCTGACGCCTTCCTTCGGGAACACGAAGGTCGACCGGCGAGCCCTTGGCGGCCTCGCGGATCGGCAGGTAGTCGATCACCATGCCATACAGCTTCTCGCCCTGGGCCACGGCCTTGAAGGTGGCGCCGTTGCCGCCCTGCGGCACGACCTCGTTGGCCGCGAGATCCTCGTAGTACTGCCAGCCGAGGGCGGGATCGGAGGTCAGGGTGTCCATGTGGATCGTGGCGGCGCCCGAGGTCAGCGGGCTCGGCATGGCAACCAGCCCCTTGGCTTCGGGCTTGACCAGATCGAGCCACGAGGTCGGCTGCATCGGCGCGTCGTTGTTGTAGACGATGCCGGTGGTGATCAGCTTGGTCGAGAAGTACTGCCCGTCCGGATCGTGCAGCCCCTCTGGGTAGCCATCCGTCGGCGCCTCGGGATAGGCGAGCAGGCGTCCCTCCTGCTTGAGCCCCTCCATGGTCACCGTATCGGCGATCAGCAGCACGTCCGGCTGGGGCGCGCCGGCAGCGAACTCGGCGCGCAGCTTGGCCATCACCTTGGTGGTGCCGTCGCGGATCCACTCGACCTCGACATCGGGATAGCGCTGCTTGAAGGCGTCCACCGTGGCCTGGGCGTCCGCGTTCGGCTGGCTGGTGTAGAGCACCAGCTTGCCCGACGGTGCCGCCGCGACAGTACCGGAGACCGCGCCGAAAGCCAGCGCGGCCAGGAGCATGAGGCTCCGCATCGATCTTCCCTCCCCGTGGTGGGCCATCCTCTTGGGCAATCAAGACCAGCATTGTGATGGTTGCGTGACGGGCTCGCAACCCGGGGCGCCGCTGGGCGGCTTTCGGGGCTAGCGCTGGCGGGCCAGGGCCAGCAGCTGCGTGCCCTTTGCGTTGAGCCGTTGCCGATCGACGATCACGAAGCCGCGCCTTGCCAGCTCTTCCGTGACGTCGTCCGGCTGTCCGGTCAAAAGCGGCAGGCCGGTGCCGAACCGTATCGGCTCGATCGAAAGCTCGATCCGATCGATCAGGTCACGCTCGAGGAACCAGTCGTGGACCGCAGTGCCGCCGAGCACAATGCAGCGGCGCGGCGGCCGGACCGCCGTCAGCGCCGCAAGGATCTCGGCCAGCGAAACCCGGGCGGGATCGACCCAGAGATGGGTGTCCTCGCGCCAGTCCAGGCCGGTCGCGGTGCGTGAGAACACCACGCGGCGGCGGTCCCGGCGAAACGCGGTCTCATGGGTGGTCCGGCCCATGAACGCCCAGTCATAGCCGGGCACTGCCGCGAGGAAGCGGGCCTGCTCCTCGGCGCTGGCCCAGTTGCCGGGATGCTCGCCGGCACGGCGCGCGATGTAGCCGTCGGCGGACATCACGGCCGTCAGCGTGAAGGTGACCTCCCGGTCGGATTCGATCATGCGTGCGCTCGAGCTTTGACGGTGTCGCCGGTCTGCACTAGCGATACACCGAAGCATGGGAGGCGGATCATGGCAAAACTGTTCGGCATCATTCCCCCGATGACCACGCCGTTCGATGCGGACGGCGAGATCGACGAGGCGGCGGTCCGGGCGCAGGTGCGCTGGCTGCTCGATCAGGGCGTGCACGGGCTCGCGGCGGGCGGCAGCACCGGTGAGGGCCACACGCTGGATGCCGACGAGCTGCGCCGCCTGGTGGCGACGGTAGTCGAGGAGGCGGCCGGCAGCGTACCGGTGATCGCCGGCATCATCGTCGACAGCACGCGCGATGCGATCCGCCGCGGCAAGGCGGTAGGCGACCTCGGCGTGGCCGCCCTGCAGGTGACGCCGGTGCACTACCTGTTCCGGCCGGACGACGATGCGATGCTGGAGCATTTTCGCGCGATCTGCGAGGCCACGGGCCAGCAGGTGATCATCTACAACGTCGTGCCGTGGAGCTATCTGTCGCCGGCCCTCTTGGTGCGGATCATGCGCGAGGTGCCGGGCGTGCTCGGGGTCAAGCAGAGTGCCGGCGATCTCAAGCTCGTGGCCGACCTGATGCTCACCGCCGGGCCGGAGGATCTCATCTTCAGCGCGGTCGATGCGTTGCTGTACCCGTCGTTCGTGCTCGGCGCGCATGGCACGATCGCGGCAATTCCAACCGCAGCACCAGGACCCTGCACAGCACTTTGGGATGCCGTGCAGCGGGGTGACCACGCCCACGCGCACGCGCTGCATCGCCGGCTGCTGCGGCTGTGGAATGCGCTTCTCGCGGACAATCTTCCGGCCTGCGTCAAGCATGCCCAGGCCGTCCAGGGTTGTCCGGTCGGCCCGCCGCGGGCACCGATGTCGCCGGCGAGCGCCGAGCAGCAGCGCGCGATCGATGCGGCGCTGAGCGCGCTCGGGGCGGGTCCCGGATAGCTCAGTGGAAGTCGCGTGACTTGAAGCCGTCGATACGCGGGTCGTAGTGCGGCCGGCGGATCTCGTCGGCGCGGGCGACCGGTGACTGGAAGGCGGTCTTGCGGTCGCGGACCTCGTCGAGCAGGGTCTGCTCGCGGCGCCTGGCGCCGGGATCGCGCGGGTCGGGCGGCCCCGAATTTTTGGCGTGATCGGCGTGGGCGATCGGCGCCCTGAAAGGCCCGGCGTCGGTCTCGCCGAGACGTGCCAGCAGGTCGGAGCGGTCGATCAGGTCGTCGGCGACCACGTGGATCACGATGCCCTCGCGCTGCAGCTTGCCGCGCACGACCATCAGTTGCGCCCCCAGCACCACGCGCCGATAGCGCTCGAACACGGAAGGCCAGACCACCAGATTGGCGACCCCGGTCTCGTCCTCGAGGGTGATGAAAATCACGCCGCTGGCGGTGCCCGGGCGCTGGCGGACCAGGGCGATGCCGGCGACCTCGACCCGGCGGCCGTTGGCGAAGCCGGCGAGCTTTTCCGCGCTGACCACGCGCTTGCCGAGCCAGGGCCGCAGCAGCGCCATCGGATGGCAGCGCAGCGACAGGCGCAGATTGGCATAGTCCTGGGCAACCTCCTCGCCCAGCGTCATCGGCGGCAGAACGACCTCGGGCTCGGGCTTCGCCGCGCCTTCGGCCCAGGCGAACAGGGGTGGCTGGTCGAGCTCCTGGCCGGTGCGGTCGAGCCCGATCGCCGACCACAGGGCGCCGCGGCGTGCCAGCTCGAGCGAGCCGAAGGCGTCGGCACGTGCCAGGCGATCCAAGGCGCCTGCGCTGATCTCGGCGCGGCGGCGCAAGGTCGCCAGATCGGGATAGCCATTGCCGCGCCGCGCGACCAGGCGCTCCATCTCCTCCTGCTTCAGGCCCTTGACCTGGCGAAAGCCCAGGCGCAGCGCGAGCGTGGTACCGGCCCACTCTGGGTGGTCGGGCGGGGGAGTGGGCCGGTGCCGTGCAATCGTGGAGTTGCTGGGCGGCTCCGGGATTGCCCATTCCAGCGCACAGTCCCAGTCGCTGGCGTTGACGTCGACCGGCAGCACCATGACGCCGTGGTCGCGGGCGTCGCGCACGATCTGGGCAGGCGCATAAAAGCCCATCGGCTGGCTGTTCAGGAGCGCGCAGGCGAACGCCGCCGGGTGGTGGCATTTCAGCCAGGCCGAGACGTAGACCAGCAGCGCGAAGCTGGTCGCGTGGGATTCCGGAAAGCCGTAGGTGCCGAAACCCTCGATCTGCTTGAAGCAGCGCTCGGCAAAGTCGCGCGGATAGCCGTTCGCGACCATGCCCTCGATGAACTTGTCGCGGAACAGGTGGATGGTGCCGACCCGGCGGAAGGTCGCCATGGCGCGCCGCAGCTGATCGGCCTCGCTCGGCGTGAAGCTGGCGCCGACGATCGCGATGTTCATCGCCTGCTCCTGGAACAGCGGCACGCCCAGGGTCTTTTCGAGCACGCCGCGCAGCGCCTCGGAGGGGTAGTCGACCGGCTCGAGGCCGCTGCGCCGGCGCAGATAGGGGTGCACCATGTCGCCCTGGATCGGCCCCGGCCGCACGATCGCGACCTCGATCACGAGATCGTAGAAGCAGCGCGGCTTGAGGCGCGGCAGCATGGTCATCTGGGCGCGGCTCTCGACCTGGAACACGCCGATGCTGTCGGCCCGGCCCAGCATGGCGTAGACGTCCGGATCCTCGGGCGGCACCGTCGCCAGCGTGAGCTTTTTGTTGTCTGCAAGTTCGACATGCGTCGAACCGGCACCGGCCCACTCCCCCTCCCGACCACCCATGCCATGGTACGCTCGTGGGTGGCGGGGAGGGGGAGTGGGCGGTGTTGCGCCACCGAAGGTGGACTGGCCAACAAGGCGAACGCCTTGCGGATGCAGGTCAGCATGCCGAGCGCCAGGACATCGATCTTGAGGATGCCCAAGGCGTCCAGATCGTCCTTGTCCCACTCGACCACGGTGCGCTCGGCCATCGCGGCATTGGCGATCGGCACGACCTGGTCGAGCCGGCTCTTGGTCAGCACGAAGCCGCCGACATGCTGGGAGAGGTGGCGCGGGAAACCGGTCAGCTCGCGCGACAGCTCGAGTGCCAGGCGCAGGCGCGGCGCCTCCGGATCGAGGCCGCGCTCGCGCGCGAGCTCGGGGTCGATGCCGCCGTCGCTCCAGCCCCAGATGCCGCTGGACAGGGCGCTCACCACGTCCTCCGAGAGCGCCAGCGCCTTGCCGACCTCGCGGATCGCGCTGCGCGAGCGATAGTGGATCACGGTCGCCGCGATGCCGGCATGCTCGCGGCCGTATTTTCGGTAGATGTACTGGATGACCTCCTCGCGCCGCTCGTGCTCGAAATCGACGTCGATGTCGGGCGGCTCGTTGCGCTCGGCCGAGACGAAGCGCTCGAACAGCAGGTCGAACTTGTCGGGATCGACCTCGGTGATGCCCAGGCAGAAGCAGACCGAGGAATTGGCCGCGGAGCCGCGACCCTGGCAGAGGATGCCCTGGCTGCGGGCGAAGCACACGATGTCGTGCACGGTGAGGAAGTAGGGCGCGTAGCGCAGCTCGCCGATCAGCGCCAGCTCGTGCTCGAGCAGCCGCCAGACGCGGTCCGGCACGCCGTCCGGATAGCGCTGGCGGGCGCCCTCGCGGGCCAGCTGTGCCAGCCGGGTCTGCGGCGTCATGCCGTCCGGCACCGGATCGATCGGGTAGTCGTAGCGCAGCTCGTCGAGCGAGAAGCGGCAGGCCCTGGCAATCTCCAGCGTGCGCGCAAGCGCCTCGGGATGATCGCGGAACAGCCGCGCCATCTCGGCCGCCGGCTTCAGGTGGCGCTCGGCGTTGGCGGCCAGGCGAAAGCCGGCTCGATCGATCGTGCAGTGCTCGCGAATGCAGGTCAGCACGTCCTGCAGCGGCCGCCGATCGGGCGTGTGGTAGAGCACGTCGTTGGTCGCGACCAGCGGGATCTTTTCGCGCACAGCCAGATCGGCGAGCGCATCGATCCGGGGCCGGTCGTCGCCGCGAAACAGGTGCTGGGCGGCGAGGTAGACCCTGGGGCCGTCGCGCAACGCTTTGAGAAACGCCGTAAAGCCTTCATCGGGCCGATCGGGCGGCCCATTCTCGGGAGGCAGCGCCACCAGGATCTGGCCCTCGCCATAGGCCAGCACGTCGTCCCGATAGAGCTCGCACTGGCCCTTGGTGGTGCGTCGCTGCCCCAGCGAGATCAGCTGCGACAGGCGGCCATAGGCGGCGCGATCGGTCGGGAAGCAGAGCAGCGAGCGGGCCGGCTCCTGGTCTTGCGGCTGAAGATCGAGGCGAGCGCCGACCAAGAAGCGGATGCCGGCCTCCTTGGCCGCGACATGGCCGCGCACGACGCCGGCCAGGGTGTTGCGATCGGTCAACGCGATCGCGTGATGGCCCAGCTCGGCCGCGCGCAGCACCAGCTCCTCGGGATGCGCGCCGCCGCGCAGGAACGAAAAATTGCTGGTGACCTGCAGCTCGGCATACGCCGTCATGGCAGGCACGGGGCATCAAGAAGGAAGGTCAGGAGGCGCCGGGCAGAAGCTTGATCAGCGCTACAATAGCAGCGGCCTGTGCGACCAGAATGCCGGTGAACGATTTGATCAGGCCAATCTGGACATCGGCCATTTTCTGCTCGAGCCTTTGCTCGAGCTGTGAGGAGCGCTGCTCGAACCTTTGCTCGAGCTGTGAGAAGCGGACATCCAGGCGCAGCTCGAGCTCGTGCAGATCGGCCTTGGACGCCAGGGTCTCGTGCGAGTGGTCGCGGATCGCACGCGCCATGCCGAGCGCCTGGTCGCGCGGAAAGCCGGCCTTCTCGAAGTCCTCCGCCAGACCCAGCGCGTCGATCGTGGTCGCCATCACTTTCGCCTTTCCAGGCCCAGTCTAGCATTGCCCGTGGCTTCAGGCGAACAGGCCGTGCAGATACCAGCGCGGCATGGCGGCTTCGGCCAGATACAAGCCTTCGCGAAACAGCCAGAAACGACCACCCTGCGTGTCCTCGACCGCAAAGTAGTCGCGGGTGGCGGCGTCCGGATCGGCATCGGGCTCGCGCCACCATTCCGGCGCCAGGCGCTCCGGCCCACGCACGCGGACCACCTTGTGCAGCACGCGCCGCCAGCGAAACAGCACGGGCGGATCGTCGGGCAAGGGTGCTACGGCGTCGATCGGCTCGGGCCAGGCCAGCAGGCGCAAAGGTCTGGTCGGTGCAGCAGCCGATGTCTGCTCGATCTGGGTCTCGGGTTGGCCTCGCGAACGCGCAAACGGCGCCACCCGACATTGGGCGCGTTCCGGGATATGGCTGGCGCGTGGCACCAGCTGGACCACGGCTTCGCTGCCGAGCCGGTTGCTCAGGCGGTCGACCAAGGGTGCCAGGGCCTGTTGGGAAGGCGCCAGATCGCGCACCTGGTCGAGATCGCCCGCGCCCATGGCGCGCCAGGCGAGCGGCTCCGGCAGCAGGGGCTCGACCACCCGGGCCTCGAGGATCGCGCGCTCGATGCCGAAGCCCGGATCGATCCGGTCCAGCTTCTCCGCGAACAGGTCCGCGAGCTGGCGGGGATCACGGCACGGCCGGCTGGTGCCGATCGCGACGCTCTGGGTGCTGTTGTCGACCCGGTAGAAGGCCAGGACCAGACGCCTGGCCCCGGCACTCGCCACCTCGAGACCGCAGCAGAGCTGTTTTAGCAGCCTGCGGGTCAAAGGCAGCAGGGCATCGCTCTGCAGGATCGGCTCGGCGAAGCCCAGCTGGGCGCGATGGGCAGGCAAAGGGGTGCGCGGCGAGATCGGCTCGTCGGCAATGCCGAGCACCTGGTCGAGCCGGGTGGTCAGCGCCTCGCCGAAGCGCGCCACCAGAGCCTGACGTGGCAGGGGATAGAGACTGTCGATGCGTGCCAGGCCCAGCCGCTCCAGCATGCCGGCCTGTTCGGGATCCAGGCGCAAGGCCGCGACCGGCAAGGTGCCGAGTGCTGCCCTGCCGCCGCCGGGCTGGACGATCGCGCTCTCCTCGGCGCCATAGCGGGCGAGCGCCCAGGCAGCTCCCGGGCTGTCGGCGATCGCAGCGCGCGCATGCAGCCCGCGCCGCCCGAGCCGATCCAGCAGGTCCTGGCGCAGCGCCGCCTCGCCGCCGAACAGATGGGCGCAGCCGGTGATGTCGAGCCAGAGCGCGCCCGCGCCCCCCGCTTCGTGCTCGTGCGATCGATCGATCGCGACCAGCGGCGTGTAGCGCTCGCACCACGCGGCCAGGCGCTCCACAAGCTCGGCCTCGGCCTCGGGTGCTGCCGGATGGACGGCAAGCTCCGGCAGCATCGCCCGCGCATCGGTCAGCATCATGCCCGGACGCAGCCCGCCGCGCGCCGCCAGCGGGCAGACCGCGACCAGCCTGAGCGCGCCGCGCTCGCCGACAAAAGTCGCGATCGGGCCATCAGCCTCAGGCAGATCGCGCGCGATCCTGTCGGTCGCCAGGTTCGGCAGCCACAGCGAGAGTACTCGTGACCTCATGAAAACCTCCCTCGCGCCAGGCGATCGCCCAGGTGCCGGTACGGCCGCCGCGACAGCGGACCAGCTCGACCTGCCAGCGTGGCCAATCCCACTGCGGTGCCTCGATGCTGGCGACATCGGGGGTGCTGGGGGGGGCGCTGGGGGGCAGCGCGGTGATCCGCCAGCGGGTCACGGCTGCGGTCGGGGCGGCGCTTGGCGCCAGCGGGCGCAGCAAAAACGCGATCACCCCCTTGGCCTCGGCGGCCAGCTGCAGCCGCCGGCTCTGGGTCAGGCTCAGGCGATCGACCTCGGCCAGCACGGCGGCGAGGCCCGGGCTGCGCAGCGCTTCCTCGAGCGCCCAAAGACGCGCGTCGCGGGCACCGGCCCGAACCACGATCAGGCGCTCGGACGGCAGGCCGAGCATGCTCAGTCCCGGCGCGAACAGATCGGCCCGGGGCCCGATCCAAGCGACATGGCCATCGGCCGACAAGCGACCCAAGAGCGCCGCGGCAAAGCCTGCTGCCGCCGCCCGGTCCGGCGCGCCGCACAGCTCGTGCAGACAGCCGCGCGCCAGCCCGCCGCCGGGCAGAACGCGATCGACCTCGGCCAGCCCCAGTGGCAGGATCGGCCGGTCGATCCGGCCGGCATGATCGAGCCGGGCAAGCTTGGCGCGCAGCTGGTCGAGCAGCACCTGTTTGGCGATCGAGGACATGGGCACCGGGCATCGGATGATCGCTGTTTGATCCCGTAAATGTTCTCATTTTGTTCTATGGAGTGGCTCACGCCCTGTCAAGCGAGCTTGCGCTCCTGGACGCTGTGCCCGAGAAACGCCTCATGCCCACCACCGATGTCCTGGTCATCGGCGCCGGCATTGCCGGTGCCTCGGTGGCCTACGAGCTGGCTCCGTTCGCCCGCGTCATTCTGCTCGAGCGCGAGCGCCAGCCCGGCTACCACACCACCGGCCGCTCGGCGGCGGTGTTCTCGCCGACCGACGGCAACCGCGTGATCCGCGCACTGACCAGCGCCAGCCGAGCCTTCTACGAGGCGCGCGCCGGCGGCCTCGCCGAGCAGCCCGTGATGACGCCGCGCGGCGAGCTGATCATTGCGCGCGAGGACCAGATGGCGGCGCTCGACGCCTATCACGCCGCCAGCATCGGCCAGGTAGCCACGCTGCAGCGGCTCGACCCGCAGCAGGCATGCGAAAAGGTGCCAATCCTGCGCGCCGACTACGTCGCCGGCGCGATCCATGATCCCGGCACCATGGACCTCGACGTCGCAGCGATCCACCACGGCTATCTCAAAGGCATGCGCTCCCGCGGCGGCACCCTGGTCACCGATGCCGAGGTCACGGCCCTGTCCGGCGGACCGCCCTGGCAGGTCGAGACCCGCAACGCAACATACCAGGCCGCGGTGCTGGTCGATGCGGCGGGTGCCTGGGCGGATCAGCTGGCGGCCATGGCCGGCGCGCGGCCGCTCGGCCTGGTGCCGAAGCGGCGCACCGCGATCCTGATGGAGCCCTCGACCGCGGCCGATCCCGCCTGGCCGATCGTGTTCGACGTCGGCGAGCAGTTCTATTTCAAGCCGGAATCCGGCCAGCTCCTGGGCTCGCCGGCCGACCAGACGCCGATGCCGCCTTGCGACGTGCAGCCGGACGAGATCGACATCGCGCTGGCGATCGACCGGATCGAGCGCGCCACCACGATCGAGGTGCGCCGCATCACGCACAAATGGGCGGGCCTTCGTACCTTCACCGCCGAGAGCACGCCGGTGGTAGGCATGGACCAGCCCGGCTTCTTCTGGCTGGCGGGTCAGGGCGGCTACGGCATCCAGACCGCCCCCGCCATGGCACGCGCCGCCACCTCCCTGCTGATCGAGGGCGTGCTGCCGGACGATCTTGTCGCACAGGGGCTCAAGCCTGAGGACCTGAGCCCGGCCCGGCTGTGCACCGAGGGAGCGTGATGATCCGGTTGCTGCTCGTTCTGCTCTGCGCTCTGGCGCCTCCGGCATCGGCCCAGCAGGCGCTGCCCGTGCTGGCGCGGGTCGGACCGTGGCCGGTCGCCTCGAACCTGATCGGTTACGGCAACCGCCTTTGGCTCGCCAACAGCGTCAAGGGGATCAATCACAACTCGGCCGATCTCTACAGCTACGATCCGGAACGCGGTGAGGTGCGCTACGAGCGCCATCTGTTCAGCCAGGACGCCGGCCGGCCGCTGGTCGCTGGCGGACTGCTGTACTGGCCGTTCGAGGACGCGCGCAGCAGCCTGGGCGTCGGCCAGTTCATGGTGACCGACGGCGAACGCTGGCGGTTCGGGACAATTCCCGCAGCCCAGACCTTCCATACCCATGCGATGGCGGGCCTCGGCGATGACCTGATTGCCGCGACCTCGGCCTGGCGCGCCGGCTATCAGCGTTCGGACGATCAGGGTTTCAGCTGGCGAAACATCTACGACCATCCCACGCCCGAGCGCCGGGTCAGCCGGATCGTGCGCCTGGCGACGCTGGGCAATCTCGTGTTCGGCGCGTTGGTCAGCCGCGACGAGCGCGGCCTCTTGCTGCTCGATGACAATCACGTGGAGAAGGTTCCGGGTTGGCCGCAGGGCGATCCGACGATCGCCATCACGGTATTCCAGGGCGCGCTCTACGGACTGGTGCGCGAGGCGAAGGGCGTCTCGGTCTGGCAGACCGATGGCCGGCGCAGCGAGCGCCTTTTCGGACCACGCGAACACTGGCCGGCAGGCGACATCGCAGCCGGTGAGGACTTGTGGGTGGTCACGGCCGACGATGGCGGCGGTGCACTCTTGCAAAGCGCCGACGGCAAGGCATGGGACCAGCGCTACCGGCTCGAAGGCGGCCGCCCGTTCGACCTCGCGGTCCATCGCGGCGCGGTCTATGTCGGCGGTGCCGGCGACGATGGCCGGGGCATCCTCTGGGGCCAGCGGGCGGCATCGGCGGCCACCGTCGAGCCCGCCCGCCTGCCGGCGAGGCCGAGAATCCCTGCGCGCGATTGGGCGGCCGCCGGCGAGACGCTCGATCGGCTGCTGCTCGATCCGGCGACCTATGCCGAGGGCACCGGGCGGCTGCGCGATCTGGTGCTCGAGCTGGCAGGGCAGGACCCGCCCGAGGACTTCTTTGCGAGCCGTCTGATGGCAGCGCTGCCGAGCGCCGAGCTCTCGCTGATCGGCGGCAATGTCCGGCTCGATGCTGCCGGCTACGCCCGCTGGGTCCTGCTCTGGGGCATGGCGCTTGCCGGCGAGGGCCATGTGCCGATCGCGCTGCTCGAGCAGCCCTGGACCCAGCGCGCCAACCGCCCGGAAAAATACTTTTCGGCGCCACCGGCCGCGATGTGGGCGGTCTCGCTGATCGGCCAGCGCGACCGCGCCACCATCGACGCCCTGATCGAGCGTCTGTCCCGCGATGACCCCTTGTGGCTGCGCGGCGATGCGATCGGTGCGCTTTGCGCCGTGACCGGCCGGTGCTTTGGTTACGACGTGGCCGCCTGGCAGGACTGGTGGCAGGCGGCCAGACCTACCTTGCAGGAATAAGCTTCGTCGACCAGTCCGCGAGCGTGTGCGCCAGCTCGTCCAGC
Source organism: uncultured Alphaproteobacteria bacterium (assembly GCA_963731495.1). Classification (GTDB taxonomy): domain Bacteria; phylum Pseudomonadota; class Alphaproteobacteria; order Geminicoccales; family Geminicoccaceae; genus DASUGG01. Next base: position 33,599 of record CAVSVZ010000019.1, read on the forward strand.
ACCTCGCCGTCGGTCCGGCCGAAGCGTTTCAGCATATGGAACGAGTGATCGGCGCCCAGCACGACGTGCAGACTCGTACGCTCGCCGAGCCTTGCGCAGATCGGGCGTAGCAGGTCGAGCTCGGCGAGCTTGTCGCGATCGCCCTGCAGGAACAGCATCGGCAGGCCGACCTTGGCGAGGTGGTCCGCCCGCTCGATCGAGGGCCGACCGGCGGGATGGAGCGGAAAGCCGAAGAACACCAGGCCGCGCACACCCGGCAGCGGCGCCTCGGCGACGGCCAGCGAGGTCATCCGTCCGCCCATCGACTTGCCGCCGGCGATCAGCGGCAGGTCCGGCGCCGCCTCGGCTGCGGCGGCCACGGCCGCCCGCACGGTCGCCAGCAGCGTGCCGCGGGTGTCCGGTCGCCGGCTGCCCGCCTCCATGTAAGGAAACTGGTAGCGCAGGGTCGCGATGCGATGCCCGGCCAAGCGCGCGCTCGCCGCGTCCATGAAACGATGCTGCATGCCGGCACCGGCACCGTGGCCGAATATGTACAGCAACCGCGCGTCCTCGGGCCGCAGCAGCAGTGCCGAGACACGGCGCCCCGGGCTTGCCTCGAAGCTCAGCTTGGCGATACCTGACATAGGCGCGCCCTCCTGTGTCGCAGCCATGGGAGCAGATGCGACGCGGTCCGCCAACAAATTTGAAGAAGTCAGCGAGGTCGAGGCGATCGCCGACTGGATGGTGCAGCGTCGGCAGGGATCGCCGCCTCGACGTCACGGTTATCGGCCCGTCGGTCGACGAGGCGAGCCGCATCGAGGCGTTGTGCGAGCCGCTGGGCTACCATGTACTGACGTCGGCGACCTTCGCGCCTGCCCGCAGCCGCTACGGTCGCTCGGACAGCACACCCTGCGTGGCGTCGCGCCCCCAGGAGCTATTTCCCCTGCCGTGATGCGGCGATCAAGAGCACGTTATGCAACTCTGGCCGTGATATGGCTGCCATTTCAGCCCATATCCAAAAGTGGCTTGCATATAGATAGGACTAATGTCCATATGCTATCCAGCTTTCGATTGAAGAGGGATCGTTCGTCCCCATGGTTTCGGATCAGGCACTTCAAAAGCGGGGGTCGACACGGGCCGGACGATACGTCCGTCAGCCCACTGGCTACGGCGCGTTCATCCCGGCGCCCCTACCGCCCACACCGCCCATCGATGTGGCGGGTATGCTCGCGCTGCTGTCGAAGGCCGATCGGGCGCTCGCACGCCTTGATGGCTCGGTCCACAATCTCCCCGATCCCGATCTGTTCGTGCTGATGTACATGCGCAAAGAGGCAGTGTTGTCCAGCCAGATCGAGGGCACACAATCCTCGCTCAACGATGTCCTCAAAGCTGAAGCCAGCATGTTCGAGGGGGAGCGCAAAGACGTCGGCGAAGTCTTGAACTACATAGCCGCCATGCGTGACGGCCTGCAAAGGCTGGAAACACTGCCCTTGTCGATACGCCTCATCCGGAAGATCCATGCTCGGTTGATGCGCGGCGTGCGCGGGGCAGAGAAGCAACCCGGCGAAATCCGCACCTCGCAGAACTGGATCGGGCCGCAAGGTACTCACCTAGGGGAAGCGCTCTTCGTGCCACCGCCCCCGACGCATGTCATCGATGCGCTCGGAGACCTCGAGACCTTCTTACATGCCGAGACCCCGGAGATACCAGCGCTCGTCAAGGTGGGACTCGCCCACGCGCAATTCGAGACCATCCATCCTTTCCTCGATGGCAACGGTCGCTTCAACGGTCGCGTCGGGCGGCTGCTCATCACATTCCTGCTCTGCGAAGCTGATATCCTACGCCGCCCTGTCCTGTACCTGTCGCACCATTTCCGCCGCCACCAGCAAACCTACTACAGCCGCCTCCAAGACGTCCGTGACGATGGCGATTGGGAGGCGTGGCTCAGCTTCTTCCTCGATGGAATCGCTGTTGTGGCCAACGAGGCAACCGAGGTGTCGCGCCGTATCGTCGATCTCCGTGAGGCTCATCGAAACGAGATCATACGGCGTTTCGGGCGGTGCGAGCTTGTGGAGCCCCGATCAAGCCGCCTCGAACTTGCCGAACTGCCAGTCGCGGCCCGGGGCGGCCTCGAACAGGGCGCGGGTATAGGCGTGCTTGGGGTCGCCAAAAACCTCGGCGGCGGTGCCCTGCTCGACCACCTCGCCTTGGAGCATGACGGCGATCCGATCGCTCACTTGTGCCGCGACCCTGAGATCGTGGGTGATGAACAAGATCGCCAGGTCGAACCGCCGGCGCACCTGCTCGAGCAGGTGCAGCACCTGCGCCTGCACCGAGACATCGAGCGCCGAGACCGCCTCGTCCGCGATCAGCACCTCTGGCCGCATGGCGAGCGCGCGCGCAATGCAGATGCGCTGCCGCTGGCCGCCCGAGAACTGGTGCGGATAGCGTTCCAGCGCCTTGGGATCCAGCCCGACCAGCGCCATCAGCTCGCTCGCCCGCTGCCAGGCGTCGCGCCGGGGCACGCCGAAGTTGATCGGGCCCTCGACGATCGACTGGCCGACCGGCCGGCGCGGGTTGAGCGAGCGATAGGGATCCTGGAACACGATCTGGACGCGTCGCCGATGGTAGCGCAGGCGACGGCTCGACGCCCTTGCGATGTCGTCGCCCTCGACCAGGATCTGACCGGAGCTCGGCGCGATCAGCCGCACGATGCAGCGTGCCACCGTGGACTTGCCGGAGCCGGATTCACCGACGATGCCCAGAGTCTCGCCGCGCCGGATCGTCAGCCCGACATTCCTGGCCGCATGGACCTCGCGGCCGCCACCGAACCAGCCGCCGCTGCGATAGGTTTTCGAGAGCGACCAGGTCGAGAGCGCGATCGGCGCGCTCGCCGGCACCGGCTGGCGAGGGCGAGGCGTCATGCTCGGCACCGCCGAGATCAGCATCCGCGTATAGGGGTGCTCGGGCGCCGACAGGACCTGCTTGGCTTCGCCCGCCTCGACGATCCGGCCGGTCTGCATCACCGCCACCCGATCGGCGATCTCGGCGACCACACCGAAGTCGTGGGTGATGAACAGCACGCCGGTGCCGTGCGTACCCTGCATCTCCTTGATCAGCTTGAGGATCTGCGCCTGGGTCGTGACGTCGAGGGCGGTGGTCGGCTCGTCGGCGATCAAGAGCGCCGGATCCAGGATCAAGGCCATCGCGATCATGATCCGCTGCCGCTGACCGCCCGACAGCTGGTGGGGGTAGGCATCCATCAGGCGCAGGGGCTCCGGCAGATGAACGTCGCGCATCATGCCGAACATGCGCGCGCGCCGGGCCGTCGGGCCGAGCTGGGTATGGGTGCGCAGCACCTCGTCGATCTGCTCGCCGCAGCTCATCACCGGGTTGAGCGCGGTCATCGGCTCCTGAAAGATCATCGACATCCGCGTGCAGCGCAGCTCGCGCAGGCGGCGTTCGCTGACGCTCAGCAGATCCTCGCCCTGCAGCGCGATGCTGCCGGCGACCGGGGTCAGCTGCCCCTTCGGCAGGAGCCCCATGATGCTATGCGCGGTGACCGATTTGCCAGAGCCGGACTTGCCGACCAGGCAGACGATCTGGCGCGGCTCCACCACCAGGCTGGCATCCTCGACCGCATAGGCCCGATCGGCGCCCTTGGGCAGCGCGATCGTCAGGCGATCGATCTTGAGAACCGGCTCTGCCATCAGTTGCCGCCGGCGCCGCGTGGATCGAGCATGCCTAGAACCGGGTGGCCATGCGCGGATCGAGGGTGTCGCGCAGGCCGTCGCCGAGCACGTTCACCGCGAGCACGGTGAGCGCCAGGAACAGGCCCGGGAAGAAGATGTTGTGCGGATAGACCTGGAACAGCACCCGGCCCTCGGCCATGATGTTGCCCCAGGTCGGAATCTCCGGCGGGATGCCGGCGCCGAGAAAGCTCAGGATCGCCTCGACCAGGATCGCCGAGGCGCAGACATAGGTGCCCTGCACGATCAGCGGCGCGATGGTGTTCGGCAGCACGTGGCGGATCAGGATCAGCGGCAGCCGCGTGCCGACCGAAATCGCCGCCTCGACATAGGGCTCCTCACGTACCGAGAGCACGATCGAGCGAACCAGGCGGACCACACGTGGCACCTCCGGGATCGCGATCGCGGTGATCACGGTCAGGATGCCGCCGCCCCACAGCGAGACCAGCCCGATCGCGAGCAGGATCGCGGGGATCGCCATGAGGCCGTCCATCACCCGCATCACGATGCCGTCCAGCCAGCGGATGTAGCCGGAGACCAGGCCGATCACGAGGCCGACCGCGATGCTGAGCACGGCCACCACGGCGCCGACCAGCAGCGAGACGCGCGCGCCATAGATCACCCGGCTGTAGACGTCGCGGCCGAGCGAATCGGTGCCCATCCAGTGGACCCATTCGACCTCGCGCCCGTCGGGAAACTCGACCAGGCTTTCAGCGCCCGGCTTGAGGTTGCGATCGGCCGGCGCGATCGCCGCGGGGTCCAGCGTGTGCAGCCAGGGTGCTGTCAGCGCGATCAGCACCATCAGCAGCAGCACGGCGCCGCCGAAGCCGACGCCGGAATGATGGATCAGCTGGCGCCAGAGGTGCGTTTCCTGCGGGGCAACCGCCGCAGCGGCCACGGTTTCGGTGCGCGCGGCGCTCAATAGCGGATCCTCGGATCGAGCAGGCTGTAGCTGAGATCGATCAACAGATTGATCAGCACATAGACGAACGAGAACAGCAGGATCACGGCCTGGATGGTCGGATAGTCGCGGCCGAGCACGGCATCGACCGTGAGCCGGCCGAGGCCCGGAATGTTGTAGACGCTCTCGGTCACCACCACGCCGCCGATCAGCAAGGCGACGCCGATGCCGATCACGGTGACGATCGGCACTGCGGCGTTGCGCAGGGCATGGCGCATCAGCACCACGCGGTTGGTCAGGCCCTTGGAATAGGCCGTGCGGATGTAGTCCTCGCCTAGCACATCGAGCACGCTCGCACGCGTGATCCTCGCGATCAGTGCGATGTAGATCACGGACAGGGTGACGCTCGGCAAAATCAGCCGGTAAAGGAACGGCCAGAAGCCGTCGGTGATGCTGCGGTAGCCTTGAACCGGGAACAGTTTGATTTCGATCGCCAGCAGATAGATCAGGACATAGCCGAGCACGAACACCGGCACCGAGAAGCCGATCACCGAGAAGCCCATCACCATCCGGTCGATCCAGGAGCCGTGCTTGTAGGCGGCGATCACGCCGAGCGGCACGGCGATCACCACGGTGATGATCATGGTCACGGTGGCGAGCGCCAGGGTCGGGCCGACCCGCTGGCCGATCAATTCCGTGACCTTGGCCTTGAAGAAGAAGGATTCGCCGAGATCGCCCTGCAAGAGATTGCTGACCCAGATCGCGAACTGCTGGAGGATCGGTTCACTCAGCCCGAGCCGCGCGCGGATCTCGGCGATCTGATCGGCCGTGGCATTGTCGCCGGCGATGATCGCCGCCGGATCGCCCGGCGTCAGCCGCAGCATCAGAAACACGAAGATCGCCACCATCGCCAACACCGGGATGGTGGCGAGAATACGCCGGGCGACGAAGGCGAGCATGGGTGGTCTGCTACCTCCAAACGGTCGGCGGAGCGTAGCATTCTCGTGATGCTCAGGTCACGGCCAGATCACGTGCTGCGAGCGGTTCTGCTTGGGGGCCTCACCTCCGCGGCATTGTGGGGCTTATCCGTCCAAGAACGCAGCATTTTTCGAACCGAGATGCAGTCCGAAAAATGCCTTCGCCCCTGTGAAGGGGCTCACATACCGCCCGGTTGCGCAAGACGATCTTTGATGCGCGACCGGCGGTGATCAGACAGCCGTGCTCGCGTGGAGACGACCCATGCAATGTGTGTCTTCGGCGCGCCTCTTGGTGTGGGCGGCAGCGCTCTGCGCACTTCTTCCGACGGCCGGCCCGACCAGGGCCGCCAGCGACCCGGACCTCGTCCTGGAGGTCGCCGGGCTCGATGTCGCCGTCTGGCAGCCGACGGGCGGCCCAGGGCCGTACCCGCTCGTCCTGTTCTCGCACGGCCTGCTCGGGTGTAACACTCAGTCGACCTACCTGATGCGGGCGCTCGCCGAGCATGGCATGCTGGTGGTGGCGCCGGACCACGAGGACAGGGGAGCCAACTGCCCGGAGCGCCTTCCGACCAAAGAGGAGCTGGCGACAATCCTGTCAGGCTCTCACCTGCTCGACCTCCTCTTGAACCCTCGCCGGGGCGGCGACCTCCTGAAGCTGCGAGCCGCGCTGCCGGACGATCCCAGGCTCTCCACATGGACGATCGATCCCGACCGCGTGGTGCTGATCGGCCACTCGCTCGGTGGCTACACGGTACTCAGGCTCGCCGGGGCTCAGCCAAGTGGGCAGACGCACGAGATTGCTGCGGTCGTGGCGCTGGCGCCTTTCGTCCTGCCTTTCCTGGAAGGCGGCACGGTGCAAAACATCTCGGCGCCCGTGCTCCTTCAGGGCGGAGATCGGGACAAATACACACCCTCGAAGGATCACGATGCGATTTTCGCGAGGCTCAAGTCGCCGGCCTGCAAGGTCGCTTACGCAGCTGCCGATCATTTCGCCTGGACCGATCTCCACAGCGATGAGTTGACCGACCTCGAGGCGACCGAGCTCCATGACGCGACGGCCGCCGCCACCACCGCCTTCCTGGACGAGGTCTTCGCCGGTCGCCCTCTGAACGAGGCTGTCCTGGCCCGGCGCGGGACAGTTCAAAGCCAAGTGTGCAAGTGACGAAAGGATGACGGCTTCGTTTGCCAGCCGTCACCTTCCTGATCACCACGCCTCAAATCATGCTTTCCTGCCACATCATGCAACGTGTGTGGCCCGAAGATTAACGGAGACTGAAGAGACCATGCATGCCAATATGCGCCTGCTCGATCGATTTTATCGGGGTGTGCAAGACCATGATCATCAATCTGTTGCCGCATGCTATCATCCGAATGCAACCTTCAAAGACATTGCATTTGATTTGTCTGGAAAGAAGATGATTTATGCCATGTGGCACATGATCGCCGGGACTGATCTGCGAATCAAGTACAATGTCGAACAAGCAAATGAAACCACAGGAAGTGCGCGTTGGCACGCCGACTATACATTCAGGGACACCGGCCGCAAGGTACACAACAAGCTGAGCTCCACCTTTCAGTTCCGGGACGGCCTGATTCTTGGTCAGGTTGACGACTGCAACGCGTTGCGTTGGGGGATCCAGGCGCTAGGGCCGGCGCGCGGGTTTGGCTCGTGCCTGATTCCGTCCGAAGCGTCAGGAGAAGGCCAAGGAAAAGCTGGAGGATTTTATCAAGCAGCATCACGAATATCAGTAGAGGCAAGAGCCCGGGCGCAAGGACGGTGAACCGCGCCGGGTTTGCCGGAGGCTCCAGCTCTTGAGAGGATGGAGCGATGACGAGGCAGACGAGGTATTCGCCGGAGGTGCGGGCGCGGGCCGTGCGGATGGTGTTGGAGCACCGGGGCGAGCACGCCTCGGAATGGGCGACGATCGGCTCGATCGCGTCGAAGATCGGCTGTACGGGAGAGACGCTGCGTGGCTGGGTTCGCCAGGCGGGGCGTGACCAGGGGCTGCGCGCCGGATCGACGACGGACGAGCGGGAGCGGATCAAGGCGCTCGAGCGCGAGGTTCGCGAGCTGCGGCAGGCGAACGAGATCCTGAGGAAGGCGAGCGCCTATTTTGCCCTGGCGGAGCTCGACCGTCGGTCCAAGCCATGATCGCGTTCATCGACGATCATCGCGCCGTCCACGGGGTCGAGCCGATCTGCAGAGTGCTGCCGATCGCCCCGTCGACGTACTACGAGCACGTCGGCCGGCGTGCCGATCCCTCGAAGCTGCCGGCCCGCGCCCAGCGGGACGCCGAGCTTTGCGGCCAGATCCGGCGGGTGTGGGACGAGAACTTCCAGGTCTACGGCGTGCGGAAAGTCT
>CAVSVZ010000020.1:0-15365 GCA_963731495.1 uncultured Alphaproteobacteria bacterium
ATCCTCGTAGTAGCCGCGATCGATGCGCAGGAAGAAGATCGCGTGCGAGCCATAGAACAGCCAGTTGGTGCGCAAGGTAACCTTGTCGAGGTCCTGCGCCCCCGCCTGGCCTGCCGCCAGGGTCAGGGCACCGGCGATCGCAGCACCCAGAAACGGGCGTCGGCCGATCCACATCTCATGCCACGTTGTCATGCTCCCGTCCTTTCTTCGTGATGGCTCGTTGGCCGAGCCTGGTAGACCGTCGGGTGCCGCCCCTAGACCGGCAGGCAGCTGGGCCCGAGCGGCTCGAAGGTCTTGTAGTTCAGAACGAATTCCTGATGGCCGAGCGCCTCCGACTTGGTCGGCGCGCCGCCGGCGACCTCGCTCGATCAGCGCGCACGAGCTCGTCGCCGACCTCGGCGAGCGTGGCGCGGCCTTCCAGGATCCGGCCGGCGTCGACGTCCATGTCGTCGGCCAGGCGCTCGGTAGGTCTCGGGATTGGCGCAGACCTTGATCACCGGGGCGACCGCCGAGCCGACGACCGAGCCGCGCGCCGGTCGAGAACAGCGACCACGTGGCAGCCGCAGGCGATCATGCTCGGTGATCGTCGGCGTTGTCGTTGATGTTGGGAAAGCCCCAGCTGACCTCGCCGTCGGGACCATGTCCATGAGGTAGAGACCCGGCGCCGGTCGGCTGCGACGCCCGGCTTCAGCATGCCGACGATCGGCCGTGGTGCCGCTCTTGGAGTAGGCGCCGATCGACTTCTCCTCGATGGTCGAGAGGCCGCCGGTGATGTTGCCGCCGCCGAAGCTGCTCTGGCTCGAGCGCCGCGTAGTAGCGCTGCGCCTTGGCCATCGCGGCCATGATCTCCTCGCCGAGCTCCGGGCGTCGCCGCGCGCGCCGCCATGTGCTGCTCGCAGCCGAACAGCTCGCCCAGCTCCTCGAACATCGCGGTGCCGCCGGCATCGACCACATGGTCGCAGGCGATCCCGATCGCCGGGTTGGCGGTCAGCGCCGCTGGTCGCGTCCGAGCCGCCGCACTCGGTGCCGACGACCAGATCTGCGACCGTCGATCGGCACTCTGCGCGTGTCTGCGATCTGGTCGAGCGCATCCTCGATCCAGGCGCGCCCGGCCTGGATCGTCGCGCGCGTGCCGCCTGCTTTCTGGATGACCAGGAGCTCGCACGGCCGACCCGAAGCCTCGATCGTCTCCAGCAAGGCGCGGCCGGTTGAACTGCTCGCAGCCGAGCGAGACGACCAGCACCGCGCCGACATTCGGATGCGTGCACAGCGCCTCCATCATGCGCTGCGCATAGGCGTTCGGGTAGCAGCCCGGAAAGCCGATCAGCTGCGCGCCGTCCTGCTCGAACGGCGTCGCGATCGCGCGCGCGACATGGTGCGCGCACTCGACCAGATAGGTCACCAGCACGTAGTTGCGGATGCCCTTGCGGCCGTCCTGGCGCAGATATCCGATCATCGATCCGCTCCCTTCGATCCGTTGCCGCAGCCTGCCTTGCCGCCCGCGCTGTCGTCGGAGCCGCCGGCCGGGTCGAAATAGTCGACCTCGTTGTTGATGTAGTCGCTCTTGATGTTGTGCACGTGGACGTGCTGACCCGCCTCGATCGCGACCGTGGCCGAGCCGATCGGCACGCCGAACTTGATCACCTTCCCGCCGGCCGCGATCGGCTGCAGGGCGACCTTGTGGGCAAACGGTATCGGCTCACGGGCGACCAGCCTCAGCTCGCCCAGGGCCAGCTCCTCGCCACGTGCCAGGTTGCTGGTGGCGACCCCGACATTGTCCTGCTCGGACAGGCGAATCAGTGACATGGCCGTCTCCTTGGCGCGCAGCCTCGTGGACCAGCTAGAGCACGCCGGGCACGCCGGTCTCGATCAGCATGGCCCGGCAACGCTCGCGATAGCGCTGCCGGATGTCCCGGGTCGGCGGCCGGCAGCGGCTGGAGTCGAGCCCGACCAGCTCCATGCACAGCTTGTCGAGATAGCCGTCGCCACTGGTATAGGTCTGCTCGATCTCGACCCAAAGCTTGTAGAAGGGCATGGCCTGCTTCACGAGCGCGGTCTGTGCCTGCCGGTAGCGGCCGGCCTCGAGGTCGTCGATCAGGCGGATGCCCCACTCCGGCCAGTAGTTGCACAAATGGACCTCGAAAGCGCGCGCGCCGAGCATGTAACTCATGGCGAATAGCAGGTTGTTGTCAATCAGGGTGAGCCGGCTCGAGAAGGTCGTGACCACGTCCTCGAACTCCATCGCGTCGGTGCGCGGGCAGGCCCATTTGAGACCGACCACATTCGGGATCTCGATCAGCTTCTCGACCATGCCGAACGACACGGCCTGGCTGGTCCAGAAGGTGTTGTAGACGATGATGCCGATGTCCGCCGCAGCCGCCGCCTCGGCGACATACTGATAGAAATCGCCCTCGGTGTGATTGAAGTAGAATGGCGGCGAGATCTGGATGAACTCGGCGCCGACCCGTTCCGCTACCCGCGCCAGCCGCTTCAGCTCGAGCGTGCTGGTGGTCTGAACGCCCATGGCGACCGGCAGGCGGCCATCGGCTTCCTCGACCACCGCCTCGGCAGCCGCCACGCGCTCGTCGAAGGTCATGGTCGAGAAGTCGCCCGCGGCGCCGCCGGCCAGCAGCGTGCCGTAGGTCGCATCGATCCCGTGCTCGAGCAGAAAGCGGACGTTGCGCCTGGTGGCGCCGAGATCGAGCTCCAGATCCGGATCGCGGAACATGGTCGGCACGGTGATGTAGCAGCCGCGCAGCCGCTGCTTGGCGCGTGCGAGATCCATCCCTTCCCCGCTCGGCCCTTCCCCCCGCTCGGCGAGCGACTACTGATCGCACGAAATGCGGATACGAATTTGACCTTCTCCGACATGAGATTGATCATGGGCGTAGCCAGCGTACGCCCGAACGGAGCTCGCGATGCCGAGCCTGCGCATGTCCCCAAGCCGCTCCCCTCCGGCGGACAGCACGGAGAAGGTGGGCTTCCTGCTCCTGCCCGAGTTCCCGATCTACGCGCTGATCCCGGCCATCGAAAGCCTGCGGATCGCCAATCAGAACGCCGGCCGCCGGCTGTTCAGCGCGCATCTGTTCTCGGTCGACGGGCGGCCCGTGACCGCCGGCAGCGGCATGACCGTGGTGCCCGAAGACGCCATTGCCGATGTGCCGTTCTTCCCGACCGTGATCGTATGCGCCGGCAACCATCCGATGCAGCATCTGAGTATGCCTCTGCTCAACTGGCTGCGCCGTCTGGAGCGGCATGGCGCGCTGCTCGGCGCGTTCGACACCGGGGCGTTCGCGCTGGCCGCCGCCGGCTTGCTGAACGGCTATCGCGTGACCCTCCATTGGGAGGCGATCGCGATGTTCCGCGAGCACTATCCGGATATTGCGGTCAGCGAGCAGCTGTACGTGGTCGATCGCAACCGGATCACGTGCGCCGGCGGCATCGCCGCGCTCGACATGATGCTGCACCTGATCGCCCTCAAGCATGGCGGCGATCTGGCGCAGATCGTCGCCAACGGCTTCGTCCATGGTCCGGTCCGCCGTGACGGCGAGCAGCAGCGGGTGTCCGCCGACGACGGTTTCGGCCACGTCGATCCACGCCTGGCGACGATCGTTCGCGCGATGGAGGACAATCTCGAGACGCCGCTTTCGGCCGAGCAGCTGGCGCACCACGCGCACATCTCGGTGCGCCAGCTGGAGCGGCTGATTCGCGCCCGTTTCGGCGACACGCCGATGCGCTATTATCTCAAGCTCCGGCTCCACGCCGCGCGCAATCACCTGTTCTATGGCGACATGCCGATCCAGGAGATCGCCGCGGCCTGTGGCTTCTCGGCACCGTCGGTGCTGTCGCGAGCCTTTCGCGCCCATTTCGGCCTGTCACCAAGAGCGTGTTCAGCGGCGACCAGCTGCGCCGTTTCCGGCCCGAGATTTGCCAGCGCCTCAGCCTTTGAGCGCGCTCGCCTCGGTGCGCACGAGCGTACCGATCATGTCGACATTTTTTTCCCGAATGTGAACCAGCTCACAAAGGGTTGACGACGACTCGACTAGCTTGGGGTCGTTCCATCGATGCCAAGGAGCCGCATCCCATGACCCCGACCCCTTATCTTTCCCCCCGTGAGGCTCGGGCTTTTGGCCTGGTAACACCGGTCGTGGTGCTGGTGGCTCTCGTCGTGCTGCTGCTGCTGCCGAACCTGATCATGCATACCGGCCTTCGCAGCAATGCGAGCCCCACGGTTTCGATGCTCGGCCATGACGCGGATGCTCAGAGCGCTGCCACAGCCGTGGAGTCACCGCCCGTTATGCGCTAAGGTTGTTATACTAGCCATCGCTGACAATTTTCAGTAGAAATGCGCTGAGGATTTCACGACGGGACCTTGGCGGATGAGATACGGGTGGTTGACCAGGCTTGCGGGCTTCGTGCCCGCAGGCCTGGTTGCGGCGTGTCTGGCGACGCCGCCGGCAGCCGATAGCCCCGACGGCTCGGGCGCTGCATCCGGCGCTGAGACCGCATCGCTCGCCGCAAAGAATCCGGCGCCCATCGACTGGAGTCAAGGCGACTGCCTGAGCCGGCTGCGGATGCTGCAACAGGCGGCGAGCGATGGCCGTCTCACGCCCGACGACCGGCCGCCCTTTGCCGTCGAGCTGGTCCCGGCATCAGCCGACTGGCTGGACGCGGCGCCGGACATTCCGATCGAGGCCGACCTGCCGCTGATGGTCGACGACGCCAGCCCCGCCGAGCTTACGCGCTGCATCATCCGGATCGGACCGGCGCGAGATCAGGATGCCGAGCACCGGACGGTCGATGTCCAGGACGTGAGATCGGCCTACCAGAGCGCGCTCCGCCGCGAGCGCAACCCCGACTATGACCTTGCCCAGCTCAAGAATCGCCAGGCCAAGGACGATGCCGAGGGCAGGCAAAAAGTCGTGCACGTCGGCGACCCGCTGCTCGACCTGATCGGCACCACGGTCGGAGGCGTGATCGGCACCCTTGATCAACGACTGCGCCAGCACGAGGCTGATGACGCCGCCTCCGAGCTGGCCTCGACGCCGCGCTCGATCGATCGGCCCGTGTATCGCCCCTACCGATTCGAGCGCATTGTGGTGCGCGCGCAAAAGCAGGCGGTGGTACCGGTCACCTTGCTGGATGTCCACGGCCAGACGCTGCGCAGCGCCGAGCTGCGCCAGCGGGAGCGCCGGGAGTTTTTCGTGCTGCGCGGGCTGGACCCGCGCGATCGCGACTACGAGCAGCACCGCTCGTCGAGCATGACCCGCGCCGACCTCGCCCGCTGGTCACGCACCCCGCCAGCACTCAGGCTGTCCAGCGTTGCGATCGCGCTGACCGAAGGGGGCTCGAAAGCGCACCTCGTCGATCTCACCCCGGCGGCCGGCCCGGCGGTTGGCGAATCCGCCCAAGCGCCGACCCGCCTCGAACAGACGGCCGCCGCAGATCCTCTCGAGCCGCCCATGCCCCAGGTGGTCGACAGCGATCCGACCGGCATTGGCGCCGAGGGTGGCCCGTGGTCGGACGACGCGACGTTCGCAGACGACCTGGACGACCCCACGCGGCCTGACGACATCCTGGTCGGCGACGCGATCGATCCTTCGCTCGTGGACTGGGTCGACGATGCCAGGAGCGGTTCCGGCTGGCGGTCGGCACCAGATCGTCCGGCACGAGAGACACGTCCTCGCGTCGCTCACACCGGCCACGCGCCGACCGAAGCGCCGTCCGGCGCGCCGGGCGCGACGCAGGAGCCGCACGCGGCGAGCGTCGTGCTGGTGCGCGCCGGCGGCCCCGCCGGCAACGGCTTCTATGTGCGCCGGGATCTGGTGCTGACCGCCTATCGGCTGGTCGGCACGACGGCCGTCGTCGATGTCACCACTGCCGATGGCTTCACCGTGCCGGCGCTTGTCGCTGCCGTGGATCCGGCGCATGATCTCGCCCTGCTGCACGTACCGCGGCCCGGCCCGGCGGTCGGCCTGTATCAAGGTGACGCGCTTGCCGCCGGGCAGGTGGCCGGCCACGCCGACCAGCCGGGGCGACCGGTGTTCTGGAACGATCAGGTCGTGGCCATGACCACGGGCGATACGGGTGAGCCCGGCGCCGTGGTGTCGGTCGACGTGATCCACGCGTTTCTCGATAGCCAGGCCAGGCTGCTTGCGGCCGTTCCGTAGCGTTCGTGTGACCCGCGCCGGAGCGCTTATGATCGCCTGTGCCTATCGCCTTTGATCAAACAATCAACTGTCCGAAAGGCAGTTCCCCGCCTACCGCTGATGGCAGAAGGCGATGTTGCCCGGGTGCAAGGAGGCCTCGTGGATGGCCGGCAGAGAGCGGTGGATTGCCACCTCGGGCGTCGAGACGGAGCCTCTCGCGGCTGCGCGGGACTATCGGATCGCCGAGCTGGAGACCGGGGCCACGCTTGCCGCCTTGAACGACGCGCTGGAGTGGCGCGGCATCGAGACATCGACCATCGTTGCCGTGCGCTGCTGGCCACCGCCGTTCGCGATCGGTAATCCCCGCGCGCAGTACCGGGTGATCTACGCTCGGTGACCGCCGTGCGGAGAGGTCCGGGCCCGTCGACGGCCCGGGGATTGATCGACCGCGGATGCGCTGGCCAACGCTCCCTTGCCCTGCGCCTGGCCGATCGAACGGCGCGCGCCGCGCAATAACTCGGCAAGCCGGTGCAGGTCGTCGGCCTTGGCCGACGTGCGCCGGTGGATCAGCCCGAGCATTCGGCCGGGCGCTGGCGGCTCGAAGGCGCGAAACGCGATCAGACCCTCGAGATCGTCCAGCCGCTCGATCGCGAGCAGGGGAATCAGCGAATAGCCGCCACGCACCGCGATCATCTGCAACAAGATGTCCAGGCCGGTCGCCTGCAAAGGCACCATGCCCGCCTTCAGATGCGCGCCGCACACCTCCAGAGCCTGCTCGCGCAGGCAGTGGCCGTCCGCCAGCAGGATGATCGAGGTCGGTGACAGATCCGCCGGCTTGAGGCCGGCTTTGGTGAGCAGAGGTTCGCCCCGTCGGGCGGCGAGCACGAACGGCTCGAAGAACAGCTCGACCGTGGCCATGTCCGGGTCAGCGATCGGCAGCGACACGATCGCGGCATCCAGCTCGCCCTGCCGGACGCCTTGGACCAGGACAGCGGTGACGTTCTCGTTGAGCGTGAGGTCGACGTCGGGATAGCGTTCGAGCAGCTCGCGCAGCACCAGCGGGATCAGGTAGGGCCCGACGGTCGGGATCGCGCCGAGCGTCAGCCCGCCGCCGAACGGTCGCCGGCCCAGGCCGCGCAGGTCGATCAGCTCCTGGCCGACCTGCAGCAGCGCGCGCGCCCGCTCGACCACCCGTTCGCCCAGCGCCGTGACCACGACCCGCCGGTTGGTGCGCTCGAAGATCTGAATCCCGAGCAGCTCCTCGACCTTGCGCACCTGGACGCTCAGCGCCGACTGGCTGACGTGGCAGCGCGCCGCGGCGCGGCCAAAATGGCGCTCCTCGGCCACCGCCACGATGTACTCGAAGTCGCGCAGGTTCAGTCCGGCGAGGCTCATCCGGCTTGCATAGCAGCCTTTCGGGCCATCGGGCAGAGCCCCAAACGGCGGAGGTCCGCTCGCATGAGCCCGATCGGGCATGGCTCGCATGCTTGCTCTCGGTGCGGCCGCCCGCCAATCTCTGACCATGGATCTTTGCGCAATCGTCGAGACCTCGACCCGGGTCGTAGAGGCGAGCGGCCGGCTGGACAAGATCGGTCATCTCGCCAGCTGCCTCGCCGCGTGCCAGCCGGGATCAGTGCCGACCGCGGTGGCCCTGCTGGCGGGCCAGCCGCGCCAGGGTCGGATCGGGATCGGCTATGCCACCCTGCGTGCGGCGCGCACCGAGGGCGCTGGCAGACCGACCCTGACCCTGGCTGAGCTCGACGCCACCCTCGACCGGATCGTCGCGACGCGCGGCAAGGGGGCCGCGGCCGAGCGCGCGCGGCTGCTGCAGGAGCTGTTCGAGCGGGCGAGCGCGCAGGAGCAGGATTTTCTGGTGCGCCTCCTGCTCGGCGAGCTGCGTCAGGGCGCGCTCGAGGGGCTGATGGTCGACGCGGTGGCGAAGGCAGCGGGCCTGCCGCTTGCCGATGTCCGGCGCGCGGTCATGGTGAGCGGCGATCTCGGCGAGGTCGCCCAAGCGGCGCTCGGCGAAGGTGCTGCCGGCTTGCAGCGCTTTGCGATCACCTTGTTTCGGCCGCTCCATCCCATGCTGGCCCAGCCGTCCGAAAGCATCGCCGATGCCATGGCCCAGCTCGGCCGCGCCGCGCTCGACTACAAGCTCGATGGCGCGCGCATCCAGGCGCACAAGGCGGGCGACGAGGTGCGGGTCTACACGCGTCGCCTGAACGAGGTCACTGGGGCCGTGCCGGAGGTCGTCGAGGCGGTGCGCGCGCTGCCGGTCCGCAGCGCCATCCTGGACGGCGAGGCGATCGCGCTGCGCAAGGACGGCAGGCCGCAGCCCTTCCAGGTCACCATGCGCCGCTTCGGCCGCAAGCTGGACGTCGCGGCCCTGCGCCAGGAGCTGCCGCTGGCGCCCTTCTTCTTCGACTGCCTGGCGCTCGACGACCAGCCGTTGATCGACCGGCCGGCCGGGGAGCGCTTTGCCGCGCTCGAGGCCGCGGCGCCGCTTTCGCTTCGGGTGCCGCGGCTGATCACCGATCGCGCGGAGCAGGCCGAAGCGTTCGTCGCACGGGCACTGGCCGACGGCCACGAGGGCGTGATGGCCAAGGCGCTCGATGCCGCCTACGACGCCGGCGCGCGCGGCAGGAGCTGGCTGAAGGTCAAGCCCACCCATACGCTCGATCTGGTGGTGCTCGCCGCAGAGTGGGGCCATGGCCGGCGCAAGGGCTGGCTCAGCAACCTGCACCTTGGCGCGCGCGATGGCGCCGGCTTCGTCATGCTCGGCAAGACGTTCAAGGGCCTGACCGATGCGCTGCTGACCTGGCAGACCGAGCAGCTGCTGGCGCGGGAAGTTGCGCGCGACGCCTGGACCGTCTACGTCCGGCCGGAGCTGGTGGTCGAGGTCGCGTTCAACGACATCCAGGCGAGCCCGCACTATCCAGGCGGCATGGCGTTGCGCTTTGCCCGGGTCAGGCGCTATCGGCCGGACAAGCAGGCCGGGGAAGCCGACACGATTGAGACCGTGCGAAGAATCTTCGCGGCGCAGGGCGGGCATGGATAGAAGCGAGGCGCTTTCGCGGGCGAGCGCGCTGGCCCAGGCCGGCCGGCTCGAGGCGGCCGAGCAGCTGTTGCGCCAGGCGTTCGGCGCGAGCCCCAAGAGTGCGCCGGTCTGGCACCTCAAAGGCCTGATCGCGCTGCAGCGCGGCCGCCTTGGCCAAGCGATCAAGAACCTCGGCAAGGCCGTCGCGCTCGCGCCCGATCCGGCCGCACGCACCAATCTCGGCATCGCCCTGGCCAAGGCCGGTCGGATCGACGAAGCCGTCGCGGAGCTGCGTCGGGCGGTCGCCGCCGATGCACCGTACCCGCCCGCCTTCTGCAACCTCGGTGTCGCGCTGTTGCGTCAGGGAGCGCACGCCGAGGCGACCGCCATGCTGCGCCGCGCGACGACCCTGCAGCCCGACTACGCCAAGGCCTGGTTCGAGCTCGGCGTGGCGTTGCAGGAGCACGACGCCGACGAGGCTCTGGCCTGCTATGCCCGGGTGCCCGAGCGCGCGCCGGAACGGGCCGATGCGCTCTACAACATCGGCGTGACCTTGCAGACCCGCGGCGATTTTTCGGGCGCCGCGGCGCGCTTCGAGGCCTTGTTGGCCGGGGCGCCCGAGCGGGCGGCGGCCTGGGCGGCCCTGGGTTTCTGTCGCCAGGAAGGAGGCGATCTTGCCGGCGCGCTTGCCGCCTATCGAGCGGCAATCCAGCGCGAACCGGCGCTCTATCCGGCCATCCTGAAAAGCCTGGGCACGGCGTCGAAGGGCCGCCTCTGGCTCGATCCTGCCGTGCTGCGCGAGCAGCTCCTGGGTCAGCGCGGCGCGCGGTAGCGCTTGCGATAGGTGCCGGGCTCGGTGCCGAGCGCCTGGTTGACCTCCACGAATTCCCGGAGGCCTTCGCCCTCGAGCGGGCCGCAATCCAGCGACAGGCTGTCACGCCGGACCGGGATGCATTGGGCGATCGGCGTACCGCGCGCCAGGGTTCCCTCGAACCCCGGGTCGAGCCAGCGCGCCGGAAACTGGATCAGGCCGGGATAGCGATCGGCGTCGACCAGCCCGCTCAGCGTGCGAAACGGCAGATCTTCCCGGTTGACCGGGTGGCAGACCAGCAAGGAGAAGCCCTCGGGCAGACGGATCGCCCAAAAACTGTTGAACTTGATGAACACCCTTTGGGGGTCGTGCAGCGGCGAACCGGTGGCCTGCTCGCTCAGATGAAAACCGATCGGCGCCCGGGTCACGCCCCCCTGCACGCTTGGCGGCACGTCCCAGTCCCAGGAGAACGCGCCATCCCGCACGACCACGTCGGCGACCAGGGGCATCAGAAAGCCCAAGCGCATGGCATCGAGAAACGGCGGGCAGTGCTTGACCGTCCGAATGTTTTCGTCACCGAAGCCAGGCACCGCAGCGCTCGCCGGCATGGTCCTGACCCAGCCAGGCAACCCTTCGCTCGCCAAGACCGGCCTCGGCAACAACCCTTCGAGCTCGGGCGGACAGCGGAAGGTGATGTTCATCGCGCTCACGGCTCGCTGGCTCTTGCATCTTCGCGACAAGACGACCGCCGGGTGCAGCTCAAACGTCGCAGGACCGGGCACGGTGCGGGCCCTGCTCGGCTCTCCGCTCCCGCTCCTCCTTGCAAAGCTCGTGATAGATCCTCAGAGCACCGTCCGCAATCGCAGCAGGGCGGCGTGTGGGGCGGTGACGTTCTGTGCGGTCACGCACTGCGCGGCCTTCGGTCCGGGCTTGACGAGATTCCTTGCTGATGCCCGGGCCAGTGTCCATAGCGGTCGTCTCGCCGTGCTCTGACCGCAGCGGCCATCTGGCAGGCGATTCGGGTGCCGGGCTTGCCACGGCGCCGCTTTTGCGGTTCATGTCCCCTCGGCATGGCGGAATCTGTGCTGACAGCAGCAAGTCGTACCATGGTCGAGCATAGCCATATCATCGTCGTCGACGACGAGCCCGAGATCCGAAGCATGCTTGTGGATTACCTGAGCCACAGCGGCTTCACGGTGCGTGCGGCCGAGGATGGCGCTGCCATGCGCAGGATCCTGGCCGAGCAGCCGGCCGACCTGGTGATCCTGGACATCAACATGCCGGGCGAGGACGGGCTTTCGCTGGCGCGCTTCCTGCGCGCCAACACGGAGGTCGGCATCGTCATGCTGACCGCGGCGGGCGAGGTCGTCGACCGTGTGGTCGGGCTGGAGATCGGCGCCGACGACTACATCCCCAAGCCGGTCGATCTGCGCGAGCTGTTGGCCCGCATTCGAGCCGTGCTGCGCCGCCTGCGCGCCGCGCCCGCCGAGCCGGCCGCAGGCGAGGCGCCAGCTGCTAAGATGACGCAGATCGGTGCCTGCAAGCTCGATCTCGAGGCGCATCGCCTGTACGACGCGGATGGCCAGGAAGTGCCGATCACCAGCATGGAGTTCGACCTGCTGAAGGCGTTCGTCGAGCACCCCAACCGGGTGCTCAGTCGGGATCAGCTGCTCGATCTGGCCCACAACAAGGACTGGGAGCCGTTCGATCGCAGCATCGACATTCGCATCGCGCGGCTGCGGCGCAAGATCGAGGCCGATCCCAGCAAACCACAGGTGGTCAAGACCGTGCGCGGCGCCGGCTACATCTTCGTGCCCAAGCGCTGAGAACTGCCGTTGCTCTGCGGTCGAGGTCGCATCTGCTGCCAATCAACGCGGTGCGATCGTGGCCGCGCGGCGCAAGCGAAGAAGTCCCCAGTTCAGATAATCGTCGTCACTGGCGGTGATGTTGCCATCAATATCGATAGGAAAAACAACCAATATTGACAGGTTGTCTGTGCGACGCCCACCGCCTATCAATGCCGAACCCGCCCTCAAATTTCTTTGGATACTCAGACAGAGGGCGCGAATACAGCTGAGCACGGCGTATCGCGGGGAAGGCATCGATCATGGCGCCAATATCGGACGAAAGTAAGGGCGCGGCCTACATTGCCGACATCGCCACTGTGCTTCCACGCATGGTCGACGCGCGCGAACTGGCTGATATTCTGTTTTCGCGCGACCGGGTCGGCGGCGACGTCAACCGACTCGCCGTTGACCTCTCTCACTCCTTCGGCATCGAGCAGCGTCCTTGCACACTCGATCTGGCGCGACTTCCGGAGATGGCCTTGTGCAGCGGGGATCGCACGCCAGTCAACTGGGGCGCTCGGATCGTCGAGCCCCTTCTCAGCAACATAGAGCGCGACGAGATCGGCTATCTGGGAGTCAGCTACAACATCACCTCGCACCAGGACACGCTGCCCAACCTCGCCGCCCAGATCGCGATCAACGCCGGCTTGAGCTTGGACGAACCGCCGCACGAGTATCGATCGTATGGCTGCGCATCAGGCGTCTATTCGTTGGAGACGGCCGCCGACTACTGTCGGACCCACGACAGGGCGGCGATCGTGTTCTGCTTTGATCAATGCTTTTGGGGCATGAGTTGGGACATTGACCCACTCGATCCGAATTTCCAGAAGATCGTGCGCACCAACCTTTTGTTCGGCGATGCCGGGGTCGGGCTGTTGCTCGTCCCGGAGCGGTTGCGCACTCGTTTTGAGAAGCCGTTGCCGGAGATCCTGGCAGTGCGCAAGAGCTTTCAGGCAGGCGATCTGATCCGCATGCAGAACGGCAAGTTCCTGGTCGAGAAGGAGATCCGCCACGTTGTGCCGACGATGGTCTCGGACGCGTTGGTCAAGCCGGCCATGGCCGATCTCGGCATCACGCGCGATGACGTCGTCGAGTGGTCGATCCACCAGGGCGGCGACGCGATTCTGAACGGGCTGTGCGAGCCCGCGAATCTCGGATTGAGCGAGCAGCAGGTCGGCCGCTCGAGGACGTTTTTCCAACGCTACGGCAATCTCAGCAGCCCCAGCTGCCTGATGGTCCTGGACAGCTTCTTCCACGAGCCGGAGTTCGCGACCAAGAAGGGCGAGCGGGGCCTCGTCGTCGGCTTCGGTGCCGGCTACTACATGGGCCTCATGCTCCACCAGTGGAGCGCACCGACGCCCGCGCCGCACTGAGCAGGAGCGGGGCGCAGCGCGCCTGATCTCGATCAGCTGCCTTCGACCGGCTTCGACGTCTGCTGCTTTGCGGTCAAGATCAAAGGCGTGTCGGCTGGCTGGACCCGCGCGGTCGCCATCGTCGATTCCTAAGCTTCGGACCCGCCCCGCGGCCGCCCGGCCGACCCCCGCGTCGATTTACGACCGCATTCGGGGATTTGCCGCCGCCAGATTGGCCTTTTGCGGTGGCCTCGACTATGGTCGATGCCGACAGGAGATGACGCAGCCTGCCGGCGTGCGGGCACGACGGTTGGCCTCGGCATGGTGAAGGGCGGATCTGCAGATCGGGAGCATGGGCGCGCCGGCTCGGGCGATCTGGTGCCTGGCGATCAAGGGTCGGACGACGTCGGGCCGGACGGAGCGAACCGACGCGGAGCGCCGTTTCGCCGCTATTCGCTGATCATCGCGGCCAGCATCGTACCGCTGGTGATCGCGATCGTGGTCCTTACCGGCTATCAGTTCGTCCTGCAGCGCGAACGCCTGCTCGAGGAGCTCCAGAACGAGGCGCTCGCCCACGACGTCCTGTTGGCGAGCGTCACCAAGTCGATCGGCGATCACGTTCGCTCGCTCGGCATCTGGGCGCAGATCTATCTCGCCGAGCACGAGCCGGGCCGCGAGGCGGGAGATGACCGAGCGGCGCTGGGCGGCGGACGGTTCGT
Organism: uncultured Alphaproteobacteria bacterium; assembly: GCA_963731495.1. Taxonomy (GTDB): domain Bacteria; phylum Pseudomonadota; class Alphaproteobacteria; order Geminicoccales; family Geminicoccaceae; genus DASUGG01. The sequence goes on from CAVSVZ010000020.1 coordinate 13,916, forward strand.
GCGCGACACGCTGGCCGACCGGCCGGGCGCCACGGCCGAATTGGGCGCGGCCCGGCGCCTGGAGCCGCACCTGCGGCTCGCGCATCAGGCGATGCCCTATCTGCGGCGAAGCTACTATCTCTCCGGCGGCGAGGACCTGGCGTACGTCGTATCCTCTGGAGCAAGGCATCGGGCTCGAGTGGCCGGATGCGCGGCGCGTCGAACGACCAGATCCTCGACCTGATGTTCGAGCAGGCGATCTTCCGGGACGCCCGGCAGGCCGGCAGCACCAGCAGGGCGTACTGGACGAGAGCCTATGTCGACCCGGAGGGCGCCTGGGTGGTCGCCCATGCCACCCCGATCGGTCCCGGCCTCGACGCTGCCGCCCTCGACGCTGGCGGCCTCAACGTTGGCGGCCTCGACGCGGGCGGTGTCGTGGGCAGCACCGTTCTGCTCGATTTTCTGACCGGGTTCCTCAGGGCTTTCGACTATCCGAGCGGCCAGCTGTGGCTGGTCAATCAGCACGCCCAGATTCTCGGCGTCATCCGACCTGCAGGGTCGGTTCGGGCGTCAGGTGCGAACCCTGCAGGACGCTCTGCCGGCAGCGCTGCGCGAGCTGCCGCCGGCAACCCTGCTGCAGCCATCAGCGGAATTCCGTGAGATCGGCGACCAGTACCTGCTGGCGCAACCGGTGGCGTCGACCCCGTGGACGCTGCTGTTCGTGGTGTCCTCGGCGGGCTGAACCAGGTCCTGCTGCCGCGCTTCATTCCCTATGGCGTGATCCTGCTCGGGCTGATCCTGACCCTGCTGCTGACCCATGTGCTGCGCCAGCGGCTGCTGGTGCGACCAGCGCTCGGCCTGGCCGACTACATCAAGGCGGAAAGCCTGGACCAGCATCCGGTCCAGCCACCCTTGCCGGCGCTCTGGCGGCCCTGGCTCAGAGCCGTTGCGGACGCGTTCGCGGCCAAGCGCCAGGCCCTGGCGCAGATTGCCGACAGCGAGGCGATCAAGTCCGCGATCATCGATACCGCGCTCGACGGGCTGATCACGATCGACGAGCACAGCATCGTCGTCGAGTTCAACCCCGCCGCCGAGCAGCTGTTCGGTATCGAGCGCAAGGCGGCGGTCGGCCAGCCCATGGCCGAGCTGATCATCCCACCCCATATGCGCGCGCAGCATCATCAGGGCATGCAGCGCTTTCTCAGGACGGCCGAGCCGCACATGCTGGGCCGGCGGGTCGAGGTCGAGGCGATCCGCGCCGACGGCCACCCCTTCCCGATCGAGCTGGCGATCAACCAGGTCGCCAGAAGGGCCGGCGCCTGTTCACCGCCTATGTGCGCGACATCACCGAGCGCCGCCGGATGGAGCGGGTGCTGCGCGAGAGCGAGCAGTACTTCAAGACCATCGCCGAAGCGCATCCGGTAGCGGTCTGCATCGCGCGCCTGGAGGACCGCAGGATCCTGCATGCCAC
>CAVSVZ010000021.1:0-172500 GCA_963731495.1 uncultured Alphaproteobacteria bacterium
CATAGAACTCGAGTGCCGGATAGCGATGGCTGATCATCTGAACAGGCTCTTGCGCCGATGCCGAGGCAGACACCGCCATGGTCGCCGCGGCGCCTAGCAGACCGAGCAGGAAGGGATTGCGTCGCCTGGGCGTGGCGCCGCGGGGTTCGATCGTCATTTTTGGCCTCCCGTTTTTTCACCCAAGATCGGATTAGCTGGAAACGTCACCATAGTGGGTGCAGACCGCATCATGTCAAATTCCGTCGTGCGACGGAACCGACCCGGCGCTACCTACCGCGTAAGCGAGCCTCTGTTTCTCTTGCGGAGCGCTGGGCCTGTTCCACCCTCCGGCAGATTGCCCTAAGAATCCCGCCGAACGGGTAACGAGGATGTGCCGAGATGCAGGAGAGGCGCAATGCCTGAGGTCAGGACCGGCGGCTGCCAGTGCGGTACCGTGCGCTACGAGCTGGTCGGTGAGCCGCTGCCCCTGGTGATCTGTCACGGCAAGGAATGCCAGAAGCACACCTCGAGCGCGTTCGGCATGAGCCTGCCGGTCGCCAAGGAGAACCTGCGGCTCACCGGCGCGCTCAAGGAATGGCGGCGCAAGGCGGGCAGTGGCCGCGAGGTCGCGTGCTTCTTCTGCCCGGACTGCGGCACGCGGGTCTATCACAGCTCTCTGCTGGGCCCCGACTATTGGCACCTCAAGCCCGATACGCTGGATGACACCAGCTGGCTCGACCCGGTGGCCGAGGTCTGGACGCAGTCCGCCCAGCCCTGGCTGCGGCTCTCGAATGACTTGCTGTCGTATCCGCGCGACACCGACGACGTCGACGCGATCGTGGCGCGCTGGCAGAGCCGCAAGGCGGGCGGCTGAGCGCCCGCGCGGTGAGGTTGGAGGTAGGGATGAGCACACTTGCGGGAAAGGTCGCTCTGGTCGCCGGCGGCACGCGCGCCGCCGGACGCGGCATCGCGGTCGAGCTAGGTGCCGCGGGTGCTACGGTCTATGTGACCGGCCGCACCACCCGGACCCAAGCGTCCGAGTATGGCCGCCCCGAGACCATCGAGGAGACTGCGGCGCTGGTTACCGAGGCCGGCGGCGAAGGTATTGCAATGCGCGTCGATCATCTGGTTCCGAGCGAGGTCGAAGCGCTGGTCGCCCGCATTCGGGCCGAGCGCGGCAGGCTCGACATCCTGATCAACGACATCTGGGGCAGCGAGCGTCTGTTCGAGTGGAACAAGGCTGTGTGGGAGCATGATCTGGACAACGGGCTGCGCCTGCTGCGGCTCGCGGTCGACAGCCATCTGATCACGGCGCACCACGCCTTGCCCCTGATGATCGCGCAGCCCGGCGGCCTCCTGGTCGAGGTGACCGACGGCACAGCCGAGTACAATGCCGACCACTACCGCCTGTCCGTGTTCTATGACCTCGCCAAGACCGCTGCGATCCGCATGGCCTGGGGCCACGCCAAGGACCTCGCGCCGCACGGCGCCACAGCGGTGGCGATCACGCCGGGCTGGATGCGCTCCGAGATGATGCTCGACAACTACGGCGTCACCGAAGCGAACTGGCGCGACGCCACCAGGATATCGCCGCACTTCGTGATCTCCGAGACGCCGCGCTTCGTGGGACGCGCGGTCGCCGCCCTGGCCGCCGACCCCGAGCGAGCCCGCTGGAACGGCCAGTCGCTATCGAGCGGTGGCCTCGCCAAGGTCTACGGCTTTACGGATCTCGACGGCCCGCAGCCGGACTGCTGGCGCTACCTTCGGGAGGTGCAGGAGGCTGGCAAGCCCGCCGATGCCGCGGCGTATCGATGAGCGAAGCCGGGCGCAACCGCGCGTTCCATCGCGGGGAGTCCAAGGGAGAGTGGCAGAGACCGCAGGCCATGCCCACATCGCCGCCATGCACACCACGGATCTGCGCCGACTCGTGATCGATCTGACCGAACAACTGGCCGCAGCAGGCATCGACAGCGCACGCAGCGACGCCTGGCTGCTACTGGCCGCGGCAACCGGAATGAACCGCGCCGAGCTGGTGACCGGCAAGATCGATGCGTTGAGCCCGGCCGAGGAGCAGCGGCTTGCCGCCCTGGTCGCGCGCCGGCTGAAGCGCGAACCGATGGCCTATGTTCTAGGCGAACGCGAGTTCTGGAGCCTGCCGTTCGAGGTCAGCCCGGCCGTGCTGGTGCCACGGCCCGAGAGCGAGGCGGTGGTCGAGGCCGCCCTCGGGACCATAGCCGATCGCAGCGCACCCTTGCGTCTGCTCGACCTCGGCACCGGGTCGGGCTGTCTGCTGCTGGCATTGCTGTCCGAGCTGCCGAACGCGCGTGGCGTGGGCATCGATCAAAGCGCGGCCGCGCTCGAGATTGCCCAACGCAATGCATCGCGCCTTGGCCTTGCCGCGCGCGCCGAGTTCCAGGAAGGCGATTGGGGGCAGGGCCTCGCGGGTCCCTTCGACCTCATCGTGAGCAATCCGCCCTATGTGGCGCGTGTCGATGCCGACAGCCTGGCGCCCGAGGTGCGCGCGTTCGAGCCGGACGGCGCGCTGTTCGCCGGCGCCGACGGTCTTTCTGGGTACCGCGCGCTGGCGGCCGACTGCGCGCGTCTGCTGGCCGAGGACGGCGTGGTCTGCCTGGAGATCGGCCAGGGCCAGGGTGTCGAGGTCGCCGAGATCCTGCATGAGCGAGGTCTCCGGCTGACATCGTCGCGCCCCGATCTCGCCGGCATCGAGCGCTGTCTGACGTTGCGCAAGGCCGGGTCCGGTCGCCGCGCCCTATAGCGCGCGGAGGCACGCCTGCGCTATGTCAAGGACATCCAAGACGCTGTCGGTCATAGGGAAGACATCGCAGTGCAAGGAGGGAAGCCATGGCTGATCTGATCAAGCCAGACGAGCTGAAGCACATCACCGAAGAGATCGAGATGACGAAGGCGCGCGAAGCGGTCGAGAAGAAGCGCAAGGTCGACCATGAGCGCGACGAGTTCCATGACGCCTTCATGGCGCGCGACATCCATCCGGATGTGTTCGACCGGTTGTCGCGCCTGGTCAAAGGCGCCGCCGAGCGTGGCGAGCACGAGGTCCTGGCGATTCAGTTTCCCAGCGCCTACTGCACCGACCGCGGCCGGGCGATCAACAATTTCGAGCCGGACTGGCCGCAGACCCTGACCGGGTTCGCCAAGAAGGCGCACGAGTTTTACGACAAGGAGCTCGCGCCGCTGGGCTACAAGGTGCGTGCGCAGATCCTGGACTATCCGGGCGGCATGCCGGGCGACGTCGGCATTTTCCTGCGCTGGTGAGGCTGCCGGCCGGCGCGTGCGCTGGCTGGCCGAAACGCATCCGCGCCACATGCCTCACATGCGGTGGCAGGCAACGTCGCTTCCGCCACCGCCACCGGCGTGTTCCCGACCCTGACCGACATGCCTGCCGCGGGTGGCTCGGACGAGTTGAAGATCGGCCGCCGATCACCGACATAGAGACGGCAATATCGCGACATCCGGCCCGGCAATCGCGGCAGCGATGGCCCGGTCGGGCATCACAGACGCCGAAGGTTGGACATGCCATCACGCGATCCCCGGACCTGGATGTGGGCCGAAGCCTGCGAGCTGCTGGACGAGGCGGAGCGGCTGCACCGGCAGTTCTTCGTGCCGGCGCGCAGCCGCGCCAAGGGGCCGACCTGGGAGGCGCCGGTCGACGTGCTCGAGACCGACCACGAGCTGACCATCCTGGTCGCCCTACCGGGCGTCGCGCCGGACCAGGTCAAGGTCGTGATCGACGGCGGCAACCTGATCGTGAGCGGCCTGCGACCGATGCCGGGCCAGGCCCGCAACACCGTGATCCGGCGTCTCGAGATCCCGTATGGCCGTTTCGAGCGCCACATCGAGCTGACCGGCCAGTTCGAGATCGGCCGTCGCGAGCTCTCCAATGGCTGCCTGTGGATCACGCTGCACAAGCTGCGCTGATCGGATTCGCCCCATGACCAGGGATCAGATGACCAATCAAGAGACCGACCAGGCTCGCGCCGAAGCGGCGCAGAGCGAGGCACCGCTGGCGGCTGCAGGCGTGGACAGCGCCACCGACGCGCGACTGATCCCGGACGATGCGATCGTCGTCGTGCCGGTGCGCAACGTCGTGCTCTTTCCGGGCGTGGTGGTGCCGCTGAGCCTCGGCCGGGTGCGCACCATCGCCGCCGCGCAGGAGGCCGCCCGCACGCAACGCCCACTCGGCGTCGTCGTGCAGCGCAATCCGGCCGACGAGGACCCGGCACCCGAGCAGCTCTACGACGTCGGCACGGTCGCCGGCATCATGCGCTACGTCACCGCACCGGACGGCGCCCATCACATCGTCGTCCAGGGCCAGCAGCGCTTCCGCACGCTGGAGTACCTGCCGGGCTATCCGTTCCTGGTGGCGCGCATCGAGCGCATCGAGGAGCCCGAGACGACCAGCCCCGAGATCGAGGCGCGCCTGGTCCATCTGAAGGAGCGCACGCTCGAGGCGCTGCAATACCTGCCGCAGGCGCCGCGCGAGCTCGCCAATGCCATCCAGGCGATCCCGAGCCCGACGGCGGGCGCCGATCTGGTGGCGAGCTTCATGGACATCAAGGTCGAGGAGAAGCAGGAGATCCTCGAGACGATCGACGTCAAGGCGCGGCTCGACAAGGTCCTGCAGATGCTGAGCCACGCGATCGAGGTCCTGCGCCTGACCCGCGACATCAGCGAGCAGACCAAGGAGAGCGTCGACAGCCGGCAGCGCGAGTACATCCTGCGCGAGCAGCTGAAGACCATCCAGAAGGAGCTCGGCGAGGAGGAGGGCACGGGCGCCGAGATCGCCGAGCTGGCCGAGGCGATCACCAACGCCAAGATGCCCGAAGAGGTCGAGACGCACGCCCGCAAGGAGCTGAAGCGGCTCGAGCGGATGCCGGAAGCGGCCGGCGAGTACTCGATGGTGCGTACCTATCTCGACTGGCTGATCGAGCTGCCCTGGGCGGTGCTGAGCGAGGACACCATCGACATCGCCGAGGCGCGCAAGGTGCTCGACGACGAGCACTACGGGCTCGACAAGATCAAGCGGCGCATCCTGGAATATCTGGCGGTACGCAAGCTCAATCCGAAGGGCAAGAGCCCGATCCTGTGCTTCGTCGGACCACCTGGCGTCGGCAAGACCTCGCTCGGCCAGAGCATCGCCCATGCAACCGGCCGGAAATTCGTGCGCGCGAGCCTGGGCGGCGTGCACGACGAGGCCGAGATCCGCGGCCACCGGCGTACCTATATCGGCGCCCTGCCGGGCAACATCGTGCAGGGCATCCGCAAAGCCGGCACCCGCAACCCGGTGTTCATGCTGGACGAGATGGACAAGCTCGGCGCCAGCTTCCATGGCGACCCGTCGTCGGCCCTGCTCGAGGTCCTGGACCCCGAGCAGAACTCCACCTTCCGCGACAACTACCTGGCCGTGCCGTTCGATCTGAGCCAGGTGATGTTCGTCGGCACCGCCAACGTGCTGGATTCGATCCCGGGGCCGCTGCGTGATCGCATGGAGGTGATCGAGCTGCCGAGCTACACCGAGGACGAAAAGGCCGAGATCGCCAAGCGCTATCTGGTCAAGCGCCAGATCGAGGCGAACGGCCTGCAGCCCGAGCAGGCCGAGATCAGCGAGGCGGCGATTCGCGCGATCGTGCGCGACTACACGCGCGAGGCCGGCGTGCGCAATCTCGAGCGACTGATCGGCAGCGTGTTCCGCAACGTCGCGATGCGGATCGCCGAGGGCAGCGCTAAGCGGGTCGCGGTCGAGCCGGACGACCTGCACGCGATCCTGGGTGCCCGGCAGGTCGAGAGCGAGGTGGCGCTGCGCACCTGCGTTCCTGGTGTGGCGACCGGCCTCGCCTGGACCCCGGTCGGCGGCGACATCCTGTTCGTCGAGGCGAGCCGGGTGCCGGGCAAAGGCCAGCTGATCCTGACCGGCCAGCTCGGCGACGTCATGAAGGAGAGCGCCCAGGCGGCGCTCAGCCTGGTCAAGTCGCGCGCCCGCCAGCTTGGCATCAGCGAGAGCCTGTTCGAGAAGAGCGACATCCACGTCCACGTGCCGGCCGGCGCGATTCCGAAGGACGGGCCGTCCGCAGGCGTCGCGATGTTCACGGCCCTGGTCTCGCTGCTGACCGATCGGACCGTGCGCAACGACACTGCGATGACCGGCGAGATCAGCCTGCGTGGCCTGGTCCTGCCGGTCGGCGGCATCAAGGAGAAGGTGCTGGCGGCGCATCGCGCCGGGATCAAGCGGGTGGCCCTGCCGGCGCGCAACCGCAAGGACTTCGAGGACATCCCGGAGAGCGCGCGCAACGAGCTGGAGTTCATCTGGCTCGAGCAGGTCGGTGACGCGATCGACGCGTCTCTGGGCGAGAAGGCGACGCAGGAGCACGAAACCGCAAGCGCCTGATCGAGCCGAGGCGGCCGCTCCCGGATCGGTAAGATCCGTCCCTTCGCCCCCGCGCTGACCAACGATCAGACCTGCGGCGGCCCCTCTGATTACGCCGTCCCTCAAGCACCGGCATCGGCCGGCGCACCACGTCATGCTCGCCGGCCGGCCCATCGAAGGCGCCGGTCGGCCTCCCGGGGCCGCGCCGGCAGCTCGGCTGTGGTCACCCGGGCGCTTTCTTGGGCCTTGCAGCCATGATGAAGGCGCCTTTTCGAGAGCTTGCACCAGAACAGCTCGAGGTGCTGCGGCGCCATCATGCGCTCGAGACGCCGGGCGGACAGGCGTCCATGCGCAGACCGTGCTTGAGAGCGTTCCCGGAGGACCGCGCCTTGCTCTCGGCGGTTTTCGTCGACCAGTGTGCTGAGATCCGTGGCGTCGGCCACCTCGAAGCGGGCCGACAGGCGGATGCCGGCGCGCCTCCGCGATCACCTCGGCGTTGGCATCGACTCCCAGCACACCGGTTCGGCCCGACATGCGCCGCCAGCGCGAGAACGTCGCCGCCGGTCCCGCGCCCGACTCGAGAATACGATCGCCCCACCAGGCCTTCAGACCAGCAAGTGCCTGGTCCGTATTTCGCTGGATCGCGTCTCGTTCCCGTCACCGCGTCCAGATCGTCTGCCGAACGCGTCACACCATGCCCGTCGCTGATCACCACAATCCCGCTTACACTGCCTGAGCCGAGCGATCATGGCCTTCGGTACGGGTCCGACGACGCGACCAAGCCTGCGATCGGTTTATCCGGCGCTGCGAGGCTACGATGACGGTGGCTGGTAGGCACCGCTCGCCGCGGCTCCCTTCCTCATGGCCGTCATGGCCTCGTCCATCGTCATCAGCACGGTGGTTTTGGCCGCGCTGACCGACCCGGACCCGGCGACCGCCAGGATCGCGGCGGCTGCGCTGGCGTTGTCCGGTGCCTCATACAAGATGATGACGTCGTCTTCGCCGAAGGCGAAGAAGCAGTGGTGCAGCTTGCCACCGATCGACTCGAGCAGCTTGCCGACCGCAGCGCTGCGATCCTGGGGCTTGGCCAGCATCCCCTTCACCGCGTCCTTCGAATACTTGGCCTGCGTCATGTAGAATGGCATGACAACCTCCCTTGCTTGGCGCCGGGAACTTCCGGCGATTGTTCGATGGGAGTGTGCGCCTCGTGGAAACGGACTGCAATGGCGATCGGGCTGCGGCGTGTGATCACAACAGCGTCGTTAACCGCACGTTAGGAACCGTGAGCCAGGCTACCGGATGGTGGAACACGCCCGGCGCGACCCTCCCGAACCGCGGGCGCAGCCCGCGGCACCAGGGGGCGGTTGCCGGAGGTTTGGTGGGGGCCCGGGAGCACGCCCCGGGGCATCCCGGTGATTGTTGGCGGCGTGCCCCCTCGATGCGCGGACTCCAGTGGTGGCTTTCAGGGCTGCGGCTGGCTCAAGGCGGTAGGCGGCGGATATTTGGTGCCAGACCTCTCAAGCGGTCGCTGGTCGATGCGCTCGGCAAGGGTCTTGAGCCGAGCGCGCAAGTCCTCCGGCAGCTCGGCGGCCGGTGGGCAATCCTTGGGATCGTCGGGCGTCAGGCGCTGGGCGAGTCGCTGCGAGAAACCCGGTCGGTACACAGAAACTAACTCGTGAACAGCGCGCCACGCAATGCCTTGTGCTAGCGCCGTGGTGCGATCATCGCCGCATGCCAGATTGCCAAGGAAGATTGCCAACTTCTCGTCGTAGTCCTCTTCGGTCATCGAAGATTCCCAACTGAGCGCTTTCGCGATCGGATCGTCTGAAGAGAACATCACCTCGGGCTGGCCCTGCCAAGACGGCACGTCTGCTCGGTCATCATCACGCAACGCGGACTTGAGACGCTTCACAACGTCACTGCGCGTTTGCTCGTTAGCGATCTGATGCTGCATTTCGGCGATCAGCCGGTCGACATCGACCGGCTCAACCTTGGCTGCACGTAGGTCAGCGAGGCGCCAACGATCATCCCGATCACGCTGATCGCCGATGGTGGCCCGCCAGAGTTGCGCGCCGCGCAGGTTCGCGCCCTGGAGATCGGTACCTACCTGGCGAACAGCATCTAAAAGGTACGCGCCCCGGAGATCGGCGCCCCCGAGGTTCACGCCCCGGAGATCGGCACCTACGAGGACTGCGCCTTGGAGACGGGCACTCCCGAGGTCCGCGCCCCGGAGATCGGCACCTACGAGGTCCGCGCCTTGGAGACGGGCACTCCCGAGGCCCGCGCCCTGGAGATCCGCCCGCGCGAGGTCCGCGCCCTGAAGATAGGCACCCCCGAGGTCCGCGCCCTGGAGATCGGCACCTCCGAGGACTGCGCCCTGGAGATAGGCACCCACGAGGAACGCACCCTGGAAGATTCGTGCACGGGCCAAACAAGTCGCAATAGAGGTGCGCGCCCTGGAGGGCGGCCCCAGTGAGGTTCGCGCCCCGGAGATCGGTACCCACGAGGGACGCACCCCGGAGATCGGCGCCATCGCGAAGGTCAGCCTTGCGCAGATCGGCACGATACAGGTTGGCGTAGCGAAGGTCGCGACCGCGCAGGTCGAGACCCCGCATGTACTTCTCGAGCGCCTTCTGCTCGCCGATGTTCTCAATCAAGCTCGGCTCGGGCACCTCAAGCACGAGAGTCGCTTCTTGAAGGGACAGGTTGCGATTGAGAATGCCGATGTTGCCCCGCTCACCAATCACGCGATCGATCGGCCCGGCAAGAAACTCTCCCGGAATCGTGGCAATGAGCAGCGCCATGAGCATGGAGATCGCGCTGAGACCGGCAAGCAAGCTTCGCGCGATCATGCGAACCTTGCGAGCCGGCACGAGGACTGGCTCGATCGCCGGAAGCCACAGCAGCCAGAGCAGCAGCAGATCGGCGGCGATCAGAAAGCGCTGCCACCAGGTCGTGTACGGATGGTGGTACGGCAGGAATTGGATCTGGGTCAGCAGCAGGACGGCGATCGGCAGGACCACGAACGTGGTCCACGCGATCACGTTCAGCAGAAACTGTATCACGGAGCGGCCGTTCTCTGGCCGGCGGTGCTCACCGATCAGCATCTGGCTGAACACAAACTGCGAGAGCGTTGCGCGTCGCGCCGGCTCGTCGGGCAGGCCTCGAAGGTCGCAATCGAGCCAGCGCAGCTTCTCGCTCAACAGGTAGAGCTGCACGAGCAGATTGAAGTGGAACAGCACGAACAGGAGCGGCGCGATCCAATAGAACGCCATGAGCGGCAGGCCGACATCGACGATCGGCAGGCGCACCGGGCTTTCGCGCAGCAACTGCTCGTCGGTGGTGGCGCCGACCGTGATCGCCAGATAGAGCCCGAAGGACAGGAACGCGATATAGAGATTGCGAACCTGGCCAGACGCGGCGTCAGCCGCAGCTTTCAGCTTGTCGAAGCGCGCTTCCCGATCTTTCGTATGTTCCGCGCTGCCATCCGTCATCGAAAGGGTTTCCAGAAGGGAATGCGGGCAACACCTTAGCGCGAAAGGGCACCGGGACAAGGCGCGCTACACTCGACCTTTTCCAATGCAGGCCGCACGGGCTCCCCCTGCCGGCCACGAGGCGATCGATCGCGCTTCGCGCGCATGCTATCACCGTTCCGAGGGGACCGGGGATGACCATGCGGCTGGGGTTGATCGGTGGCGGCGCAATCGGGCGTGAGGTGGTCGCAGCGGCGCAACGAGCGGAGCTCGGCACCGGCATCGAGCTGGTCGCGGTGCTGGTGCGCACGCCACGCACCATGCGCGATCCGCTGGTCACACACGAGCCGGGCGCCTTCTTCGAGCGCGAGCTGGACGCGGTGGTCGAGTGCGCCGGCCATCAGGCGGTGCGCGATCACGGTGTGCGCTGCCTGGAGGGCGGCACCGATCTGGTGCTGACCTCGATCGGCGCGCTGGTCGACGACGATCTCCGGGAACGGCTCGAGCTGGCGGCCGCGCACGGCGGCAGGCTGATCATCGCCTCGGCCGGGATCGGTGCGCTCGACATCTTGGCCGCCGCAGCGGTCGGTGGGCTCAGCCGGGTGCAGATGACCGTCCGCAAGGACCCGTCCGCCTGGTATGGCACCGAGGCCGAGCGCCTTTGCGATCTCGCGACCCTCGAAGAACCGCTGGTGATCTATCAGGGTAGCGTGCGCGAAGGGGCGGCGCGCTATCCCCAGAACGTCAACATCTCGGCGGCGGTGGCGCTGGCCGGCCTGGGCCTCGACCGGACCGAGCTCACGATCGTGGCCGACCCGACCATCCGCACCCATGTGATCGAGATTGTGGCCGAAGGCGCGTTCGGCAGCTTTCGCTTCTGCGAGGACGTCGAGCCTACCTCGGAAAATCCTAAGACCGGCAAGCTGGTCGCGATGGCGGTGATCAAGACGATCCGCCAGCTGGCGGCGCCGGTGGTGATCGGCGGCTGATTCGCAGCCCTATCTCCCTGGGGAACTACAGCAGCTCTGCGACCGCCATGGCAACCAGGCTGCGCGAGAGCACGGTCGGCTTGCCGGACAGTGCTGTGACCTGCTCGCGCATGGCGCGATCATAGCCCATGCAGTGCATCACGATGACGTCGGCATCGGCCAGCTCGTCTACCGCCTCGCGCCAGCGCGGCTGACCGTAGGGCGAGGCGTGCGCCGCGACCGTGCCGGTTGCGGGATCCTGATAGGTCGCGACCTGGTCCGCGCCCGGCAACATCACGCCGATCCGCTGGCCCGTGCCGCCGAGGGACTCGACCTGGCGGTCGACCACCGGGCCGGCCTTCACGAGCGGCGGGCCGTTGGCGCCAAGCGCAGGAAAGCTGCCGGTGCACAGCAGCACCAGCACGTCGGCATCCTCGTGACGGTCGATCAGCGGCTGCAGGCCTGACGCGACCTTGCGATGGTCCATCAGCACCTCGGTGCCATCGCGCAGGCGCGAGACGATCACCGGTGCGCCGTCAGCGGGGCGCAGATGAAAAATCTCGTCGGGCGACAGGTCGTCGAGCAGGCCGGCCTCGATCACCTCGATCGGCCTGGCAATCTCCTCGACCATCTCCGGCACCAGGTCCGTGCGCGGCGACTGGCCGGTCGTGAGAAAGAGCGACTCGCTTGCCCGCCATGGCTTCACCCCCTTGCTCGAACGGCGCCTGCGACGATAACAAGGACACGGAACCTCGCCTCTTGCAACGGCCAACGACCGCTGACGCCTCCCCAAAGCACCGTTCTGAGCTACGCCGACCTCGACCTGCTGGCGACCGGTGCCTGGATCTTGGGCACCGGCGGCGGCGGCGATCCCTACTACAATCTGGTCGCGATCAAGCAGCTGTATCGGCAGGGCCACATGGTCCGCGTGATCCCGCCTGAGGCGCTCGACGACGACGCGATGGTCGCCGTGGTCTCGTTCCAGGGCGCGCCGCTGGTCAACAGCGAGCGCCTGCCGGACGCCCGGATGATGGTCAAGGCGATCCGCGTCCTGGAAGATTTCCTTGGCCAGCCGTTCGATGCGGTCATGGGAGTCGAGATCGGCGGCTCCAATGCCTTGCAGCCGCTGGTCGCGGCCGCGCTGATGGACCTGCCGGTGGTCGATGCCGACGGCATGGGGCGCGCCTTTCCGGACGTCTCCAAGACCAGCTTCGCGGTGCGTGATCTGAAGCCCTATCCTCTCTCGGTGGTCGACTGCCGCCACAACAGCCTGGTGATCGCACCTGGCGTCGACTGGTTCTGGATGGAGCGGATCAGCCGCAAGGTGGTGACCGAGATCGGCTCGATGGGCGCCACCTGCAAGGCGCCGCGCACCGGCCGTGAGGTCAAGGACCACGGCATCCTGCATTCCGTCTCGAAGGCGCTGCGCATCGGCGAGACGGTGATGCGGGCGCGCCGCGAGCACACCGACCCGGTCCAGGCGGTGGTCGAGCTGGAGCAGGGGCTGCTGCTGTTTCGCGGCAAGGTGGTCGACATCATGCGCCGCGCGACCGAGGGTTTTTTGCGCGGCGAGGCGACCCTCGACGGCCTGGGTCCCGACCAGGGCCACCGCTTCAAGGTCGCCTTCCAGAACGAGTTCTCGGTCGGCTGGCTGGACGGTGAGGTGCGGGTCACGGTGCCCGACCTGATCTGCCTGCTGGACAGTGTCTCGGGCGAGGCGATCGGCACCGAGACCCTGCGCTATGGCCAGCGGGTCAGCGTGATCGCGCTGCCCTCGCCCGAGGTCTATCTGAGCAAAAAGGGGCTGTTGCATGTCGGGCCGCGCGCGTTCGGCTTCGATCTCGACTTCGTCTCCGTGTTCGATCACGTGGTGGCGCCGTGATGCCGGCAGCCGGCGCGCCGATCACCCTCGACGCGCTCGACGACCTGGCGGTCGGCGCCTGGATTCTGGGGACCGGCGGCGGCGGCGATCCCTATCACGGCCTGCTCAACATCAGGCGGCTGTACCAGGACGGGCGGCGCGCGCGCCTGATCCCCGCGGACCAGCTGGGCGACGACGACCTGGTCGCCGTGGTCTCGCAGATGGGAGCACCCCTGGTCAGCCAGGAGCGGATCACGGATCCGGCCATGATCACCGCCGCGACCCGCCTGATGGAGGACTATCTGGGGAAAAGGTTCACGGCGGTGATGTCGCTCGAGATCGGCGGCGGCAATGCGATCCAGCCGCTGCTGGCGGCGGCGCTGATGGACCTTCCGGTGGTCGATGGCGACGGCATGGGGCGCGCTTTCCCTGCGGTGTTCCACACCAGCTTCGCGGTCGGCGGCCTGTCCAGCGCACCGTTCAGCCTGTGGGACATCCGCGGCAACGGCATGGTGATCACCGAGGCCGAGGACTGGATGTGGGTCGAGCGGATCAGCCGCCGGGTGTGCATGGAGATGGGCTCGCGCGCGTTCACCTGCAAAGCGCCGCGCACCGGCCGCGAGGTCAAGGAGTGGGGCGTGCTCGGCACGGTCAGCCAAGCGATCCGGATCGGCCGTACGGTCGCCGCCGCGCAACGGGCGCATGCCGATCCGATCGGGGCACTGCTCGAGCAGGAGGGCGGCAGGCGGCTGTTCGAGGGCAAGGTCCTGGACGTCGAGCGGCGGATGACCGGCGGCTATCTGCGCGGCAAGGCACGCTTCGAGGGCCTGGGCCCTGATCGCGACAGCCTGTTCGACGTGGATTTCCAGAACGAGTTTCTGATTGGCCGCCAGGACGGTGAGGTCGTCGTGACGGTGCCGGACCTGATCTGCGTGCTGGACAGCGTCTCGGGCGGTGCGGTCGGCACCGAGGCGTTGCGCTACGGCCAGCGGATCACGGTCGTGGCGTTGCCGGCCCCTCCGGTGTTTTTGACGCCGCACGGGCTGGAACATGCCGGACCCGGCGCGTTCGGCTACGACCTACCCTTCCGCTCCCTGTTCCCGGATCCGCCAACATGACCAAATTCGTCGCCAGATGACCAAGATCGGAATCGATGTCGGCGGCACCAACACGGACGCCGTGCTGCTCGAGGATACGGCGGTGCTCGCCGCGGTCAAGACACCGACCACCAAGGACGTGACCTCGGGCATCCGGACTGCGCTGGCACTGCTGCTCGGACAGTCGGCTGCCGATCTGGCCAAAGTCGATTCGGTGATGATCGGCACGACCCATTTCACCAATGCCGTGATCCAGCGGCGTTCGTTGCAGAAGATCGCAGCCGTGCGGGTCGGCCTGCCGGCCAGCGCATCGCTGCCGCCGTTCTGCGACTGGCCCGAGGATCTCGCTGCGATCGTCGACGGCGGCCATCACATGGTGCGGGGCGGCCACGAGTATGATGGTCGGCCGATCGTTCCGTTCGATACCGCCGGCATGCGCGAGGTCGCCGCGAAGGTCGCGCGATTCCGGGGTGAGCAGCGTCGCGATCAGCGCGATCTTCTCGCCGCTGACGGCCGAGGCCGAGGAGCAGGCCGCCGGGATTCTGCGCGAGGTAGCGCCGGAGCTTTCGGTCACGCTCAGCCACGAGCTCGGCCGGCTGGGCCTGCTCGAGCGCGAGAACGTCGACGTTGCTGAACGCCTCGCTCCTCGATCTGGCCGGCCGGACCACGGATGCCTTCGTGCGGCGCGCTGGCCGAAAGCGGCCTCACCGCACCGCTCTATCTCACCCAGAACGACGGCACCATCGTGAACGCGGCGTATGCTGCACGCTTTCCCGTCTACAGCTTCGCCTCGGGCCCGACCAACAGCATGCGCGGCGCCAATTTTCTGGGCCGCCTCGAGGATGCGATCGTGGTCGATGTCGGCGGCACCACCACCGATGTCGGCTGCCTGCGGCTGGGCTTTCCGCGCGAGGCCAACAATGTCGTCGAGATCGGCGGGGTGCGCACCAATTTCCGCATGCCCGACGTGCTCTCGATCGGGCTCGGCGGCGGCAGCATCGTGAGCAACGAGCCGCTGGCCGTCGGGCCCGTCAGCGTCGGCTACGAGCTGACCGAGAAGGCGCGGGTGTTCGGCGGCGATGTGCTGACCGCGACCGACCTCGCAGTAGCGGCCGGGCGGATCTCTGTGGCGATCCGGCGCGGGTCGCGGACCTCGATCGTGGCCTGGTCGAGCGCGCCATGGCGCGGACCGGCGAGATGATCGCCGAGGCGGTCGATCGCATGAAACCGGATGCCAACCCGATCCCGCTGATCGCGGTCGGCGGCGGCGCCTTCCTGATCCCGGACGCGCTGCCCGGCATCTCCGAGGTGATCAAGGTGCCGCACAGCGATGTCGCCAATGCAGTCGGTGCTGCGATCGCCCAGATCAGCGGCGAGGTCGACCAGATCTTTCACGACCTCACGCGCGAGGACGCCATCGCCCGCGCCCAGATCCTGGCCGAGGAGAAGGCGATTGCCGCGGGCGCCGACCCGGCCACTCTCAAAGTCGTCGAGGTCGAGGACCTGCCGCTGGCCTACCTGCCCGGCAATGCGCTCAGGACGCGTGTGCGCGTGGTCGGCGATGTCGACGCGGCAACGAAACCTTAGCCTTGGTCAACTAGCATTTGGGCGTCGGGGTCCGTTTGGCCGCGAGAATTCATCCCCGCTGCGCCCGAACAGGAGCGCGGCTCCAACTCTGCACGCCAAAGAGCGACGTTGCACCAGAGCCCACGGGGATCGGCTATCTTTTCAAGACCGGTCGAAGTCACTGTGAGAGGCAGGACCAAGCTCGGTTTCCCATTCTCGTCGAAGATTGAGTAAATTGCTGTAGGCTCTTCCATTTGTTTTTCGCCTATCTTCAATGAAGTCATGAAAGACCATTATGTGCGTTATGAGAGTTTGCGCAACCATGTTGCGGGCAACTTGCCGATCCGCCACGCCAGAATATATAGCCAAAGCCATATTTTTCCACTGAGCGAGCAGGGTCATCATATCAGAATATAAATGTTGATCCTGTCCCATCTATTCATGCGGACTAGCTCTCCATAAGCCTCAGGTAGCCGGTGCGGCGACGATGATGCGGTAGGTGGCGGGTGGGGTGAGGACAGCTTGTTGGATGACCCGAGCGAAGCGGTGGGTGATGCTCCTGGCGGTGCGGCGGTTGAAGCGGAAGACGAACTCGTCGAGATAGGCCGGCAGATGCTTGGTGGAGACGGCGCCGTGGTGGGTGCCGAGCAGCCAGCGCTTGGCGAGGCCGAACACCAGGTGGATCGCCGGCAGCCGCAGCGCCGCGTCGCCCCAGCTGGCGCTGAGATTGAGCGGCTGGTGGGCGTAGCCGGCGGCGGCGAGGCCGGCGTAGCCGGGCCAGCCGTCGGTCGCCACGGTCGCCGGCCTGGCGACGTTGCGGTCGAGGAAGCCTTCGAGGCTGCGCGCCGAGACATCCGGCACCACGGCCAGCCTGAGCCGCCCGAGGCGGCGGCCGCGGGCCGATCGGCGCCACGGCCGCTCTCGATGGCGCCGGCGACCCTGGTCTTGCCGCCGGCGCCACGTCCCGGCTTGCCTGGCCGCGGGCCGCCGAGGTAGGTCTCGTCGGCCTCGACCCGTGCGCTCAGCGGCGGCCGCTCCGGCCGGACCATCGCCTTGCGGATTTTGTGCAGCCAGCTCCAGGCGGTCTGGTAGCTGCCGAAGCCCATCTGACGCTGGAGCTCCATGGCCGAGATCCCGCCCTTGCTCGAGGTCACCAGGTAGATCGCCAGGAACCACTTCGCGAGCCCGGTCTTGGTCTGCTCGAAGATGGTCCCGGCCAGGATCGAGTGCTGCTTGCCGCAGGCCGTGCACTCCTCGATCAGCCGCTGCTTGTGGCTCCAGGCCTGGTCGTGGCCGCAGCCGCCGCAGCGAAACCCCTCGGGCCAGCGCGCCCGCACCAGATACGTCAGAAAAGGTGTCAGGAACCTTTTCGAGCCGAAAGGTGGGGAAAAGGTGTCAGGAACCTTTTCGAGCCGGGGCGGAGGTGGTAGGACAAGGCATGGGCAGAGCGAGGCGGGTCGATATCGGCGGGCTGGCCTATCATGCGCTCAATCGCGCGAGCGCGAGGGCGACGCTGTTCGAGGCAGCGGCCGACTACCGCCAGTTCGAAGAGGTGCTGGAGCAGGCGGTGCGGCGCAGCTCGATGCGGCTGCTCGCCTACAGCGTGATGCCCAACCACTGGCACCTGGTGCTGTGGCCCGAGCGCGACGGTCAGCTCGGCCGTTTCATGACCTGGCTGACGCTGACCCACACCCAGCGCTGGCATGCGCGCCGCGGCAGCGCCGGCGCTGGCCACCTCTGCCAGGGGCGCTACAAGTCGTTCCTGGTGCAGGCTGACGACCACCTGCTGGCGGTCTGTCGCTATGTCGAGCGCAACCCCTTGCGGGCGGGGCTGGTGCGGCGCGCGCAAGCATGGCGCTGGGGCAGCCTGTGGCGGCGCGAGCAGGGCCAGGGGCTGGCGCTGCTTGCGGACGGGCCCGTGCCGCGGCCGGACGACTGGCGCGCGCGCGTCAACCGGGCCGAGAGCGTGGCGGAGCTGGAGGCTCTGCGCGCCGCGGCGCAACGCGGACGGCCGTTCGGCAGCGAGCGCTGGCAAGAGGACGCGGTGCGACGGTTCGAGCTTGGCTCGACCCTGCGGCCGCGCGGCCGCCCCACCCGCACCAAAGGTTCTGCTCGAGAAAAAGGTTCCTGACACCTTTTTTTACCCAAAGGTTCTGCTCGAGAAAAAGGTTCCTGACACCTTTTTTTACTGCACCTTTTTTTACACCTTTTTCCTGCGGCCGCGCGGCCGCCCCGCGTCGAGGCGGTGCGATCGGCAGAGATCGCGGTTTGGGACGTGCTGAAATCCTGCACGCGCGAGAGCAGCCTCGATTCCGCGATCGTAAATTCCTCGATCGTGCCGAACGACCTGCCGGGGTTCCTGGCGGCGCATCCGCACCTCCGCCGGGTCTGCTTCAACGGGGCCAAGGCGGAGGCGCTCTACACCAGGCACGTACGACCGCATCTGGCGCACGTCCCGGCGATCGAATATCTGCGGCTGCCGTCGACCAGTCCGGCCAATGCGTCGGTGTCGCGCGCGGACAAGCTGCGAGCCTGGCGGGCGATCCGCCTGTGATGTTGAAGCCGGTGCGTGCGCAGGTCGGCTGTTGAGGCCGCCTTCCAGCCAGACCCGCGATCGCCGGGTGCGAGGCTATGCGAGCAGGCGCTCGATGGGGGCCTCCGCCACCTCATTGGCCGGACGGGACAGGAAAAACTCGGCCATGAGATGACCTTCGCTCTCCTTGCCCGACGGATCCATCCCGCGCCCGCGCAGTTGCTCGAGCACCTGTTCCTGTTCTTGAGCGGACATGAAGTCCCGCTGAACGAAGGTCCGGCCTTCCAGCTTCTCGGTCACATAGCCCCAGTCCTTCAGGGTCTCCTCGATCGGGTCGAACGGGAAGAGTCGCAGCACGAAATTGCCCATCCACGGCGCCCTGCCCTGCGTCACGGCCGGGAGCAGACGCTCGAAACTCTTCTCGGTCACGTAGCCGACGCACCCGGTCGATGTCACCAGGTCGACCTGCCCCAAATGCTCGGTGGCCGATTCGGGCAGCGGTCTGGTTTCGAGATTGACGGCGAGTCCATAGTCGAGCAGGCCCGTCTCCTCGCCGAACGCAACGGCGGATTCGGCCTGGTCGAGACCGATCACCGAGATGTTGTCATCGTCCTCGAGGTCGCCGAAAAAACGCCGGTCATATGCGACAACCTGCTCGGGTGCGGCCTCTGTAAGCGCTTCCTGGCCCCAATGCTCATAAAGATCGGGCATCGACAGGTCGTGCTTCAGCAACGCCGCATTGACGCCATAGGAGCAGCCCAGGTCGAGGATGTGAACGGCGTCGTGCCGCTGCTGCTGCAAGTGGGCGATCAATCTTTGGAAGATCGGCTTGGCGGCGCCGGGAATGGCATAGCGGAGCTTGTGCAGCTCGCGAAAATAGACCCTTGGGTCTGGCTGATTGTAAATGTGGTTCAGGTTGGCTTTGGCTTCATTGATCACCTCGAACCTGTTGTCGTCCGTCAAAGACTCTCTCCTTGATTGGCGACACACGCGCCCCGACGGAGGGCACGTGCAAGTCGCAGAACGATTTTCCCAGACACGCGTAGCGCAGGATGACACGCGCAACGCCATGACCCGCCCAGGCCTGGTGCGGGCCGACGAAACCATTGTGTTGGCTTGTTTCGATCAACCTAGCACAGCGGTCCGGCAATCTGAAACCTGCAAGCAACGGAGGGCCAGTTGCCGGAGCACCGGCGGGCAGCGAGGCCACCCCTCTTGAGCTCGCCTTTTTTGACCTGTTGCCGATTCGGGGGTAGGCACACGTCGTGCCGCATCGGCGTCGCGCGCCAGAAGGCAGAAGATCTTCGGCCCGTGGCGACCGGGAGCGGCTGGATCACCAGGCGGAACCATCATGTGCGGATTTGTCTGTCTCTGGAAGATCGGTGAGCCGGAGCTCGCCCGCAGGATGATCGAGAAAATCGCCCATCGCGGTCCGGACGAGGTGCGGGTCCACCGGGCACCGAACGTCCCGGCCGTCATGGCGCACTGTCGCCTGTCGATCATCGGCACCGCCGACGGCTCCCAGCCGATCTACAGCGCCGACAACCTGCTGGTCGCCAATGGCGAGATCTACAACTATGCGGATCTGCGGGCGATCCTCGGCGAAAGCGCGTTCGAGACGCAGAGCGACAGCGAGACCATCCTGCATCTGTTTCGCAGCGACACGCTGCGCTGGATCACCAGGCTCGACGGCATGTTCGCCTTCGTCCTGGCGACGCCTGAGCGCATCATCGCGGCGCGCGATCCGCTCGGCATCAAGCCGCTGTTCATGGCGCGCATCGGCGACGGCCTGGCCTTCGCCTCCGAGCTGAAGGCGTTCGACGGGGTTGCCGTGCGCGAGGTCGAGGCGATCGAGCCCGGTGCGATGTTCGACAGCATCGACGGTTTCCGCACCTGGTATCGCATGCCGCAAGGTGCCGCCGAGCTGGCTCCGGACGAGGATCCCGAGCCGATCTGGCGCGAGCTGCGCCTGGTGCTGGAAGCGGCGGTGCGCAAATGGCTGGTGGCCGACGTCGAGGTCGGCTCCTTCCTGTCCGGCGGCCTGGATTCCTCGGTGATCGCGGCGCTCGCGGCCAGGTCGCTCGATCGACCGTTGAAGACTTTCTCGGTCGGCACCGCCGGCAGTCCCGACCTCGCCGCCGCGCGCGCCGTGGCCCGGCATATCGGCTCGGATCATCACGAGCTGACGTTTACAGCGGGCGATCTGGCCGATGCCCTGCCGCATGTGCTGTACCACCTGGAGAGCGCCGACATCGATCTGGTGCGCAGCGCCCTGCCGACCCATTTCGCGACCACGCTGGCCCGGCGCCACGTCAAGGCGGTGCTAACCGGCGAGGGCGCGGACGAGCTGTTCGCCGGCTACGCCTATCATCATGCCTACGCCGGCAGGTCGCGCGCCCTGGCCGACGAGCTCACCCGCTCGCTCGGCACCATGCACAACATCAATCTGCAGCGGGTCGACCGGATCACCATGGCGCAGGGTCTGGAGGCGCGCACCCCGTTCCTCGACCGCGAGCTGATCGCCTTCGCCCAATCCATCCCGGCATCGCTCAAGCTCAGGGTCACCGATCCGACCACCCTGGAGACCACCGAGAAGTGGATCCTGCGCAAGGCGTGCGAAGACCTGCTGCCCGCCAACCTGGTCTGGCGCAAGAAAGCGCAGTTCGACGAGGGCAGCGGCACGGTCGACGCGCTCGAGCAGGCGCTGGCAGGGCTGGTCGGCGCGGCCCCGCCGATCGATCGCGAGCGCGAGGCCGCGCTCTATGAGCGCCTGCTACGCGCGCAGTACCAGCATCCCGAGCTGATTTTGGCGCATGCCGGGACCTGGATCGCGGATCGCGTCGCGATCAGCTGATCGCGGGGTTCGAGCGCAGGTTCGCTCCAGCGACGCGGCAATGTCCCTGCCTCACCCGCCACCGCGCGAACAGATAGTTGATCGCAATGAAGCCAGCGCCCACTAGCAGCGCGCCCCATGACGTGAGATCGAGCAGCAGGCGCCACGTCTCGGGCTGCGCGAACAGGTAGACGACATAGGCAAGGTAGAGCGCGGTGGTCACCACGCCCGGCGTGTAGCCCTTCTTCTCGACGCTGAAGACCACGTGCTGCACCAGGTCTGCCGTGATGATTCCCACCGCGACGAAGATCCAGCGGGCATCGTGTCCGGCGCCGACTGCAAGGCAGGCCAGGAGCGCAAGCAGGCCGATCTCGTCGACCGCCACGCCCTTGACGCGCGGCACGGGGCAGTTCTCGTTGCCGTCAAACCACTGCGTGTTGAAGAAGTGTCGAAAGCCCGCCAGGGCCTCCTCGGTAATGTGCGCTGCCGAG
Organism: uncultured Alphaproteobacteria bacterium; assembly: GCA_963731495.1. Lineage (GTDB taxonomy): Bacteria > Pseudomonadota > Alphaproteobacteria > Geminicoccales > Geminicoccaceae > DASUGG01. The sequence continues at coordinate 21,202 of CAVSVZ010000021.1, forward strand.
ATGACGATCAGGCTGATCGCCACGCCCGCGCCTATCTGCGGTTCCATCGGTATCTCCATATCCTTGTCATGCAATCGCGGTGACCCTATCAGCCGGTGCCCCCCGTAGCTTGTGAGCGTGCTCACAAGCGCGCTTGCCGGTCAGGTCGCCTCGAGCGGCCGGTGGATGACGACACCGACCATGACCAGGGCGACCCCCAGCAGATCTCGCAGGGTCGGGATCTGGGCGAGCACGAGCGCGGCAACGATCGTTGCCGTGGCCGGCAGCAAAGCGAGCAGCAGGGCAAAGCTGGCACGCGGCAGGCGCGACATCGCCAGTTGATCGCAGATGTAAGGGATCACCGAGGAGCAGATCCCGACCGCGATCCCCGCCAGCACGAGCTCGGGATTGCCGAACGCGCGTGCGGCCTGGACGAAGCCGATCGGCATCAGGCAGACGAACGCGATCGCCATGGCAGCGCCCAGGCGCTCGATGCCGCCACCGGCGCCACTTTCCGCAGCCTTGTGGCCGAGCACGATGTAGCCGGCGAACAGGGCGGCATTGAGCGCCGACCAGAACAGGCCGAGCGGGTCGGTCCCCCATTTCACATCGATCAGGACCAGCACGCCGACCACCACCAGGACCAGGGCGATCGCGTTGCGCCCGGTCCGCAGTCCGTAGAGGGCGACGGCGATCGTGCCGACGAACTCCATCGCGGCGACCAGGCTCATCGGCAGCCGGTCGAGCGCCAGATAGAACGCCGTGTTCATCACGGCGAGGCAGGCGCCCAGCCCGAGCAGCAGAAGCCGGGTCTGGCGATCGGCCTGCCTGATCGTGCGCCAGGGCCTGGTGAACGGCGCGAACAGGAGCGCCGCCGAAGCGATCCGAAACCAGGCCACGCCGAGCACGCCGACCGCGCCGAACAGCAGGACCGCAAACGACGGCCCGAGATAGTGGAAGATCGCGCTGACGCCGAACCAGGCCTGCGGCGGGACGGTCTCGGCAGCGCGATTGAGGGTCAGGTTCGACGATGGCACGAGTGGTTTCCTTTGGTCGCCATCATAGAAGCCATTTTGGCTTTTCTATATAGAAAACATGTGGCATGGTTTGCCGTATGCTTCACATTTCGAAGGTAAATGGCATGAAACGCCTGCGATACGCAAATGGCGCGATCGACCGCACCGATGTGAGGCTGTTGGAGATGCTCGCCGACGACGCGAGGACCAGCGTCGCGGAGCTCGCGCGCCTGGTCGGCCTGTCGCCGCCGAGCGTGTCGGAACGGATCAAGCGCCTGGAAGAGGCCGGCGTGATCGAGGGTTACACGGCCAGGATCAACCCGAAGGCACTAGGCCTTCCGCTCGCCGCCTGGCTACGGATCAGGCCGATCCCGGGACAGCTGCGCAAGGTCGCCGAGATCCTGAACGGCCTGCCCGAGATCGTCGAGTGCGACCGGATCACGGGGGAGGACTGCTTCATCGCGCGCGCGCATGTCCGCTCGGTCGAAGCGTTGGAACGGCTGATCGACGAGATCATCCCCTATGCGATGACCAACACCTCGATCATCCAGTCGTCGCCGGTCGCTCGGCGCTTGCCGCCCATTGCACGAGATCAGGAGTGATGCCTGGGGTCCGTCGCCGAGCGCACGGTCTCTTGGCGGGACGGGCTCAGCCGACCGCGGAGGCGAGGTTGGTCAGGGCACCGGTCATGAACGGGCCGATGATCGCCAGAACGACCTTGACGACATCCGCCAGGGACAGCTCCAGGCCCTCCTTCTGTTTGACGGCGGACAGTTGCGCCTTCAACGTCGAAGCGGGCTCCCGGCCGCGGCCTCTGGTCTTCTGCACGATCTTCATGGCGATCGCATCGGCCCTTTGCGCCTGAAGCCAGGCGATCGGCAGCGCGAGCGCCGCCAGCATCAGGCTGTACTCGATCCCGATGAAGCTGGTGTAGGCGCTCGACAGTGAGGCGTAAGCCGACAGCTCCGGCCGGGTCAGGAGAAAAGCCGGATAGTCCGCCCAGCTCTTGAAGTACAGCACACTGACCGCCAGAAACGCCGCGCTGAGGAACAAATACAGCTTGAGGCGCTCCGATTGAAACTTCCAGTTGTCCTCCTCGCTCGATCCAGGCAGCCGCGCCAGGCAGGAAATGGCACCCGCGACAAAGGCTGCGATGGCGAACAGAACGGCGATATGGGTCGTGTCGACGAGGACGTCATAGCTGTGCTCGCTCCAAAGGGATCGGCCGGGGTTCAGCCCACACAGCGCCCGATCGAAGAGAGCCTCGCCCAGCCGTAACTTCGGCGAACGAAGCAGGGCGGCAGCGCCTTCATCGGCAGCACCTTGCTCGGCAGAGTCTCCGTCGGCACAGATTTCATCGGCAAAGGGTGCATAGGAGAGCGCCAGGAAGATCGCGCCGACCGCAATGACCATGGCGCAGGCGAGGTACAGCGTGCGCCGGTCGGAGCCGGCGAAATAGGTGCGCAGGTCGGAAGCGAACTTGCAGACCACGGCGATCGAGCTGACCAGGACCAGGAATGCCATGCCGAGCATCTTCAGGCGCGCCGCGGCTTCGGCTGGATCGGAAAACGGCGCGTCCGCCAGGGCCTGTTCGGAGAACCAGACGCTATTGTGCGCCAGGACGGCCAGGACCAACTCGGACAACAGGAAAACCAGGATCGGCAGCAGAGCGAGCGCGGCATAGCCAAGCGGCAGATCGGCCGCCTCTGGCCTCGACGCTGGCTGACGGCTCATGAGGGCTCGGTGATCCGCTGGTGGCCGTGATCGGAGAGGTCGCGTGGCTTCGCTCGCGACCTTATGTGGATTGGCCGGGCAAATCCAGCGGCCGATCAGGGCGCGGCGGCACGATCGGCAGCCTTACCGCGCGTTGCACCCGGACGCCATCAACCGGTTGCGTCCGCATTGCGCCGGGTGCTCAGATCGTTGATCGCGACGAACACGATGCCGATCACCATCGCACCCCAGTTCGAGAGCTCATGGGGCAGGCCCTGATGCAAGGACTGGCCGAGCAACCAGGCGCCATACACCAGGTACGCAACGCTGGTCCCGAAGCCCGGCGTGTAGGCCCGTGCGCTGAGGCTGGACGTCACATGCTTCACCACGTCCGCGGCGATCACGCCGAGCCCAATCCACAGCCAGAACGGGTCGACCAGAACGCCCGATGCCGCCAGGGCGACCAGGAGCAGGAAGAAGCCGATCCTGCCGGCCACGAAGCTCGCGCGCTCCATCGCCGGGCCGCAATCGTCGCCCGCGCGCCGCGGCGCGTCAAAACCGCGGAATCCGGCCACGACCTCCTCAGCCAGGTGGGCGGCCGCAAGGGCGATCAGGACGACCGCCACGCTCCATGTGATCTGCCACTCCATTGGGGGTGCCCCTGCCCCTTCTCCTGCGATCTTCGCAGGATAGCGGATCGCGTCGGCTGAAGATGTGAGCCGGTTCACAGGGAGCGATCGCTTTGCGGGCACGGTTGGCCAGGCGGGGCACCTTGAGGGCGGGCCGAAGAACGCGACGTCCTTGAAGCACCGCGCCAGTACCTGCCACCAGCTGTTCCGGGGGCCCGCCCGGAACGCGCGCGCATGCTTCTCAGGTCTGCCGTGCGCCCCCGATGGTTTCTCTAAGGCTCGATCGATTCGAGCCACCTTTGCACGTTGGAAGATTTGCAGAAGAAAGAATCGTGGGCCGGTCGTGCATGCGATGGTAGTGGCCGAGCAGCTCATAGAGGCTCGCTGCCGCTCGCGGCACGTCGTCGCGCTGTGCCGAAAAGCGGCGGTGCGCGCGGCGTACATGAGCGCCAAGTGTGGCCTCGATCTCGGTCTCCGTTGCCCGTTTGCCGAGGAAAGCCAGGATCCGGCTTGCTTCCTCGGTCGCTGTCGAAGGATCCAGCAGCCGTCCATACTCGACGAAGGTCACTGGCAGCCCCTGCCCGTTTCGCAGGAACTCTCGCACTCTTACGAGCCACAGCCAGTAGCCGACCCACAAGGGCACGCCGTAGGCGTGCGCCTGCGAGCGAGCAACCTCCGCAGGATGGCGGTAGCAGTAGAGCACGCCGGCGATCGACGTATGCTCGGCCCAGGCATGCAGCGTCGAGCAGAACCGGGGGTCCTTCACGACGTGGCCGTCGAGGCCATGCGCGATCGCCCGGATCTCCAAACGGCGACGCCGCGCACGCTCACGCACCACGGACGAGGGCGAGGGCAGCAGGTAGCGGATCTTGCTGAGGCGATTGATGAAACGCCGCGGCCGGCTGATGGCCAGGTCTTCGAACAGCTCCGCGGGGCGGAGATACTCCCCGAGCTGCAGGATCGTATTCAGGTACACCGTCGGGCGATGCTCGAGGTAGCCCTCCGGATTGAACCCGTCGGCCGGAATCAGATCGCACTCGGGCCCGAAATCGGCGCCGCTGGCACGCGCCAGCGCGGCCGTCATGGAGGTCCCACAGCGTCCGGTTCCCGTAATGATCCTCATTGCGTCACCCCCTGCACGCCGCGTGTGACCAGCGTCCGCAAGCGCATGGTGCGGTAAACGGCGGCACACGCCATGCCGGCTGCTCCCAGCAGCCCCACCGCAGTGCCCGCCGCGGTGCCCTCGAGGCCGTAGCGCGCCGTCAGGAGGAGGACGACGGTCGCATAGAAAAGCGCGGCCACCGCGATCACGTCGCGCCACATCCGCTCGTGTCCTGTCATCATGAGGAGTGCTCCGGCGGGAAACAGGAACGCGCCGCCGAACTGTCCGAGCGCATAGAGGCGCAACGCCGTCGCGCCCGCGACAAACGGGTCTCCGAACAAGCCGAGCAAGGTCTGGGGAGCCGCGAGCATCAGGGCCAGCAGCGGCAGGTTCATGGTCAGGATGAGGGTCAGCGCATAGCGAAGGACTCTGGCAACGCCTGCGAGGTCGTCCTGCGCGCTGAGCGCCGCGACCCGGGCGGCGAGCACCGGCGAGATCGCGAAGGAAACCATCGCCAGGAGTCGGCCGATACGAGAGACCGTGTAGTAGATCCCGACGGACGCGCTGTCCGCGAACAGGCCCAGAATGAGGATGTCGAGCCAGGCCAGCGCTATCATGAGCACGGTGACGACACCAATCGGCCATCCCGCTTCGATCAGGGCACGCCAATGCGCGCCGTTCGCCTCGTTGCCGCGTGTGAGCCCTCGACGCCACAGCGCGTAAGCCAGCACCAGTGATGCGAGGCATGCGATGAGGTAGGCAGCGCAGACGCTGCTCAGGTTCGCCGTGGCCATCGAGACGAAGAGAATCAAACAGAATAGGAGGTGCGGCAGAACCTCTATCAGGAGCCCCGATCGGATGCGCTGGACACCGATGAAGCCCTGGGAGACGACGAACAGCAGACTGAACGGGACGACCGCACATCCCATGATCTGGAGCACTGTACCGAGTGCTGGATCATGGAACAGGCCCTCGGCCAGCTGACGTGATGACCCGACGACGAGTCCAGCGACCGTCCCACTGACGATCAGCACAAGCAGCATCGCGCTCCGATGGACGGATCCGATCCCGGCCGAGCCGCCCACCGCACGCCGACGGGCGATCGCGCGCATGGCTGCCTTGTCCACACCGAAACGAGCAACGGTGCTCGCGACGATCACGATCGTGAGACCGAGTGAAAAGGCGCCAAAATCCTTCGTTCCGAGGCGACGCGTCAGAATAAGCGTCGCGAAGAACTGCAGCAGGACGATCGCGATCCGAAGACAGAGGGCCGCGAAACTGTCGCTCGTGAACCGCCGCCAGCCCGGCGCCGACCGCGGCATCAGCCAAGCCCCCAGGTCCCCGCGCCTCCTCCACTGCATAGGGCCAACATTCCTGCCAACGAGAGCGCAGAACGCTACCGGCCGTCTCGCACAATCTGGCCAGCGCCCGAACCCAAAAACATGACTAGCGGCCGCGACTTACCGTTCGCTTAAAGGCGACCGAGGCTCGGCAGCCGCAGCTGAGCCGGCAACCAGGCATTAATCGCTCGGCAAGGCTCCTTCGACATAGTGAGACCCTGCGATCCGGGCGGAACGAGACGCAGGCGAAATGACGATGACCACGGCGCTGTTGCCCCGCGCGGGATTCGAGACCGCCCTGCCGGTTGACGAGGCCAGGGACTGGCAGCACGCCGGGGACGTCGAGGTCTCGGCCATTCTTCCCTGCCTCAACGAGGGACAAACCCTCGCCCTCTGCATTCGCAAGATCCAAAGGGCCTTTGCGCGGCTGGGCGTGCGGGGCGAAATCGTGGTCGGAGACAACGGGTCGACGGACCGCTCGGCAGACATCGCGCGGGAGCACGGTGCGAGGGTGATATGGCAGCCCGTCCGCGGCTACGGCGCCGCCATTACCGCGGCCGTGATGGCGGCGCGCGGGCGCTACCTGATCATGGCCGATGCCGACAACTCCTACGACTGGTCCAACCTCGAGCCGTTTCTCGATGCGTTGCGCGGTGGCGCCGATCTCGTCGTAGGCAACCGGTTCCGTGGTGGCATCGAACACCGAGCCATGCCGCCGCTTCACCGCTACGTCGGCAACCCCGTCCTGTCGTTTATCGCCCGTCTGTTCTTCAATGTGCCGCTCGGCGATTTTCACTGCGGCATGCGTGCCTTCACCCGCGACGCCTTTGAGCGCATGCGGCTACGGACCACGGGGATGGAATTCGCGACCGAGATGATCGTGCGCAGCAACCGCGCCAACCTCCGGATCGTCGAGGTGCCTGTCCGTCTCTATCCGGACCAACGCGACCGGCCGCCGCACCTGCGATCGTTCCGCGACGGCTGGCGGCATCTCCGAATTCATCCTGGCACAGGCACCGAACTACACCTATCTGGTGCCCGCCGCGCTGTCGCTTGGCGTCGGCCTGTTGGGTGTGGCGCTGCTGGCCGGCGGACCGATCCGCATCGGTGGCCTGTTCATCGGGCCGCACTTTCTCGCGCTCGCGTCCATGCTGGTCCTGGTGGGCTTCAACATCCTGGTGCTCGGCCTGCTCGCCAAGGTGATCGTCTGCCTGCAAATGCCGCAGGCGCGCGATCGCACCGTGGAGTGGCTGCGCCGGAGGTCCTGTCTCGAGCCGGGCCTGCTCGTCGGCGGCGCGCTCATCATCGGCGGGCTCGTGACCGGTTGCGCCCTGCTGTACCGCTGGCTCACCGTCGCCGGACCGATGGACGCCAGCGTACCGGCCGCGTTTCTGGCTACGGCGAGCATCACGCTCGGGCTCAATGTCGTGTTTGTCGCCTTCCTGCTGACGCTGGCTCTCGAGGGGCAGACCCAAGGCCCTTTTGGCGGACGGTCACGGTGACCGGGACGCCCTTCGTCTCGGTCTGCCTTCCCGTCAAGAACGGGGAAGGCCGGATCGAGCATTGCCTGGCCTCGCTGCGTGCCCAAACGTATCCCGCCGATCGTTATGAGATCATCGTCGCCGACGGCTGCTCGACCGATCGCACCGCAAAGATTGCCGAGAGCTTCGGCGCTCGCGTGGTGCGCAACGAGCGTCAGATCGTCGCCAGCGGACGAAACGCCGCGTTCGCGGTTGCGAACGGCGAGATCATCGCCAGTACCGACGACGACTGTGTCATCCCGCCGGACTGGCTGGCGACGGGGGTGCGGTATCTGGCGGCGGCCGACGTCGCCGCTGTTGGCGGTCCCTCGATCCTTCCGGCGCAGGCTTCGCCGCTCTCGAAGGCTGCGGGCCTCGTCTTTCGGCTGGCCTACAAGGCTTGCGGCTCGGTCCAGGCGGACATTCTCAAGCCTGGCGAAGCACACGACCTGCCGGGTTGCAACGTGATGTACCGCCGCGCCGCTCTCGATCGTGTCGGGCGGGTCGATGAGGCACTGCTCACGGCCGAGGAGGTGCATCTGCACATGCGTCTGCGGGCCGCTGGCTTCAAGCTGATCGCCGCGCCCGAGCTTCGTGTCTGGCATCACAAGCGCGACACGCTCAGGCGTCTTTTCCATCAGATGCGCCGTTTCGCGATCGGACGTCTCCAGCTCGGCCGGCGACATGCCAGTGCCTTGCGGCCGATGCACATCATCGTACCCCTCGCCGTCCCCTGCCTTGTCGCCGTGACGGCGGCGCTGCTCGTCCTGGCGGCACAAGCGGGCCTGATCGCGCTGGTCGGGCTCTGGGCCTTGACCGTCGGATCCGGGCTCGCCTGGTCGCGCAACCTCGCCATTGCCGCTTGGCTCCCACCCGTTGCCGCCATCATGGTCGCCGGCTGGTCCACGGGGTTCTGGTCCGAGTATTTCGCGCCTCTGCGCGACACGGCCGGACGCTAGCACGCGGTTCCACGTTAAGCGAACGGGCGTTGGTGAGCTCGCGCCACAGCCGTCGGACAGATCAGCGAGGACCTTTCTTGTACGACGCCGTCCGATCCTCGAGCAGCCCTGGCGACCAGACTTCCGAGGCCGGTCCGGCGGTTGGCGCGCATTGCCTCGAGCAATCGATCACGCTCGCACATCTGAGCGCCTTTCTTGCTCTCAAGCTGCTGTTGTTCCTCGTCCTCACCTTCAACACCCGCTTCGTGATGGACGAGTTCCGACAGGCCGGCAACGCCAAGATCATCGGCAACGGCCTTTACGAATCGATCTGGCCCGTCAAGGCCATGGGTGCGGCCTTATTCTACAAGCTGGCGCACTGGCTTGGCGGCACGTCGATCGAGACCATGCTGCTCGCGCGCCTCCAGACGGCGGTCATTGCGATCGCTGTGCTCGTCCTTCTGTACGGCGTGGCACGCAACATCGGGCGCTCGCACTGGCAGGCTTTGTTGACGGTCTGCGTCTGTGTTGCCTTCTCGACCTTCATGGAACGTGCCTTCCGAACGCGCTCCGAGCCGCTCGCGCTGTTCTTCGCCACGACGGCGCTCTGGCTCGTGACCAGCAGGCGCCACGACCTCAACACGATTGCCCTTGCCGGCGCTTTGAGCGGATTGGCGTTCCTCACCACCCAGAAGGCCGTCTACTTCAACGTCGCGCTCGGGCTTGCGCTGGTGCTCGATGCCGCTTGGCGGCGCCGTCCGATGCGAGCGCTCGCCGAAGGTGTCGTGCTCGTCCTCGGGTGGAGCGTCGCCCTATTGGCGTACAGCGTCATCCTCGGCGGGGACGATGCCATTCATGTGATCCGGCATCTCTTTCTCGGACCGAAGCAACTCGCGCTCGAAGGCGGCAGTTACTACACCGGCATGCACGTCTACATCCTACGGATGCTTCAGCACAACGTCCTGCCTCTGCTCATCTGCGGCCTTGGACTGGTCGTGGCGCTGTGGGGCTTGCGCGAAGACACAGAACAGCGTCGGATCGCCGCGATCTTCCCGGTGATTATTACGATCCTGGTGTTCAACCATTCGCAGCCCTGGCCTTATGTCTTCATCATGGTCGTTCCCTTTCTGGCGCTCTGGGCGCCGGACGCGTTGTCGGCCGTGGCCGCGAAATCGACCAGCACGCGCCCGGTCGTCATCATCCTGATGGTGGGTGCAGGACTGTCGCTTGCGCGCAACGCCTACTATCTGGGTCACGACAATCGCGAGCAACGCGCCGTGCTGAGGCAGGCCGAGGACATCCTGCTGCCGGGCGAGACCTATCTCGACGGCATCGGAATGCTGGCGCAGCGGCCGGATGCCGGACGCGCATGGTGGGACCAGCCGGCGATCGCGGCCTTGCATGCCCGGTTTGCCGCGGGAGAGCGCAACGTCCTCGACCATGTCTTCGCTGCGCAGCCGAAGGTCGTGATCCTTTCCTATCGCACGGCCAGCCTCGGTCGCCTGCTTGCCGGCTATGTCGAGGATTCGTACGTCCGGATTGCGCCCAATCTCATGGTTGCCGGAACGGTCATGGCACCGGGGGCGACGACGGATTTCGCAGCCCGGTGGCCCGGCAACTATCACCTGTACGGATGCGATGGCGTCCCGCTTTCGTCGACCTTCATCATGGACGGTGTACCGGTCCGGGATGTGGTGCCCGTGACCCTCGGCCGGCATCGGCTGACCGTATCGCCGGACGCGCCGTGCGCCCTCCTGCTCCCGGCAGGCGTGAGCCTCGACTTCCAATTCCCCCCGGATCCGGATCGGCGGCTTTTCGCCGATGTGTATAATTAGAGCCACCGGTCGGATGGGACGTTCGTGTCCGGATGCGCCGAGCCATCTATCGCCCGTTAAGCTGGCTCTGCCATGCTGCGGTTGCTAGATAGGGTCGCGACCATGACCACGTCTTTCGAAACGACCGGAGGGCAGACAGCGCTGGCACCGACCGGTGCTGCGTTCGATGCCGCCGAGATCCTGCTGGCGCGGGCGACCGATCGCGTGCGTGCCCTGGTCGCACCGGGCGGCGCGCCCGATGCCGAGCGGCTCGAGCGTCACCAGCATGCCGCGCACGGGCTCGCCTGGCTTGCAACCTATGTCGAGGCGCTGCGCCAGATGCAGGCTTGGGCCGCGCGCCTGGAGCAGGCGGGCCGGCTGGGCGACCTCGAGCAGCTGATCCTCGCGATCGCGTTCGGCGAATATCTGGCGCGCATCGAGGGCGGCATTCCGATGAGCCAGGGCGAGATCGTCCGGCTGGGCGCGCTCGGCCTGGACGACGATGCCATCGATGCCTTTCGCACCGCCCCGGTACGCGCCCTGATCGGGGGCAACGATGCCGCCGGCCGGGCGCGCCTGGCCGCGCTGATCGAGCAGGACCGGCTGGGCGACTGGGCGCTCGAGGACGACACGCTGGAGCTGATCCGCGAGCAGTTCGGCCGGTTCGCCGAGGACCAGCTGCTGCCGCACGCGCACGACCTGGCACCTGGCCGATCAGCTGATCCCGCTCGAGGTGATCGAGGCGGTCGCCGGGCTCGGCGTGTTCGGGCTGACCGTGCCCGAGGCGCACGGTGGCCTCGGCCTGGGCAAGGTGGCCTTGTGCGTGGTCACCGAGGAGCTCGCGCGCGGCTATATCGGGGTCGGCTCGCTGGGCACCCGGTCCGAGATCGCGGCCGAGCTGATCCAGCTGGGCGGCACCGATGCGCAAAAGACACATTATCTGCCAAAAATCGCATCGGGTGCGATCCTGCCGACCGCCGTGTTCACCGAGCCCGATCACGGCTCCGATCTGGCGTCGTTGACCACACGCGCCGTGCGCGATGGCGAGGTCTACCGGGTGACCGGCGCCAAGACCTGGATCACCCACGCCGCGCGCGCCGATCTGATGACCATCTTGTGCCGCACCGACCCGAGCCAGGCCGGCTATCGCGGCCTGTCGATGCTGCTGGCGGAGAAGCCGCGCGGCAGCGACGCGCAGCCGTTTCCGTGCGCCGGCCTGACCGGCAGCGAGATCCCGGTGCTCGGCTATCGCGGCATGAAGGAGTACACGCTGGCGTTCGACGGCTTCGAGGTGCCGGCGAGCGGCCTGCTCGGCGGCGTCGAGGGCCAGGGCTTCAAGCAGCTGATGGCGACCTTCGAATCGGCGCGTATCCAGACCGCGGCGCGCGCGGTCGGCGTGGCGCGCAGCGCGCTCGAGGCCGGCCTGCGCTATGCGCGCGAGCGGGGCCAGTTCGGCAAGCCGATCTACGGGTTCCCGCGGGTCGCCGACAAGCTGGTCTGGATGGCGGTCGAGATCATGATCGCGCGCCAGCTGACCCTGTTCTCGGCGCGCGAGAAGGACGCCGGCCGGCGCTGCGATCTCGAGGCCGGGATGGCCAAGCTACTGGCGGCGCAGGTCGCCTGGAGTGCTGCCGACAATGCCCTGCAGGTGCACGGCGGCAACGGCTATGCGCTCGAATACCCGATCAGCCGGCTGCTGTGCGATGCCCGGATCCTGAACGTGTTCGAGGGGGCGGCCGAGATCCAGGCGCAGATCATTGCGCGCCGCCTGATCGCCGGCGCCAACTGAACACGCGGCCGGCGTAGCCGCCGGGGTCGGTGGGTGAGATGGTGCGCGAAAAGCGACCTCGCGCCCGTCGCTACAACGGGCGCGAGGCTGCGATGGTGTCGACTCGGAGCCGGCCAGGCCAGCCCCGAGCGGAAGCCTCTACTCGAACCCGATCGTGGCGCGCCGGTTGGCTTCGAGGACCTTACGCGGCCCGGTCTGAACGGCAAGGTCGTTCATGCCGACCCCTGTGGTGGTGATCAGACCGACCGGTACACCCTGCTGGACCAGCGCCTCGCCGACCGTGGTGGCCCGCTTCTCCGACAGCGTCTGATTGAACGTCTCGCAGACGGTGGCCGCAGACCCGGGCGGGCAGCTGGTGTCGGTATGACCGACCACATTGATGCCCTGAAGCTCGCGGTCCTTGATGTCGAAGATCATGTCGTTGATCGCCTGCTGCGCCTCGGTCGACAGGTCATACTTGTTCAGCGCAAAGAAGACTTCGCCGTTGTCGGGCAGCGGCGGTGCCGCCGCCGGCTCGACGACTGCGGCCATCATCTCTTCCTCGGGGCAGTCAAAGGTCCCGTTCTGCGTCACCGCCCCGGCCGCACCGGTCTTGAAGACCGCATTACCCGCCGAGTCTCTGACCACATTGCAGATTCGGTCGGGGCCTTCGCCAAAGACGCCTGCGTCTTGGGCGAACCCGGGCGTGGCACCACCCAGGGCCGACGCCATACCGGCCACCGCCGTTGAAAGGATAAGCTTGCGAAGCATGGAGGTCTTCCCCTTCCTTCCCATTTGTGAGGGCCAAGCCTACGCACCGTCCTGCACGGTGGCACGTAGAGCAAGTATCCCGCAACACCCGTTCGCCACAACTGGCAAAATGAAAGATCCGTTACCGGACGTTTTACACTCGTACATTGGTACGCGAACAGACGCAAGCATGCGCGTGCCTGTTGTGGCAGCCGTTGGAGCGCTACAACCGGGATGTTCGGCGGACGAAGGCTTGGCCGCGACCGCCCCGCAAAGTCCGATCACACGCCCGACGCTGTGGCTTGACTTGCCAAATGGCGCAACCGGTGGGGGAATCCGAGAGCTCGATCGGCCGGCGCAATCGGGTGCAGAGTTGGTTTGCTATTGGCGCGCGAAGGTCTTAACTAGAAAAAACAATGTCAGTGTGTTGCGTGAAGAGCACAAGGCCCCGGGATATCAGTCTGATGCGAGGGGTCGCCGACCGAAAGTGAGGGTGGGCGATGGACTACGAGGCACGGTTTGCGGCGGCGGTGGCGGCGATCCGGGACGAGGGACGCTATCGCGTGTTCTGCGATCTCGAGCGGCAGGCCGGGCGCTACCCCCGGGCGCGCCACCATGCGGCGGGCGAGGATGCCGGCGGACAGCGCGAGGTCACCGTCTGGTGCTCCAACGACTATCTCGGCATGGGCCAGCATCCGGCGGTCGGATGGCGGCCATGCGCCGCGGTGGCGGCATCGGGCGCCGGCGCCGGCGGCACGCGCAACATCTCCGGCACGACCCATCTGCACGTGCGTGCTGGAGGGCGAGCTCGCCGACCTGCACGGCAAGCAGGCGGCGCTGCTGTTCACCTCGGGCTATGTCGCCAACGACGCGCGCTGTCGACCCTCGGCCGGCTGACTGCCCGGCTGCATCGTCTTCTCCGATGCCCTGAACCACGCCTCGATGATCGAGGGCATCCGGCATGGCGGCGCGCGAGAAGCACATCTTCCGCCACAACGACGCCGGCCACCTGGAGCGCCTGCTGCGCCGCCGACCCGGCCGGCCCAAGCTGGTCGCCTTCGAGTCGGTCTATTCGATGGATGGCGACATCGCGCCGATCGCCGCGATCTGCGACGTCGCCGAGCGCTACGGCGCGATGACCTATCTGGACGAGGTCCATGCGGTCGGCCTCTACGGCCCGCGCGGCGGCGGCGTCGCCGAAGCGCGAGGGCGTGGCGCGCCGGCTCGACGTGATCCAGGGCACGCTCGCCAAGGCCTTCGGCTGCATGGGCGGCTACATCGCCGGCTCGGCGGCGCTGTGCGACGCCGTGCGCTGCGATCGCGCCGGGCTTCATCTTCACGACCTCGCTGCCGCCGGCGGTGGTCGGCGGCGCGCTGGCCAGCGTGCGCCACCTAAGGCAGGACGGCTCGCTGCGCGAGCGCCACCAGGAGCGGGCCGCGACCCTGAAGCGCGGCTCGCCGCCGCCGGCCTGCCGGTGATGCCGTCGCCCACGCCATATCGTGCCGGTGATGGTCGGCGACGCGGCCCTGTGCAAGCAGGCCAGCGACCTGCTGCTCGACGCGCACGGCATCTACATCCAGCCGATCAACTACCCGACCGTGCCGCGCGGCACCGAGCGCCTGCGCATCACGCCGACGCCCTGCACGACGACCGGCGATGGACCATCTGGTGCAGGCTCTGAGCGAGGTCTGGTCGCGCCTGGCGCTGCGCTCCGCGGCCTGACCGCGACACACCCGGCCACAACCGCGTCGCCTCGGACCTGCCACGCGGGCCGGCCAGGCAGGCGCTCGGCGCGACTTCGGCCATCGCGTGCACAGCCGCGAGCACCACCGTGTGCTCGAGCTCGACCGGCTCGCGCGACGGGGCGCGGCTCGCCGCCTGGATGCCCCGTGCCCTGCCGCCCGGAAGCATCGCGAATGTGAGCTACTTCACGTTCTCCTGCCACCCCTAGGTTATATGAAAGGTTTTGAGTGAAGCGCTCCGATTGATCGGGCCGCTCACAGGATCGCATCACCTTTCTACATCAGGGGAGCATTTCATGGCCTTCCACAAATGCACTTGCACGTACATCCCACCGGTGGTCATCGACAACATGGCGCGGCGCGGCGACCCCGTCACCCGTGCGCGTGCCCGCGCCGCGGCGCAGCAGGCCCGGCTCAGCCGGGTTCAGCGCGCCGCACGCAGCGTTCAGATGCCGGCCTTTCTGGCCGGCGCCGCGGCACCGGCGGCCGGCACCGCCACTCGTGAGGTGTACGACTGCCAGCACCGCTGGGAGCAGCGGGTCGAGCTGGCCCGCGGCGAGAACGACGGCGCCGTCGATGATTCCGACGTCAACGCGGTGCACCACTACGCCGGGCTCGTGCGCGACTATTTGCGGGACGAGCTGGGACGCAACTCGATCGACAATCTCGGCATGAAGCTGATCCTGAACGTGCATTTCGGGCAGGACTACATGAACGCGTTCTGGGACGGCGACGAGATGACGTTCGGCGACGGCGACGGCACGATCTTCACGAGCTTCGCCCAGTCGCTCGACGTCACCGCGCACGAGCTTGCCCACGGCATCACCCAGTTCACCGCCGATCTGGAATACCAGAGCCAGTCGGGTGCGCTGAACGAGCACTTCTCGGACGTGTTCGGCGCGGTGATCACCCAGCGCGAGCTGAACCAGGATGCGGGCAGCGCCGACTGGCTGGTCGGCAACGAGATCATGGGGCCGGCCTTGTACGGCGAGGCCCTGCGGTCGATGAAGGCGCCCGGCACGGCCTATGACAACCCGCTGATGGGCACCGATCCCCAGCCCGACCATATGGACGGTTACTATGACGGGCCGGAGGACAATCAGGGCGTGCACATCAACAGCGGCATTCCGAACAAGGCGTTTTACCTCGTGGCGACCGACATCGGCACGCCGAAGGCCGCCAAGCTCTGGTATCACGCCTTGCAGCACCTCTGGCACAACGCCAACTTCAACGACGCGGTCGACGTGTTCGTCGAATCGGCGCGCACCATGACCAAGGACGGCGTCGTGCCGCTGGGCACGACCCAGACCGTACGCATGGCGTTCAAGGAGGTGGGGCTGCCGCGCTAGACTCGCGCTGCGGGCAGTCGGAAGAGTCCTCCGATTGCCCGGCGTGCGCCGCACGATCTCCTTGGAATCTGGTGCTCTCTGGAGCAGACGTGGGTCGTCTGCTCCAGACCACCGGGCGGCGGGCACGGACCTACGTCCTTCGCGGAGGTGGCGATGCGTATTCGCTTCGCGTTTCAAGGTGGCTACGGCGGCCTGTTTGCCGCGCGGCCCCTCGTGTACCAGGTCGACACCGACGACTTGCCGGCGCCGGTCCGTGACCGGCTGGTCGAGGCGGTGCGCGACTCGGCGATCCTGGAGGAACCACAGGCGGGGATGGCCGCATCGGCCCGGCGCGCGCGACGTGTTCAATTACGAGCTCGAGATCGCCGATCAGGGCGGTGCGAAGGCGTTCCGCTTCGACGACGCCAACGCGCCTGGCACGGTGCGCCCACTGCTCCAGCTGCTGCGCAAGCTCGCGCTCGAGCGCAAGGCCGATCGCTAGTCGGCGGTGACGTCCAGCACTTTGGCGACGATCGCGAGCAGGCGCGCCTGCCGCTCGTCGTCGGACGATCGCTCGGTCAGGCTTTCGAGATCCGTGGCCTGGGGCGGCATCACCAGGACGACGCGCTCGGCGCCGTAGGCAAGGTCGATGGTGCGGGCATTGGTGGCCGGCTCGCCGAGGCTGGGCGGCAGGCCGGCAAGATCGTTTGCCGCCAGGCTGGCGGCGAGCTCGGCGCGCTCGTCCGCGTCGAGCTGACCCTGCCGCTCGAGGCTCTCCTGCCGATTGACGAAGCGTGCCACCCGAAAGGCGCCGGAAGGCTCGATCACCCACAGCGTACCGGTCTCGCCGGCAAAGCCGTGCTGGCCGTCCCGCAGCCGCAGCTCGTGTACCAGGATGTCCTCGGCCGACGCGGGCAACGTGCAGCCGAGCAGGACAGCCAGCGCCAGGCTGAAGGCTCGACCTCGGCGCGTCGCAACCATCCCATGCTCCATGACCGGACCCTCCCGATCGTTCCGCTGCTTTCCCGAACGCACAGCGTTAGCCGATCGCGGCGATCTGGCCTAGAGGGGCGCGGCGGTCCTGGCCGAATCCGTGCTCATGGAGCATCGGGTCGAGATCGATCAGGCGCGGTCGCGGACAGCAGGTACCTTGCGGTGACGCCGCAGCTCCTGGTCACCGCGACCGCCCGATCGAGGCCGAGATCACGGTCTGGTCGCGTACAGGATGTGCGCGGGCCCGTCGAACAGCACCGTGCCGTCGGGCTGCACGAAGCGCGCGAGCGCCTTCGGTGCTTCCTGCTGCAGCAGCTGGTACTGGCGGTCGTCGATCATGTCGGCGAGCGTCCAGCCCTTGACGTCGGTGCGCACCCAGGCCTCGATCGAGGGAAAGCGCACCACGTCCTGGCGCGTGGTGACCTGTGCCGGGATGCCGGCCTGCGCCGCAGCGCCGCGAGCGCCCGGGGATCGCCCAGGCAATAGGGTGCGCGCAGCGCCTCGGCGATCTGCTCGCCGAACAGCTCGTGCAGCAGCGCGGTCATCGCCGCATATCCCGGCGTGCGCTCGAGCGAGTCCCAGACCGCGACCGCCAGGCGGCCGCCGGGCTTGAGCACGCGCCACATCTCGGCCAGCGCCCGGGCGCGATCCTCGAAGAACATCAGGCCGAACTGGCTGACCACGGCATCGAAGCGGCCGTCCTCGAACGGCAGCTGCTCGGCCAGACCATGGCGCCAGTCGATCCCGGGCGCCTTGCGCCTCGCCACCGCGAGCATGCCGTCGTTGCGATCGAGGCCGGTGACCGTGCCGCCCGGCTGCACGCGCTTGGCGGCTTCGCGCGCGAGCACGCCGGTGCCACAGGCGACGTCCAGCACCTCCTGACCCGGCGCGATGCCGGCGGCTTCCGCGACCGGCGCCGACCATGGCGCGAACAGCGCCGGCACGAAGAATTCCTCGTAGACATCCGCGGCGCTGCGCGTGACCTGGCCCTGTTGAACGTCATCCATGGCTGCGCTCCCTTGCTGGCGATGCGCGCGATCTTGCGGAAAGGCGGGAGCGCCGAATAGTCCACAAAGTGTAGTGTTGCCGTTGCGCGCGCCCGGCTATGGTGTCCCCTCGAGGAGGAAGTGCCATGAAGAGCTACGGTCAGTTCTGCCCGGTCGCCAAGGCGTCCGAGCTGTTCTGCGAGCGCTGGACCCCGCTGATCGTGCGCGATCTGGCGGCGGGTGCCACGCGGTTCTCGGAGCTGCAGCGCGGCGTGCCGCTGATGTCGCCGACCCTGCTGTCGCGCCGGCTCAAGCAGCTCGAAGCGGAGGCTGTGGTCGAGCGCCGCCGCTCGGCCAGTGGCAGCAGCTGGACCTACCACCTGACCGAAGCCGGCCGCGAGTTCGTGCCGCTGGTCGAGGCGCTCGGCGTCTGGGGCCAGCGCTGGTCCCGGCGCCAGCTGGCCGAGGGCGAGATCGATCTCGGGCTGCTGATCTGGAGCCTGGAGCGCGGCGTCGATCCCAAAGCGCTGGGTGACAGGCGATCGGTCGTGCGCCTGCAGCTGACCGATCAGCCCGAGCACAAGTCTCTGTGGTGGTTCGTCAACCGCGACGGTGGCTGCGAGCTGTGCCTCGAGGATCCGGGCTTCGAGGTCGACCTCTATCTGGTCTGCAGCCTGGTCACCATGATCTACATCGTGCGTGGCGACCTTGCGCTGGCCCGGGCGATCGACAGCGGGCAGCTCGAGGTGATCGGCCAGGCCAAGGCGCGGCGCGCGCTCGGATCATGGCTGAACCTGAGCCCGCTGACCACCATCCGATCCCAGCGCCCGGACGCCGCGGCGGCCTAGCAGGTGCCGACGTCGCGCGTGCGGACATGCTCCGGGCGCACGCCCAGGCCGATCAGCCGGGCGGGAATCCGGCGCAGCAGCGGCCATCGGTCGATCAGGCGCAAGGCGAGCGGCGGCGTGACCTCGTCCTCCTCGTGCAGCACGTCCGCGATGACCCGGTTCTGCACCAGCAGCTGAAGGTGCTGGGTCAGGCGCACGGCCCATTGCCGGCGACGCTGAATGCGCTGCAGGTGGTGGTCGGTCGGCGCCGCGTCGAGCAGGGGCTCGGCCAGCTCGTTGGCGGCGGCGACCGCGTCCTGGATCGCCAGATTGACGCCGACGCCCGCGATCGGCGACATCGCATGGGCCGCATCGCCGATGCACAGCAGGCCCGGTCGCCACCAGCGCTCGAGACGATCGACCTGGACCGTCAGCAGCTTGATCTCGTCCCAGGTCGCGAGCGCCGCCGCCTCCTCGGCAAGCGACCGGCACGAAGCGTCGAAAGCCGCGCCGGAAGGCGTCGAGCCCGCGCGCGCGCAGCGTGTCGTAGCCGCCCTTCGGGATCACGTAGCCGCACTGCCAGTAGTCGCCGCGATCGATCGTGATCAGGATCTGGCCGGCGCCGAAGCGGCCAAGCGGCTGGTCGGCGGTCTCGGGCCGGCGCGCGAGCTTGAACCACAGAACGTCCATCGGCGCGCCGAGATCGCGCGCCTGCATGCCGGCGCCCTCGCGCAGGGTCGAATGGCGACCGTCGGCGGCGACGCAAAGATCGGCATGGACCTCGAGGTCGCCGTCGTCGCTTTGCGCGCGCACGCCGGCGATCCGGCCCTGCTCCACGATCAGGCCGGTCGCCTCGGTCGCCATCCGAAGATCGAAGGTCGGGTAACCCCGCCCCTGCTCAGCCAGGAAACTGAGGAAGTCCCACTGCGGCATCAGCGCGATGAACCTGCACGGCGTCGGCAGATGGCCGAAGTCGGCGAGCCGGATGCGCGACGAGCCGAACACCATCTCCAGCTCACGGGCCTCCTGATGCGGCAGCTCCAGGAAGCGCGCCAGCAGGCCCAGGTCGTCGATCAGCGCCAGCGTCGAGGGATGGATGGTGTCGCCGCGAAAGTCGCGGAAGAAGTCGGCATGCTTCTCCAGCACGATCACGTCGAGGCCGGCTCTGGCGAGCAGGAAGCCGAGCATCATGCCGGCCGGTCCACCGCCCGTGACGCAGCATTGGCACCACGCCTTCTGCAGCCGGGCCATGGCGCGCTAGAACAGGCTCGCCTGCACGGTGGCGAAGCTGCGGCGGTGGTGGCAGGTCGGGCCCAGCCGGCGCACCGCCTCGCGATGCACCTCGGTCGCATAGCCGACATTGCTCTCCCAGCCGTAGCCCGGATAGCGCTGGGCGAGGCGGTGCATCAGCCGGTCGCGCGTGACCTTGGCGACGATCGAGGCGGCGCCGATCGCCGGCACGTCGCGATCGCCGGCGACCACGGTATCGACCGGACAGGGCAGATCCGGCGCGCGATTGCCGTCGATCAGGGCGAGATCGGGCAGGCAGCCCAGGCGCAGCACGGCGCGTCGCATCGCCAGCATGCTGGCGTGCAGGATGTTGATCCGGTCGATCTCGGTGACCGAGGCGGCGGCGACCCCGATCAGGGCGACCTCGCGCAGGCGCCGCGCCAGCTGCTCGCGGGTCGGCGCATCGAGCAGCTTGGAATCGGCGATGCCCTCGAGCGGCTGCAGCAGGATCACGGCGGCGGCCACCACGGGTCCGGCGAGCGGGCCGCGCCCGACCTCGTCGACCCCGGCGATCAGCCGGGCTCCCGGACGCGGCATCAGCGCCCTCATCGCTCCGGCGCTCCCGCCCGGCCGAACAGAGTGCCCCTGGTCCGGCGACGCTGAAGACCGCGGGGCTTCGGCTGCACCCTGCGCGTGCGATCGAGCACCCGATCGACCCTGGCGGCCAGGCTTGCCGCGAACACGTTGCTGCGCAGGGCGACGCGGCGCGAGCGCTGGCGCATCTGCTCCGCCTCGTCCCGGTAGAGCCAGGTCAGCAGCGAGGTCAGATGCTCGCCCGGCGCGCCTTTAAGGGTGTGCAGGCGGCGTGCCAGCTCCAGCCAGAACGGGCTGATCACGAGGCTGCAGGCGATCACCGCGACGATCAGGCGGCTAGCCTGCTCGGTGATCAGGCCGCTCGACTGGCCGAACGCTGACAGGATGAACGCGAACTCGCCGATCTGGGCGAGCGCGAAGCCGGCGATGAACGCGGTCCGCCACTGCTCGCCGACCACGCGCAGCGCCAGCACGTTGATCACGCTGTTGAGCAGGAACACGATGCCGACCAGGGTCAGCACGACGCCGAAATTGTGCAGCACGAAGGCCGGGTCGATCAGCATGCCGATCGACAGGAAGAACGCCATCAGCAGCAGGCTGCGGATCGGGTTGGTCGCCTGCACCATCAGCCGGCGCTCGGTGGTGTTACCGACATAGAGCCCGGCCAGGAAGGCACCCAGGAACGGCGACAGCTCGAGCGCGCTGCTCAGCGCCGCGCCGAGCACGCACACGGCCAGCGCGGCGAGCGGCGCCAGATCCGGATAGCGCAACAACAGCGGCCGGAACGGCAGGCGCATGCGCTGGCGCCGCGACAGCAGCCAGATCAGGGCAACCAGCACGGTGATGGCGGCGCACAGCTCGAACAGCAGGCGGCCGATGTCGATACCGGTCTCGCTGGCGAGTTCGCTTACGATGATCAGCATGGGCACGACGGCGAGATCCTGGGCGATCAGCACACCGACCGCAAGCCGGCCGGCATCGCTGCGCAGCTCGCCGACGTCCTCGAGCATGCTGATGCCGACCACCGTGCTGCTCAGCGCCATGACGAAGCCGAACAGGACGCAGGTCGCGCGCGGCCAGTCGAGCAGGGGGCCGATCAGCAGCATGAGCGATACGCTGATGCCGATCTGCAGGGCGATGGTACCGAGCGCGGTCTCGTAGATGTTGCGGAACGCCCGCAGCGACAGGTGCATGCCGACCACGAACAGCAGCACCAGCACGCCCAGCTCGGCCAGCAGGTTGACGGTCTCGCGATCGGTGATCAGGCCGATCCCCGACGGCCCGAGCACGGCACCCGCGAAGATATAGCCGACCAGCGGTGGCTGGCGCAGGCCGGCCAGCAGCAGGCCGCCGGCAATCGCGCCGACCAGCAGGAATGCGATCGGAACCAGGTTGAGGTGCTCGACCATGGCCCGAGCATAGGCCGCGGGCATTGAGGTGGGCTTAAGCCCGATCGCACCGATCACGGCCGCGCGATCCCCGGCGGTTCGAAGTGCGGCCAGCCGGGTGCTGGCTCGATCCGGCCGACCAGCGTGCCGGCATGATTACGGATCTCCGGCGCGGCGAGCGGGCCCAGCGCCGGCGAGGCGGCAGGATCGAGCGCGCCCAGCCTGGTGAGCAGGGCCAAAAGGGCCACCACCGAGGCGCGGCTGGCGCCGTCAGCGACCTTGAGCGCGAGGCCCAGCTTGCGATCCGGCAGCACGGCCACATAGACCCCTTCGGCGCCGGTCTTGACCAGCACGCCCGGTGCTGCGGCCATGATCAGGCTGCAGGCGCGCTCGGTGCCGGCGACCAGCAGCGGATGGCCGGACATCGCCGCGCAGATCTTCTCGCAGGCCACGGCGCGGCCGGAGGCATCGTCGGAATCCGGACCGGGATCGGCCAGCCGGGCCATCGCCACGGCCAGGTTGGCGAGCGGCAGGGGATAGGTCGGGATGCCGCAGCCGTCGATCGCCGGCGACGGCAGCGTGACGCCGGACATCGCGGCCAGGGCCGCGCCGACCCGCTGCTGGACCGGATGATCCGGCTGGCTGTAGCCCGCGGTCGGCACGCCCAGATGCAGCGCCAGGGTGAGCATGCCGGCATGCTTGCCCGAGCAGTTGTTGTGCAGGGCAGAAGGCGATCGACGCTGCGCGATCAGGCCGCGCGCGGTGGCCTCGTGCGAGGGTGCATGCGCGCCGCATTCCAGGGCGGACGGATCGAGACCGATGCGCTCGAGCCAGCTCGCCACGATCTCGGTATGCATGGACTCGCCGCCATGGGACGCGCAGGCCAGCGCCAGCTCGCGCTCGCTCACGGCGAACCGTTCGGCCGCGCCACTCTCGATCAGCGCCAGGGCCTGCAAGGGCTTGACCGCGGAGCGTGGAAACACCGGCCGGTCGATATCGCCCTCATGGTGGAGCACGGTGCCGCCGGCATCGGCCACCGCCCAGGCGACCCGATGCACGCTCTCGACCCGGTCGCCGCGCCGCACCAGCACGGCAATCGGTTCGGACGGCCCCGGATGCCGATCGGCGTCAGTCATGATGCACGGCGCGGGGTTGCCGGCATCCGGGCCGTGGCCGCGCGCCGTCCGATGATCTGCTCGAGCGCCGCCAGGCCGTCGGTCAGCGCCGCCGGACCCGGCTGCAGGATCAGGCTCGACTTGATCTCGTGGAGATGGCCGTTCTCGACCGCCGGCAGCCGGTCCCAGCCGGGCCGGGCGGCGACCTGCTCGGGCCGGAAGCGCTTGCCGCACCAGCAGCCGATGATGATCTCGGGACGGCGCTCGCAGACGGCTTCGGGCGTCACGATCCGATCGCGCGCCAGTGCGTTGCCGGCCAGCTCGGCAAAGCAGTCCTGGCCGCCGGCGATCGCGATCAGCTC
Source organism: uncultured Alphaproteobacteria bacterium (assembly GCA_963731495.1). GTDB lineage: Bacteria > Pseudomonadota > Alphaproteobacteria > Geminicoccales > Geminicoccaceae > DASUGG01. The sequence continues at coordinate 44,337 of CAVSVZ010000021.1, forward strand.
GCTGACCCAGCCGATGCCCGAGATCAGCGGTTGATCCCATTCCTCGAAGAAGATGCGTGGCCGCGGTCCGGATCGGGATCGCGCGCCCACCTGCTCGATCCGCGCGGCCAGCGTATCGGCAAGCTGGCTGGCCGCTCCACCCGCCCCGACCATGGCACCCAGCAGCCGGATCATCGCCAGGATGCCGGCGACGTCGCGCTGGTTGAAGCTGTGCACCTGCAGGCCGTGCCGGATCAGGTCAGCGGCAATGTCGGCCTGGAGGTCGGAGAAGGTCAGGACCAGATCGGGCCGAAGGTCGACGATGCGCTCGATGCGCGCCGAGGTGAACGCGCTCACCTTGGGCTTCTCGCGGCGCGCCTGCGGCGGCCGCACGGTGTAGCCCGAGATGCCGACGATGCGATGCTCCTGGCCCAGGAGGTAAAGCGTCTCGGTCGTCTCCTCGCTCAGACAGACGATGCGGGACGGATAGGCCATGCCGGCGCTCCCCGAACTTGGATGCGGCCGTGGCGCACAGGTCCGCCGCGGCCGATGCGCTTCTTACGAGATCTCGCGGATTTCGGGCAGGGCGAATCTGCAGACCGCGGAGGATTCCTGCCGAGACCTTAACGGCTTCCAAACCTTGATTTGCTAGCCTGGTGCGGAGTCATCTGGAGGAAGCAGGATGACGAGCAACCTCACGCAGCCGAAGGCCTTGGCCGATTGTTCCGGGGCCGATGGTTCCGCGGCCACCGGGCGATCCACGGCGAAGGCTCGATCGACCGATCCATCATCGGCGCGTGCGCCATTCATGCGGGGCGCGCTGCTGCGGGCCCTGCTGGCCGGCGCTGTGGCGCTTCTGGTGCTGCTGCTGCCGGGTCAGCTGGCGGCTTCGCGCGCCGACGTCACCGCCGTGCGCGATGCGCAGCTGGAGAGCGGGCGGGCATCGCCAGGTGCGCCATCACCATGGGATCGCGCCGCCGGGCTCGAAATAAGGCACGGCGACAGGTGTTGATCACCATGAGGCGCTCCGAATAGGATCGCCGTGGCGCACACCGTGGTTGGGCAACTCCTGAGCGCGCTTGCGATCGCCCGTGCGCGCCTTCCGGTTCTGGTATTGTATTTCGTCGACAATCCGACAATCGCGATCAATGGTCTCTTTGGCCATGTTGCTTGACTTTCCAGTTGCGCATGTTTCTATCGTTGTTCTGATTGAATAATCGGCTGTCGAAAATTGCCGAAACAAACAAAGAACAGAGCCGAATCAATTCAAGATGGAGATCAAAAGGGGGAGGAAACCCATGCGGTCGAATGTGGTGAATCTGGACTTATCTTCGAGCGCCCGCCCGAGTCTGGCGGTGGCGCCCGGCAAGTCTTCAGGTGCCGCGGTCAGGAAGCTGGATGATCGCCGGCGGGAACAGGACGGGGGCCGCTCGATGTCGCTTCACGTCAGCAAGCTACGCGGCATCAGCAATCAGGTGCGCAACCGGCTCAAGATGCACGGCGTGACCTACACCCATCAGCTGCTCGAGGCGGCCGGACGCCTGAAGCACCGGCGCGCCCTGGCGGCGAGGAGCGGCATCGAGGAGGAGGTCTTGCTGCGCCTGGCCTGTCGGGCAGACCTCGCACGGATCAAGGGTGTCGGCGCGATCTTCGCCGATATGCTCGAGCTGATCGGGGTCGATCGGGTGTCCAGCCTGGCCGAGCACGACCCGGCCAGATTACACGGCATCCTCCACGAGCTGAACGCGGTCGAGCGCTTCGCGCGGCGAGCGCCGACGCCGGACGAGGTGATCGACTGGGTGACCCAGGCGCGCGCTCTGCCCCAGCTGGTCGATCCGGATTCCTGAGCATGAAACCTGCTGGCCATTTTCCACCGACCAGGCTCGAGGAGGTCTACGGCTGTCTGCGGCATGACGGACCTCCCCTGTCGATAGCGGCGATGAACGAGGCGGTGCGGAACGAAGCGCGCAGAGGTGGTCATGACGGTCGACCACGGCCTGCGGATCACGGCGTAACGCGGGGCCGCGGCGATGTTCGCGGTGGTCGCGCCACGAGCGCTCGCGCCGCAAGGCCGCTCAAGCCGTAAAAAGCTCCTGCTCCAGCGCGATGCCGCGCAGCGGGTGCCGGCCGAGCGAGGTCAGCGCGCCGCCGAAGCTCGCCGCGAAGGCCGCCGAGATCAGCACAGGCTGGTGCAGCATCTTGGTCATGTCCTCGATCCGCGCCGCCTCGTTGACCGCGGTGCCGACCACCGTGAAGTCGAGCCGGTCGGACGAGCCGATATTGCCATAGGTGAGCTGACCGCGGTGCAGGGCGATGCCGTAGGCGAGCGGCGGCTCGCCGCGCCCACCTCGCTCGAGGTTCAGCTGCTCGATCCCGGCCTTGGCGTCCGCGACCGCGGCCAGGGCGTGGGCGCAAGCCTCGTGGGCCGGGCTGTCCGGCTCGCCGATCGGAAAGATCGCCAGGACTGCATCGCCGATATATTTCAGCACCTCGCCGCCATGCGCCACGATCGGCTCGACCATGCAGTCGAAGAACTGGTTGAGGCTGTCGAGATAGGCGTCGCGCGCGACCGCTTCGCTGAGCGCGGTCGAATCACGCAGATCGCAGACCCAGATCGCGGCGTCGATGTCGCGCCCGTCACCGCGCTTGATCAGGCCGTTCAGCACTTCGCTGCCGGTGCGCCGGCCGAGATAGGTGCCCAGCAGAGTCGCTGCCGTCTCTTGCAGCGCAAACACCTCGAACAGCCGGCTCAGCACCGGCAGGATCTCGTAGAGCATGCCCAGCTGCGCGGTCGAGAAACCGCCGGCCTCGCGCGAGACCAACGTGATGATGTTGATCTGACCGTCGGAGAACCGCATCGGCATGGCGACGTAGTCGGTAGCACCGGCTTCGTGCAATTCCTGCAGCACCGGGTAGTCGAGCCGCGGCTGCGGCCCCTCGAGCCGGCGCCGCACGCCGCCCTCGCCCTTCAGGATCGGCGCGTACGGGCTTTCCAGATAGGCCCTCGATTGGAGCATCGCATGCCCCGGCTGCGAGGTCTCGACCCGATCGATGTCGCTGCGCCAGGTCAAGCCGGTGGCGAACAGCTGGGGATGCAGGGTCCGGATCAGCAGGCGCAGGCGCCACAGCGGGAACCCGCTCGCGACCAGCCGAAGGGCCAGCCTGTGCAGCAGGTCCTGTGCCGAGGGCGCCCGCCAGGCCTCGCGCACCAGCCAGTCGCGCAGGGGATTCTCACTGGTCGGGACCGCCGCCGGCGGCTGCTCGATCACCTGCTCGTCGTCCTCGAACCAGGCATCGATGCGATCCCAGTAGAAGGCGATATGGTCCTTGACGATCGCCGCCTCCTCGTGGGGATCCTGGTAGCTCCAGGCGGCATTCTCGGCACGCCGGTCGCCGACCTCGATCGTCCAGTAGCTGGCGTCGCCCTTGAACGGGCAATGGGTGCGGTGCTCGCTCGGCCGCAAGAGGTCCATACGGACGTCCTCGCGCGGCACATAGGTGACCGGCGGATAGCCGGTCTCGTGCATGATCAGCACGCGCTCGCTCTCGGCCACCGCCGCGCCGTTGAACTCGACGCGAACCCGCTTGCCGCCCGGCTCGATGATCAGCCGGTAGCCGGCATGCGAGCGGACCTCCGGCTCCTGTGACGTCACGACCGCGAGCTCTGCCATCTCGGCTCCTGCTCAGTACACGACAGAGATGGCGCCACTTGGCGACGGATCAATACGGGATCGGTCGCCCTTTGCCTCCACGCCATGGCCGCGATGCCAGGATCGCGTCAGCGCCGGAAGAGTAATCTTGCGTCAAACGCCTCAAGGGGATTGTTGGAGATCAGGAACAGCTTGGTAGCGTTCTCCACGGCAACAAAGAGATAGTCGAACTCCACGGTGATTCCTGCTGAAGCATCGACTTCGGGAAAATCAATGAAGCCGATGCAGTGTGGTTCGACTGTCCATTGACCTTCGAGAACGCGACCTGTCCGGACCTCTCCGCCGCGTTCCATGAAGCCCTTTTTCTGCAGCACGGCGACGCCATCGGAGCGCAGGTTGATGACGCCGACGAAGGCTCTGGGCTCGCGTACGGTCGGGCTCGATTGCGTCTCCTCGTTGAACCCGAAAACGCCCGCCACGTTCTCCGCTGCGCACGCAGAAGGCAGATCGCGCAGGAATTCTTCCTCGTCCGTCGCGTGCGCGGACCCCATCGATACGGCGCCCAGCATCGCACCGAGAACGATCTGCGAGATGCGCCTCCGGCAGCCCGTCATCATAAAGCCTCCTCCTCATCTGGCGTGCACGACAAGTCCGAGCAGACGCCGGCGTGCCTCGCAGCGGATCCATACGTCGTCAGCGCCTACAGCTTGCATTCCGTGACAACGACGCAGGGGCCGTAGCCGTCGCCGACCACGGTCATGTCCTGCATCATGCCGACGTCCTCGTGCACCAGGATGTGGCAGTGCATGACGAAGTGGCCGTCATAGGTGAGAAAGCGCGAGCGGATCTTGAAGCTGTCGTTCACCGGCAGGGCGAGGGTGTCGAGCCAGCGCCAGTTGCTCGGGTCGTCTGGCCCGTCCGGATCGACCTTGTCGCCCACCACCTGAAACGGGTTGACGTGGATGTGGTAGGGGTGCGGCGCGCCCGAGCTGTTGGTCAGCGTCCACTCCTCGGCATTGCCGAGCGGCAGGTCGGTGTTCGGGTGCGGCCCCGGCTCGCCGGTCTCGGGATCGATCCGGCCATAGGCCTCGCCATTGATGGTGAAGCCACCGAACTCGCCCGGCCGCAGCACGCCGAACTCGTAGACGCGGCGCGGCGTGTGCGCGACCTCCGCGTGGTTGATCGGTTGCAGGTAGCAGGGCGCCTTGTCGGTGCCGGGCAGGCTCGGCAGCGGCCGGTCGGGCAGGGCATCGCCCTCGACCTGCACGATCGCCAGGAGGTCGTTGCTGGTCGGCGTGCCGGCGACCGCGAGCTTCCAGACATAGTAGGTGCCGGGCTCGGTGAATCTCGCGAGGAAGTCGGTACGGTTGCCGGCCGCCAGGAACTTGCCCGGCGCGACCACCGGCTGCGGCGTCTTGCCGTAATAGGTGATGCCGTCGTCGGCGATCGCGTACAGCACGCCGTCGACGAAGCCGGTGGTGGGATCGTTGGCGGCGAGCACGCCGATGTTCATGAAGCCGCGCGGGGTGGCCGTGGCGTTGATGAAGCGCCAGCGCTGGATCTCGTTCGGCCGCATTTTGATGGTCGAGGAGGTCAGCGAGTTGACCGTGAAGCGCACGGTGGGCGGGTTGTCGCCATACGGCTTGGTGCCGGCGCCCGGCTGGTCGGGCGGTACGGCGATGTTGGCGTAGACCGTCTGGGCGTTGCCGATGATCTCCTGGATGATCCAGATCAGCTCCTGATCGACCCGGATCTTCTGGTCGTCGGGCTCCTCGACGATCAGCGCGCCGGCCAGGCCGTTGACCACCTGGATCGCAGTCGAGCCGTGAACATGGGCGTGGTACCAGTGGGTGCCCGGCGCATGGAAGTCCGGCAGCCAGACGCAGTACTGCCGCTCGCTCGGCCAGCCGTCGTTGTCGAGCGGATCGTCCTTGGGCGGAATCCTGATCCGGATGTCGTCGGACGAGACGCCGGTCATGATGTCCGGCCCCTGGGTCTGAGGCGAGACGTGCAGGCCGTGGGTGTGCAAGTTGGTGGTGTTGAAGCAGCCGGGCACGTTCAGCGCCATCAGCATGTGGCAGCTGTCGATGCCCTCGTAAGGGTACGGTGCCGGCTGGTTGTGGGGCAGGGCGTTGGTGATCTTGAACTCGAGCTTGTCGCCCGGCTTGAGCCGGAAGGTCGGTCCCGGCACTTTGCCGTTGTAGGTCCGGACCAGCTCGATCCGCTCGACCGGTGCGCCGCTCTGATCGGGCTCGAGGATCGAGACCTCCGCGAAGCGCACGGTCAGGTCGACGCCTGCGGTGCCCTGGAGCGCCCCCACGGCCCCGGGCTCGGCGAACGGCACGTGCCAGCCCTCGGGCACGGTCAGCGTCTCGAGCTCGGGGGCCGGTGGCGCGAAGCCGTCCAGGATCTCCTGGGCCATGGCCTGGATCGGCAGCGCCCAGCTGGCCGCAACGCCCGTCGCGGTCACGACAAAGCCGCGCCGGTCGATCCCTGCAGCCCCGGACCTGCGCTCTGGCCGATCGGTCATCGCCGTCCTCCTCCGGTCACAAAGATGGCGGCCTTGCCGTCGGTGATGCCGTGGAACGCCACCTGCCCACGACTGTTGATCGCAACACCGCCCTCGGCTCGTATCGCCTCCAGCCGGCCGCCGCCGCGTATGCGGTCGCCGACCCGGGCGATCAGTCCCTTCTGGCTGAACACGGCCTGCTTGCCGTGGCTCTCGCCGTGGAACACCACGGTGCCGCGGTGATCGACGGCGATGCCGCCTTCGGGCCGGATCACATCGAGCTTGGTGCCGTCCCGCAGTCGCGTGCCTGTCCGGGCGAGCAGCCGTCGTTGATTGAACACGCCGTCGTAGCCGTCGGTGCGGCCGTGGAACACGACCTCGCCGCGCGGGCTCATCGCCACGCCGGCGAGCGGGTCGATCGACTGCAGCTCGGTGCCGTCGGGAAGGGCGCCAGCCTTGGCGACCAGGCCGTCCTGCGTGAAGATCACCAGCTGGTTGTCGGTGAAGCCCTGGAAGGCGACGCGACCGCCGGGCCCGCCGCTCGCCACGCCGCCGAAGAAGCTGATCCCTTCGGCGATCGTGCCGTCGGGCAGCTCCTGCCGGGCCTGGACCAGCGTGCCGTCCTGGGTGAACACGGCGTTGCTGCCGTGAAACGCGGTCCCGGCCCGGGCGTTGATGGCTAGCCCGCCCAGGAAATTGATCGAGGCCGTGGTGCCGTCGGGCAAGGTCTCGCCTTGCTTGACCACCAGCCCCTCGCGTGTGAACAGCGCACGGGTGGTGCTGGCATTGCTGGTGTCGACCTCCAGACCCGGAAAGGCGAGGTCGCGGATGTTGCGCGCGAGGCCGCCGACGATGGTGCTGGAATCGATGCCGAGCGTGCTGCCGTCCGGCAGGTCCTCGCCGCTCTCCACCACCACACCGCGCTGCGTGAAGATCGCGTCGAGCCCGGCGCCGGTCGTGCCGTAGAACGCGACCCGCCCGCCGGGGCTGATCGCCACGCACGGCCGGAACGGCGCCTGCTCGCTGCACGCCGCGACGATCGTCTGCAAGGTGGTGCCGTCCGGCAGAGTCTGACCTTCCATCGCGACCTTGCGCAGACTGTAGTGGTCCGCGCCGGCGCTTACCGGGAGCAGCCCGATCAGAAGCACCAGCGCGCCAAGCGACAGACGGTTGCGCTCGCTCATGCGACGTCCTCCTTTTCCTTGTTTGTTCGGAGCCGTCAGACCGACATTGGCTCGCGATGCTTTGACCGGCAAGCGCAGTGTCACATACCCCGATGCGTGCCCAGATCCCACTTAATTCGGTGTTATACCACGCTCTTGTGAGGGCAACTTGACGATGGGCCTCACACCTCGATCACGCGACGGCGTCCGGCGAAAGGGCGCCGGCCACGAGCAGCCGTTTGAAGTCTTGATAGGTCTCCTCGATACCCTCCTCGAGCGGCACCGGCCCGTAGTCGCCGAGATACCGTTGCACCGGCTCATCCGAAAGCTCGGCTGGAAAGGGCAGTGCCTCGCCCGAAATGTCGAGCCGGGCATCCGGCGCCAGGCGGCGGATGATCTCGAGCATTTGGTCGACGCTGGTGGCGCGGCCGTTGATGTCGAACACCTCGGCACCCTGCCGTTCCTTGGAGACCGCGGTAATGAACGCCGAGGCGACCTCGCCGGCATGCAGCGCGGAGACCGCACCCGAGAACGGCACGGTGTAGGGCCGGCCGGCGGCGGCGGCCAGAATCGCCACCGTGGTCTTGGAGGTCAGGCCCTGGTCACGCGCCACGCCGTACACCACGCCCGGGCGCATGCCGACGCTCGGCACGTCCCAGTCGACGGCATAGGTGTGCGCGATCATCTCGTCGCACAGCTTGTAGGCGCCATACAGGGTCGCCAGCCAGGGCGTGCCCGGGAAAAAACTGTGGGCCGCGATCGAGCTGGCATAGGCCACGCGCTTGAGCCCATGATGGCGGGCCGCCTCGAGCACGTTCACGGTGCCGACCACGTTCGCTTTGGCGCCGGCGACCGGATCCGCCTTGCAAAACGGCACCTGCAGCGCGGCGAGGTGGATGATTGCCCGAACGTTATGCTGCGCCACGACCCCGGCGACCGCTTCGGTATCGGCGATGTCGCCGGTCAGCCAGGGAATGTCTGCGAGCTCTTCTTCGGTCATCAGCAAGAGGGGCCGGCGCTTGTTGTCGGACAGATCGAACGCCACCGTGGGCACGCCCGCCCTGTGCAGGATCGCCAGCGCCCAGCTGCCGATGCAGCCGCCGGCGCCGGTGACCAGCACCGGCCCATCGAAGTCCGCCTTGTCGACCGGAAAGCGCACGAGATTCATGCCGTCCCTCTTGACTGTTCGTCCTGGGGCAGACGCCCGGGATCTGGTTGTGCGCGCAGCATGCGACCGGGTCAGGCGGATGACAACCCGCCAGCGGATCAGCTCTGCGGGACCTGCATTTTCGTGCAGAAGAACTTGCCGGAGCCGAAACCCCGCAGGAACTAGTCCTCGGGCCGGGCGTTTGTCAGCTGTAGCAGAAAGAATTCGGAGGTTCCGATGCTTGCGATTCGATGGGTAGCGCTCGCTGCCGCCCTGCTGCTCGCCGCCTGTGGCTCAAGCACGTCTGACCGCGCCATCAGCGGCGGTGCGATCGGGGCTGGCGCCGGAGCCGCGCTCGGCGCCGTGACCGGCACCAGTGCGCTCGGCGGCGCTGCGCTCGGCGGTGCGGCCGGCGCCGCGACGGGTGCGCTCACCGACCAGGACGACGTCGATCTGGGCAAGCCCGTCTGGAAGTAGGCCCTGCGCTGCGGCCGGGTCTCATCCCCGGCCGCGGTAAGGCGCAACGTCCTGGTCGGGCAGCCACAAGCCGGCGGGCGGCTCGCCGCTCTGATAAAACACGTCGATCGGCATGCCGCCGCGCGGATACCAGTAGCCGCCGATCCGCAGCCACACCGGCGCCAGCACCGCCTCCAGGCGCTCCGCCACCATCAGCGTGCAGTCCTCGTGGAACGCGCCGTGGTTGCGGAACGACGCCAGGAACAGCTTCAGTGACTTGCTCTCGACCAGGCGTGCGTCGGGCACGTAGTCGATCACGAAATGCGCGAAGTCGGGCTGGCCGGTGACCGGGCAGAGCGACGTGAACTCGGGACAGGTGAAGCGCACCAGATAGCGACGCCCCGGGTGTGGATTGGGCACCGTCTCGAGTGTCGCGGCCTCGGGTGAGGCCGGCACCCGGGTCGGCCTGCCAAGCTGGTCGAGCGCGTTGGCGAGATTCTCCGTCATCATCTTGTTCCCGTTGCACGACGGCCTGATCCTAGCATTCTCGTCTGCCGGCGCCGCACAAGCCTGTTGACAAGCCGGTGCGCGCCGCATAGTTATCCAACAGGTTAAATAACTGCTGGGTCAAATGCAGACTTCTGACACGCTCTCCACCACGTTTGCCGCGTTGGCCGATCCGACCCGGCGCGCGATCCTGGCACGTCTGGCCGAGGGCGAAGCCTCGGTCGGCGAGCTGGCCGCGCCATTCGAGATGTCGCTGCCCGCGGTCTCCAAGCATCTGAAGGTGCTCGAGCGCGCGGCGCTGATCCGCCGCACCAAGGTAGCGCAATGGCGCCGCTGCGCCCTGCGCGCCGAAGGCCTGCGCGACGCCGCGCGCTGGCTCGGGCACTACGAGCGTTTCTGGTCGGAAAGCCTGGACCGGCTGGCCGCCTATCTCGACGAGCAGAGGGACGAACCCGCTCGCGCCTCGCGCAGCGTGGGCAGCGATCAGACAGCGGAGGACAACGATGGCGATGGCTCGACCGAAGCCCGATGACACCCGGGTCCTGCATCTCTCGCGCACTTTCGACGCGCCCAGAGCGCGGGTGTTTCGAGCTTTTGCCGAGCCCGAGCAGCTGATCCGCTGGTGGGGTCCCAAGGGGTTCACCGTGCCGGACTGCCAGATGGACGTGCGGCAGGGCGGCGCCTGGCGCACGGTCATGCGCTCGCCCGAGGGCAAGCAGCACATCGTGAGCGGTGTCTATCGCGAGATCGCGCCGCCCGAGCGGCTGGTGTTCACCTGGGCCTGGGAGACGGACGGAGCGCGCGGCCACGAGACCGTGGTCACGCTCGCCTTCGAGGAGCACGGCACGGGCACTGCTTTGCACCTGACCCAGGAGCTGTTCGAGAGCGAGAACAGCCGCGATCAGCACACTCAAGGCTGGTCGGGCTGCTTCGATTGCCTGGCCGAGTTTCTGGCCACACGGACCGATTGATCACCGGGACAACGTGGAGGGGATCCCATGGCCGAGGTCGTCCTCTAAGGCATGCCGCAGAGCACCTATTGCCCTCGCTGCACTGGCAGTATCAGATGCCGGTGCCCTCAGCTCGGGCGTAGCAGGTCGAGCAGGGTCAGCGCGACCACCTCGGTCGCCTTGCGCAGATCGGCCAGCGGCAGGCGCTCGTCGGCGGCATGGGCATGGGCCTCGATCAGCGTGCGCGGCCCGGCGCCGTACAGCACGGTCGGGATGTTTTTTGCGGCATAGTGGCGGGCGTCGGTGTAGAGCGGCACGCCATAGACCGGCACGCGCTCGCCGAGCACGGCCTCGGCATTGCGTTGCAGCGGCCCGACCAGGCGCTCGAGGCCGTGGACCGGCTTCAGCGGCAGGGCCAGCATGATGCGGCGCACCTTGCACGCGATGCCGGGCCGCGCGACGCTGTGCTCGATCAGCGTGGTCAGCTCCTGCTCGACCGCCGCGGCATCTTCTTCCGGGATCATCCGCCGGTCGATCCGCAGCGTGACCGCACCGGGCACCACATTGGTGTTGATGCCGCCGCGGATCAGGCCGACCACCAGGGTCGGCAATTCGATGCCCTCGACCGCCGACCGCTTTTCGGAGAGCTCCTGCCGGTGGCTGTACAGGGCGGCAAGCAGGCCGCTGGCCGCCTCGAGCGCGTCGTGGCCGGTCTCGGGCCTGGCCGCATGCGCCGATTTGCCGGTGACCTCGACCTCGAGATGCAGGCAGCCATTGTGCGCCGTCACGATGCCATAGGAGAAGCCGGCGCTGATCGCGAAGTCCGGCGCGGAGATGCCCTCATCCAGCAGCCATTGGGGACCGATCGCGCCGCCCGCCTCCTCGTCATAGGTCAGGTGCAGCTCGACCGTGCCGGCAAGCGGCGCGCCGAGTGCCTTCAGTGCCGCCAGGGCATAGGTGTAGGTCGAAAAATCGCTCTTCGAGACGGCGACGCCGCGGCCGTACATCCAGCCGTCTTTGATCTCGCCGCCATAGGGATCGGTGGTCCAGCCCTCGCCCGGCGGCACCACGTCGCCATGGGCATTGAGCGCGATCACCGGCCCCTCGCCGAAGCGCTCGCGCACGAGCAGGTTGACCGCACTGACCATGCCGTTGGCGCGCACCAGGGGCTCCGGCACCGGATGGCGCTCGACGGCGAAGCCCCGCTGCTCGAGCAGCACGGCCGCGCGCTCGGCATGCGGCGCGCAGTCGCCGGGCGGATTGTCGGACGGCACCTTCACCAGCTCGGCCAGAAGGTCGATGGCTGCGGCCTCTGCGCCATCCAGAAACTCGCGAACTGCCTCTCGCTCGGCCGGCATCTCTCTCCTCCCCATCATGCGACCTCAGACTACCGTTAGCTGTCCGTACACGCGAGCATCGGGCCGAGCTGGTCGATCCGCAGCCTGACCGTGCTGGCGCGGCGCAGGATGTAGTTGGTCGGCGCGGCCGGCGACCATTGCCTCGGATTGGGCAGCACGGCGGCGAGCAGGCTCGCCTGGAGGCGGCCGAGATCGGCGGCCGATTTGCCGAAATAGTGCTGTGCCGCGGCCTGTGCGCCATAGATGCCAGGCCCCATCTCGACGATGTTGAGATAGACCTCGATGATCCGCTGCTTGCTCCAGATCAGCTCGATCTGCGGCGTCAGCCAGAACTCGATGCCCTTGCGCAGCAGGCTGCGATCGGGCCACAAAAACAGGTTCTTGGCGGTCTGCATGGTGATCGTGCTGGCGCCGCGCGGCCGCTCGCCGGCGCGCACGTCCTCGAGCACCTCGCCGAGCGCCGCCCAGTCGAAGCCGAAGTGCTCGCAAAAGCGATTGTCCTCGGACGCGACTACCGCCTGGCGCAGCGCCGGCGCGATCTGCGCGAGCGGCACCCATTCCTTGTGCAAGGACTCGCCCTCGACAAGGCGGATCACCATGAGCGGGGTCAGCGGCACCGGCACGAAGCGGAGCACCACCAGCAGCGCCGGCGGCAGCAGCAGGACGATCAGCAGGCTCCACAGCAGGAACCTGCGGATCCGCCTGCCAAGCCCGCGCAACGGGCGGGGCGCGCGGCCGGATGCCTTGCCGGCGAGGCTAGCGGGCCGCGAGGGCATGGAGCGGGTTCGCTGGCGCTGCGAGCATCGCCCCGCCTAGCGCGCGTGCGCGCGGCGCGCAACCCGTCGGGCGCCCCTGGATACGCCCTGGGCCCGCTCAATCGACCCGATACCGGCGCACCACCTCCGGATCGAGCTCGATGCCGAGACCGGGCTTGTCCGGCACCGGCACGTGACCCTCGATCGCGTGCAGCGGCTCGATCAGCAACTCGTCGCGCAGCGGATTGGCGCCGACATCGTATTCCAGCAGCTGCGGATAGGGCTGGTTGTCGCTGTGCGGGTAGCCCGGCAGCGAGGCCAGCAGATGGACCGCGGCGGCAACGCTGACCGCACTGCCCCAGACATGCGGCGAGAAGCGCACGTTGTGCGCCTGGCACAGGAGCGCTACCGCCTTGGCCTGATCGAGCCCGCCGCACAGCGTCGGATCGGGCTGCACCACGTCGACCGCGCGCGGCGCGATCATCCGGCAAAAATCCCAGATCGTGTACAGCGCCTCGCCGGTCGCGACCGGGATCGGTGCGCGCGCGGTCAGGATGCGATAGCCCTCGAAATCCTGCGGCGGCAGCGGCTCCTCATAGAAATGGACGTCGTAGGGCGCGATCCGGCGCATGCTGTCGAGTGCCACGTCGACCGTGTAGTTGCCGTTGGTGTCGACCAGCAGCAGCATGTCGTCGCCGAGGATCCGGCGCGCCAGCGCCACCCGCTGCTCGTCCGATTTCGGCCCCAGGCCGATCTTGAACTTGGCGCCCGGAAAGCCCTGGTCGGCGATCCGCTCGAGCTGGGCGTCGAGCTGGTTGCCGGGGTCGCGGCTGATATAGCCGTCCGAGGCGTAGGCCGGGATGCGGTCGCGAATGCGGCCGCCGAGCAGCTTGCACACCGGCAGGCCCAGCATCTTGCCCATCGCGTCGTAGATCGCGATGTTGATGCCGCTGATGCAGGCCAGCATCTGGTTCTGCCAGCCGAGATGGTAGTAGCGGCACAGGATGTCGGACAGGATCGCCTCGCGATCGTACAGCTCGCGCCCGATATAGGCGTCCTTGATCACCTCGAGGTAGCCCGCGGTCGCCTTGGCCGGGCCCCACGCCTCGCCGATGCCGACCACGCCGTCCTCGGTGGTCAGCTCGACCAGGCAGCTGGCACGCATCCCCATCAGATTGCGCGCCATGCCATACGCCTTGCCCGGCGCCATCTGGTACACGAGGGGGATCAGGTTGATGTCTCGGATATGTGCCATAGGCGTTTCCCTCGTGCAGTCTGGGGCCAGGGCGTGGCCAAGAAGATCGGAGCCCATAAGGAGGATGCCATGATGCCAAGTCAAGCCGACAGGGCGCAGCGGTTCGCCGAGCTGCACGCCCGTCCGGGAGCGTTCGTGATCCCCAATCCCTGGGATATGGGCACGGCGCGGATCCTCGCGGGGCTGGGCTTCGAGGCGCTCGCCACGACCAGCGCCGGCCACGCCTTTTCGCTCGGCCGCCGCGACGGCGGGGTGAGCCGTCATGAGGCGCTCGACCATGCCAGGAGCATCGTCGAGGCGACGCCCCTGCCGGTCTCGGCGGATTTCGAGAACGGCTTCGGCGATGCGCCGGAGTTCGTGGCCGAAACGATCGGGATGGCGGCCGAGGTCGGGCTGGCAGGGGCTTCGATCGACGACTCGACCGGCCGCCCGGACTCGCCGATCTACGAGCGCAGCCAGGCGATCGAGCGCATCGCCGCTGCGGTCGAGGCGGCCCGGGCCTGCGGGCGCCCGTTCGTGCTGACCGCGCGCGCCGAGAATTTTTTGCATGGCCGCCAGGATCTCGGCGACACCATCGGGCGGCTCCAGGCATTCGAGGCGGCAGGCGCCGACGTGCTGTACGCGCCGGGCCTGCGCGACCTCGACACGATCCGGCGCGTGTGTGAGGCGCTGACCAGGCCGGTCAACGTGCTGGCGGGCATGCCCGGCGCTGGCTTCCCCGTCGAGCAGCTCGCGGCGGCCGGCGTGAAGCGCATCAGCCTGGGCGGAGCCTTGGCCCGGGTTGCGCTGGGCGCGCTGATGCGTGCTGCGCGCGAGATGAAGGAGCAGGGGACCTTCGGCTTCGTCGACCAGGCCGCCTCGTCCGCCGAGATCGGCGCCTTCATGCAGCCGCGCGAACGCTGATCTCAGGCGGCGAGCTCGTCGAGATCGGGCAGCGGTCGCGCCAGCTCGGGGATGTCCTGCAGATAGCGCTCGAGCGCCGCGGCGACGCTCAGCACCTGCCAGTCGCCAAAGCGCCTGCCGCAGACCTGGATGCCGAACGGCATGCCGGTGTGGTCGAGCCCGCACGGCAGGCAGACCACCGGATGGCCGGTCAGCGTCAGGCCGTAGGCGGGGGCCAGCCAGTGGAAATAGGTGCGCAGCTCCTCACCGTTGATGTGGGTCGGATAGCGCTGGCTGTGCGGAAACGGCGGCACCGACATCGCCGGACAGATCAACACGTCGAAGTCGTCCATGAACGCGAGGAAGCGGCGATACAGTTCGGTGTGATGGCGCATTGCCTGCGCGGCGTCCTCCAGGCTCATGCCCAGGCCCTGCTCCACATTGGCCACGATGTTGGGGCCCAGGATGTCGGGCCGGTCGCGGTAGGTGCCGCTGTGCCCCGCCAGGAAATTGATCGCGCGGGTCACCTCGAACGCCTCGTTGGCGCCGTCCAGCGGTGGGTCGCGCCGCTCGGTCGCTCCGAACACGTCGGCAAAGCGCGCGACGGCGTTCTGGAAAGTCTGGCGGATGCCGTGGTCGAGCGGCGAGAAGCCGAGGTCCTCGCTGATCGCGACCCGCAGCGAGCACAGATCGACCGGCTCCAGCGTCCAGGGCTCGCCCGGATGCGGCGGGTGGCTCAGCGGGTCGCGCGGGTCGACCTCGCTCATCGCCTCGAACAGCAACGCGACGTCGGGCACGTTGCGCGCCATCGGTCCCTGCACCGGCAGCGACGACCAGCCGATCATGCGCAGCTCGCTCGGCACCGCGCCCGGGCTCGGCCGGAAGCCGACGATGCCGCAATAGGCGGCCGGGTTGCGCAGGCTGCCGCCGGTATCGGAGCCGGTCGCGATCGGCACCATGCCGGTCGCCAGCGCCACCGCCGAGCCGCCCGATGAGCCCGCGCAGGTCTTGTCCGGATCGAACGGGTTGCCGGTCGCGCCATAGACCGGATTGACCGTGTTGGCGCCGGCGCCGAACTCGGGCGTGTTGGTCTTGCCGACCACGATCGCGCCGGCCTCGCGCACCGCGGCGACCTGACGCTCGTCCTCGTCGGGCACGTGCTCGGCGAACTGCGGTGAGCCGAAGGTGGTGCGCAGGCCCTCGGTCAGCACCAGGTCCTTGACGCCGATCGGCAGGCCGTGCAGCGGTCCCAGCTCCTCGCCGTGCATGACCGCGCGCTCGGCCGCCTGCGCCTCCGCCTCGGCCCGCTCCCAGGAGGTGGCGACGAACGCGTTGACGGTGGGGTTGATCCGGTCGATCCGCGCCCGACACGAGGCCAGCAGCTCCCTGGGCGAGACCTGCTTGGTGCCGATCAGGCGGCGCAGCTCGACCGCGGTCTTATCACACAGCTCGGTCATCAAGCCCCTCCCTTCTGGCCTTGTGCGGCTTGCCCGCCATAGCGCGCCATGCGAGACAACCGCCATGGCAAAACACGTGATCATCATCGGCGCCGGTCAGGCCGGCGCGCAGATCGCCATCAGCCTGCGGCAGCTGGGCTTCGACGGGCGCATCAGCCTGCTCGGCGACGAGCGCTTGCCACCCTATCAGCGCCCGCCGCTCTCGAAGAAGCTGATGACCGGCGAGATGGATGTCGAGCGAACCTACATACGCTCGGCCGCCTACTACGCCAAGAGCGAGATCGATCTCCGGCTGGGGGTACGCGCCCTGGCGATCGATCGAGCGCACCGGACGGTGACGTGCGAGGGCGGCACCGAGCTCGGCTACGATTGGTGCGTGATCTGCACCGGCACGCGGGCGCGCCGCCTGGACCTGCCGGGCAGCGATCTGCAGGGCGTGTTCTACCTGCGCACGCTCGAGGATTCCGAGCGGATCAAGGCCGCCGTGGCCGAAGGGGCACGCGCGGTGATCATCGGCGGCGGCTATATCGGCCTCGAGATCGCCGCGAGCCTCAGCAAGTGGCGGTGCCAGGTGACCGTGCTGGAAGCGCAGGGGCGGGTGCTGAATCGGGTGGTCGCCCTGCCGGTTTCCGACTTCTTCGCGGCCGAGCATGCCCGGCACGGCGTCGAGATCGTGACCGGCGCGGCGGTCGCCTCGTTCGAAGGTGCGGGCAAGGTCGATCGGGTGCAGTGCGCCGATGGCCGCGTGTTCCCCGCCGAGATCGTGGTGATCGGCGTAGGCGCTGTGCCCAATGACGAGCTGGCGCGTGCGGCAGGCCTCGAGGTCGAGAACGGCATCGTAGTCGACGACCTCGGCCGGACCAGCGATCCGAGCATTTTTGCTGCGGGCGACGTCACCCATCACCCCAACGCCCTGTTCGACCTGCGCCTGCGGCTGGAATCAGTGCACAACGCCATGGCGCAGGGCAAGGCGGTCGCGAGCGCGATCGTGGGCAAGCCGCAGCCTTACGCCGAGGTGCCCTGGTTCTGGTCGGATCAGTACGACCTCAAGCTGCAGATCGCCGGCATTTCGGGCCCGGACGTCGAGTTCGTTGTGCGCGGCGATCCGGCGGGTCGGGCGTTCTCCTGCCTGCATCTGCGGGATGGCCGCATGGTCGCGATCGATGCGGTCAATCGCGGCGCCGATTTTCTGGCGGCGAAGAACCTGATCCGGGACCGGACGCCGATCGATCGCCTGCTGGCGGCCGACCTGGAGGTCAAGCTGGCCGACGCGACCGCCTGACCGTCAGCGCAATGCGTCGGCCCGCGTCAGCGCGGACCGTTCGGCGTTGTCATGGGATGGTGCGTGTGCCAGTGCTGCGCGATGTCGAGGCGGCGCGCGATCCAGACGTCGTCGAAGCTCTGCGACGTAGTCGAGGAAGCGGGCCAGGCCCGCGGCGCGCGCCGGATGGCCGATCAGCGCGGCAGTGCAGCCCGACCGACATCATCTTGCGGCGCCAGCGCGCCCTCCGCATAGAGCATGTCGAAGGCGTCGCGCAGGAACTGCGAAGAAGTCGTCGGCGGTGGCGAAAGCCGCCGCGCGCGAACTGGCCGTCGTTGTTGGTCAGCGAATAGGGCACGACCAGGTGCGGCCGCCGCTCGCCGATGCCGGCACCAATAGGGCAGCTCGTCGTTGTAGGCGTCGAAGTCGTAGAGGAAGCCGCCTTCCTCGAGCCAGCAGGCGGCGCGTGTTGGCGCTCGGGCCGTAGCGGCAGTACCAGCCCAGCGGGCGCTCGCCGACGGTCGTCTCGAGCGAGGCGATGGCGCGGCGGATGTGGCGCGTCTCCTCGTCTTCGGTCAGGCGGTAGTGCTCGACCCAGCGCCAGCCGTGGCAGCAGAAGTCGAAGCCGAGCCTCGCGGATCGCCGCGGCGGCCTCGGGGTTGCGCTCCAGCGCCAGGCGCAGCCGAAGATCGGTGGGCTGGAGATCGCGCTCGGTGAAGATGCGGTAGAGCCGCCAGAAGCCGACCCGGCTGCCGTATTCGAACATGGATGCGGGCGGCCGTGGTCGGCGCGTGCCGCGCGGCACGATCGGGCTTGCCACCTCGGTCAGCGTCACTTCGTCGTCGGCCATCGCCGTTGGAGATCGACGTGCTCCGAGCCCTCCTCGTAGTTGATGACGAAGTTGAGCGCGAGCCGGGCGCCGCCCGGCCATTGCGGGTCCGGCGGGTGGCGGCCGTAGCCGACCAGGTCGCGGGGCGGCGGTTCCCCGACGCTGCTCACGTTCGTCTCGCTCCGGCTGCATCCATGCTTGCCGATATCGTAAGCGAATCGCGTGCCAAGCCAAGCCGGTGGCGATCACGCGCGCGGGAGCACTCAGGAAAGCTGGTCGAGCAGGACCTGGTCGAACATGCCGCGGACGACCGGCCGGCCGTCGTCGACCATAAGCTGTCCGCGCGCAACAACCGTGTGCACCTGCCAGTCCGGGTCGAGCAGCACGAGGTCGGCGTCCATGCCCGGCGCGAGCGTGCCCTTGCGCCTGACGCCGGTGGCAGCGGCGACGTTGGTGGTGACCACGGCGAGCGCATCGCTCGGGTCGAGGCCTTCGTCCACGATCAGCTGGCGCCACACCTTGTGCAGCGCGCCGACCGGCATGTAGTTGGCGACCACGGGCTGGCCCTCGCCCTTCTCCTCCTTGGGCGGCGCGCCGTTGCCGTCCGAGCTCAGCAGGATTTTTTCCAGCGGCACGCCGCGCTCGATCAGTCGGGTGATCGCCTTGGCCGGCGGGATCGCGCGGCTGTAGTTGTTGTCGGGCGCATAGTTGGCGCCGACGTCGACGAAGCCGCCCCGCTGGCCCCAGGTGACGGCATCGGCCATATAGGCCTCGGTCTGGTTGACGTGCGAGGGCAGCAGCTGGCCAATCGGCAAGCCGGTCTGCTCGAGCATCGCAAGCACCGGCTTCAGGCAGGCGCCCTTATAGGGCGGCACCTGCAGGCAGAGATAGCCGCTCTTGCTGCTGAGCCGGCCGGCGAGCAGGCCGGCGGTCGCCGCCTCCGCGATGTACTGCGCGCCCGGGCCGTTGCTGTCATAGGCATAGCCCATCTCCGAGACCGAGATCTCGCCGACCCCGATGATCTCCTCGATGAACGCGATGTCGTCGCGGATGCGACCGGTGAGCGTCGGCACCGGATGCTCCAGCGTCGCACCGGTCAGGGCATAGGCCGAGAGGCCGTCCTGCCGGAACGCTTTGGTCTTGGCCACCAGCGCCCGCATGTCCTTGGTCGAGGCATCGAAGCCCAGCATGCCGATCACGCTGGTCGTGCCGACCCGGGCGAGCTGGCTGGTCTGCAGCTCGGGCGCGCGGGAGGCGAAGCCGAGCCCGCCGCCACCGCCGAGTGTGTGCACATGGTTGTCGATCAAACCCGGAGTCGCCGTCAGCCCGGCGAAATCGTGCACCTCCGCCGGCATGCCGCTGACCTCGATGCCGGGCTCGGCGATCGCGACGATCTGCTCGCCCGCGACCACGATGTCCTTTGGTCCGAGTGGTGCTGGCGCCAGCACGCGCTCGCAGCGCAGGATCTTCAGCACGGCGCTCACTCCGCGGGTGCGTCGACGGGCCGCCTGCCCGCGCCCAGCATCCGCTTCGACCTCGGCCGGCCGCCCATCAGCACGGCGAGCCAGCGCGTGCTCTGGTCGCTCTCCAGCACGATCTTCAGGCTCATGGTCAGCGGCACCGACAGCAGCATGCCCATGGGGCCCAGCACCCAGCCCCAGAACAGCACGGAGATGATCACCACCAGCGGCGAGAGCCCCAGCCCGTTGCCGAGATAGCGCGGCTCCAGGCCATTGCTGATGCCGACATTGATCGCGACGTAGCCGACCGCGGTGATCGCGCTGGTGCCCAGGCCGAACTCGATGAAGGCGAGCAGGATGCCGGGCAGCGCCGCCACGATCGAGCCGATGGTCGGGATGTAGTTGAGCGCGAAGGCGAGCACGCCGAGCAGGATCGGGAAGTCGACGCCGAGCATCAGCAGCCAGACCGCGACCAGCGCGCCGGTCAAGAGGCTCATCACGGTCTTGAGGAACATGTAGCGCCGCAGATCGGCCACGATCTGGGAGAGCCGCGCCCAGGCCACGCTCGAGAAGCCCGGCAGCCGGCTGACCTTGTCGGGCAGCGCCGAGCCCTCGAGCAGGATGAAGATCGCGACCAGCACCACGATGAACATGGTGGTCACCAGGTCGCGCAAGGTGGCGGCGATCGCGCCGAGATTGCGGATCAGCACCTGCGGATTGAACTGCTCGCGCAACAGATCGCCCGAGATCTCGATGCCGTGGCTGTCGAGCCAGAGCCAGATCTTGTCGGTCTGCGCCAGAAAGGCCGCCTGATAGCCCGGCAGATCGCCGGCAAAGCCGGTCACCGCGCGCTCGACCGCCCCGACCAACAGCAGCACGCCGCCGGACATCACCAGCATGACCGCCAGGATCGCGAGCGAGGTCGGCACGTGGCGCCGGCGCATGGCCTGATAGAACGGGGCGCAGATGCCCGCGACGAAGATCGCCAGCAGGAACGGCACCAGGATGCCGGAGGCCGCGTGCATGCCGGCGATTACGATGACCAGCGCTGCGGCCGTCACCAGGTAGGTGTGGGCCACCTGCCAGCCGTGCGGCCGGCGCGACGGCTCCACCTCGCCGCCGCGTGCTGCAGGCTTCTCCTCGACCTCGTGCGGGTCGATCTCGCTTGGTTTCAGGCGCGCTGCCAAGTCCTCTCTTTCCCTGCCCGCGGGCTTTGCCAGCCCCTGTCGCCAGATCCGGCGATCTTGTGGTGGCACATTAGCGCCAATCTTGGTGATGGTCTTGTGAAAGTGCCTTCACGTCTCCTGATGGGTGAATCTTCCGGCGTTGCAGTACTGGCGTACCGCGTCAGCGTTCCTCCTCGGGCCAAGCCGGCACGTCGTAGTGGGGTGCCACGCGATAGGGCAGCACCTGGATGTCCTGCCAGACCTTGCCGGTGACATAGGGGTCGCTCTGCAGCCAGGCATCGAGCGCCGCGCGGGTCTCGAACTGGACCACCGCGGCCGAGCCGATCATCTCGCCGGCCTCGTCGAGCAGCGCGCCGCCGATCAGGAAATGGCCGGCCGCCTGTCGCTTCGCGGCACTCTCGAGATGCGCCTGGCGGTGCGCCAGCCGGCGCTCCCCGGCTTTTGGATCGGTGCCGTCACGGGCGATGATCAACCACTGCACGTCGGTCTCCTTCTGATCAGCCTATTTGCCGCCTCCGGCGGTGCTCTCGGTGCCTCGGGTCAGATAGTAGGCCAGCAGGATCGGCACGAAGGTCACCGCGATCACGAACACCGCGACCACGTTGGTGACCGGCCGCTGGCGCGGGCGCACCAGCTCGGTCAGCATCCAGATCGGCAGGGTCGACTGCTGGCCGGCGGTGAAGGTGGTGACGATCACCTCGTCGAACGACAGCGCGAAGGCGAGCATGCCGCCGGCCAGGAGCGCGGTCGCGATGTTCGGCAGGACCACGTAGCGGAAGGTCTGGAAGCCGTCGGCGCCGAGGTCCATCGAGGCCTCGATCATCGAGCCCGAGGTGCGCCGGAACCGGGCCAGCACGTTGTTGTAGACCACCACGATGCAGAAGGTCGCGTGGCCGATCACGATGGTCCAGAAGCTGAACGGGATGTCGGCGAGGTTGATCGCGGCGCGCAGCGAGATGCCGGTGATGATGCCGGGCAGCGCGATCGGCAGGATGATCAGCAGCGTGATCGCCTCGCGGCCGAAGAAGCGGGCGCGGTACAGCGCCGCCGCCGCCAGCGTGCCGAGCACCATCGCCATCGCGGTCGAGGCCAGCGCGACCCGCAGCGAGAGGCCCAGCGCGTTCCAGATGTCCTGCCGCTGCCAGGCGACGCGCGAACCACTGCACGGTCAGGCCGGGCGGCGGGAACTGGTAGCGATCTTGTCGTCGGTGGTGAAGGCATAGAGCAGGATGAACAGCATCGGCACGTGCAGGTAGAGCAGGCCCGACCGCGGCCGCGAGCTTGAGGCCCAGGGCGCGCGCGCGCCGGCGCGCGCCTTCTAGAGCGCATCGAACGCCCCCAGGCGCCTGGCGATCGTGAGGTAGATCGCCATGATCACGATCGGCACGACCGAGAAGGCCGCCGCCAGCGGGATGTTGCCGGCGGTGCCCTGCTGGATGTAGACGGCCTGGCCGATGAAGAAGCGCGAGATGCCGATGATGTAGGGGATGATGTAGTCGCCGAGCGTCAGCGAGAAGGTGAAGATCGAGCCGGCGACCAGGCCCGGGAAGGCAAGCGGCAGGATCACCGTGCGGAAGGTCATGGCGCGGCTGCGCGCCGAGGTCGGCCGAGGCCTCGATCAGCGCCCTTGCGGCACCCGCTCCAGCGCCGCCTGGGTCGGCAGGATCATGAACGGCAGCCAGATGTAGGTGAACACCAGGAACATGCCGAGATAGGAGACCGACAGCGACGGCCCGCCGATCACCGGCAGCGCGAGCACGCCGTCCAGCGAGCCAGCTCGAGCCTGGCCTCGGCGAACGCCCAGCTGACGATGCCCTCCTTGGCCAGGATCAGCTTCCAGGCATAGACCCGCACCAGGTAGCTCGACCACAGCGGCAGCATGACCGCGAGATAGAACAGCGCCTTGGCTGCGCCCGGTGGCATGGCGCGCCATGATAGTAGGCGATCGGAAAGCCGATCAGCGCGGCGCCCAGCGGTGACCGCCGCCGCCATGCTGACGGTGCGCAGGATGATGTCGAGATTGGCCGGGCTGGTCAGCAGCTCGACATAGGAGCGCAGCGTGAACTCGTAGACCACCTGGCCGCTGAAATCGTCGAAGCTGAAGAAGCTCTGCACCAGCAGCGAGAGCAGCGAGCCCAGATAGACGATGCCGAGCCAGGCGAGCGGCGGCGCCAGCAGGATCAGGGTGAACAGCCCGCCGCGCCGATAGAGAAACGTGGAAAGGCGGCGGCCAGGCGTCTGGCGCAGGCCCGCGCCGCCGAGGGCCAGCTCGCTGGTCGCGGCGGTCATGACGGATCGCCGTGGAGCGGCTGCATGGCGGCGCTCGACCAGGCAAGCCGGCACGCGCGCGCCGGGCTGCGGGCCGCGCCGCGCCGCGCAGGTCGTTCGGCCGGTCGACCATCAGCGTGAGCGCTGCCTTCGAGGGCGACCTCGATCCGCGTGCTGGCGCCGTGATACTGGATGCTGGCGACGGTGCCGGCGGCGCCGTGCTCGCCGTCGATCTGGCCGTCCTCCGGGCCGATGCGAATCCGCTCGGGACGGAGCGAGAACGCCTGGCGGGTGCCGACCAGGCGCAGTGCGGCCTCGGCATCGACGATGTTGGAGGCGCCGACGAAGCCCGCGACGAAGGCGGTCGCCGGCTGCTCGTAGATCTCCTCGGGCGTGCCGATCTGCTCGACCCGGCCGAGGTTGAACACCGCCAGCCGGTCGCTCATGCCCAGAGCGCTTCCTCCTGGTCGTGGGTGACGTAGACGAAGGTGATGCCGACCTGGCGCTGCAGCGCCTTGAGCTCGGTCTGCATCTGCTGGCGCAGCTTCAGGTCGAGGGCGCCGAGCGGCTCGTCGAGCAGCAGCACCTCGGGCTCGGTGATCAGCGCGCGGGCGAGCGCCACGCGCTGGCGCTGGCCGCCCGAGAGCGCTGCCGGCCGGCGCTCGCCGAGGCCGCCGAGCGCCACCAGCTCGAGCATCTCCTCGGCGCGCCGGCGCCGGGCCGCCTTGGCGACCCCGCGCACCATCAGGCCATAGGCCGACGTTGTCCAGGACGCTCATATGCGGAAACAGCGCATAGTCCTGGAACACCGTGTTGACCCTGCGATCGTAGGGCGGCACGCCGAGCACGCTCTGGCCATGCAGTGCGATCTCGCCGCCATCCGGCTCCTCGAAGCCGGCGATCAGCCGAAGACAGGTGGTCTTGCCCGAGCCCGACGGCCCGAGCATGGCGAAGAACTCGCCATCCTCGACCGCAAAGCTCACATCGTCGACCGCCCGGACCTCGCCGAACTGGCGGCTGACACGGGCAAAGCTGACCGCCGGCTGCATCGCAGGGGCTGTCGGCCGGTAGCTCGCCCGCCCGACTGGGGCTCAGCGTCCGCCGAGCACCGCGATGTAGTCGGTCACCCAGCGATAGTACGGCACGCATTCCCCCTGGCTGGCCTCCTGGCTGGCGCATTTGGCGACCGGCGTGCGCCAGAAGTGAATGCGATCGAAGTTCTCCAGGCCATTGGTCTTGCAGCCTTCGGGGCCGAGCAGCTCGCTCTTGTCGCACGCGGCGAGCACCACCGGGACCGAGCCGAACCAGGAGGCCAGATCGCCCTGCAGGTTGGAGCTGAGCGTCCACTCCATCCACTTGTAGGCGCAGTTCGGATGCGGCGCCTCGGCGTGCATCATCGTGGTATCCGCCCAGCCGGTCGCGCCCTCGACGGGGATCATGCTGGCGATCGGCTGATCCTGGCTGACCAGGATGTTGACCTGGAACGGCCAGGACGAGCTGGCGACCACGCCCTCATTGGTGAAGTCGTCGATCTGGACGAAGGCGTCATGCCAGTAGCGGTTGACGATCGCGCGCTGCTGGCGGAGCAGGTTGAGGGCCGCCTGATACTGATCCTCGGTCAGCTCGTAGGGGTCCTTGATGCCGAGGTCGGGCTGGTGGTTCATCAGGTAGAGCGCGGCATCGGCGATGTAGATCGGGCCATCGAACGCCTGCACCCGCCCCTTGTTCGACTTGCCGTCGGGCAGGGTGGTCTCCTCGAACACCACGCTCCAGCTCTCGGGCGGCTGGGGAAACACCTCGGTGTTGTACATCAGGACATTGGAGCCCCACTGGTACGGCACGCCGTAATGCTTGCCGTCGACCGTATGCCAGGGCGCGTCCTGCAGACGCTTGTCGACCGTGCTCCAGCTCGGGATCAGGTCGGTGTTGATCTCCTGGACCCGCTTGCCGGCGATCAGGCGCAGGCTGGCATCGCCCGAGGCGGTGACCAGGTCGAAGCCGCCCTCGTTCATCAGCGCGACCATCTCGTCGGAGGTGTTGGCGGTCTTGACCCGCACCTGGCAGCCGGTCTGGTCTTCGAACTTAGTGACCCAGTCGTAGGCGGGATCGGTGTCACCCCGCTCGATGTAGCCGGGCCAGGCAACGATATCGACGAAGCCCTCGGGCTCACCGAGCGACTGCACGGGCTGCGCCTGCGCGGCCGCAGCCGCCAGGGCGATCGCACCCGAAAGCGATGCGACGCGAATCGGAAATGACATGGGTACCTCCACCATTTCTTGTGGCGCCGTTGCCAAAGCGCTTGGCGCTATCGTCCAACGGCATTCGTGCTTTGGCAAATGGGATTTTTCGGGCGTGTCGAGAGGTCGCGCCGGGATCATTCACCCGACGGCGTGGCGGTCGCTTCGTCCGGGGTCGGGCGCAACACCTGCTGGCTGACCACCACCACGATCAGGCCGCAAAGTCCGATCAGGTCGGTCCAGATGCCAGGCTTGATCAGCACGATCGCGGCCGCGAGCAAAAGGACACGCTCGAGCAGGCGGGTCGGCCGCAAAAAGTAGCCGTGCAGCGAGGCGGCGAGCGCGATCACGCCGAGGATCGCGGTCACCGTCGTCAGCGCGATCGTGTCCCAGCTGCCGATCATCAGGAGCGACGGCCCGAACACGAACATGAAGGGGATGATGTAGCCGGTCGCACCCAGCTTGAGCGACGCGATCCCGGTCTCCCACAAGCCCCCGTGCGAGAGGCTGTTGGCGGCATAGACCGCGAGCGCCACCGGCGGCGTGATCGCCGACAGGATGGCGAAGTAGAAGGCGAACATGTGGGCCGCCTCGACCGGCACCTCGAGCCGGACCAGGGCCGGCACCAGCAGCGCCACCTGCACGATGTAGGCGGGCGTGGTCGGCATGCCCATGCCGAGGATGATGCCGGCGATCATGGTCAGCAGCAGCGCCAGGACCAGGGTGTTCTGGGCGGCCGCCAGCACGACGCTGGTGAACGCGATGCCGAGGCCGGTCAGCGTGATCACGCCGACCACGATGCCGGCGCAGGCGCAGGCGAGCGCCACCGTGACCGTGTTGCGCGCACCGGCGACCAGGCCGTCGAGCACCGCGCGCACGGTGATCCCCTCGCGCGTCGACCTGCGCAGCATCGCCGTCGGGATCACCGAGATGATGCCGCAAAGCGCGGCGTAGGGCGCGCTGTAGCCGTCCAGCAGCACGCCGATGATGACCACCAGCGGCAGGAACAGGTGGCCGCGCTCGAGCAGCACATCGCTGAGCCGCGGCAGGTCGGCGCGCGGCAGGCCGCGCATGCCGGTGCGCCTGGCCTCGAAATGGACCGAGAGAAACACCGCCAGAAAATAGAGCACGGCCGGGATCAGGGCGGCGGCGGCGACGTGCAGGTAGCTCACCCCCAAGAACTCGGCCATGACGAAGGCGGCAGCGCCCATGATCGGCGGCATGATCTGGCCGCCGGTCGAGGCCACCGCCTCGACCGCGCCGGCAAAGGCGGGCCGGTAGCCGATCTTGCGCATCAGCGGGATGGTGAAGGTGCCGGTGGTCATGACGTTGGCGACGGCACTGCCCGAGACCGTGCCGAACAGGCCGCTGGTGACGCAGGCGACCTTGGCCGGGCCGCCGACCTGATGGCCGGTCAGCGCCAGCGCGAAGTCGATGAACAGCTTGCCGGTGCCGGTGCGCTCGACCAGGGCGCCGAAGATGATGAACAGGATCACATAGGTGGCCGAGACGCCGACCGGGATGCCGAAGATCCCCTCGGTCGTGAGGTAGAGCTGATCGATCAGGATCAGCGGGTTCTGCTCGCCGACGGTAAGCGCGTAGACGATGAACGCGCCCGCGGTGACCGGCAAGGCGAGGCCGACCGCGCGCCTGGTGGCCTCCAGCGCCAGGATGATCATGCCGTAGCCGAGGACCAGATCCGCCAGCGTCGGGTCGTCGACGTAGTACATGCGGCCCAAGAAGTAGTCGATGAACAGCACCGGGTAGGCTGCGGCGGCGATCGCGAAGGCGACCAGGGCGAGATCGAGGTAGCTCGGTGTCTCGACCGGATCGCGCTTGCGCCAGGGCAGGCAGAGAAACGCCAGGGTCAGCGCGAAGCCGACATGGACGCTGCGCAGGACCAGCGCGTTCGGCGGCCCGGTGAACGCGACCCACAGATGATAGCAGGCCATGGCCAGCGCCACGGCCCAGATCACGTGATGGATCGTGCGAGCAAACCGCATGGGGTTCGGGCGAGCCGCGCGACCCGCCCGAAGCCAGGTGCTACATCACGCCCTTGTCCTTGAAGAACTGCTCGGCCGCGGCGTGGAACGGCACGCCGATGTCGGCGCCCATCTGCTCCAGGGTGGTGTTGCCGATCGCCTTGGCGACCGCGGCGAGGTCCTGCTGGTGGTCGACGATCTGGTTGAGAATGCCGGTCACGGTCTCGTCGGGCAGATCGCAGCGGGCGATCACGTGGGTCGCATAGCCGATGGTCGGCACCGCGGCATCCTGGCCGGGGTAGCTGCCGGCCGGGATCTCGATCCGCTTGTAGCCGGGGTTGAGCGCCTGCATCTTGGCGAGCAGCGCGTCGTCGACCGGCAGTACGCGGACGTCACGAGCCGAGGCGAGGTCCATGATCGCCGAGGCCGGCACGGTCGTGCCCAGGGTGAACACCTCGGAATTGCCGTCCTTCAGCAGGGCCACCGAATCGTTGTAGGAGACGAAATCGGTGCCGGAGAGATCGTCGTAGCTGAGGCCGGAGGCCTCCAGCAGATGCTTGGTGATCGCCTCACCGGTATTGCCGGTCGGCTGGGTGGTCAGCTCGCGGCCCTTGACTTGGTCGATGCTCTCGATCCCGGTATCCGCCGTGGTGACGATCTGAAAATACTGCGGATAGAGGGTCGCGACGTGGCAGACATTGGTAGCGGCCTCGTCGAACGGCGGCTTGCCGTTGATCGCATCGACGGTCGAGACCGAGTTGGCGAAGGCGATATCCGCCTTGCCCGCCTGAATCGCCTTGACGTTGGCGATGCCGGCACCCGGCATGACCTGGAGCGAGGTGTCGGGCATCACCTGCTCGACCACGTTCTTGATCGCGCCGCCCATCGGGTACCACGAGCCGCCCTGCGGCCCGGTCATGAAGCGCAGGGTCTCGGCCGACGCCGCGCTCGAGATCACGGCGCACAGGGCCGCCGCCAGCAAGCTGTATCGGGTCATTCCCCAGGGTCGGGTCATCCCAGAAGCCTCCTCTGATCTGTCTGTCGTTGATTCGCACCCGCACCCGTGGAGCTGGGCGTGATCGCGGGTTTGTCTGCCGGAAACTGTGCGACGGGGCGCCCGGACGGTCAAGACCGCGGCCGTGGCGGTGACGTACGAGATTTTGTGTCAGGGGCAGGAGGGGGTACTCCGCGGAGTTGGTGAGACCCGCAAGATGGAGCACCCCCGATGCCGCAGACTGCGACGATCAAGAGCCTACCCGCTGCGTTGCGGATGATGAAGGCCATGCAGGCCGAGGATGTCGAGTGGGGCGAAGACTACCGCCAAGCGACGCGTCAGGCGCTGGCGGAGCTGCTCGGGGGCCGGATGGATGCGCTGATCGACGCGCAGCTCGAGCGCATGGCCGAGCTTGGCCAGGCCGATCGCCGCAACGGCTGCTATCGCCGCTGGCTGCTGACCGAACTCGGCGCCATCGAGCTGGCGGTGCCGCGCACGCGGACCTTCAGCGCGCTCAGGGTGGTGCGGGCCTATGCCAGGCGCGCCAAGGACGTCGACCGCATGATCCTCGCCTGCTTTGTGCTCGGCCTCTCGACCCGCAAGGTGGCGATCGCGCTGCTGCCGATCCTCGGCCGGCCGGTCAGCGCCGCCACGGTGAGCGCCGTGGCTCGCCAGCTCGATGGCGCGGTGGCCGCGTTCCATCGCCGGCCGCTCCAGGATCAGTACCGCGTGCTGGTGCTCGATGGCGTCGTGCTCAAGCGCAAGACCGGTGCCGGCGCGCTGGCGCGGCCAGTCTTGGTGGCCCTCGGGCTGCGCCCCGACGGCAGGAAGGAAGTCATCGACTTTCGTCTGGCGGGCGCCGAGAGTGCCGCGCAATGGGAGCAGTTCCTGGGCGATCTGATCCGGCGCGGCCTGACCGGGGAACGCCTGGAGATGCTGTGCGTCGATGGCGGCTCCGGCCTGCTCGCCGCCTTGCCCACGGCCTATCCTGAGGTCCCGGTGCAGCGCTGCTGGGCGCACAAGATCCGCAACGTCCTGAACAAGATCCGCAAGCCCGACCAGGCGGCGATCAAGGCCAGCCTGCATCGGATCATGAACGCTACGACCCTGCCCGGGGCCTGGTCCGCCGCGCGCCGCTTCGCTGATCGCTGGCAGACCATCTATCCCAAGGCGGTGGCGTGCCTGCGCGCAGATCTCGACCAGCTGCTCACCTGCTTCCGCGATCCGACCCTCGAACAGCGCAAGGCCGTGCCCACCACCAATGCCATCGAGCGCCGCTTCCGCGAGGTCCGCCGCCGCACCCGCCCCATGGGCACCTTCCAGGACAAAACCTCCATGGATCGCATCCTGTTCGCCGTGTTCATGCACGAGAACCGCAACCAGGGCCTCGCCACCCCCTTCGCCCTGACACATAACTCTTGACGTTACCGCCGTGGCCGAAAGGTGTGGCACGTATGTGGGCCGGAAGAGGCTAGTGTCCTGATCGAGACGTTTGGACGATCATTGGCGGTCGAACGGGGCATGATCGATCGGCAAGGCGGCGGTTGCGATCAAGCCGACCGGGGTGGAGCGGGCGCAGCTGGGTCCCGCGGCGGCGTCGGACCACGCAGGGCTCATGGCGACGCCAGAGGGCACCATCCGGTTCCCTTGGGTCCTCGGGTCAAGCCCAAGGACGACAACATCTGGTGCCCGAGGACGACAACATCTGCTGGCTGGCCGCCCCATCCTGTCGTCCTCGAGCTCGGATCGGAGAGGGGTTGGGGCCCGCCGCGGCCGGACGGAGAAGCGGTCGCAGGATTCGGGATCATATCTGGCTCACACGAGCGCCTGGCGATCCTCCCAAAAGAAAAAGGCCCCGCCGGGGCGGGGCGCCAAGGATGTTGGGGAGGGAGGCATCATCGGCGACGGAGGTCGCCAGAGCCACCATTGCCACCATCGCTACGGGCTGTCTGTGACGGGCGTCACACACGATCCGAGAAAATGCCAGGCCGCCGCGACCAGGCGGATCCCGTAGCGCGGGGGCGAGCGCCGCGGCCGGCCCGGCATCCGTGCGCGCCGATGCCAGCGATGCCTCCCGCCCTTTGCTGGTGCGACTACGACGCGAGGGCCAATTTCGCTGCCACTCGCCCCTTCAGAGCGGGCGACCCGCCCCATCTGCCGCGTTGCGCTCGACGGCCGGCCGGGGGAGGATCTGGCGCTCCATTGCGGCATCGGAGGACCCGAGCGATCCTGATCCGACTTATCACTTGGCCGATCATCGCCTTCGAGACGCTTCTGGTACGCTGACCTGGTCCTGGATCCTTTACGTGATCGCCGGCTGCCTGGTGTTCTACGAGCCGCCACTGGCATTCGCGCGCCACAACTCCGAGGCGCGGCGCCATGTGATGGTGATCGGTGCGTTTGTGATCAACGCGCTGGTGTTCGATCTGTTAGGTCAGCTGTTCAATCTGTGGGAGGTGCCGATCGTCGGCCGGCTCACCTATGACAGTCTGGTCCACGCGACTTCCATGGCGTTCGCGATCTGCGCCCTGATCTGGGCCGTCGCGATGCGGGCCGAGAAGGCAGATCAGCTCGGACGAGTGCGGTATCTCGTCCCGGCCTTCGTGGCGATGGGGCCGCTGTCGGTGGTGCACGAGCTCATCGAGTTCGCGATCGACCTCGCGACCAACTCCAACGCCGGCACCTCGATCGTGCCCGGCGACCTCTACGACACACATCTCGATCTCGCCTACCTGCGGCACGACACTCGCAGGACCTCACTCGCATAACCAGCCAAAAAGAAGCCCCGCCGGAGCGGGGCGCGAGTGGAGTTGGGAGGTCGAAATCGGGCGACCAACGCCGCCTGGGCCTAAACTGCGACAACCGCGACAAGGCGTCTGTGACGATGGTCACACTATCTGCGAAAATTTCACCCGCCGCCGGCGAACCCGCGCCGGGTCGCGGCCAGCAGACGCCGCGCGTAGCGGGGGGCTACTCCTTCTCGAGCACCATCGCGTTGATCGGGCTCTTGCCCGAACTCTGCGTCCTCGCTCGCGAACTCGACCCGGACGGTGTCGCCGTCCTTGAGGTCGCTGAGCTTGGCGCCCATGGTGTTCTCGGGGTCGGCCGTGAAGGTCGTGCCCTCGACCACGAAGGTCGCGGCGGTCATATCGATGTTCGAGATCTTGCCGCTCACCTCGTCGGCAAAGGCGCCATGGGCCAGCAGCGCCAGAGCGCTCGCGGCGGCGAATCCCACAATCTTCTGCATGATGGCTCCTCACACACCTGTTGAAGGTTCGAACGCGCCTTGAGCGCCTGAACCGATGACGCCAGCAAAGCGCGCCGGGCCTGAACGGACGCTGAACGGGCTCCCGCCAGCCATGAGCATGCGGTCGGCCGGCCCGCAGCTGACGCGCGCACCGGGCTTTGGTGGGGCCTAATCCCTGGCGAGCGGTCGCTCCATCGCATAGCGTAGATGTTCGCCTGGCCGCAACGCTCGTGCCTGCGGCGGCGGAGGGGAGGAAGCTGATGGGGATCGTGCTCGATCGCATTCGTCTCGCGCTGATCGCAGGCCTCGGAGTCATATCAGGCCAGGCCGATGTGCGCGCAGATAGCCCGGCCGAGCGCTTCACGACCACAACGCCCATCAAATACCTGGTGGTGCTCTATCCCGAGAACAGCTCGTTCGACCGGCTGTTCGGCGTCTATCCCGCGGCCGCGAACCCCGAGGGCTCGCCTACCTTCGAGGCCAGACCGGGCACGCCGGTGGTCAACGGCCTGACCAAGACCCTGCGCGCGCACAATCCCAACCAGTCCAATCCGTTTCGGATCGCGCGGCTCGACAGCTTCACCTGCGATGCGCAATCACGAATACCCTGAGGAGCTGCTCGCCCGAAATCAGGGGATGATGAACAAGTACGTCGAATATGGCGCCGAAGGACCGAGTGCCCAGGAGCTGGACCCGGCGGACAAGGCGCTGGTCGCGTTGGATACGGCCGAGGAGTTCTGCCACAAGAACGAGCACGGCAACTATGACACGGACCTGGGTTATCTGGACGGCAACACGGTGACCGCGCTCTGGCACTACGCGCAGCATTTTGCGATGAGCGACTATTTCTTCACCACGGTGGCGGGCGAGTCGACGCGCGGCCATCTGAGCCTGGTCGCGGGCGACGTCTATGGCGTGCCCTGCGCGCCGCTGCATGCCGAGCCCCATCACGTCTATGTCGAGCAGGGCACGCTGCCGACGTGCAACGGTCCGGCCCTTTCGACCGCAGCACCACCCCTCGGCAACGGCACGGTCGGAACCCTGGTGCACGACGCCGACCCCTATTACGACAAGTGCTCGAAGGCCGGCCATACGGTCGCGATGACCGGCCGCAACATGGGCGACCTCCTGAGCGAAGCCGGCATCACCTGGGGCTGGTTCCAGGGTGGCTTCGCCGACTGCTCGATCACGCACCCCAAGATCGCCTTCGACCTCGCCAAGGGCATCGATCCCGACACCGATCCGATCCGGCTCGAGGACTACGTGCCGCACCACAACCCGTTCCAGTACTGGCGCTCGACCGCCAATCCGCAGCATCTGCCGCCGACCTCGCTGGACATGGTCGGGCACAGCGACCAGGCGATGCACCAGTACGACCTGGAGTTGTTCTGGCGGGTGGCCGAGCGCGGCGCGCTGCCCGCGGTCTCGTTCCTGAAGCCGGCCAACTACCAGAACGGCCATCCAGCCCAGTCCGACCCGCTCGACGAGCAGGTGTTCTTGGCCGAGAGCCTGAACCGGCTGCAGCAGCTGCCGGCATGGCGGCAGATGGCGGTGATGATCGCCTGGGACGATTCCGACGGCTGGTACGACCACGTCATGCCGCCGATCGTCAACAGCTCGGCGACCGTGCTCGATACCGGCCGGGGCGGCGCGCCTCTGTGCGGCGAGGAGACCGAAGGGCCCGGCGCCCGCTGCGCCTACGGGCCGCGCACGCCGTTCCTGGTGATCTCGCCCTATGCCAGGGAGAACTTCGTCTCGAGCGCACTGGCCGACCAGAGCTCGATCCTGCGCTTCATCGAGGACAACTGGCTGGGCGGCGAGCGGGTCAGCGACATCAGCTTCGACAATATCGCCGGCTCGGTCGACGGCATGTTCGACTTCACGCGCACCGAGCCCGCGCCACGGCTGTTCCTCGATCCCTATACCGGCCAGCCGGTGGAGCGCCCGCCAGGCCCCGATGTGGCGCCACAATGACCTCTGCCCACACCTGCTGAGAGCACCATCACGTCCGGATCGAGCGCCCGTTCAGCCGCGCGGGACCTGCCATGTTTCTATCCTACTGGCAGTCTAAATAGATAGATTAGAGAAATACATTTCGAATTGCGCAAAGCACATGTTTGGTTGCAAAGATTAGATGGGTCATCGTTTTACGAGCGTGTATTGCAAGATTAATGCTTGATAGCGCGTCAGATCCGGCTTTAGGGTTCATGAGAATATGGAGGAACATGATGACCAAGCGAATTGTGCCGCTCCTGTCGCTGTGTCTGATCTGCGCGCTGCCGTATCGCGTTGTGGTCGCCGCCTCGTTCGAGACCGCGACGCCGATCAAGCACCTCGTCGTGCTGTACATGGAGAACAGCTCGTTCGACGGCTACTTCGGGGTCTACCCGACTGCCGAGAATCCACGCGGTTCGCCGGCCTTCGAGGCCCTCAAGCCCGCGACCTACCAGACCGGTCATCCGGGAATGTCGGAGCCGCTCGACCAGCAGGTGTTCCTGGCCAAGACCCTCAACCGCCTGCACCGGCTGCCGGAGTGGCGCCACATGGCGGTCATGGTCGCCTGGGACAATTCGGACGGCTGGACGGACCACGTGATGCCGCCGATCGTCAACCTCTCGGCAACCTCGTTCGACACCGGCAGCGTGGGGCAGCCGCTGTGCGGCCGCAAGACGCAGGGACCGGGCGCCCGCTGCGCCTACGGGCCGCGCATTCCGTTCCTGGTGATCTCGCCGTTCGCCAAGAAGAACTACGTCAGCGGCCAGCTCGCCGACCAGACCTCGATCACACGCTTCATCGAGGACAACTGGCTGAACGGCCGGCGGATCAGCGACATCAGCTTCGACAATATTGCGGGCTCGCTCGAGCACATGTTCGACTTCTCCCGGGTCAAGCACCCGCGCCGCCTGTTCCTCGATCCCTTGAGCGGCGAGCCGATCCGCCAGCGCCCATGATGGGGTAGCAGCAAGGAGCACCCGCCGCTGGTCCGACGCAACGCCATCACGTCGAGCCACGCCTGTCGAATCCGGTCCTCCGGGGCGCAGGATCGGTTGCGCCGCCTGCACCGACGTGCAGCGCGGTTCCTACGACGACGCGTCTCAAAGCGTGGTGGTCGGCGCGTCGGGCTCGGCCGAAGGGCGCAGGCCGGCCCACTCGTTCAGTTGCGCGCGCAGGCTGAACAGCATGATCAGGAAGCCGGAGACCGGCATCGCCGTGTAGTACCAGATGTTGGTGAACGGGATCGATTCCATCAGGTCGCTGCCAAAATCCTGCACGAACTGGATGCCGAACCAGAACATGATCCAGCCGAAGAAGAAGATCGCGGCATTGATCACCAGTGCGATCAGCGCGCGCAGCCGACCGCGGAAGCGCTTGAGAAAGTAATCGAACGCGATGTGGTCCTTGAGATCGACCGACACCGCGGCGCCCAGAAAAGAAATCCAGATCAACAGGTAGCGCGGCACCTCCTCCGACCAGGACAGCACGAAGTTGAACACGTAGCGGCTGACCACGGTGACCACGATGATCACGAAGATCGCCGCGGCCTGCAGCAGCACCACCGTGCGCACGATCGCGCGGATCAGATCGACGAGGCGGTTGAGCTGCTGCATGCGGGCTTCTTTGGCGGGGTCTCTGGCGGGACCTCAGTCAACGGGCCGGCCCGATCCGGACCAGCCCGGAAGATGGCGCCCCTCGTGCCAGCCCGCGTCCTGCCGTCCGCTTCGAGGCCGGTTGGGGCGAGGGGCCCCAACCCCTCTTCGGCCCGGAAGCCAACCGCCGCTTGGCTGGCTCCCCGGACGGACGTTGCTGGTCCGTCCGGAGCGCGAAGAGGAGCCAGCCCGCTCCCCAACCACCCACAGCGTATCCCAAAGGGCTTTGGCGCAATGGCTGGTTGGGCGAAAGCGGGCTGGTGCCGCGAAGGGAACCTAGAAACGCTTGCCGTTCTCGAGGATGTAGTTGACCTCGTCGACCACATCCAGGCGCTCGGCCTCGGACTGGACCAGGTCGTGCACGGCGTCGATGAACGGCTGCTTGTCGACCTCGATGATCTCGGTATAGAGGTCCTCGAGCTGGGCCAGCGCGGTCTGCTCGGCGACCGCCCAGGCGCCGCGCATATAGGCCTGCGCCAGCTTGCCGGCGGTCTTGATCGCCGTCTGCTGCTCCGGGCTCAGCTGGTCCATGACCTTCTTCGAGGCGACCAGGATGTCCGGGATCCGGGCGTGCTCGTCGATCGTGTAGTACTTGCTGACCTCATAGAACTTCATGCTGACCAGCGAGGGGTGGTTGTTCTCGGCACCGTCGACCACGCCGGTCTGCAAGGCGTTGTACAGCTCGCCCCAGGCGATCGGCACGCCGGTGCCGCCCAGCGCCTCCATCATCGAGACGGCGACCGGCGAGGCCATGGTGCGCACCTTCATGCCCTCAAGATCCGCGACCGTGCGGACCGGCTCCTGGGTAAAGAAGCTGCGCGCGCCGGAATCGATATAGCCCAGCACGACGATGCCCTTGTCCTCGAGCTCCTTGACGAACTCGGCGGCGTGATCGGGCTGTTCAGGTACCACCAGTAGTGGCTTGGCGTTCTTGAACAGGTAGGGCAGCGAGAGCATGTCCATCTTGGGCACGACCTGGTTCAGGTTCGAGGCCGAGACGTCGAAGAACGCGATCGTGCCGTTGCGGATGCTCTGCACGCTCTCGACCGCATCGCCGAGCGCGCGCGAGTGGTGGACCTCGATCACGATCTCGCCGTCGGTCAGCTCCTCCACCTTCTCAGCGAAATACTCATGGGTCATGGCCGCGGGATGGGTCGGCTCGTGCAGACCGTTCATCTTCAGCACGATCTCGGCCGACGCGCTGCCGGCCAGCACAAGGGCCGCGACGGTCGCGAGCAGCCCGGCAAACAGTGGTCTCATGATGCAAGCCTCCGCTTTGTAGGCCGCCTGGGTAAGCCAAGCCTCTCGGGCAAGCCCCCTGGGGCCGATTGCGCCCGCCGCCGCCATAAAGCATCGCCCTGAACAGCGGCCCAGGCTGAGGCACCCTAGGCGATGGTGTTTGGGTCGGCAATCGGCCGGCCCGCGCCCGGCAGCATCCGGCGATGCACCCGGGACGCCCGCCCGGGCCCGCCAGGGCTACTCTGTGAAGCGGGTATTCCGAGGCGGTCGAAGTCAAACACATGTTCTTGCGATCACTTTCCATTCGACTTACCATGCATCACCTCTGTCGCATCATTGACGCATGGTGGCGCATGCTTGACACATGATTCATTGTACCCGACGCATCCCTTCGGCCGACGCTGCTCAACAACGACTTGCAAGGCTGCCTACTCTGGCCTCGTCTTTCGCCTTCTTCGACAGCCTGCGCCATAACGCACCACAAGGCCTCATGATGACGCGTGAATACGGTGGCGACGCCCTTTTCGACTTGCCCAGGCGCCGATCGGCATTTCTATGCGCCCGACGGCGGCAAAATCACCGCCAGAATCCGCAATCGCATCTCCCTAACCCATTGAGAACACGACAAAACCCTTCGATGCGACGTTTATGCGTCACCCCGACGCATATATCGGTCGGCTGACGCATCGGCGCCCGGATTTCACACCGGATCGAGCGCCTTTTTTGGCAGTATCTTCCGACCGAGATGAGCGGCCCTGATCACTGTGACCGTCGATGAAGCGACGGCCCGATGGCGCAGCCTGCTCGCAGCGGCGAGCGCGGCGCGAGCATGCTGATCATGCGCCACGGCAACCGGTCGCCGAGCTGGTGCCGGTCGAGATCGGCGCGCGACGACTTCGAGCAGCTGAACGCGCCCCGGCTGCTGCTGCATGCCTGGCCGCCCAGCATTCCGCTCGAGGAGCTGCTCGCAGCCCGCGCGAGGGCATAAATACCGAGCGCCTCGACTACGACGCCTGGGCGGTCGCTCGCTGGTGCTTTCCTGAACGACTTCCGCGGGGGTGGCCGATATCGGCGCTGAAGCGCCTAGCCACGGACGCCGCCATCGTGACGACGCTGCGGTCGTTCCAGGTCCGCAACTCGTTCGTCACCAATGAGCGCCGCCTGCGGATCGATCCGGCCGGCACCGCCAACCCTGACCGTCCGTTTACGCTATAGCGGCGCTCGAGCGCGGCCAATTCTGCTCGACTGAACGTTGCGGGTTGCAGCAGGTGAGGCCCCTGCGCCATACTCCTCAGTAGCGACAACTCCGATTGCCGGACGGGCGTCATGAACCACCTGCGCCCTATGCTGATAGCTTGCCTTCTCGTCTCCGTGTCCCCCGCACGGGCCGCGATTGATCTTCGCTTTGCACTTCCATATCCGCTCGACTGCCACGATCGAAGATGCCGCACACACACTGCAGACCTCCTTCCACGCCGCTGATCCGGCCTCATCTACTCGGCTCGAAGTATCCCGTTGAACAATCCCCTCGACACGCAACAGCTCGTTGCCAGCCTCAACTCTGGCCTCTATGACATCGCCGTCATCCCTTCCAGCATTCTCGCCCAACAAGACGCCATCGACCTACAATTGTTTGAGTTGCCATTCCTGTTCTCTCTACCTTAGAAGAGGTCCAAGCAGTTCAATTATCGGACGTTGGCAGCGCCCTCCTTTCTTCTCTGGACAAAGAAACCTTATCGGCCTTTCATATTGGAATACGGGTCTCAACCAATTTGTTGCGAACAGACCAATTATGGAAGTAGACGATCTAGAAGGGTTGAATGTAGGATTTGCCTCGCCAATTCATCAAAAGATAGCGCAGGCCCTTGGCGCCAACCCCACTCCGATGGACTTCGCAGAGGTGTTCACGGCCCTTGAGACTGGTCTAGTTGACGTCGCCGAGGGTTCCACCAATTTGGCCGCTGAGAAGTTTCTTACACAAGAACCATTCGGCGGAAACTACTACTCGGAGATAAATATCAGACCAGCTTTTGGCATTGTTGCGATGCGGAGAGACGTTTGGCGACAATTACCGTACAAAATTCAACATGATCTCGCAGAGCTCAGTCGAAAAATAGGAGTTCAAATCACATCTGACATTCTGTCCAAAGAAGAGGCGTCACGAGAAATACTTCGAGAGCATGGTGTGGTGTTCGCATATCTTACGGAGGAAGATCGTCAGGAATTCCGCGATAAGATGGAATCCGTTTGGGAGGAAGTCGGAGGACGAGTGGTTGAGGCCGGTTTGCTAGATAGTGTCCTTGAGATACTTCAAGGTATTCGGGAGCGTAGTGAGCCCGCTGGCGCCGAGGATCGTTCGGACTACCAGATGGAAGTGTTTCGACTCCAGTTTGCGACTGATCGAGCCGATGAAGGAGGGGAGGATGTTCCGTTTCAGGTTTGGGAGCAAGAGGGGGAGCTCCAGTACGGCGAGGTTGTGGTGCGGATTCCTACGAACGCCTTGTTGGATCCGTTGTCTTAGAGGACGTAGTTTTTGACGAAATTCACATCCAGGAAGAAAAATCATTTCTCACGGAAAACTTCGATGATCGACGCACACTAGTGTTTGTCCACGGATATAATACATCATTTGAAGAGGGGATTTTGACCGCGGCTCTGGTGGCGGGATGATTTGAAATTTGGCGGGCAGGTTATTGTCTACTCCTGGCCATCGGACGGAGCTGCTGCGCAATATATCCACGATATGACCGCGGCGGACTACACAAAAGCAGATTTTGTCAAGTTCATAAGTAAATTGACGACGGATAGCGAAGCGTCGCCGACGCCAGACGTCATCGCCCACAGTATGGGGGCGAGAGTGGTTGTGAGAGCGATAGAGTTGATGAGTGCTAATCTAAATGACATGAAAGGATTGGGCTTGGCGGAAACCTCATCTTTGCGGCCCCGGATGAGGATGCCGAGATATTCCGGCGGCTGGCGGCCACAATGAAGAATTATCCGGGGCGGGTGACGCTTTACGCCTCATCGAAGGATCGGGCGCTGCAGATCGCGAGGCTTCTCCATGGAGAGCCTCGGGCTGGCGAATCTTGGAGAGGAATTGTTGGATCTGGAGGGAATCGATGCGATCGATGCGACAAGGGCCAACACGGATGTGTTTGGACATTCATATATTACGAGAAGCCGGGTTATAGCGGACGTGCATCAGATTTTGACTTTCAAGGCGGAGCCAGATCGTAGAGCGCTCCTGGAGCGCATTGATCCGGTTCCCGATGGTGGGCGGCAGTATCCATATTGGAGGTTTAGGCAGGTCGAGTGACGAATCAGCCTCGTGTTGCATACCCGAGATTCGAACCGCCCCCCACTGACGATCGGCGGTCGGGGTCGGGATGAGCGCAATACAAGCACGATCGCCAAGCGAGAGACCGAAATTGCAGCTCGAGAAGGCGATCGAGGCCGCCCCCGATTTCCGAGAAAGCCTGGCGGCGCTGGTCGAGGAGATCAAAGCCAAGGGCGGCGATGCGCTGATGCAGACCGCGACCGTCACCGGCGAGCGGAACGTCACCACGCAGATCGCGGGCTCGGGCAACGTCGTGCAGCGGTAGGGCAGGTAGACCGCCGGGTCGAGCCCGGCGGTGACAGCGTTCGGGCGCGTTAGCGGATCAACTCGATCTGGATATCGAGATCGAGCTGCGCCCACTGACGATCGGCGGTCATGGCCGGTTGGCCGAGCCTCAGGGCCAGCGCGAGACAGGCACGATCGCCGAGCGAGAGGCCGTAGGGCAACGTGAGCGGCGCAAGCTCGGCGATGACGGCCGCGTGGTCCTCGGCAAGCGGCACCCATTCGATCGCGCTTCGTCGCAGGCGCGCCAGGACGGGAGCTGCGGCGTGACCATCGCGGGTGAAGCGGGTCAGGACCTCGGCAAGGTTGACGGTCGACATGCAGCTGCCGTCGACCGCCTCGGCGACCCGCTCATGGCCTGGCTCCCGGAACAGGAGCGCCAGCATGGCCGAGGCATCGAGCACCGTCACGTCGAGGCTTCGACCTCGGCTTCCCGGCGGCGCTCCTCGATCAACGCGTCGACCACGCCCGCGGGCTTTTTGTTGCCGTAGAGATCGTCGACGAACGCCTGAAGGTCCGCCGGGTCGAGCTGGTCCTCGCCGCAGGCGGCCGTGATGATGGCGCGCGCTTCGGCCTCCATGCTGCGGCCGGCGCGAGCGGCGCGCAGCCGCAGGCGCGCGTGCACCTCGTCGGGCAGGCGCCGGATGTTGAGCGTGGCCATGCCTACAATGTAGGCAATGATGGCAGACCACGCAAGCCGCGGCGGTTGACCCGCGCATGGCTGATGCGGCATGGGGGCACCGAACGACCGGTGCGCCCTAGGACGAGGAACCACGATGAAAACCGTGATGTGCTTTGGCGATTCGATCACCTGGGGGCAGGACCCGGCGACCAGGGCGCGGCTGCCGTACGAGGTGCGCTGGCCGGGCGCGTTGCAGCGGGCGATGGCGTCGCGTGCGGGTGATCGAGGAGGCGCTGTGCGATCGCACCACGATCTGGGACGATCCGTATGTCGAGGGCCGTAACGGCAAGGCGATGCTCGGGCCGCTTTTGGAGAGCCACGCGCCCGTGGACGTGCTGGTGATCATGCTCGGCACCAACGATCTGCAGCGGCATTTCACAAGAGTGCCGGCGAGGTCGCGATGGGTGTCGGCACGCTGATCGAGCTGGCGCAGCGCTCTCGCTGCGGCCCGGGCGGCGGCGCGCCGGGCGTGCTGGTGATCGCGCCCCAGCAGTTCGGTGGCATGGCGCCGATGGAGCGGCTGTACTTTTCCGGCAAGGAGCAGGATGCCACGGCGCTTGCCGACAGCCTGCGGATCGTCGCCGAGTGCTATGGCTGCGGGTTTCTGGACGCCTCGGACGTGGTCACGGCGGGCGTCGACGGCATCCATCTCGATGCCGACAACCACGAAAAACTCGCCGCAGCGGTGCAGGCCAAGCTCGAGGCGATGTGTTCGACTACGTCCTGACGCAGCGGTCGAGGAGCCGTTACGCCATCCCCTCCCGATCAGCCACCAGGTAAACATCCGAGTAATCTTTCCGCCGATTAAGATGAATAAATGTTGTGTTAAACAACAATTCAATACTAAGATCTATTTCCTTGTTTTTTCGAAATACTTGTGAGATTCTTCTTCTGTAAAGCCCATTTTTTGCGCTGGCCCGTCGGCAACGGAGTGCCGCGTGAGATAGAAAAATTTTGGGGGAAAGCTGATGGCTCGGAGATTTGGACACGCCTACGGTCGCGGCGATTACTTCGACGGCTCCGACGGGCACCACGGCCACGAGCTCGATGGCGGCAACAACCTGCTGGATGCCACTGCAGGCGCCCATCAGCGCGACGGGAGCGCCGGCGACGACCAGTTGGATGCCGGTCAGGGCACCGACGAGCTCCACGGCGGCGCCGGTGACGACCAGCTGGACGGTGGTTGCGGCGACGACCAGTTGAGCGGCGACGCTGGCGACGATCAGTTGTACGGTGGCCGCGGCCGCGACTCGCTGTACGGCGGCACGGGCGACGACATGCTCGACGGCGGCCGGGGCGACGATCTGCTCGAGGGCGGCACGGGCGACGACGCGCTGTTCGGCGACGCCGGCGACGACCTGTTCGTCTATCGGACCGGCGACGGCAATGATGCCATCGACGGCGGCGACGGCAACGACGTGCTCCGGCTTGAGGTGGATGACGGCTGGGTCTTGAATCTGGACCGTGGCGAGATCGTCTCGAGCGAAGACGGCCGGATGCAGCTTTCGGCCGGGGCTTCGGGCACGATCACCTTCACCGACGGCAGCACGCTGCGCTTCGATGGGCTCGAGCAGATCGAAGCGGTGGCGCCCGAAACCGAGCCGGAGCCCGTCAACCAGGCCCCGACCCTGGTCGAGCTGGCGGCCGATCCGGTCGCCGAGCGCGCGCCCGATGGCACCGTCGTCGGCACTGTGGTCGCGGCCGATCCCGATGCCGGGGACACGCTCACCTACGCGCTCACCGATGACGCCGACGGGCGCTTTGCGATCGATCCGGCCACCGGCGTGATCACGGTCGCCGAGGGTGCCCGCCTCGACTACGAAACCGTCGCCGCGTACAGCATCGGCGTGCAGGTCACCGATGCCGGCGGCCTCAGTGCGGGCGCCGCCTTCACCATCAATGTGGCGGACGTCAACGAGGCGCCGACCATTCTCGACCTGACCAGCGCCAAGGTCCTCGAGGGCGTGCCTGACGGCACCGTGGTCGGCACCGTGCTTGCGGCCGATCCCGATGCTGGGGACACGCTCACCTATGGGCTCAGCGATAGCGCTGACGGGCTCTTCGCGATTGATCCGAGCACCGGCGTGATCACCGTCGCCGACGGTGCCCGTCTCGACTACGAGAGTGCCACCGAGCACAGCATCGGCGTTACCGTCACCGACGCCGACGGCCTCAGCGACTCGGCCACCTACGTGGTCGAGGTCCAGTTCAACAACAGCGGCAACGACGTCCTTGCCGGTGACGACGGCGACAACGTGATCGACGGCGGCCCGGGAGACGATCAGATCTCAGGTCTGGCCGGCAACGACCATCTGATCGGCGGCGATGGCGCCGACGAGCTCTACGGCGGTACCGGCGACGATGTCCTCGAGGGCGGTGCGAACAACGATCTGCTGGTCGGTGACGAGGGCGCCGATCATCTCGACGGCGGTGCCGGCAACGACTTCGTGTTTGGCAACGACGGCGACGACCAGCTGTTCGGCGGCGATGGCAACGATCGGCTCTATGGCGGCCGCGATCACGACCAGCTCGACGGCGGTGGCGGCGACGACCTGCTGCAGGCCGGCGACGGCGACGACGTGCTGCGCGGCGGTGCGGGCCACGATTCCTTGTACGGCGGCGCGGGCGTCGACACCCTTGCGGGCGGTGCCGGGGACGACATGCTTTTTGGCGGCTCGGAGATGGATCGCTTCGTGTTCACCAGCATCGACGACGGCGTCGATGAGATCGTCGATTTTGGCGCCGACGACGTCCTCGCGGTCGGCGACATGTTGGTGAACTTTGACGACGGCGACAAAGCAGCGTTCGTCCAGCTGCTCGACGACGGCACCGACACCACGCTCCAGGTCGATCCCGACGGCGCCGTGGGCGGCGCCGCGTTCACCTCGATCGCGGTGCTCGACAACGTCACCGACATGACCCTGACCGACCTGATGAATGCCGGCCAGATCGATTTCTGGATGTCGTAGCGCTCCGGCCTCGCGGTGACGCCAAAGCCTGCGGCATCGCCGGCACCGAGGCGGCGGAGACGTTCGGGCCGGATCGAGCGCTCAGCGAGCTCCCCTCAGTGCAGGAAGCGGCTGGTCAGCCG
This sequence comes from uncultured Alphaproteobacteria bacterium, assembly GCA_963731495.1. Classification (GTDB taxonomy): domain Bacteria; phylum Pseudomonadota; class Alphaproteobacteria; order Geminicoccales; family Geminicoccaceae; genus DASUGG01. The sequence continues at coordinate 88,148 of CAVSVZ010000021.1, forward strand.
GTGGCCGGTGAGCAGGCTCACCAGGTGCGCCGCCATGACCAGCGCGATCACGATCGCCAGCATCTGGATCGCGGTGTAGGAGATCAGCGGCGGCTCGCCCATCGGGTGTCGCCGGCGCTCGCGCCAGTTGGCGAAGCCGGCGAGCGCTGCTGCCAGCACCAGCACCACCAGGGTCGGGATGATGCCCATGGCTGGCGCGTTGCCGCCTCACGCCGAGCCGGCCCACGCCCCCTCCCGGCCGCCCCATGCAATGATATGCCGTGGGTCACCCGGACGGGGCGTGGGCTGGCCGCGGGAGAATCGAAACCCCGCCTATTCGGCCGTGGTCGGGTCGATCATCCGCTTGACCAGCGTGATCTTGCTCGCCGGGAAGCCGCTGATCTCGGCGTGCTTTTTGATCAGGTCCTCGCTGGCGGCGAGATAGACGCAAAAGGTCTTGTTGTCGGCGACGTAGGATTCGACCCACTGGATCTCGGGGCCGAGCTGCGCCAGCACCTCGTTCGACTTGGTGGACGCCTCGCGCAGCTGCTCGCGCTCGAGCGAGCCGACCTCGGGGATGTCGCGCTCGATGATGTATTTGTGCATGGTGCTCCTCTCCTGATCGCGGTGCCCACGGGCGGTTCCTGCCCTTGCCAAAGGGCCGCGCGCGCGTGATGGTAGGCGCCTGATCTACGCGGCGGACGGCGGAGGCGCAAGCCTTGCGAACCGGCGGGGTGGCGCAGGATGCGACGCGAGGTGGACCCGGGCGGCAAGGGCCCGAGGGCGCGGGCGGCCGGGCGCGCCGGACCGGCAACTGGCGGCTGCACGGTCCGGTCGTGGCGCTGCTGGCGGCCGGCGCCTTGCTGGGCCTGATGCTATGGGGCAAGTGGGGCTTTCTGGTCGCCTTCGATACCATCCGGGCCTATTGCTTCTGACGGGATTTTTTTGAGGGAACAGCCTTGCCGGTGACGTGCGGCGCGGTGCCGGGACGGGCAGCCGGCGATCGATCCCTCGGGACATTTTCGGGAGGCGGACATGGCCGAGCTGACCGGACGGTGCCTGTGCGGTGCGATCCGCTATCGGGTTGCAGGCGAGCCGCTGTGGGTGTCGCATTGCCATTGCGAGAGCTGCCGGCGGGCGACCGGCGCGCCGTTGACCACCTATGCCGGCTTCCCGAGCGAGCGCTTCGCCTGGACCGCGGGCACGCCAAGCACGTTCGCGTCGTCGCCGGGCGTCACCCGGACCTTCTGTGGCCGCTGCGGGACGTCCTTGACCTATCAGGGCGAGCGCTGGGCCGGCGAGACCCATGTGCTGGTGGCCACGCTGGACCGGCCCGAGGCGGTGACGCCCGCCGGCGAGGCGTTCGTCGAGGAGCGGCTGCCGTGGCTGCACCTGGCGCCGCCCCGGGCGGCCGAGCAGGCCGAGCCGCCGGCGTCCGCCTCGACGGGATGACGCTCTCGGTCACCGACCGGGTGAGCGATGCCGACCTCGCGAAAATCAAGGCCGGACTGGCGGCGAGCGAGCCCGATCCCGGACCCTACAGCCCGGCGCCGCTCGCGGTCCTGCTGCACGACCCGGCCGGCATGCTGGTCGGCGGGCTGATCGGCCACAGCATCTGGCAGTGGCTGTCGATCCGGCTGTTGTGGGTCGATCCCGGCCATCGCGGCGCCGGGCATGGGCGGCGCCTGCTGGCGGCGGCCGAAGTCGAAGGCAGACGCCGCGGCTGCCGGCACGCCCGGCTCAACACCTTCTCCTTCCAGGCCGCGGGCTTTTACGAGCACTGCGGCTATCGGCAGGTGCTGGCCCTGGACGATTTTCCGCAGGGCCATCAGCGGCTGTTCTATGTCAAATCGTTGGACGACGGGCAACCGGCGGTGCGTCTCGAGATGCCGCGCTCGCTGCGTACCGAGCGCCTGCGGCTGCGGCCGTTCCGCGAATCCGACCTCGACGCGGTCGCCCGCCTGTACGCCGATCCGCGGTTCATGCGCTATATCGGCCCGGTTACGGACCGCGACGATGCCTGGCGGCACATGGCGATGCTGATCGGCCATTGGCAGCTGCGCGGCTACGGCCTGTGGGCGGTCGAGCATGAGGAAAAATTCGTCGGGCGGATCGGCCTGCATTTTCCCGAGGGCTGGCCGGACCTGGAGGTCGGCTGGGCGCTCGATCCGGCCGTCTGGGGCCGCGGGCTGGCGACCGAGGGCGCGCGCACAGCGCTCGCGCAGGCGGCGACGGTGCTGGGCCGGCCCGATCCGGTGAGCGCGATCCACCCCGACAACGCCGCCTCGATCCGGGTCGCCGAAAAGCTCGGCGCGCGCCTCGAGCGACGCATGGTGCTGCGCGGCGAAGAGGTGGTGATCTACCGCCACCGCTACGAAGGCTGACTTCGAGCGCCGGACGCATTCACAGACTGACCCGGCCAACTCGTCCGGGCTAACTGAACGCCCGAATCGGCAGCCCATAGTTTAGAGATTGAGACTGGTGCCGTGCGTCTTCAGCTTCTGGAGCACCGGATCTTTCTTGGAAACCTGCGTGTTGATCAGGTCGAGGGACTGCAGGTCGGTGAGGCCCTGGAGCGGGCCGAGCTCGCTCACCTGCGTGTTGATCAGGTCGAGGGACTGCAGGCCGGTCAGGCCCTGGAGCGGGCTGAGCTCGCTCACCTGCGTGCCGCTCAGGGAGAGGGACTGCAGGCCGGTCAGGCCCTGGAGCGGGCCGAGCTCGCTCACCTGCGTGTTGCTCAGGGAGAGGGACTGCAGGCCGGTCAGGCCCTGGAGCGGGCCGAGCTCGCTCACCTGCGTGTTGCTCAGGTAGAGGGACTGCAGGCCGGTCAGCGCCCTGGAGCGGGCCGAGCTCGCTCACCTGCGTGTTGCTCAGGGAGAGGGACTGCAGGCCGGTCAGGCCCTGGAGCGGGCCGAGGCTCGCTCACCTGCGTGTTGCATCAGGGAGAGGGACTGCAGGCCGGTCAGGCCCTGGAGCGGGCCGAGCTCGCTCACCTGCGTGTTGCTCAGGGAGAGGGACTGCAGGCCGGTCAGGCCCTGGAGCGGGCCGAGCTCGCTCACCTGCGTGTTGCTCAGGGAGAGGGACTGCAGGCCGGTCAGGCCGCCGGAGCGGGCCGAGCTCGCTCACCTGCGTGTCGCTCAGGTCGAGGGACTGCAGGCCGGTCAGGCCCTGGAGCGGGCCGAGCTCGCTCACCTGCGTGCCGCTCAGGTCGAGGTACTGTAGGGTGCCGAACCGAAGAAGAACGCCCGCATCCGACAGGTCGGGCTCCCTTCAGGCACAAGACTTCAATGGTCTCCGGCGCTTCAAGGAATGCGAGATCGCCTTCTCGCAGGTTTCGCAGCGGCTTGCAGGTCTCCCAAGGCCTGTCGAACGCATCGCGGCTCGTGACGAATGTCCGCACGCTCGGGATACGCAGCGGGCTGATCGCCTGGGCAAGCTCGTCGAGCACATCCTCGTTCTCGTGCTCGAGGTAGCCATCGAGTGCTGATGCCACGTCGGCGCCACCAATCAGGCGCAGCGTCCGCACGCAAGCCGCGTCGACGGTTGGCTCGCGCCCCGCGGCAAAGGCCAGGTGCTGCACGATCCGTGGCCCAAGCTCGGCAAGCTGGGCCGCCTCCTCGGGGTCGCGCGGGGGCAGAACCGCCTCTTCGAGAGCCCCCAAGCGTTCGCGAACGTGGTCGGGCAATTGCCCGGTGGCGCCGCAGCGGAGCGCCATGATGTGCAATGCACGCCCGTGTTCGGCGCTGGCTTTCGCCTCCTTCAGGAGCTGGTCGATCAGGCGCTCACGATATTTGATGCTGCCCATTGCGGCTGCGAGGACCGGGAGATCCGGATCAGCGGTCGCGAGTGCGCCGTCGATGGGCTGTCGCAGCGCCTCCTCATCCTTGAAGGCTCGAGCGGCGAGGTAAGAGCGGAGCCCATTGTGGGCAAACTCCACCTCGTCCTGGCTCCATCCACGCAGCACGCCACTGCGCTCCTGGAGCGCCGTGAGGACTTCTTTCGGGTCTCGGCCGTCGAGCTCGTTGATCTCGCGCAGGCCTGTCTCGATCTGCCGGCAGGCACGTTGGAGGTCCAGGACCGCTGCCCGTTCGCCCACCATGAACTCGGCAATGCGCGCGAGCAGGCCGATCTTCTGGTCGGCATCGAGGCCGCGGAGCGCCGGCACCAGGCGATCGAGCCCTTCTTTCTTCAGCCGATGCTCATCCAGCCGGTGGATGAGCTGTTCGCAGACCTGGGCATAGAGCTTATCGGCACGGTCTGAATCTCCCCACGCCGGATCCGATGGAGGTAGCAGATCGCTCCGCACAGCAGCGGCGTCTCGGCGAGCGAGGTGAGCGCCGGTCGGTCCCTGACCTGGCCAACCAAACGGTCGACCGTCTCGGTATCCATCTCCGTGTGAGCGGTGATCGCCAAGGCACGATGCCAGTGCTCGATGAAATGCTCAACATCACCGGGAGACATCTGCCGAACCGAAGCCCGGACAGGTCCGAGCAGCTCCCGCCAGATCGGATCCCGCACTGCTGCCGGTCGGCTCGTTACGACCAATTGAATATGGTACTGCTCGAGAAAGGTCAGATAATTACGGATACTCTTGGCGAGGGACTCCCGGCTCTCACCCGGCACCTCGTCGATTCCGTCCAGAAGAATAAGCGCCCTATGCTCCTTGAGCGTGCTCCACACCCAGGCCTCGGCCGTGCCCGGCGCCTGTGCGGCGATCAATGCAGGCAGCGCCTCGGGTTTGGGTAGCTGCCCGTCGCTGAAGTCGCGCAGGCGTACGAGGAAGGGGGTTCGCGCGCACCAGCGAGACCCTAAACCGGTCTTGATCGAACTCAAGGGCACCCAACTCAAGGACACGGCGAAATAAGCCGCTAAGCCCGCCAACGATATCCTGCTTGCTGGATGAGACATCACTTAACAGTTCGAAGCCGAATTTCCTGCGTTCGTCTTCGGGAAGGCCTTGCTTCCAGACAAGGAACTTCTCCCAGGTCGCCGCGCGGTCGGCAGGCTCTGCCTCACCGGCCTGGATGTCGAGCGCCCGAAGGGCTGTCCATTGCAGAAGCGTGGTCTTGCCGCTTCCGCCCAGGCCCTCGATCAGCAACCGATTGCCGACGAAGGGCAGGAGGTCGAGTACCTCGGCGTATTCGAGCGACAGGGGGCTGTTCCGTCCCGACCCGACCTCACCCAGCGTGAGCTGGAGTGGGATGTAAGCGATCTCGAGCGGCAACTCGTCGGGCACACCCTCCTCAAGGTCGAGCCCGAACAGCCGTATCTTGGCGACATCGTTACGCAGCGCCTCGCGATAGAAGCGCTCGTTTGCATCGGTATCCGGGTTTTCTCGCGCGCCTCATCGGCAAGGTGCTGCTCGATCCTCTGAACACCCTCTCTAGTCTGCCCAATTCCCGCGAGAACCTTACCGATCTGCCCGGCGAGCTGGTCCAGGGAGTCGAGGGTGGCTTTGACCGCGTGCTCCTGGAAACTCGGTAGCTTGCTGCCGACCCGACATAACGCTGCGCCAATACCCGACAGCGCCTGCCGGTGGAGTCCGTAGGGCTCCGGGTCGAGCTCGCCCTCCGCTGCAGGCCGAACTCTTTACCAGCTTCGTGAAGACTGGGCGGGCCTGGAACCGCTCGTCGATCACGATCTCAGCGACATCGACCTCGTCGAGTGTGCGCCCGAGCGCATCGGCCACACTTTTCTGTTGCTCGGCGGTGAGCCTCGAACGCTGAAAGAACGGGCGAAGCTCCTGGACCGTCTGCTCCGCGATCGCCCTGACCGAAAGCTCGGCCTTGCCCGCCTCGTACTTGCTGATCTTGCCCGCAAACCAGTCGAACGAGGCTCCCGTGATCTCGCTGCGGAGCCCCTCCCCAAAGGCGAGCTTCGCAATGTGCTTGATAATCGGCCCGGCGAGGGCCGCAGCGAGGAATTCTAGCGCCATACCGTCCCTCCCCTGGGCGGAGGCCTGTGTTCAGGGTGATGCATCAGCTCAAATTTCCGGCTCTGGCTGCGATCCGCGCATGCCGGTTGTTGAAGGCCGAGCCTGGGCCGGTCCGACCGAAAAGACAAGCGCCTGGGTTGAGCATCGGCATCGAAACTGCCACGCGTTTCCCACCGAAGCGAATTTGAGCTAGACGAAGGTCCTCGGATCGGTAACGCAGGCCTGCGGCCCTGGCGACCGGCACGGGTGTCGCTGGACGAGAGACGCATGCAGCTCCGCCTCCGACCGACGCTCCTGACCGCCACGGCCTGCCTGATCGTGGCGACTATGGCGGTGACCGGCGTGCTGCTGCAGCACTATCTCGGCAAGATGGTCGAGCAGCTGCTGATCCGTCAGTTCGACACCGTGGCCGGCGGCGCGGCGCTGCAGATCGAGACGTTGTTCGAGAACGCCACCGGTGTGCTCGAGGAGCAGCGCGCCCGCGCTCAGGCGGGCCTTTTGCCGATCGAGCAGCCCGACCGGCTGGGCCGCGACCTCGCCGAGCGCCTGCGCCAGGAGCCGCAGCTCGCCTGGATCAGCCACGGCGATCTGGCGCACGACAGGTTCGTCGGCGCGACCAGGCAGGCGGACGGTGCGATCCTGGTCAACATCGCAGCAGCCGACGTCGACGGCGGCGTGCCGAGCGAGCGCATCGCCCTGCCGGACGGCAGCTGGCGGCCCTCCGGCCTGCCGCCCAAGCCCCCCTATTCGGTGATCGACCAGGCCTGGTTCAAGAACGCGCTCGGCACCGAGGGCGTGACGGTGAGCGATCCGTACCTGTTCGCCGAGGGCCGGCCCGGCATCACCCTCGCCTTGCGCCACACCGATGTCGCCGGCCGGCCGCAGGGCGTGTTCACCGTGGATTTTTTGCTCGAGGATCTGTCGCGTGCCCTGGCCAAGCTGACCGAGCAGGACCGCAACGATGCGGTGCTGATCGGGCCGGGCGGGCTGGTGCTGGCGAGCGCAGGCGCCCTGCGCGAGCCCGACCTCACCGAGGTCGCCACGGCGGTCTATGCCGACCATCGCCCGGCGATCGAGGCGCTCGCCGTGCCCGACCGCCTGCTGCTGGATGCCGACTGGCAGGACGCGACCTATCGCGTCGCCTTGCAGAAGGTAGCACCCGGCCTGGACGGCGAGATCGTGCTGGCGATCTTCGAGCCCCTGGACCTGCTGCTGGCGCCGATGCGCGAGGCGCAAGCCTACATCGTCGTCATCACGCTGGCCGCGATGGCGGTCGGCCTGCTCGGCGCGGTCCTGCTCTCGAGCCATATCACGCGACCGCTGCGCCAGCTGGCCACCAGCGCCGCGCGGATCCGCGAGTTCGAGCTCGATCGTCCGGTCGGCGCGTCGAGCTGGATCGCCGAGGTCTCGACGCTCGCCCGCGCGATGGAGGGCATGCGTATCGGCATCCGCAGCTTCGGCCGCTACGTGCCGATCGCGCTGGTGCGCCGTCTGCTCGAGGCCGGCATCGCGCCGACGCTGGGCGGCGAGCGGCGCGAGCTGACCATCCTGTTCAGCGACATCGTTGGCTACACCAGTCGCAGCGAGCACGCACCGCCCGAGCGGGTGATGCAGCACATCTCCACCTACTTCCAGGTCATGACCGAGGCGCTGGAGGCGCACCACGGCGTGATCGACAAGTTCATCGGCGACGCGATCATGGCGCTGTGGAACGCGCCCGGCGCCGATCCCCTGCACGCGCAGCACGCCTGTCGCGCGGTGCTCGCCTGCCGGGCGGCGGGCGAGCGACTGAACGCGACCGTGACGGCCGAGGGCCGGCTGCCGCTCGCCACGCGGTTCGGCCTGCACACGGGCGAGGTGGTGGTCGGCAATCTCGGCAGCGAGGGGCGGATGCAGTACACAGCACTCGGTGCCGCGGTGAACCTGGCGGCCCGGATCGAGCCGCTGAACAAGCACTACGGCACGGCCGTGCTGGTCAGCGAGACGACCCGTGCGCAGGCCGGCGAGGGCTTCCTCTTCCGGTTCGTCGCCAGCGCTCAGCCGGTCGGCACCAGCCATCCGGTACGCTTGTACGAGCTGCTCGGTGCGGCCGATGACGCGGACGCAGACGCGCTCGGCGAGCGCTGCGCGTTGTGGGCAGAAGCGCAGGCAACGTTCGAGGCCGACGAGCTCGACCAGGCGCTCGAGCGGTTCGAGGCGATCGCCGCGCGCTGGCCGGACGACGGCCTGGCCGCACACTATTGCCGAAGGGTCGCCGCGCTACGCGCCGGCGACACGCCGCCTTGGGACGGCATCGACCGCTTCGAGCACAAGTGAGTTGCGGGCGCCATCCCCTGCCGGAGCTGGCGCGGCTTTCCTTGCGCAGACCGACATCGGGGGGACAGTGGGACCGCTTTAGCGGTCGTACCAGTCGCGCTCTTCCTGGCTTGCACGGCCCTCCTCGATCCGATCCGCGCCCCACAGGTCGCCGACGCCGCAGGCCTGGCGCGCGGCGTACTCGTTGTAATGCGCGCAGTCGTCCGGCGCGGACAAGTCGAGGAACTCGGTGGAGGGTGCCGAGGGCGCGTTCAGCCAGTCCTGCAGGGCCGGCCCGAAGATGCCGCCGAAACCCATGCTGCGCTTGAGCAGCTCGATGCGCAGGCACATCTCCTCCTCGCTCATGCCCTGGGTCGGATCGGTGGGCGGCGCGCCGGTCTGCGCCCGGGCCGCGGGTGCGACCACGATCAGCCCGAGCACCACCATGGCGCAGGCGATCCCTGTGATCCGAAGGCCATGCGCGCTCATCGTACCCTCCATCGCCCAGCTTTTCCTGCACGCTGCCCCCGAGCCGGCGCGAGGCAAGCAAACCGACCAGATCGCTCGGCCGTGGCAAAGCGAACCGCCGCTGTCCGGTCATGGAGCAATTCGCCGTCAGCAACGCGGTGAGGGCGTAGCCCGGCGCAACCGTGGTGCCGTGGAAGCGTTGCATGCAGTGAGAGCGGGCCATCCCTGGCGGCGAACAGCTGCTTCTTGGCCGGGCGATCCGAGCGGCTGCCTGATGCCCGGCACAGGCGCGCTCCCTCGCCTTGACGGCATGATCCTTGCTTCCTACGCTGGCGCGCAAACCTAGCGCGTTGGGCCCAAGGGAGGGCTGCATCATGATCGTACGCAAAGAACGGGAGCTCCTGCTCCGCGAGCTCTGGCGCCAGCAGCTGCGGCGCGGCCAGATCGACCGGCGTGACTTCCTGACACGCTCGCTGATGGCCGGCCTCGGCATGGCCGGCGCCGGCGTCGCCGCGAGGCTCGGCATGAGCAGCGCGCTCGCGGCGCGGCCCCTGACGCCGACCTTCTACCAGTGGATCGAGGACCTCCATCCCGGTATTCCCGAAGTCAACGCCAAGTTCCCGGGCATCAACTACCAGATCGCGCCGGTCGAGGGCTTCGGCATCGAGCGCTTCGTCGCCGAGGCCAAGAACGGCGAGAGCACCTGGGACGTCTATGTCGGCATGACCCCGTTCGTCGAGATGACCGCGATGATCGAGGCCGACGTGATCGAGCCCTGGGACAACTACATCCCGCAGGACGTGATCGACGACATCATTCCTTCGATCCGCGAGGAGTGCACGATCGACGGCAAGCTGTACAGCTGGCCGTTCCTGCTGGATGTGATCGGCATGGGCTGGCATTCGGGGCTCACCACCACGGCCGGCCTGCCCGATACGCCGCCGGCGACCTGGGACGAATATCTGCAGGGCGCCCAGACCGTGATCGATTCCGGTGCCGCGCCGTTCGGCGCGACCTTCGACGCCCATGGCTGGCGCTCGCTGGCACCGATGACCCACAGCATGAGCAGCGACGTCTACACCGAGGAGGGGCTGTTCGACTTCACCAGCGATGCCGCGGTCGAGGCGCTGATGCTGATGAAGGAGATCATGGCGCTGTCCCATCCGGACATCCTGCTGGCAGGTGCCACCGACGCCGGCGTCAACGGTACGCCCGACGAGGTCGCCTTCGCCGCCCAGCGGGTCGGCTACTACACCAAGTACTTCAACGCGCCGCTGCGCATGGCGCAGTACTGGGACGATCCCACCCAGCTCCACATGGGCCCGCTGCCGAAGTTCACCAATGGCGAGGGCTCGACGGTGTTCTGGACCACAGGCTCGGCCCTGTTCAAGCACGGCGAGAACAAGGAGAAGGTCGCCGAGTACATCCAGGCGCTGACCTACGACCCGCAGATCTGGCAGGACTCGATCGCCGGCACGCCGACCGCGCATCCCGGCCAGCTGCCGCCCTACAAGTCGGTCTACGCCGGGTGGGAAGCGGCGCCGCCCGACTGGATGCCGCCGTTCGTCGGCCTGGTGCGCTCCCAGCTCGACCAGGCGCGGGCGATCCACAACCATCTGTTCGGCCTGCAGCAGTTCGTGATCGGCCAGCCGGTCTGGGAGACCTACCTCAAGGGCGAGGAGGCCGATCCCAAGGTCGCGCTGCAGAACACGGTCGATGCGGTGCAGGCCGAAGTGAAGCGTGGTTGATCACAGGCTCACCAGCGAAGGGGCAGGCGAGCCTGCCCCTTTTTTTCACCTTGGCCGGCGGCAGGAGCGACATGGCTGCCGATAAGGTGACCCTGAGCGCGCGATGAGACCGCGATGAGCAGCAGCATCGCCGCGCGACGCGGTGCCCATGGCTACTCGCTGGCCGAGCGCCAGGCGCGCGAGCAGCGTTTCAACACCTGGGTGTTTCTGCTGCCGGCGCTGCTGTTCTTCGTCTGGTATCAGGTCTACCCGATCATCCGGGTGGTCTGGATCAGCTTCACCGACTTCCAGTTCCTGAGCAACGAGCCGAGCCACTGGGTCGGCTTCGACAACTACGTCGAGGCGCTGAGCGATCCCTTGATGTGGATCAGCATCTGGCGGGCGGCGCTGTTCACGATGATGTTCCTGCCGGGCACCATCATCTTTCCGCTGCTGCTGGCGATTTTGGTGGATCGCGTGCGCAACCAGCGTCTGGCGACCGTCTATCGCCTGGTGCTGCTGATCCCGGCGGTGATTCCGAGCACGCTGGTGTTCGTGCTGTGGAAGTGGATGTACAATTACCAGACCGGGCCGATCAATCATTTCCTGGTCGAGGTCACCGGGCTGTTCACCTTCCAGAACGCGCCGCAGTGGCTCGGCGGCACGCCGCTGACCCTGCCCTCGATCGCGATCATGGAGGTCTGGTGGGGGCTCGGCTATCACGCCATCTTCTTCCTGGCCGGGCTGGCCGCGATTCCCAAGGAATTGCCCGAGGCGGCACGCATCGACGGCGCCAGTGAGTGGCAGGTGTTCTGGCACGTCACCCTGCCAGGCCTGCGGCCGGTGATGCTGATCCTGATCGTGCTGCGCTTTGGCACCTCGATGGCGGTGCTCGACGAATACCTGATCTTCGGCGGCTTCAATCGCGATACGCCGACCTACACCTGGACCATGTTCATGTACGACCAGGCGTTCAAGCTCGGCCTGTGGCGGCAGGGCTTCGCCGCCGCGATCGGCATGATCGGCGCGGTCGTGATGATGCTGTTCGTGACCTGGCTGCTCTACCTGTTCCGGCGCAAGGGCTAGCGCGATGGCATCGGCGATGCGATCTCCCGAGAGCCCCTGGACCTGGCTGAGGCAGCACCGGGCGGTGGTGATTCGCCACACGGTGATCAACCTGTTCATGCTGATCATCCTGCTGCCGCTGCTCTGGGTCTTTCTGCTGTCGATCAAATCTCTGCCGGATTCGATGCGCGGCAATCTGTGGCCGCGCGCCTTCGACTTCACGCACTACGGCTATGTGCTCGAGAAGATCGACACGCTGCCGATGAACCTGTTCAACAGCATCTACGTGACCAGCGCGACGGTGCTGATCACCACGGTCTGCGCGGTACTGGCGGGCTATGCCCTGGTCCACCTGAAACCGTGGGGTGCTGCCTTCATCGTCGGCATGCTGCTCGCCTCGCTGTATTTCCCGACCCGCGTGGTCTCGATCATCAGCGTCTACCAGATCCAGGACTATTTGGGGCTGATCAACACCACCAGCGGGCTGATCCTGCCCTACATCACGCTCAATCTGGCGATCAGCGTGCTGATCATGCGCAGCATTTTTCAGCTGATCCCGCACGAGCTGATGGAGGCCGCCAAGATCGACGGCGCCGGGCCCTGGCGCACGCTCTGGATGGTCGGCCTGCCGCTCGCCAAGAACGGCCTGGTGGTGGTGATCATCGTCAACTTCGTGACCGCCTGGGGCGAGTACCTGCTCTGCACGACGCTGACCAACGACCAGGTGGTGCGCACCATGCCGGTGGTCCTCGCCGCGGCCCAGGGCGGCATGGGCCAGTGGGCCTGGCCGCGCATCGCGGCGGTCTACGTGATCGTGGTGACGCCCGGCATCATCGCCTTCGCGTTCGCCCAAAAACTGTTCTTCAAGGGGCTGATGGAAGGCGCGCTCAAGTCGTAGGCGCACCGGCGGAAAGCTCTCGCCTTGCGCCGGCGCGTTCCTGTCGGTCGACGGCACCGCCTCAGGAGGGGCTCAGACCGCTGACGCAGCACGCGGCATCGCGTGGTTGCGGCGCGCTGCGCTTCAGCCAGCAGACTGCCCGGTCCGCCTGCAGCCCTGCATGCACATGGGTCCAGGCCTTGCAGTTCGCGTCGGCGGCGCACAGGAATCGACAAAGCGCCGGGTCGTCCCTGCCCACCTCCACCGAGCGGAGGTTGTTGCCCGGCCGATCCGTGCCATAGCGCGCACCCTTGATGCCCGAAATCCGCTTTGCGGCGGACACCGGCGCGGGGGTGCCGTCCTTCAGCCAGCATTTCGCGCCGAGCGGATGCTGGATGCGCGGCATCACATAGGTCCACGCCTGGCAACGGTCGTTGTCCTCACAGGCGCGTGCGCAAAGCGCAGGATCGGGATTGCCCAGGATGAACGAGCGGAGATCGCTGCCGGGGCGGTCGGTGTCGTATTCGAAGGTCGCGCGGGTGGCCTCGTAGAAGGCGTTGAGCAGAATCTTCCCGAGCGTCGTCGGGTCGAGCTCGCCGCTGTTCACGACGCCGACGCCGACATAGCCCCACGGCAGGCGGATCGTCACGCTGTTGGAGTCGAACCGGGTCACGCCGCCATGGCCTCGATAGATATCGACCTTGGACTCGGCGCCGAGGAAGCCGTGGCTGAAGCTTCGCCAGTAGATCGGACGCGGACCGGCGACGTTGGCGCGGTACAGCTTGCGCGTGCTCGGTTTCACGATGCGGTTGGAGAACTCGATGGTCCGCCAGATATGCGCCATGTCGCGGGCGCTGTAGAACCAGCTGCCCTGCGACCGGCAGAAGCCTGCGGCATTGTCGGTCCGGCCGTCGTTGCTGCTGCGCGTGGCGTATTCCTTGGCATAGCGGTTGCCGGCCAGATCGCCGGGCCGGCAGGTGCCGCGCACCGGCGAGAGGGTTCGTGGCAGGAACTTCTCGTTCATGTAGCGCGTGTAGAGCTTGCCGTATTCGTTGGCGACGCGAACGTTGTAGTCGCGTAAGGACAGGCCCGCAGCGTTGCGCTCGATCGCGCTGACCTCTTCGGGATAGGCGAGGTTGGGGATGATGTAGAGCAGCAGCGTGTAGTTGTGATTGTTGTACTCGCGCTTGTTGTTGGCGAAGTCGATGGCGCTGGCGCCCTCGGCCAGGGCGCGGGCGATGCGGGTTCCATGCGAGCCACCGTCGCGCTCTTGCGGCAGCGCCGAGGTGTGATCCAGCAGATCGCGCAGCGTGATCAGCTTCAGCGTCTCGTGGAAGGGCGCGTTGAAATACGCCTCGATCCAACGATCGGGGACAAAGAAACGGATCGGCGTGTTGAGCTCCTGGGCGACCGGAGCGCTGCGCTCTTCCAGCAGGTCGAGCAGGGCATTGCCACTCAGGACCTTCTGGTTCGAGCCAAAGCCGGCAGGAATGGTCGTCGACATCCGCAGATTGCCATCGCCCGGGGCCTGCGCCCAGCCGCCCGCAGCCTCGGCGACGATGCCGTCGCGGTTGGCGATGACGAACGCATAGCCTTTCACGCGGCCGTCGATCCAGCGGTCGATCGCAACCTGGAAGGCCGGTTCGTGGACCCTTTGCGCCTGGGCGCAAACCGGCAGGAGGACGGCCGCGCACAGCAGCGCGGCCCGAATCGATGAGCGGCAGAGCATGTTCAATCCCTTGCTCGGAACGGTGGATTTTCTTGCGGAGGAACGGTCAGGCCGTCTGTCACGTCCCGGTGTGGGCGCGCAGGCGGCGGCTGAAGCCAAGGTCATCCGCTCACGCAGGCGCGCTTACCCTCGAAGGCCGGGCCGCCGGCCACGTCGCTCAGCTCGCCGGCCTCGCAATAGATCTCTCGCTCGACCGTGACCGCGACGTCGAAGGGCAATCGCCGCGTGCCATCATGGGCGCTGCAGGTGAGCGTGCCACCCGCGGTGAGCCGGCCGTCCTCGGCGTTGCTGCCGCCAACGATCCGAAGGACGCCTCGATCGAGTGAACCTTCGGGGGTTCCGCTGTCCTCGTGCGCGAGCGTGACCTTCACGACCTGATCGAAGTCCGGCGGCGACGACAACAGATGCACGAGAAACGCTTCTTGCCCGTTGTCGACGATCATGTAGCGGAGCTCGCCCGCGGTCGGCCCGCCCGGCGCAAGCTCGGCGAACTGAACCACCTCGTCGACGATCATCGCGGCCGCGAGGAAGGGCGCCGGCGATGGATCATTCTCGAAGTGCTCATCGAACAGCAGGACCTGGCCCAGCTCCTCACCCGAGACGTGGTTGTCGAAAGCAACCTCGAACCGGTCCTGGTTGTAGGTAGGCGGTACGGCCGTGAACAGCCCGTCCGGTCGCGCCTTCCGCTGCTCGAGGTAGGCCTGCCTGTCCGCCTCATCGACGAACGAGACCCGCATCAACACCTGAAAGTTGTGCGGGTGCACAACACCGTCCAGGAGGAACGGCAGGTGATGGAGGTAGACCTGATCCTCACCGAAGACGAGCTGGCCATGCGACCCGCGATGGCTCGACGGCCCGACCGGCTCCTGGTGGACGAAGCTCTCGTCCGTCCTCAGATCTACCATCGGCCCGAAGTCGATCTCACACGGTGTCTGGGCCCATGCGGCCGTGCCGGTAACCGCGAGCATGGCGAGCGACGCGGTGCCTTGAACGATGGATCGAGACATCTTGGTCCCCCTGCAATACCGATTTCGTCAAAATTGCTATCGGCGTCCCGGCGACTGGTGTCAGTGACATGCTTCACAACGGATGTGTTCCGTGAGCACGCCGGGTGTGTCGGCGTCGCCCACGCCCGCCGCAACTGGGGGACGCCGATCAGGGGCACCGTTCGGCGCGCAGCGAGTAGGCGAGTGGCAGCCAGGGGCGGTCGGGCCAGCGATACATGCCGTCTGTGTCCTGCACCAGCAGCTCGAACATGCGCCACGGCACGGCATCGTGCTCGTGCAGCCAGCGAAGTGTGAGGCCGGCATCGAGCAGCGCGGTGACCACGGCACCGAGCGGATGCAACCACGCATAGGTGCGCGCATGGGTCAGCCGCGCGGCGGGATCGGCATAGTCGCGCGGATCGTCGAATGCCAGCATCTCGGGCGAGAAGTAGGGGACGAACCAGCCAGGCATGGCATCGTCGCGGCGCGCCTGGTCGTCGAGCACCAGGGCCGCGGGGTGCCCTTCGACCATGTAGAGCGCGCCGCCGGGCTTCAGGAAATACGCGACGATCTCGGCCCAGCGGCGAATGTCCGGCAGCCAGTAGATCGCGCCCCAGCTGACGAACACCAGGTCGAACGCGCCAGGCTCCGCAATGGCGGCCGGCGCATCGTACAGGTCCGCCTCGACGAACCGTGCGCGCCCGGCGAGGCCGAGCTCGGCCGCCAGGCCTTGCGCGGCCGCGATCGCCGGCGCCGAGAAATCGAGACCGACCACCTCGGCGCAACGGCTCGCCAGGATCAGGCTGTCGCGCCCGAAGTGGCATTGCAGATGCAGCACCCGCAGGCCGTCGAGCGGCCCGATCTCCGCCTCCTCGATCGGGTTGAGCCGGCCGCGGCCCGCGCGCAGGGATTCGACCTCGTAGGCCTCCGCGCGCAGGTGGATCGCGACGCGCTCGTCCCAATTGGCCCGATTGGCGGCACGCCAGTCCTGGTCCGAACCCATGCAGTCCCTCCCCCTCTGCCCTTCGGGCTGACGCAGCCGAGGCATCGACGCTCGATCCCTTTTAGCAGGGCGCGCAAGAAGTCACGACGGTCGCGATGCGAGGAGAAATCGCCGGGGTGTCGCGGCCATCGCGCGTTCGTCCGCACGCTGCTAGACCACGGGGCTGGTTCGCCAAAGGGGGGGGCGACCGGGCTCGGGAGGCACGCGATGGATCTGCAGCTGGCCGGCAAGGGCGCGCTGGTGACCGGCGGCGCCGGCGGGCTCGGGCGCGGCATCTGCGAGGTGCTTGCCGGCGAGGGCTGCATCGTCGCCGTGCATGGCCGGGATTCGGCTGCGAGCGAGGCAGTGGCGACATCGATCCGGCACGCCGGCGGTCGAGCCCACGTGGTCGCGGGCGACCTCGGCGACGAGGCGGGCGCCGCTGCCGTGTTCGCGCAGGCTGCGCGCGCGGTCGGCGCCGTCGAGCTCCTGGTCCATTGCGTCGGCCAGTGGCCGGACCTCGAGCGACGTATCGTCGCCGAGCACTGGCCCAATCCTGCAGGCCGGATCGCGACCCTCGACGATGTCGCCAGCGCCGTGGCGTTCCTGGCGAGCCCCCGCGCGGGCTACATCAACGGCGCGACGCTGCTGGTCGACGGCGGAGGTGTCGGGAGCCTGTAGACCCGAGATGTCGGCAAAGCCCCGAACTCACGAGGGCGGCGAAAAAGATCATCGCTCGGCTCTCGACTGATATCTTCGCGCACGGAGGGATCGATTTCCAGGCGTGGTCAGAAACGATGGACCGCGCGGTCAACTGGGATCAACGCGCAGGAAGCCTGCCCGCACGAGCTCCTGGAGTACCGGTTGGACATCCCCCCATTCGGACCCGGCTCCGAGCCACCGCACCGCTAGGCGGGCCGGGAACGTTGAGTGTCTGAGCATCTTCTTGACCAGCGGCAGTGCGTCGTATTTCAGGTCGATGCAGTGATTCAGGTAATAGAGCGATACTGAGTTCTCATCTTGCCGCACGACGTAATGCACAGGAAAGTCCTCTGCCAATACCAATGTGTCGGTGACCTGCACATCCTGGGGGCCGGATCGGTCTCGGGCGGCGAAGTAGCTGTCGAACGAGGCGACATGGTTGACCCAAATCTGATACAGGTCCTCGACGCGAAGCGATTGCACGTCTTCGCGCAGCTCCGACAACCGAGCCTCGAAAAAGCGTTTGACGACCGGCGGCAACCGCCCGGGCCGAGTCGCTTCCATGGGTACAGGCGGCACGTCGCGGCGCCATTGCACCGAGCCTGACAGACGACTGCGAACCAGGTCATTCACGAAGTCAGCCGCGGTCATGGGTGAGCAGGCCATCGTCAAGGCGAGCGAATAGTCGACCGCCCGGGCGTTGTGCCATGTCCCCGCAGGCAGGAACAACACATCGCCAGGTGTCAGGACCTGCTCGACAAACGTCTTCTCGTCCTCTTCGTCGGGAAACCGCACCTGCGCCCACGTATACCGGCGCACCATCTCCGGGACGACCCTGGCGTTGAGCAGGATCGCCGGTGGCCAGCGGAGCGCCGGCTTCGCCGAGAAACGCCACCGTTTCGACCCCTCGATCTGCAGCACAAAGCTCGGATGCGGGTCGAAATGCGTGCCGAATCCATGTCCGTCGGGAGAAGCGTAGCAGCTCATGAAGACGCTTCCGGGCAGACTGAGGGCGGTCTTGATGCCGGCACAATAGGACGCCAGGGGCTCAAAGCCGTCATTGATCCAGTCAACACAAACCGTCAGGTCCCCGTCGCGAATCGAATAGGTCTCGAGGCCGAGCGGACTTGGTTTCAGCTCGTCATCGCCACCGACGAAACGCACCCCTAAGTGCCCGGTCGTTTGGCCGGTGCGAACCGCCTTCTCCAGAGCAGTCAAATTGAATTGCACTCCTCCACCCGATATGGTGAAAGCAGTTCGCGCAACTCGCGTCCGTTGGGCGCCATCGATCCTAGCTGCAAACACCACCAGCTCGGGGCATCGCCAGTTTCGCGCGGTCGCGTTTCCGTCAGTTGCTGGCTACAGCTTTGGGCGCCATTGCTCGGCTGGCAAAAAACAACCGTCGCGCTGTGGCTGACCGTTGCCGTAGATCCCCCCTTCCGTAACCCAAGGAAACACCTGGAACGGATCGCTCCAGAGCCGAGTGCTTCTGACAAGCAAGGGCGAGCCCTCGGCGACCTTTCGTCTGCCACGCCTGGAGATCGCCGTCGCCTCACCAGTCGCCTTTGGAGCCGCCATGGCCTTCCCCTTGTCCTATGCGTCGGTCCTGGTTGTGAACAGCTCGCACCCCAACCATTTCGGACGGTCGATCCAACCCCTCGGGGCAGGATATCAAGGCCGACGGCCGCCGAGAAGCACCGAGCGCAGCGAGACGAGATCACGCCCGAGATCGCGCCGGCTCGTCGAAGGTGGCAGCGCAGAGGCCTTCGACGTCGGTGATCCGGCGCACCTCCGTGCCCGAAGCCTCGGCCTCGGCCACCCATCTGCGAATCTGCGGCAGCCAGTCGCGATCCAGCATCCAGATGGTCTCGAACAGGGCTCGGGTCGGCGGCATCTCCGGAAGGCCCGCCGGATGCTCGAGCTCCCCTTCGGCCCAGGCAATCTGGCGCTCCGCAGCGAGCCAGAAATGCTGCCAAAGCGGCAGGTCGATCAGGATCACCATGGTCGCGCGCGCGATCCGCGCCGGGATCGAATCCGGGCGGCCGACACCGTCGATCCGCCAGGCGGGCCTGGCTAGTGCTCTGGAGCAGACGAATGATTCATCCGTCTGCTCGCAGAGGGCACTAGATTCCAAGGAGATCGTGCAGCGCAAGACGGCAATCAGAGGACTCTTGGGATTGCCTCGCTGCACGAGGATCGCGGCGTGCTCCGATCCATAGGCTTGCTCGCTCGCCGTCACCCAGCCGGACCGCCAGAGCAGCTTGTCGACCTCATAGAGCGGCAACTCGTGCGTGCGCGCGAGGCGTCGCGCGAGGGTCGACTTGCCGCCGCCACTGTTGCCGAGGATCGCGATCCGCATCGTGCAGCTCGTGGGAAGCTGTCGCCTCAGGCAACCAGCCATAGCATGTTGGCGATGCAGGCGATGTGTTCTCGATGAACAGAGCGATGTCCGATGATCGAGGGATTTTGCCGTTGCGGCGCGGTCCGGTTCGAGCTCGTGAAGACGCCTGCGTGGCTGACCCGCCGCAACGGCTCGATCTGCCGGCGGCTCGGCGCCCTCTGGCACATACCGAGACGTCCGAGGTCCGGCTGATGCGCGCACCCGATGCGAGCTTCGGTGATGTCTGGGGCGATCGAATGCTGAGGTTTCACCGCTGCAGGACCTGCGGCTGCAGGACGCACTGGCAGCCTTGCGCGGATAGCCGCATGGTGAACCTTCGACCGGCATGGCGGTCAACTGCCGTCCGTGCGCTCCCGAGACGATTGCACCGTTGCGAATCCGCCAATTCGACGGCACCGACCGCTCGGCTCATCTGGACCAGCCCACCTGCCGAATGCGGATACCTCTGATGTCATAGGACGCGACGCTAAGGAATATCTCCGCCCTGGTTGGGTTTGTGGTACGAGATTTGGATTGCTTTTGGCCGATGCGCACGGGTCGTGACATGGTTCTCGATCCGCTGTGTTGCGGTATCATCATGTGTTTGTGAAAGCAACAAGAGGCGCCTCGATGCCGATGGTGGACTTGGAGTCGGTCTTTGATCGACTGTCCGGCTATCCTATCCAAGCCTTCCAGGAAGGCACGTTCGTGCTGGCCGAAGGCAGCCGGACGGGTCGCCTGCTGTTTCTGCTGCAAGGCGTGGTCGACGTCGTCAAGGACGGCTGGCACATCGCTCGGGTCGACAAGCCCGGCGCGGTGTTCGGCGACATGGCGGTCCTGCGCAACAAGCCGCACTCGGCCGACGTCGTGGTGATCCAGCGGTCGAGCTTCTTCGTGGTCGACGATGCCGCGGCCTTCCTTCGCACCGAGCCTTTGATCGCGCTCTACATTGCGGGCGTGCAGTCGGCGCGGCTGGACTGCGCCAACCACAGCCTGATCAGAGCCAGAAGGCAGCTGCTGGCAAAGGGCGAGCAGGACCCGGCCGTGGTCGCGATGCTCGACGAGATCGGCAGCGCGCTGCATCGCGCGGCTTGAGGGCGACGCCGCTGCCCGAGTGGCGCCCCGCCTGCGTCTACCTGACATAAAATGTCGCACCCTCGGGGTTCGACCGAACGGTATCGCAAGCGGACATTCCGGTGTGCGTCCATCCGGGCGGCTTCGGCTGCCATGGCGATGTTGGCACCTGACAATTGACTGGGTTCGGCCGGATGCAAGTGACGAGGGAAGCAGACAAGGACTGCCGATCCCGACGCGGACCCCGGGACGCCTAGAGCACCCAACGGTTTGTCTTGCGCAGCGACAATAACGCGCGGCCGCAACTCTTGCATTGCTTGAAGTCATCGGGCAGCTTAGGCGGCGCGGCCGGCGAGAGCAGGTCGAATTGTGGTTGCCGACCATGTCATTCGTGCGATCAGAAGCGCCTCCATTGGACCTCATGGTCACGGCGCAGGACAGCGAGCATGATCATGAAATATGGCCTTGCGATGGCTGCGGCGATCTTCCTGAGCACCCCATCCCTTGCCGCCACGGGCGGCGAGGCCGGCCAGTTCACCTTCACGGTGCTGCAAAACGGCAATCCCGTCGGGCAGCACCGCTTCCTGTTCGAGCGCCAGGGCGATCGGGTCGAGATCCAGGAGGCAACCGAGATCGAGATCAGCTTCGCCACGATTCCGCTCTACACGTTCGAGCATGAGGAGCGTGCGGTGTGGCGCAACGGCCGCGCGGTGCGCATCGATGCGGTCACCAACGACAATGGCGAAGAGCTGGACATCTCCGTGCGCGATACCGGCCAGGCCTATGTGCGCACGGTCAACGGCCGGGTCGACCGGTTCGACAAGTCCAGGGTCGTGATGGCCTACTGGAACCGGGACACGCTGCACCACAACTCGTTCTTCTCGGCGATCGAGGACAAGACCCTGGACGCGACCTTCCGCTATGTCGGCACCGAGCCGATCACGCTGGCCGGCCGGCAGATCGAGGCGCAGCACTATCGCATGGCCGGCGACGAGCAGCGCGAGCTGTGGTTCGATCCGAAGGGACGGGTCGCCAAGGTCGCGTTCCAGCGCTACGGCACGACCATCGAGTATGTCCGCGATCAGTTGGAACCCGATGCGCCGCCATCGACCTGTATGGCGATCTGCTGATTAGAACCTTCCGCGCCGACGGCGGGTTGCCGCACCGAGCGCGCGACAAGGCGGGTGACTTCGCCTATCGTGGCGCGCGAGAGCGTGCACCTTCGCGCATGGGAGCCAGGCGATGGATCGCAAGACGGTGTTGGCGCTATGGGCGCTGGTGGTCGCGTCGGCGCCAGCGCCGGCGCATGCCGAGGCGGAGCAGCTGAAGGGCACGCGTTTCATCGATGTGATGCAGAACAACACCCTGTCCGGCACCACCGCGGGCGGTGCCTCGTACAATCTCTATTTCCTGCCCGGCGGCGAGCTCACCTACGATGATTCCTCCGGCGAGCGCGACCGCGGCCGATGGTCGATGGATCCCGACGACGACGTCTGCGTGAGCTTCGAGCACGCCGACGACGGTCGGACACGCTGCTACCGGGTCGAGATCGACGGCCGCCACGTGACCTGGACGGGCAAAGCGGGCGATGGCGGCGCGACCCTTCGCGGCGGCGTGACCGAGAGCTTTCTGAAGTCCGAGTGACCTCTAGCGTCCCGATCGAGAAGTTGTGGGATGCTTCGCCCGAACCCCAGTGAGGGATGGGCCGAGGGATGGGTCCTCGGGGCAGGCTGGGGGGGTGAAGCCGCCCGAAAGGGGTTGGGGCCCGTCGGTGGACTGGTTGGGAAAAGGTGCCCCGACCGGCGGCGTCACGGGACCCACCCTCGCGACGCGCAGCATCGGGCCTAGGGCAACAGCAGGAGCTTGCCGACGGTCGCGCGGCTGGCCAGCAGGTCCTGCGCCTCGGCCGCCTGCGCGAGCGGGAAGGTCTTTCCGATCAATACTTTCATGCGACCTTGCTCGATCGCCTGGAACACCGCCGCTGCGTGGCGCTCGAGGGCGGCGCGCTCGATGATGTAGTGGCCCATGTTGGGCCGCGTGACGAACAGCGAGCCCAGGCGGTTGAGCTCATCCAGGTCGAGCGGCGGCAGCGGCCCCCCGGACTTGCCCATGCTCACCAGCATGCCGCGCATGCGCAGCAGCGGCAGGTTGCGCAACAGCGCCTCGCCACCGACCGAATCGTAGATCACCGCGAAGCCCGAAAAACCTTCGAGCGCGCGGCAGGCGTCGGCAAAATCCCGCTGGTCATAGCGGATCACGTGATCGGCGCCGGCCTCGGCCGAGACACGCATCTTGTCGGCGCTCGAGACCGTGGTGACCACGGTGGCGCCGTGCATCTTGGCGGCCTGGACCAGCATCCGCCCCGTGCCGCCGGCACCGGCATGCACCAGCACCCAGTCGCCCGGCCGCACGGCGTAGGTCTCGGTGGTGAACACATGGCCGGTCAGGCCCTGCACCATGACGGCGGCCGCGGTCCTGGTGTCGATGGCATCCGGCAGCCTGACCACGCGATCGGCTGGCGCGGTCATCATCTCGGCGTAGCAGCCGAGCACGCCATGCAGCGCGACCCGGTCGCCGACCGCCACGTCGCGCACGGCCGGGCCCAGCGCGACCACCCGCCCGGCTGCCTCCAGCCCCGCGATATACGGAAAAGTAATGCCGCCCGGATAGCGCTGCAGCCGCTGCTGGATGTCGAGGAAGTTGACGCCAGCGGCCTCCACCGCGATCAGCACCTCGCCGTCGCCGGGATCGGGTGTAGGCAGGTCTACCAGCTCGAGCACCGAGCTGTCGCCCGGATGCGGCACGCGGATCGCCTTCATGGCTGCTCCGACCGAGGTTCGTTGTGATTCGGGGGCGCTTCAGGAGCGGCCCCTAGGGTGGCAACATCTACCAGGGGCGTCCAGGTCGAGCGAGCTGTTCGAGCGCTCAGTCCGTTCGCACCCGGATCACCGTAACGGCGGAAGATCCGGCTGGCACTGGATCGTGCCGGTGGCGGTACTCCGGTCAGCTGATGCTTGCCGGATGCGCCATCAGGGCTAAAGTCATCTGCGACGAGCGAACGGGAACCTGGCTGCTCGAGCGATGGATCTCATGTCGCTGCAAGCAGCCCTGATGGCGCTTCGCCAGTGAGGCGCCGACACGAAATGCCAGGTCGGAGGCATGCCATGCCCACGGTCCGCGCCTGGCTCGAGGAGCTCGAACTCGGCCAATACGCCGAGGCATTCGAAGCCGAGCAGATCGAGCTCGACGACCTGCGTGACCTTGTCGAGGTCGATCTGGAAAAGCTTGGCCTGCCGATGGGGCCTCGCAAGCGTCTGCTCCGCGCGATCGCCGCGCAGGAGGACGCGCCGGACGACGAACTGCCGAGGGCAAAGTTCGCCCCGGCCCGGCTTGCGGCAAAGATCCTGAAATCGCGCACCCAGATCGAGGGCGAGCGCAAGCAGGTCACCATCCTGTTCGGCGACGTCGAGGGCTCCACCGATCTCGTGCAACGCCTCGATGCCGAGGAGGTCAGCGGCCTGTTCGATCCGCTCCAGAAGATCATGATCGATGCCGTCCATGCGTACGAGGGCACCGTGAACGAGGTGCTGGGCGACGGCATTATGGCCATTTTCGGGGCGCCGATCGCGCACGAGGATCATGCCCTTCGGGCCTGCCGGGCTGCCCTGGACATGCAGACGGCTGTCCGCCGGATGGCCGAGCAAAGCGCTCCGCAATCGGCGGCCCATGCGATCAGGCTGAGGGTCGGGCTGAACTCGGGCGAGGTGGTGGTCCGGGCGATCAACAACGACCTGACCATCAGCTACTCGGCGATGGGCATGACCACGCATCTCGCCGCGCGCATGGAGCAGACTGCCGAGCCCGGCACCATCCGGATCTCGGGCGACACGCTCCGGCTGGTGAGCGGTCTGGTCGACGCGCAGGCGGGTGGTGCAGTCGAGATGAAGGGTGTCGCCGATCCTGTGCCGATCTACGAGCTGCGCGGGCTGGGCAAAGCCCGCACGCGCCTCGAGGCGGCGAGCTTGGCAGGCCTCACACCCTTCGTCGGCCGCGCACAGGAATTGCGCCAGCTGGAGGAGCGGTTCGCCGAGGCCGCGGCCGGGCGTGGCCAGGTCGTGACCATCCTGGGCGATCCCGGGATCGGCAAGTCGCGGCTCCTGCTCGAGTTTCGGGCGCGGCTTGGCGAACGCGCGGCGTGGTCCGAAGGACGCTCCGTGTCGTTCGGCCGGACGATGGCATTCCATCCCCTGATCGACCTCCTCCGGAGGAATTTCGGGCTCGAGGACCAGGATGACGCCGCCGTCATCCGAGATAAGGTGACGGAGAGGATCACGCGCATCGGCGCCGGGCTCGAACACGCGCTACCCTATCTGTTTCACCTGCTCGGGGCCGCCGATGCCGACGATCCTGTCCTCCGCCTGGACCCGCAGATCCGTCGGGCGGAGACCTTCGAGGCGCTCCGTCAGATCCTGCTGCG
The DNA here is from genome assembly GCA_963731495.1 of uncultured Alphaproteobacteria bacterium. Lineage (GTDB taxonomy): Bacteria > Pseudomonadota > Alphaproteobacteria > Geminicoccales > Geminicoccaceae > DASUGG01. Next base: position 112,824 of record CAVSVZ010000021.1, read on the forward strand.
CGCCGCCGAGCGCAAGCCGCAGGTGCTGGTGTTCGAGGATCTCCACTGGTCCGACTACGCGACCAGGGAGTTGGTGAGCTACCTCCTCGACAGCATGCCACGCTCGCGCGTCCTGACGATCCTGACGATCCGTCCCGGCCACGATGTTGCCGTCGGCGAGCGCACCTACGCGACGCGCCTGGTCGTGCGCAATCTTTCGGCCAAAGAAGCGGGCAAGATGGCCGAGGCGGCGCTGGCGTCCGCCGATCTGCCCGAGGACCTGCGGGCGCTGATCCGACGTAAGGCCGAGGGCAATCCGTTCTTCGTCGAGGAGGTGATCAAGGCGCTCAGCGAGACCGGCGCGATCCGCCACGAGGGCGCGCGCTGGGTGCTGGGCAGGCCGCTCGACCAGATCCAGGTGCCGGATACCATTCAGGACGTGGTGATGTCGCGCATCGACCGCCTGGAGGACGATCCGCGCCAGGCGCTGCAGCTCGCATCGGTGATCGGGCGGGAGTTCACCCAGCGGCTCTTAGATCGGATCGCCGAGATTCGCACCGGCACGACCGCCGTCCTGCGCGAGCTGCAGGCGCTCGAGCTGATCTATGAAAAGGCGTTCTTCCCTGAGCACGCCTTCGTGTTCAAGCACGCGCTTACGCAGGACGTGGCTTACGGCTCGCTCCTGACGCAGCGCCGCCGCGAGTTGCACCGAAGAATCGGTGAGGCGATCGAGGCGCTGTATGCGGGTCGGCTGGCCGAGCACTATGCGGTGCTCGGCCATCACTTCGAGCGAGCCGAGGACTGGCCCCGGGCCGCGGACTACTTCGAGCGGGCCGCCGGCCAGGCCGCGGCGACCTTTGCCATCCACGAAGCGCTCGCCCTTTGCGATCAGGCGATCGAGGCTTTGGACCGCGGCGGTGAGGGCGCTGGGAGCGCCGGCAGAAAGGGGGACCTCCACGCCAGGAAGGGTGCCCTGCTGATGCTGCTGAGCGATTTCGAGCGCGCCCATGCCGAGCATCGCAAGGCGGCATCGATCGCCCGGAGGCTGGGCAACCAGCAGCGCCAGGGCACCGCGGTCGCCGCAATGGCGCTCGCGTCCCTACGCGCGCACGAGTTTGACCGTTGCCTCGACGAATGCGGCCGGGCGATCGAGGTCGGCCGCGCGGCAGGTTCCACAGAAACGATCGCAGCGGCCCAGTTTACGACCGGGCAGGTCCGTGCGGTTACCGGGCATCTTGCAGAAGCACGGAGCATTCAGGAACAGGCCCATGCGCTGAGCCGCGCCAAAGGCCACGCCTTCTATGAATCCCTGTCGTCCGGGGCACTCGGGCTGATCGACAACTGGCGAGGCGACTATGATCCGGCCACGACAAAGGCCAAGAAGGGAGTCGAGTTCGCCCGCAGTCACAACCGTTCTTTCGCGCTTCTGGCTGGCCTGTTCTATCTCGGGCTGCCCCTTGTCGGCAGAGGTCACTATGATCAGGCGTTCACGACGTTCACCGACGGGCTGGAGCTTGCCGAGAAGCTCGGAGACAAGATCTTTCGCAACCGCTTTCTCAACTGTCTCGGTTGGGTCTTCGCCGAGTGCGGCGATCTGGAGCGGGCTACCGAGTTCAACCAGAGGGGCGTAGGCCCGTCCCAGGCGCGCGGCGATCCCGAGACCATCGCCAATTGCGAGCTCAACCTGGGCGACGTGTGGCTCGTCAAGCGGGAGCATGGCCTCGCTCGGGAACTCTTCGAGCAGGTCCACGGGCTCGTGCAAAAGCCCTCGACCAGCGACTGGTGCAAGTGGCGCTATTCCCAGCATCTGTTTGCCGGCATGGGCGAGAGCTGGCTGGCGCTGGACCATCCGAGGAAGGCGGACGACGCCTGTAATCAGTGCCTGGAGCTCGCCGCCCGGACCGAGTCGCGCAAATACCTGGTTCGCGGCTGGCGCCTCAAGGGCGAGATCGCAATGGCGCATCTCCAACCGGAGGACGCCGAGTCGTGCTTCAAGAAGGCGCTCGGGCTCGCCAGGCGCATCGGCAATCCGACCCAGCTATGGAAGACGCATCTGGCGCTCGGCCGGCTCTGCAGTGACACGGGCCGGGTCGATGCAGCCCGCTCCGAACTTGCCGCCGCGCGCCACGTGATCGATGGCATCGGCCAGCGCCTCCAGACGTCGGAGCTCGCAGAAGGCTTCGCGCGTTCCCGGCTGATTGGCGAGATCCGCGAGCAGTGCGACAGCATTCGCTGAGCGGGATCATGGCTCCGCCAGCGACGTGACATGATCAGGCCCTTGGCGGCCGGTCGACGAAGCGCAGGTGGCCCGACTTGATCCAGACCACGGCACCCTCGGGGCCCGCTTTGGCGATCGACCCTTGCGCCATCCGGCACACGCAGCCAGGAATGGCGGCGCAGCTGGTCGCCGCCTTCCTCGAAGCCGCCCTCGAGCACGAACAACTCCGCCCCGCCCGCGGCATCGACCGCGACCTCGGTGCCCGGCTGCCAATGCTCCAGCCGGACGTTCTCCGGGAATCCTTGAACAGCGGGGTCACCGCCACGCCCGGGCGGTCGCGCTCGGGCACCGCGCCGATCTTGCCGGTGTCGATGCGGACATGGCTGCGATCCTCGGGATCGAACTGCCACAGCTTGACCAGGATCGTGCAGCCCGGCGCGGAGCCCGGCGTGTGGCGCGACTGCGGCGGGTTGCGCACGTAGATAGCCGGGCGGGAAGTCGCCGTGCTCGTCCTGGAACACGCCGTCGAGCACGACGAACTCCTCGCCGCCGCCATGGACGTGCGGCGAGAAGCTGCTGTCCGGGTCGTAGCGCACGATCGAGGTGGCGCGCGCGACCTCGTCGCCGATCCGATCGAGCATTCGGCGGCTGACGCCGGCCATCGGCGAGGCCTGCCAGGGCAGCTCGTCGCCATGCACGACGACGCGTCTGGTGAAATCGGCATTCAGCTCCATGGCGGATCTCCCTCGCAAACTATCTATCGATAGATTGGTCGATAGAGCGACATAGTCTACCATCCTGCCGTCCGGCCTGCTCCGCCTTCGCCGTCCATCGCCTGTGGCACCGGCTCGACCCTTGGCCCTGGCTCGAGCGCGTCGGTCGCCTGACTCGGCTCCGCCTGAGCCCGTCGCCGCTCCGCAAACAGGGGGCGGTGCTCGACGGCGCGAGCGCCATGGCGGCACGAGTCCGCGAGGGGCAAATCTCAAAGGCGCCGATCGTCCAAATGGCACCGTCGGGGATGTCGGATCGGCAATAGCTTGTTCGTCCTTTGGGATGACCACAATCGCAAGGGAGCAGACCGCATGATCACGATCTCCGCTTTCCGATGGGTTCCAGATTTCGCCCAAGGCCAGGTGCGCGATCTGCGCGCGCGCTGGGCGCTCGAGGAAGCCGGCCTGCCTTACCAGACGCGCCTGCTCGATCTGGGCGATCAGGACAAACCGGACTATCGCGCGCTGCAGCCCTTCGGGCAGGTTCCGATCCTCGAGGAAGACGGCTTCGCGCTGTTCGAATCCGGCGCCATCGTGCTCTATATCGGCGAACGCAGCGAGGCTCTCCTGCCGAAGGACGTGGGCGCGCGCGCACGTGCGGCGCAATGGCTGATCGCGGCGCTCAACTCCATCGAGCCTTTCGTCCTGAATGTCGCGCTGATCGATGTCTTCTACGCGAACGAGGAATGGGCGAAGCTGCGCCGCCCGGGGGCCGTAGAGTTCCTGCAAAAGCGCCTGACCGCCCTCTCCAGGTCGCTCGGCGACAAGCCCTATCTGGATGGCGACCGCTTCACGGCCGGCGATCTGATGATGGCCACGGTGCTGCGCATCCTCGACCACACCGACATCGTCACGAGCGACCAGCGCCTCGCAACCTATATCGAGCGCTGCACCGCGCGGCCGGCCTTCAAGCGGGCCCTCGATGCCCAGATTGGAGATTTCAGAAAGGCTGCATGACGGAAGGGCCGGCCCGCTCCAACGCCCCCTGTTGCCTCCGATATCGCCGACCGAAATGCTGCGCTCCTGCACAGGAAGCTGGCATTCTGGCACACCTGGGAGCCTGTGAAACGAGGGCGCCATGGACGATCGGAGGAAATGCGATGCGGGCGGTGACGATTGCGGCCTATGGCGGGCCGGAGGTGTTGACGGTCGGGGACGTGCCGGAGCCCCGGCCCGGGCCCGAGGACATCCTGGTCCGGGTGCGCGCCGCCGGGGTCAACCGCGCCGACTGCCTGCAGCGCGCCGGCACCTACCCGGTACCACCCGGCATGCGCTTCTCGCCGATCCCCGGCCTGGAGCTTGCCGGCGAGGTGGTCGAGACCGGCTCGGCCGTCACCGGCTTCACCGTCGGCCAGCGGGTCCTGGGCCTGGTCGCCGGCGGCGCCTATGCCGAATACGCGCTGATCGACCAGGGGCTCGCCGTGCTGCTGCCCGAGCCCTGGGATTTTGTTCAGGGCGCCTCGGTGATCGAGGTCTACTGCACCGCCAACGAGACGGTGTTCGAGCTGGGCCGGCTTGCCGCCGGGCAGAGCGCGCTGATCCATGCCGGCGCCAGCGGCGTCGGCACGGCCGCGATCCAGATGGCCAGGCATGTCGGCGCCACCGCCTACTTCACCGCGGGCTCGCAGGCCAAGATCGACCGGGTGCTGGCGCTGGGCGCCGATCGCGGGTTCCTGTACACGTCCCAGGATTTTCTGGAGGAAGTGCTGCGCGCGACCGGCGGCGAGGGCGTGGATGTGGTCGAGGACTTCATCGGCGCCGCCTACATCGCCAAGAATTTGTCGGCGCTCAAGGAGGGCGGCCGCCTGGTGCTGGTGGGGCTGATGGGCGGCGAGCGCTGCGAGCTGGGTCTTGGCATCCTGCTGCGCAAGCGGCTGTCGGTGCACGGCTTCACCCTGCGCGCCCAGTCGCTCGCCAACAAGCGGGCGATCGTCGCGCGCTTTCGCGAGCGCTGGCTGCCCCTGCTGGCCGCCGGCACCCTCAAGCCGATCATCCACACCACCTTCCCGCTCGCCGAGGCCCGCGCGGCGCATGCCCTGATGGAGGCCAACCAGAACGTCGGCAAGATCGTGCTCACGATCGATTGAGCGCGCGGTATGCCGTGATCATCGCGTCGGCCGCGCGATCGCCATCGTCCTCGCTGGTCGGCCACGCGATGACGGAGATGCGCATCACCCAGCGCTCCCGCCAGCGGGCGCCGCCGACAAAGCAGACCCCGTCCGCCTGCACGCGCTCGATCACGCGCCGGGTCAGCTCGTCGCCGAGCGCTGGCTCCCGATCGGCGCCGAACCGCACGATCACCTGATTGAGCCGCGCCTGGTTCACGATCGCGACGCCCGGCTCCCGGCGGAGCCGCTCCGCCATCCGGCGCGCGATCCGGCAATGGCGTGCGACCATGTCCGCGATGCCGTCGCCGCCCAGATGGCGGATCATCGCCCAGGTGGCGAAGCCACGCGCACGTCGCGACAGCTCCGGCACGTAGTGCGTCGGGTCGCGCTCGCCCTCGGTCACCACCGGCAGATAGCTGGCGGCGGCGGTCATCGCCCTGCGATGCGCCTGGCTGTCGCGCACGATCGCATAGCCGCAGTCGTACGGCGTCTGCAGCCACTTGTGCCCGTCCATCGACCACGAGTTCGGCGCCATCGACGCCGGCCGCCAGGGCGGTGACCTCGGGGCAAGCGCGCGCCCACAGCCCGAACGCGCCGTCGACATGGACCCAGGCGCCGTGCGCATGCGCGATCGGCATCAGCTCCAAGGAAGGGTCGAAGGCGCCGGTATTGAGCTGGCCGGCCTGCATCACGACGATCGTGGGTCCGCAGCACGACGCGCTCGCCGCGGCGAGGGCATCCGGCTGCATCCGCCCCTGCTCGTCCGTGGCGATCCGCACGACGCGATCATGGCCGAGGCCGAGCAGCTGCAGCGCAAAGAACACGGTGGTATGCGCGTCGTCGCCGATCAGCACGTGGATCGGCGACGCGCCGAACAGCCCGCCCGCCTCGACGTCCCAGCCGACCCGCCGCAGCACCTCGCTACGGGCCGCCGCGAGGCAGGTGGCGTTCGCGACGGTGGCACCGGTCACGAACCCGACCGAGGCGTCGCGCGGCAGGTCGACCAGATCGAGCAGCCAGCGTGCCGCAGCTTCCTCAGCGGCCGCCGCGGCCGGCGCCGCGTGGTGATTGCCGGCATTCTGGCCCCAGGCGCTGGTCAGCCAGTCGGCCGCGACCCCGACCGGGTGCGAGGCGCCGACCACCCAGCCAAAGAAGCGCGGGCCGGTCATCGCGCTCAGCCCCGGCTCGGCCGTGCTCGCCAGCTCCTCGATCACGGCGTCCGCCGCCAGGCCGCGCTCAGGCGTCGGTCCGCCGAACGCGGCCTGCATGACCTCATAGCCCGCCACCGGACGTTGGGGGCGATCCGCGATCGCGCTGCGAAAGGCGGCCGCCCGCCCCGCGGCGCTCTGCCACAGCCCGCTGATGTCCGCGCTCACGGCTGTCTCCTCGAGCAAGGAGCGATCGACGATCGCACTAGAAGCGCAGCGAGTGCAGGCCGACAAGACGTTCGGTGACCACGATCGCGAGCAGGGTGATCGCGATGCTGACCGACGAGACCGCGGCCGCGGTCGGGTCGAAGTCCCAGCGGACATAGTCGAACAGCTGGATCGGCAGGGTCGCGGTGCCCACGCCCTTCAGGAGCAGCGACATGTTGAACAGGTCGAACGAGATGATGAACGCGAGCAGCCCGCCCGCGATGATGCCGGGCTTGACCAGCGGCAGGGTGATCCGCCGGAAGGTCGTGAACTTGTCGGCGCCGAGCGAGCGCGCCGCCTCCTCGAGCGCCATGTCGAAATTGTAGAGCGAGGCCGAGATGCCCAGGAACACGAAGGGCAGCGTGATCAGCACGTGGCCGATCAACAGGCCCAGGAACGAGTTGCGGAACAGACCGGACATGGCTTCGAGCCCGATCGCGTCGAGCAGCGCCTCGATGTTGTAGTAGAAGAATAGGAGCGCGATCGCCGTCAGAATCTCGGGCAGCAGCAGGGGCATGATGATGAGCAGGCGCAGATGGTCGCGCCATTTGCCGGCAAAGCGGACCACGTAGAGCGCCACCATGGTGCCGAGCACGGTCGAGCAGACGGTGCAGATCAGCGCCAGCTGCAGGCTGAACCACAAGGACTGCATGAACGACGCGCTGTTGAAGAATTTTGCGTACCAGCGGAACGAGAAGCCCTCGGGCGGGAAGGTCAGATATTCGCCTGAATTGAACGAGGCGAGGACCACGATCACCAGCGGCGTCAGCAGGAAGGCGTAGACCAGCCCGACCAGCGTCAGGTACAGCCCGCGCCCGACTTTTCCGCGCGCCATCAGGCGATCCCACGCATGAAGCGGGAGGTCGCCTTGAGATAGAGGTAGACCACGAGGCCGCCCGAGATCGACAGGAGGAACGCCAGCGCCGCGCCGAACGGCCAGAGCATGGCATCCAGCAGCTGCTGGACCACCAGGGTCGGCATGATCATCACCTTGAAGCCGCCGAGCAGGATCGGGATCACGTACGAGCTGATGGTCAGCACGAACACCAGCACCGTGCCGGCCTGCACGCCCGGCAGGCTGAGCGGCAGCACCACCCGCAGCATGGTCCGAAAGCGCGACGCGCCGAGCGATTGCGCCGCCTCCTCGAGCGCCGGATCGATCGACTGGATGGCGCCGAGCACCGGCAGGATCATGAACGGCAGGAAGATGTGCACCAGGCCGACGCTGACGCCGAAGGTGTTGTACATCAGCGGCAGATAGGTTTTCACCAGCCCCAGCTGCGCAGGCTGTTGTTGATCAGGCCGTCATTGTTGGCGAGGATGATGATCCAGCCGTAGCAGCGCACCACCACGCCGACCAGCAGCGGCGACAGGATGCACGGCGTAGAGGATGCCCTTGAAGCGCGAGCGCGAGCGGGCGAGGTGGTAGGCGACCGGATAGCCCAGCACGAGACAGATCGCGGTGACCAGTGACACCGAGCGTCATGGTGTTCCACAGGATGCCGCAGATAATAAAAATCCGGGTCGAGCAGCGCCTCCGGGTAGTTGGCCGCGGTAAAGCCGGGCGCGAACACGTCCCTGGTCGAGGGCGTGCGAAAGCTCATCACGACCATGTTCAGGTACGGCAGCAGCAGGAAAGGCGATCAGCAGGCCAGCGTCGGCAGGGCGAGGAGCAGGAGGCGTTGCCGCGCAGCCACGCCCGTCGCGCCGGCCTCGCCCTGGCGGCCCTCGGACCTCGCGCCGTCTGCGCGCTCTCGCCACGGCAGTCGCCATGCCCGTCATGCGGCGATCGACCCAGGTCCGCTCGGCATCGAACCGGCACCAGATCGGGTCGCCGACCTCGAAGGTGAGCCAGGGCGCGCTCTGCACCTGGAGCACGGTGTCGCCCGCGCAGGCGATCCTGTAGCCGGCGATGTTGCCCAAAAAATAGCGCTCGGCGACCCGGCCCTCGATGACGTTGCTGAGATCGCCCTGCGGCGCGGCGGCGGTCAGCTCGATCACCTCGGGCCGGACCACGACGCTGACCGGCGCGCCGTCGTCGAGGCGCCCGGCATAGGCGCAGCGCAGCGCGCCGAGCGGGCTGTCGAGCAGATAGCCGGCGCCGTTGCGGCGCCTTGACCCGCGCCTCGATGAAGTTGGACAGGCCGATGAAGTTGGCGACCTCGCGGCTCGCCGGCCGCATGTAGATCTCGACCGGCGTGCCGATCTGGTGGACGTGGCCGTCGAACATCACCACGATCCGGTCGGAGATGACCATCGCCTCGGCCTGGTCGTGGGTCACGTAGACCGTGGTGATGCCGACCCGCTTTTGCAGCTGGCGGATGAAGAAGCGGACCTCCTCGCGCAGCTTGGCATCGAGATTGGCCAAGGGCTCGTCGAGCAGCAGCACACGCGGCTCGATCACCAGGGCGCGGGCCAGCGCCACGCGCTGCTGCTGGCCGCCCGAGAGCTGGCGCGGATAGCGCTGGCCGAGATCGGACAGCTGCACGGTCGCAAGCGCCTGCGCGATGCGGCGCCCTGCCTCGGCCCGTGCGACCCTGCGCATCTCCAGGCCGAACGCCAGGTTCTGGGTCACCGTCATGTGCGGGAACAGCGCGTAGCTCTGGAACACCATGCCGATGTCGCGGCGCTCCGGCAGCTCGCCCACGATGTCCTGGCCGTCGAACGCGATGCGCGCCGGCGCTCGGCGTCTCGAAGCCCGCGATGCAGCGCAGCGTGGTGGTCTTGCCGCAGCCGCTCGGGCCCAGGAGCGAGATCAGCTCGTGATCGGCGATGTCGAGGTCGACCCGGTCGACCGCGACCACGTCGTCGAAACGCTTGGTCAAGCCCTCGATGGTGAGCCTGGTCATCGACCCCGATTCTCGAGTCGCGTCGAAACCGGTCGCCGCCCCGCGCGGCGAGCGGGGCGGTCGATCCCGAAGACGCTCGGCGATCAGCGCGATACGCGATCACAGCATCTCCTTGTTCCAGCGCTCGATCACCTTGTCGCGGTTCGCGTTCGCGGTCTTCCAGTCCCAGAGCACGATCTCGCTCATCCGCTCGCCGGCGATCGGCACCAGCTCCTTGAGGTCGTCCGGCACCTCGACCTTCTTGTTGACCGGCGAATAGTAGTATTGGCGGACCCACTTCTCCTGGGTCTCGGGCGCCAGGATATAGTTGATCCACTCGTAGCCGAGCTCCTTCTTCTGGCTGCCCTTGAGGACGTTGAAGACCTGCTCGAACATGAACATGCCTTCCTTGGGCACCGCGACCTCGACCGGCGCGCCCTGGGTCTTGAGGCGCGAGCCGGCCGCGAAGTCGAGCGGGCCGACGATCGCCTCGCCGCGGGTCAGCACGGTCTCCATGGTGCCGGAAAAGTCGACCTGCTGGAACGGCTTCAGCTCCTTGATCTTGTCGACCGCCTGGTCGACCTCGTACTCGGAGCCGAAGAAGTCGCGCGCGGTCATCAGCACGAACATGTAGCCGGCCGAATTGGTGATCGTGTAGAGCGCGGTGTTGCCCTTGAACTCTTCGTTGGTCCAGAGGTCGGCCCAGGCGGTCGGCGTAGTCTCGACCATGTTGGTGTTGTAGCCGAGGCCGATCGGCGAGAGCGTGCCGATCACGCCGGAATCGTCCGGCAGCCGCGCGATCGGCCAGAGGTCCGCCATGTTCGGGACCTTGTCGGTCGGAATCGGCTCGAAAAAGCCCTCCTCGCGCTCGATGCTGGCCCAGGTCTCGTTGGTCATCAGCACGTCGTAGGGCGGGTTGTCCGGCCCGGCGGCGCGCAGATTGGCGAGCCAGCCCTTGCCCAGCCCGACGTCGAGCTCGATCGTGATGCCGGTCTGCTGCTCGAACGGCGGAATGATCTGCTCGCGCATGAACTCCTCGAAGCTGCCGCCATAGGAGTTGACCACCAGGCTCTTGTCCTGGCCGCGCGCGATGTAGGGAAAGCCCAGGCTCGAGACGGCCGCCACACCCGCCGTGCCCTTCAGAAACGTCCGTCGCTCGATGTGCCTCATGATGGTTCTCCCGGCGTGATGTGCTTACGGAGCCTCTCCTGCAAGAAGCTCGCCATTTTTGCTTGTGCTTTCCCCTTAGCACGCGGGACGGCGAGCGCCAAACCCGCACCGCCGGCCGATGCGCTCACCGTTGGCCGCGGATCCGCTTGACCGCTTCGGCGAACGCCGGCTGGGCGATGATCACGTCGGCATAGGCGTTGCCGAGCTTTTGGCCCGCGAGCACGTCGACGGGATAGTGCACACCGCCGATCACACGGCCATAGCCGATCTGCCGGCCGAGCTCGACCAGCGCATCCTTGTGATCGGGAAAGATCTCTCCAAGCAATCGCGCATACACCGTGGCACGGATCGCATGGCCGCTCGGATAGGACGCCACCGGCCGCGGATCGCTCACGGGATGCACCTGATCGTTGACCTGGAACGGCCGCGGCTCGTCGAACACGGCCTTGAGCTTGTCGTAGTCGGTGCGCACCTCGTCGATCACCGCATCCAGCATGGCTTTGAGCGCGATGCCGTCGACCGCCACCAGCTCGGTCGCGAGCAGCGGCGCGAAGCGCGCCAGATCAAGCTCCTTCTGGACGAAGGCGATCTGCTCGGGGGTGCGGGTCCGCTGCAACCACAGCACGATCGCCATCTGGGTGTCGTAGCGCGGGCAAGTCGGCCGCCGGCGGCGGCCCGAGCAGCGCTTGCGCATCGACGCCGCCGGCCGGCAGGTAGGTCTGGGCCCGGACCGGTGCTGTAAGCGCCAGCGCTACGATCAGCCAAAGGGCACTGAGCCGCTTCATCGTCCTCTCCGTGTGCGGCTAGCGATACGCACAAGCACGTCGAGGCGTCAATCCGTCCTACCGGCAGCGGGTTGTCGCTCAGGTCCAGCTGCGGCAGGGTGCGCGAACGCCCAGGTCAAGACAACGCCAGCGGAGCGCCGCCACGTGAAATTCCTGCTGATCCTGGCTCTTGCCGCGAGCTCACTGGTTGCGACCTCGGCCTTCGCCCAGGCGAGCGAGCCGCTGCGTTTCAGCTCCTGCGCAGCCCTGCGCAGTTACCTGGCGGCCAGGCAGCCGCGCGAGCAGGTGCGCCTGGCGCCGCAGACCTATGCGTGCAGCGAGCCGCCGGTGCTGTCGGTCGACGGCCTCACGGTCGATTTCGGCGGCAGCCTGATCCGGGTCGCCGACAACGCCCTGCGGCCGGGCGTCGTGGTCGGCGATCTGCACACCCCGCCCGAGCAGCGCCACCGGGCGATCACCGTGCGCAATCTCAAGGTCGAGGGCAATCGGGAGCACCAGCAGTTCGAATGCTGGGACGGTCCCTGCAATCCTGCGGCCAACCCCAACCCGCTTTGGCAGCAACGCCTGAACGGCATCACGGTGAACGGCTGCGACGACTGCGCGCTGATCGACGTCGAGGTTCACGGCGCGCGCTCGGGCGGTGTCGTGGTGGTCAGCTCCAACCGCCTGCTGATCGACGGCATGGCGGCGAGCGGCTCCTATTTCGACGGCCTGGCCGCCTACCACACGCGCGGACAGCCTGTTCCGCAACCTGCGGGTCCACGACAACGACTATGCCGGGCTGTCGTTCGACTGCGATTTCTCCGGCAACCGGATCGAAGACTTTTCGTCGAGCGGCAATCGCGACCACGGCGTGTTCATCCGGCATGCCGCGGGCAATCGCTTCGCGCGCGGCACCGTAAGCGGCAATGCGCTGGACGGCGTCTACTTCGATCGCGCGCGTCCGAGCGACCCGCACACCTGCGCTGTCGACACCCGTCTGGAGGATGTCACCATTACCGGCTCCGGCCGCTATGGCGCCTGGCTCGACTTCGCGTGCGCGGGCAACCGGTTCGAGGCGTCCAGGCTGGAGGACAACGCGCTCGGGATGTTTCGGCGGTCGCGAGGCCGATCTGATCGAGCGCTCCGACACCGAGTGCATCGAGCCCGAGCAGAGCGCGATGATCGAGGCGATGGCGGAGCTGGAGCACGATGGCTCGGATCGCGGGCGGCTGTCGTACTGCCGCCTCGCCCCTCGTTCGGACGCGGGGCGCGAGGGGGGCTGAGCTGGATGGTCCACCAGGTCGCCCGGCTCACATCCAGCGGGCGATCGCGTCGTGCCGGACCCGGCTCTGCGCCGCCAGGCGGTAGAACGCGATCAGCTGACGCAGCGGGTCGGCCAGCCGGTCGAAACCGGAGATGAAGGCGACCACCACGCCAATGCTGGTCTGCTCGATGATCACCAGGTAGCCGCCGATGACCAGCGCCGCGACCGGCGCCAGGCCGTTGAAGAAGTTGACCAGGCTCTTGCCCGCGAACTTCCAGACATAGATCCGGATGCGGTTGTCGTAGATCGTCTCGAGCTTGTCCTGCGCGGCCCCGGCCTGCGCGTCGGGCTGTTCCGCGGGTGTGGCGACCTCGTCACCGAAGTCGCGCAGCAGGCCGATGCGCTGCTCGACCAGGCGGTTGACCACGCGCTGGATCGCCGGCACGGCGACCGCCTGCGGCACGAAGAACGCGAGGCATGCTGCCGCCAGCACCGGCTCGACCACGAACATGTAGCCGAGGATCGCCAAGAGCATACCGCCATTGACCAGCGGCTCTGCTAGCGCCTCGCCGACGAAGCCGCCCAGCTGCTCGACCTCGGCGCCGATGATCGAGACGGCCCGGCCTTCGTCGTCACGCCCGGCCTTGTGGTCACGGCCGCCCTGGTCGCCTCCAGCCTCCGGGCGGCGGCCGCGGTAGATCCGCACGAGGTGCGTTCGCGTGTAGCGGATCGCGCTCTCGCCGAGCCAGCCCTGGGCGACGCGCAGCAGGTATTTCAGACCGGTCTGCAGGACCAGCACGGCGAGGTAGAAGCCGCCGAGCAGGCCGAGCAGCTCCAAATCCTGTCCACCGACCGCGTCGTTGACGATCCTGCGCTGCAGCTCGAGCGGCGCCATGCTCAAGGCCGCGACCAGCGTCGCGAGCAGCGAAAGCCACAACTGGTGCCGGCCGCTCATGCGCCAGACATAGCCATAGAGCGAACCCGCCGGCGTATCGTCGCCGGTTCGTCTGATCCGCACCGGACGCAGCCTGAGCCATGCCACCAGCCTTTCCCCTCCACTTGGCCTTATCCGAGCTGTTACGCGACGGCCACCGGCGGCGGCCATGCGAACAGGCACAGATCACAACGTCACATTAGGGCGCTTTCGACCTGCGTCGACCCGGCGCCCGAACCTGCTCCAGGAGCTCGAGTGAACCTCGCTGTCCAGGTCTGATTGTGGTGGCCCTCGGCGGGTGTCGCGGGCATAGATTCCCACGGTCTCATGGACCCTCCGAAGAAAAGGTCAAGGCAAAATGGTCAAACGCTTCCCTAAATCGTCGGCGCCCTGGATTGCCGCCGCGCCCGGCCGCAGCGCGACGCCGGTCCCGAACCAGCGCCCCGAACCAGCGCTGAGCGCGTTGCCGAACCAACCGGAAACCCGCGGGAACCCTGGCGATGAGGTGGCCGACGCCCCCATCGAGCGCCTGCTCGCATAGCATCGTGCCCGGAAATCGGTTTCGACATCACAGGCGAATCGCCTGCCAGGCTCGCAGCTTGTCCGAGCGCGGCACGGACGCATTGGCCGGGCTGGTCGACGGCAGTCGCAGATATTCGATCGCCGGGACGTGCGCCAGATGCGGTCGCACGTGTCTGGTGTAGAGCGCCTCCGCCTTGGCCCCGTTGAAGCAGATCCGGCGGATGTGCGGATGCGTCGCCAGGAACGCCGGCAGGTCGTTCGGCACGATCGAGGAACCTACGATCGCGGAATCGAGGCTGCTCGCGCGCGTGCAGGATTTCAGCACGTCCCAGACCGCGATCCCGGCCGATCGCACCGCCTCGACACGGGACGGGTAAGGCTGTGCGGGATCGATGCCGAGGATCGTCCCGATGATCCGCCAGAACAGGTTTTGCGGGTGCGCGTAGTATTGGCGGGCGCGCAGCGACGCGATTCCCGGCATCGTGCCGAGGATCAGAACGCGCGACCTGTCGCTTGCGATCGGCGGGAAGCTTTCGACCAGCATCCCCGACCCATCGCACGGATCGCCGGCGGCGCTCAACGGACCTCGACGATCTCGGCGTTGGGCACGCGCAGGGCCTTGGCCAGGTCCTGCAGCCGGCTCTTCAGCGTGTCACTGTCCGGGATGCCGGCGGTGTGCCGGACCTCGAGCCGCACGGCCCCTGCCGCGATCTGCAGCGAGGCGGTATCGAGAATCGCGCCGACGCAGCCGGACAGCCGGTGCGCAAGGCGCAGCGTGCGGCCGAGCACGCGGGCGCGCCGGCGCTGCGCCGACGACAGCTGCGCCAGGGCCGCCGCCGTCGCAAGATCGCCCGAGCCGCCGCCATAGCGGGCATGGATCACGGCGGCCAGATAGACCCGATCGAGGTGGTCGATGCCGATGAACGGGAACTGCAGCAGCCGGTGGAAGCTCTCCTCGGCCTGGACGTCGACGTGGCTGCGCCAGGAGATGTCGGACAGCGCGCAGGCGGCCAGCCGCAGCCGCCGGTCGGCCGGGGTCTCGCCCGGGAACAACCCGTCGGTCCAGTGCGCCAGCGCGGCGCCGAACGCCGGCACCCGGGCGCCGGCCATGCCGAGAATCTGCGCCCCCTCGACCAGCGGATCGAGATAGCGCTCGGTCCCGCCCAGCTGGTCGTACAGCCAGCCTTCGCGCAGGCCGAGTGCCGAGAACACCACGCGCTCCGGCGCAAGCCGCTTGAGCAGACGGTCGAGCACCAGCGCCGCCGCCGGCAAGGTCGCAAGCCGCCGCGCCGGCACGCCCGGCTGCGCCGCCAGCTCCTCGGGCGGCAGCGCCCACAGCCGCTTGGCGAAGCTGCGTGCCTGCCTGGCATCGAGCGCGTAGCCGTGCACCACCTGCACCGGCACCTCGCTCGCCGCCATGTGCGCCTTGGCGATCGCCCGGAAACCGCCGCCGACCGCATAGAACACCGGCTCCGCGATCACCGCCGGCGGCAGGCGCTCGGCCAGCAGCGCATCGAGCCGCTTGCGCGCGCTGCGGCCTTCGGCGGCCAGCATGTCGGCCACCGGCAAGGCGCCGATCGGCAGGCTGACGTCGCGCTCGCCGACCCGGTCGTCGAGCACCTCGATCACTTCCAGGCTGCCGCCGCCCATGTCGCCGACCAGGCCGGTCGGCCGGTAGAAGCCGGAGATCACGCCGAGGCCGGCGAAGCGGGCTTCTTCGGCGCCGCTCAGCACCCGGACCTCGAAGCCGGCGGCCTCTGCGATCGCGGCGACCAGATCCTGGCCGTTGCTGGCGCTGCGCACCGCCGCGGTCGCGAGCACGTCGATGCGCGGCACGTCCATCGCATCGCAGATCGCCCGGAAGCGGCGGCAGGCCTCGAGGGTGCACGCAACGCTCGGCTCGCTCAGCCGGCCGGTCTGCTCGAGCCCCTCGCCGAGGCGGCAGAGCGACTTTTCGTTGAAACGCGGGAACGGCGCCCGGCTCAGCTCGTCATAGACGATCAGGCGCACCGAGTTCGAGCCGATGTCGACCACCGCATGATGTGGCCGGTTGCGCTCGATGCGCGCGGGGTCGAGCTCCAGCGGGCGCACCGGCTCGCCCGCTTTGCGCTTGGGGCCCGCCACCGCTCAGGCGACCCCGCGCAGGACGTTCCGGTGGCCATCGCGCGCGCCGCACGCCGGATCGTCCGGACCGAGCCCCGGCCCCGGCGCCCATGTCCGCAGCCATCCGACAGCCATAGCGCCTCTCGCAGATGGTGACCGGAGGACAAACGCTAGCAGATGCACCGATCGCAGGCCACCGCTTGCAGCCTGCTCCGCCTGCGGCCGCTTACCTGAGCAGCGAGGCGGCTTGATTCATCAGCGCTTCGAGCAGAGGACGTTCGGGACGGCTGCGGGCGAGCACGCGCAGCCCGATCAGCAGGCCCAGCAGCGCTCGGGCCGTATCGACGGGATCGAGCTGCGTCGACAGGGTCCCGAGTCGCTGGCCGTCTCGGATCAGGTCGCAAAAGTACGCTTCGGTCTCCGCCAGTCCCTGGGCCACGACGCGCGCGATCTCGTCATCATGAGGCGACAGCTCGACCGCAATGTTGACCAGGAAGCAGCCGGATCGTGTGGCGTCCGAAAGCGCTGCGCTGATCGCGCCTTCGAACACCGCGAGGACCGCGGCGCGCGGGCGATGGCGCTGGCGCAACGCGGCGAGCCAGGCGCGTCGATGCTGCGTTTCGTAGCGCTCCAAGGTTCTGAGAAAGAGCCCGCGCTTGCTGCCGAACGCCGCATAGATGCTGCCGCGCTTGAGACCCGTGCAATCGACCAGATCCTGGATCGAGGTGGTCTCGTAGCCGCGCGCCCAGAAGGCCTGCATGGCCTTGTCGAGCACGTCGGCTTCGTCGAACTGCTTGTCCCGCGGCATCGGCCCAGGCTAGCCGCGGCCGACCGGCGGCTCAATCATCGGCGCGTCCATCTCACGACGCGATGCGCTCGCCGTGATCGGCGAGCCAGGAATCGATCATCCCCTCGATCGTTTGCCACGGCTGATAGCCAAGCGTGACGAACGCATAACCGCGCCGGCGATTGCCGATCAGGAGGGCCGGATAGCCATCGATGCCGGTGTTCCTGGTGATCCGAAAGTCCGCCGCCGTCTCCGCGCTGGTGGCATCCGCCTCGAGCTCGGCCTCGAACCGGCTGCGCTCGATGCCGAACGTCTCCGCCAGGAGCGCGAGCGTCGCGCGGTCGGTGACATCCTGATTCGCGGCGTAGAAGCCACGCTGCAGGTGATGCAGGAACTCGATGCCCGAGCCGGCGGTCAGACGCCGCGCCGCGACCACCGCCCGGCAGGCCGGCTCGGTGTCGTAGACGAAGCCCTCGCGCTCGAAGAAACCGACGTCGAACGGCTGCCCGGTAAGCTCGACGACATGCCGCCAATGGTCGCGGATCGACTGCTTGCCGTGCTGGTCGAGGGGCCTGGTGGTGCCGATCGCCAGGCCGCCCAGGATCAGCCGGACCGGCAGCCGGTCGCCGTAGCGGGCACGGATGGCGTCCACGACCGGCGCAAATCCCCAGCACCAGGAGCACATCGGATCGGCAAAATAGACCAGGCTCGTCGCGTCTGCGCCCTCGGCCGAGCGGTCGGGCCGCACGATCGGGTCGGCGCGGTCGCCCTGGTCCGGGCTTTCGTCGGGCATGATATCTCCATCGGCGGTTGGCTCGGCGGGTCGCGCGATCCCACCGGGGATCGATTCGCGCGTTGACCGACCATCGCTTTCAGCATAGCGTTATTGAACGATCGTTCAACAGATCGGGGAGGTTTCGATGTCAACCGTGGTTCAGCCGCTCAAGCCCGGCAAGTCGCCGGATCCTGCCGTCAACACGCTGCTCCAGCAGGCCAAGGAAGGCTGGTGGAACGACACGGCGATGTTCGGCGTGATCGGCCGGCAGCCGGAGCTTCTGAAGACCATCGTGCCGGTGTTCGAGGCGTTCTTCATGGCCGGCCGGATTCCGCCGCACATGTTCGAGCTGATGCGCCTGAAGACCGGCGAGATCAACCGTTGCACCTATTGTGCGACCGTGCGCGCGGGCGGCGTGCGTGATCAGGTGGCCGGGAAAGAGGGTGCCGTGTTCGGCGAGATCGACCAAGGCGCTCTGTCGCGGCGCGAATATCTGGGCGTCAGGCTCGCCGAATATATGGCCGGCGATCCGAACTACATCCCGGACGCGTTCTACGAGGAGCTGAAGGCCGAGTTCAGCGAGGAAGAGATCGTCGAGCTGGTGTTCGGCTGCAGCATCTTCAACTTCGGCAACAAGTTCAACATCACCATGCGGCTCGATGCTACGGGTGAGAGCAAGTACCCGTCAGGCATGACCTATCCGCTCGAGCAAGCCCAGGTGGCCGCGGCGTGACAGCGCCCGCCATGGAGACCGCGAACCTGCGGCCTGCCGACGAGGAGGCGGTCAGGCGCTCGATCGAGCGGGGCGACCTCCTCCTCGTCGATTTTTCGGCCGAATGGTGCGGTCCCTGCCGCTCGCTCAAGCCCGTGCTGGCCGACCTGGCCAGACGGCGACCGGCGCTGACCATCCTCGAGGTCGACATCGAGCGCAACGATGCGCTGGCGGCCGCGTTCGCCGTGCAAAGCGTGCCGACCTTCCTGTTGTTCAAGGACGGCGCCTGCGTCGATCGCCGCATGGGCAAGCTGCCGTTCGTCGAGCTCGACCGCATGATCGCAAAGCACAGCTGATCGGACCGTTGTCAGGGGCGGATCGCCTCGCGATACATCTGGCGGAACAGCTGCGACATGGGTTGCCAGCGTCCGACCATCGCCGCCGCACAAGCGGCGGCATATCCCTTGTCAGGCCTCGGCCGCAGGCGCACGAAGGGCGGCAGACCGTAGCGCATGGCGATGGCGTCGGCCCATAGTCGCGCCGTCCGACCATTGCCATTGGCAAAAGGATAAATCCGCACCCACTCGGAATGGGCCCAGGCGCACAGATCGATCACGGCGGCGAGCTCGTCGGCGCTGATCTCTCGCCCAGGCTCGATCAGCTCGTCGAGCGCCCTTACCGCCCTTTGCAGCCTTGCCTCGAAAGAATTGAGCTGGTGAGCCACGTGTTCCGAAGGAACGCCACGCTCGTTGCCGACAGCAACCTCGCAAGCCTCGAGCCCGGGCTCTCCGCGAAACCGCCCGACCAAATGGGGGTCTGGCGAGGTGAGCCCGTGCATGATCTCGGCTTGCCATCTGCGCGCTGCCTCGACCGTAGGTGCGACCAGCTCGCGCAGAATCCCGTCGTACGTCAGAGAGGACACGGTGCAGGTTGGCTCGAAGCTGTTCGCTATCGTCGTCCCAATCAGTCATTCAGAAGGTTGAGCATCATCGCTTCGGTCGGACCGACTCGTGTCACGACCCGTCCTTCTGCCGGATCATCCTTCGCTGTCACCTCGGCTTCCACAAGCTCAGCGATCGCACGCTCGAAGTCGGGATCGCGCTCGCGGTAAGCACGCAGATCCTCGAGCGTCGAACTCGAGCTCGTCCTCGGCCTCGACGATACGCCTGGCGACAAATTCCTTGATGGCCTGGTTGGCGAGCTGGTTGAGCGATCGCCGTTCCAGCCTGCTCAGCTTCGACAGCCCCTCCTTGAGGACGGGCTCGATCCTGAACGTCGTTGCGACCCTGTCCGTAGACATCCTACGCCCCCAGCTGCCGTGATGACGTCATTATAGGCTTTTGACGTCATCACGTTCAAGAGCCGAGAGCCCTGCGCCGATCACATGCGGTGCCAATATGGCACCGTGAGCGCCTACCCCTCGATCGCGTCCTCGAGGGTGCGCAGGCCCGGGCGGCGGGCCTGGACCAGGACGGCCATGTTGCCAGGCCGATGCTGGTTCTTCAGCATTTTTTCGTGCGCGCGCGGGATGTCGGTCCAGGCAAAGACCTCGGACATGCAGGGATCGACCTTGCGGCGTGACCACCATCTGATTGGCGGCGCTGGCCTGCTTGAGATTGGCGAAGTGGCTGCCCTGGACGCGCTTCTGGCGCATCCACAGGAACCGCGCATCGAGGGTCAGGTTGTAGCCGGACGTGCCGGCGCAGATCACCACCATGCCGCCGCGCTTGACCACGAAGGTCGAGACCGGGAAGGTCGCCTCGCCCGGATGCTCGAACACGATGTCGACGTCGACGCCCTTGCCGGTGATCGCCCAGATCGCCTTGCCGAACGCGCGCACCTTCTTCATGTAGGCGCCGAACGTCTCGGCATCGTCGATATCGGGCAGCTGGCCCCAGCAATCAAAGTCCTTGCGGTTGATCGCGCCGCGCGCGCCGAGGCTCTCGACGAAGTCGCGCTTGTCCTCGTCCGAGATCACCGCGATGGCATTGCCGCCCGAAGGCGCGATCACCTGGATCGCCATCGAGCCGAGACCGCCGGCGGCACCCCACACCAACACATTGTCGCCTGGCTTGAGGCCGTGCGGCGGGTGGCCGAACAGCATCCGGTAGGCGGTCGCAAGTGTTAACACATAGCAACCACTTTCTTCCCAGGTCAGGTGGCGCGGTCGCGGCATCAGCTGGCGCGACTGCACCCGGCAGAACTGGGCGAAGCTGCCGTCCGGCGTCTCGTAGCCCCAGATCCGCTGGCTCGGCGAGTTCATCGGGTCGCCGCCGTTGCACTCCTCGTCGTCGCCGTCGTCCTGATTGCAGTGCACCACGACCTCGTCGCCGACCTTCCAGCGGCGCACCTTGCTGCCGACCGCCCAGACGATGCCGGCGGCATCCGAGCCCGCGATGTGGTAGTCGGCCTTGTGCACGTCGAACACGGAGATCGGCTTGCCGAGCGCGGCCCAGACGCCGTTGTAGTTGACGCCCGCGGCCATCACCTGGACCAGGACCTCGTCGCTGTCGAGCGAGGGCACCGGCACCACCTCCTGCTGCATGGCGGTCAGCGGCTCGCCGTGGCGCTCGCGCCGCACGACCCAGGCATACATGTTCCTGGGCACGTGGCCGAGCGGCGGAATCTCGCCGATCTCATACAGATCCTTGACGGCGGGAGCCCGAGGAGCAGCGGCCGGCGGCGGCACCAGGGCCGGCAGCGCGGCACTGCCGACGCTCGACGGGCCGGCCGCGTTCGAAGCCGCCGTACTAGCGTTCAGCGGGATCACCTGCGCGCTCCTGGACATGGTCGCTCCTGTGGCGGTGGTTGCCGCGTCGGCGGGGCTGTCGGATTGATTGGCGGCCTGCGGTACCACAGCATGGCTTTCGCCAAAGAAATCCGCGGGCTTGAGCGCGATGCCCTCGCGCTGGGCGATGCGCAGCAGCTGGTCCTGGCGCCGCGCCGGGATGGCGCCGCGCCGTACCCAGCCGCTGACCGCCGTCTGCCAGATCCCCAAAAGCTCGGCGACCCGCTGCTGCGAGCCGAAGCGGCGGATTACCTGCTCGACCCTTGCCCTGCTCATGTCACCCACACCTCAAAGCTCGCCCATACGCCAGGCTGTATCTCCAACGAAGCGCCATACGGCCTGGATTCTGCTGGAAGTGTACGGGCTTAAGTGTTAGGATGTCAACACTTCTGCTGGACATGTTAGCACTAATAGTGCTTAACCATGATCCGCGTGCCGACTCGGTGGGTCGGCGACAGGAGACGATCATGGATCAGGCAACGCCCGCGGCGAACCGGCCGTGGCTATTCCGGACCTATGCCGGGCACAGCTCGGCCGCGGCCAGCAACGCCCTGTTCAAGGCCAATCTCGCGCGCGGCCAGACCGGCCTGTCGGTGGCCTTCGATCTGCCGACCCAGACCGGCTACGACAGCGACCATCCGCTGGCCGCCGGCGAGGTCGGCCGGGTCGGCGTGCCGGTCTGCAGCCTCGCCGACCTGGAGCGGCTGTTCGAGGGCATTCCGCTTGCGAGATGAACACCTCGATGACGATCAACGCCACCGCACCCTGGCTGCTGGCGCTCTACATCGTCGCGGCCGAGCGCCAGGGCACCGCGCGCGCCGCGCTTGCCGGCACGGTGCAGAACGATCTGCTCAAGGAATATCTGTCGCGCGGCACCTACATGCTGCCGCCCGAGCCGTCGCTGAAGCTGACCTGCGACGTGATCGCGTTCGCCGCCGCCGAGATGCCGAAGTGGAACCCGATCAACGTCTGCTCCTACCACCTGCAGGAGGCCGGTGCCACGCCGGTCCAGGAGCTGGCCTTCGCGCTGGCCAATGCCATCGCCGTGCTCGACACGGTGCGCGCGGGCGGACAGGTTGCGCCGGAAGCGCTCGCCCAGGTGGTCGGGCGGATCAGCTTCTTCGTCAACGCCGGCGTGCGCTTCGTCACCGAGATGTGCAAGATGCGCGCGTTCGCCGAGCTGTGGGACGAGATCACGCGCGAGCGCTACGGCGTTGCCGGACCCGAAGCTCCGGCGCTTTCGCTATGGCGTGCAGGTCAATTCGCTCGGCCTGACCGAGCAGCAGCCGGAGAACAACGTCTACCGCATCCTGCTCTCGACCCTGGCGGTGGTGCTGTCCAAGGTCGGCGCGGGCGCGCGCGGTCCAGCTGCCGGCCTGGAACGAGGCGCTGGGCCTGCCGCGGCCTTGGGATCAGCAGTGGAGCCTGCGCCTGCAACAGATCGTGGCGCTGGAGACCGACCTCCTGGAATTCGAGGACATCTTCGACGGCTCGCCGGTGATCGCCGCCAAGGTGGAGACGCTCAAGGACGAGGCGCGCGCCGAGCTGGCGCGGATCGAGGCGCTGGGCGGCGCCCTGGTGGCGGTCGAAGTCGGCTATATGAAGCAGGAGCTGGTCGAAATCGGGCGCCGGGCGCCTGGCGGCCGTCGACATCGGCGACGCAAAAAGTGGTCGGGGTGAACTGCTTCATCGCGGCAGCGAGCCGGCGGCGATCGCGGCCGAAGGCGGTTTTTTGGCGGTCGATCCTGCGCGTCGAGGCCGGCAGATCGAGTGGCGCGCCTGCGGGCGCACCGCGACGACGCGCGATGCCGGCGACGGTCAGCGCCACGCTCGAGGCTTTGCGCGCAGCCGCGGCCGAGGGCCGCAACGTCATGGAGCCCTCGATCGCGTGCGCCCGCGCCGGCGTCACCACCGGCGAATGGGGCCAGGTCCTGCGCGAGGTGTTCGGCGAGTACCGCGCGCCGACCGGCCTTGCCGGCATCGGTGCGGCCTGGGACGCGGACCAGGTCGCCGCGGTCCGCGCGCGGGTCGAGGTGCTGGCCCAGAAGCTCGGCAGGCGGCCGAAGATGCTGGTCGGCAAGCCCGGTCTCGATGGCCACTCCAACGGCGCCGAGCAGATCGCGGTGTGCGCGCGCGACTGCGGCTTCGAGGTGGTCTATGACGGCATCCGCCTGACGCCCGCCCGGATCGCCAATGCCGCGCTGGAGGAAGGCGTGCACGTGGTCGGCCTGTCGATCCTCTCGGGCGCGCACGGCACGCTGGTGGCCGAGGTCCTGCGCCGGCTGGCCGCGTTCGGACTGACAAGATCTGCCGGTGGTGGTCGGCGGCATCATCCCGGCCGAGGATGCCGCGGCGCTGCGCGCGCAGGGCGTAGCGCGCGTGTTCACGCCGAAGGACTACGCGCTGGCCGAGGTCATGGCCGAGCTTGTGGGCCTGATCGAGCAGCATACCGCCATGGAAGTGCTGCCCTTATGAGCAGAAGCTTGTTCTCGCGCGCGCCGCGTGCTGTACTTCTTTGGAAGATTGCGCATGCCAGGCGTTGGGGGTTGGCGCATGCCAGGCGTCCGCGAGTGGTTGGAAGGTCTTGGGCTCGGCCAATATGCCGATGCATTTGAAGCCCAAGAGATCCAGACCGGCGATTTGCACGACCTCGAAGAGGTGGATTTGGAGAAGCTCGGCCTGCCGATGGGGCCACGCAAGCGAATGCTGCGGGCGATCGCTGAGCTTGAGATCGGGTCGAAGCCACCTTCTGAGGAACCGACCGCGTTTGACCAGCCGGCCCGCTATCCCCCGAGAGCCCTCGCCGAGAAGATCCTGACGGCGCGCGCTTCGATCGAGGGCGAACGCAAGCAGGTCACCGTGCTGTTCGCCGATGTCAAAGGCTCGACCGACCTCGTGCAGCACCTGGACGCTGAGGAGGTCAGCAGGCTGTTCGATCCGCTTCAGGGGCTGATGATCGATGCCGTGCACGCGTATGAAGGCACGGTCAACGAGGTCTTGGGCGATGGCATCATGGCGATCTTCGGCGCGCCGATCGCCCATGAGGACCATGCGTTGCGCGCCTGCCGCGCCGCGCTCGACATGCAGAAGGCGGCGCGTGTCTGGGCCGAGCGAAGCGCGCCGGAGTCGCCCGCACGCGGTATTCGGCTGCGGGTTGGCCTTAATTCCGGCGAGGTCGTGGTCCGGGCGATCAATAACGACCTCACCATCAGCTATTCCGCGATGGGCATGACGACCCATCTGGCGGCCCGTATGGAGCAGACGGCCGCGCCCGGCACCATCTGGATCTCGGGCGACACGCGCCGGCTGGTGGGCGGGCTGGTCGAGGCGGAGCCACGCGGCGCGGTCGAGATGAAGGGGGTTGCCGAGCCTGTGCCGGTCTACGAGCTGCGCGGTCTTGGCAAGGCGCGCACGCGTCTCGAGGCCGCGAGCCAGGCCGGCCTTACCCCGTTCGTGGGCCGCCAGCACGAGCTGCGCACGCTCGAGGGGCGCTTTGCCGAAGCCGAGGCGGGACACGGTCAAGTCGTGACCATCGTCGGCGACCCCGGCATCGGCAAGTCGCGGCTGCTGATGGAGTTCCAAGCGCGGCTTGGCGAGCAGGTGGCATGGGTCGAGGGCCGCTCGGTCTCGTTCGGGCAGTCAATGGCGTTTCATCCGTTGATCGACCTCCTGCGCCGCAACTTCCGCATCGACGAGCAGGACGGCGCTGAGGTCGTTCGCGAGAAGGTCGCGGCCAGCGTCGGACGCATAGGCCTCGGGCTCGAGCCCGCGTTGCCCTATCTGGTCTACATGCTCGGCGCGGCCCAAGCCGACGACCAGGTGCATACCCTGGACCCCCAGATCCGCCGAGCCGAGACCTTCGACGCACTGCGCCAACTGCTACTGCGCGCTGCCGAGCGCAAGCCGCAAGTCCTCGTGTTTGAAGATCTGCACTGGTCCGACCACGCGACCAGGGAATTCCTGCGCTACCTGCTCGACAGCGTTCCGGGGGCGCGTGTCTTGATCCTGCTGACCCATCGTCCGGGAACGGATGCCGCGCTCGGCGACCGCACCTACGCGACACGCCTGGTCCTGCACAAGCTGTCGGAAGCGGAATCGGGTGAGATGGCCGAGGCGGTCCTGGCGTCCGCCGACCTGCCGAAGGAGCTGCGAGCGCTGATCCGACGCAAGGCCGAGGGCAACCCCTTCTTCGTCGAGGAGCTGATCACGGCGCTCAGCGAGACGGGAGCAATTCGTCCCGACGGCACCACATGGGTGCTCGGCCGGCCGCTGGACCAGATCGCAGTCCCGGATACCATCCAGGACGTACTGATGTCGCGCATCGACCGCCTGGAGAACGAGCCGCGCCAGGCGCTCCAGCTGGCGGCCGTGATCGGGCGCGAGTTCACCCAGCGGCTGCTCGATCGAATCGCCGAAATTCGTGCCGGGACGACAACGGTGCTGCGTGAGCTGCAGGCGATCGAGCTGATCTACGAGAAGGCGCTGTTCCCCGAACTCGCCTATATGTTCAAGCACGCGCTCACCCAGGACGTCGCCTACGGCTCGCTGCTCACGCAGCGCCGCCGTGAACTCCACCGGCGCATCGGCGAGGCGATCGAGGAGTTGTACGCCGACCGGCTCGCGGAACACTACGCGGTGCTCGCCTATCACTTTGCGCGAGGCGAGGACTGGCCCCGGGCCGCAGAGTATTTTGAAAGGGCGGCGGACCAGGCAGCCGCAGCATTTGCCATCCTCGAGGCGCTTGCGCTTTGCGATCAGGCGATCGAGGCCCGTTGCCATTGCGGCGACGATCCTGACATCAAGGCCAAGCGGGCTGACCTCCACGTCAAGAAAGCGGGCCTCTACATGCTACAAAGCGATTTCGAACGGGCCCATGCCGATGGTGCACGCGCCGCCGACCTCGCGGCGGAGCTGTCGGACGGGGCACGCGAGGGCGTGGCGCTCGCGTGCATGGGTGCGGCGTCATTGTTTGCGCACCGGTTCGATCGGGCGCTTAAGGAATTGCAGCGCGCCATCGATGTCGGCAGCAGCATCGGCTCCGACGGCATTCTCGCCGCCGGCCAGTGCTGGATTGCTTGGGTCGAAACGGCTACCGGCCGGCTCGAGAATGCACGCGCGACCTTCACCGAGGCACGTGTAAGGGCGACTGACTTCCAGCTCGTTGTTCCATCAAACCATTGCCACGGCCCTCCTGTCGCAAATCGACAACTGGCAAGGAGACTTCAGGAAATCCGAGTCCGTCGGCCGGCAGGCTTTGCATCTCGGGCGTGAGAGCAATCTTCCGCTACCCCATCTGATCAGCCTTTTTTCGATGGGTCTGCCGCTGACCGGCAAAGGCGACTACGACGAAGCGCTGGCCGTGTTCATGGAGGGCCTGGAGCTTGCGAACAAGGTTGGTGATGAGATTTGGCGCAATCGGCTGCTGAATTGCATCGGCTGGGTTCATGCCGAATGCGGGGACATGGAGCGCGCCATCGAGTTCAATAGAGATGGGCTTGGCAAATCTCGCGACCGGGGCGACCCTGAGGTCATCGCCAACTGCGAGCTCAATCTGGGGGACGCCGCTCGTGCCGAGAACGATCTGCCCCTCGCCCTGGAATATTTCGACAGCGCGCACGGCCTGACGCGCAAACCCTCGACCAGCGATTGGATGAAGTGGCGCTACTCGCAACATCTGTTCGCAGGGCTGGGCGACGCGCTGCTGGCATCCGACGACCCGGCGAAGGCGGACGATTTCTGCAATCAGTGTCTCGAGCTGGCCATCAGAACCGACTCGAAGAAATACCTCGTGCGCGGCTGGCGGCTAAAGGGGGAGATCGCAATGGCGCGCCTCGATTGGGAGGGGGCGGAGGAAGCTCTACGCAAGGCCCTCAACCTCGCCAAACAGGTTGGCAATCCGACCCAGCTCTGGAAGACCCACTTGGCGCTCGGCCAGCTCCATCGTGACACCCAGCGCACCGACGCCGCCCGCGCCTCGTTCGCGGCGGCGCGCGACGTCATCGACGGCATCGGCCGAAGTTTACAGACCCCGGAACTCAAGCAAGGCTTCGAGCGCTCGCCCGTTTTTCGAGACGTGTACGAGCGAATTGCCATCGCCTGAGCAACCAAATCCGACGGCGCGGGCTGGTGCGGAGCACTGCGCTGTGCTTGTTTCGAGGTCGATGACTACGCTCTCCTGTCCGGAATCTGCTTGGCGATGAGCCCGATTCGGGCGGCGGTGGTCGGCTGCGGCCATTTCGGCAGACATCACGCCGACAAATATGCAGCGAGCGCTGGTAGCCCGCCTGGTCGCGGTGGTCGATCGCGACCCAGCCGCCGCAGAAAACCTGGCAGTGCGCCTGGGCGTGCCGGCGCTGACCAGCGTGGAAGAGCTGATCGGGCTGGCCGATGTCGCAAGCGTCGCGGTGCCGACCAGCCAGCACGTCGCGGTCGCGAGCCGCCTGCTCGAAGGCGGCCTGCATGTCCTGGTGGAAAAACCGATCGCCACCACTCTGGCCGATGCCGATCTCCTGATCGCGCTGGCCGCACGGCACCAGCGGACGCTGCAGATCGGCCATCTGGAGCGCTTCAATGCGGCGGTGCTGGCGCTCGACGACGTGATCGACCAGCCCTTGTTCATCGAGTCCCACCGGATCGCGCCTTTTTCCGAGCGCGGCACCGACGTCGACGTGGTGCTGGAGCTGATGATCCACGACATCGACCTGATCCAGCTCCTGGTCGGCCGGCCGCTGGCCTCGGTCGACGCGGTCGGCGTGCCGGTGCTGTCCGGCCGCGACGACATCGCCAATGCGCGGCTGCGCTTTGCGGGCGGTTGCGTCGCCAACGTCACCGCCAGCCGGGTCAGCTTCAAGAGCGAGCGGCGCATGCGCCTGTTCCAGCGCGATGCCTACATCTCGATCGATTTTTCCGCGGGCAGTGCCACGATCGCGCGCCGGGATGCTGCGGCCACCGGGCCGGTGCCGGGCGTCGCGCTCGAACAGCGCGCTCTCGGCGCCAACGATGCGCTGATGCTCGAGATCGAGGCGTTCCTGGCGGCGGCTCGCGGCGAGCGGCCGGTCGCGGTGTCGGGCGAGGATGGCAGGCGCGCGCTCGAGGCCGCGCTCGCGATCACGGCAGCGTTGCAACGACCCCTGTAGAGGCGCCACAGGCCTCGGCGATCTGCGACGCGACCGTGCGCTGGTCGATCCAGGCCAGGATGTCGTTCCAGACCACCTGGCGCTGCAGGTCGCGCAGCAGCATGTGCCAGCCGTCGGGGTAGACGACCTTGGTGCATGGCTGCGCCCGCAGGCGCTCCAGCATCGCCTGGTGCGCGCCGGGCGGCACGACCTCGTCGCGCGCGCCGCCCAGCACCAGGAGCGGGCCCGGCAGCGTGTCGATCGAGGCGGCCGCGATGTCCATCAGCGCGACCAGGCCGGCAATCGCATCGACCCGGGTGGCCTTGATGAACAGCGGATCGGCGCCGAGCGCACGCAGCATCTCGATATTGTCGGACGCCATGATCTTGAGGCCCCGGCCGGTCAGCTCGAGGCCGGGCGCGACGTGCACCATGACCCACAGGGTCGCGCGGTAGAAGCCGTTCAGCTGATCGCCGCCCCACACCGCCGGTGCGGACAGGATGATGCCATCGTCGCCGAGCGGCGCCCCTTGCGCCGCGGCCGCGATGATCACGGCCGCCCCCATGCTCTCGCCCAAAAGGTAGATCGGCGTGTCGGGATAGAGCGTGGACAGTCGCGCGCGCTCGCGCACCAGATCGTCGACCAGCATGTCGGTGCCGGGCCAGCGGCCGGCATCGGGATTGGCGCCAAATCCCCTCTGGTCATAGGCGTGAACGGCGATGCCGTGCTCGGCGGCGAAGGTGCCGAAGGCATCGAAGGCGTTGCTGTAGTCGTTGAAGCCGTGCACGGCCAGGATCACCGCGCGCGGCGGGGTGTCGTCGGGCAGCCAGGCACGGCGCGGCAGGTCGTGCGGCTCGGCAGGCGGCGGTGGCGCCGGCGCACAGGCAAGCAAGCCGAGACCAGCCGCTACGAGCGCGGCGAGGCGACCTGGCCTCATTCGGCTGCGGTCGCCGGCATGGGATCCGGCAGACCGATCAGCCGCCAGATGTCGTCCGGCCGCCGGCCCGACTGGCGCAGCGTGCGCAAGGTGACCGCCCGATTGCGCTTGGCCAGCCGCAGCCCGGTCGAATCCGCGATCAGATTGTGGTGATAGTAGCGCGGCGTGGCGAGCCCGAGCAGCGCCTGCAGCAGGCGATGCACATGGGTCGCGTGGAACAGGTCCTCACCGCGGGTCACCAGGGTCACTCCTTGCAGCGCATCGTCGACGGTCACCGCCAGATGGTAGCTGGTGGGCGCATCCTTGCGCGCCAGCACGACATCGCCCAACAGCTCCGGCTGGGCGCGCACGGTGCCGGCGCGCACGTCGTGCCAGGCGAGCGGACCGGTCAGCTCGAGCGCCCGCCCGACGTTCAGGCGCAGGGCGAACGGCTCGCCCGCGGCATCCGCCGCGCCCGCTCGGCATCGCCCAGACTGCGACAGATTCCTGGATAAAGGGTTTCACCGGCTGGCCCATGCGGCGCCTGGCCGGCATGGGCGATCTCGGCGCGAATCTGGCGGCGCGTGCAAAAACAGGGATAGAGCACGCCCAAATCGTGCAGCCGCTCGAGCATATGCTGGTAGTCCTGAAGCTGCTCCGACTGCCGCCGCACCGGCCCGTCCCAGGCAAGCCCCATCCAGCGCAGATCCTCATAGATGCCGGCCTCGAACTCGGGCCGGCAGCGGCTGGCGTCGATGTCCTCGACGCGCAGCAGGAAGCGGCCGGCGCCGGCATGCGCGCACTCATAGGCGACCAGCCCGGCATAGGCATGGCCGAGATGCAGGAAGCCGGACGGGCTCGGCGCAAACCGCGTCACCGGCGGCGGGTCGCCCGGTTCCGGTAAAGGCAAAAAGTCTGAGCCTTTGATCATGGCGTCAGCGCACCGGGCTTGCGATCGGTCCGGATAGGCGATCATTATCGCGGCGCGCGGTTGGCAAGGCGTGGCGTGCGTTTGGTCCCATCATGATCGCAGGAGTAGAAATGAGCCGGCTTTCCGGGCCTCGTGTCGCGCCGCGCAATGGTGGCGCGGCGAAACAGCTGGTCGTGCTGCTGCACGGCGTGGGCGCCGATGGCGACGACCTGATCGGCCTGGCGCCCGCCCTGGCCCAGTTCCTGCCCGACGCGGCGTTCACGGCACCGAACGGGCCCGAGCCCTGCGACATGGCGCCCTTCGGGTACCAGTGGTTTTCTTTGCAGGACCGCCGTCCCGAGGCGCTGCTGCGCGGCGTGCAGGCGGCGGCCCCGCTGCTCGACGGCTTCCTGGACGACGAGCTCGCGCGCCACGGCCTGGACAGCAGCCGGGTCGCGCTGGTGGGCTTTTCCCAAGGCACCATGATGTCGCTCTATGTAGCACCGAGGCGCACGGAAGCGATGGCCGCCGTGCTCGGTTTTTCCGGGGCGCTGCTCGGCGCCGACGCGCTCGAGGCCGAGGTGGTCAGTCGGCCGCCGGTGTTTCTGATCCACGGCGATGCCGACCAGATCGTGCCGGTCGGCGCGCTGCCCGCGGCGGTCGCCGGCCTGCAGGCGGCGGGGATCCCGGTCCGCTGGGAAATACGCCCCGGCTTGCCGCACGCGATCGATCCCGAAGGCATCGCCCATGGCGGCACCTTTCTGGCGGCCGTTTTCGCCGAAAGCGGCAGCTAGATGTCGTTTCCAAAGAGAGGTGGTTCAGGCACGCGACCGGGGTGAGGGCGTTGATGCCGGCATGGGGACGGTCGTGGTGGTAGACCGAGGCCGACGGCAACCGCTGGCTGTGCTAAGCAGGGGGCGGAGGGACCCATGCGCGTTGTGATCTGTGGTGGAGGCGTGATCGGCGCCTCGATCGCCTACTTCCTGAGCCTGAAGCGGGTGGAGACGGTGGTCGTCGAGCGGACCGGGATCGCCTGCGCGGCATCGGGCAAGTCCGGCGGTTTTCTCGCGCTCGACTGGTGCGACGGCTCGCCGCTGGCGCCGCTCGCCCGGCGAAGCTTCGCGTTGCATGCCGAGCTCGCCGAGCAGTTCGAAGGCAGGTGGGACTATCGCAGGCTCGACACGCTCGCTGCGGTCGCGAGCGCCCGTCGCACGCTCAAAGGGTCGGCAGGCAAGCCGGATTGGCTCGCGCCGGAGGTTCTGGTCCACCAACAGCTCGGCGACACCCGGACCACGGCGCAGGTGCACCCCCAAAAATTCACGCGCGGCATGATGGCTGCGGCGATCGAGCATGGCGCCCGGCTGCGCATCGGGCAGGTGACCGGCCTTGCACGCGGCTCTGGCGAGCAGCGGACCACCGGCGTCATCGTCGACGGCGAGCCGGTCGAGGCCGATGCCGTGGTGATCGCGATGGGCCCGTGGTCGGTGCTCGCCTCGCAGTGGCTGCCGCTGCCGATGGTGTATGGGCTGAAAGGCCACAGCATCGTGGTGCGGAGCATTCCGAACGTCTCGCCGCACGCGCTGTTCGTCGAGTACGAAGCCGCCAATGGCGCGACCCACGCGCCGGAAGTGTTCCCGCGGCCGGACAGCACGACCTATGTCTGCGGCCTCTCGAGCGAGGAGCCGCTGCCGGTCGATCCGGCTGCCGTCGCGACCGATGCCGATGCCCAGGAGCGGCTCAAGGCGATGATCCGCAGCTTCGCGCCGGCGCTGGCCGACGCCGAGGTCCTGGCCCAGCAGGCCTGCTACCGGCCGGTGACCAGGGACGGACTGCCGCTGATCGGCCGGGTGCCCGGCGCTCGAGGGCGCCTATGTCGCGACCGGCCACAGCGTCTGGGGGATGCTGAACGCGCCGGCGACCGGCGAGGCGATGGCCGAGCTGATCGTCGAGGGCGCCACCACGACCGTCGACATCGGCGCGTTCGATCCGGCCCGGCTGCCTGCCCTGCCACCGGAGGCGATCCGCGCCTGATCCAAGGAGCAGGCCGGGCGATCGGCCCTGCGTCGATACGCCACATGTTGCCGTTGTTGACAAAGACGCCACAAGATGTAGAAGGCGATTGATGCTTGAAGAGTGTGCCTCGGGCAGCCCCTCCGGTTCGGAGCGGGCTGCTTTGCTGTGAGGGCCACGCCGGCGTGACCGCGCTGCTGATCAGTCCTCGCGGATCGCGATCACCGCCAGGCAGTCGCCGGACTTGATCAGACCGGGAAAGTGGCGGGCGACCAGGAGCCCGCTCATCCGGGCACGATAGACGACCGGCGCGGCTCCGGTGCGCTCGGGCGGGTAGATCCTGGCCACCGGCTGATCCGCCTCGACCTCGTCGCCGAGATCACGGCACATCTCGAGCACGCCTTCGCTGGTCGAGATCACATACGAATCGTCGCCGGGCATGGCGAGCCGCACGGTCGGCTGCAGCTCGATCTCGCCCTCGAGGATGCCGGCATGGATCAGGAGATTGCGCACGCCGCGATCGGCGATCCGCACGCTTTTGGCGGTCGCCGAGCCGCCGCCGCCGAGCTCGGTCGTGACAAAGATCTTGCCGAGCTCCTCGGCCGCGGTGTCGTACATGCCCACGGCGTCGATCTCGAGCAGCATCATCGAGTAGGGCGCGTTGAACGCCTCCATCGCGGCGACGCAGCGTGATTCCTGCTCCTTGTCGGGCAGCTCGTGGGCGGCGGCGAACGGCAGGAAGTCGAGGGTCCGGCCGCCGGAGTGGAAGTCGAGCACGATGTCGGCGAGCGGCAGCAGGAAGCGCTGGAAGTAGTCGGCGATCTTCTCGGTGACGCCGCCGTCCGGGCGGCCGGGAAAGATGCGGTTGAGGTTGCCGCCATCGATCGGCGAGGTCCGCCGGCCGGCGCGAAACGCCGGGTAGTTCATCGCCGGCACGATGATCACCCGGCCGCTGACCTGCTCGGGCTTCAGGTCGTTGGCGAGCTTCAGCAGCGCGATCGGCCCCTCGTATTCGTCGCCGTGATTGCCGCCGGTCAACAGCGCCGTCGGGCCCTCGCCGTTCTTGATCACGGTGATCGGGATCATCACCGCACCCCAGGCGGAATCGTCGCGCGAATAGGGCAGCTGCAGAAAGCCGTGCTGGACGCCGTCCGGGTCGAAGTCGACCGGGGTCGGATCGG
The DNA here is from genome assembly GCA_963731495.1 of uncultured Alphaproteobacteria bacterium. Taxonomy (GTDB): domain Bacteria; phylum Pseudomonadota; class Alphaproteobacteria; order Geminicoccales; family Geminicoccaceae; genus DASUGG01. The sequence continues at coordinate 146,096 of CAVSVZ010000021.1, forward strand.
CGACGGGCGCAGCATCGCCATCAGGCCTTCACGAACAGCTTGCGCGGATAGCGGCAGACGGCTCGGCGCCGCTGTCGGTGACCCGGAAGCTCTCGGTGATCTCCAGCCCCCAGTCGTCCAGCCACATCGCCGGGATGAAGTGGAAGCACATGCCCTCCTCGAGCACGGTCTTGTCGCCCGGCCGCAGGCTCATGGTGCGCTCGCCCCAGTCCGGCGGATAGCTGAGGCCGATCGGGTAGCCGCAGCGGCTCTCCTTCTCGATGCCGTAGCGCTTGATCACCTTGCGCCAGGCCGCCTCGACGTCCTCGCAGGTGTTGCCGGGCCGGGCCGCGTCCAGCGCGGCGTCGATGCCCTCCAGCACCGCCTTCTCGGCGTCGAGGAATTTCTGGGGCGGCGTGCCCAGATAGATCGTGCGCGACAGCGGGCAGTGATAGCGGCGATAGCAGCCGGCGATCTCGAAGAAGGTGCCCTCGTCCCGCTTGAACGGCCGGTCGTCCCAGGTCAGATGCGCGCGCCGAGGCGTCGGCGCCCGGACGGCACCAGCGGCACGATCGCCGGATAGTCGCCGCCGAAGCCGTCGGCGCCGTCGATCGCGGTGTGATAGATCTCGGCGACCAGCCGGTTCTTGGGCAGGCCCGGCTCGACCAGCTCCAGGATGCGCGCGTGCATCGCCTCGACGATCCGCGCGGCGCGGCGCATGTACTCGATCTCGCGGCTCGACTTCACCGCGCGCTGCCAGTTGACCAGGCCGGTGGCGTCGACCAGGCGGGCGTTCGGCAGATGGCGCTGCAGCGAGGCAAAGCAGGCGGCGCTGAAATAGTAGTTGTCCATCTCGACGCCGATCGAGAGGCCGTCCCAGCCGCGCTCGGTGATGACCGCATCGGCCAGATAGTCCATCGGGTGGCGCTCCGTCGACTGGACGTAGTGGTCCGGATAGCCGCAGATGTCGGCGTCGTCCATGAAGATGGTGCGCTGGCGCCGTTGGCGTCCTGGCCGCGGCCGAACCAGACCGGGTCGCCCTCCAGCGCCAGCAGCACGCACTGGTGCACATAGAACGACCAGCCGTCGTAGCCGGTGAGCCAGGCCATGTTCGAGGGATCGGAGACGATCAGCAGCTCGATGCCGCGCGCCTGCCATGGCGCGTCGGGTCTTGTCGATCCGGGCATCGTATTCGGTCGGCTCGAACGGCAGCAGGACGGCACTCATCGGCCGCGATCCCTCATGTCTGGAACGCGTGCCGGCGCCGCGCGCGCGGGCCCGCTGCGAGGCCAAGGTCGCGATGGCGGTATCCTGCGCGCCGGTGCCGGTCAGATCACAGACGGTGATCTGCCGATCGGATGTGCGGCCGGGGTCCTGGCCGGCGACCACCTGGCCGAGCTCGGCAAAGCGGGCGTCGGACGGCACCGCGCCGGCCAGGACCGCATGATGCAGCTCGCCGAGCAGCGCGCACTGGCTCTGGCGATCGCACATAGCGGTCGGCCCTTGTGATCACGCCCGGCGCCAGCTCGTTCTTGTGCTCGGCATCCGAGCCCATCGCGGTGACGTGCTGGCCGGGCTGCAGCCAGTCGGCCTGGATCAGCGGCGTCGTGCTCGGCGTGGTGGTGACCACGATATCGCTCTGCCGGAGCAGGTCCTCCGGGCTCGGCGCCACGGCGATCATCGAGACCCAGCTCCGCGCCGGCGGTCTCGGCGAACGCCCGGGCCTTTCCGCGTCGCGCGCCCAGACCAGCGCGTGCCCGATCGGCGCGCACCAGGCGCAACGCCTCGAGCTGCAACCGGCCTGCACGCCGGCGCCGATGATCGCCGGCCGTCGCGGCCTCCTGCCGCGCCAGCCACTTGGCGGCCACCGCCCCGGCTGCGGCGGTGCGCACATCGGTCAGGTAGCCGTTGTCGAGCAGGACCGCCTCGACCAGGCCGGTGGTGGCGCTGAACAGCAGCATCAGGCCGTTGACGCTCGGCAGGCCGAGCTTCGGGTTGTCGAAAAAACCCGGGCTGATCTTGATCGCGAAGCCCGGCACGCCCGGCAGATAGGCGGTCTTGACGTCGACCTCGCCATGATGCTCGGGGATGTCGAGGCGAAGGATCGGCGGCATCACGACGGCTTCGGTCGCGAGCGTGCGAAAGCAGGCCTCGATGCAGGCGATGGCATCGGCATCGAGGACGATGCAGTCGGCAAGCTCGCGCTCGGTCAGGATCGTGATCTCAGGCATCGGCGCTGCTCCGAAATCAGCCGGTGATGCTGGGCCATGTCGATATTGCCGCCGCTCAGCACCACTGCCGTGACACCCGGGCGCTCGATCAGGCCGGCGCGCAGCGCGGCGATGCCGACGGCACCGCTGCCTTCGATGATCTGCTGCTCGCGCCAGTAGGCGTGATGGATCGCATCGGCGATCTGGTCCTCCTCGACCAGCAGCAGGTCGTCGACCAGCTCGCGCACCATGGCGAAGGTGTAGCGGTTGCCCTGCCCGATGCCGCCGCCCAGCGAATCGGCGAGCGATGCCAGCTCCTCGACCTCGACCGGGCGGCCCGCCTTCTGGCTCTGGTACATCGCGGCACCCTCGCGCCATCGTGACGCCGATAACACGCGCGCGGGGGTTGGCCGATTTGATCGCACGCGCGATGCCGGCGATCAGCCCGCCGCCCGAGAGCGGCACGATCACGGTCTCGAGCTCGGGCAGATCCTCCAACAACTCGAGGCCGAGCGTGCCCTGGCCCGCGATCACGCCCTCATGATCGAACGGCGGCAGCATGGTCATGCCCTCTTCCGCGACCAGCCGTCGACCTCGTGCTGGGCCTCGTCCTGCGAGGCGCCGACAATGCGCACCTCGGCACCTTGCGCCTCGATGCCCTCGACCTTGTTGCGCGGCACCAGGCGCGACATGCAGATGATGCAGCGCACGCCCGCCTGCCGGGCGGCATAGGCGAGGCCGCGGCCGTGATTGCCGGTCGAGACGCCGGCCACGCCCCTGGCCTGCTGCTCGGCGCGAGAGTGCCAGCACCGCGTTGGTGGCGCCGCGCAGCTTGAAGCTGCCGGTGATCTGCAGGTGCTCGAGCTTGAGATGGACCGGTGCGCCGGCTGTGCGCGAGAGCGAATCCGATGCCACCAGCGGCGTGCGCCGGATCCGCCCGGCAATCGCCTGGCGGGCGCGGTAGATGTCCTGCAGGGTGATCGTCCCGGCCATCAGCCGCCAGCGCCCTCGGGCAGCGGCAGGGCCATCAGCCGGCCGAAGCCCTCGATCGGAGCGCTGTAGCCGATCAGCCGCAGCGCATGCCAGAGCATCGCCTGGTTGCTCGCGACCACGGGCTTGCCCAGCCGTCGCTCGAGCGCGTCGAGCACGCCGACCACCCGCAGCGCCGTGCAGGACACGAACAGCAGCTGGGCCGAGGGATCGCAGACCTCCAGGCCGGCCGCCAGGATCGCCCTGGGCGGCACCGCGGTCATGTCCTCGTCCTGGTCGAGATCGAAGCCGGCGATGTTCACGACCTCCAGCCCTTTCTCGCGCAAATGTTCCGCGATCGCCCGGTTGACCGGGGTGGTATAGGGCGTGAGCACCGAGATCCGGCGCGCGCGCAATGCCCCGATGGCGGCGAGCGTCGCGGTGATCGGATTGGTCCACGGGATGCCGGGGCGCGCTGTCCGGATCAGCCGCTCGATCTCGTCAGCGCCGATCGCGACGGTGCCCGAGGTGCAGCCATAGACCATCGCGTCGAGACGATTGTCGGGCAGGATGCCGCGCGCGGCGCGCGTGATGTCGCCCGCCATGGCGCGCAGGTTGTCGAGCGTGACCGGGTTGGCGTTAGCGATGCGGTTGGTGAAGATCTCGACGCCGGGCGGCGTCATGCGCCGCAGCTCGGCCTCGCTGTTGAGATCGGTCGCGAGCGCCAGCAGCCCGATCCGGCCGCGCGCGCCGACCGGCTCGAGCGGTAGGCCGAGCGGCAGGACCTGCGGCCGTGGCACGTCCAGCAGCTCGGCACCTGCCGGGCCACCCCTCACCCCTGGCACAGCTCTTCCGAGGTCATGTCCGGGGCCATGTCCGGGCCGAAGCCGAACGGCGCGACCAGGGCCCAGTGCTCATGCGAGCCGATGAAGCTCGACAGCTCCTGGTTGAACGCCGCCCGCAGGGCCTGGTCGTCCTGGCGGAAGGCGAAGCCGCCATAGCCTTTGACCTCTACGCCATCGAGGTTCGGGAAGAACTGCGCCGTCGCGTCCAGATCGGGCTCGCCGTCGACCATGCTCTGGGCAGACAGCGAGGTCAGGCCGATCGCATCGACCTTGCCGGCCTTGAGCGCCTCGAGCGCCTTTGCGAAGCTCCGGTACAACGGCGCGCGATCGGCCGGGATGCCGGTGACCAGGGCATAGTTGTACTCGACCGTGCCGGCGATCAGGCCGACCTTGGCGTCATGGTTGTCCGAGATCGAGGCGTAGTCGGTCAGTGTCTTCGGGTTGCCCGCGTGCACCGCGAACGCCTCGCCGACCACGTAGGTCGGGTCGGAAAAGGCCACCTGCGCGCAGCGCTCGGGCGTGATGAACATGCCGGCGGCCGCGATATCGAATTTTTCGGCCTGCAGGCCCGGGATCAGCTGGCCGAAGTCGGTGGAGACCCATTCGATCTCGATGCCCGGCACGATCCGCTCGAGGATTTTCCGCGCGATCTCGGGGGCCTCGCCGGTGACCCGGTCACCGTCTCGGTAGCCGTAGGGCGCCTCGTCGGCGATCGCGACGGTGACCTTGCCGCTGTCCTTGATCCGCGCGAGCGTGTCCTGGGCGTGGCGGGCGCGCTCGCCAGGACCAGCGAAGCCAGCAGGACGTGGTCGGCGTGGTTGGAGCCGTCGGCGACCAGAATGGTGTTGAACATGGGCAGGCCTCCCTTGGCGCCCGCTTATGCGAGGATCACCGGAACGCCAGGTCGCGCAGGAACAGCGCGATCTGCGGGAAGATGATCAGCAGCGCGGATGCGCCGACCAGCATCACGATGAACGGCGGCGTGCCCTTGATCACATCGAGATAGGGCCGCTTGAAGATCGCGACCGCCGTGAAGATGTCGCAGCCGAACGGCGGCGTCGCCGAGCCGATCGCCGCCTGCAGGGTCACGATCACGCCGACCAGCACCGGATCGAGGCCGGTGTGGTCGACGATCGGCGCGAAGATCGGCACCAGGATCAGGATCACCACGATCGGGTCGACGAACATGCAGCCGATGAAGAAGGCGATCGAGATCGCGATCAGGACCATGATCGGCCCGGCCTGGTCAAGGCCGAGCGAGCCGAGGATCGCCTGCGGGATCTGCGCGAACGAGATGGTCCAGGAGAACGCCGCGCCGACCGCCGACCAGGATGAACACCACCGCCGTGATCAGGCCGGTCGAGAGCGCGATCGCCGGAATGTCCGAGACCTTGAGCGAGCGAAAGATCGCCACCTCGAGGATCAGCGCGTACAGCACCGAGACCGAGGCGGCCTCGGTCGGACTGAAGATGCCGCCATAGATGCCGCCGATGATGATCACCGGGAAGCCCAAAGGCCAGATCGCACGCCGGGCGGAGGTCAGGCGCTCCCCCAGCTCGCCTTGGGCGTGACCGGAATGCCGTTGCGCACGGCGTAGATCACCGAGTAGGCCGCGAACATGATCAGGATCAGGATGCCCGGCCCGATGCCGGCGATGAACAGCTCGGCGATCGAGGTGCCCGAGACCACGCCGTAGATGATGAAACCGATCGAGGGCGGGATCAGGAAGGCGATGTCGCTGGCATTGATCGCCAGCGCCATCACGAAGGAATCCTTGTAGCCGGCAGCCAGCATCTTGGGCCGCAGCGGGCCGCCGATCGCGACCACGGTCGCCTGGGTCGAGCCCGAGACCGCGCCGAACAGGGTGCACGCGGTCGCCGTGGTCACCGCGAGGCCGCCCTTGAGATGGCCGACGAAGCGCATCACCAGGTCGAGCAGGCGATCGGCCGAGTGGCCGCGGGTGATGATGTCGGCCGCCAGGATGAACATCGGCACGGCGATCAGCGCCGACGGCTTCACCCCGCCGATGATCTGCTGGATCATGATCTCCGGCTTCATGCCGGCAAAGAACACGAAGAAGCCCAGCATGGTCGCGCCGATCAGCGGGATGAGCATGGGAAAGCCCATCAGCAGCAGCACGACCATCAGCGAGATCATGGCGGCAGTCATCGCGGCGTCTTCCTGCTTGGCGTCACCACAGCATCAGTCGGCCCGGTCGGCCGCGGTCTCGGCCGCCAGCTCGCTGGGCGCAACTCCATCCCCTCTCCCTCTTCGTAGGTATCGATCTGCTCATAGGAAATGTAGATGTCGTCGCTCTGCAGATTCTTCACCACGGTCATGATGTACTGGATGCCCGTGATGATGAAGCCCAGCGGGACCCAGAAATAGGTCAAATAAAGCGGCACCTGCAGCGAGGGCGTGACCTTGCCGAGCTTGGCGACCCTGGCGACGTAGACGTAGGAATAGTAGGCGAGCACGAACATCACCGCGGCGGTCACGGCGGCGATCAGGATCATCAACGCCTTGCGCTGGCGGTCGCTCAGCTGGTCGTAGACCGCCGACATGCGGATATGACGGCCCTTGCGGGCGGCGTAGCCGAGACCGACGAAGGTCACCAGCACGATCAGGAACTGGTTCAGCTCCTCGGTGAAGTAGATGCTCTGCGCGAACACGAAGCGCCCGACCACATTGGCGATCGAGTTGGCGGCCATGAGCAGGACGCCAAACGCCAGAACGAACGCCTCGAACCGTGCGATGCCGTTGTCGATGGCGGCAAGGATACGCATCACCGGACGCCCCTCGGATCACCGGGCCGCATGAGACGTGCCCGCCGTGCGGCGCAGGTCTCAACATCGGATCAGCACACGCCCCGCGGCGACCACCACGTGGCTTCGTGCCTTCCCGATCAGAACCGCGCGTCCCCTCCCTCCGGGGTGGCAGCGCCGCACGCTGACCGATCTTTCGCGCCGAAATGTAGCATGTCAAGTTCGAAGATTGATATGGTGCAATCGAATCAGATGGGCATGTAGAACGGCTCGGGCTCGTGACCCAGAAGATCGGCCAGGATTCGCAGCCCCTCCCGCACCTCGTCCAGGCTGCGCGGCGCGCCCAGGCTGATCCGGATCGCGTGCGGGATCGCGCTGCGATCGACCACGAACGGCTCGGCCGGCGTGACCGCGACGTTCTTGAGGCGCGCTTCCGACACGAAGGCTTCGCCACGCCAGGCCGGCGGCAGCGGCAGCCAGGCGTGCAGCGCGTTGGGATGGCTGGTGTAGGCGAACTCTCCCAGGATCTCGTCGAGCACGCGGTGCCGCATGGCGAGCTGCTCGCGCTGCCACAGCAGCAATTCCTCCGCAGTGCCGTCGGTGATCCAGCGCGCCGCCAACTCGGCCAGGAGCGGCGTCGCCATCCAGGAGGTCGCGCGCAGGCTGCGCCGCAGCGGCGGGATCATGCGCGACGGCGCCACGAGATAGCCAACCCTAAGCCCCGAGACCGTGATCTTGGTGAAGCTGGTGACGTAGTAGGTCTGGTCTGGCAGGTAGTGCCAGAGCGGCGGCGGCGCGTCCTCCACCAAGTAGCCGTAGACGTCGTTCTCGATGATCCTGATCCCGTAGCGGCGTGCGATCTCGGCGATCTGGCGTCGGCGCTCGTCGCCCATCAGCGATACGGTCGGATTGCTGAGGCTGGGCGTGACGCAGAGCGCCTGGATCTCGCCGCCAGCGCAGGCGGCATCCAGCGCGTCGGGCAGGATGCCCTGATCGTCGATCGGCAAACCGCGCAGCCGGAAATGCAGGACGCTCGAGAGCCCAATGATGCCGTGATCGACCATCGCCTCGGTCGCGACCACTTCGTCCGGACGCACCAGGGTCGACAGGGCGACTGCGAGCGCATGGGCGGCGCCGTTGCAGATCAGGATCTGCTCGGGCGTGGCCTCCACGCCGCGCCGGCGCAGCCATAGCGCGCCCGCCTGGCGGTGCGGGTCGAGCCCGGCGATCGGCCGGCACACCAGCATCGACGACACGTCGCCGCGCTCGCCCAGGTCGATCAGGCTGGCGCGCACGCGCTCGGTGTGGATCTGATGGTAGATCGGCCGGTTGATCGACAGATCGATCAGGCGCTCGCTGCGCCGGTCCATGATGAAGCTGGCTTCCGGCTCGTCCAGGCCGAACCGGACGAACGTGCCACGGCCGATCTGGCCGATCACCAGCCCGCGCCGCTCCGCCTCGGCGTAGGCCTGGCTGACGGTCTGCGTGCTCACCCCGAGGCGCAGGGCGAGCTCGCGCTGGGTCGGCAGGCGGGCGCCGGCGGTCAGGTCGCCACGTCGGATCGCCCCGGCGACCTGCTCGGCGATCGCCAGGTAGACCGGGCCCTCGAGTTGGTCGGGATCCGGGGTCCAGCTTGTCATGTATCAATTATAGGCTTGAACTAGTGCAATCCGCAATCTAGTCTCAAGCCATCTTCTTTGAGGTTCACGCATGTCTCTCCGTCGGCCGGCGCGCCGTCACGCCCGGTCTTAGAAGGCGTTGGAGAGGCGTTCAACCGGGAGGGCCGGCATGCATCGATCCTTGCCTATCAAGATTTCGGGGCTGGTTGCGGGCGCCGTCATGGCGACCGTGATGAGCCAGACCGCCATGGCCGAGGAATGGAAGTTCGCGATCGAGGAGATCGAGGGCAGCGTCCAGGACGCCTATGCGCAGGAGTTCAAGCGCGTGATCGAGGAGAAGACGGGCGGCGACGTCACCGTCACGATCTATCCCTACGGCGCGCTCGGCACCTCGGCCGATCTGACCGAGTTGGTGACCCAGGGCGCCATCCAGTTCGCCAATGCCTCGCCCGGCCACCTCGGCACCATGGTGCCCGAGATCCAGGTGTTCTCGATCCCCTATCTCCTGTCGAAGAACAACGACGTCAACAAGAAAGTCCTGACCGAGAGCGAGGTGATCTACGGCGAGCTCCAGCAAAACTTCAACGACAAGGGACTCCAGCTGTTGACCATGTATCCCGAGGGCGACATGGTCTGGACCACCAACAAGGAGATCCACTCGCCCGAGGACTTCTCCAACTTCAAGATGCGCACCATGGTCTCGCCGATGCTGGTCGCGGCCTACGAGGCGTTTGGCGCGAGCCCGACCCCGATGCCGTATGGCGAGGTCTATGGCGGCCTGCAGCTCAAGTCGATCGACGGTCAGGTGAACCCGATCTTCGCGATCGAGGAGATGAAGTTCTACGAGGTCACCGACTATATGATCTGGGCCGGCCAGCAGCAGTTCACCACCACCGTGGTGACCAACTCCGACTGGTACAACGCGGATCTGTCGGACGAGCACAAGCAGGTCCTGGACGAGACCATCGCCGAGCTCGCCGACTACATCTTCAAGGTGCAGGATCAGTACAACAAGGAGCGCCTCGAGAAGATCAAGGCGGCGAAGCCGGACATGAAGATGATCGAGCTGACCGCCGACGAGCGGCAGGTGTTCCAGGACCGGGCCCAACAGGTGCGCGACACCTATGTCGAGATGGTCGGCGACGAGGGCCAGGACGTCCTGGACAAGTTGCAGGGCGAGATCGACGCGGCCGAGAAGGAGATGGGTGCCAACTGAGTCTCCCTTACTTGCCACGGGTGCGAGGAGCCGGGCGTGAGCTGTGCCCGGCTCCTTTCGTCTGGATCGGGCGGCGATGACCAGGCTCGATGCGATCGACCTGAAGATTCTGGCCACGCTGCAGTCGCAGGGACGGATCACCAAGGCGGCGCTGGCCGAAGCGGTCAACCTGTCGCCGACGCCCTGCTGGGAGCGTCTCAAGCGCCTGGAGCAGTCTGGCCTGATCCGCGGCTATCACGCCGAGATCGACCTCGAGAAGCTCGGCGCGGTCGCGACCATCCTGGTCGAGATCGTGCTCAAGCAGCATCGCTATGAGGATTTTCAGCGGTTCGAGAGCGCGATCCGCAAGGTCGACGAGGTGGTCGCGTGCTACGCCACCGGCGGCGGCATCGATTATCTGCTCAAGGTCACCGCGCCCGACATCGACACGTATCAGCGCCTGATCGACCGCCTGCTGCTCGCCGAGATCGGGATCGACCGCTACTTCACCTACATCGTGACCCGCGTGGTCAAGGCGAGCTTCCAGCCGCCGGTCGCGTTGTTCAGTCGCTTCGCCGCGCGCTGATTCGGGCTCGCGGCCTCTTTTGGAAGAATCCTCTATCGCGCCGAACAATTCAGACCGCACGGTCTGCAAACGCCGGATCTTTGGCCGCATCCTCTGCCGCTTCGCTCCCATCTTCGGGGCCATCGAGACATGCCCGATCGGGCGAGCTTGCAGGAGGCGGAGATGCGCGTCGGTGTGCCCCAGGAGATCAAAGCGAATGAGAACCGGGTCGGCCTGGTGCCGGCCTGCGTGCGCGAGCTGAGTGCGCGCGGCCACGAGGTCGTGGTCGAGAGCGGCGCCGGCCTCGGCGCCGGGCTGAGCGACGAGCAGTATGCCGCAGCCGGTGCTGCGATCCTGCCGGATGCCGCGGCGGTGTTCGCCAGCGCCGAGCTGATCGTCAAGGTCAAGGAGCCGCAGCCGGTCGAATGCGCCATGCTGCGCCCGGACCAGGTGCTGTTCACCTATCTGCACCTCGCCGCCGACCCTGTGCAGACCCGGGGCCTGCAGCAGTCTGGCAGTGTCGCGATCGCCTATGAGACCATCACCGACGCGAATGGCCGCCTGCCGCTGCTGGCACCGATGTCGGAGGTCGCGGGCCGCATGGCGGTCCAGGCCGGCGCGCGCTGCCTCGAGCACGCCGCCGGCGGCTCCGGCATCCTGCTCGGCGGGGTGCCGGGGGTCGAGCCCGCCAGGGTGGTGATCCTCGGCGCCGGCGTCGCTGGCAGCCATGCGCTCGCGATGGCCGTGGGCCTCGGCGCCGACGTCACGGTGATCGATCGCGACCTCGCCAAGCTGAAGGCGCTCGATGCGCACTATGCCGGCCGGGCGCGCACCGTGTTCTCGACCCGCGATGCGATCGAGCGGCACGTCCTGCAGGCCGATCTGGTGATCGGCACCGTGCTGATCCCGGGTGCCGCCGCGCCCAAGCTGATCACGCGAACCATGGTCCAGGCGATGCGGCCGGGCTCGGTGATCGTCGACGTCGCGGTCGACCAGGGCGGCTGCTGCGAGACCACGCGGCCGACCACCCATGCCACGCCGACCTTCATCGAGCACGGCGTCGTGCACTACTGCGTCGCCAACATGCCGGGCGGCGTCGCGCGCACCTCGACCTTCGCGCTCAACAACGCGACCCTGCCCTACGTCGTCGCGCTCGCCGACAAAGGTTGGAGGAGAGCGCTCGCCGACGACGCCCACCTGCGGGGCGGCCTGAACGTCTGCCAGGGCCGCGTCACCTTCGAGGCGGTCGCGCGCGACCTGGCGCTGGATTTCACCCCCGCGGAAACCTTTCTCGCGCAAGCTGCCTGAGCGGAGGACACGATGCTGGTAGAACTGACCGCTCGCAGCGAGCTCTCGAGGCTCGCCGACCCGCGCCTGTTCCGGGAGCAGGCGTACATCGGCGGCAAGTGGACCGCAGCCACGGACGGCAAGGTGATCCCGATCACCAATCCGGCCACGGGCGAGCCGCTGGGCGTGGTGCCGGCGCTCGGCGCCGCCGAGACCGAGGCCGCGATCGAGGCCGCCGCGGCGGCGTTTCCCGCCTGGCGCAGGCTGCTGCCGCAGCAGCGCGCCGCCATCCTGCGCCGCTGGTACGAGCTGATGACCCTGGCCAAGGACGACCTCGCCCTGATCATGACGCTCGAGCAGGGCAAGCCGCTGGCCGAGGCGGACGGCGAGATCGCCTATGCCGCGAGCTTCGTCGAGTGGTTCGCCGAGGAGGCCAAGCGGGTCAATGTCGAGGGCATCACGCCGCATCTGCCGAACCGGCAGATGAGCGTGCGGCGCGAGCCGATCGGCGTGGTCGCCGCGATCACGCCCTGGAACTTTCCCTCGGCGATGATCACGCGCAAGGCCGCCGCAGCACTCGCCGCCGGCTGCCCGATGGTGGTCCGTCCGGCGAGCGAGACACCCTATTCGGCGCTGGCACTGGCCGAGCTGGCCGAGCGCGCCGGCATCCCGGCAGGCGTGTTCTCGGTGGTCACAGGGCCGGCCCAGCCGATCGTCGATGCGCTGCAGAGCAGCCCGACGGTGCGTGCGCTCAGCTTCACCGGCTCGACCGAGATCGGCCGCAAGCTGCTCGAAGGTGGTGCTGCGACGGTCAAGCGCATGTCGATGGAGCTCGGCGGCCACGCGCCGATGATCGTGTTCCCGGACGCCAGTCTCGAGGATGCGGTCGCGGGTGCGGTCGCCGCCAAGTTCCAGACCACCGGTCAGGACTGCCTGGCCGCCAACCGGATCTACGTCCACGCCAGCATCTATGATCGCTTCGTCGAGCGCTTTGCCGCCTATGTGCAGGGCCTGCGGGTCGGCAACGGCCTCGAGGAAGGCGTCGAGATCGGCCCGCTGATGCACGAGCGCGCGGTGGCCAAGTGTGAGAGCCATGTGCAGGATGCGGTCGCCAGGGGCGGCCGCGTGCTGACCGGCGGCAGGCGCCATGCGCTCGGCGGCCGGTTCTTCGAGCCGACCGTGATCGCCGATGCCGACGACGCCATGGCGATCGCCCGCGAGGAGACCTTCGGGCCGGTCGCGGCCGTGTTCTCTTTCGAGGACGAGGCAGAGGTGGTGGCGCGCGCCAACGACACGATCTACGGCCTTGCCGCCTACCTCTGGAGCAACGACCTGAATCGGGTGGCGCGGGTCACCAGCGCGCTCGAATACGGCATGGTCGCGGTCAACTGCGTCAAGATGACCGGCGCGCCGATCCCGTTCGGCGGGATCAAGCAGTCCGGCCTCGGCCGCGAAGGCTCGCGCCACGGGCTCGAGGAGTTCACCGAGCTGAAATACGTCTGCATCGCCATCGCCGAAGCCGCCTGAGGGAGGATTTTTCGCCATGAACAGCAACGCCGCGCTCAAGCCGAATGTCGAGGATCTCGAGGCGCAGGACCGCGCCTACATGTTCCATCCCTCGAGCAACCTCAAGGGCCACGCGCACGGCACCACGCCGTGCCGGATCATGGCCGATGGCGAAGGCGTCTATGTCACCGACCGGGATGGCCGCAGGAGCCTCGATGCGTTCGCCGGGCTGTACTGCGTCAATGTCGGCTACGGCCGCCGCGAGATCGCGGATGCCGTCTATCGGCAGATGCAGGAGCTGGCCTACTACCACGCCTATGTCGGCCACAGCTCGGAGCCGGCGATCGAGCTGTCGCGGCGGATCATCGAGAAGGCGCCGGCCAACATGTGCCGGGTCTACTACGGCCTGTCCGGCTCGGATGCCAACGAGACCCAGGTCAAGCTGGTCTGGTACTACAACAACGTGCTCGGGCGGCCCCAGAAGAAGAAGATCATCGCGCGCGAGCGCGGCTATCACGGCTCCGGCCTGATGACCGGCAGCCTGACCGGCCTGCCGTTGTTCCACAAGGCGTTCGACCTGCCCCTGCCGCAGGTCAAGCACACCCTGTGCCCGCATTATTGGAAGCACGCGAAGGAAGGGGAGACGGAGCTCGACTTCTCAAAGCGCTGCGCTGCCGAGCTGGAGCGGCTGATCCTGGCCGAAGGCCCCGACACCGTCGCCGCCTTCATCGGCGAGCCGGCCATGGGCACCGGCGGCCTGATCGCCGCACCCGAGGGCTACTGGGCCGAGATCCAAAGGGTCCTGCAGAAGTACGATGTGCTGCTGATCGCAGACGAGGTGGTCACCGGCTTCGGCCGGCTCGGCAGCTGGTTCGGCTCGCAATACTACGACATGCAGCCCGACCTGATGACCGTCGCCAAAGGGCTGACCAGCGCCTATCTGCCGCTGTCCGGCGTGATCGTCGGCGACAAGGTCTGGCAGGTGCTGGAGCAGGGCTCCGAAAAATTCGGCGCGATCGGCCATGGCTGGACCTACTCGGCCCATCCGAGCTGCGTCGCCGCGGCGCTGGCCAATCTCGACATCATCGAGCGCGAGGACCTTCTAGCCAATGTCCGCGAGGTCGGGCCGTACCTGGTAGACGGCCTGAAGGATGCCGTGGGCGATCATCCGATGGTCGGCGAGGTGCGCGGCGTGGGCATGCTGGCGGCCGTCGAGTTCATCGAGGACAAGGCTTCGAAGAAGCCGTTCGAGCCGCAGGGCAAGGTCGGCGGCGCGGTCGCGGCGGCCTGCCTCGAGCGCGGCGTGATCGGCCGGGCGATGCCGCATGGCGACATCCTGGGCTATGCGCCGCCCCTGATCCTCAGCCGCTCAGAGGCGGACCAGATCGTCTCGGTCACCAAGGCCGCGATCGAAGCGGTCCACGCCACGCTCTGATGCCTTCGCTCGCAGCGCGGCCGCGCCCGTCCACGGCGCGGACGCGCTGCGACTTGCTCGAGGGGCGGCGCTTGCCGGACAGCCTCTGACGGGGAGAGCCACTGGCAGCACCGTCGGGTGCGCAGATCTCCCTCGAGATGCGTCAGGGACCCACAGTGCGCTTGTCAGGTCGCGCTTGCTTGAGTGGTGCGGGGGGTTAGCCGACCGGGATGACGAGAGCATCCTACCGCGGTTTCCGCTTTCCCAAGCCGATCATCGGGCATGCGGTGTGGCTGTATGCGCGCTTCATCACCGTCAGCGACGAGACCATCGGGGTGTGGGTAGCGCGGTTCGGCCCGCAGGTCGCCCGCCGGCTCAGGCGGCAGCGCGGTCGGCCGACCGATCCGTGGCATCTAGACGAGACGCCCTTTGATTCCTGCCCGGAGCGTCTGGCGCGCGCGATGAGACGGGCCCGCCCGACGGGGCGTTCCCGCCCGTACTCAGCTGAGCAGCTCGAGGATCAGGACTTTCTTCCGAACTGAGCAATCGAGAAAAAGGCGCCGGGGACAGTCCCCGGCGCCTCGTGCTGAAGTCTGCGGCTGTCGCCTACTCGGTCTTCTCGATGTTCCAGGCGACGAACAGCAGCGCATCGGGAACGCCCTGCAAGCTCTTGCGCCACGCCACCGGGGTCACGAACTGACCGGTGTTGATGTAAGGGATGAACTCGTAGAAGCGCTTTTGCAGCGCGTCGATCGCGGCCATCTGCTCCTCGCGCGTCTGGGCGGCGATGAACTCAGCCCGGAGCTTCTCGGTCTCCTCGTCCGTGGGCCAGCCGAACCAGGCGGACTTCGGATCGCCGGTCGCAACCAGCGGCTGGTTGGTCAGCGGGCTCGACATGTTGTAGCCGGTCCACCAGGTCGGGAAGATGTTCCAACCGACATTCGGCTGCTCGCGCGGATCTTCCATCTTCGGGCGCCGGGAGGTCAGGGTCGACCAGTCCATCGACTGCGCGTCGACGTTGACCCCGATCTCCTTCAAGAGATCGATCATCACCAGCACGTTGTTGTAGATGATCTGCTGATCGGTCGGCACCAGCACGACCACCGGCTCGCCGTTGTAGCCGGCCTCGGCCAGGAGCTGCTTGGCCTTCTCCTTGTCCTGGTGCCGCCAGGGCTCGGAATAGGCGTCCGTCTCGAACGGCGAGTTGCACATGAAGACCGCGTAGCAGACCTTCTCGTACTGGGGGTTGCCGACCTGGGCGGCCAGGAACGCCGGCTGGTCGACCAGAAGCTGCAGCGCCTGGCGCGCCTTGACGTTGTCGAACGGCGGATACAGGTGGTTGGGTCGGATGTGGCCCATCTTGCCGAGCGGATCGAGCACCTTGACCTCGATGTTGGGATCGGCCTCGAGCACCGGCAACAGATCGATCGGCGGGATTTCGTAGGCGTCGACCTCGCCCGCGAGCAGCGCCTGGGTCGCGGTGTTGGTGTCCGGAATATAGACCCACTCGACCTTGTCGACCTTGACCACCTTGCCGCCGGCAAAGCCATCGGAAGGCTCGTCGCGCGGCACGTAGTCCTCGAACTTGCTGTAGACCACCTTGTCGCCTGGCAC
The DNA here is from genome assembly GCA_963731495.1 of uncultured Alphaproteobacteria bacterium. Taxonomy (GTDB): domain Bacteria; phylum Pseudomonadota; class Alphaproteobacteria; order Geminicoccales; family Geminicoccaceae; genus DASUGG01. The sequence goes on from CAVSVZ010000021.1 coordinate 162,064, forward strand.
CCACTGGTCTTTCTCGAACACGAACGGGCCCGAGCCGATGATCTCGGTGACCTGCTCGTTGGGATCGGTCATGGCCTCTTCCTCACGCATGACCGGCAGCGGCAGGGTCGGGTTGGCCAGCACCGTCAGGGTCGGCCCGAATTTTTCCTTGAGCTTGAGGACGAAGGTCTTGTCGTCCACCGCCTTGAGCGACTCGGCGCGATCCATCATCGCCATGCCGTCGGAGCGCTTGGCCGACCAGCGCTTGATCGAGGCGACCGCGTCCTTGGCCTCGACCGGCGAGCCGTCATGGAACAGAAGGCCGTCGCGCAAGGTGAAGGTGTAGGTCAGGCCATCGTCGCTGATCTCGTAGTCGCCCACCATCTGGGGCTGCGGCTCGAGGTTGGAATCGAGCGCGAACAGCGTGTCGTAGACCATGTAGGCGTGGTTCGCGGTGATCGCCGCGGTGGTCCAGACCGGGTCCAGGTTCTTGAGGTCGGCCTGCGGCACGACGCGCAGCGTCGTCTCGGCCCCGGCGGCGCCGGCAAAGCCCGCGCAGAGCCCCGCGGCGAGCGCGCCGCCCAGCAGCTGCTGGCGCCACGATCGATTTCGTTTCATGTCTCTCCTCCCGCTCTTTCGATGTGCCTCATGCGATTGTAAGAGGGTTCGGTGGCTTCCGGCAACCGACGCCCCGGCCGGTCACCAGCATTCGAGGCAACAGACATGCAAGAAGCGGACCTTTGCTACACGCCGGCCACCGAGCTCGCGCGCCTGATCCGGACCAAGGCGATCTCGCCGGTCGAGGTGATGGACCGTGTGCTCGAGCGCGCCGAAGCCCTCAATTCCAAGCTCAATGCGATCTGCACCTGGACCGCGGACGCGGCGCGCGCCCAGGCCGGCCGAGCCGAGCAGGCGGTGATGCGCGGCGATCCGCTGGGGCCGCTGCATGGCGTGCCGACCACGATCAAGGATCTCGCCTTCACCAAGGGCGTGCGCACCATGGCCGGCTCGCACATTTACGCCGGGCGGATCCCCGAGATCGATGCGCCGTTCGTCGAGCGCCTCGCCGCGGCCGGCGCGATCTCGATCGGCAAGACCACCGTTCCCGAGCTCGGCTGGAAGGGCTGCAGCGACAGCCCGGTGACCGGCATCTCGCACAACCCCTGGCGGCACGGCATGAACGCCGGCGGCTCGAGCACCGGCGCGTCGATCTGCGCCGCCGCCGGCATCGGTCCGATCCACCAGGGCTCCGACGGTGCCGGCTCGATCCGCATGCCGGCCGCGTTCTGCGGCGTGTTCGGCCTCAAGCCGTCCTACGGCCGGGTGCCCTACTACCCGGTCGGCAACAACGATCACCTGTCGCATGTCGGCCCGATCACCCGTACGGTCGCCGATGCCGCGCTGATGCTCCAGGTCATGGCCGGGCCTGACGACCGTGACCCGGCGAGCCTGCCCGACGCGCCCGAGGACTACCTGGCCCGCCTCGACGAGGGCATCGAAGGCCTGCGCGTCGCCTTCAGCCCCGACCTCGGCTATCTGCGGGTCGACGAGGAGGTCGCGAGCGTCGTGCGCGCCGCGGTCCGCGCGTTCGAGGCCCAGGGCTGTCATGTCGAGGAGATCGATCCGGGCTGGGGCGATCCGATCGAGATGGAGCACCTGTTCTATCGCGCGACCTTCGCGGGCAACTGCGGCCCTCACCTGGAGCGCTGGGCCGATCGCATGGATCCGGGGCTGGTCGCGCTGACGCGGGACGGCATGCACATCGCTGCTGCCGACTACGTCCGCGCGCGGGCACAGCGCACGGACTACTACGACCGGGTGCGCCGGTTGTTCGAGCGATTCGATTTGTTGCTGACGCCCTCGCTCTCGGTCGCCGCCTTTCCGGTCGGCCGGCTGATCCCCGAGCATTGGCAGCAGCACCCGTGGGACTGGATCCGCTGGGCGGGGTTCTCCTACCCGTTCAATCTGACTTGGCTGCCGGCCGCGACCTGTCCCTGCGGTTTCACCGATGAGGGTCTGCCGGTAGGGCTGCAGATCGTCGCCGGTCGGCACCAGGACCTCCGCGTCCTGCAAGCCTCGCGCGCGTTCGAGCGGGCATGCCCCTGGGCCCAGGCGCGGCCTCCGGTTTGAGAAGCAGCGATCGAGCATCCCTCGCTTGCGAACGCACGCTAACGTCTCAGCAAGTCTCGCTTCGTACGTTCACGTGAGATACGGGGCTCGCCGGCGCCGGCAGACGTCGGGCCGGCGCCAGTCGAGCCGCCGCCACAGGCAACTCATGAGGCTCGCGCGCGCCCTCGCATGAACGACGACATCACAGAGCCCGGGCCTGGCACGCCCGGCGGACGATCTCACGGCCGGCGCGACCTTTGGTCGCGCCAGCCTGATCGACACGACGAATGACGGCGGCGCCGGGGGACGCGATGCCGCGCCTGGATCTTCCTTGCCGAAGGCGTCGGGCGACCGCCATTTCACTGATCTGGCGGACGCATCCGGGGCGTCTGATTGCGACGGAACCGGCCCGGTAGGCCGCTTGACCGGTGACGCGACAGTCAACGCGACATGTCGACGCAAGTTATGGGCGATCCTTGACTTGACGGCGGAGCTGGCGGAGCGGCAGTGGAGCCGGGAGGAGGTGTCGGGCCTGATCGGGGCGTTTGGCAGGAGCAAGGGCGCCGAGGGGCTGGGGCTCGACGAGCACGGCATGGCGTGGCTGACGATCGACGAGGCGATCGAGGTGTGCCTGATCCACCTGCCGCATCTGGCCGGGATCGTGGCGGCGGCGCCGATGCCGGCGGAGGTGCTCGACGACCCCGGCGGCGCTGCGCGGGCTGTTGCAGGCCAACATGTCGTGGCAGCAGACCCAGGGCGGCAGCTTCGCGATTCTGCCGCCGGCCGAGGAGCCGATGCTGTGCCGGCTGATCCCGCTGGTGGCGATGGACCCCGACCTGCTCGATCAGCAGCTGGCGGCGTTCGTCGAGCTGGCGCAGGACTGGTACGACCAGATCGATCTCTATCTGGATCGCCTGGACGAGGACGGCGGCGCGCCGGTCGCACCCGGGGAGGCGCTGCCGCCGCTTGGTGCGCGCGTCTGATCGACCAGCCCCCGACCGCGCCGCCGCGCCGGCCCGGGGCCGCTTTGCTGAGGAGAACCCGATGCGCGAACAGGAGGACGGCATGTCGCGGATCAACGTCGCCGATACCGTGGTCGGCGAGCTGTGCGAGCAGCTGGGCCTGGGCGAGCGGACCCTGGACGGCGGTGGCCGTCTGACCCTGCGCTTCGACCAGACGCCGGTCACCCTGACCTATGCCGAGCGCCCGGTCGAGCTGCTCTGGCTGCAGGTGGAGCTCGGCCCGATCCCGGCCGAGGGCACCGCGGCGCCGCGCTTTCTGTTGCGCCTGGCGTTCGACTGCTGGGGGCTGAACCGGATGACCATCGGCCTCGACGAGGCGGGCCGCAAGGCCTGGGGCGTCACCTGCATCCCGGTCGCCCAGCTCAGCCGGGACAGTCTGGAGCAGGTGCTGAGCGGCCTGCTCGAGGTGGCGGTGCCGATCCGCGAGCGGCTGGGCAAGGGCGCGTTCGAGCTGCCCTCGCCGGTCGCCGGGGCCGAGCCGGCCGAGCAGCCCGACAGCGCCATGCTGCGGGTCTGAGCGGCGCGGGCGAGCGGCGCGCCGCGCGTCAGCAGCGAGCCCGGCGATGGCCTCCAACAAGCCGTCTTCGATCGGCACGGGCTTGCCCGCCCTTGGTGGTGCGGCGCAGGTCGACACGCCGATCCCGCGCGCGCCGGGCCACAGGCCCGGGCTTGGATGGCATGCCGAACGACTCCGAGAAGTTCAAGGCATTCGTCGGCTCGGGCTGGAAAGACCAGAAGGTGGCCAAGGGCCTTTCGCACTACATCAACGCCCCCCCACAGAGGTTCTTTGGCAGCTGTCCAAGCTTGGCACCGATGACTTCGACTCATGGATCGATGTGCTCGAAGACGACAAAAGTCCTGGTGACTACCTTATCCGCTATGAGGTGGGCCCGACCGATCGCGTTGATCTTGGCAGGGCCTCCATGGGGATCTCCGTCAAACGTAAGGATCTGGCGGCGGGGAACGGCAAATTCACGTGGTTCGATCCGCCCAAGCGCGACATCGCGGATGACGACCCGCTCGGCATAGGCTCTGTGATGATGCATTCCTCTTACCGGCGCGGCTCGCTCACCAGCGACGACACGAAGGCGCGCCCGGTGCAGGGCGCGGGTCCGGCACAGCACAGCCGCCGCCCCACCCTGCAACAATGGGTCTCTTCCGTGCGGGAGCGGCGCCTCAGCAAACAAGCTCCGTCCAATCGGAGCGCGGCCAGCCAGCGCCAGCAACCGCCCCGGTTGAAGCGTGCCTCTACGACGCGGCCGAAGCCCGACCAGAAGTCGGAGCCCAAGCAGAGCCCGGGGCTCAGGGCGACATCGATGCCCGGCAGCAAGGTGATACGCAAGCCACTGTTTGAGCTGAAGCAGGCCTCGCCGACCATACCTGAGACCGACGACGAGGACGACCCGGACGCGTGAGGACGCGGCGCCGGCCGAACCAGAGATCGGCCGTCAGCGGCAGTACCCAGCGGCGACGCTGACGCTCAGGCGTTGACGATCGCGCCGGGCTCGCTGTGCTCTCGGGCTTGCCGCGCGTAGGCCTCGGCCTTCTCCGTCTCGCCCAGCCACCGGAAGTAGGCGATGGCCGCATCCAGGACCGAGTGCTCCTCCGCCGGCAGGTGGTAGTGATAGCCGGCGCTGCGCTCGAGGCCACGGGCGAATTCGCCGCGCTGGAGCTCCGTCCCCGGCCGCAAGGCGCGCCGGATTGCCGGCCACAGCTGCACCACCATGCGCGGGTCCCACTGCACCAGGTTGAGGAACGACAGCAGCTGCGGCGCCGACAGCTCCAGGGCGTCGTGTCGGTCCCTCAGCAGCGCGAACAGGGTGTAGAGATGATAGTGCCCATACAGGTCGAGAAACCGCTGGGCTGCGGCCCGGGTCGATGGCAGGGCCTGCCAGTCGGCCGCGGTGTTGAGCAGCACCGTGCACAGGTTCTGCTGCGAGGCCTGGCCAAGCGCGCAGCCGCCGAGCCGCCCAGCATAGCGGGCCAGCACGGGAAAATCGACCGAGAAGCTCACGGCCCCGCCATGGACGCTGGCACGCGGCTCCGAGGGCAGGGCTTCCTCGCTGTCCGGCAGCGCGCCCTTGTCTGAGGTGATCATGAGCAGGCGGCCGCCTGTGAGCTCGTGCAGGCGCTTCAGGCAGCGCAGGCCGGCGATCGGGAAGGCGATGTAGCCGCCGCCTCGCGTCTTTGCGGTCGCGCGCAGCACCGCCTCGATCTCGGGGTCGTCGTAGCAGGGCAGGCGCACCGGCTGGTAGCGCGGCGCGACGCCGTGCTCGCGAAGGGTCGCGGACTTGTTCATGGAATCGGAGCCGGCGATGCGCGCGTCCGGGTCGACCATCGCCACCTCCAGGCCCCGCTCGCCGATCCGGAACAGATCGACCGGCAGGGAATCGAAGAAGTAGTTGCCGAGAAAGATCACCGGGTTGGCGGGCCGCTCGCCGGCCGAGCCGGGTGCGTCGCTGTGTCGCAGGGGCAACGGATCGCGCTCCAGCGGGTTGAAGCGGGCGAAGTCAAGGACGCCCTCGGCAACGAAATCGCGCAGCGCCGGGTGCTGCCTGAGGAAGCCGATATTGGCAGCCGCCATGTCGGTCATCAGGTAGCGAAAGCGCAGGCCCGGCTCGGGCAGCTCGCGCGCCAGGCCGGTCAGCTGCTTGAGCAGATAGAACCCGAACCGGCCGCTTCCGGTACCCAGCTCGACCACGTGGAAGGGCTCATCGCCAGCACCTTCGCGCTGCCTGCAGTCGCGCATGAAGGCCCACAGGATATGGGCGTAGGAACAGGCGATCGCGAGATGATTGGTGACCTGGTAGGGCACGCGGCGATGCCAGGCTTCGATCCCGAGCTCCTGGAAGAAGGCGATCTGCTCGGTCCAGGCGGCGCTCCTGGAGAAGGGCACATTGCTCATCGGATCTGCGGCGAGGCCATACGGCTTCCTCGAGTGGTAGGCGCGCTCCCGCAGCATGCGGCCGGCGGCATGGGTCGGCAACCGCCGGCATGCGGCCGGCGGCATGCGTGCCGTATCACCTCCCGGTTAGCGCCGGGTGAACCCGGTGCACGCGGCGAAACTTCTGCGGAAAATCGAGACTTTCGGATAGAATGACGTAACGGCTGATAGGCCTGAGCCTGATGCTCAAAGGGGGACGCACATGACCATGACAGGCGTGTCTGATCCGTCGACCTGGGACCCTGAGCTGGACGCCGTCGAGGCAGCGCCCAAGCATCACAAGGTTCTGTTCGAGAACGACCGGGTCCGCGTGCTCGAGGTCACGCTGGAGCCCAACGATGAGGAGCCGGTTCATCATCACCGCTGGCCGTCCGTCTTCGTCCTGGACCAGATCAAGCCGCCGGTGGTGGACATTACGCCGGACGGAGAGAGGCTGCCGCCGAACCGCGACGTCATCAAGGCGCTCGAGGCCTGGGACGGCCACGGATGTCTGGTGGTCAACATGGCTCCACAGCTACCCGGCCGGGTCTTGAACGAGTCCGACGTCACGGTCCACGGCATTCGGATCGAGATGAAAAACATGGGCTGAAACCAGGCGCTCACGGGCATTGTCAGAGCAAGAACGGCCGCCGATCTCTGGCGTTTTCGCGCCAATGGCGCGGCGCAAGCCCGGGACAGCGCGCCGATGCTCGATCCGAGCCGCACGTCGACCGAGACCGGCTATCTGTGGGCGCGCGGATCAGCGCAGTGTGACCTGAAGCGGGTTTGGTGAGGAGGTGCTGGAAGGTCTGGTTGCGGGGGCACGCAAGCACCTTAACCTGCTCTTCGATGCGCCAGAGCTGACTATGAGGCCGGCAAGCGGCGGTCTATGAGCTCCTGCTCACCGACAATGGCGGAGCCTATGCGCTCGCGATCTGCTCGCCGGGGAGACGCGCGATCCGCCCCTCCAGATCGGCGGGCTAACAACGCAGCATATCGGCCTGGGCATGGCGGCCCCCGGCATCCGTCCATGCGCCTGACGGCGAGGTCGTCAGCGAGGGTGAAGGCGCGTGCCGCATGGTGCTCGAGGAGCACCTGGCCCGCCGCGGGCTTGCCCGGAAGGCAGAGGCGCGATCGCATCAACTACGCCCAAGGGTCCCATGTGCGGGTGGCCAAGGCGAAGCATCTGGCCGCTGGCGGGGGCGGCTCGCCAATCCGCTCCGGACCACACTCGCGGACACGACATCCCACCCGCTCCTGTCGCCCCGGAACCTACCGGTTGCCACCCCCCTGGCACGAGTCAGACAGATCCGCGTTCGGTCCTGGGTTCACTTGGTCAACGCGAAGGCCTCGACCTGCACCAGGAAATCGCCGGGCAGTTGCGGTACTGGGACGGTCGCGTTCCACTCCGACGGCGACCCGAAATAGCGCTGGAGTAAATCAGGGTACTTGCTGAATTCGGCCGCGTCCGTGACGTAGCTGACTGTGCCAAAAATGTCCTTGACGCTCGCCCCGCCCGCCTTGAGGCAGGCGCCCACGTTCTTGCCGACCTGCTCGATCTGCGCCCGCATATCGCCCTTGCCGACAACATTCCCCATCCCGTCGCGTGCGACCTGGCCGGCGACAACGACCCAATGCCCGCCATCACGCAATGTGACGAGCGTGGACGGCGGCGAAGCGGCACAGGGTGGTCCGACGATGACCGGGTCAGGCAGAGCCGCGACGGTCGGCCAGCTCGCGTTCGCGTGCTGGATGTGCTCCTCGGCGTTCTCTCGCCACGTCTGGATCCAGTAGCTGTTGTGCGCGAGATAGAGTTTGCCGTCGACAATGGCCCAGGCCTCCGGATCAACGGTGTCCTTGTGCGCCGCCGCGTCGTTCGACGTGCCCATGGCGCAATAGCCGTCGTATTGCGGTGCGTAGTGCTCCGGATCCTTGACGAACAGGGCGAGATGCTCCCCGGTGGCGAAGCGCCAGCGCAACTTGTGCCAGATGTATTCGAATTCGGGACTGCCCTGAACGGGTCTCCCGTCGGCGAAATAGGCGACCGGATCGTAACCGCTGATTGAAAGCCGGGGTTCGTCGCACCGCGCGGCGGGCACGAGGACCGTAGCGAGCAAGAACCCGAGCACGGCCGCGAGCGGCCGCAGTCCAGACTTCCGCATGGCCTCCTCCTCCCGATGACAGCGCCGTCCAAAATCTTCCGACTTTGCCTCAGGGGATTGAGTATACTGCGCGCTGTTCGCAGCAAGGTCAAACGGTTCCGCGACGTGCTCATGGTTGATGCGCTTCGTCTCACCCTGTGAACGCTGATGGCTGAGATCCTGGAAATCAGCCCTCGAAAGCGAAAGCTCGCCGGTATTCTGCACGCCGACGTGGTCGGTTTCAGCCGGCTGATGGGTGAGGATGAGGCAGGCACGCATCGGGCACTCTGTGAGCTCCGCTCCGCCGTCGACCCGCTGATTGGGGCGCATGGAGGGCGGATCGTGGGCACGGCCGGCGACAGTTTGCTCGCAGATTTTTTGAGCGTCGTCGAGGCGCTGAATTGCGCCATCGAAATGCAGCAGGCCGCGCGGGCTATCAACGACCCCATGCCGCCCCAGCGCCGTCTCGAACTCCGGATCGGTGTCAACCTCGGCGACGTCATCGTCGATGGCGACAACATCTTTGGCGATGGCGTTAACATCGCCGCGCGCTTGCAGGCGCTCGCGCAGCCGGGGACCGTATGTATCGACCACACCGTTTACCAGCAGGTGAGGCATAAGCTCGCTCTCAGCTACCGCCCACTCGGCAACCATCACGTGAAGAATATCGCCGAACCGGTTCGGGTTTACGCGGTCGGCTTGCCGGCTGCGGCTCCCCGGCGAAGGATTGCGCGCCGATCTCTTGTCGCTGTCGTGAGTGTCGCCGCACTCGTCGCGGCAGGCGTTGTCGCGTGGGAGCTCCACACAGGCGCAGGCCGAGCGCTATTCGGCCTCGGAGCAGCACCGAAGGCGGTCGAAGTCGCGAGCCTCGCCTCGCCGGCTCGCCTGGTCGGGCTACCCGTTGTGGCCGTGCTCCCGTTCAAGAACCTGTCGGGCGATGACGGTCAGGATTTCTTTAGTGACGGCATCACCGAGGAAGTGATCACCGCGCTCGGTCGATTCTCGAATCTGCTCGTCAGCGGCAAATCGGCGAGCTTTCAGTTCAAAGACCGGAATGTGGCGCCTGCCGAGATCGGGCGCCAGCTCGACGCGCGCTACCTGCTTGAGGGTAGCGTTCGTCGCGCCGGCGACCGCGTCCGCGTCAATGCCGAGTTGACCGACGCCGCGACCGGACGGCAGGTCTGGTCCGACGTATACGAGGCCGAGGGCAAAGACATCTTCGGCGTTCAGGACGATATCGCCAGACGCGTCGTGGGCGCCGCGGCGGTAAAGATGACCCGCTTCGAACGGGATCGTGTCCTTGCCGAACCCACCGAAAATCTCGCCGCCTACGAATACGTCCTGCGCGGCCGCGGATTCTTGTCGCACGCAACGCGCGATAGCAATTACGAGGCGCAGGATATGTTCCAAAAGGCGATCGACCTCGACCCGAATTACGCTGCCGCATATGCTGAACTGGGCTTGTCACTTGTCGAGGCGGTGGCGGCGGGATGGACAGAATTTGTGGCTGACGATCTCGCCCGTGCTGAAACGCTGGCGCAGAAGGCCGTTTCGCTGGACCCCACATTGGCCTCAGCCTATCGCCTGCTCGCGGAGATACATCTGGCGAGGCGGCAATTCGATCTTGCCCTGGCGCAAAACGAGCGCGCTCTCGAGATCAACCCGAGCGATGCGGAAAATTTCCTCGAGCGGGGCGAATTCATGGTGTGGGCGGGTCGAGCCTCGGAGGCCTTGCCCTGGCTTGAAGGCGCGCTGCGCCTTGATCGCGCAAATGCCAGAGCTGCCTTGTCTCTCGGCGCTGCCTATTACTTCCTTGGTCGGTATGGCGACGCGATCGAACTCATCGACCGTGCATTCGCCGGCAATATCGGACGTGTCAATCAGTTAGAGGGAAGGGCTATTTTGGCCGCAACCTATGCACAGTTGGATCGACGAGAGGACGCCGAGCGAGAGTGGAACGTGTTGATGCGTATGGCGCCGTTTGTCGATGCGGAGCGTTTCGCCTCCCAGTACGGCACACAGACGGCGCACGACCATATGCTGGAAGGGCTGAAGAAGGCTGGATTTCGCTAAGGATTTGACGAAGGAGGAGGAGGGGGCATCTTCGGCCGTCTGCCGTATTCGTCACCGCGACAGGCGAGGGTTGGACGCCGTCGACAATCAACGGCAACTGGCGGCGGCGTGGCACCGGCATCCTCAACAACGAGCTATATATCGGCCGCCTCGTGTGGAATCGACAGAGCTTCATCAAGGACCCTGATTT
>CAVSVZ010000022.1:0-47004 GCA_963731495.1 uncultured Alphaproteobacteria bacterium
CCGCCGCTGAACACCCTGCTCGCCACGCTGATGCTCGGCACGGTGCTGCGCGAGAGCGTGCGCATCTTCTTTCCGGACGGGGCCAACCCGAAGCCCTTCCCGGCGCTCCTGCCGACCACCGCCTACAGCTTCGGCAACTTCACGCTGCGCATCGACAGCGCGATCCTGCTGCTCGCCGGGCTCGCGGTGATCGTCCTGGTCCATGTGATCATCAATCGGACCAAGCTCGGCCTCGCGATCCGCGCGGTCGCCCAGGACGCCGAGACCGCGCAGACCATGGGCATCAATTTCACGCGCGCATGGTGCTGCTGACCTTCGCGATCGGCTCGGGGCTGGCGGCCTTCGCCGGCGTGATGAACGGCCTGTACTACAACGAGATCAACTTCGGCATGGGCCTGCTGCTCGGCGTGATCGGCTTCTCCTCGGCGATCGTCGGCGGGCTCGGCAACATCTACGGCGCGATCCTGGGCGGCTTCCTGTTCGCAGCGCTCCAGACCATCGGCGCGGTCGCAATGCCGTTTGCGAGCGCGTACAAGGACGTGTTCGCCTTCGCCGTGGTGATCGCGATCATGGCCTGGCGGCCGACCGGCCTGATCGCCGAGGCCGAAAGCGAGCGGGTCTGAGGCCCTCGATGAAGGCATCCGCGACCATGGTCCGGACCGAGGAGGGGCGCCCGCGCACGGCACCGCTGGTCGGTGCAGCCGCAATCGCGGCGCTGACCGGGTTCGCGATCCTGTTCCTCTGGGTCGAGAGCGAGACGGCGGTGGCAGGCCTGTTGCTCGTCGCGGCGGCCGTCGTCGTGGTCGGCGGACGGCTCGGCTGGCTCGGCCAGGTGCAGGCCGCGCTCGCCCGCCACGACGGGCTCCTCAACGGGGGCGCTGTGGCGGGCGTGCTGGTGATCGCGGCGTTCTTCTACCGCGATCACTTCGCGCTGCTGATGATCGCGACCGTGCTGCTGTATGTCCTCGCCTGCCTCGGCCTGACCATCCAGTTCGGCTATGCCGGCATCCTGAACTTCAGCGGCGCGCGCCTTTTTCGGCGTCGGGGCGTACACCGCAGCCGTGCTCACGGCGCAGACCGCCGTGCCGCACGTTCTCGTCCTGCTCGCGGGCGGCGCCATGGCGGCCCTGATCGGCTCGATCCTGATCTACCCGGTGCTGCGCACGCGCGGCCACTATGCGGCGGTCGTGACCATCGCGTTCGCGCTCCTGTTCAAGACCTTTCTCGAGGTCAACGCCGTGCTGGGCGGGCCGCAGGGGCTCTCGGTCGCCAACATGAACCTGTTCGGCTGGGACTTCGGCCACGGCCTGGAGCTCGGACCGATCGAAACGTCGTTCCTTTTGAACTACGTGCTGCTGGCGCTGGTGCTCGTGACGATCGGCATGCTGGTGGTCAAGCGGCTCGAGCGCTCCTGGATCGGGCTCAACATGGACGCGGTCCGGCTCGACGAGACCGCCTCCGCCTGCTTCGGCATCGACCTTGCGCGCTGGAAGATCACCGCGTTCACGATCGGCAACTTCCTGGCCGGCGTGGCGGGCGCCTTGTACGGCATGATGCTGGCGTTCATCGCGCCCAACAACTTCACCTTCGCCGACGGGCTGATCATGGTCTCGATCGTGCTGCTCGGCGGCATCGGCAATCCCTGGGGCGCCGCCGTCGCCGCCGTGATCGTGATCATCCTGCCGGAGAAGCTGCAGGTGATCCAGGAGTACCGGTTCCTCCTGTTCGCCGCGACCGTGATCCTGATCCTGAGGTTTCGGCCGGGCGGCCTCTTGCCGCGCAGCCTGCGGCAGTACTTTCCGGGGCGGCAGCCGTGAGCGCGGCGCCGCTCCTGAGCGCGAAGGGCCTGACCCGGCGGTTCGGCGGGCTGGTGGCGCTGGAGGATCTGGACCTCGAGGTGCGGCGCGGCGAGATCCTGGGGCTGATCGGCCCCAACGGCTCCGGCAAGACGACCTTCTTCAACGTCGTGACCGGGATCTACCCGGCGACCTCGGGCGGCGTCGCGTTCGATGGGCAGGACATCACGCGCCTGTCGCCCCAGCAGGTGTACCGCGCCGGCATCGCACGCACCTTTCAGCGCTCACGGCTTTGCCTGCCGCTCTCGATCTTCGACAACATCATGGTCGGCAACCATGCCCGGTTGGACCACGGCCTGATCTTCAACCTGTTCCGGCGGCGCGCGTTTCGCGACCAGCTCGAGGCGAGCTACGCCGCGGCGCACGAGCTGGTGGTGCTGTTCGATCCGCCGCTTGCCGACCGGCTGTTCGAGGCGGTGGGCGATATCCCGATGATCGACCGGCGGCGGATCGAGGTCTGCCGCGCGTTGATCAGCCGGCCCAAGCTGCTCCTGCTCGACGAGCCGTCGGCCGGCATGACCCACGAGGAGACGCGCCAGCTCATGGACGACATCCTGACGGTGCGCGCGCGGATGGACGATCTCACGATCGTCATCATCGAGCACGAGATGAACGTGATCGAGCGGATCACCGAGCGCTGTGTCGTGCTCAACTACGGCCGCAAGATCGCAGAGGGCGGCTATCGCGAGGTGGCGGCCGACCAGCAGGTCCAGGAAGCCTATCTCGGGCTGGAGTGAAGCGGTGGCGGAAGGTCTTTGCGTCGAGCGCATCTCGACCGCCTACGATCGGGCGGACGTGCTCCAGGACGTGTCGGTCGAGGTGCAGCCTGGCTCGATCACCTGCCTGCTCGGTTCCAATGGCTCCGGCAAGACCACGCTGATCCGTTCGATCCTCGGGCTGACACCCGCCGCGGAGCGGCCGGATCCGGTTCGAGGGCCGCAGACCTTACCGGCCTCGCCACCCACAAGGTGGTCGCGGCGGGCATCTCGTGCATCCCCGAGGGCCGCAAGGTCTTTCCCAAGCTCACGGTCGAGGAGAACCTCAAGGTCGGCGGCTATCAGGAGACGGCGGAGGGCGTGCTCCGGACCCGGCTCGATGAAGCTTACCGGCTGTTTCCGCAGCTCAAGGACGCGCCGCGCTCAGCTCGGCGGGCACCATGTCCGGCGGCGAGCAGGCCATGGTCTCGATCGGCCGTGGCCTGATGGACGCGCCCAGGCTGCTGCTGGTCGACGAGCCCTCGCTCGGCCTCTCGCCGATCTACGTCAAGCAGAACTTCGCGATCCTTCAGCGCATCAGGGAGCAGGGCGTGACCGTGTTCCTGGTCGAGCAGAACGCCCGCCAGACGCTTGCGATCGCCGACTATGGCTACGTGCTCGCCAAGGGACGGGTCGTCGCCTCTGGCACATCGGCCGAGCTCGGGCGTTCGCGCGAGGTGCACGAGGCTTATTTCGGCTAGATCTGGCTCTCTGATATCAAGCTTCTGGTTCGGCGATCTCGCCACACGTTTCCGGAGGACGGGCATGGAATGGACGGGCGGATGTTTGTGCGGTGCGATCCGCTACCGGGCCAGTCAGGCGCCACAATGGGCCAGCTACTGTCATTGCGGGATGTGCCGGAAGGTTTCGGGCGCGCCGTTCATGGGGTTTGTCGAATTTTTGGCGGGGACCTTGCAATGGACACAAGGACAGCCCGGTCAGTACCGCTCGTCCGAGGGTGTGATACGACGCTTTTGCAGCAATTGCGGAAGTTCGCTCACCTTCGAGGCCGACGGAATGGTGTTCATATCGCTGGGTAGCTTGGACTTCCCTGAGCATGTCGTGGTCGAGCGCCACTGTTACAGCAAAGACCGGCTACCGGGGATCGCGCTGGCAGATGGCTTGCCGCAGTTTCCCGGACCGTTCGGCGGCAAGGGAGGGCGTCCCAACGACTGAATCTAAGCCGGTGGCGGTGGTGCCGGCACCGGCGAGGATCACATCGGCTGCTTTCTCGCCGATCATGTAGACCGCGCTCGCGATGAAGAAGCCGGGAATGCGCGGGAACACCGAGGCGTCGACCACGCGAAGCCCGGAGGTGCCGTGCACGCGAAAATCGCCGTCCAGCACGCCACAGCGCTCGCGGGGCCCGATGGCGCAGCTGCACGACGCATGGTGGCCCCAGGCGTTGGCGCGCACGAAGTCGGCAAGCTCCTGGTCCGACTGCAGCCCTTCGCCGGGCAGCTCCTCCCGATCGATCAGCCCTTCGGCCTTGAGCCGATCGGTAATGGTGCGCACGAAGCGGATGCCGCTGACCACCGCCGCAAGGTCCTCGCCCGCCGGGTCGTCGCCCTCCTCGAAGTAACGGAAACCGACCTTGGGCGGGTCGCGGGGATCGGCCGAGCGCAGCGTCACCTGCCCGGCACGGTTCTCGGTGTGCGCCTTCAGGATCGACCAGCTCAGATAGCCGGGCTCGGCTGCGAGCGCGCTGGCATAGCCCGGGAAATAGCCGAAGAACCGGCCGAGCAGCGGCATGCAGAACAGATCCGGCAGCGGTTGCTCCGGCGCCGAGCGCGCGATCACGCCGAGGCCCGCGCCGTTGGTGGCGTACAGGCTGTCGCGCCCGGCGGCCCAGTCGCGATAGAGTGGATCGTCGCTCGCGAAGCGCGCCTCCCTCAGGCATTCCCACTGCGCGAAGCTCATGCGGTTGAGCACACAGATCTCGTAGCGGTCCTGGAGGTTACGGCCGACACCCGGCAGCTCGATCCGGGGCTCGATGCCGACGCGCTCGAGCACATCGCGCGGCCCGATGCCCGACAGCATCAGAAGCTGCGGCGTGTTGAAGGCGCCGCCCGCCAGGATCACCTCGCGCGCGGCCCGCACCAGGCACCGCTGGCCCGCGGCCTCGCTCGGCCGGGCGTGGGCACGGTACAGGCGCTCGCCCTTCAGATACTCGACCCCGACCGCCCGCCCATGCTCGTCGAGCAGCACCCTTGTGGCGAGCGCGTCGAGCTCGATCCTGAGCCGGTCGGGATAGCGTGCCGCGACCTCGAGCACCCGCTCGCGCGTACCGGTTCGCCGGTGACCGTGCGTCGTCAGCGGCGTGTAGCGCACGCCCTCGGCACTGGTGCGGATGACGTCGATGTCGTTCGGATCGCCGATGCTGCGCAGCAGAGCCCGCAAGGAGCGGTGATCCTCGGCAACCGCCGCGTACACGGTCGCCGCGGTCAGACGCAGCAGGTGGTCGTCGCGCATGGCAGCCGCGGGGACCGCCTTCTCGGTCTGCAGCCAGCCCTGCCAGCCATGGCCGGTGCGATCGATCCCGAGCTGCGCCAGCAGCCGCTGCACCGGCCGGTGATGGCAGCTCTCGAGCCGTCGGAAGTAGCGATGCATGTTCCTGGCCGACCATGACGGGTCGTCGGTCAGCGTCGCGATCGCGTCCCAGTCGGCCTCGTGCGGGTAGATCAGGATCATCGCGTTGTGCGCGGTGCAGCCACCGAGCGTGCCGGCGCGCGGGTAGAGCACGCCATCGACCGTGCGGCCGTCCAGTTCGTCGCAATATTTGGGGTCGGAGCGCTGGGCCCGGTCGTCGTCGTAGTGGCGCACGAAGAAGTCCCAGCGCATCGCCTCGTTCTCCGAGGCGAACGGATGGAACGCGGGCACGTCGTAGTCGTCGGGCATCCGGTTGACGCCGGGCTGCCCGCGGACGGCGCCGGTAAGCCGGCGGGGATCGCCGCCGGCTTCCAGCAGCACGACCGTGTGGCCGGCTTCGGCGAGTCTCGCGGCAACCGTGCCGCCGCCGGCGCCGGAACCGACCACGACATAGTCGCAGTCGGCACCGTCCCTTTGCGTGGCCGCAGCCATGGGCACCGCTCCTCAGAGCGTCTTCAGGAACTCGATCAGGTCGCGCTTTTGCTGATCGCTCAGCCCCGGCTCCTCGGCGAACTGGTCGGTGCCGAAGTAGTGGCCGCGATTGACCACGAAGTCGGGGCACTTGCTGAGCTCAAGCAGGGGCTCGACCAGGTCGGCGAACACCCGGCGGGCCTGCTCGTCACTGGGGTTCTTCGGCAGCGCCTTGAGATCGAGGGCGATCTGGATCACCAGCTCGACCAGCTTGTGATCGTGCTTCACCCGGGCGAGCAGATCGCCCTTGTCCGGCCGCAGATCGAGGTTGCCCAGCAGTGCTACCGGCGTGCCCTTGGGAATCGGCCCGAGCTCGATATCGCCGTCCGGGCGTAAACAGCCACGGCAGCTCGTCGCGGAACGGCGCGAACAGCCGCACCAGCAACGGTGGCTGAAAGCCTCTCGGCAGGGTCAGGTAGCTCTGTGCGGTGGTGCGATCGATCAGGCCCGGCACCTTGTCGCCGAGCACCGGATCCCTGGTCCGCTTCTCGGGCCAGAGCATCTGCTCGATGCCGCTCTGGAAGGAGCCCATCCGGGCCTCGACCGACGGGCTCGGGTCGAAGCGGCCCACCGTGTTGTTCAAGAGGTAGGGCGCGGTCGACCACAGGCTGATCAACGAGGGTGGACGGGTAAAGCCGCGGCCATCGCCCGGCATCTGGTATTGCGACGGCTCGCCGGTGATCGGGTTGTGCACCGTGATGGTCCCGACCGACGGCAGGTTCTTGTAGGTCTGCGAGGAGAAGTTGTCCCAGATGTTGCCGCCAATGGCGTTGGTGGCGAGCGGGCTGCAGGCGTTGGTCTGCAGCAGCGTGACCGGCACGCGCATCTCGGTCGACAGGAAATTGTCCTCGAGGAAGTCGTCGGCGAACACGATCTCGCGCATCTTCTTCTTGAAGTCGTCGGTCTTGGTCCACTCCCAGTAGACGTTCCAGCACTGCAGGTAGCCCGGCCCCGAGCAGCCGCCGCCGAGATCGACGGCCGGCGCCGGCTCGGGGATCTTGCTCGAATGGCAGCGCGCGCAACGCTCGGCGAACACCTCCTTGCCGCGATCCAGCACCGCCTGATCGTCGCTCAGCCAGGCGTCGCCGCCCGGCGCGTCGGCCAGCTTGTCCGGCTGTGCCGCCTTCAGGAAGAACAGCGCCATCAGCGGGGTCTGCGCCTCGGTCGCCTGCCAGTAGCTGGAGTTCTCCTGGGCGGTCGCGATCTCGATCGGCGTGATCGGCGTGCCGCCGACGATCGGATTGAAGTGTCGGGTCCATTCCTCGCTGAACAGGCCGATGTTCAGATAGACGCGGTTCAGCGCGCCCAGGGCGCCGACCGAATCCGAGCCGTCCTTGAGCACGCGCGGCGACCAGGAGGTATCCGGCGCGTCGAACAACTCGGTCAGGGGTCCCTCGCTGACAAAGTCGTTGAACTGCTTGTTGTTCAGCTCGCCGCCGGCAAGCCTCTCCTTGCCCCAGCGCCTGGCGACCTCGAGACGCGCGCCGAGACTGTAGACGGCGTTCATGGTCCGCGGGTTGATGATGTAGTCGCTGGAGACGAGCGAGGTATCGAGCGTCCCGGGCCGGTAGGCATGGATCAGCTGGAACATGTAGCTGCGCGGATTGGCCTCCCACGAAAAGATCCGGTCAAACCAGAAATACTGGGCGCCGACCGTCGAATTGAGGTTCTCCCAGGCGGGGTTCTCCGGATCGGCTGGCGGGTTGATCGGGCTCGGGCCGATATGGCAAAAGCCGCACGACATGCCGACCCGGTACGGCCGGACCAGATCCTTGGACAGGTAGTAGTCCGGATCCTCGTAGAAGCGCACCGGATCCCAGTTGCGCTCTGCCTCGGCGTCGAAGTCTGGATTGGGAAACAGCCGGAGGCCGACCACACCCGTCGGCTCGCCGTAATAGGAGCCGACCGGCATGTTGCGCCCGCGCGCACCGATCTCGATCCCGGGATATTTTTCTTTGTCGGCAAAGGGGTCCGGCGGGCAGTCGTCCCGACGCTGGTCGAGCCACAGGCCGAAGCGGTCCGGATCGGGGCCGGTCGCCTTGTCGAAACAGGGCTCGTTGATCACACCCAGATAGTTCCAGCGATTGTCACGGCTGTTCTTGAGCGAGGGATGCGAGGAAATCGTCTTCAGGAGGTCGAACGTGCCGAAGGTGTCGATGGTCATCCGATCCCAGAACAGGTCGTTGCCGCCGGTCCAGACCAGCCACATGTTGCGACCCTTGACCTCGTCGGGGGAGAGCTCAATGCCATTATCCATTGGCTTGAAATAGTCTTCGTCCGCCGGCGGCATGCTGTCGACCTCGCGGCCTGCGAGCTTGGCCTCATCGAGCGGCCCGGACGCTGCCGCTGCCTGATCCATAGCGGCGGCGACCGCCAGCAACGGGCCGGCGAACAAGCAGCATGTGACCAAATATCGACCATAGGTCATGGCATTTCCTCCAAGAGGCCGGAATCGAAGCAGAAGTGGATCAGGCTCATCACCATCTTTGTGTCGAAACAACCCAAGCACAATTCCTCCTTTCCGGGTACAATCGCAGGGTATCCGACCTCGGCCGCCCAGACCATCGCAAAAAGCCACCGATCCTGTGAGACCGGCGCACAAGCCAGGCAGCCGGCGGGGAGGACGCTCGCGGTAGCGAACTGATGCGCCGGCCATCCTTCGCGGGCTCAAGTCCGTCCGCCAGTGCCCGGTCCGGCCCTCGCATCTTTCCTCGCGCGCCGAAACGGCGCATGGTCGGCCCTCGAGGACCGGCACCTAGGACACGACAGGAACCAACACCATGCGCTTTGACTTGCTGATCAAGGGCGGCGAGGTCGTCGATCCGGGAGCGAACTATCGCGGCAAGCTGGATGTCGCGATCAAACGCAACCGGGTCGCGGCGGTCGACGCCGATATCCCTGCGGATTCCGCCTTTCGCGTGGTCGACGCGAGCGGCCAGTACGTGACCCCGGGCCTGGTCGATCTGCACACCCACGTCTATCACGGCGTCACCTATTGGGGCATCCAGGCCGATCCGGTCGCCGCGCGCACCGGCGTCACCACCTGGCTCGATGTCGGCTCGGCCGGCGGCTACAACTTCCCCGGGTTCCGCGAGTTCATCGCGCGGCCATCGACGTCGCGCATCTACGCCTTGCTCAACATCTCGTCGATCGGCCTGACCGGACCGACCTTCGAGCTCGCCAATCTGGACTACTGCGACGTCGACCTCTGCTGCCGGCTGATCGACCTGAACCGGGATCTCGCGCTCGGCATCAAGGCCCGCATCGATCGCAACACCACGCGCGGCACGGGCATAGCACCCCTGCAGCGCGCCCGAGAGGCGGCCGACCGCTGCGAGGTGCCGCTCATGGTCCACATCGGCTGGGGGCCGCCTGCCCTGGTCGAGGTCCTGCGCTACATGAAGCCGGGCGACATCCTGACCCACTGCTTCACCGGCGGCGACATGCGCATCGTCGACGATAAAGGCCGGTTGCGCGAGGAGGCCAAACGCGCCTGGGACAGCGGCGTCGTCATGGACATCGGCCATGGTGCCGGCTCGTTCTCGTTCGAGACGGCCGAGGCGCTGGCGGCCGAGGGCTACAAGCCGGATGTGATCTCGTCCGACATCCACCAGCTCAGCGTGCTGGGCCCGATGTTCGACATGCCTACCTGCCTCAGCAAGTTCATGCTGCTGGGGATGAGCTTTGCCGACACGGTGCACGCCGCGACCGCGCGCCCCGCGCACATCATGGGCCTGCAGGACGAGGTCGGCACGCTCAAGCCGGGCGCGCTCGCCGATGTCGCGCTGTTCCGCATCGAGCGGGGCGACTTCACCTTCTACGACATCCACATGAATGCGCGCAGCGGCAAAGAGCTGGTGCGCAACACCCTGACCTTTGTCAACGGACGCGAGCTGCCGGTCACGATCGATGGTCCTCAGGCGCCTTGGATCGAGCTCACCGAGCACCAGCAGGCGTTGATCGAGCGCGGCCACACGCCGGCCGCGCAGCACGCGAAGGTCGGCTGCGGCTGCTGATCGGCAGGCCCGGCCAGAGGTGACGCAGGCGGGATCACGCGCTAGGCTCGCCTCGAACAGAAGAAGACAGGGAGGTCTGACATGAGAAAGGGTCTGGCCACCGCCGCTGTGGCGCTCGGTCTCGCCGCGGGTCATGCCGATGCTCAGACCGTCGGCATCGCCACCTCGAATCCCGGCTCGCTGTTCCACAATATCGGCACCGCCGTCGCCAATACCGCCAACAAGGCCGGCCTCAACGCCACCATCCAGCCGGCCACCAGCCCCAACCAGTACATCCCGTTCGTGGCGTCGGGCGGCATCGAGTTCGGGGTCGCCAACCTGCAGGAGGTCAACTACGCGCTCGAGGGCAAGGAGTGGTTCGAGGGCAACGCCAATCCGGACCTCAGGCTGGTCGGCCTGATCATGCCGCTGCGCGAGGCGATCTTCGTGCGCGCCGACAGCGGCATGCAAACCATCGCTGATCTGCGCGGCAAGCCGATGGTCGACGGCTACACCGCCCAGCAGACCATCATCCCGCAGCTGGATGCGATGTACGCCACCGCCGGCATGACCCGCGAGGACATGACGCCGGTGGTCGTGCCGAGCGTGGTCGCCGGCGCCGATGCCTTCATCTCCGGCGAATCGGTGGGCTTCATCTTCGCCCACGGCGCCGGCAAGGTGCGCGAGGCGGATGCCGCGGTGGGCGGCCTCAGGGCGCTATCGATCGAGCCGACCGAGGAGAACCTCGCGACCGTGCGCGAGCACTGGCCCGTGGCCTTCTTCACCGAGATCGAGGGCGGCAGCACGCCGGGCGTCACCGAGACCGCCTGGTACATGGCGTACCCGCAATGCGTGTTCACCAACGCCAGTGCCTCGGACGAGGCGGTCTACGCCATGACCAAGGCGCTCTACGAGAACAAGCAGACGCTGGTCGAGAGCTTCAGGCCGTTCGCCGGCTTCAAGCCGGACGAGATGGTCGGCGACATTGCGCCGTCTGCGTACCATCCGGGCGCCATCACGTTCTACAAGGAGGTCGGCCTCTGGAAGGAGTAAGCCCGCCTGATGGCGGCGAGCCGCCCGGAGCGATCCGCTGACATCTGGCGCTTTGTCGCCAACGGGCTCGCCGCCTGCCTGACGCTGGTTGCCGTGCTCTGGGCGATCGGCGTGCCGCGCATGCTAGGCGTCGGCTTCTATCCGCAGCAGTTCATGGCGGCGATCCTGGCGTTCGCCCTGCCGGTCGCCTATCTGACCCTGCCGGCCCGCCGCGATCGAACGCGCGCCACCGTGCCCTGGTACGATGTCGCGGCGGCAGCAGTCGGCTTCGTCGCGGCCGCCTATGTGGCGCTGCGCTATCCCGACGTCGTCAACCTGATCTTCTCGCGCCCGACCGAGGCCTGGCTGCCGGGACTGCTGATAGCGTTCCTGCTGCTCGAGGCCTTGCGCCGGGCCACGGGCTGGGCCCTGGTCGTGATCATCGCGGCCTTCCTGGCCTACGCCCTGTTCGGCGATCTCGTGCCCGGCAGGCTCGGCGGCCGGGCGCAGCCCTGGGACATGCTGGCCGGCTACATGGCGTACGATTCCAACGGCATCCTCGGCATCCCGATGTCGGTGGCGTCGACCGTGGTGATCGCCTTCATCGTGTTCGGCAGCCTGCTCACGGTGACCGGCGGCTCGGCCTTCTTCACCGACGCCGCCATGGTCGGCATGGGTCGCTTTCGGGGCGGCTCCATGAAGATCGCGGTGCTGGCCTCAGCCCTGTTCGGCTCGATCTCGGGCTCAGCCGTCGCCAATGTCGCCGCCACCGGCGTCGTGACCATCCCGATGATCAAGAAGGACGGCTATCCCGCGCACAAGGCCGCCGCGATCGAAGCGGTCGCCTCGACCGGCGGCCAGCTCATGCCGCCGGTGATGGGGGCGGCCGCCTTTCTGATGGCCGAGTTTCTGGCGGTCCCCTATGCCACGGTCGTGCTGGCGGCCCTGGTCCCTGCCCTGCTCTACTACCTCGCGCTGTTCATCCAGGCCGATCTCGAGGCGGCGCGTCTGCGCATCGCCCGCATTTCGCCCTCGGCCATCCCGGCTCGAGCCATGGTCCTCAAGGGCGGCCATTTCGTCCTGGCCTTCGCGCTGCTGATCTGGGCGCTGTTCGTCCTGCGCTGGCAGCCCGAGAAAGCAGCCTTGCTGGCGGCCGTCTCGGTGATCGTCACCGCACTGGTCCTCGGCTACCGTGGGAGACGGCCGAAGGTCAGCGATCTGGTCGCAGCGCTTTGGACGACCGGTCATGCCGTGGTCGAGATCATCCTGATCTCGGCCGCCGCCGGCATGGTGATCGGCGTGCTCAACGTCACCGGGCTCAGCTTTAACCTCACCTACGCGCTGGTGCAGCTCGGCGGCGGCAATGTCGTCGTGCTCTTGGCGCTCTCGGCCGTGGTCTGCATCGTGCTCGGCATGGGCCTGCCGACGCTCGGCGTCTACGTGCTGCTGGCCGCCCTGGTCGCGCCCGCGCTGGTCCAGCTCGGCATCGAGCCGATCGCGGCCCACCTTTATGTGCTCTATTTCGGCATGATGTCGATGATCACGCCGCCGATCGCGCTGGCCGCGTTCGCCGCCGCCGGCATCGCCAACGCACCGGCCATGGCCACGGGTCTGGCCGCCATGCGCTTCGGCTGGACGGCCTTCATCGTACCCGTGCTGTTCGTCTTCTCGCCGACGCTTTTGCTGATCGGCGCGCCGGCGGAGATCGCGCTGGCCGTGGTGACCGCCGGCATCGGTGTGTGGCTGGTGTCCGCGGCGCTCGCCGGCTATCTGGTCGAGCGGCTCGGCACGCCAACCCGTCTGCTGCTAGGCATCTTCGGCCTGTTGGCGCTGGTGCCTGCGGGCGCGTTCAAAGGCGCCATCACCACCGATCTCGTGGGCGTCGTGGGCGGCATCGCGCTGATGCTGCTGATCCGGCGTCAGGGCTTCTCGAGGCAGGAAGCGAGCACATGAAGCAGATTGACATCTATACCCACATCTGGCCCACGCCGTTCTTCGAGGCGCTGACCGCCCATATCGGCGAGACCACCGATATTACCCGGCGCAGCGCCGCCGTGCCGATGATCACCGACCTCGACCGCCGCTTCGAGGTGATGGACCTATTCGGTCCCGACTACATGCAGATCCTGTCCCTCGCCTCGCCGGCGTTTGAGAGGGTCGCCGGCCCCGACAAGGCGCTCGAGCTCAGCCGCATCGGTTCCGACAGCATGGCCGAGCTGTGCCAGCGCTACCCTGAGCGCTTCCCCGGCTTCATCGGCACCGCACCCATGAACCACGCCGAGGGCATGGTCAGCGAATCCAGGCGTGCGATCGAGCAGCTCGGTGCCGTCGGCATGCAGATCTACACCAATGTCGACGGCAAGCCGCTCGATCTTGCCGAATTCGAGCCGTTCTTCGCGTACATGGCGTCCAGCGGCAAGCCCGTCTGGCTGCACCCGGCCCGTGGCCAGGACTTTCCCGACTATCTGAGCGAGCAGCGCTCAGAATACGAGATCTGGTGGACTTTCGGCTGGCCCTACGAGACCTCGGCGGCGATGGCGCGCCTGGTGTTCTCGGGCCTGTTCGACAAGTATCCGGGCCTCAAGATCATCACCCATCACGCCGGCGCGATGGTGCCATTCGCCGAGGGGCGGGTCGGCCCGGGCTGGGACCAGATGGGCAAGCGCACCACCGACCGCGACCTCGGCGCGGTCTTGAGAGCGCTCAAGCGCCCGCATCTCGAGTATTTCAAGGAGTTCTATGCCGATACCGCGACCTTCGGCTCGCGGCGCGCGATCGAGCACGCGATCGAGTTCTTCGGCGAGGACCGCGTCCTGTTCGCCTCGGACGCGCCCTTCGACCCGGAGGGCGGACCGATGTACATTCGCGAGACGATCAGGATCCTGGACGAGCTGGAGATCTCGGAGGCGCTGCGCCGCAAGCTCTTCCAGGACAACGCGGTAGCGCTGCTTGGGCTGAGCCTGCCGGCGTGACCCATCACGACGTCCTGATCGTCGGCGGTGGCCCGGTCGGCATGGGCCTGGCGATCGAGCTCGGCCAGCGGGGCGTGCGCACAGCCGTCATCGAGCGCCACCACGCGCCCCCGCCGGTGCCCAAGGGCCAGAACCTGACCCAGCGGACCATGGAGCATTTCTGGTTCTGGGGCGTCGAGCAGGAGGTCCGGAGCGCCCGCACGATCCCGCCCGAATACGGCATCGGCGGCCTTACCGCCTACGGCACGCTGCTCAGCGGCTATCACTACGACTGGCTGCAGCGCGAGCTGGTCCGCCCCTTCTATCTCACCGACAACGAGCGCCTGCCGCAATACGCCACCGAGGCCGTGCTGCGCCGCCGCGCCGCGGACGCTCGCCGATGTCGACATCCACTACGGCTGGACGGCGGCGGAGGTCCGCCAGGACGACGAAGGCGCTGCCGTCACGATGGTCGATACGGACGGCCGCCGCCGGCCCCTGCGCGGGCGCTATCTGGTCGGCTGCGACGGCAGCCGCTCGATCGTGCGCGAGCAGGCGGGCATCAGCCAGACCCAGCGCGATCATGATCGGCGGATGGTGCTGCTGGTGTTCCGCTCCAGGGGCCTGCACGACCTGCTGGAGCGCTTTCCCGGCAAGTCGTTCTACAGCGTCCTGCACCCCGAGCTCGAGGGCTACTGGCAGTTCTTCGGCCGGGTCGATCTCGGCAACACATGGTTCTTCCATGCCCCGGTGCCGCCCGGCACGACCGCGGAGAACTACGATTTCGAGCGCTATCTGCACGAGGCGGTCGGCGCGCCGTTCGAGGTCGAGTTCGAGCATGTCGGCTTCTGGGATCTGCGCATCGCCATGGCCGACAGCTACCGTAGGGGCCGCATCTTCATCGCCGGCGATGCCGCGCACAGCCATCCGCCCTATGGCGGCTTCGGCATCAACACCGGCTTCGAGGACGCCCGCAATCTCGGCTGGAAGCTGGCCGCGCTCCTCCGGGCTGGGGTGGCGCCGGGCCTGCTCGACAGCTATGACGCGGAGCGCCGGCCGGTGTTCGCCTCGACCGCGCGCGACTTCATCGAGCAGGCGATCGCCGAGCGATCGCGACTTCCTCGCCGCCTTCGCACCCGAGCGGGATCGTGCCGCGTTCGAGCGGGCATGGGCCGCGCGTGGCAGCGGCGCGCGGGCCGAGGTCAGCGCCTACGAGCCCCATTACGAGGGCAGCTCGATCATCCAGGAGGGCAGCGGTTGCCCGAGCGCGGTCGGCGGCCACCGCTTCGCCGCCCGCCCCGGCCACCACCTCGCACCGCAACCGCTCTCCGCCGGCGGCACCGTGTTCGATCGCCTCGGCGATGGCTTCACCCTGCTGGCGCTCGACGCCGCAGACGAGCCCATCGGCGATTCGAGAGCGCCGCCCGCGCGCTCGGCGTGCCGCTCGCGGTGATCCGCGACCGCCGCCAAGGTGGCCGCGAGCGCTACGAGGCGGGGCTGGTCCTGGTGCGCCCCGACCACTTCGTCGCCTGGGTCGGCGACGAGGTCACCGATGCCGGGGTGCTGCTGCGCCGCGCGATCGGCGCCTGACAGCGTCCGGCAGCTGACGCGACCGCATTTTCGCCAGGATTCGTGCCGCTTTCGGGGTCATTCGTAATGCCCGAGATGTTTTGCGCGCACAGCTCGGGTTCGAGAGAGATCCTTATGGCGCCACTACCTTTCACTTGCGAACGTCGTCTCGCTTGCGAACGTCGTCAATTGCGTCGAGACCAGTTGCGACAATTGCTTCAGAGCAGTCGACTTGTCAGGACATGCTTTGCTGGCACACTGAACAAGTCCGTCTTCGCCCTCCCAAATGGCAATGCGGAGATAGGCAGTGAACGCGACATTGTCCCGCACCGCCACACTGTAATAGTCGTAGTAAGGGGTCTCATTTGCTGACGCCGGTTTGACGTGAAGGCCGAACGTCAGGACTTTATCGCCATTGACAAAATGGATGACGCGCTTGGTCGGTGCATCGAGAGTACAGGGATTCCAGCAGTCCCTGATGGTTTCTTGCACATAGGCTTCGAAATAGCCTTCGTCTTCCGGAAAGTAGACACTGTCATCGTCCGCCGTCGCCACGGTCTGGTATCCCTCGGAATCGGGAACCAGCTCGCGATACTGGATGTAGCCATCGCCCGGCGTCCCGGACTCCGATCGCAGCTGATGAATGTCTGGATACTCGTCGAGGGGCCCGTCCACCAGGCCCTGACCGGCAGGCACCGCGATGATCAGACCCCGGCTGACATCCTCGAAAATGTCGAAGCGAAGGCTGAGCGCGGCCTCGGCTCCGACCGCCCTTTCGTGATCCCGCAGGAGCTGTCGGATGCCCTCGGCGATGTCGGGGTCGGCCGTGCTCAAGAACTCTCGAGCGAGCGGGTCTTGGTCTTGACGAAGTGATAGTGGCTGCCAGCCTCGTCGAGCGCTGGCTGCGGCGCGAACGCGATCTCGGCCTGCGTACCGGGCGGCGCGACCAGACCCGCGGAGAAATGCGCTTCGAGGAGACCCAGGTCGACCGCGGGGACTTCGGTGTCCCCGTCCGCCTCGATCTCGGCAAGGAATGCGGCTGGCACCAGCCAATTGTAGTCCGATGCCCCCTTGTCCAGCCCGCCATCGACGATTGCCAGGAGCCTTCCTGACGTATCGACAACCGGTGCGCCCGAGTATCCGCCGCCAAGCCCATCACCGGTGACGAAGTAGACATCGGAATTCATGGCCGGCATCTTGAGGTCGCTGATCGCTTTCATCGTGGTAGGGTTGTCGACCAGACCGGCCACCGTTTCGGGGTCGCCGGCCCTGCCTTTCAACAGGTCCCTGTAGGTCACGCTCGAAGCGGCCCCCTTCCAGCCCAGGGTGAAGAGCGGGGTCCGGTGCTGCGGCTTCAGGGACGCGGCGGTCTCGCCTGCGAAGGCATCGTCGAACTCGTTGCAGCCCTCAACCGGTTGCTCGGTCTTCAGCAGGACGAGATCGGCCTTGCGCAGGACCTTGTCGACCTGTGCGGTCGTCGGGACGCCCCTGCAGAAGACCTCGATCTTCCTGCCAGGCAGCCTGACATGCAGCACGGCATGCAGCGAGGTGACCACGGTCGACTTCGATCCCCAGAGAAATCCGGTCGCCGACTGGCCCACGCCGTTCGCATCGGTAACGGTCACCCTGAGGACGTCATTGTCCTCCAGCTCGGCGCTTGCGAGACCGGCGCCTGCCGAGACGCCGAACGCGATGATAGCCACGACGATGACCTGTCCAGCCAACGTCTTCAGCATGTTCGTCATCACTGGCTCCTTCCTCGACGACAAAACGCCCGCTCGGAATTCCGCTTCGTTCAAGGGGACCCGCAAAGGGCCGCGACGATCAAATGCAGCGCGGTGGTTTGATCGGCGTCGGCGTCGATGCTGCTCTCGACCCGTTTCCGCGCCGGCGCAACCGCCTCGATCTCTGCGAATGCCTTGCGCAAGGCCTGGCCGGATTCGGTGTCTGCCGCGCGCAGCTTTTCGCAGTCCGGAGCGGAGGGAAGAGGGCGATCGCTGCACGCGGCGTCTTTGCTGATGAACAAGAGCGCCACCTGATCCTTCGGGTCAAGCTTCGTGTCGCCGACCAATTCCGCATAAGCCTTCCAACCGGGACCTGCGGCTGCGAGGGCTTGGCTGACGGCCTTGAGCGAGAGCAATTCGTCTCTGAGCTGGTTTAGTCTCCAGCATGCGTTGATCTCGACTTCACCGGCAAATAATCCGCGCGCCGCGAGCGTGGACTCCACCATGTTCGCTTGTCGGCCGCCGGCCCCTTCGCCTGATCCGCCTGCCGGGCTTTCGGCTGCGGCCGGCCCCCTCGCGAGCAGCCCGAGCGCCTGGCACTCGGTGTACCCCAGACTGAGGTATTTCTCTTTTCGCTCTTCGAGGTTCAATTCGTCCTCCGGTGGCGTCAACCGCAGCGACAGGCCGGACAACAGATCCAGCGCCTGGCAATCCGAAAACCCCGCAGCCGTGATCGCGCGCTTCTTCTCCTCGAGACTGGGGGCAAAGACACCGTAGTCCCTGGCGTAGAGTCCCACCGCTGCACCGATCAGCGCGAACAGCCCGAACGCGCCGATCCGCAGCCCCTTGCTGGCACTGAAGTGTTGGTCGTTGAGCCCCAGCAGGGCGGCGAGGACGGCGCCGATCGCACCCGTGAAGGTGGCCACGGTCGGGGACATCGCGAGGCCCAGCATGGCCCCCACCATCAGACCAATGCCGGCGCCGCTGGAGATCGAGATCAACGGCGAGAGATCGGGCTTCCGTACATCCGGCTCGTCAGCCTGTTGAACTCATCCAACGCTCGCTTGCGGGTCGCTATGTGCGGCTCGTCGAATAACAGCAATGGGCGCGCTGCACCCACTTCGCTGGAGGCCATCGCTCCCGGCATGCCTCTACTCCCGATCGGGCCGAAGGCTATCACCACCGGTTGGTGCAGGCGAGTCGGATCGTCACCGGACGCGCGGGCACGGGTCGTCGAGGGCGACATGGCGTCGATCGGACGCGCTCGCGCGCGCAGTGCTCACTGGCCAGGGTCGACGCGGTCATGCAGGACGCTGCGCCGGCGACTTCCCTTTCGGCCGATTGGTCGTCGATCAGACCGGCTGCGCCGTGCCTTCGTTACCCCAACCGGCGCCTTCGATTGCCGCGAGAGGATTGTCGGCATCCCACTGGTTGGCGGTGACACGGCAAGCGGAGACCCTGTCCGCCTCGTCCGACACCAGCCAGAGCAGCGGCGGCACCATGACCGCCCGATCGAGCAGTGCTGCTCTGGCATGCTGCGGGAAGGCGTCGGGGATCATGCCCGTCAGGGTGGCACCACCCGGCAGCAGGGCGTTGACCGTCACCCCGGTGCCGCGCAGATCCTGCGCCCAGATGATGGTCTCGGACTCCAGCG
The DNA here is from genome assembly GCA_963731495.1 of uncultured Alphaproteobacteria bacterium. Lineage (GTDB taxonomy): Bacteria > Pseudomonadota > Alphaproteobacteria > Geminicoccales > Geminicoccaceae > DASUGG01. The sequence goes on from CAVSVZ010000022.1 coordinate 18,657, forward strand.
CCGCCTTCGATGGGCCATAGGGCGAGAAGCCGGCCCGGCGCATGGTGCCATGGCTGATCGAGATGTTGACGATGCGACCCCATCCCGCCCGCACCATGTGCGGCGCCGCGGCGCGGGCCATCAGGAACGGGCCGTTGACGTTGGTGTCGATCACCATCCGCCAGGTGTCGGGCTCGACCTGCCAGAACCGGGTCGGCTCGGTCATGAAAGTGTCACTGACATATCGCATGCCCCGGCCGGCATTGTTGACCAGGATGTCCAGCCGGCCGAACCGCTCCAGCGCCGTCTCGACCGCGCGGTGCGCATCCGCCTCGCGGGTGACATCGGCAAGCACGGGAAAGATCATGCCATCGACCGCCTCAGCCGCCACCGTGTCGATCTCGGCGCGCTCGCGGGCGGCCGTCGCCACCACCCGGATGCCGGCCTGCGCCAGGCCGAGCGCCATGGCCCGGCCGAGGCCACGCCCGGCGCCGGTGACGATCGCGGCCCGCCCGCCGCTTTGCGGAAGCGTCCCCGCTTCTTCTGTATCCGTGCATTCTGGCATGGGCGTCTTGTCCTGCCGGCATCAGATCGAGGCCATGTAGCCGCCGTCGATGTAGAGCAGCTGGCCGGTGACGTAGCGCGAGGCGTCGGAGCACAGGAACACCGTGGCGCCGACCAGGTCATCGAGCACGCCGAAGCGGCCGGCCGGGATCTTTTCTAGCATCGCGGCGCACCAGGTCGGGTTCTGATAAAAGACCTCGGTGAGGCCGGTGCGAAAATAGCCGGGGCCGATCGCGTTGACGCGGATGCTCGGCGCCCATTCGGCGGCGAGCGCGCGGGTCATGCCCAACAGGCCCGACTTGGACGAGCCGTAGGGCACCGCGGTCGGCACGCCGACGCCCGAGGTCAGCGAGCAGACGTTCACGATTGAACCCTCGGCCATGCGCCTTGCGGCGGCCTGAGCGCAGAAGAACGCGCCCTTGAGATTGGTGTCGACGATCTTGTCCCACAGCTCTTCGCCCACCTCGAGCGACGGGCTGACCTGCTCGATGCCGGCATTGTTGATCAGGATGTCGAGCCCGCCGAGTGCGGTCGCGCCGGCGTCGATCGCCGGCCCGATGCTTTTGGTCTCGCGCACGTCCAGCGCAAAGGGCACCGCCTTGCGGCCGGCGGCCTCGATCGCCGATCGCGCCCGCTCCAGTGAGGCTTCGTGGCGGGCGCAGATCGCGACGTCGGCGCCAAAGCGCGCCAGGCCCACGGCGAGCGCCTCGCCGATGCCGCGGCTGGCACCGGTCACCAGGGCCTTGCGCCCTGCCAGCGAAAAATCCGGCACCGAAGGTTCGAGCATCGTTTTGCATCCTTCCGACTGGCACCCTTGATGATGCGGCGGCGCTCGAACATGATCGGCGCCGATCGTATGGCCAGATCCAGAGAGCTCGTGAGCGCCCAGTCAAGCCCGAACACGTCAAGCCGCACGGTGGCGGACGCCCCGGCTGAGCCGGTCGCGGCCGCGCCGATGGTGCGGGTCGATCGGATCAGCAAGCGGTTCGGCGACCAGCTGGCGGTCGACCAGGTGAGTTTTCAGCTGGCCAAGGGCCAGTTCCTGACCATCCTGGGCCCAAGCGGCTCGGGCAAGACCACCGTGCTGCGCATGATCGCGGGCTTCATCGCGCCGGATGGCGGCACGATCGCGATCCACGGCCGGCCGGTCGCGGGCGATCCGCCCTATGCCCGCTCGATCGGCATGGTGTTTCAGCGCCTGGCCCTGTTCCCGCACATGAGCGCTGCGGAGAACGTCGCCTATCCGCTGCGCATGCGCGGCTGGCCCAAGGCCGAGATTTTTTCGCGCGTCGAGCGCTATCTGGAGCTGGTGCGCCTGCCCGGGCTCGGCGCGCGCCGCATCCACGAGCTGTCCGGCGGCCAGCAGCAGCGGGTCGCGATCGCGCGGGCGCTGGTGTTCGAGCCCGACCTTTTGCTGCTCGACGAGCCGCTCGCCGCGCTCGATCGCAAGCTGCGCGAGGACATGCAGCTCGAGTTCCGGCGCATCCAGCAGGAGCTCGGCGTCACCACCATCAACGTCACCCACGACCAGCGTGAGGCCCTGGTGATGTCGGATCGGGTGATCGTGATGGACCACGGCCGCATCCAGCAGGATGCGGTGCCGACCGAGGCTTATGGCCAACCCGCCAACCGCTTCGTCGCAGGCTTCATCGGCGTCACCAACTTTTTGCGGGCGACGCTGGTGGGGCTGCGTGAGGACGGCTGGGCGGAGGTGCGGATCGGCGAGCGGCTGCTGCGCGGCCGCGTTGCCGCCAGCCTGCAGCCCGGCGCCGAGGTCGAGATCGCGCTACGCGCCGAGCACCTCCGTCTTTGCGCACCGGGCAACGCCGACCAGCCGAGCGTGGATGCCGAAGTGCGCGAAGTGATTTTCGAGGGCGACCGACTGGTCTACGGTTTGCATGTGCCGGCGCTGGGCGGCGCCCGGCTGCTGGTGTTCGACTACGACCGGGGGACGCGGGCGATCGCGGCGGCGGGCGAGCGGGTAGGTCTCACCTGGCGGCCGCAGGATCTGATGATTTTCCCCAACGACAACGAACGATGAGGGAGCAAAGGAGAGCATCCATGAGCAAGCAAAAAATCACCCTCGCACGGCGGCGCTTCCTCGGGCGTGCCGGCGGCGTGGCCGCATCGGCGCTCGCGGCGCCCTACATCCTGAAATACCGGGGCGCGCTCGCCCAGGACAAGCCGGACGAGCTGATCGTGCGGGCCTGGGGCGGCGTCTGGGTCGAGAGTCTGGATCAGGGCGTGTCGCAGCCGTTCTCCGAGGCGACCGGCATCCCGGTGCGCGCCGACCTGACCGAGGACAACGAGATCCGGCCCAAGATCTGGGCGGCGGTCGATCAGGGCCGCGTGCCGCCGATCCACGTCGACTGGGACACGACGACCAATGCGACCAAGTCGGCGTTGCGTGGCGTCGGCGAGGACCTGGCGGGCCTGCCCAATCTCGAGGGGCTGCTGCCGCTCGCCAGGCCCGTCGGTCTCGACGGCTGGCCGCTGGTCAACACCTACTCCTACGTCTACGTGCTGGCCTATCGCGACGAGGCGTTCCCGGACGGCCCGCCCGACAGCTGGCAGGTCATGGTCGACCAGAAATTCAAGGGTCGGGTCGCGATCTACGACGACGGCATCGGCTTCTTCGCGCCGGCCCAGATCGCGGGCGGCGGCACCATGGCAGGCATCCCGGACGACATGGCGCCGTGCCTGGGCGTTCTTCGAGAAGCTGAAGGCGAACGAGCCGCTGCTGGGCGAGGACCCGGACTTCACCAACTGGTTCCAGAACGGCGAGATCGACGTCGCCTGCACGATCATCTCGAACGCGCGCGCGGCCAAGGAGAACGGCATCGCGGTGTCGTGGACCGTGCCCAAGGAGGGCGCCGATCTCGAGACCGACGGCCTGTGGATCCCCAAGGGCCTGCCGGAGAACGAGCTGTACTGGGCCAAGGAGTACGTGAACATGGCGCTCTCGCCCGAGGGTCAGCAGGTGTGGTGCAACGGCCTCGGCCTGCCGCCGGTGCGGCCCGGCCTGCAGCCGCCGGCCGACCTGGTGGGCGATCCGGCCTATCCGACCACCGAGGCGGACCTCAAGCTGATGCTGCGGATACCGACGCCGGTGCTGGTCGAGCACGAGAGCGACTGGTTCGCCAGGGTCAACGAGATCATGCAGGGCTGATGCGCCGGGCCTTGCATGGCTGTTGAGGCAATCCGGCGGCCGGCGGCGCAGGGACCCTGGGAGGTCTGGCGTCGCCGGCTGTGGCCGGAGCGCGCGGCGCCGCTCACGCCCTGGCTGCTGCTGGCCCCTGCCCTGCTGCTGACCGGCACGCTCGCGATCGCGCTGGTGGTGATCGGCGATGCCAGCCTGCACATGCTCGATCGGTCGACCTTTCGCCTCAGCGAGGCGTACAGCGCCGGCAACTACCAGGAGCTGGCGCAGCGTCCGGTCTATCTGCGGATCATCGCCAAGACCGCGCTCGCCGCCGCTGATCGTCACCGTGGTCACGCGTGGCGCTCGCGATCCCCTATGGCTACCTGATGGTGCGCACGGCCAGCGCGCGCCTGCGCAAGCTCTTGCTGATCGGCCTGTTCCTGCCGTTCTTCCTGGGCCAGGTGATCCGCGCCTATGGCTGGCTGATCGTGCTCGGCAAGCAGGGTCTGCTCAACGCCGGGCTCGGCGCGCTCGGCCTGCCGCGAGGTCGCGCTGATCTACACCTATCCGGGCGTGCTGATCGGGCTGGTGCAGTACATGCTGCCGTTCGCGGTGCTGCTGCTGGCGCCGGCCTTCACGGCGATCCCCGAGGAGCTGGAGCTCGCCTCGATGAGCCTCGGCGGGCGCGCCTGGCCGACCTTCTGGCACGTCGTCCTGCCGCTCGCCAAGCCCGGCTGGATCGCGGCCGGCGTGGTGGTGTTCACGCTGACCATGACCGACTTCGCCATGCCCGAGATCATGGGCGGCGGCGCCAACGACTTCATCGCCAATGCGATCTACGACGGCTTCTTCCAGCTCAGCGATGCCGGCATGGGCTCGGCGCTCTCGATCGTGCTGACCGCGCTCGGCACGCTCGTGGTGGCGGTGGTGTTCACCGCGATCGGCGTCGGCACGCTCGGCTATGTGCAGCGCCAGACGGTCAGCCCGGGCGGCGCCGGAGCCCGGCCATGATGCGCCAGCCCGCCGCGCGCGTGGTCATCTGGGCGATCGTGCTGTTCGACCTGGTGTTCCTGGCGGTGCCCAACCTGGTGATCGTCGTGGCCTCGTTCACCGCGGGCAACGTGATCGCCTTCCCGCCCGAGGGCTTCTCGCTGCGCTGGTACGGCGCGCTGCTGGAGGAGCGCGCCTTCTCGGCGGCGCTGTGGCGCAGCGTCTGGGTCGCGACCGTCTGCACGCTGGTGAGCCTGCCCGGCCGGCACGCTGGCCGCGATCGCGCTCGCCCGCTACCGGGTGCGCTTCGCGACCGCGATCCAGATCTATCTGCTGCTGCCGTTCATCGTGCCGCTGATCGTCTCGGGCCTGGGCCTGATGCTGATCTTCGGCTGGCTGCGCTGGCTGGGCCAGCTCTGGCCGGTGGGCCTTGCCGCCTGCATCATCAACCTGCCGTTCATGATCTGGGCGGTCGCGGCCTCGGTGAACAATCTCGATCCCGAGCTCGAGAACGCCGCCGCCAATTGCGGCGCGCCGCCGCTCGCCACGTTCTTCACCGTGACCCTGCCCGCGGTCATGCCGGGCGTGATCACCGGCGGCCTGCTGATGTTCATCCTGGCGCTGAACGAGTTCATCGTCAGCCTGCTGCTGGTCGACGCCCGGATCGTCACCCTGCCGGTGCTGATGTACAACTCGATCCGCGCGATCATCACGCCGGACCTCGCGGCCCTGTCGGTGGTGTACATTGCTGATCGCCGTGGTCTCGATCTGGCTCCTGGACCGGCTGGTCGGCCTGGAGATCTTTTTGAAGTCCAAGTGAGGAGCTCGACTCATGTCCGAGATCAACCTGTTCGAGCTCGACCGGCTGTCCGCAGCCGAGCGCGAGGCGCTGATGACCCGCACCGAGGCCGATCTTCCGCCTATCTCGGCCCGGTCCAGGAGATCATCGAGGCGGTCCGGACCGAGGGCGACGCGGCGGTGGCCAGGCTCGGCCGCCAGTTCGACAAGGCCGACGTCCATGCCGATCGCCTGATGGCGACGCCCGCAGGAATTCGACCAGGCGTTCGCCGCGATCGAGCCGGAGGTGCGGGACGCGATCGCGTTCGCCGTCGAAAACATCCGGGCGTTCCACGAGGCGCAGAAGCCGGAGGCCATGTGGCTGAAGGAGATCCGGCCGGGCGTCTTCGCCGGCGAGCGCACGACGCCGATCCCGTCCGTCGCCTGCTATGTGCCGCGCGGCAAGGGCGCGTTTCCTTCGGTCATGATGATGACCACGATCCCGGCGGTGATCGCGGGGGTGCCGGAGATCGCGGTGCTGACCCCGCCGACGCCGGACGGCGGCGTCGATGCCGCGAGCCTGGTGGCCGCGCGCCTCGCCGGCGTCGAGCGCGTCTACAAGTGCGGCGGCGCGCTCGCGGTCGCGGCCGCCGCGTTCGGCACCGCAGACCATCCCGCGCTGCGTCAAGATCGTCGGGCCCCGGCAGCCCCTGGGTGGTCGCCGCCAAGAAACTGCTGGCGGACCGGATCGACACCGGCCTGCCGGCCGGCCCCAGCGAATCGATCGTGCTCGCCGACTGCGACCGCCAACGGCCGCATCGCCGCGCTGGACCTTCTGATCGAGGCCGAGCACGGACCCGACAGCTCGGCCTTTCTGGTCACCAACAGCCGCGAGGTGGCGGAGACCGCGCGCGCCGCGATTCCCGGCTATTGGGCGAAGATGGGCGCGGAGCGGGTCGGCTACACCCAGGCGGTGCTCGGCGGCCCGCGCGGCGGCATCGTGCTCACCGCCGACATGGACCAGGCGATCGCGTTCGCCAACGACTATGCGCCCGAGCATCTCGAGGTGCTGAGCGACGAGCCGCTGCACTATCTCGGCCGCCTGCAGCACGCCGGCGAGATCCTGCTGGGCGAGAACTCGGTGATCACGCTCGGCAACTATCTGATCGGGCCGAACTGCGTGCTGCCGACCGGCGGCCATGCGCGCAGCTGGTCGCCGCTTGTCCGTCCACGATTTCATGAAGCGCACCTCGATCGCGCAGGTCACGCGCGCGGGCTATCGCACCCTCGCCCCCTACGCCCACACGCTCGCGACCTACGAGGGCTTCGATGCCCACGCCAATGCGGTATCCGCACTGCGCGATACTCGCGTGGGTGGCGAGTCCTGACCGCCCTCCAACTCGCGATCGGTCTCGTGGTCATGCTGGCCGGCGGAGAGGCGCTGGTCCGAGGCAGCGTCGCCGTCGCGCGACGGCTCGGCGTCTCGCCGCTGCTGATCGGCCTGACCCTGGTCAGCTTCGGCACCTCGACGCCGGAGCTGGTCGCGTGCATCGAGGCGGCGCTGCTCGGCGCGCCCGGCATCGCGATCGGCAACGTGGTCGGCAGCAACATCGCCAATGTGCTGCTCATTCTCGGCCTTGGCGCGGTGCTCATGCCGCTCGCCACGACCAGGAAGACGTTTCGCCGCGACGCCGCGGTGCTGATCGGGGCCAGCCTCCTGCTGCTGGCCGTGGTCCTGTTCGGTGCCATCAGCCGCGCGATCGGCAGCCTGTTCGTGCTTCTGCTCGCTGCATACCTGGCATACGCCTATTGCTCCGAACGTGGCCGGAATGGCACCGCAGCGCCCGTAGCCAGGGAGGAGCCCGAGCCGAGCACGAGCAAGCGCGCGCTGCCGCTGTGGACCGCCCTGCTGCTCGCGCTCGGCGGCCTCGCTGCGGTGATCCTCGGTGCCGATCTGCTGGTCGAGGCGGCGATCGTGATGGCGCGGGACCTCGGCCTGTCCGAGGCGGTGATCGGTCTGACGCTGGTCGCGCTCGGCACCTCGCTGCCCGAGCTGGTGACGTCGGTGGTCGCCGCAGTCCGACGGCATGCCGACGTCGCGTTCGGCAACATCGTCGGCAGCAACATCTTCAACGTGTTCGGGATCGCCGGCCTCACGGCCGTCGTGCATCCGATTCCGGTGCCGCCCGAGATCGCGGGGTTCGACATCTGGGTGATGCTCGGCGCCACGCTCCTGCTGGTGGTGTTCGCGGCCACCGGATGGCGCGTCAACCGCTGGGAAGGTGCCGCCTTCCTGCTGGCCTACCTCGCCTACCTGGTGTTCCTGCTGTCACCGGCCGGCCAGGCCCTGGCATGATTTCACCAACGATGCATGGTCCCGAGCGCCTGGAGGTTGGTGGATCGACAATCTTTGGCGACTGCTGCCGATGTCGCGGCGATCACTGTACAGAGGAATTGCGATGAAACTGCCATTCGTCACCATGGCATTCCTGGTGCTCCTCGCTGAAAGTGCAGTGGCCGAAGGTGATCTCGAGCATCGTGCCGGCGTTGCGGATGCGATTGTCGGTCCTTGGAAACTGGTCGAGTGGGTTGTCACAAATCCATCAGGGGAAAAGAGCCACCCCTATGGCAAGTCTCCTCAGGGTTTGCTGATCTATACGGCTGATGGCCAAATGTCCGTTCAGCTCATGAATCCTGACACACATCTTTCTCGACATGATGGCGGCGATCAATCCGACTCTTTGGAGGGGATATTGACGGGGTATTTTGCCTATTATGGCACGTACTCGATGATGAGGATTTCAAAGACGATTACGCACAAAATTTCTGGCAGCCTGGCACCGTCATGGATCGACAGCGATCAGGTGCGGGATACCAGCCTTCATCGGGGAAGATCGACTGCGACTGACCGCCGAGCTGGCAACCGACGATATCCTGGGACAAGCCGGCGCCGGCGGCAGCAACGTCCTCATCTGGGAGCGCATTCCATAGTCCGGCAAGGTCGGGCATTCTCGATCGCGCAGCGCTCAGCGCCGGCTATGGCGCTACCGCCTCACGCCCACACCGCCCCCAACTTCAACTCCCATCGGTCCCGCGCCGCGCAGCATTGCTGAATAGCGTATCGGCCATACATAACCCCGATCAAAACTGCGAGGTGGTCGTGATGGCAAAGGTAGCGCCGGAAATGGCAAGCATAGTGGCACTCTCCGGACGCGTCTGGCCGCCATGTGCGGCATTGTGATGCCGCTCGGGGATTGACAGCTACCCCGCAGCGCTTGGGCGGCCGTCCTCATATCGTGGAGGAAGCGGCAGAAAAGGCTGGCTTGGGCGCGCCTTGTCAGCGCAGCCGACTACGCGGGGGTAATTCTGTCCGAGCATCCACAACGATCCCAATGTTGTCTTGACGTGAACGCAAACCCGAAGTTATGTTTGAATTAGGCCGTGGTCTGCTTTTGACGAAAAGCGATTCTTATCAAAGATGATGAAACCGATTACAGTTTCGATACCTCTCCTATCGAACACTTGGAATATCCAAGAGGATTAAGATATGCTACTGTTATATCAAGCCAAAGAAAAACTCGCTGACAAAGAGCACTCACGAAAAGGCTGCAACGGTGTTTATATTTCTTTCCTTAAGCATTTTGGCACATTTAAGATAGCAACCGAAAACGGAAGAGGTGAGTGGGCAAGACTTTTTGTTAGAGAAGATGGCAGAACTCAGCGGACTCGTGCGCAGCTGTCTTTTGCGGAGGGATACGTAGGAGGTTTCCCATCGTCCCAAGATTGCAATTCAAACGAAGAAATTGGATGCGACACAGGGTCATAATCGAAGGAGTAGCAAAGGAAAGAGTGGAAGATCTAGCAATGTTTGTTGCAAGAACCATACCATCTGATAAACTCTCAGCAAGCCCCACTGACGGAGAAATAGAATTCATGATACCAGAAAACATAGGTTCAATTGAATTAGAAGCAATGATGAAGAGTCTGTCACTGGAAATAGACGATCCCCAGACGACAATTAAGGTAATAAACGCGCCGGTCTCTTGACATGGCTGAGACCTGGCCATGACCGTGGACGGCAGGTAATTCTTAACTGCGATACATATTGGAAGAGGGCAGACAAATCCGGAACGACAAATGTACCCTTGGCACAGAGGGCCGAAATGCCTGTGCCCCCCTGACGCTGGCCTAGCGAACCTTCGCGATCTCGGCGACGCATGCATAGTCCCGATAGAGCGTCTCGAACCTGGCCTCCCGTCCTAACTCGGCCGCGACCACCTGCACCGCATCAGGCAGGTTGATCGGCGGGCTGACGTGGAATCGCCTCAGCCAGGCGAACAGCAGGCGGCGGAACCAGCGGGCAGGCGCTCCTGCTGGCCGAAATCGACCAGGGAGAGCCGGCCGCCGGGCGCGACGAGGTCCGCGCCGTGGGCCAGCGCCGCGCGCCAGGGCGGGATCATCGACAGGCTGTAGGAGAAGAAGACGCGGTCGAACTGGTCCGCCCGAACAGCTGCCACGGGTCGAATCCGCCGCGTCGGCGCAGCCGGGCCAGGCGATGCGGTCCGCAAGGCCCGCCTGGCGCAGGTTCGGCGCGCGCGGTCGCCAGCATCTCGCCCGAGATGTCGAGCCCGTAGAGGTGGGCGCTGCGGGATAGGCGCCGGGCCGCCGCGATGAGGTTGCGGCCGGTGCCGCAGCCGATCTCCAGCACGTGCGCGCCGTCCCGGCGGCTCCAGCTCGCGGATCAGCCGGTCGCGGCCGAGCAGGTAGTATTTGCGCGTCAGGTCGTAGAAATGCCGCTGATGCGCGATAGATCCGGTCCATCAGCTCCTGGCCGTGCAGCTGCTCGTCGGCTGCGTCACCGATGGGCTGACGACCGTCGCGCTCATCCGTTGAAGACGTAGAGATGGAAGCCGCCATAGATCGCCGAGCGGTCCTCGGCGGCCAGCTCGCGGCTCTCGCTCCGTCGTAGGTCCCAGCGGCCGAGGATCTCGTCGTCGACGCGGCCGGGCAGCAGGGACGGCTCGGCGGCCGTGCGGAAGATCACGCGCGCGCCGGGCGCGGCGGTGCGGGTGATCTCGCCCCACAGCGCGTTGAGCTGCGCGTCCGTCATCCAGTCCTGCGCGTCGAGCAGCACGTAGGCGTCGATGCTGCCGGCGGCTCGGTCCGCCAGCAGGTCGGTGAAGGAGCGGTTGAGCACCTCGACCCGCTCGGCGCGCGCGCGGATCGCGTCGAAATGCTGCGGCCTGAGATAGGGCGGCAGCGGGCCCGCTCGCGCCTCGTGGCGATAGCCGCGGCCGAAGGCCTGCCAGGCGAAATAGTTGTCGGCGATGGCGAAGCCGCAGGCGAGCCGCTCCAGCCGCTGGCTCAGCACGGCGGCCATGTCGCCGCCGCCGGCCGCGGCGAGCGCCTCGTACTGCGCGGGCGGGATGCCGAGGCCGTAGAGCGAGACGCGCTTGGAGGTGGCCCAGCGGACCAGGCGCTTGTCGAACAGCGGCGCCAGCGCCGTCTCGAAGAAGGTGCGCTGCTCGTCGAGGCTCTTGGCGCGGCGTCAGCTGCTTGGGGTCGATGCCGTAGAGCGCGCGCGACAGATGGCCGAGGCCGATGAATGTAGCCGAGCAGGCCGTGACGGTAGAGGTCGCGCGAGAACAGCGTGATGCGCCGCCGGCCGCGTGAGGCCGCGCGCCCTCCCAGTAGGCGCGCGTCTCGGGGTCGAGCCTGTCGCGCAGAAAGCGTCGATAGGCGGCGAGGTTGGCCTTCTCGTCGGCCTCGCCGAAGAAGCGGTAGAAGGCGTCGTAGTCGGGCAGGTGCCGCGCGGCGGCGAGCTTCAGCCGGGTCAGCGCGACATGCGCGCGGTTGAGGTCGACCGCGGTGATCGCGCGCGGGATCGGCGGTGAGGTAGGACAGGACGTTGCAGCCGCCCGAGGCGATGGTGACGATGCGCGCGCCCGGCCGAGCTGCAGCGCCTTCATGTCGACGTCCGGGTCTTCCCAGATCTGCGGATAGACCAGGCCCTTGAAGGCGAAGGTGAAGAGGCGCTCCAGCATGCCGGCGCTCGATGCGGCCTTGTTCCGATGAACCGCATGTCTCAGGTGTCTCTTGGAAAGCGAAAGGGGACTGAAAACCGGGAGCGGGCCATCGTTCATGGAGATTCCTGACCAGCGATTGGCGATGCGATCGCTTAGTCCGATTTGGTGGCAATCGCGTGACAGGCGAGTTGCAGGCAGCGTGGTCTACTTCGCGGTCCAGCCTCCGTCGACCAACAGGCTCGCGCCGGTGATCATCGCGGCCGCGGGCGAGGCCAGAAATACCACGGCACCCACGATGTCCTCGATTTCGGCCAACCGGCCGAGCGGGATCTGGCTCAGCACGGAGGTGCGAAACGCCTGATCGGCGAAGAACGGCTCGGTCAGCGGCGTCAGCGCGAAGGTCGGCGCCACCGTGTTGACCCGGATGTTTTGGGGCGCCAACTCGACGGCGAGTGCTTTGGTCAGGCCCTCGATCGCGTGCTTGGTCATGCAGTAGACCGAGCGCCTGGGGCTGCCGACATGGCCCATCTGCGAGGACATGTTGATGATGCTGCCGCCACCGGTGCTAGCCATGCGACGTGCCGCGGCCTGGGCCACCAGAAACGCGCCCTTGACGTTCAGCGTCAGGATCCGGTCCAGGTGCTCCTCGCTGACCTCCAAAAAATTTTCCGGGATGTTGCCACCCGCGTTGTTGACCAGGATAGCGATGTGCTCGAGCGCCTCTATCCTGTCGGTGACCTGACGGGCGTCGGTGACGTCGCAGACCAGGGTGCTGGCCTCGCCGCCCTGCTCCGCGAGCGCGGCGCGGGTCGCATCCAGGGTGCTTTGCGTGCGACCGACCAGCACGACGGCGGCGCCTGCTTCTGCCAGCGCCAGCGCGGCGCCCCGGCCAAGGCCGCCGCCGGCGCCGGTCACCACCGCCACTGTGCCGTCCAGACGAAACGACGGCGTCCTTTGCGCCTTTGCCTGCATGCTGGCCATCGGAAAGAACCTCCCGCTTGCGATCCGAACGCTTGTGCACCTTTATGGGTGGCAAGGCGCATCGCAAGGGGGCAGGGATGGCGATCTATCTCAAACGAGGCCAGGAGCCCGAAGCGATCCGGTCCGCCGCAGAGCAGGTCAGCGAGACGGTGCGCGGCATCCTGGCCGATATCGAGGCGCGTGGTGAGCGGGCGGTGCGGGAGTACTCCGAAAGGTTCGATCGGTGGAATCCGCCGAGCTTTCGCCTGAGCCAGGCCGAGATCGATGCCCTGGTCGCAAGCCTGCCGCAGCAGACGATCGACGACATCACCTTCGCCCAGGCGCAGATCCGCACCTTCGCAAAGGCCCAGAAGGACGCGCTCAAGGACATCGAGATCGAGACCCTGCCGGGCGTCACGCTCGGCCACAAGAGCATACCCGGTGGCGAGCGTCGGCTGCTACGTGCCGGGCGGCCGCTATCCGATGGTGGCCTCGGCCCACATGAGCATCGTCACCGCCAAGGTCGCAGGCGTACCGCGGATCATCGCCTGCACGCCGCCGACCGAGGGCGCCGCCCATGCCGAGACCATCGCCGCCATGGCGCTGGGCGGCGCCGACGAGATTTTTTTGTTGGGCGGCGTGCAGGCGGTGGGCGCGATGGCGCTCGGCACCGATACGATCGCGCCCGTGGACATGCTGGTCGGCCCCGGCAACGCCTATGTCGCCGAGGCCAAGCGCCAGCTGTTCGGCCGGGTCGGCATCGATCTGCTGGCAGGCCCGACCGAGATCCTGGTGATCGCCGACGATACGGCCGATGCCCTGATGGTCGCGACCGATCTGCTGGGCCAGGCCGAGCATGGCCCCACCTCGCCCGCCATGCTGATCACCACCAGCCGCCAGCTGGCAGACGCCCTGCCGGCCGAGATCGAGCGCCAGCTCGCCGTGCTGCCGACCGCCGAGGTCGCGCGGCGTGGCCTGGCGCGACTACGGCCAGATTGTCTTGGTCGAGAGCCTGGAGGAGGCGGTCGTCGAGGCCGACAAGGTCGGCCTACGAGCATGTCGAGGTGCTGACCGACGACCCCCGCTGGTTCCTGGACCGGCTCACCAATTACGGCTCGCTGTTCCTGGGCAAGGAGACCAACGTCGCCTATGGCGACAAGGTGATCGGCACCAACCACACCCTGCCGACCAGGGGTGCTGCCCGCTACACCGGCGGCCTTTGGGTCGGCAAGTTCCTCAAGACCGTGACCTGGCAGCAGTGCACGCCCGAGGCGAGCGTCGTGATCGGCGAATACTGCTCGCGTCTGTGCGCGATCGAAAAATTCGCCGGGCACAAGGAGCAGGCCGATCTGCGCGTGCGCCGCTATGGCAACCGGCGCTAGATGGCATCCGCCATCGGAGGTTCGACGATGTCTGCCAAACTTCTGACCGTTCTGTTGTGTCTTTCAGCGGTGCCCGCGCTGGCAGCCGGCGATCCGGACGCGATCAAAGGGCTGCTCGCCGAGAACTGCTCGCAATGCCATGTGATTTCCGGCTACCCCGCGCCCGATACCGGGCTCGAGGCGCCGGCGTTCACCGCGATCGCCAACGACCCCGGGGTCTACACCGAGAAGCAGCTGCGCACCTTCCTGCAGAAGCCGCATTGGCCGATGACGGCGTTCATTCTGTCGCCGTCCGATATCGACAATATCCTGGCCTACCTGGCAACGCTTCGGCAGCGCTAGGGGCTCGTGTCCCCTGCCCGCGCGTTGCCGCGCAAAAAAGCCACCGCGCGATCGGGAAAGTCGGTGAACACGCCGTCGACGTCGGCCTGGACCAGAAAAATCTCGAGCAGCGCCTCGAAGCTGTCCGCGTAGTCGGGCAGCGCGTCGGCGCGGAAGGTGTAGGGATGCACCGCGAGGCCGAGGGCATGCGCGTTCTCGACCAGATCGGTCATCTGTGGGGTGCCGCTGGCATCGACGCCGGTCACGATGTGGTTCGTCCAGGGGCCGATGCCGTCGGCCACCTTTGCGATCTCGGCGAGCCCCTCCTTGGTCCGTAGCGCGTCGAAGTCGACGTCCGGCGCCTCGTTCCAGCGGTTCTCGCCCAGGAGCTGGATCAGCTTGCCGCGCCAGCCGAGCTCGCCCCGGATCCGCTGGGTCTCGTTCCAGTCGAAGCACTGTAGATAAATCGGATCGTCGGGGTCGCCGTAGCCGTAGTCCGCCAGCACGCCGAGCACGATCGCCGAGATGTCCTGACCCTCGGCGCGATGCCAGGCGGGCGCCTTGATCTCGGGGTAGATGCCCGCCTCGCGCCTGGTACTCAGGTTCATGCCCTGGATCAGCTCGATCTCCTCGGCGAGCGTCGGGATCTCGAAATGCGACGCGCCCCGGGGAAAGCGGCCTGGAAACACCTGCTCGCCATGCTCGTTGGCGCGCTCCATGACGGTGAACGTCTTCAGCTCGTCGAGGGTGAAGTCGATCGCGTAGAAGCGACCGTCGGCACGCGCCCGGTCGGGAAACACGTCCGCGACATCGGTGACCGTGTCGATATGGATGTCGTGCAGCACCATCGGCACGCCGTCCTTGCTGAGCACGACGTCCTGCTCGAGGTAGTCGGCACCCATGGCATGCGCGGCCGCCTTGGCCGCCAGCGTGTGCTCGGGCAGGTAGCCCGACGCGCCGCGATGCGCGATCACAATTTTTTCTGCGGCCGCAGCACCCTCGGATGATGGCGCCGCCATCACCGAGGCTGCCCCCAGCGCGCCGAGCGCTGCCGCGATGGCCTTGCGCATTCCCATCTCCTTGGCTCTGTGTGCATCCCTCACGTACCCCTGGCAGATCCCGGCAAGCCGCCGGATGATAGCGCATGCTGTGGCGATGCGCTCGGATCGTGCGTGCGGTGCCGAGGTTGGCGCTCGTGCTTGCCGCCCTGGCCGGGCTCTGCGCCTGCTCGCCGCCGCGCGCGATCGAGGCGGCGCGCGTGCTGGTGGATCTGTCCCGTCCCGGCACCGGCGAAGAGCCCGGGATCGCGCCGACCGCCATCGCGTTCCCGCCCGGCTCCGGCGTCACGGTGGCCGATCTCTACTGGCCGGCCGATGCCGAGGCCGCCCTGGTGCTGGTGCCGGGTGTGGTGCCCGAGGGCAAGGACCATCCGCTCCTGGTCGACCTCGCGCAGACCCTGGCGCGCGCCCGCTTTGCCGTGCTCGTGCCGGACATCGCCAGTCTTCGCGGACAAAAGGTCAGCCCCGCGGATGCGGGCTCGATCGCCGCGGCGATCGCCTGGCTCGCGAGTTGCCTGCCGCAGGGCGATGGCGCCCCGGTCGGCGTGATGGCGATCTCCTATGCTGTCGGTCCCGCCGTGCTCGCGGCGCTGCAACCCGGGATCGCCGAGGACGTCCGGTTTCTGGTCGCGATCGGCGGCTACTATGACCTGGAGGCCGTGGTGACCTTCTTCACCACCGGGTTCTACCACAGCGGGCCCGACCAGCCCTGGCGGCAGGGCACGCCGAATGCCTACGGCAAATGGGTGTTCGTCGCCGCCAATGCCGAGCGCCTGGACGATCCGGCGGACCGGGCCGCACTCGCCGCCATGGCCGCGCGCAAGCTGCGCGACCTGGACGCCGAGGTCGCCGATCTCGAGGCGGGCCTGGGTCCCCAAGGCCAGGCGGTCACAGCGCTGTTGGACAATCGCGATCCCGAGCGCGTGCCTGGGCTGATCCAGAAACTGCCGGAGGCCGTGCGCAGCGACCTCGCCGCCCTCGACCTTGCTGCGCAGGATCTGTCGCGGCTCAAGGCCCGGCTGCTGCTGGTGCATGGCCGTGACGATCCGATCATCCCCTCGACCGAGAGCGAGGCACTGGCCGCGGCGGCGCCGGATGCCGCGCTGTACCTGGTCGACAGCCTGACCCATGTCGAGCTTGGCCCGGCGGGGCTGATCGACGGCTTCAAGCTCTGGCGCGCGATCTACTGGCTGTTGAGCGAGCGCAACACCGCGCCCACGCCGGACCGCGCCCTCTGCCGGCAGCAAGGCGCCACCGGCTAACCGCAGGTTAACATCAGTCTCTTAACATCCGTCGGTCGATCTCGGCGCCGTCATCTCGGGCGATCGCCAGACCGGCCTTCCGAGACGTTGGAGATGACCATGGTGAGCACGGTCGTCGCACAGACCAGGGACTTCGCGCGCCGCTTCTTCGCGGTGGTCGAGGAGCTTGGCCGCGAGAACTGGGTGCCGGCGAACGACGCCTTCGAGCGCACCATCGCGGCGCACCCCGATCATCCCTACATCGCCTATATCCAGGCCAACCGTGCCCGCAAGGCCGGCTTCTCCGCTGTGGCAGAGCGCATTCGGGAGGCGGAGTTTCCCCAGATCGCGCGGCGCAAGGCCGGCACGCGACGGAACGCGCCGGTGTTCTATCGCGTCGGCAGCCCGGATGCGGCGCCGTCGCTCGATCTGCCCTATGACGTGCCGCCGAGCCATCCGCTGCGCGCCGCCACCGAGACGGCCAAGTGCAACCCGCTTCGGCGCGAGCCCGAGCCGCCGGAGGCCCGCTCGCCTTGGCGACGCCGCCAGGGCAGCCGGCGCGCGGCCGCGTCGTCCAGCGAAGACCCGTCAGCGGGTGCGTGGTGGCAAAGGCTGGCCGATGGCGCGGCCGACCTCTTGGACACAGTCACCAGGACGATCGCGAAGCGAGCGCGCTGAGCCCGTCGCTGCGAAAGCGACAGAAGTCAGACCGTCTTCGACTTAGGCCGGCTGGCCCGGCGCGACCTGAAACCGCGCTAGCGCTTGCAGGCCAGCATCATGCCGCCGCCGATCGTGGCGGGGCTGGCATGCACCCTCGAATTGTCGCGGATCTTGAGATTGAGCGGATGGACCGCGCGTGCCATCGGGCCGTGCGCAGCCTCGTCCCAGATCCCGTGCGGCATCATGTTGTCCAGCGCCATCACGCCGCCCGGCCGCAGCAACTCGAGCACCGCCTCGTAATAGGCGTCGTAGGAACTCCTTGTCGGCGTCGATGAAGGCGAAATCGAAGCTGCCGCCGCGTCCCTCCGCGATCAGCGCCGCAAGGGTTTGTTGGGTCGGCGCGAGGTGCAGGGTGATGCGCCCGGCGATCCCTGCTTCGTGCCAGTAGCGCGCGCGATGCCGGTCCAGTCGCTCGCTGATGTCGCAGGCCACGAGCTCGCCATCGGCCGGCAGGGCCGAGGCGATGCACAGCGCGCTGTAGCCGGTGAAGGTGCCGATCTCGAGCGCGCGCCGCGCCCCGATCACACGCACGAGAAACGCCAGAAACGCGCCCTGGTCGGCCGAGATCTGCATGCCGCTCGACGGCAGCGGCTCGGTCTCGGCCCGCAGCCGCCGATGCAGCTCCGGCTCCTGCACCATGGTCCGGTTGACGTAGCGGGCAAGGTCCTCCGAGCCCAGCAGCGATTTGAGCGGCAAGCCTACCTCCACGGACAGATCAGGCCCGCTGCGGGCGCAGGACGACCTGCTGCTTCCAGATCCGGAAGCCCTCGAGTGCCAGCAGCGGTGCGAAATGAAGCAGCGCCGGGCCAAGGTGATACTCGATGAAGACCCAGTGCGCAGCCGTGAACAGCGCCGCCGCATAGGCCAGGCGCTGCAGCTTCTTCCAGCGGCGTCCCAGACGTCGCACCGCCCGGTCGTTGCTGGTCAGCGCCAGCGGCACGAAGGCCAGGAAGGCGATCCAGCCGGTCCAGATCCCGACCTCGAGCAGCTCCCCGAGTATCTTCGGCAAGCTGGCGGTGTGCATCAGGTAGGCCACCAAGTGCAGCACGGCATAGCCGAAGGCCGCCACGCCCAGATAGCGGCGGCGGCGCAGCAGCCATAGCGGCCACCGGCTTTGCGCGAACACCAGCCGAAGCGGCGTGATCATCAGCGCGACGATCATCAGCCGCGCGGAAAACTCGCCGCTCTCGTGCATGGTGGCGCCGTAGCGGGCACCGCCAAAAAACCAGGCCTCCGCCATCAGGACGCCGGGGAACGCGAGCACGGCCCAAAAGAAATAGGGCGAGTTCAGGATTTTTTTGATCGACGCCATCTCACGATCCTTGGTCGAAGGTCACGAAGGACAGGCTGTCGCCCGCTAGAACTTCAAGCCTTCCAGGCCGGGCCAGAACACCTCGGGCCGATCGGCCAGGGTGAGGCGCACGAGCTGCTGGGCGAGCAGGTCCTCGAGCCTCGCGAGCGAGGATGCGTCGTCCGCCGCCATGGTCATGACCAGCATCTCGTCGCTGGCTTCGAGCCGGCAGCTGGCGAACGGAAAGACGATGTGACCGCGCAAGGGGCTGTGCACCGCCACGGTCTGGCAGGCAAAGTGCGTGCAGATCTGGTGCAGGCGCCGGCTGGACCACTCGGTGGTGATGCGCCATTCGGATCGGACCATGGCAGGGCTCCCGTGGTTGCGGCCGGGCTTCCTTCTCGCGCGCCAGCCGCAGCTGACCCCTACCGCTCTAGCGGCCGGCGCCCGATCCGGTCCAAGGCAAAAGTGTATCCAAATGTCACCGCGAGGCCGTTCGGCACATCTGGTTACAGTCCGACAGCGGTCCGATACATTCGCCGCTCATCGCATCACCCGGTGAAGTCGGCAATCAGCGCGTTGAAGCGCTCCACGAGCATGAAGCGCTTGCCCTCCGATGCCTCGAGCGTCTCGAGGCGAGAGCCGGGGGATCGGCTCGTGGTGGGCCATGGTGATTCAGGAAGCGACGTCGATCGTGCGGGGGTGGGTAGAGCATCGTGGACGCCGGCTTTATAGATCTCGACATACTGCTCACAAGAATCCGGCACGCGCAGTCGAAGGTTTATTTTCTCGACGCTGTAAAGCCTACAGCCGAAAAGGCTGGCGCATCTATCATGGACGCCCGACGGGGTTCGTTGTAAACATTCCGACCGCTTGATTTTAGAGGAGACGCAGCATGGACCGATTCACGGGCGGTTGCCTGTGCGGCAACGTCCGAATTGTGGCGTCGGGACTCCCATACCGGGTCGGCCTTTGTCACTGTCTCGACTGCCGCAAGCATCATGGGGCCCTTTTTCACGCTTCCGCGGTGTTCCCTCAGAATGCGGTGACGATCGATGGCGAAACACGCGACTACGCCGGGCGGTTTTTCTGTCCCCGCTGCGGCTCGTCCATTTTCGGACGCACCGCCGACGAAATCGAAGTGAACCTAGGATCCCTGGATGTCCCTGACCAACTGATGCCAACCTACGAAAGCTGGATCGTCCGTCGCGAGTCCTGGTTGCCGCCGTTTCCGCTCACGAGACGATACGAGCACGATCGTGACGCCACGGGTCGCTTTGAGGAGTAGGTGGCACGAACGGTGCGAAGGCGCCGTTACGAGGTGACCGAGATGGATGCCTTGGTCGAGATCTCGAACCAGATGCTGGAGGACAGGGCCTTCGATCACGCCGGCGCGTCACTTCGGAAGGCCGGCCTTGCGGTAGCCATCAACGAAATGCTCAAGCGTCGCAGCGTCGCGGAATGGCTCCGTCGTGGCCCAGTGGCGGGTTGTGAAATGCGTAGCCCTGATGATGGAGGGCTCTGGACGTTGCTGGAAGGTGAAATGGTGCCCAGGGACAGAATTGAACTGCCGACACGCGGATTTTCAGTCCGCTGCTCTACCGACTGAGCTACCTGGGCATGACGGGACCGGGAGGGTTATAGTGGCGCGTTTTCGCTCTGTCCAGAGAGTGTCCGAGAGCGTCCGAGTTCAGGACATGCGAGACGGAGCGGGACCCAGGCCGTCGTGCTTAGCAAGGTAGTGGGCTGGGGTGAGGTCCCGCAAGGCGCCATGGCGCCGATGGTGGTGGTAGAGGTGGGAGAAGTCCTCGATCAGCGGGTTGAGCGCGGCGAGGGTGTCAGGTCGTAGACCGCGTAGGACTGGTAGCACCAGCTGCCGTTGGCGCGCTCGACCGCGTCCATTGAGCTGATGGGAAAAATCCTGGGGGCTGCTGCGACCCGCGGGCACGCCGATTATGCGGCGATCTTCCCATGTTCGCGGGGCCATGCCATGGTCGTTGCCGATCACGCGGCGGGGGCGATCCGATGCCACTTCTGATCACGGCCGACGCGATTGGCGAACTGCTCAAGCAGCGCAAGGAGACGGTCGCGGTCGCTGAGTCCTCGACCGGCGGTCTGATCGCGGCGAGCCTGCTGGCGGTGCCGGGCGCGTCCGCCTATTTCGTCGGCGGCGGTGTGATCTACACCCACAAGGTGCGCGAGGCGCTGCTCGGGATCGACCTTGCCGACCACCCCGGCATGCGCGCCAGCACCGAGCCCTACGCGCTGCTGTGCGCGACCACCATGCGCGAGCGCCTGGGCACGACGTGGGGCATCGGCGAGAGCGGGGCGACCGGCCCGACCGGCAATCGCTACGGCGATGCCGCCGGCCACAGCTGCATCGCGATCAGCGGCCCGCAGAGCCGCAGCATAACCCTCGAGACCGGGCAGTCGGAGCGCGAGGACAATATGTGGCGTTTTGCGCGCGAGGCGCTCGCCTTGTTCGAGCAGGTGCTGCGCGCTTAAGCTTCAACGTTCCTCGGGACCGGGGGGCGGCCACGCTCGGCCCAGCGCATGACCGCGAGCGAGCCGAGACCGAGCACGGCGAAGCCACCGATCAGCGGCAGCACGGTGCCGTTGTAGCTCTGGCCGACCAGGGTGCCCAAGGTCACCGACATCAAGGTCGTGATCGTGCCGACCACCGCCGAGCCGACACCCGCGATGTGACCGAGCGGCTCCATGGCGAGCGCATTGAAGTTGCCGAACACCGTGCCGAAGCAGAAGAAGGCGACGAACAGATCGACCATCAGCGCCCAGAGCGGCGGATGGCCGCCCGTCGCGTAGGCGACCACGAAGAAGGCCACCGAGCAGACGCCGAGCACGGTCACCGCCAGCGACGAGAGCCGCTGCATGCCATAACGCATGACCAGGCGCGAGTTCAGATAGGTGGCGCCGCCGATGGCGAGCGCCAGCCCGCCGAAATACAGCGGAAACAGCTGGCCGACCCCGTACTGGGCCTGGAAGATCTGGGCTGCCGAGTTGATGTAGCCGAGGAAGGCCCCAAAAATCATGCCGGCGGCGATGGTGTAGCCGAGCGCTATCCGATGGCTGCAGGTCTCGCGCACGCCATAGGCGATCTTGATCAGCGAGAAGCGCGCGCGCCGATCCAGCGGCAGGGTCTCCGGCTGCCGCAGCGCGAACCAGACCAGGGTGACCCCGCCGAGCACCAACAGCAGGCCGAAGATCGCGCGCCAGTGCGCGACCAGCAGGATCCCCTGGCCGATCGCCGGCGCCACCACCGGCACCAGGATGAAGGTGGTCAGCACCAGCGACATGATGCGCGCCATGGCGGGCCCGGCATACTGGTCGCGCACCAGGGCGACCGTGACGATGCGCGGACCGGCGGCGCCGAAGCCCTGCAGCGCGCGGCCCAGCAGGATCAGCGAAAAGCTGCTGGCGACCACGGTCAGGAACGAGCCGGCGATGAACAGGACGAGGCCGCCGTAGATCGCGGGCTTGCGGCCGATGCTGTCGGACAGGGGGCCGTAGATCAGCTGGCCGACCGCGAGGCCGGTCAGGAGCAGCCGAGATGATCAGCTGGGCCTGATTGGCGTGGCGCAGATCGAGATCGCGGCTGATCTGCGGCGAGCGCCGGCAGCATGGCGTCGATCGACATCGCCATCAGCGAGAGCATCAGCGCCATCAGCGCGACGAACTCGCTCTGGCGCAGTTTGACTGGCTGTGGTGTGCTCAACGCCTATTACCTTCGGGCTGCAGGATCATCCGCGATCGCCACCCAAAGGAGGCGCTCGTCATACCAACCACCACGTCCCGGCGCTGCCATCGGCATGCCGGCCGGCTCCAGGTCGCAGAAGCCGCCGACCGCCAGCATCTGCAGATCGTCGAGCGCGAGGTTCGAGGAACCGATGCCGCCGCGGGTGGTCCGAAAGGCATCCTCGGGCAACGGGGCGGCTCGGATCGCGATGGTATCGTAATCATGACACCGGTGGAAGACGAGGCGGCTTTGCCGCACAGGCATGGCTGCAGCTGTCGCTCGATCGCCTCAACCTGCAGTGCAGTTATCCTGGAGCGCAGCTCTCATCAGTCGTAGATTTGCCAACCACCTGCGGGAGACCTGCGATGTCGGCCGGAACCACGGATATCGAATTCGAGCCTGTGGCGTTCGCCATGGAGGAGGCGCCCGAGGGCCGCGAGCTGCCCGGCCTGGACAGTCTCGGCTGCGGCTACAACGTGTTCACCGGCAAATACGCCGACCCGTTCAGCATCACCCGGCCGCTGTTCGACTTTCCCGACGTCGCGCCGTTCCAGACCGACGAGAAGCACACCTATCTCAAGCCCGACATGGTGCATTATCGGGCGTTGCGCCAGGGCGACATCAAGATCTTTCACGGCAGCAGCCTGCAGGACTACCAGCACCAGCTTTCGGCCTCCCTCAAGATCGAGGGCGGTACCGCCATGTTCTCGGGCTCGGTCGAGACCGAGTTCGATCAGACCGCCCGCTCGACCACCACGATGGAATTCACCACGGCGATGGACCTGTACAGCCGCGCGCTGCTGACTCTGCCCGACGAGCGCGAGCTGATGCCGATCCTGAAGCCCTCGGTGCACGACGACCTCGCTGGCGGCAGCGACCCGCAGACGCTGTTCGAGCGCTACGGCACCCACTACCTCGCCAAGGCCGTGATCGGGGCGCGCGCCTCGCACAGCTCCTCGACCAATACCACCCGGTTCACGTCCAGCCTCAGCGTCGCGGCAGCCGCCGAGATGCACTACAAGGGGCTGGTCGGCAGCCTCAATGCCGAGGCCAAGGCGAAGTATCGAAGCGACCTGGACGCGTTCGCCAAGGCGTCGAAGGTCCAGGTTCGCGTGCGCGGCGGGATCGAGGCCTATGGCCGCAACATCGCCCAGGACGGCGCCTACGACAAATGGCTGGAGTCGGTCGACGATCGCCCGGTGTTCATCGACTTCGCGCCGGACAGCCTGCGGCCATTGTGGGACCTGTGCGAAGACCCGGATCGGCGCACGGTGCTGCGCGATGCCTACGAGGCGTTCGCGCGCTCACGACCGACCCTGGAAGAGCCCTCGATCGTGCCGATCTATCAGTTTCACCAGGTCTATCAGCGTGGCTGGTACATGCATTATTCGGCCAACCCCGACAGCGAGCCGAGCTTCGAGCGCGACTTTGTCGGCTTCTATGCGCACCGCAAGCCGGTCGAGGGTACGGTTCCGATCTACCAGTATGTTGCGGACAAGCCGCGGCGTTTCTACTACTCGCCCAACCCCAATGCCGGCAGTGGCTGGACTCGGCAGGATGTAGCGTTTCATGCCTACCCGGCCGGCGGCCCCGACCGGGTCGCAATCTATCAGCATCACGCGAGCCCGGCGTGGCGGTGCTACTACAGCACGACGCGCGGCATCGGCCATGGCTGGACGATCGACGGCGTGCCGTTCTACGGCTGCCGGGTCGACTGATCCGATCGGCGTCAGGCGCCATCCGGCTCGTGCAGGATCGGCGTGCCGAGCTCGGCCAGACGGAACAGACGGAACGCCCGGTCGCCATTGTAGTCCAGGATCCGGAGATCGTCGGCCTCGTGCAGATCGTTGAGGACGACGGTGAAGTGACCACCGTAGCGCTCTTTGGCGACGTCGACGTCGATCTGGTAGGCGATGAACTTGTCGATGCCCTTGGCATGGAATTTGTCGAGCAGGGCTTGGTCGGTGATGGTCTCGTGCGATGTCAGCACGACCAGGGGGCCGCTTCCGGTGAACAGCATATAAGCCTTCATGCGCTTGTCCCCTCCGATGTTCCAATGGCGGCTGTCAGAGCCCGAGCCTATGCCACTAGGTACATCGCAGCTCGAACCAAGCCAAGCCGGGCCGTGATGCCGGCGGGGATGCCATGCGTCTCCTGTGCGACGAGATGCTGAGCGGGATCGGACGCTGGCTGCGTGCCGCCGGCTATGACACGGCGATCGCCGAGGCCGGCGCGCCGGATGACGATCTGCTGGCCAGGGCGAGCCGCGAGGGCCGGGTACTGCTGACCTGCGATCTTGAGCTGGCACGCCGCGGCCAGTCGGTGGGCGCTGTGCTGCTGAGCAGCGAGAGCCTGGACGATGCGGCACGCGCCCTGGGCGCGTATGTGGGGATCGACTGGCTGCATGCGCCGTTCAGCCGCTGCCTGCTCGACAATGCCGTGTTGGGCCCGGCCGGACTGGCCGAGCAGGCCAGGCTGCCGGCGCAGACGCGCGAGCGCCCCGGGCCGATCACCGTCTGCCCGGACTGTGGCCGGATCTACTGGCCCGGCAGCCACGTCCGGCGCATGCGCGCAAGGTTGAGCAGCTGGCGGCAGGCGCCATCAGGCGCGCCCGCTTCTGGTTGTCGCGGGCGGGGCGTTCCGTGCACGAAACAAGCGGCTGTCCGAGGCGAATGTGGGGAGGCCGCCGCGCGCTGCCGACCACCATGGCTGGGGGAGAGACCAGGGTGATCGGCAGCCGCGCAGCGGCCTGCCCTCCTTGATGCGCCTGGCGCGGTCGTTGCGACCGTCTCGCCGGGTCCCTGCTACGCTTGCAGAACCCAGCGGCTCGCCGTCTCGTAGAGGTCCACGGCGCCCAGGCCCATCAGGATGCCAACCGCGATCACGGTCAGCGCCACCAGCGATGCCAGACGGGCATACCGAGGCAGCAGAGCACTGCGCTGATCACACAAGATCTTCATCATGACGCTGACCGACTTTGTTGTTTCCTGATTCGACCGACATTGTTTCCGAATTTAGATCAAATGTCAAACGAATATGACACATGTTCTTGTTATGGTTAATTTTTTACTATGAAACAATCGGCGAATACCTGTCGTTCGCGGAGAGAAGCGGACGCCAGGACGCGGTTGGTGTGCCGGAAGCCAGGCGCTATGGTGCATTGAGCCAGCCGCCGGACAGGCTGAGCCGGCGACCGCAACGCAGCCACGGAGATCTCGATGGACTACACCACCCTGGGCAGGACCGGCCTGCGGGTCAGCGTCGCCGGTCTCGGCTGCGGCGGCGGCAGCCGGCTGGGCAAGGCCCAGGGCAAGAGCATCGCCGAATCCGTGGCGCTGGTCCGCGAGGCGGTCGATCTCGGCGTCAACTTCATTGATACCGCCGCGGCCTATGGCACCGAAGACATCGTCGGCGCCGCGATCAAGGAGCTGCCGCGCGATCGCGTGGTGATCGCGACCAAGGCGCAGATCCGGCAGGACCGCCGGCTGCGCACGGGCCCCGAAGTGATCGACAGCCTGGACGCCTCGCTGCGCGCGCTCGGAACCGACTACGTCGACCTGTTTCAGCTGCATGGCGTGCCGCCGGCCGCCTACGACCACGCGATGGAGCAGCTGGTGCCGGCATTGCAGGCGGAGCGGGCCAAGGGCAAGTTCCGCCACCTCGGCATCACCGAGACCGCCCCGAACGACCCCGGGCACCAGATGTTGCAGCGCGCCGCCCGAGACGACTGCTGGCAGGTGGTGATGCTGGCCTTCCACATGATGCACCAGAACGCGCGCCAGACGGTCTTCCCGCTTACCCGGGAGCATCGCGTGGGCACGCTGCTGATGTTCGTGGTGCGCATGATTTTTAGCGTGCCCGGACGCGTGCAGCAGGACTTGCGCAAGCTCGCGGCCGAGGGCCGCCTGCCGGCCTGGCTGGCCGAGCGCGCGCAGCCCTTGGATTTCCTGATCCACGAAGGCGGTGCCGACAGCGTGATCGATGCCGCCTATCGCTATGGCCGCCACGAGCCGGGCGCCGACGTCGTGCTGTTCGGCACCGGCAGTATCGAGCACATGAAGGGCAATATCGCCTCGATCCTCAAGCCGCCTCTGCCGGCCGAGGACGTCGCGAAGCTGAATGAGCTGTTCGGCGCGCTCGAGGGCATCGGCCTGGACGTGCCGATCCGGTCCTAGCTAGTGTCCGTCCACAAACGGTAACGTACTGAAATAGTTGCGAGAATCTCCATTTTTCGCGGGCGGCTCCGGCGGTTTCGGGTAGACTTTGGCGTCAAGCCACTGATTCCAAAGAACAACCCGCCACCGCCGGAGCCGACAATGCGCCAAGAACGCACCGTCCAGGCCAGCATATTCGATCTGTTCGCCGGACACGAGATCGGGCGCGAGCTGAAGGCGATGTCGGCATGGCTGGACGAGCATCGCGCCCTGCTCGGCCTGGTGGCGGCGGACCTGCGCCGGGAGGGCGTCAAGGAGACCGGACGGCAGAGGGCTGCCGGCGGAGAGCGGTGCTGCGCTGCGCGCTGCTCAAGCAGCACCGTCAGCTGAGCTACCAGGAGTTGGCGTTCCATCTGGAGGACTCCGCCTCGTTTCGGGCTTTCGCCCGCCTGCCGCTGTCGTGGAGCCCGAAGAAGTCGGTGCTGCACAAGACGATCAGCGCGATCCGGGCCGAGACCTGGGAGCAGATCAATCGGACGCTGCTGTCGAGCGCCCGGCAGGAGAAGCTCGAGCGCGGCAGGGTGGTGCGGCTGGACAGCACGGTCACCGCGGCGCTGATGCACGAGCCGAGCGACAGCAGCCTGTTGTGGGATGCGGTGCGGGTGATGGTGCGCTTGCTGCGGGAGGCGCGGCGTGGGTTGGCGGCGGCACGGGCTCTCGTGGCGCGATCATCGGCGCGCGGCGAAGAAGCGGGCGCGCAAGATCCAGTTCACCCGCGGCCGGCCCAAACGCGTCCAGCTCTACCGCGAGCTGATCAAATCACGCGCGCGACCTTGGCCTATCTGCAACAGGCGGCGACGCGGCTGGCGAAGGCAACCGACCCGGCGGTCGCGCTCTGGCAGGCCAAGGTCCGCCACTATCGGCCGCTGATCGAGCGGATCATCGCGCAGAGCGAGCGGCGGGTGCTGGCCGGCGAGCCGGTGGCGGCCG
Source organism: uncultured Alphaproteobacteria bacterium (assembly GCA_963731495.1). GTDB lineage: Bacteria > Pseudomonadota > Alphaproteobacteria > Geminicoccales > Geminicoccaceae > DASUGG01. The sequence continues at coordinate 46,006 of CAVSVZ010000022.1, forward strand.
GCGACAAGCTGGTCAGCCTGTTCGAACCCCATGCCGACATCATCGTCAAAGGCAGCCGCGACGTCGACTACGGCCACAAGCTCAACCTGACCACCGGCAGGAGCGGCTTGATCCTCGATCTGGTGATCGAAGCCGGCAACCCGGCCGACAGCGAGCGGCTGCTGCCGATGCTGGAGCGCCACATCGCGCTCTATGGCCAGGCGCCGCGTGCAAGCGGCCGCCGACGGCGGCTTTGCCAGCCGCGACAATCTGCGCCAGGCCAAGGCCCGCGGCGTCCGCGACATGGCCTTCCACAAGAAGGCCGGCCTCAGGATCGAGGACATGGTCAGAAGCCGCTGGGTCTATCGCAAGCTCCGCAACTTCCGCGCCGGCATCGAGGCCGGTATCTCCTGCCTGAAGCGCGCCTATGGTCTGGCCCGCTGCACATGGCGCGGGCTCGACCACTTCAAGGCCTATGTCTGGTCGTCGGTGGTCGCCTACAATCTCGCCCTCTTCACCCGCCTCAAGCCGACCTGAGCCTGCCCGACCCGAACACTCAGCCGGCGGCGCCGGCCCCTCACGCACGACCTCAGTCGGCCAATCCGCCTCCCAAACCCTTCAACCACCCATCACAGGCGCCAATAGCCCCGAACTCGACCCAAAGCGCACCCTACATTCTGTATTCCTCCCAACCAACAGCCCCCAAAATCTAGTGTTTGTGGATCGGCGCTGGCTGGCGTCGAAGCCGGCGCTCGGGCCACCTTCTTTCCGAACCTCTCACAGGTCGCAGGCACGATGGAGACGGTCGCCAGCGCGGTCGCCCCGGCATCTCATTGATGCCGTTCGCCAACCGCCGAACAATCACGCGCCGCTGCGCGGCCGCCGGCGTCGCGGTGGCGCCTCGTCGCGCTGTCCCAGGCCCACGCGCTTGGCCATCTCGGAGCGCTGCCTGGAGTAGCCGGGCGCCGCCATGGGGTAGTCTGGCCTGAGCCCGAACTGCTCGCGGTAGGCTTCTGGGGT
>CAVSVZ010000023.1:0-106793 GCA_963731495.1 uncultured Alphaproteobacteria bacterium
TTGTTCCGGGCCTGCGCCGCTACCGCCTGCTCGACGGCCAGGAGGACCTGCAGGCTCACCAGGACGACGTGACGATACAGGCGGCTTGGCGGTCCAGCCCGAATGCGTCGATGCGGACGGCTACGTGTACTGCCGCAGCTCGATCAACACGATCATTAACGTCGACCCCGAGATGTTTCGGGAGGTTGAACGAGACTGGCGGCGGCCAGGATCACGGGCGGGCGGCGCTGGTTTTCCTGGACGAAGGGGGCGGCGTCCTCGCCAGCGAGGAGCCCGCCTACCTGGAGCTGACCCCTGGCGTGTGGACCCTGACCGAGGCGGAAGCCGCGATCCCGGTGGGTACGCCGCCATCGGATCTGCCTGGACAGCCACCGCGACAGCCTCCCCGCCTCGGTCGCCTTCGACGATGCCAGCCTCGAGATCAACCCCGGCAACGCGCTCACCGGGCTGTCCGTCGTGGTCTGTCAGATCAGCGCCCAGGTCGGCCGCGGCTTCCCGAGCGCCATCACCACGCTGGACGTGTCATGAGTGACAATCTCAGCCTCTCGCAGGTCGCCGCGGCGCAGAACCAGAAAGAGGTCACGATCAACGACCAGGCCGGCCAGATCGACGCGGCGCTGACCGAGGTCCTCTCGCTCGAGGTCGACAATACCAACGCCGCGACCCTGACCGACGAGCAGTTCCGCCGGCACTTCTTCGTCGACATCGACCCCGACACGACGCCGCCCGATGCCACCGTAACGATCACCGTGCCGGCGATCCGGCGCGGGCTTTTCGCGCTGCGCAACAACACCGCCCAGACGGTGTCGGTGACGGTGTCCGGGCAGTCCCTGACGACACCCGAGATCCTGGCCGGCGAGGCGGCGCTGCTGTCCTGTGACGGCGCCAACGTGCGTGCCGAGGGCAGCGGCGACGGATCGATCGACCAGCTGGGGGACGTCTCGGACGTCGTGGTCACCACGCCTGCCCAGGGGCAGGTGCTGCGGCGCAACGGGTCGAGCCAGTGGGTCAACGAGGACACCCCGTACGACCTCGGCATGTTCATCCCGGGCACGCACGGCAACGGCGCGCTGATGGCGCAGCTGGTGCTCACCCGCGCGGTGTCCTTTCCCGAGGATCTGACCGGCTCCAGCGGCTATTTCCAGGTCAACGCGACCGGCTCGACCGTGCTCGACCTCCGGAAGAACGGCGTCAGCATCGGTACGATCACCTTCACCGGCGCAGGCAGCACCGCGTCGTTCTCCCTGTCCGGCGGCGCGTCGTTCGCGGTCGGTGACCGCCTCGCGATCATCAACCAGAACCCGGCGGACGCCACGCTCGCCGACCTGTCGATCACGCTCAAAGGCACGAGGGACTGAGATGGCACGCGCTCAGGGCGACCTTTCCTACCAGTGGGGCATGGCAGGCAACGTCGTGGCCTGGACCTCCGGCGGGCCGGAGAGCCTGTCCGACGACAGCTACACCAGCCTGTCCGACGAGATCGACCTCGCCGGGCTGGACAATGCGCTCGACCTGCTGGTCTCGGCCAGGCTCAGGACGGCCTCCGGCTCGATCGGCAGCGATCCGTACTGCCACCTCTTCGCCGCGGCCCCGGCTGATGGCACCAGTTACCCGGACGACCCGGACAACTGGCAGCCGGTCGGCAGGGCGATCGACGTGCCCGCCGCCGACACCGTCGCGCTATTCCTCGCAGTTCAGCGTGGCCCAGTCGTTCGGCGGCGTCCTGCCTGCCAGGCTCAGGCTCGCGCTGTACAACAGCTTCGCGAAATCCGCTGCGCCAACGGCGTCTTCACAAAGGTTCTAAGGTACATGCGGTTTGGATGATGGCCATACTACCCTGCGCGAGCGCAAACCTCGGGCGGTGACACAGTTTCCAAGCCATGGCGGCACCAGACGCAGTCGCAGTTGACGTGGTTGCAGCTCGGATCACGCAATGGGCTGCGATACCGCCATGCGGCGATGGGGAAGGCCAGCCGCTTCAGCCGTGAGGGCTGATAGAGCGCGTGGAGAGGTGCACGCACGTCGCCGTTTCGCCAGGCGGCGGATCATCCAACGTCGCCCGTGGTCGCCCGCCAGATTGAAGAGAAACCGATTCGCGATCGACGTGCGCAGCTCGGGCAGCAGATCACGCCGCCAAAGGGTCTGGTAGTCGATCCGCTCGATCACGCTGCGCGCCGCGAGCACGCCGGAGCGCAAAGCATAGCGCATCCCGAACCCAGCAAGCGCGTCCTGAAATCCCGCATGCTCGCCGACGACAGGATGGCCGCCCTGAACCGCGGTCCGTGGCAGCCGGAAATTGACATAGCCGCCGAAGCGGCGCGGGTTGTTCATGACGAGACCGACCCGTTCGCGAAACGCAGCCACGGTTTTCTCCAGATACACTGCCTCGCGCTTGAACTGCGTGAACAGGCATGTGGCCATCGTGCCACGGCCTTGATGGATGAGGAGATAAGCGTAGCCGAGCGGCGCCATGGCGTCGCTGAACCAGACGTAGTTGCTATCAGGCATCGGCGTCTCGAAGACATAACCGACGGCGATCGCATCCGCTCGGCGGGGGCCTCCAGCGAGGACGGTCGTGCCGGTCGCCTCGCGAACGCGGCTGTCGAAGCGAACCTCAATGCCGAGTTCGAGAGCCTGGGCCAGCAGTTCGCGATCAAGGGTGCCCGCTTCAGGGCCGCGACGGATCAAGTAGTAGATCGGCTGCTCGCTGGCGACTTCGTAGGCCTTGCCGCAGGCATCGAACGCTACACCCCGGTATATGGGTTGATGATCAAAGCTTGGTACGATGCCTTGGCGCAGGATTTCAGCGATCGCATCCTGGCTCGACGACCAGTTCTCCAGGCCCTGGAAGTCGCCGTGAAACCGGGCACCGACCTGGCTCCGGGCCTCATGGACTACAACGCGCCTGCCCCCACGCGCAAGCCTGATTGCGCAAGCGAGACCGGCAGGGCCAGCGCCGATGACGTTCACGGTCCCGTTTCGGATGCGTGTCCTCGTAGGTTGCGCCGCGACGGACGCGACACCTCGCAACCTCGCGGTGGGGGCATCGACCCCGAACAGAGAAGGGAACAATCCCGCCAGCACCCGTTCCGGCTACCACACGCCTTTCACCACCTCGGGCAAGCACCCGAGGAAGTCATGGACCGCCTTCGACGCCGGCCACGTTCTCTGCGGCGACCCGGATCGCGGCCCGGTCCTGTTCGCTCTCGGCTATGCCCCAGAGATAGACGATGCCGCCTGACACGATCACGCTGACAAACCGCGTCGACGCGTCCGAGCGCGTTCGTAGAAACTCGAGAATTTCATCGCGGATCTGCCTGTCATCGGCGGTGCGCCGCTTTGCACCCGTTGAGCGCAGGCTGGCCAGGCCACGCAGCACGTCTGCGCGGCTCACGATCCCCACCAGGTTGCCTTGCCGGACGACCGGCACGCGCTTGATGTGGCGCCCCTCCAGAATTCGGGCGATCTCCGCGAGCGTTGCTTCCTCCGGCACCGTGACCACGTCACGCGTCATGAGATCTGCGACGCGCGTACCATAGGTCTTGATGAACTCGGCCGTCCGATCGGCAAGCAGGGCGAGCCACCAGCTGCGGCGGCCTTCCGTCACTACGCCGGTCCGTCGAATAAGGTCGCCCTCGCTAACAATTCCAACCACCCGCAACTCGCCATCGACAACAGGGATGGCACTGACGCGACGCTCGAGCATCAGCTGTGCGACCTCTGCTGCGTCGGCCGTGAGCCCGACCGTGACCACATCCGTCGTCATGATGTCCTTGGCTTGCATCGCAAGGGCGCTCCTCTTGGGCGAACAGCGCAATTCAGCCCTGTGAACCGCGCCGGGTTTGCCGGAGGCCGTTTCGTTTGAGTGCCTACGCCGCCACGGCAAGGTTGTCGAGCTTGGCGTAGAACACCGCTTCCGCCTCGGCCGGCGGCACGAAGCCGATCGGCTCGAGCAGGCGGCGGTGGTTGAACCAGTCGACCCAGTCGAGCGTCGCGAACTCGACGGCTTCGAGGTTGCGCCACGGTCCCTGCCGCCGAACCAGCTCCGTCTTGAAGAGCCCGATCACGGTCTCCGCGAGCGCGTTGTCGTAGCTGTCGCCGACGCTGCCGACCGACGGCGCGATACCGGCCTCGGCGAGCCGCTCGCTGTAGGTGATCGAGACGTACTGCACGCCTCGATCACTGTGATGGACGAGGCCACCCTCGACGGGCCTTCGAGCGTGCAGCGCTTGTTCCAGAGCGTCGAGCACGAGGCCCGTCTCGGCCCGCCGGGCCACCCGCCAGCCGACGATCCGCCGGGCGAAGGCGTCGATCACGAAGGCGACGTAGACGAAGCCCTGCCAGGTGGCGACGTAGGTGAAGTCGGCCACCCAAAGCACGTTCGGCCGCGGGGCCTTGAAGTCACGGTTCACGCGGTCCAGCGGACAACGGGCTGCCTTGTCGCTGACGGTCGTCCGCACCGTCTTGCCGCGAACCATGCCCTGGAGCCCCAACGCGCGCATCAGCCGGGTAACCGTGCAGCGGGCGATCTCGATCCCCTCGCGTCGCAACTGCCGCCAGACTTTCCGCACGCCGTAGACCTGGAAGTTCTCGTCCCACACCCGCCGGATCTGGCCGCAAAGCTCGGCGTCCCGCTGGGCGCGGGCCGGCAGCTTCGAGGGATCGGCACGCCGGCCGACGTGCTCGTAGTACGTCGACGGGGCGATCGGCAGCACTCTGCAGATCGGCTCGACCCCGTGGACGGCGCGATGATCGTCGATGAACGCGATCATGGCTTGGACCGACGGTCGAGCTCCGCCAGGGCAAAATAGGCGCTCGCCTTCCTCAGGATCTCGTTCGCCTGCCGCAGCTCGCGAACCTCGCGCTCGAGCGCCTTGATCCGCTCCCGCTCGTCCGTCGTCGATCCGGCGCGCAGCCCCTGGTCACGCCCCGCCTGGCGAACCCAGCCACGCAGCGTCTCTCCCGTACAGCCGATCTTCGACGCGATCGAGCCGATCGTCGCCCATTCCGAGGCGTGCTCGCCCCGGTGCTCCAACACCATCCGCACGGCCCGCGCCCGCACCTCCGGCGAATACCTCGTCTGCCTCGTCATCGCTCCATCCTCTCAAGAGCTGGAGCCTCCGGCAAACCCGGCGCGGTTCACTGGCAAGGCACGTCGGCAGCTTCCCGCGATGCGCAATCCCTTCCGCTACTTCAAGAGCTCGCCCGAGGTGATCCGCCTCACGGTGATGCTCCACATCCGCTATCCGCTCTCGTTGCGGCAGGTCGAGGATCTTCTGTTCGAGCGGGGCATCGATATCTGTCACGAGACCGTACGGTTCTGGTGGAACCGATTCGGGCCTATGTTCGCCGCCGAAATCAGGAGGCGGCGTGCGCAGAGTCTACGTGCCGTTCCGCAGTGGCGCTGGCATCTCGACGAGTTAACGTGACAAAGCCACGAAGAGTGTTTCTTTAATCTACTCCGCGACCGCCAGCTCTGCCTGCGTGACCTTCGTAGGGTCTCCAAAAGGCCTTTGAGATCCATAGCCGCGGCTCAGTAGCATGGCCACGAATTCGGCCTGGCGGGACGTGCCGGTCTTAGAGAACACCTGTTGCAGCTGCGATCGGATGGTCGTCAATTTGACATCGAACGCCTCCGCAGCGGTTGCGAGCGACCAGCCTCTTGCGAGACACAGCGCCAGCCGCGCCTCCGCCTTGGTCAGCTTGAACTCTGCCCGTAGCCGGGCGGCCGCCGGCAGGCCGTCGAGGCCCGTAGAAGCCGTGGGAGCCTCACGGCCGACGCCTGGAAGCGCGTCCGAAGAGCGTAGAGCGCCGTGCAGGAGAGGCGAGCGATGGGACATGCCGAGACGCCAGACGCGGCTGAGATGCGGCGCAAGCTGTCGCAGAGAATTGGCCAGCTCCGGACAGCGTGATTTGCTTCCCGCTCTGGCATACACTTTGAGGTTGCCCACCTGGCGCTCCTCGGTGTCGACAGTCACGCAGGCCCAAGAGACCGAGCCATCGTGCTGCATCCGGTCGGTCCAGAACAAGGTGCCGGTCGGCAGCGTCTCCGACATGATGCGAACGTCCCACCATAAGTCAGCTTCCTCCGGCACCGGGTCGCAAGTCCTGCCGTAGGACGCAAGCATGACCGGTCGCCCCTCGAGCCGATCTGTCATGCTCAGGGCGCAGCCATCCAGCTTGCCGACCTCGCAGACCCTGGCGATCGCGTGTCGCCAAGGGGTCTCGCCGCAGGCCGCTGCATACAGACAATCCACCATCTGCATGACGCCTTGCAGATCGTTGGTCGATCGTGTTTCCGCAGCTGCGCTCATCGTTCGGTCGCCCCGCTAATGCGCCCTTCAAGTCGAATGGTGTCGGCGTGGTCGCCTTTGAATTTAGCTACTTCGGTAGACACAAGATTTGATGAATCTCAAAGACAATCGTCCGCCCCTCAGCCACGCGTAAGGTTACCGAGATAACGATCTTGGATCTCTTGTTAACTTGGTTGAGAACGATCACGTCTAAGGCACTAGAAATAGTATTGATCCTAACTCGATTAATGATAAACAATTAAGCATAAACTGGCTCTCCACGACCGTCAGGCTGGCGCGGCGACCAGGGCGCGGTAGGTGGTTGGCGGGAGCTGGACCGCGTGCTCGATGACGCGGGCGAAGCGGTGGCTGATGCTCTTGGCGGTGCGGCGGTTGAAGCGGAAGACCAACTCGTCGAGAGAGGCCGGCAGGTGCTTGGCTTGGACCGCGCCGTGATGGGTGCCGAGCAGCCAGCGCTTGGCGAGGCTGAACACCAGATGGATCGCCGGCAGGCGCAGCGCCGCGTCGCCCCATGAGGCGCTGAGGTTGATCGGCGCATGGCGGTAGCCCGCCGCGGCCAGGCTTGCCGGGCTCGGCGCCGCCGCCATAGGTCTCATCCGCCTCGACCTGAGCGGTGAGCGCCGCGCGCCCGGGTCGGACCATCGCGCGGCCGATCTTGTGCAGCCAGGTCCAGGCGGTCTGGTAGCTGCCCAAGCCCATCTGGCGCTGCAACTCCAGGGCCGAGATCCCGCCCTTGCTCGCGCTCACCAGGTAGATCGCCAGGCACCACCTGGCGAGCCCGGACTTGGTCTGCTCGAAGATCGTGCCCTTGAGCAGCGAGTGCTGCTGGCCGCAGGCGGCGCACTCGTAAATGTTGCGCCGGCCGAGCCGCCAAGCCTGGCGGTGACCGCACGCCCGGCAGCAAAATCCCTCCGGCCAGCGCTTGTCGAACAGATAGCGGTGGCACTGCTCATCGGTGCCGAAGCGCTCAATGAACGTCGGCAGGTCGTGAGGCAGATCCTCGGGCAGCATCACGAAACCTCCACGATCAGGTCGCCAGCGCCATTCTGGCCCCTCAGCCAGCCGGATCAATCCATACCTGACGGTCGTGGAGAGCTAGTAAGCATAATAAATGTTATCCTCAATGACTAATCAACTCAGTGTTGTGGCCTCTCTCTGGGTGACTTTGTATAAAAGATAATTTTATCATGCATTTGATCGATGATTGTCTTTAAGTTTTCGTCCACCATAGTCGAGACGGCTCAAGGAACCACCGTCACGCCGCGTTCAGCGATGCAGCCGCGGCGGTGCTCACCCCCCCGTTATATCGGGTCCACAAACTAGGAGGGTTTTTCTATGGGTATGTTGAGGACGTTCGTCCGCCGCTTTGTTCGTGACGAGCGCGGCGCCGCGCTGGCCGAGTATGCCGCGATCTTTCTCGTGCTGGCGACCGCCGGCACGGTCATCCTGATTACGGTCGGCGGCACCCTCGCGGACGTCGGGACCGAGCTCAACAACTGGCTGACCAACAACGTGCTGACTGCGTTCCAGGGCGCCAACGCTCCCTAAGAGACCTGGAGGTGGAAGGAGGGCGCGGCTCTCCTTCCACCATCGTCACCGTCCTCCGGCTTCAGGAGACAATGATGCGAGTTCGCGGACTCTTAATGTTGGTGATCGGGCTTTTCCTGGCCGGCGGCTCGGTGCTCGTCGCCCATTCCTATCTCCAAACGCTGACGTCGCCGCCGGGCGAGGCGCAGGCACAGGAAATTGCGGAGATCGTGGTCGCGCGCGGCGAGATTTCCTACGGCGCCCCGATCCAGGTGGAGAAGGTTCGCCTGCAAGAGTGGCCCGTGGAAGTCATTCCGCCCGAGGCTTTCACGTCGCTCGAGGAGGTCCTCGGCGCGAGCGGACAGCAGCCGCGCCGGGCGCGCCGTTCGATGGTGGCGGGAGAACCCGTTCTGCGCACCAAGGTCTCCGACTTCGGAGAGAAGGTGACCATCGCCGACATCATCGACCCGACCAAGCGGGCGATGGCGATTCGGGTCAACGATGTGAGCGGCGTCGCCGGCTTTGTCACTCCAGGCGACCGCGTCGATGTCCTTCTCACCCGACGGGTCAACAGCGACAACATGATCACCACCACAGTTCTCCAGGACATCGTGGTGCGCGGTACCGATCAGCTTGCCGACGAAGACCTCGACAAGCCGAACGTGGCCCGCACCGTCACGGTCGAGGTGACCCCGGAGGAGGCGCAGCGGGTGGCGCTGGCGCAGCAGGCCGGCACGCTCAGCTTGACCCTGCGCAACCTCGCGACCACCGCAAAGCCAGAGCTTCGTGCCCTCAATGTGAACGAGCTTACGGGAACCGGGCCAAAGAAAGGCCGGGCCGCGCCGAGCGTCACCATCATCCGCGGCGGCGAGCGATCGTCCGAAACTGTCCGCGGCGGCTGACCGACCGGACCAGCAACTGAAGCATTTGGAAGGACGAAGTGATGAGCCTGTTCACTCTTCGCTCGATCGGTGTGTTCGCCGCCGCACTCGCACTGTCGGCATCGGACGCTCACGCTCAGAGCCAGGCGGGCCAACCTCGCTCCCTGATCCCGTCACAAGCGGCCGCGGAGGCCGCCGGGGTGAGGCCGCCGCTCAGGTTGAACACCCAGGCACGGGCCGGCGAGCTCATGGTGCCCCTCAACAAGTCACAGGTGATCGAAGTCGACCGGTCGTTTGCCGAAATCTCGGTCGGCAACCCTGAGATCGCCGACGTCACGCCGCTGACTCAGCAAGGGCTCTACGTGTTCGGCAAGCAACTCGGCACGACGAGCCTGACGATCACCGACAGCCAAGGTGATGTCATCGCGATCGTCGACGTGATCGTCAGCTACGATATCAAAGGCCTCAAGGCGAAGCTGTTCGAGTTGCTGCCCGGACAGCCGGTCGAGGTCCGGCAAGCCAGCGACGGTCTGATCCTGAGCGGGCGCATCTCCAACGCCACCAGCATGCAGCGGGCTCTCGCCCTCGCCGAGCGCTACGCCCCCGGCAAGATCACCAATCTCATGGAGGTCACAGGCAACCAGCAGGTCATGCTCGCGGTCCGCTTCACGGAGGTGTCCCGCGAGGTGATCAAGCAGCTCGGCGCCCAGACCAATCTCCTCTTCCAAAATGGAGACGTCTCGTTCGGCACGGACTTCGGTGATATGCCGCCCATTGATCCCCTGAGCTTCGGCAGCGCCGCCTTCATGCTCCAGACCGGCGACGTCGCGCTGGACCTGGTCCTCGACGCGCTGGAGCAGCAGGGGGTCGTGACGACACTCGCGGAGCCGAATCTGATCGCTCTCTCGGGCGATACAGCGAGCTTCCTTGCCGGCGGCGAGTTCCCGATACCGGTCCAACAGGATCTCGATGCCATCACGATCGAGTTCAAGCCGTTCGGCGTCAGCCTTTCCTTCACGCCGACGGTGCTCGGCGATGATCTCGTCAACCTCGAGCTGTTTACCGAGGTGAGCGACATCGATCCGACCACCGCGGTCCAGGTCAACCAGCTCGTCATTCCCGGCCTCACCACACGCCGGGCCCGCACCACGGTTGAGCTGCGGAACGGGCAGGGCTTTGCGATCGCAGGGCTGTTGCGCGACGACTTCGAAGATACGGTTCGCCAGTACCCCCTGCTCGGCGACGTGCCCGTGCTGGGTCAGCTGTTCCGCAGCAACGGCTATCAGCTCGATCAGACCGAGCTTGTCGTCATCGTCACGCCATATCTGGTCCAGCCTGCCGCGCCGACCGCCCTGCTCACGCCGACCGACCTGTTCCAGGCGCCCACCGATTCCGAGCTGTTCCTCGAGGGCAAGGTCTACGGCGAGAGCGGCGGCTACGATCCTTCCAACTCCGCCGACCACCTAGGCCGCCGCTCCGCGGCCGGGATCGTCGGCCCACACGGGTACATCCTGCGATGAACATCCGAACCACCGTCCTGTTCGCGGGCCTGCTGCTCGCCGCTTGCAACACGCCTGCCGATACGCCGCGACCGGAGTTCGGCCAAGCTGTGCGCAACAACATGACCGCCCAGATCATCGACCCGAACCCACCTGAGGACATGGCGCTGCCTCCCTCGGATGGGGTCCGAAGCTCGCTGATGATCGAGCGTTACCAAAGGGACGAGGTGGAGAGCCCGCTGCTGCCCACCACCACCACGCTTGGGCTCGAAGTCACTGAGTGAGGCTGAAATCCATGCTGACGAACCGATCGCAAATCCGCCTTTGGGCTCTGCTCCGCCGGCTCGGTGCTGATACGCAAGGCGGGATCCTGGCCTTCTCGGTCGTCCTGCTCCTGTTCGTGCTCGGCACCGGTGGGCTGATCCTCGACTTCGGCCGGGTCTGGAACTCGCAAAGCGAGCTCCAGGCCTTCGCCGACCACGCTGCGTTGGTTGCTGCGGGCGAACTCGACGGTACCGACGACGCGATCACCCGCGCCAACGCCGCGTTGGCACAGCTGATCACCGACCGGCAGGCCTACGCCAACGAGGACTCGACGCTCGACGCGAGCGACCTGCAGGCGACGTTTCTGAGCGGCCTGCCAGCGACTGATCTCGACGACGACTTCAGTCCATTCGTCACCACCGATCCGGCGCTCGCCCAGTACGTGCAGGTCGCCGTTAACCCGCACACGGTGTCAACCATCTTTGCCAACGTGCTGATGGCGGTGAGCGGCAACGCTCAGGTCGACATCGACGTCGCGGCGGCGGCCGTGGCGGGCCGCACCCAGTACGTCTGCGACATCTCCCCACTCATGTTCTGTCCGCCCAGCGGCATGGATCAGGAGACGCTGCGCACCTGGTTGCCGGGCAGGCAGATTCGGCTGAAAGCGCAGAACTTCTGGGGCCCGGGCGCGTTCGGGCTGCTCGATGTCAACTTCGACCCGGACGGCCCGTGCGGAAACCCGAATCAGGGTGCCAACTTCTTCCGCTGCGCGGTCGCAGTGGAGCAGTCGATCACACGCTGCTTCTCCCGCCGCGGCGTCGACATTCGGCCCGGCCAGGCCGTGGGGCCTTCCGAGTTCCGGGCTCAATGCCCGCTTCGATATTTACGCGACCAGCTTGCAGTCGAGCCGCAACGACCCGGACTTCGCGCCAGCGCCCAATGTCATCAAGGGCCACAAGCCATCAGGCGGAAACGGCTGCATCGGAAACAATCCAACGTCCTCAAATGTCGCCGAGATGCCTCAGGAGCAATGTCTTCTTGATGAGAACTGCTCCGGTCCGAGCATTCGCTTCTCGTCCTCTCAGACGGTCGACCCCGGACAGCGGGCCGCCTACGTCCAGCAGAACTACACAGACGTCGGAATGGCGGACAAGACCGGGGGCGCCAACTCCCGCTACCAGATGTATCGCAACGAAATCACCAACTCGGTCGGCGGTGACATCCTGGACACCGCGGCCGGCCTCGAGGAAAGCGGGCGGCCGACCTGCTCCGCCAACATGTCGTCGGATCCGGACCGGCGCGTGCTGATCGCCGCTGCGGTCGATTGCAGCACGCTGGCGCCGGGCAACGCTTCGAACGCGCCGGTGATCGACTTCTACCGCATCTTCATGACCAACATTGCCGGCGCACCTGATCCGGCGGACGTCTGGGTCGAGGTGATCGATTATGTCGATCCTTTCGGCGGCGGTTCGCCCTCATCCGCCTTCGTCCATGATTTCGTCCAGCTCTACCGGTGACGCGATGATGACTTTCCTCAACCGGCTGATCACCAACGACCGTGGCGGTGCGATCGCGGAGTTCATGCTCGGCCTGGTGCCCCTGGTGATCGCTCTTGCACTGATCTTCGAGTTCGGGCGTGCCTTCTGGAGTCACCAGGCCGTCATCAAGGGCGTGCGAGACGCGACCCGTTACCTGACACGGGTGGAAGATCCTAGCGATCCGGCGGCGCAGGCGATTGCACAGCGTCTGCTCCTCACCGGCCAGCAGGGTGCGGGCGGGGTGGAGCGCTGGTCGAGCGGCAGCGCGGCGCCGATGGAAGTCTCGATTACCGCGGTCCCCAACGCGGGCGGCACCTTCCGCGGCCCGGCGACGATCCAGATCGTCAACGTTGCGGCCAACGTCGAACTCCAACTGCCCCTGAGTGGCGTGTTTACGCTCTTCGGCGCCGCGCCCCTCGGCGTCGTGACCTATTCGGTCGGCGACAGCGGCCGGCATTACGGAAAATGACCATGCGACGGCTACTGAAAATCCTCATTCGCGATGAGCGCGGCGGTCCCCTGGCCGAGTTCGCCCTGGTGATCGGTCTGCTGTTCGTCGTGGGAATCTTGGTGTTCGAGGTATCGCGCTTCTTCATGCAGGCGGCGATGGCGGAGTACGCAACCCATCTGGCCGTCCGCATTGCCGCGGTGCGTCCCCCCGTCTGTACAGGCGTGCCTGAGTTCAATGAGCGGGCAGGTGGCAGTACGGCACGCTTCGGCATCATGTGCTCTGACCCCTCCGCGCCGTGTGCGGTGGCAGCGACCCAGACCTGTGTTGGCGTGGCCGGCGATACGGTGGTGGACGAGATCTTCGCGACCATCCAGCCGCTGCTGCCGAACGGCGCCACGCCGGCGAACCTCCAGTTTCAATACGAGCCCACGAACCTCGGGTTTCTTGGCGGTCCCTATGTCCCGATGGCCTCCGTCAGCCTGCAGAACCTGCAGCACCAGTTCATCTTGCCGCTCGGCCAGCTTTTCGAGCCTTGGGGTGGCGCCGGCGGTACCGGCGCGGCGCCTCTCGGCCCGCTGACCGCCGCCATGCCAGGCGAAGACCTCAACATGGGGACAGGCGGATGATGCCCGGACCCCTTGCCATTTTTCTCTTGCCGGGGAGTGTACAATGATTCGTGCCAATGCCCTTAACGTCCTGGCGATGGCCCGATCGACCGAGTTCGGCGACCGGATCAACTCCATGCTCGCCGGGATCGACGACGTGCGCGCCGAGACCCACATCGGCGTCCTGCAGAGCGTCAACGGCGAGTTCGTCGCCGGCCTCGAACGTGTCGACGTGCTGCTGGTCGACATCGACGCCAGCGACGAGCGCGAGCTTCGCCGCCTCGGTCAGATCATCGAGCAGCACCGCGGCAAAACGGCCATCCTGGCCACGGCGCAAGATCTCTCGGCCCAGGGTGTGCGCAGCCTGATTCGGCAAGGGTTGGACGACTTCATCCCGCAGCCCTTCGAGCTTCCGGACATGCTCGACGCGATCGCCACCGCGCGCGCCACGCTGCAGCGTGCCCGTGCCGACCGCAAGTTGGGCAAGGTCATCGCCGTGACCCGTGCCAAAGGTGGTATGGGCGCCTCCACCGTGGCGGCACATCTTGCGCTCGCCTTGTGTGAGAAACGCACTCGGCATGACCCTGAAAAGCAGGTGGCGTTGCTCGATCTCGACCTGCAGTTCGGCGATCTCTCGTTGATGCTCGATCTCGAGCCCAACGGCGAGATGGTGGAGATCATCCGCGACCCGGCCCGCCTGGACGGGCCTCTCCTGCGCGCCTCGATGACGCAGCACAAGAGCGGTTTGTTCGTGTTGGCTGCGCCCGGGGAGTTCGTGCCCCTCGACGCGCTGCCCGTAGCCGCCGCCGTCAAGATGATCGAGCTCGCGCGGGAGGAATTCGATGTCGTTGTCCTCGATCTTCCGCTTGCCCTCCCTCGGTGGCTGGAGTTTGTGCTGCAGCATACCGATCAGCTGCACGTGGTGACCCAGCTCAACGTTGCCGCAATCAGACAGACCCGACGCCTCCTCGACTTTCTCAAGGAGGAGGGCCTCTACGGTCTCCCGGTCTCGGTGGCGCTGAACCGTTACAGCTGGCGCTTCAGTGAGCGGGGGCGGTTGAAGCAGGCGATCCGCGCTCTGGGCCAGCCGATCGATCACTACGTGCCCGACGACGCCGCGCTCGCCCTCGAGGCGATCAACCGCGGCACACCGCTGTTCGAGCTTCGGCATCGGGCGAAGCTTTGTCGCTCGCTCCGGCAGGTGGCCGCCGCAAGCGTCAAGATCATACAACAGCGCGAGCAGGCGGCGGGTCCGGCTGTTCAGGCTGCGTGAGGAGGAAATCAGATGTTCAGCCGCTTCACCACCCGCCACGAGGATGACGCTCCTACCTCGAACGGCGTGGCACCGGTTCCGGAAGTCACGCTCGATGCCCGGCGACAGGATGAAAGGGATGAACAGTTGAGCCGCTGGCTCAACCTCAAGACGCGCCTGCACGAGCGCCTGCTTGAGGAGCTCAATCTTGCCGCGATCGAGAAGGTCGCCAAGGCGGACCTTCGACGCGAGGTCGCCGCGCTCGTCAACGAGTTGCTCACGAGCGAGGGTACGGCCCTCAATGCGAAAGAGTTCGGTCTTCTCATCGACGAACTGCTCGACGAGGTCCTAGGCCTGGGCCCGCTGGAGCCGCTGCTCAAGGATCCGACCGTCACCGATATCTTGGCCAACACGCACCGACAGGTGTTTGTCGAGCGAAACGGTCTCCTCGAGGAGACCTCGGTGCGGTTCCAGGACGAGCGCCATCTTCTGCGCATCATTGACCGCATCGTCTCCGCCGTCGGACGCCGGGTCGATGAGTCCCAGCCCTGGGTGGACGCACGCCTGGCGGATGGCTCGCGCATCAACGCGATCATTCCTCCGTGCGCGCTGGACGGGCCCTTGTTGTCCATCCGCAAGTTCTCGCGTGACCCACTGACGATTGAACGACTGATCGCCAACGGTGCGCTCACCCAAGAGATGGCGATCCTGCTCGACGGGATCGTGAAGGCGCGCTTGAATCTGCTGATCTCTGGCGGTACCGGCAGCGGCAAGACCACTCTTCTGAACGCTGTCTCCAGGTACATCGGCGCGCGTGAGCGCATCGTCACCATCGAAGACTCGGCGGAGCTCCAGCTGCAGCAGATCCACGTGGCTCGCATGGAAACGCGGCCGCCGAACATCGAAGGGAGAGGGGCGGTGGCGCAGCGCGATCTCGTGCGCAACGCCCTGCGGATGAGGCCCGATCGGATCATTGTCGGCGAGGTCCGGGGCGCCGAGGCGCTCGACATGTTGCAGGCGATGAACACTGGGCATGATGGGTCGATTACCACCATCCACGCCAACACGCCACGCGACGCGCTCGCGCGACTTGAGCAAATGATCATGATGACGGGCGTAGACTTCCCGCTGCGCTCCATGCGCGCGCAGATCTCGTCCGCCATCCAGGTCGTGCTGCAGCTCGAGCGCATGAGTGACGGCCGACGCCGGATCGTCAGCCTGCAGGAGATTACTGGCATGGAAGGCGACGTCGTCACCATGCAGGAGATCTTCTGCTTCCGTCGTCGCGGGCTCGATGGCGAAGGGCACGTGCTCGGCCGGTTCGAAGCGACCGGCATCCGACCACGCTTCGCGGAGCGCCTGAACATGCGCGGCGTCGAACTCAGCAACGATCTGTTCTCAGCGAACCGGACATTGGGGTAGCTCATGCAAGGGCCAGAGCTCATGGTGCTCTACACCGCGCTGTTTGTCGGCGTCCTTCTGGCGTTCGACGGACTTCTCCAGTTCTTCTACCGAGGGCGGAGTGGTGAGGAGGCCGTCAACCGACGTCTGCGCATGCTCGCTTCAGGGACCGATCCGGAGGAAGTGCTGCGCCTTCTGAGGCGCCGGCGTCCGCCGGACGGGCTGGAGCGGATCCCCGGGCTTCGCGCGTGGCAGACGTTGGTGATCCAATCCGGAATCACGGTGGAAGCGGGTCGCCTGCTCGTCATGTTTCTCTTGGCCGCGGCTGGGCTCTTCGTAGTCCTGATGGTGCTCGGCTTTGCCAGCCTCATCGCTCTTCCTCTGGCGCTGATCATCGGTGTCGCGGTACCGATCATGATCTTGGTTCATATCCGCGGCCGGCGAGCCGCCAAGATCGCACGCCAGCTTCCAGATGGAATCGATCTCATGGTGCGGAGCCTTCGTGCTGGGCACCCTCTGAATTCTGCTTTCCAGCTGATCGCGCGGGAGGTGCCCGACCCGCTTGGATCGGAAATGGGCATTGTCGCCGACGCGATCACCTATGGCGATGACCTGACCGACGCGATGATAGCCTTCGCCGACCGCGTTGGCTTCGAGGACGCCCGCTACCTTGCGGTCGCGATTAACATCCAGGCCGGGACAGGCGGCAATCTCGCCCACGTTCTCGAGTCGCTAGCAAAAGTCATCCGCGAGCAATTCGCGATGCAGCGCAAGATCAGGTCACTCTCCGCGGAAGGTCGTCTTACCGCGATTATTGTCTCGATCGTCCCCCTGGCCATCTTCGTCAGTCTCAACCTGTTGTCGCCGACCTATTACGGAGACGTCGCGGACGATCCTCTGTACACGCCCTTCTTGGCGACGGGTACCTTCCTCACGGTGCTGAACGCGATTGTTCTTCGGCGCCTCGTCCGCTTCCACTTCTGAGAGGGCCACATGAACGAAATCCTGATGAGCCTTCAAACGCTCGCCGGTGGGGAGATGCAGCTGGTCGCCCTTACCATCCTGTTTTTTGGGATCCTGATCGGGACGGTGGGCGGTGCGCTCGCGTTTGCCGGTCGGGACGATGTCGAGCGTCGACTGGCACCCGCAGGGGGTGATCAATATGCTTCGGCGATCGAGGTCCGTCGGCACCTTGCCGGAGAGGGTACCTCGAAGCTTGCGCGCTTCGTCGCACCAAGCGATGAGCGCGAACGCCTGGCGGTTCGCCAGCGCCTGGTTCAGGCCGGCCTTCGAGGGCCCCATGCCGTCCGCAACTACTATTTGATCCGAACAGGTCTCGGGCTCCTGCTGCCAGTGCCGCTGCTGATCGGCACCTTTGGCTTCGCTTTAAGCGCCGGCAGTTTCACGGTCGATCTGCCGGTCATCGGGATCAGCGCCAGCTCGACTCTCGTCTTGCTAGGGCTCCTGGTCGGGCTCGGGTTCTACCTGCCACCCCTCTTCGTGCGTCGGCAAATCAAGCATCGTCAGCGCGCGATTCGCGAGGGCTTTCCGCACGCGCTCGACCTGATGCAGGTCGCCATTCAGGCTGGCCTTGGCTTCGATGCGGCGCTGGCGAAAGTGGGTGAAGAGCTGCAGACGGCGCATCCCTTCCTAGCGGAGGAGTTCCTTGTCGTCGTCCTCGAGCTGCGGGCCGGCAAACCGCGTGATCGTGTGCTGCAGGACTTGGCGCAAAGGACAGGCGTCGAAGAGATCAACTCGTTCCAGACAGTGATGAACCAGTCTATCCGCTTTGGTACAAGTATATCCGACGCTCTCGATGTCTATGCTAAGGAAATGCGCCACAAACGCATCATGAGAGCCGAAGAAATGGCGAACAAGATGCCTGTGAAGATGTCGTTGGCTATGGTGGTTTTTCTTTTGCCCACGCTGTTCTTGATCTTCATGGGGCCGGTGGCGATTCGTTTTATTCGGGTCATCGCGCCCCTTCTGAAGGGATTTGAATGAGCACACAAGGGGCAAGCAGATTGCGCGATCTTCACCGTTTGTTTCCGCCTCGCCGGGTATCACCGCCGTCGTACGCGCGAGTGCGTCAACGTCTTTTCAACTCGGCGGTAGCGCACGTCTTTGGCCCTCTGGGTCGTAGAGTTTGGTAGACGGAAACATCCGCGTGAGCCAGCGTCGCTTTTTTCACCGCCTCCGCCGAGAGGACGATTGCGCCACGGCCTGGCCGTCGCTCTCCGCCAGCCGGTCAGCCTTCGCCGCGATCATCCTCGTGGCGATCGCGACCTCCGGTTGTGCAACCGGCGTGACCGAGACGCCGCCCACTCCCAGCGATTCGTTGGCTCAGCTTCGGGAGCGGGCCTCGATAGCGCTCGAGACGGGGCGAGCGGCGCAGGCCAAACAGCTGTACGGGTCGATCTTGGCGGCTGAACCGGATGACGCGGAGGCATTGACGGGCCTGGGCGAGTTTGAAGTTCTGTTGCGCGAGTATGGTGCCGCCCTTGAGCACACCCGTAAGGCGGCCGAAATCGCGGGCGAGCGCACCGACGTTGAGGCCCGCGCTCGTCACAATATGGGGATCGTGCTGCTGCTGACCGATCGACCGGGAGAGGCGAAACAAGAGCTCGAGACAGCGGTTGCGCTCGATCCGGCTTCCTGGCGCGCCTGGAGCGCCCTTGGTCGAGCCTATGATGCGCACAGAGCATGGGAGGAAGCCCGCGCTGCGCATGAAAGGGCTTTGGCGCTAGCCCCGCATGAAGGCGCAGTGCTCAATAACTTCGGCATGTCGAGACTCAGCGCGGGCGACCAGGGCGAGGCAGCCGCGCTGTTCGTTCGCGCACTCGAGGCGAGTCCTGATCTCGCTGCCGCAGAGACCAACCTCCGCTTGGCTCTCGCGCTCGACGGACGGTACGACGAAGCGCTGGCGGGCGTCGACGCCGAGGAGATGCCCAACGCCCTGAACAATGCGGGATACGCGGCGCTCCTGCGCGGCGACTACGAGCAGGCCCGCAGTCTGCTCCTGCGGGCGATCGACGCCAGCCCCGATTTCTATGAGCCCGCCTCGTCGAACCTTCGATTTCTGAGGTCTCTGGAGCAGCGGCAGGCGCCCGCCCAGGAGGCCCCATGATCGCGACGGTGACATTCGTCGCACTGCTTTTCGCCGCCAGCTGCTGCGACGTACTGAGGCTGCGAATCCCCAACATGATCCCCGTGGGGCTGGTCGTGCTGTTCGCGCTCCAGATCCCGCTAGGGGGCGGCGTTCAGGCTCCATTTGACCATCTTCTGGCGATGGGCCTCGCCCTGCTGATCCTCCTGCCTCTTTTCGCGTTGGACATGTTGGGCGGTGGCGACGTCAAGCTTCTCGCGGCAGTCGCGTTGTGGCTCGGTACGAACAAGCTGGCGGCTCTGCTCATCCTGGTCGGCATCGTCGGCGGCGTCTTCGCACTCTTTTGGCTGGCGATGCGCTGGCTCATCCGGACCAGATTGTGCGATCGGAAGCTTCCCAGGTCACTACAGGCGCACGCACCTCTGCCCTTCGCACTGCCAATCATGATCGTGGCGGTGCTGTTGCTCGAGCGGACATAGGGCAAAGCGGCGATCATCAGATCGGAGGTATCGGTGCGAACCGCGCTCCTGCTCGTTATCTGTCTGATCGCAGCAGCCTGTGCGACAACCTTTCCCAGTCCGCGACCTCTCGAGAGCGGCTTTGCGACGGCAACCGGTGTTGCCGACCCGTATGGGGATGGCAAGCAACACCTTGCCGCCGGCAGGTACGAGCTCGCGGTTCAACGTTTCGGACAGGTATTGGCGAGCGACGGGCGTTCCCTGGACGCTTTGAACGGTCTCGCGATTGCCTACACCCGTCTGAGACGGTTCGACGTCGCGCAGACCTACTTCGAGCGCGCCCTCCAGATCGATCCGACTAGCGTCTCGACGCTCAACAACTACGGTTGGTCGCTCACCGAACAGGGGCGTTTGCGGGAGGCCAAGCCGTTCTTGGAGCTGGCCCTCCGTCATGCCGAACAGCCCGACGTGCCGATCGTCGCCGGCAACATCGAGACCATCAGGCGCGCACGGCCGTCCGCCCTCGTCGCCGCCCTGGACGGGGATGGCACCCTGGGAGTGCAGCTCGATTCTCAACGGCTTGTTCGGATCGACGACAACGCTTACCGTCTCGAAACAAGCGCTGCGCGGGCCGGGCGGCCCGAAACGGGGACCGCTGCTCACGAAGCGCAATCGCCGGAAAGGCCGCTTCGGCAACGGAACTCAACGGCAGCCTCGCCGGCGGAACCGCAACCGGGCGCAGATGGGGGATCCGCACCGTCAGTTGTGACAGAAGGCGCGGACGGGGCTGGCCATGCGGCGGCTCCGGCCGAGCACCTCTGGTCTGCTGAAGCCGAGCGGGACATCGCGGTCGACCCACCGTTCGGCGGTGGTCCCATGCAACTCTGGCCCGAGCCTGCATCCGAGTCCGAGGCTGGCCCGCTTCCGGCAGGAGATTAAGATATGAGTATCTACGCCCCGCCACCGGCGCCGACTTCGATCGAGCAGGCAGGTGTCGGACACAAACTGCTGTTCGACCTGATCCTGAAGCTCATGCACGTCGAGGGGTTGACGACGGTGTCAATGCTGGCCGATCGAGCCCGTCTTCCTATGCCACTGGTGACCGGGCTTGTCGAAGAAGCGCGCGATTTTGCCTTACTGGAATCTCTTGGCGCGCGCGGGGCCAACCTCAACGCCGAACTTCGCTACGGTTTGACAAGCAAGGGTCATGACTGGGCAATCGAGGCGCTCGACCGATGCCTTTATGTCGGTCCGGCGCCTGTGTCGCTCGAAGCATTCCAAGACCAAATCGAGAAGCAGCGGATCACGCGCGAGCGGGTCGGGCCGGAACGCGTCATGCACAGTTTCGCCCACCTTGTGCTTGCGGAAGATCTGCTGGCACGTCTGGGACCTGCGGTGAACTCCGGCAAGTCAATTCTTCTCTACGGACCAGCGGGCAACGGCAAGACAGCGATCGCCGAGGCGCTGCGCGATGCCTTCAGCGATGTTGTTGCGCTGCCATACTGCCTGGCGGTGGACGGCCAGATCATCAACTATTTCGACGCGCATGTGCATCATGTGGTGCCGGACAACTGTTACGGCGAGTTCAGCCAGAGTTTCGGGCAAAAACGGGACCGCCGCTGGATTGCGTGCCGCCGGCCAATGACAGTGGTCGGAGGGGAACTCACCCTCGACATGCTTGATCTTGTGTTTGATGCCGCCGCAAAGTTCTACGAAGCGCCCGCTCACCTGAAAGCTACAGGTGGCGTCTTTGTGATCGATGATTTCGGCAGGCAACGGGCCTCACCGGAAAGCATCCTCAACCGATGGGTCGTGCCGCTCGAACGCGGGGTTGATTACCTGAGCCTGCGAACCGGCAAGAAATTCCCCGTGCCGTTCGATGGCCTCGTGATCTTCTCGACCAATCTGACGCCAACCGACTTGGCCGATCAAGGGCTGCTACGTCGTCTTCATTACAAGATCGAGGTCACGGAGCCTTCGAAGGAAGAATACGCCCGCATCTGGGCCCGCTTGTGCAACGAGCGCGGAATCGAACTCCCGGACGACCTCGTCTCTTTCCTGGAAGAGGCATTCTATAAGGACAGCGACATACCCCGCGCCGGCTACCATCCGCACTATCTGGTCGACCAGGTCGCGGCGATGTGCGAGTACGCGAGGCGGCCTTTGGAGCTCGACAAGGGGCTGCTCGGGCTCGCTTGGCGCAACCTATTCGCACATTGACCTCCATACAGGCGTCCACTGCAAGGATGACGTGTTCTTGCTGACGCGCGAGATTATTCTGGCCCAGCTCGATGCGATCTCGGGCGCGCTCAAGAACCAGCCGGGTGGATGCCGGACGGGGGCGTCGACGCTCTGAGATCAATCACCAGCGGACTTGGGTCAGACTTGTGATGCCGGAGCCGTTATCCGCCAACATCCTGCGCCGATTGATCGCCCAAGGCCAAGACAGACCCGGCACCCGATCTAGCAGGCTGCGGAAATAGGGTGAGAGACGACCGTATTTCCGGCTTCTTGGTGTAGTGGTCCGGTTTGATCAGCTCCTTGGGTGGTGGTTCGAATGGACTTGGGGCTGGTTCGGCGGGTGGCGGGATCGACTTCAGGCATGATCAGGTCACCTCGAGCAGCTTGGGCAGCCGGAGCAGGTTGCAGGCGGCTGCGGTGAGGGTGAAGATCCAGCCGACCCGGGCGGTGCCGCGATGCCGGGTCTTGCGGAGACCGCCCGTGGTCTTGATCCAGCCGAACGCCTCCTCGATCCGTTTGCGGACCCGTTGGCTGGTCAGGTAGCCAGGGTGGCGCGTGGTCCGGCGGTCGATCGCCGACCGGCGCGTGGTGTTCTGCGCGATGTGGGGTGTGACGTTCAGGTCCCGGAGCGCAGCGACGAAGCTCGCCGCGTCATAGCCTTTGTCGGCGTCCAGCTAGACGACAGAAGGTGATCGGAAAGACGGCGTAGGAGAGCCGCGGCCTGATCCCTGCTGTGAGGTCGGCAATCCCGATCTCGGGAAATTCTTGAGCCCGAACGGCGCTTTACGTACAAATCACACCAACGTTGAAGCGGGAGGCAGGGATGAAGATAGCTCTCTTTGGTACCTCCGCGGCCGTTGCCGTGGTGTTCACTTTTGGCCTGACGGCATTGGTTGATGCGGAGGAGCCCGCTGCTGCCGGACATGCGCCGGTCGAGCAGCCCGAACGCGTGCCGCAGGATGTTCGAGCAACCGTCGTCACCCCAGAGGGCAGACACCGGCAGTCTGCGACCGTGGAGCGACAGCAAGTGTCTGTGGGCGGTGGCGAGACCGTCACCGTGCTCCGCCCCGTTGCGTCGGCGGGCGAGAAAGCGTCCGGCCAAGAGGAAGACTTGCAGCCGGAGAGGCCCCCTACCTGGCAGGTCGCGGCTGGGTGGCGGCTGTGGCTGATCGATCCCGCAACCAGGAATCTGCGGACCTGTGCCGTGCGCAACACAAGCACGGTCGGCGTCGAGGCAATCCGCTGCCTCTCCGTATCCGCCAGCCGCTTCCGCCGGATTTTCGGGCCGACCTTCGCGCCCTGAGTTATCCGCTTGGCCGGCGGGGGCCTTGACCGGGTGTAGCGCTGCGGCGAAGAGTGTGGCGTCAGCGGCGCCGGGCTTTGAGTACCAGCGTCGATAAATTCGGCTTGGTCCGAACTTGCGCCACCCTCGGGCCGAACCTGGCCGCTCGAGCGGTGGTACGGGCACGTCGCGGCGCATCGTTTCAGCACGGTCCGAGCTCAAGCGCGAACTGAAGGCGTAAGTCATGCTGGTGGCGAATGTCGGCTTGTGATGCTGTGGACGGCTCTCCACCCGGGGAGCAACGTGAGCTGCTGATGACGGGTGAGGAGGTGGATTCACATTTTCAAGCGCGACACCAAGTTGACGAGCGAAGGCCTCCAAGGGGGTGCGGAAGGCGAGGCATTTTCGGGGCGTGGTGTTGAAGACCCAGAGCAGGGCGTCGAGGTCGTGGTTGATAGGGTAGCATGGCTGGGGACGTCGCGGCGCAGCACGCCGTTGGCGTTCTCGATGCCGCCGCGCTGCCAAGGAGTGCGCGGATCGCCGAAGTAGGTGCGCATGGCGAGCTGGTCGCGCAGACGCTCGCGTCGAGCCCACTCGCCGCCGTTGTCGAAGGTCGCCGACCGCCTTGCGCGCTTGGGCAGGGCGGCCAGCTTGGCGACGATCTGGTCGATGGCCGGCTCGGCCTGCTTGCTGGTGAGCCGACCGCCCAGGGTGATCCGGGTCTTGCGTTCCTGCAGGGTGAGCAGGGCATCGCGCTGGCGGCGAAAATGCATCAGATCGGCCTCTGAAGCCGGGTTTGCCGGACTCCACTCTTGAGAATGGAGCATGACGAGGAACATATTAGGTGCGGCAGCTGACCTTGGCGGGACGCCAGTAAATCGGCGTGCGGTTCGGAATGGCCGGTTCGCGCCGGCCGGCTCTGGGGGGCGGCCCCGGAGTGGCTTGGTGTGCGCCCAGTAGCGGTGCAGGCGCTCGCGCCGCCCGATCGGGCCGTAGATCCAGCGGTAGATGGACTCGTGGCTGATCCTGTGTTGGTCTGCCTGCCGTCGCAGTTGGCCGGCGAGGTCGGGCAGACCAGCGCGTGACCCAGCGCGGTGAGAAGACTGTCAACGGAAAATTAATCTTCGAAGTGCATCCTCCAGCTACCCATTTGTTGATAACCTGTCTAGCCCCGCTCCGGCGGGGCTTTTTTCTTGCCCTGGGCATCATGCTGCCGCGAGACCACAAGCTCAACGGCGCCAGCGAGGCACGGCCGAGCGACGACCGGCTGGCTGCCGCCAAGCGCGGGCATCAAACGCTGGAGACAATCCGCTGCGGACCTGTTCTATCTCTGGTGTAAAGTCGTCAACCGCTTACCTAGCTAGCCCCGCTCATGCGGGGCGTTTTCTTGCCCGGATTCGGACCGCGCTGCTTACGCTCTGCTGACGCGAGCACCGAGAATCTTGCTTACGCGGCGCCTGAGACTTGCAGGAAGCAAGGAACAGCGGGCCAGTGAGCTCATGCGCAACGACTTGAGGAGTGGCGCTACCACCGATCTCTGGTCGTCGGGGCCCTTGACCAGGGGCAGGCGAGCTGGCCACCCAGCACCCGCTTGACATCGCTCTGCACCGTCGCGTCGCCGCACAGCAGCCGGTGCGGAGCCATGTCGACCTGGATTTGGACCGAGCTCAAGAAGAAAATCATGCTTGTAACCATAGGCCAGCAGGAGCCGACGGCGGACCGCTTGCAGCCGTGTCACCTCGGCCGCCGATCTGGCCATCGCCCTGGAGGCCGCCCAGCGACAGGGCCGGATGAAGGAGATCATGCACCGCACGGTGGCGATGCCCAAGCTCCTGATCATCGACGAGATCGGCTACCTGCCGTTCGGTCGCGAACAGGCGAACCTGTTCTTCCAGGTGGTCGCGCGGCGCTACGAGAAAGGCTCGATGATCCTGACCTCGAACCTGGCCTTCGGCAGCTGGGACGAGGCCTTCGCCGGCGAGGCGGTGCTGACCGCCGCCATGCTCGATCGCATCCTCCATCATGCCAGCGTGGTCCAGATCTCGGGCGAGAGCTACCGGCTCAAGGACAAGCGCCGGGCCGGCATCTTGGCACGGCCGGCCAAGGTCAAGGAGACGACCGGAGCGGTGGCCTGACTGCCCTTGTTCCCGCGCGCGGGAACAAGGGCCTCGACGCCGCGTGGGTCAGAACCAAGTTGCCGACCCCGATCAACCCCGGGTCAGATTCAAGGCGCCGTTGACAGAGTGGGCCCGCTTCAAAACCGGGTCGCTATTTCACGCCGATCCGCCTTGACCCCTCGCGACCAAGATCACCGGGCTGAGGGCGAAAATCGCGAAGCTCGGGGACGAGATGCGGCGCCTCGCCGACGTCGACGCCCGGATGCTCGAGAGCCCCGATCAGCAGGTCTCGCTCCCGATGCGCGCTCGATGGCGACGGGCGGGCGCGGCTCCGGTGTCGTGGGCTGCAGCGTGCAGGTCGCGGTCGAGACCGCGCACCATCTGATCCTCGCCCACGAGGTGACCAATGTCGGCTCGGATCGCGCGCAACTCGCCGCCATGGCGAAGAAGGCGAAGGCCGTTCTCCGAGCGGACAGGCTCGATGAGGTGACTGGGCCGCGACCAGATCGGTGGCATGCAGATCGTCGTTCTGACAGCGTCAACGTGGCTGATTTGATTGCCTCACGAGGAACGCCGTGGACATTTCCGCGTGGCTGCGGGAGCTGGGGCTGGAGCGCTACGAGCAGGCGTTCCAAGAGGGTGAGATCGATTGCGAGGTCCTGCCGCAACTGACGGATGTTCGCGATTGACCGGCCCAACGAGTGCGGGGGCACGATGGTGACTATCTTCGGGGCGGCCATTGCGCCCATGATCGGCACCTCGATCGTCGCGCTGGAGCATAAGCTCGATCCGCCCCTCGTGACCCTGATGGTCGGGATCGGAATCCCACTCTCGTTCCTGACGCTGCCGGTCTGGTGGTACGTGCTGCAGGGCGTGTGATCACGCTTTGTCGAATTTCAACCGAGGGATTCGATCTGGACGGGATCATCGCGGTGGCGTTTCTGGTGGGCTGCGCGAGCAACCTTCTAATTTGCCGAAATCTGCCCACTCAGCCGGATCGGTTTGCGGACATGGAAGCCTGTCGGGCGGCGCTGCCGGCGTTGATCCTGCGTCATGAAAGACGGGAGAACGTTCTGCCGGTAGTCATGGGCAAGTGCGGCCTGATGATCCGACCCGGGCCCTCGATCGCCCCGCCGGCTACAAGCGTGCTCGCCGGCTCTTTTGCGGTGAGCGCCTCCAAGCCGGGACACGCAATCCGGGTTGCTGGTGAAAATGCAAAAAAGGCGGGACGGCTCCTGCCCTCAAGTTGGCCGAGGTCGAGCACAGCTTCTCGAGATTTTGAAAGTTTCGAATAAGCGAGCGCGTTGGCTTGCTTGCGAAGCGTCTGAGTAGTGTCGAACCGAAGGGTTCGATCCCGGTTCACTCCGCCCGAGCGGGATTCTTGCAAACTCGCACTCCTTCGGGTGCCCTACAACCCTTTGAATTATCGAGCTTTCAATATCCGTACCAAAATGGCCGTGGTTCGGTTGCTTCGGAGAAAGTGGGCTGAGAGAGACACATAACGGCCCGAATTGGGCCTAGAGGCCGCCGCGTGTGGTTCGGACAAATAGGCGGGAACGTCCGCATCCTGCGGCCTTCCGGCCGATGCCTGGGATCCGAAAAAGAATGTCCCGACAGGGGGTCTTGGCGGAGGGAAGCCCACTCGCCGCAAACATTCTTTTCGCCGGGCTTCGATAGCAGGGCCGGAACGACAGTGGGAGGCGAACTCGAGGCGAACGATCGCCTATTCGAGTGTGGAGCGATCGCTCGCAAACTGCTCCACCGCACGGATGATGCTGCTAGCGCCTTTCCCGGCATAGACGATCGGGCGGTTGCCCCGATGACGCCTAATTGCGTCGGTCGCGGCGCGCTCGCGCGCCTCCTCCTCGCCGACCAGGTCGCCGACCACCACGACCGCCGGTGGCGATCCCGACCCGGGCGGTAAGGAGCTTGCCGCCGGGGATGGCAAGCGCGACCAGCGAGGGATTGTAGACCACAAGATCGTCCACGTCGGTGCCGACGACCGCGGTCTTCATGCGATCATAGAGGATCTCCTTCGGCACGCCGCCCTGATCATCAAACGCATCGATATGACAGCGCAGCACGGTCGCGAGCTTCTGGTTCGGACAGAACCGGCCCCAGAGGAAGCGGCTGTAGCCGAGCACCATGGTGAACAGCCAGACGATCTGCGTCACGCCGGGGGCGTCCGTGAATGAGACCTCGAAATAGGCAAAGTCGACCTGGGCCTGCTGGCCAGGAGGCGTCTCGTAGCGGCGCTCGTAGAGCTGGACCGAGGGCGGCCGGACTTCGCGCAGACAGGCGGTGACCGCCGAATAGCCGCCGCGGTAGCCCTGCTCCTTGATCTCGCGGAAGAGGCGCTTGACGCAGCACGACTGCACGGTCGGCGACCTCGATCACGTGCTCCATGTTGTGGGTGATGAGCACCACGGCGTTGCCCTCTGCGCGCAGCTGCGCGATCAGGTCGAGAACCCGTCGCGAACTCGCGCACCCCCAAGGCAGCCGTCGGCTCGTCGAGGATCACCACCTTGCGTGCGAACACGGTCGCCCGCGCCACCGCGATCGCCTGGCGCTGGCCGCCCGACATCAGGGCGACCGGCGCATCGAACCTTGGCAGATTGACCCTGAGGCGCTCGAGCACCGCGGCGGCTTCGCGGTCCATGGCGCGGCCGCTCAAGAACCGAAGCCCTCGGGGTAGCCACGCCGGGAAAGCGATCTCGCGGCCACAGTAGAAGTTCTGCGCCGGGGTCAGATTGTCGAACAGCGCGAGGTCCTGGTACACGGTCTCGATCCCGGCGCGGCGCGCGGCGCTCGGCGAGTGGATCGAGGCAGCCTCGCCATCGAGCAGGATCTCACCCTCGTCGAGGGCGTGGACGCCACTGATGCATTTCACCAGGGTCGACTTGCCGGCACCGTTGTCGCCAAGCAGGGCCAGCACCTCGCCACGATGCGCTTCGAGGCTGACATCCCTGAGCGCGTGCACCGCACCGAAGCGCTTCTGCGCGTGGCGGACGGCGAGGACCGGGGGCGCTGCGGAGGCTCTCATGGCGTGCTCGCCGCCTCTCTCGCCCGCGCCCGCGCTTCCAGATGATTGCGCAGCACATCGGCCTGGACCGCCACCACGATGATGACGCCGATCGCGATCATCTGGAAGAACACATCGACGTTGAGCAGATTGAGGGCGTTGCGGATCACGCCGATCATCAACGCTCCAACCAGAGCGTGCCCGATATGGCCGCGCCCGCCGAGGAAGCTCGCGCCGCCGATGATCACGGCGGCGATGGTGTCGAGCTCGAGCAGGTTGCCGTAGAGCGGGGAGCTGGCGGCGGTCCGGCCGGCGAGCACCACCGCCCCGATGCCGGCGCACAGCCCGGAGATCATGTAGGTCGAGACCAGCACCGCCTTGACCGGGATACCCATCTCCAAGGCCGCTTCCGGTGCGCCGCCGACGGCGTAGATCCATCGGCCCCAGACCATGGCCTTGGCCATCACCAGCATGATCGCCGCGACGCCAAAGACGACGAAGAACGAGTTCGGGATGCCGAAGCTCGAGGATCCGCCGAGCACGGTGATGGCCTCGGGCATGCCGCGCATGGTCGTGTGGCCGATCGACAGCTCCAGGGCGAGGCCCCTGCAGATGCTGAGCGTGGCGAGGGTGACGATGAAGGGATGCGGCAGGCGTCCGAACACGTACACGATGCCGTTGATGGCGCCGACCGCCAGGCCTGTGGACAGCATGGCGAGGGTCACCAGCAGAGCGGAATCGGCCACCCGGAACACGAGGCCTCCCATGACCGTCGCAAGGGCGAGGTTGGCGCCGACCGAGAGGTCGATCCCTCGGGTCAGGATCACCAGGTGCTGCCCGACCGCCACGATCGCGATCACCGCGGTCTGGGCGACGATGTTGCCTAGATTTGCGGGCTTGAGGAAATTGGGGGTCAGCAGGCTGATCACAGCCGCGAGCACGATCAGGATCAGCTACGGGCCGATGCTCAGGAGGCGAAGAGCGAGCGGAAGCGCCGCGCCCCCGACGGCAGGTGCACCCGTGGGGGAGATGGGGGCCGTGTTCGTTCGCTCCCTCATGACGTCGCCTGGGTCGATCCGCCCCGAGATGGATGTTCCTTATTGATAAAAATCACTAAAATGGGCGCGGTCAATCTGTGTTTTATGGACTAAAAGCCGTTGGGGCGAGATCAAGGGCCACAGCATGAAGACCGATACCGTGTTCAAACGCGCCTTCAACGAGGCTCTCGATCTGCTCTCCAAGCTGGGGGACGGCAAGTCGCTTCCATCAGAGAACGCCCTGAGCACTCAGCTGGGCGTGAGCCGGACGACGGTACGCAAGGTTCTGTCGACGCTGGCAGCACGAGGGCTGGTGACCGAAAGCGGGCGGCAGCGCCTCGTCCGTTCGGCACAAGGGGCGATGCAGCGGTTCCCCGAGGCGGAAACGGTGCCCATGGCGGCGCAGGTCGAAAAGCGCTTCATGGAATGGATGCTGCGGGACAACGCGCGCCCGGGGACGGCGATCAACGAACTCGAGCTCGCCAGGCAGTTCGGGGTGGCGACGAGCGGGATTCGCGAGTTCCTCAACCGTTTCCAGCGTTTCGGGCTGATCGAGAAGCGACCGAACGCCGGTTGGGTCTTCAAAGGGTTTACGGCCGACTTCGCCCTCGAGCTGTTCGAGATTCGCGAGATGTTCGAGCTCCGCTCGGCGCGAGCCTTCGCGGCCTTGCCCGACAGCTCGCCGCTTTGGCAGCAGATCGAAGCGCTCCGCGAGGAGCATGTTGCGCTGTTGCGCGAAGTCGAGAACCGCTATCATGACTTTTCCGACCTCGACAGCCGCTTTCACCGCTTGATCAATTCGGCGGAGCCCAATCGGTTTATCGACGGCTTCTACGACGTCATCACGCTGATTTTCCACTACCATTACCAGTGGAACAAGCGCGACGAACGGGAACGCAACGAGGTCGCGATCCGCGAGCACCTCACCTACATCGAAGCGCTGCTCGGCCGTAATGTCTCCATCGTCGAGCTCGCGTGCCGGGCGCACTTGTCATCAGCGAAGGAGACCTTGATACGCTCCACGTTGGGGCAGGATCCGACGTCGACGAAAGCACGGCGGCGGCGACGAACAATGGCTGCCGCTTAGCCTCGGCCAGCGGCATGAGCGCACGGGGGCGAAGGCGCGTGGCTCGCGCCGCTTGCGTTGCTCTGCACGTCGCACGGGAAGAATGCGCAAACTTTTTGTGTGCTCCGCCCCTGTCCCGCCGCCTCGTTGACACTTGGGCCGGCTGCCGGGAGGGCATCACGTCCAAGCGAGATGTGCGACAAGCACCACACTCTCAGGGGAGGCTCACATGTCATTGCAAGGCGCTCTCGCCGTGCTGGCGGGCTTTTCTTGTTGAGCAGCGCGGCTATAAGCCCAGTGCTCGCTGCATCGCCCACCAGCGGCCTGGCCCCATGATTGGCGATGTGTCTCTTCTTCAGGACGAAAGTGGAACGATGAAAGTTCAACATATTGCAGCCTTTTCGAGCGGGCAGCACGGAGGCAATCCGGCGGGCGTCGTCATCTGCGAGGACTTGCCTGAGCCGGCGGCGATGCAGAAGGTGGCCGCCGAGGTCGGCTATTCCGAATCCGTGTTTGCCGCGCCTGTCGCGAACGGGTGGCGGGTCCGGTATTTCGCGCCCGAGGTCGAGGTTGACTTCTGCGGTCATGCCTCCATCGCGCTCGGCGCCGCCCTGGCCCGGCGCGAGGGGGCGGGCCGGTTCACGCTCGATCTCAACCACGCGCGCATTACCGTCGAGGGTCACCTTTCTGACACGGACTGGGGGGCTGCGTTCCAGTCTCCTCCGACCCGCAGCGGTCCTGTGGCGGGTGCTGTGCTGGAAGAAGCGCTCGATCTTTTCGGTCTCAGCCCCGCCGATCTCGACACGCGGATACCGCCTGCGGTGGCGCATGGTGGCGGCGACCATCTGGTTCTGGCGCTGAAGGACCGCAAGACATTGCGCGAGATGCGGTATGACCTTGAAAAGGGACGGTCTCTGGCCGAGCGAGAGGGGTTCGTCACGTTCGATCTCGTTTACGCCGAAACCGCGCAGCGGTTCCATGCGCGCAATCCGTTCCCGCTCGGCGGCGTCTATGAAGATCCGGCTACAGGGGCCGCAGCCTCTGCCTTGGCCGGCTACCTGCGTGATCTCGGCTGGCCGCACGAGGCGCCATCACCATCCACCAGGGCGAGGACATGGGCGTTCCTTCCCGTCTGGAAGCGGAAATCACGTCCGAGCGCGGCGCGAGCATCCGGGTGTCCGGAAGTGCGCGCTTTATCCGCGAACCGCAAGTGCTGGAACCCTGAGGAATGACCATGACGCCGGAACAGAAGCTTTCATCGCTGGGGCTCGTCCTGCCGCCGGCTCCGGCACCACTGGCGCAGTATCGTCCGGCGCGTCTGGCCGGAAACACGCTTTACCTTTCCGGGCAGATACCGAGAAATCCGGATGGCTCGTTCATCCTTGGCCGGCTGGGCCGCGATGCCTCGGTTGAAGAAGGCTATGACGCCGCGCGCAATGTCGGGCTGCAACTGCTGTCGGTCGCCAAGGCCATGGTCGGCGATCTCTCCAGCGTCGAGGCGGTTGCCAAGGTGACCGGCATGGTCAATGCCGAACCGGATTTCCTCGATCATGCCCGCGTGATCAACGGTTGCTCGGACTTGCTGATCGAAGTGCTTGGCGAGGCCGGCTATCATGCCCGTTCCGCCGTCGGCATGGGTTCGCTGCCCTTCGGCGTTGTCGTCGAAATCGAAGCGATCTTCATCGTCAGAGCTTGATCGGTATGGGGGGCATGACCGAGCTTTCCGCAATCCGCGCGCCGCTCTTCGTGCCCGCGAACCGGCCCGAGCGCTATGAAAAGGGGCTTGTTCTCTTATTGCGGGGCGTGAGGCAAGTCCTTCCTTTTGTCTCTGCCGGTGACACGGTTCTCTCCGGTGTCAGGCGTGGGCCTGCCCATGATGGTGTCCGCGCGTGTGGCCCCTGGATGTCAGGTACGTGGTCGCCGATCGGCGCCAACAACAAACCCCGCAAGGTGACCGACACGCCGTCCCGGCAGGGACATCGACCGCCGCGTGAGCAGCGGAACTCAGGTCGTTTCCGGCACCTCTGTTCAGACCGTGGCTTGCTCGCGTGACCATGCAAAGCGGCTGCCGTCGATCCAGATCCGATGCAGGATCACCGCCAGCTTGCGCGCCACCGCCACAGCGGCCTTCTTGAACCCGAGCCGGTTGACCAGCTTGCGACCCCAACTCTTGAGCCAGGAGGGTCTGCGCATGCGGTGCAGCACGACGCCGGCGGCTTCGTACAGATAGGAGCGCACCAGGGGGTCCCCGCGTTTCGAGATCCGGCCCGTGTAGTCGAGCTCGCCGGTCTGATGGCGTCTTGGCGTCAGCCCGACATAGGCCCCCACACTGGCCGATCTGGCAAAGCGACTCGGATCATCGATCATGGCCGCGTACGCAGTCGCCGCCACCACGCCGATCCCGGGCACCGTCATCAAGCGCCGGATCGTCGCCGACCGTTTGGCCACGGCGACCAGCCGCCTGTCCAACACGCCGATCTGCTCGCACACCTGCCGCCAGCTGCAAAGGAGCGCTTCGATCGGTGTCCGCAGGGCGCCATCCTCAGCGATCAGCTCGCGAACACGTTCGTCGAACTTGCCACCGCCGCCCTTGCCCACCACCAGGCCGAAGGTGCGTAGCAAACCGCGCATCTGGTTCATCAGATCGACCTTGATCTTCACCAGCTGAGCGCGCGCGCCCACCAGCGCTTGCAGCTGATAGGCGGCCTGGCTCTTGACCTGGATCTGTCGGTACCAGCCGCTGCGCACGAGCTCGGCCAAGCCGTGCGCGTCGTTGGCGTCGCTCTTGTTGATCCGCAAGGACAGCACCGCCTTGGCCTGACGCGCATCGAGGCACACCACAGGCAGACCCAGGGCCTCGAGGCCACGCGCCAGCCAGGGCGACAGCGTTCCGGTCTCCAGGCCGAGCCTGACCACCGTCGGCGCATGCTCACCGACCGTGGCGGCGATCGCCTCCGGCGTCGAACCACACGACCCGCGCCAGATCACGTGACCATCGTCCGCGTCCACCGCACACACCGCGGTCTCGTGCAACGACACGTCCAAACCCACAAACTGACCCATGGCGTCCTCCTTGATGATCATCCAACCTCGAGCCCATTTTGCTGCGACTCAACGTTTCCGGAGGACCCACCCCCCACGCAATAAACCCCATGTCAGGTTGATTGGGATGGCCGGCAGGATCTGCTGAGCCACTCTGCCAGGCGCTCAGGCTCGCGGCTTGCCGCGAAAGCAAAGAACGCCTAGTTTCGGAGCAGGCCGATGGGTCTTGGCGGAGACCAGGTGGCGGCAGGTGGTGAAGGTGTTGGCGACGGCGGCGTGGATGGCGAGAAAGCATTGGGCGGAGCCGGCGAGCAGAAGCCCTGCATCTTGCGCTCGCGCCGTCGGATCGGCACGTGCGAACTTTCGGCTCGGTTGTTCTTGCGCTTGCCGCGGACGTGTTCGGCGGAGAGACCGAGCTCGCGGGACGCCGCCCGGATAGGCGCCGAGCCGATCGGTGACCAAGATTCTGGCGCGATACCCTGCTTCTTGAGCAGCTTCCGTATCAATCGGAGCGCCGCGCGTTTATTGCGCTTCCTCTGCACCAGCACCTCGAGGATCTCGGCATCGACCTGGCCGACCCGCAGCGGCCCTCGCTGGCAGAGCGCGTCGCGCTGCGGACCGACGACAATCCCGATCAGAACGCCCTGGCGCCGGTCCATGTCAGCGTCACGCTCGAGAACGGCACCAGCCACCAGATCCGCGTCGACCGGGTCTACGGCAGCCCGGCCCAGCCGATGACCCGCGAGGCGCATCTGCAAAAGTTTCGGCGCAACTGGGCCTCGGGTGCGCTGCCTCTTGGCGAGGAGGCTGGCGAAGCGCTCATCGCGCGGGTCGACGAGCTCGAATCGCTCGCCGATGTCACCGAGTTGGTCGATCTCCTGGTCGCGTAGCGTTTTCCGATACCGGCCCGAGGGAGGGCGCCCGTTCCGGCAGCCCGGCCTTGCGCCATGCCTCGCGTAGAAGCGCAGCGTTTTCGGGCCCTAGACCCATCTTCAGGCGCCGGTCGATCGCACGCTGGAGGCTGAGATCCGGCTGGAGACGCAGTGCCGCTTCGATCGCCGCATGCGCTTCGTCGTGTTGACCAAGCTGCGCATGGTTTGCCGCTTTGTACAGCCAGTAGGATGGTCGATGCCGGCGCGCGACCTGGCTGAGCGCAGCAAGCGCATCCTCGTAGCGATGGCCGAAGAGATAGGCCTGCGCCAGATCGCGCAAAATCACTTCTGGGTAATACGGATCCAGTTGTTGCACCTGCTCCAGCAGCTTGATCCCGGTCTCCGGTGATATGCCGGAGTACGCCAGGACATATCCGAGAGCATGGGTGATGTGATCATCGTTCGGATTAAGCTCTTTTGCCTTCCGGAGCAGAGGAACTGCTTGATCGTAGCGAGAGTCGAGAAAATACGCTACGCCAAGGACCACGTATCCCAAGGGCTCATAGGGATCGACCTGAGTGGCCCGGCGTGCCAGTTGCGCGGCCTGCTGGAGATCTTGGTCACGCAACTCCGTCCAGTCGCCCCAGATGTCGTCCAGGTAGGTCATGCCGAGCTCGGCGAAGGCTTTCGCATAGCCCGGATCGAGCCGAACCGCCTCCTCGAACAGCCGGCGCGCCTTCGCCGTGTCTTCCCTTGTCTCGAGGTTGCGATGATAGTTGCCGCGCTGAAACATCTCGTAAGCCGCGAGGCTCGCAGCCGGCTTGGTGGCAATGTGGTTGAGTTCTGCCTGCAGCAGCATGCCCCGCTCCGACCCGATGACACCGACGATGCGTCGGGTAATCTCCTTCTGCACCGCGAACAGGTCCTCAGTCGGCCGCTCGTAGCCTTGCGCCCACACGGCGCGCCCCGTGGTGGCATCGACGAGCTGAGCATTGACCCGCAGCGTAGCGTCGAGCCACTGCATGCTGCCCTCTAGCACGTAGCGAACCCCGAGCTCGCGCGCGACGTCCTGGACCTTCACCTTTTGGCCCTTGTAGCGGAAGCTGGACTGTCCAGCGATCACGAACAACGATGAGAATTTCGAGAGGTCCGTGATGATGTCGCTGGTGACACCGTCCGCGAAGTACTCCTTGCTCGGGTCGCCGGACAGGTTCTCCAACGGCAGCACGGCGATCGAAGGCTGCCCACGCAGATCCCGCGGCGCCGCCGCCTCGAATACACTGTGAGCGCCGCCTTGGCCAAGGTTGTCGCGGTGGAACGTCCAGACGCCTCCGAGCACTACCAGGACCGCCGCGCTTGCCGCAGCCCACCACACCATCTGCGTTCGAGGCGCCGCCTCATGTGGCTGGTCATCCGGCCCCTTTCGCGCGAGGCCGGAGGTGATACGGACCGGTGTGCCGGGCGCGCGACGGCGCGCCACGTCGAGCGCAGCTCTGAGCTCGCTGCCGGGCGGCTGACCCAGCTCTCGGCGCAGAAGCTCAGAGCAGCGCGCAAAGTGAGCTTCTGCCATTCCGCGCCGCCCGCTCGCGCCGTACAGCTCGATCAGCCGTGCGTGACCCCGCTCGTCGAGCGGGGTCAGGGTGACGAGCCGGCGCGCGGTCACGATCGCCGAATCGACCTCCCCCGCAGCGATCTGCAGATCGAGCAAGCGGGCAAGAACGTCTGCGGCGAGCTCGCCCAGCCGGTAGCGCTCGCTCAGCAGCCATTCCTCGAAGCCCGGCTCACGCGTCTCGATTCCTTCGAGGAACGCGCCGCGGTACAAGTGGCATCCCTCTTGCAAAATCGCAGGCTGCTGGCTACGCGCAGCGCGCTCGAAGGCGTCAACATCGAGATCGAGGCCATCTCTTGCCAGACGAACGCCATCCGAGCAGGCCTGGAGCATGGGCGACGCCGCCGGACCGAGCATCGCCCGAAGCGTGGTCAACGCCTGGCTCAGGCTGTGTCGCGCGCGCTCCTCGTCGCGCTCACCCCAGAGCAGGCCGGCCAAGCGCCCGCGCGGCACCTCTATCCCCCAATTCATCGCGAGGAACGCGAGCAGGGCCTGTGGCTTGGCACCAAGGCGACTCACGGTCGAGCCGTCGGACAGAACGAAGTCGAAGCCACCCAAGAGGCGAAGATGCAGCATGGGGAAATCCCCCCACAACGCGGAACCATCGAAATCAACCGAATTTTGACACAATCTTTGACGCCTGTCGTGATGTTCGATTGAACCTCCATCGGCACACCTCTCTGGTCAGATGATGGCGGCTGCAAGTCGGCCTGGCCGTCCGCCGGACACGGCGCATGGCACATGACCCGGAGGTGTCTCGATGAGATCCTGCCTGTTCACCTGCGTGACGATGTTCGCCGCGGTCCCGGCGTCAGCCCAGATGCCGGTGCCGCAAGTCGACCTCCTCCCTGGTCACCCGATCTACCATGAGCAGGAGCATGAGGCCGGCGTCGCAATGGCGCTCACGATCATTCCGGATCGGGGCGATGCGGCCTCGAGCGAGCTGTGCGAAGAGCTTCGGGTGGCCGCCGGGCTCGGCGAGGAGAACGCGGACGGGATCTCCCTCCAGACCATCTTCGTGGTCCCGTACCAAGGGATGGCGGTCGAAGGCTATTACCTGCCGAGCGACGGCCTCGTCGGGACCGGCACGCTGATGTCCGGCAACGCGGTCCCCAGGGCAACGCTGGATCGGATCCTGGAGCGCGCCGGCATCCCTGCGCGTGTGCTCGACGAGACGGGCGTGGAGCAGGAGATCTCGTGCAGTCCCGGCGAGCCATGGTCGATCACCTGGTCGGACGTGCGCCCGATCGGCGACCAGCAGCCGGAGACGGTCATCGAGCGCGCCCGCGACAGGTTCCTCGCCATTCACCAGAGCGTGGTCGAGCACGCCACCAGGGAGCGGCTCGAGGAGGCGCAACGATCGTTCCATGACGGATGAGGTTCTGCGATATGCGTACCAAGTTCCCTTCTCGCGCCATCATGCGTTGGTCGGTGCTTGCGATGGCGGCGCTTACTTTGTGCGGGCCTGGGCGCGCCGGCTTGGCAAGCGAGGCGCTTTTCGCGTCGCGGGAGGCGCCATTCGTCTGCGCCCAGGTGGTGCTTGCGATCGACGGCTCCGAGAGCACCCGTGACCGAGCGTTCCGGCGGCAGATCGAGAGCCTGCGCGCCGCGTTCGGGCGTGAGCAGCTTTACCATGCGATCCAGGACTGCCTGCCGGGCAGCGTTGCCTTTGCGGCGATCACCTGGTCGGGTGTGGATCAGCAGGATCTCTGCGTGGACTGGTCGCTCGTCACAGCCCCTGATGACGGTCGACATCTCGCGGAGCGATTCGACCGGTGCAAGTATTTTGGCGGTTCGACCAATATCGGGCGGGCCGTAGATTACGGCCTGCAGGTGTTGGATGACTCACCCTTCACCAGCTACTATCGAATCGTCTTCGTCCTGACCAACGGACGCAACGATCACGACACCGACGCGAGCCTTTCGGCTGCGCGGGCAAAAGCCACCGCGTCCTCGGTAACCCTCGCGGGATATGCCTTGCTGCGTCCCCAGTCGCCCGATCCGAGCCCCTTTATCAAGCCGGATCCCGGGCGTCTGGCGCGCTATGTCGCGAAGCAGGTGAGCGCCGGGCCACGGTCGTTCACGGCCTACTCGCACCCGCCGGAGGATATCGACAGCGTGCTGCGTGCGCTGGTCGAGATGCTGCGCCAGGAGGCCGGCTGACCTGGTCGCGTAGCTCAGGCCGCGGCCACTCGAAGCAGGTTCCAGGACGCCGGGGCCAGGGTCGCGCGCACACGGTTGCCCTCGATCGTGATGCCGTCCAAAGGCGCCGGCTTGATCCGGTCCGGATCGTCCTTGGTGTTGACCGCCTCGAGCTCGCCCGAAAGCTCGAGCGCATCCTCGAGCGCCAGGTCGGAAAAGCCCTTGGCGATGAGGTCGAGGGCCAGCTCCTGGTCGAGCGAGCGGTTCAGCGCGAACAGCGACAGGCCGTCTGGGGTCGCGACCGCGGCGAGCTTCAGATAGGGCACCGCGGGCAGCGGGTAGCGGTTGTCCTCGGCACCGCGCGGATCGTAGTAGGTCGCGGCATAGGTCGGCAAGTCGACCTTGGCGCGCAGCACCTCGCCACGGCCGAACCGGCTCATCTGCGCGAACGGATAGAAGATGGTCTGGCGCCAGGCGGGGCCGCCGGTCTCGGTCATGATCGGCGCGATCGCGTTGACCAGCTGGGCCAGGCAGGCGCAGGTGACCCGGTCGGCGTGGTTGAGCAGCGAGATGCAGGCGCCGCCGAAGGTCAGCGCATCCGCCATGGTGTAGACTTCTTCCAGGATCTGCGGTGCCACCGGCCAGTTCGGCTGGACCCGCTGCTCGCGGCCGCGGCGGGTGCGATACCAGACGTTCCACTCGTCGAAGCTGAGCATGATGCGCTTGCTCGAGCGGCGGCGCGCGGCGACCGCATCGGCGATCGCGACCACCTCCTCGATGAAGCTGTCCATCAGGTCGGGGCTGGCGAAGAATGCCGGATCGTCGCCGGCATAGTTGTTCAGATAGGTGTGCAGGGAGATGTACTCGACGTGGTCGAAGCAG
Organism: uncultured Alphaproteobacteria bacterium; assembly: GCA_963731495.1. GTDB lineage: Bacteria > Pseudomonadota > Alphaproteobacteria > Geminicoccales > Geminicoccaceae > DASUGG01. The sequence goes on from CAVSVZ010000023.1 coordinate 38,609, forward strand.
TGCTCGAGCACGACGTCCTCCCAGGTGCCAAAGGTCGGCATGGTGCGCCCCGACGAGCCGCAGGCGGCAAGCTCGACCCCGGGGTCGATCCACCTCATCATCTTGGCGGCCTCGGTCGCGACCCGGCCGTATTCGGTCAGGCGTCTTGGCCTCCATCTGCCAGGGGCCGTCCATCTCGTTGCCGAGGCACCAGAACTTGATCGCGTGCGGCTCGGGCCAGCCATGCTCGCGGCGCAGGTCCGAGAGCGCCGTGCCGCCCGGATGGTTGCAGTACTCCAGCAGGTTTCTCGCGGCATCCGGGCCGCGCGTACCGAGATTGACCGCGAGCATCGGCTCGATGCCGGCAAGCCGGCACCAGTCGACGAACTCGTTGGTGCCGAACGCGTTGGTCTCGGTCGACATCCAGGCGAGATCGAGGCGCCGCGGCCGTTCGGAAACCGGGCCGACGCCGTCCTCCCAGTTGTAGCCCGAGACGAAGTTGCCGCCCGGATAACGCATGATGGTCGGGCCCAGCTCGCGCACCAGCTCGAGCACGTCACGCCGGAAGCCGCGCTCGTCGGCCTGCGGGTGGCCGGGCTCGAAGATGCCGCCATAGACGCAGCGGCCGAGATGCTCGACGAACGCGCCGAACAGCCGGGGATCGGTCGTGCCGATGGTGGTGTCCCGATCGATGGAAGCTTTTGCGGTAAGCACGCGGCAATCTCCGTTCATGACGCTTTGACGCTGGCATCCTCGGCGAGCGCCGGGCTTGGGGCGATGAGCTCGTCGCGGCCGGCCGCATCGGGCGACAGCACCGAGCTCTTGAGCAGGATCGAGTAGGGATGCTTGGGCGCGGACAGCACGGCGCGCGCATCGCCGCGCTCGACCACCCGGCCCTTTTGCATGATCACCAGGCGATTGCTGATGTAATACGCGGTCGCGAGGTCGTGGGTGATGTAGATGATCGAGACCCGCAGCTCATCGCGAAGAGTCTTGAACAGGTTGACGATCGAGACGCGCAGCGAGGCGTCGACCATCGAGACCGGCTCGTCGGCGACGATCAGCGAGGGCTCCGAGATCAGCGCGCGGGCGACCGCGACCCGCTGCAGCTGGCCGCCCGACAGCTCGTGCGGAAACCGGCCCTTCACTTCGGCGAGCGACAGCCCGACCTTGCGCAACGCCTGATCGGCCCGCTCGTCGACCTGGGCTGTGGTCCGGGCGCCGGTGAAGTGGCGCGCGCTCATGTAAAGGTAGCGATCGACCCGCTTGAGCGCATTGAACGCCCCGAACGGGTTCTGGAAGATCGGCTGGACCTGGCGCATGAAGGCGAGCCGCTGGCGGCGGCCGCGAATCGTCGAAAGATCGGTGCCGCGAAAGCGGATCGCGCCGGCGCTCGGCGGCACCAGGTTCAAGATCATGCGGGCGAGCGTGGTCTTGCCGCTGCCGGATTCGCCGACCACGGTGAAGATTTCCGGCCGCGCGGCGTCGAGCGTGAAGCTGACATCGGCAACCGCGTCGAAGTGCTTTCGGGACAGGATGCCGCCCATCGCATAGGCCTTGGTCACGCCGTCCACCTCGAGCAGCGGTGCGCTCATGCGGCGGTTTCCGGGGTCACGGCGAAACAGGCAACCCGGCGGTCGGGCCCGACCTTGACCAGCGGCGGGCTCTGCTCGCGACAGACCGGCATGGCGAGCGGGCAGCGCGGGTGGAAGCGGCAGCCGGGCGGCGGATCGGCGAGGTTCGGCGGGGCGCCCTCGAGGCCCTTCTTGGGCGCGGTGTCGCCGATCCGCGGCAGGCTGCCGATCAGGTGGCGGGTGTAGGGGTGCAGGGGCTCGCGAAAGATCTCCGCGGTCATGCCCTCCTCGACCAGCCGGCCGGCATACATGATGCCCAGACGGTCGGTCAGGTTGGCATGCACGGCGAGGTCGTGGGTCACGAACAAAAGGGACGAGCCCAGCTCGCGCTGCACCTCGCGGATCATCGCCAGCACGCCCTTCTGCACGACCACATCGAGTGCTGTGGTCGGCTCGTCGGCGATGATGAACTCCGGCCGGCACACCGTGGCCAGCGCGATCGTCACCCGCTGGCGCATGCCGCCCGACAGCTCGTGCGGATAGGCATCCAGCACCTCGGGCCGCAGATGCAGCCGCTCGAGATGACGGGTTACGATCTCCCAGAACGCCGGCATCGGCTTCGCGATATGGCGGTAGGCGAAGTCGACGAACGAGCGCCGGATCCGACGGACCGGGTTCAGGACACCCATCGAGGCCTGCATGATGTAGGACAGATGGCGCCAGCGGATCGCGGCGAGCGCACTCGGGCTTGCCTCATAGATGCTCAGCGTGTCACCGCGGAAGCGGAAGCGGACCGTGCCGGAGACGACGTTGAGCGGCGGCCGGATCACGCCTGCGATGGTCTTGATCAGCGTGGTCTTGCCGCAGCTGGATTCGCCGGCAAGGCCGTAGATCTCGTTCGGCGCGACCCGCAGGCTGACGTCGTCGACCGCGCGCACCTCGCGCTCGATGCCGAAATAGCGGGTCTGGTAGTAGGCGCGCAGATCTGAAACCTCGAGCACGGGCGGAGCCTTGGCGCTCTTGCGGAGCGGCTGGCCGGCAGCGATCGCCGAGGTCATGACGGCGCGCCGCCCATGCGGGAGAGCCGCGAGCGCGGATCGATGTACTCGTTCATCGAGACCGCCAGCAGGAACAGGCCGATGAAGGTGATCACCACCAGCGCCACCGGGAAGAAGATCCACCACCAGATGCCGGCGACCAGGGCGGTGTGCTGGTTGGCCCAGTAGATCATGACGCCGATGGTCGGCGTGTTGATGTTGGTGAAGCCCAGGACCGACAGGGTCACCTCGAGGCCGATCGACCAGTTGATGTTGTTCATCGTGGTCGAGAACATGATCGGCAGCACGTAGGGCAGGTGCTCCTGGGTCACGATCTGCCCCGTGGTCATGCCGGAAAAGATGCCGCTCTCGGTGAACTCGCGGGTCCGCAGGCTCATGGTGATCGAGCGGATCAGGCGGGCGTCATAGGCCCAGCCGAGGCAGGCCATGACCAGGGCGAGCAGCGCCCAGCTCATGCTGTCGCGCATCACGAAGTAGAACAGCACCAGGATCGGGAACAGCGGGATCACGATGAAGGTGTCGTTGATCGACATCAGCACGCGATCGACCATGCCGCCCAGATAGCCGGACAAGAGGCCGATGATCAGCGACAGGATGCGGCTCAGGATCGCGACCGTGAAGCCGAACAGCAGCGTGTTGCGGATCGCGAAGGTCAGGACTCCAGAAGGTGTCCTGGCCACGCGAGGTGGTGCCGAGCGGATAGGCCCAGGACGGCGGCACGTCGGGCGGCACCAGATAGATGTCCTGGGGCGAATAGGGCGAGAAGAACGACATGCAGGAGATGACCAGCACGAACGCCATGAGCGCGGCGCCGGCAGCGAACTCGCGATTGTAGCGCAACAGGTCGCGCAGGACGGTGAGCATGGCTCAGGCGACCCGCACGCGCGGATCGATCAGCGGGTAGAGCAGGTCGATCAGCAGCACCGCGATCGACACGGCCAGGATCGAGACCGTGGTCACGCCGAGCACCAGACTGTAGTCGCCGGCATGCACGGCATCGACCAGCAGCGTGCCGATGCCGGGGTAGCCGAACACCTGCTCGGTGATGATCGCGCCGTTGAAGATCGCGCCGAGCGACATGGCAAGGCCGGTCACCTGCGGCGCCAGCGCGTTGCGCATCACGTAGGAGGTGAGGATCTTGTGGCGGTCGACCCCGCCATACTCGGCATAGGTCACATAGTCCTCGGTCACGATGTTGGAGACCAGAGCACGCATGCCCATGAACCAGCCGCCGACACCGACCAGCACCAGCGACAGCGCCGGCAGGATCGCGTGTTCGAGCACGCTCAGCACGAACTCCGGATTGAAGCCGCGGGCCATGTTCATCTGGTAGCCGCCGGTGATCGGCAGGATCGGCCAGACATAGCCGAACAGGATCAGCAGCACGAAGGCGACGATGTAGTAGGGGATCGGGTGGAAGGCCATGGTGATCACGCCGGCGACGCGCAACAGGCGGCTGTCGCGATAGTAGCCGGCAAGGCCGCCCAGAAGGTTGCCGAGCAGCCAGGCGATCAGGGTCGCGACCACCAGCAGGCAGGCCGTCCAGGGCAGGGCGTTCCAGATCAGGAACGAGACCGGCGTCGGGAAGGCGGAAAGCGAAGGGCCGAAGTCGGCGACCACGACACGCTGCCAGAACTCGAGATACTGATCCCAGAGCGTGCCCTCCAGCCCGTACAGCTCGCGCAGGGACTGGCGCAGCATCTCGATCGCCTCGGGGCTGGTGCTGCCGAACGCGGTGGCGACCGAGATCGATTCCTCGATCGGGTCGATCGGCGTCATGTGGGTGACGAAGAACGCGATGTTCATGCCGATGAAGACCACCAGCAGGAACTGGGCGAGCCGTTTGCCGACATAGGCGCCGTAGGTGCTCATCGCCTGAGCTCGGAAAGTGGACTGGTGATCGGCATCATGAGGACGGATCAAAGGGGCGGCCGCGCGGCCGCCCCCCGATCAGGCGTTCGATGGCGCGTCAGTTTTGCGCCATCTTGTGTGGCCGCAGCTTGGTGAACATGTACTTGGTGTTCGCCCAGTTCGGCACCGGATTGGTGTAGGGATTGGCCGCGGTCGGATAGCCGGTCCAGTAGGTGTCGTCGGTGACCGTGAACACGTTGTACGACATCAGCGGGATGGTCGGCATCTCGCGCGCCACCAGCTTGGCGTACTCCTGGCCCAGCTCGACGCCGCGCGGATCGTCGAAGTCGATCGTGCGGATCTCCTCGATGATCTTGTCGAGCTCGGGGCTCGACCAGCGCTGCCAGTTGCGCGGCGGCTGCGGCTTGCCCGGGTCGGCCACGAACTCCGAATGCCAGCTGTCGAGGAAGAACGACAGGTCGGGATGACCGCCCCAGGTCTCGACGCTCCACGACATGATGGTGTCGAAATCGCCGCTGTTGCGGCGCGTGTTCAGCGTACCTTCGGCGACCTCGATCGAGGCATCGATGCCGAACTGGCGCCACTGCTGCGCGATCATCGAGCCGGCGCGGGTCATCACGGGCCGCTTCTCGCCCTCGACCGTGATCCGGATCTTGAACGGCTCGCCTTCGGGCGTGTACCAGGCATCGCCCTGCTTGGTGAAGCCCGCCCTCTCGAGCAGCTCGGCGGCGGCCTCGGGATCCGGCTTCCACCAGCCGCGGCCGAACGCACGGGCGATCTCCTCCGGATCGGTCGGGATCGCGTCGCCCATCGAGGGCCGCAGCATGTCGGCGATCTGCTGGCCGACGGTCGGATCATACGGCTTGATCTTGCGCTTGCCGGTGTCGATCTCGAAGTCGATCAGCCAGTCCTCGAGCGGCTTGTGGTAGTAGTCCGGATGCGTGCCGGTCGGCGGCACGCCGATCGCCGAGATGGTCGCCGCACCGCGGTAGGACGCCATCGACACCGCCTTGATGTCGATCAGCAGCGCCAGCGCCCAGCGCACGTCCCGGTCCTTGAACAGGTCGTTCTGGGTGTTGAAGATCAGCGCCGGCAGGGTCGGATCGGGATGGGCATAGGGGAAGCCCGCGAACCAGCCGTGCGAGCTGTCGGATTCCCGCGCCAGGGTGAACATGCCCTCGGGCGCGATGTCATGGATGATGTCGAGCTCGTGGTTGAGCTGGGCGATCACCCGCTTGTCGGGGGGGCCCGGATCGATATAGGCGGCGTATTTGGGGCCGGGCTCGCCGAACCGTGCGAGCGTGGTCCGGTCCCAGTCGTCGCGCTTGGCCCAGATGTACCATTTGCCGTTCGGGTCGTAGCTGTGCAGCGTGTACGGCCCGAGCGAGACCGGCGGATTGAAGTCGAACTGCTGCGGATCGCCCGCCTGCTCGAAGATGTGCTTGGGCATCATCCACATCGCGTTCCAGCGCACCGTGAACAGCGCATGGAAGCGCGAGTTCGGCTTCTTCAGCTTGAACACCACGGTGTAGGGATCGGGCGCCTCGACCGACTCGACGTTGATCTGGACCGGCGCGCTCCAATAGAGGCCATCGGTGTTGAGATGGGTATTGATCGTGTAGAGGACATCGTCCGCCGTGAACTCGACCCCGTCGCTCCAGTAAATGCCCGGCCTGAGCTTGACCGTCATCTCGGTGAAGTCGTCGTTGTAGATCGGCTTTTCGGCGGCCAGCGAGTTGTCCCAGACGCCATCGATGCCGTAATCGGGGTCGATGTACCAGAAGGTGTCCATGGCCAGCTGCTGCAGGCCGGTCGACCGCCCGCCGGCATTGACCGCCCAGTAGTTGAACCAGCCGGGATTCTTCACCGTCCCTTCCGGGTTCTCGATGATGATCGTCTCTTCGCGAGGCAGGTTGGAGATGGTCCCCTGCGCGAGCGCGGCGACACTGACCAGCATCGCGCCCGCGGCGAGCGCAAGGGTTCGCAGGATGTGCATTGTTCGCCTCCCAGGCGGTTATCGGCTGTCGCGCACGTCTACTTCACACGAAGACGCTAACCGACCACCGGGGGCCGGTCAATATAATTGCTGATATATATCATCTTGAACGATATACTTGCCGTCAGCTGGCAGCCCGGCGCAGGCGGATCCGCATCAGGATGTCCTGATCATAATTGCCGAAGCCGCGGCCGAAGATGTTGACCCCGCCCGGATGCCTGGCCTCCTCGTCAATCCCGATCCGCAGCCGCATGGAATGGTGGCTGGCGAGGTCGAGCTGGTCGATGGTCAGGTCGGACAGCCTGGCGCCGTCGATGAAGCAGCCGCCTTCCGTGATCTTCCAGGTCGTGAGCTTGCCGTATTGCGAGCCCTCCAGCTTCCACCAGCGCGGCGTGTAGATGCCTCGGTGATCGCCGAAATCGCCGGGCGAGGTCCAGGTGCCGATCGGTACGTCGTTGACCCAGAGGCTGATGTCGGAGGGCCAGTCGCTGTTGGTCCCGGGCACTTCCGAGGACAGCTCCATGCTGAACTCGATCGAGTTGATCCCGGCGTTCAGGATCTTGGCATTGTTGGGGAACTTGTACTCGACATAGCCGCGCCCGAACCAGATCAAGCGAGGCCTGCATGCGGCTCGGATCGAGGAAGTAGTCGGGCACGTCCAACAGGCCGATGATGCCGTCCGGCGAGCACAGCCCGCAGGGTGCGGACACCTGACAGGCGGTGTACAGGCCAAGCGGCATGGCGACCTCGATCAGGTCGTCCTGCTGCTGGGTCGGCGCGCCGTCGAGACGGATCACGATCTCGTCGAAGCGTACCGAGCAGACTTTCTGCTGGCCCTTGGCCGCCTTGACCAGCTCGGTCCGGATCAGACCGGCGGTCTCGAGCGCCTGGACGTTGGTCGCGATGGTCGACTGCGGCAGGCCGAAGTGCTTGGCGATCGCGTTGACGTTCATCGGGCCGCGCCGACGCAGGACATGCAGGATCTGCAGCCGCATCGGCGACGACAAGCCCTTGACCAGGTCGACGTCGTCCTCGGGATTGATCGTCAGGAATTTTCGCTGCGCCGCGCTCGAAGGTACCACCGCCGCCCCGCTCTGTTGGGATGACGCATTTATATCGACGAATTGGGTTCTGTCCAATCGAGCTGAAGGACCGGTCTGCCGACGGTGTCGAGGACGCTCAGGCGGCGCAGCGCTGGTCCGCGGACAGCCGGCCGTCGAGATAGGCCGCGAGATGGCGGCTGAGATCGCGCGCATCGTCGCCGGCGCCGTCGATCAGGGTCGACTTGCGCCGGCGCAGGAACGGCATGCCCATCAGGTACAGCCCGGGCGATGCGACGACGCCGCCGTCGTGGCGGATCCGGCCCTTGCGGTCGAGCACCGGCACCTCCAGCCAGCGAGTAGATCGGGCCGGAAGCCGGTCGCCCAGACGATCGTGCGGATCCCGCCCTCGGCCAGGTCGAGGGTCAGAGCGGCGGCGGGCCGCGACCCGGGTCGGCTCGAAGCGGTAGCGGTGCCTCGACCACGTCGTCCAGCCCGTGCTCGCGTCGCCCACTCGTCGATGGTATCGAGCAGCCGGTTCATCTTCAGGTCCGCCATGGCGCACTGGTTGGCGAGCGAGCCGGAGAACTGGAGCCTGCCGTCGCTGACCCCGGCGAGCCGGCCGACGAGCCCGACGCCGCTGCTCGCTCAGCGCATTGAGGTCGAGCGTCGTGCGCTCGGGCGAGCCCGACGAGCTGCGGCGACGGCACGCTGCGCGCCCGCACGATGTCGTCGACCTCGTCGTAGCGCTCGTCGAGCACGCCGGCGGCGTCCATCCACCACTGGATGTCGCGGCCCCGATAGATCCGCGGCACGCGGATGTGCTCGCCGACCGCGAGGGTGACCGGTCGGCCCGAGCGCTGGATCTCGTCGGCGAGCTGCACGCCGGTCGCCGAGGCGCCGACGACCAGCACGCCGCCCGGCTCGAGCTGGTCGGGGTTGCGGTACTGCATGGGCGTGAGCGTCGCGATCGCGGCCGGCACCGCCTCGCGCCAGCGCGGCACGCAGGCGATGTTGCAGGCGCCGCTCGCGATCACCACCGTCCGGCAGCGCCAGTCGCCGCCGTCGGTGGCGACCCGATAGCCGGCATCGGTCCGGCGCACCGAGCGTGACCCTCGTGCCGGTCCGCACCGGGCGCCGAGATCGCGCGGGCATAGCCGTCGATGAAGGCGACGACCTCGGGCATGGTCCTGAAAGCCGTCGGGATCGTCGCCCTCGTAGGCGAAGCCGGGCAGCCGGCTCTGCCAGTTCGGCGTCAGCAGGCGCAGCGAGTCCCAGCGCTCGGTGCGCCAGGAGTTGGCCACCTCGCCGCGCTCGAGCACGACATGGTCGATCGCGCGCTCGGTGAGGCAGCGGCTCATGGCCAGGCCGGCATGGCCGGCGCCGACGATGACCGTGGTGATCGTGCGCATGGGACCCGCTCCCCGTCTGGCGCCGCGTCACGTTGACCTCGACCGTGACGTTCGTCGGGTTGGTGACGATGTCGAACACGGCCGAGCGCTTCTGCGACTGGGCGACCAGCGCCTGGATTTCCTCCGTCGTCGCATCGGCGTCGATCTCGAAGGTGACCTTGATGCCGTCGAAGCCGTTGCGCACCTCGCTGTCGATGCCGAGGATGCCCTGGATGTCCATGCCGCCCTCGAGCGTCGCCTTGACCGAGCGCAGCTGGATCTCGCGGTGCTGCGCGACGGCGGCGATGCCGGCGGTCAGGCAGCCGGCGAGGCCGACGAGCACGTACTCGACCGGCGTGGCGCCGTTGTCCTCGGACGCGAAGAGCTCGGGATGGTCGGCATCGAAGTTGAACTCGGTGCGGTGCTTCTGCTCCTCGCCGAGGCCGAAGAACTCCTCCACGGTCGAGCGGCTGTGCGTGCCGTTGACCCACTTGCAGGTCGCCCGCCACTTGAACTGGGCGGCCTCGGGCGCCTCGGTCAGCGCCTCGCGGGCCCCGAGCAGCGCCTCGACGTTGACGCCGTTGTCGACTGCGGCGGTCTGCACGTCGTCGAACATGTCCATGGGGATCTCCTTCTGTTGCTGGTTCAGTGGCGGGAGAAGGGAACACGGGCGGCCGCCACGACGAACTCGCCCGGGATCTGGTAGCCATCGCCTGCGGCAAATGCCGCGATGGACTCGAGGTACTCGGCGTGGACCGCGCGCCGGGTCGCGTCGTCGAAGCGGCTGTAGGCCAGCGCTACGGGACCGCCCCGAAACGCTGCGGCCAGCGCATCCTCGGCGCAGGCGTAGTGCAGGACGGTCGGCAGACGCTCGAGGCGGACACCGGTGAAGCCCGCGGCCTCGAAGCTTCGCGCCAGCACGTCCTGGTTGCCGAGCTGGAAGAACATCGGACAGACGTCGGAGGCGACCCTGGCGTCGGTGATCGGAAAGATCTCGGCCCAGCCGCAGTTGCGGCGCGCACCCCAGACGGCCGCGGCCGCCCGGCCGCCCGGCTCGAGCACGCGGCGCATCTCGGCGAGCGCCTTGACCGGGTCCGGCACGTACATCAACCCGAGCGCACAGATCGCGACGTCGAAGGTCGCGTCGGCGAACGGCAGCTGCTCGGCATCGGCGCGCTCGAAGCTGGCGTTGTCGACCTTGCGCCCGGCGGCGATCCGGCGCGCCTCCTCGACCATCTGACCCGAGATGTCGGTGCCGACCACGGCGCCCGCCGTACCGAGCGCCTCGGCGATGCGCAGGCTGACCAGCCCGGTGCCGCAGGCGACATCCAGGACCCGCTCGCCGCGCCGCACCTGCGCCATCTCGAGCATCAGCGACTGCGCCGGCTCGAGCTGGGCGCGCCAGCCTCGCTCATAGTCGGCAACCGCCCGATCCCAGCCATAGCGCTGGACGCGACGCTGAAGCCTGGGTTCCATCGCTCAGGCCTCCACGCCGTTGACGCGCACGACGCCCTTGAGCGCCATCGCCCGGCCGAACACGTCCAGATAGGGGCTGTGACGGGCGGCCAGCGCAAGCACCTCATCCAGCTTCTGTCTCGGCGTGGGGCTCTCGATCGAGACCGTGTAGCGCACCTCGCTGTAGCCGGGCGGCACCCCGGTGCCCATGCCGAGCTCGCCGCGTGCGTTGAAATCGGCCTCGACCTCGACCTCGAGCCTGTCGATCGTCACGTTCAGGCGGGCAGCCCAGATGGCAATGCCCATGGTCAGGCAGCTCGCCAGCGCGCCACGGCCGAGCACACCCGGCGTCGGCGCGGTATCGTCACCGCCAGCCTTGGCAGGCAGGTCCGCGCAGAAGGTCCACGGGCCCTCCTGGATCTCGCAGCGCAGGCCGTCGACCAGACGCGCCTTGGTGGTGGAGGTGAGGTGCCCCCGCGCGGGCTTGAGCGCCAGCACCTCGATGTTGCGCTCGATGATCTTCCGGATGGTGCCTTGATCCGCCACGGGGAGCCTCCAGCAGGTTCGGCCGATCCCTCGGCTCGGCCAGAGCCTGGATCGGAACCGGTTCGCGCCCCTGTCCGTTGATCAGGAAGACGCGAATTGTTCAGCTGCAGAGGAGTTTCAGGGGCGGAGGTTTCGCCACGATGTCAGCGGCCGGGCGAATTGGTTTCGATTGTACCGACCGGCCCGCGATCTGTTTCGATCGGGTTTCAGCTGCCTCGAGGTGGCGCGCCTCGACCCGGCAACGCACTGAAGCCGACCCGGCAACGACAGCATCGAAAGACAGCATCATGACCAAGAATGATGTCCGCGAGAACGAGAGACGGTCGAGTGCAGAGCCATGGACGCCGAAGAAGCGGGCGGGAACAGATCTGCGCGATCTGGTCCGGCCGGCGCGCGAGATCCTACACGCCGACCAGGAGATCGATGAGGCGGCGCTCAGGCTGTCCCTGCAGGAGATACCGATCCTGCCGATCGAAGACGGCGACGAGATCGTCGGCGTGCTGACGCACAAGCACCTCGCGCAGGGGAGGGCGACGGCACCCGAAACCGACGCGAAGGTCACGGCTCGCGTCATCATGACCGGAGATTTCGCCTTCTGCTATCTCGACGACGATCCAGCGACCGCGCGCGCCCTGTTGGACAGGCACGCCAGCGATCACCTCCTGGTGGTCGACGCCGAAGGCGGGCTGGTCGGCATCCTGGGTCGCGAGCACCTGCCATCGGTGAGCGCCGCCAGGACGGAAGCTCTCAAGCACCGGGCGGAGGTCGTCGAGGAGCGTGAAAACGGCGGCGGTGTCGCGAGGACGGTGCAGCCAGGCGGTCTCGACGTCTATGCCGACCGGCCGACGATCAGGCGTCCGCGCTGAGCACCTGACCTCTCTCACGCGCGGCCGAGCGGGCGCTGCGCGTCGAGCACCTCGCGCAGGTGCTCCTGCAACTCGTGCGGCGGCAGCTTGGAGAGGTCCTTGGCGAGCTCGGCGCTGACCGCCTCCTGGAGCTGCCGCGACATCATGGCGCGCAGATCGCCCAGGAACTGCGGCGGGGCCACCACGATCAGCCGCTGGAACTGCCGGCTCTCCCGGTTCTCGTCCAGCAGCCGCACGACCTCGCGGGCGAACTCTTCCTGGGCATGGCGCGCCGGGTCGGTCGGCGGCTCCTTGGCGTGCCGGCCCTCGCCGCCGCTGTCGAAGGTCCGGCCGGGACGGTCGCTCGCGATCTCGCGGCTCGGCAGGTTGCTGCCGATCAGCTCCTGGCCCAGCGCGGGCTTCAGGGTCTGTTGCGGCTGCTCCACCTGGAACAGGCGGGCGCGACCGGCATCGGCCACCAGCACCCAGATGATCGGCTTGGCCATGGGGGTTCCCTTCGAGCTTGCGGACCTTCTGTCATCATCTGGTCGATGCTGCGTGCGATACCAGGCCTCCATGCCAGCGCGTTGTCATTCCTCGGAGCGGTCGGGGCTCCCCGGGGAGCCGAGGCGGCTGGTGAGCAGGCCCAGCACGGTCAGCACCAGCAGGCCGGCGGCCGCGATGGCGAAGGCGAGCGCATAGAAGCCGAAGCCGCAGGCCATGCCGATCGCGCCGACCACCCAGATGCTGGCGCCGGTGGTCGCGCCGAACAGCTCGTGACGCCCCTGGATGATCGCGGCGGCGCCAAGAAAGCCGATCGCGCCGACAATCGCTTCCATGACCCGGACCGGATCGATCCGCACCGTCGACGGGCTGTCGCGCAACAGGTCGACCAGCTGGAACGCCATCAGGCTGAAGCTCGCCGCGCCCAGACCCACCAGCATGTTGGTGCGCAGGCCGAGCGGCTTTTGCCTGAGCTCGCGATCGAGCCCGACCACGGCGCTCAGCACGATGGCGAGCGCGAGGCGCAAGATCGCTTCCTCGATCGTGACCTCGGTCCCGCTCGCCCAGTCGATCGCGAACAGGCTGCCAGGCTCCGGCACACCTCCACCTTCGCTGTTGCCACGCGCAATCCTGGTAACGCGCGCCAGCGCTCCGTGTTCCGCGGGGGTCGCGTCACGCCATCGCGACCACGATCGCGCCCGCATACATCGCCAGGATCAGGGCGCTCTCGAAGCCGATGCCGGCAAAGCCATGAGTCTCGCGGCGCAACAGCCCGAGCAGCAGGACCCCGGTCATCGCGATCGACAGCGCTACCAGGAACACGTGCCGGTCGATCATGGCATGGTAGATCGAGCCGCCGCGGTAGGCGATGTCGGAGAAGGCCAGGAACAGCACGTCGAACGCGTTGCCGCCAATGATGCCGCCGACCGCGAGCGTGAGCGCGCCCTGGCGGACGGCGGCGATCGATGTGACCAGCTCGGGCAGCGAGGTGGTGACGGCGGTGAAGACGGCGCCGATCGTGGTCTCGGAGAGCCCCGTCTTGCGACTGAGCTCGACCGCGGTCTCGGCGAGCGCAAAGCCCGCCAGCCCGACGCAGAGGGCGACCAGGATGAAGGTCAGCCATGAGCGCCAGCCGTGCCAGCCGCTGGTGTCGCCCGGCGTGTCAGGCCTGGTCTCCCGGGTCGCCTGTGGCCGCCACATCGGCTCGGCGCGCGCCCTGGCGCTGAGCCGGATCCCGAACACATAGGTGGCCAGCAGGACCAGCGTCGCCGGGCTGATGCCGAGCACGGAAAACGGCGGCATCGCGTAGGCGATCAGCGGGATCGCCAACAGCACGACCAGCAAAGCACCCTGGGTCAGATTGGTGAGCGAGGCTGCCGCGTGCTCGAGATTGGCACGCCGATGGGCGATGTCGGCAATGCTGAGGAACGCCGTCTGCGCGGCGATGCCGCCGATCGCATTGCTGACCGCCAGCTCAGTGTGGCCGAAGCCCGCCGCCACCACCGAAAGGATGCTGCCCGGCAGCGACGTGGTGGCGCCCAGGAACACAGCACCCGCCAACGCCTCGCCGATACCGGTGCGATCGGCGATCTGATCGGCCTGACGCGCCAAGCGCGTGCCGGCCAGCAGGATCGCCACACCAGCGAGCGCAAAGGCGACGATCAGCCATGGCAGGGAGACCCCGGAAAGGTCCAGCAGCACGGTGATTCATCTCGGGCCAACGACAGAGATCTGACCAACGCTCGGGGCACCGAGAAAGTTTCCTAATGTCGGGCCGTCAGCTTCAGACGCTCGGGGACGGGCTCCTCGACGATCCGTGCGAACGCCGCATGCAGGAGGCCGAGCTGCCACTGCCACGCCCGGACCATGCAGATCGCGCGATCGTCATCGCGCAGGCAGGCCTCGACGTCGCCTCGTTCGTCGGGATGGAGCTCGCCGTCGACGAACGCGCTGACCTCGACCGGCGTGATCACGATCAATTCGGCCGGTGCGGACATGACCGGTCACGCCACCGCTGCCAGCGGCGCGCGGCTCACCGGGCGCTCGAGCAGCATCTGCTCGTGGCGCAGGCTCTCGCGGGCGCGGAACACGCGCGATTTCACAGTGCCCACCTCGACGCCGAGGATTTCCGCGGCCCGCTGGTAGTCCATGCCCTCGACTCCGACCAGCACCAGCACCTCGCGATGCGGCTCGCTCAGGCGGGCGAAGGCGCGCCGGAAGTCGGCCAGATGGAGCGCATCGGCCTGGCTGGGACGCGTCGACGGTTGATGGACATCGTCGATCGGGATCTCCACGGGTCGGCGCACGACGCGGCGATGCTGGTCGCAGCGGATGTTGTGCAGGATCGTGAACAGCCACGCGCGCAGATTGGTGCCGCGTTGAAATCCGTTGAAGCGTGAGATCGCGCGCTCGAGAGCGTCTTGCACAAGGTCGTCGGCGGCGTCCGTCCCGTTGGCGAGAATCCGAGCATATCGCCGGAGATAGGGAATCTCTGCCTCGATCGCCTTCGCATCATTTTTGCTCAACCGCACGAATCTTTCTCCTGAGCTGCTGGTCTGCGATGAAGCTAGGTGCTCAAAGCGATTTTTCAAACGAATTCATAGGCGTATCTGGCTCTACATACATCAGATAAGCGGGTTGAACGAGATTTGGTCTTTGCAGAACTTGCACACACGACTCATCTTGCGTGGTTTCATCAGATGATGATGGCAATGTCGCTGGCAGCAGCTGAGCTGTTTGTGTCGGTGGCTCAAAGGGTGTAGGTTGTGCAGGCGATGTCGTCCTGGCCTCTTGCTCATCCTCGAGCGCCGAAGCAGGACTTGCGCAGGTGAGGGGAACAGTCTTGCCGCATCGGGATCAAAAGCGCAGCGAACGGATCCAATTGATGCTCGATGTCGACGAGCTCGAGGCGATCGACGGGTGGCGCTTCGACAACCGCCTGCCCACTCGCGCGGCCGCGATCCGCGAGCTGATCAGGCGCGGGCTGATGAACCGGACGTTGGAGCCGCCGCAGACCAAGGATGCCAAGACCACCGACTTCAGCGTCGTTCCCGATCTCGCGGACGACTGAGCCCGGCCATCACGGCGCCCCGGCCAAGGAGCGGTCGCGGGTCGGAAACGGCGCGCCCGGCGGAACCCCGAGCTGCCTCGCTCGTTTTGCTCGGAGACGGTCCATATCAGGGCCGCCAAATGTCATGAGCGGAGGATCCCATGGACGACATCGCGACGCCACAACCGTCCCACGAACAGCTTCCGGTCAACATCGGGCTGTCCGAGTCGCACCGAAAGCAGCTCTCCGAGGGTCTGCAGGGCGTGCTGGCCAATTCCTACACGCTGCTCGGCAAGACCCACGGCTTCCACTGGAACGTGGTCGGACCCCACTTCCACAGCCTGCATGAGATGTTCGAGGAGCAGTACCAGGACCTGCAGGAGGCGGTCGACGAGATCGCCGAGCGCATCCGCGCGCTGGGCTTCCTCGCGCCCGGCAGCCTCAGCCAGTTCCTCAAGCTCACCTCGATCAAGGACGAGCACGAAGCGCCCAAGGCCCCCGACATGATCCGCGAGCTGGTCGAGGACAACGAGACCGTGGTGCGCGCCTGCCGCAACGTCGTGGAGACTTGTCACGAGGCGAGCGACACGGTCACCGAGGATCTGATGAACCAGCGCCTGCGCGCGCACGAGAAGGCGGCCTGGATGCTCCGGGCGTCGCTCCAGCCATAGACCGCCTGCCCGCGATCGGGTGCGACGGCGATCCTCCTTCGATCCCGTCGACGCCCTCGGTTCTGCGGCCCGGCGCCACCTGTTGGCGCATCGAGCGCGCAAGCCGTGCGACGCTCCTGATCGACGGCGCCGCGTACTTTGCCGCGCTGCGGGCGGCGCTGCTCAAGGCCGAGCACAGCGTGTTCATCGTCGGCTGGGATATTCACAGCGACATCACCCTGGATCCCGAAGGCGACGCCTGCCCGTTCGGCGACTTCCTTCACCAGCTCCTGCATGAGCGCCCCCGACTGCGCATCCGGATGCTCATCTGGGACTGGCTGCTGCTGTACGGGCTCGACCGCCAGCCGCTACCGGAATGGCGCTTCGCCCGAAGCGACCGTCGTTTGCGCCTGGTGCTCGACAACGAGCATCCGACCGCGGCCTGCCATCACGAGAAGGTGGTGGTGATCGATGGCGCCGTGGCGTTCGCTGGTGGCATCGACCTGACCGCCGGGCGCTGGGACACGCCGGCGCACCGGATCGACGAGGCGGGGCGGCGCACACCCGACGGCGTCGCCCGTCCGCCCCGCCACGACTGCATGCTGCTGGTCGAGGGCGCTCCGGCACGCGCGCTCGATGAGCTGATGCGCCAGCGCTGGCGCGCCGCTACCGGCGAGCACCTGCCCGCCGCGCCCGGCGAGGGCGATCGCTGGCCGCGCTCGGTCGAGCCCTGGTGGACCGATGTGCCGGTCGGCATCGCGCGGACCAGACCGGCCCACGGCGGCGGGGCCCCGGTGCGCGAGATCGAGGCCCTCTACGAGCAGCTGATCGCCGCGGCGCGCCGGACCCTGTACCTCGAGAACCAGTATCTGACGGCGCGGCGCATCGCGAACCGGCTGCGCGAGCGCCTCGATGAGCCCCAGGGCCCGGAGGTCGTGATCGTGACGCCGACCAAGGCGGAGGGCATCTTCGAGGCGGCGGTGATGGACCAGGGCCGCGCCCAATTCGTGGATCGCCTGCGCCAGGCTGGCCGGTCCGACCGGCTGCGCGTGCTGTGCCCGGTGGTGGTCGATGACGATGGCCGCCGGCAGCCGATCGACCTGCACAGCAAGCTCGCCATCGTCGACGACGCCTATCTGATGGTCGGCTCCGCCAACCTGGCACACCGCTCGATGGGCCTGGACACCGAGTGCAACCTGATCGTCGCCGCCACGACCGGGCATCACCGCCGCGCCATCGCCCGGGCGCGCGCCGCCCTGCTCGCCGATCACCTCGGTTGCCGGGTCGATCAGGTCGAGGCCGCGATCGCCGAGCGCGGCTCGGTGGTCGAAGCGGCCTCGGATCTCCGCAGCGAGCGACGGCTGCTCGAGCCGTTGCCCGATGTCGACACCGAGCTGTTGAGCGAGCTGCCGGTCGACCTCGGCGATCCCAAGGAGCCGCTGACCCCGGAAGCGCTCGAGCGACGCCTGCTGCCGCGCCGGCGGCGACGACGCCTGCGCACGATGCTGCTGACCTTCGGCACCGTGCTAGCGCTCCTGGTGGTGCTTGGCGTCCTCCTGCACGACGTGCTGGTCGGTCAGGCCGGCCTGCTGCAGGACGTGCTGCGCTTTGCCCAGGAGAATCGCTATTCGCCGATCGGCCTTGTCACGGTGGTGTCGGGCTATGTGATCGCCGGACTGCTGTTCGTTCCCCTCAACCTTGTGATCGCGCTGACCGCGATGGCATTCGGCCCGCTGGCAGGGTTCGGCTACGCGTTGGCGGGTTCGGTCCTGGCGGCGCTGGCAGGCTTCGGCCTTGGTCGCCTGATGGGGCGCGACCTGATCAAGCGGGTTGGCGGGCGACGGGTCGCGACGATCAATCGTCGCCTCAGCAAGCGCGGCTACCTCACGGTCTGCGTGGTCCGCATGCTGCCGATCGCGCCGTTTACCGTGGTCAACCTCGCGGCGGGCACGAGCGGCCTGCGCTGGCGCGACTACGCGCTCGGCAGCACGCTCGGCATGTTGCCCGGAATCGCGCTGATGACCGCGGTCGGGGATCGGCTGGGCGCATGGATTCGCAGGCCCGACCTCACCACGTTCCTGCTGCTGGTCGCGGCGGCGGGGCTGGCCATGGGCTGCGGATTCTGGCTGTATCGTTGGAAGCAACGCCGGCGTTCCGAATGAGCACGTGATCCGGGTCGCGACCTACAACATCCACGCCGCGGTCGGCGCCGACGGCAGGCGCGATCTCGGACGCATCGCGGCGGTGATCGAGGAGATCGAGCCCGACGTGATCGGGCTGCAGGAGGTCGAATCCCGTCGCTCGCGCGGCAGCGCCGACCAGGCCATGCGGCTCGCGAACAAGCTCGGCATGGCCTGCGTCGAGGGCCCGATGCTGCTCGAGGGGCACGGCTGGTACGGCAACGCGATCCTGAGCCGCCTGCCGGTGCTCGACCAGCACCAGCTGCGCTTTGCCGATCACAGTGGCGAGCCGCGCGGTGCGCTCGGCGTCGTGGTCGACGATGCGCAGGGGGGACGCTGGCGGCTGATCACGACCCATCTCGATCTTCGATACCGCTCCCGGTTTCGCCAGGTGCAATCGCTCGGGCACCTGCTCGACACGGACAACACCGGTCCGTGGGTCCTGCTCGGCGACCTCAACGAGTGGCGCCCCTGGGCGCGCGCGCTGGCCCGGCTGCGACAGCTCGGCCATGTGCCGCCGGCGCCGGCGAGCTATCCCACCCGGTTGCCGCTGTTCTCGCTCGATCGCATGGTGCTGCGCGGCTGCAGGCTCGACGGGCCGCTCAGGCGCCACGTGAGTGCGCTCAGCCGGCGTGCCTCGGACCACCTGCCGATCATCGCCGAGGTGGCGCCGCGCAACGCCGGCACGGACCCTGCCGATGCCTGAAGCCTCGTGCTGTGGCGCTCGCCGAGCGTTCGCGGCATCAATTCCCGGTGGTCTCGTCGTCGAACGGACCGAGCAGCTCGATGTCTCGAAGGTCGTAGGGTAGCTCGTAGCGATCTTCCATGGGGTCGTAACCCTGACCGTACCAGGGATAGGCCTTCCGCTCGCGATCGGGAAAGCTGACATCGGGGCTGACCACGATCGCCTCGACCTTGCCATCGAGGCTGATGATCATGTCCTCGACCATGCCATATTGGTCACCGTCCGCCAGGTACACGAGGTCGCCGATCAGATCGGTCACGCGCCAGACCGCGACGCCCGGGTGCGGATCGTCGCGGAACAGGCTGAATTCGGGGACATTGTCGTTGTTGACTGGCACCAGCAGGCCGTCCTCGCCCGGCCACATCTTGACCTGGTCCCACGGCACGGCGAGATGGACGTCGCCGACGTCCAGGATGCCGCCCGACTCGACGATCACCTTGGTCACCCGACCGTCCATGTCGACATAAAAATTCTCGACCTCGCCGATCTGGTCGCCGCCCTTGCCATAGACCTTGGTGCCGAAGAACGTGCTTGCCCGCCAGCCGCGATGGAGCAGCGACGGATCCCAGGTCGTCAGATCGACTTTGTCGGCGGCCGCCGCCGCGCTCCAGGCGGACACCGGGATCGACAGAGCGAGTATGGCGAACGCTGCGATCCGACCGTTTCGCATGATGGCTCTCCCCAAAATGTTCGGCTTCGCCAAATGTTCGGCTTTGAAGGACGCGCCGGGGCCGCTTAGCGGAATTGATCGATCGCGCTCTTCAGGCTGTCGCGCATGCTGGCCACGGCGTTTTCCAAGCCGCGCTGGAGGTCGTTCCAGGCATCGCCGCTGGTCTGGTGCAGCTCCTTCAGCCGGTCGCCAAGCTCGCGGCGGCGCCTGCGCAGATCCTCCAGCTCGTTGCCGTACTCGATCCGGGCGTCGGCCGCCTGCTTTTCCGCCTTGGCCTGAAGCAGCTGAATTTGTGCATCCAGCTCATCTAGTGCTGCCTTCGCCTTGGCGAGATGGGCCTCATGCTCATGGTCGTGTGGCGCTTCGCGGGTCACATCGTCTCCCTTGGTCACAGACTTCTCCCTCAACAAGAACGAATCGTGGCGTGGCCGGTTCCGAGCTCGGAACCGGCGCCGAAGGAGGGTCGTTGCATCGACATGTTCTCGTCTCGATGGAGGCCATGATGGAACGTTCCTCCCGACGAGCGATCGGACACCAATGCTGCTGGGCACGCCGTGGTTTGCTTGCCCCCTTGGCGATCGCCTGTCTCGCCGTCGCGGGGCAGGCGGGGGCGGATCCGTTGGCGTCGTGTGAGGGCGTCCACAGGCGATCCTGCGGCCCTGCAGGACTGTCTCGACCGTGGCCTGGACACCAGTGCTGGCGCCATGCACCAGGCGCTGGCGCGCGCACGAGCCGTGGCGCTGGAGATCGACCAGGCGACGGGACGTGAGGCTGCGGTGCTCGGGGTCGAGGCTTCGCAACACGCATGGCAGGCCTATCGGGATACCGCGTGCCAGACGTGGGCGGCCTTCGTCGACGGCGACCGCCCGGGCGACATCTTCGAGCTGGCTTGTATGATCGAGCAGACCGACCGTCGAACGGAGATCTTGTCGGATCTCGCAACCTTCGGGGATCGGTGAGCCGCGAGGCGTCGCGGGCGGTTGATCGACCAGGCCGCGAGCGCTGGCGATTGACCAGCCCGGAGCACCGCCCTAGCTTCGATTGATGATCGCAAGCCTGCCCGCGGCACCTCGATGCAAGACGGGCGAACCCGGGTGCCGGTGCTGACCAGTCTGCTCGAGATCGACGACCTCAAGGTCGAATTCCCCAGCGCGCACGGCCTGGTAAAGGCGGTCGACGGCATCTCCTATACCGTCGATGCCGGCGAGACGGTGGCGCTGGTCGGCGAGTCCGGCTGCGGCAAGTCGATGAGCGCGCTCGCGGTGCTCGGCCTGGTGCCGCAGCCCGGCCGCGTGGTCGGCGGCCGCGTGCGCTTCGAGGGCCGCGACCTGATCGGCCTGGCCGAGAGCGAGATCGTGAACGTGCGCGGTCGCGAGATCGCGATGATCTTCCAGGAGCCGATGACCTCGCTCAACCCGGTGCTCAGCATCGGCGTGCAGCTGGGCGAAGGCATGCGCCGGCATCTCGGCCTGTCGCGCGCGGCCGCCGAGGCGCGCGCGGGCGAGCTTTTGCGCATGGTCGGGATCGGCGATGCGGAGCGGCGCCTGCGGCAGTACCCGCACCATCTGAGCGGCGGCATGCGCCAGCGGGTGATGATCGCGGTAGCACTCGGCTGCGAGCCTAAGCTGATCATCGCCGACGAGCCGACCACCGCGCTCGACGTCACCATCCAGGCCCAGATCCTGGAGCTGATGAAGGACCTGTCGCGCCGGCTCAAGGTCGCGCTGGTGCTGATCACCCACAATCTCGGGGTGGTCGCGCGCTACGCCGACCGGGTCAACGTGATGTATGCCGGGCGGATCGTCGAGACCGGCACGACCGAGGAGATCTTTACGCGGCCCGGCCATCCCTACACGATCGGCCTGATGGCCTCGGTGCCGCGCCTGGACCTGCCGCGCTCGGTGCGCCTGACGCCGATCGAGGGCCAGCCGCCCGACCTCGCCCGACTGGGCGACGCCTGCTCCTATCGGCCGCGCTGCAGCTTCGCGATCGCGCGCTGCGCCCGATCCTCGCCGCCGCTCGAGACGGTTGAGCAGGATCATCGCGCCGCCTGCTTTCGCAGCCGCGAGCTGCACACCGAGGCGTGACCTCGGACCCCTGGCCGGACCCGGCCCGCGCGATTGCCCATGTCGTCTATGTACTTGATCGGCGGGGCGCCCGTAGTACCTTGACCGCTGGGCGGAACCAATGGCCACCAAAGGTGGGAGGAAGGCATGCTGAAAAATCGTTTCGCGAACCTCACTGAGCGTCAGAAGCAGGACATCGAGGACCAGCTGAAGGACGCCTACGACTTCGATCGGCGCGACCCGTTGTTCGGCCTGAGCAAGGCCCAGCTGTCCGGGCCAAGGCTCGAGCGCCGCACGGTGCTGCGGCTGCTGGCGGCATCCGGCGCGCTGAGCGCGGCGCATCTGGTGCCCGGCCTGGCGCCACGCCGGGCGTTCGCGCAGGCCGGCGGTGGCGGCGAATTGCGCTGCGGCTGGTCCGGCGTCAGCCAGATCGCGACCATGGACCCGGCCCGGATCGACCAGGTCGCCGAGTTCCAGATCTCGTCCAACGTGCTGGGGGCGCTGACCCACATCGACCCGGATTTCGTCGCCCAGCCGGATCTCGCCGAGGACTGGACCGTGTCCGACGACGGCACCGAGTACACCTTCAAGCTGCGCGAAGGCGTCACCTTCCACAACGGCGATCCGTTCACCGCCGACGACGTGGTCTACACCTACAACCGCTCCAAGGACCCGGAAAAGTCGTTCCACAGCCAGGTGCTGGTCAACGTCCAGGGCGTCGAGAAGATCGACCCGCACACCGTGCTGATCAAGCTCGGCCAGCCGCAGGCCTCGTTCCTGGTCAAGACCACCGAGCGGGCGAGCGGCCGCGCGCTGACCATCGTCAACGGCCGCGCGATCGACGAGCTCGGCGAGGCGCAATACGGCCTGACCCCGGTCGGCACCGGCCCGTTCCGGATCGCCGAGCACACCCTGGGCCAGCCCGTCCACCTCGAGCGGTTCGCGGACTACTACGACCCCGAGCGGCCCAAGCTCGACAAGGTGACGATCATCCCGATCGTCGAGGCCGAGCCGCTCGCCGCCGCGCTCGAGGCCGGCGACATCCAGCTGATCGGCGGCGACCCGGTGCCGGCCGAGCTGCTCGAGCGCCTGCAGGCGAACCCCGAGCTGGTGGTCGACATCGCCCCGCGGCCGGGCTTCTACGCGATCTACCTGAACCCCTGGCGCGAGCCGATGCAAGTGGCCGACTTCAACAAGCCGCTCGAGCAGCTGCTCAAGGAGCCGGGCTTCCAGGTGCGCATGGCGCTGGCCCGCGCGCTCGATCGCGACCGCTACATCCAGATCGGCAATCTCGGCTTCGGCGTGCCGTCGTTCGGCTCGATCAACCCGGCGCTCGGCTTCATGTACGACCCGAGCATCGGCGAGCGCAGCGAGCAGCGCTACCAGCCGGACTCGGCGCGCGAGCTGATCGCCGCGGCGGGCTTCCCGAACGGCGAGGGCATGCGGCCGCTGGTGCTGACCATGATCTCAGACGATCGCCGGCGCGGCCAGGTGCTGGCCGACATCATGAAGCGCGAGATCGGCGTCGACATCCAGCTCGACCCGGTCGACAACACCATTTTGGGCGACCGGCGCGACCGGCTCGACTTCGACCTTCTGGTCCAGAACAGCGGCGGCGACTTCGATCCCGACGACGGCCTGGTCGACTTCATGACCACCAACTCCAAGTTCAACGCCAACGCGCGCGACAAGCAAAAGTACCCGTTCGGCTATTTTTCCGAGGACGAGGTCGACCGGCTGGTCGCCGAGCAGAGCGTCACGCCCGATCCCGAGAAGCGCAAGGAGATCGTGCAGAAGGCGAACATCCTGACCTCGGACAAGGTGGCGGCGATGTTCGTCTACCACCCGGTCAGCACCCTGGTGACCCGCAAGGAGGTGAATTTCCCGGCGGAAAGCCGGATCCCCGACCTGGTCGACCTCGACCTGGTGACCGTGTCGGGTTAGCCCGAACGCGGACGCGTTACGAAGGTGCGCTGAGCTGCCCGCCGAGGATGGTGGGCAGCAACGCGCGCAATGTCTGAAGGTCGTCTGCCGCCAGACGGCCAAGCCTGCGGCGTATCAGGCCTCGATCGACCGTCGCGAGAAGGGGTTTGAACACGGATGGCTTGAGCAGGCCGGCCTTCCGCCAGTCTCGTATCGCAGCTTCGCCAAGGGATGGACGCGAGCGCACCTGGCTCGTGATGGCCATGATCAGGATGTCCGGACGAGCACGATGATACGCCGTGGAGCTGATCACGACGGCCGGCCGCTGCTTGGCGGCACTCTGATCGGTGAAGGGAAAGGGGACGAGGACGACGTCGCCGAACTCAAAGCCGGTCATAGACAGCGTCGTCGGGGTTGTCCCAGACCTTTGCGAACGCGGCCTCCGAGACGCCGGTCACGGCGCTTGCAAGCCCGCGCTCATCCTGGCGCTGGCGGAGGAAGTCGACGAAATCCTCGACCTCCGCGAGCTTGTCCGGCGGCAGGCTGCGGATCTTCTCGACCAGCTCCTGCTCGCGGCGCTTTTCGACGGGCATGGGGCCATCCGATCTGGTCACGCGAAGTCACAAGCTTAACACAGGCTCCTTCGAAAGCGTTCTCCTTTCCGGTCCACCGCCAAGGTAAGATCGGCGCCCGCGTCCGGGAACGCGGGCTGCCAGTCCTCGTTTCCACCCCGGCCGGCTTCGGCTAGCCTGCGCAAAACCGGGAAAGAGGTTGCCATGAGCCTGTTGGGCATGTTCGGGCGGATCGTAGCGCTGATCGGCGCCGTAACGGTCCTGTTGCGGCGGCGCGAGGGCGCAGCGCACGTGCCGGCGCTGGGCGGCGCGCCGACCATCCCGGCAGGCCAAGCCGCAGGGCATCCCGACCCTGAAGCTGCCGAGCGCCCGCGGCTGGGCCGAAGGGCAGACGCCGGTCGCGGCACCAGGCCTCACGGTCAACGCGTTCGCGACCGGGCTGAAGCATCCGCGCTGGCTCCACGTGCTGCCCGATGGCGACGTGCTGGTGGCCGAGGCCCGGCCCGCGGCCGACCCCGTCAGCTCGCTGTTCGACTACGCCATGATGAGCACCCTGCAGCGCGCCGCCGCGGTCGGGGCCAGCGCCAACCGGATCACCCGGTTGCGCGATGCCGACGGCGACGGCGTGGCGGAAACCCGCGAGGTGTTCCTGGACGGCCTGAACCAGCCGTTCGGCATGGCGCTGGTCGGCGACACGTTCTATGTCGGCAACACCGATGGCGTGGTCGCCTTCCCGTATACGGCCGGTGCCGGTCGCATCGATGGGCCAGGCAAAAAGATCGCGGACTTCAAGCCCGGCGGCCACTGGACGCGCAGCCTGCTGGCCAGCCCCGACGCCCAAAAGCTGTACGCCGGGGTCGGCTCGCTCACCAATATCGCGGATGCCGGCATGGCCGCCGAGGAGGGCCGCGCCGCCATCTGGCAGCTCGACCTCGCGCACGGCACCAGCCGCATCTTCGCCTCCGGCCTGCGCAACCCCGTGGGCCTCGCCTTCGAGCCCCGGACCGGCACGCTCTGGACGGCGGTCAACGAGCGCGACGGCCTGGGCGACGAGACCCCGCCCGATTATCTGACGTCGGTCCAGGATGGCGGCTTCTACGGCTGGCCTTATTGCTACTGGGGCCAGACGGTCGACGACCGCGTGCCGCAGGACCCGGCGATGGTGGCGAAAGCTCTGACGCCGGACTACGCCCTCGGCGGCCACACCGCCTCGCTCGGCTTGTGCTGGCTGCCCGCCGACACCCTGCCCGGATTCCCCGAGGGCATGGCGATCGGCCAGCACGGCTCCTGGAACCGCAGCACGCTGTCCGGCTACAAGGTGATCTTCGTGCCGTTCGCGAACGGCCGCCCGGCCGGCCCCGCGCGGGATATTTTGTCAGGCTTCCTCGCCCCCGACGAGCGCCACGCCTACGGCCGCCCGGTCGGCGTCACGCTCGGCCCCGACAACGCCCTGCTGGTGGCCGACGACGTCGGCGACGCGATCTGGCGCGTTACTGGTGCGCGGTACGCCTGAGCGAACACCCCGACAAGTGACGCGCGCCGCTCCGGAAAGCAGCGGACCTCGGACAAGCTGGCGGCGCGTCCATCAGGCGGCAGCCTTGACGGACAATATGAAGGCCACAGGCCTCAAGCGAAGGGGCGTAAGCCCCGTTATGCGCGAGGGATTGTCACCGAATGGCGGAGACTCGGCGCAGCTTTGGCGAAGCCGCAGCTGCGGGCGCGAAGCGCCTAGAGCCCGGTCGGCGTAGACGGACGCGCCAACGGGATGGGGGCTTTCACTCGTTGTAAGGAAAATACGGCAGATCCTCGCGAACCTTCCGCTCAATTCTGCCTCTTGTGTCGGGCTCCATTCCCGGCGGGCAACAGACATATAAGCGGATGCCGTAGTAAGCGAATTCGGCCATATGCTTCATAATAGAATGCTCATAGTCCATCAGCATCTTGCTACTAGTGCCTGCTGAATTTAGCACATAAACGGCTTGACTTTCCTCCAGGTCATCCACTCCATCACCAGCAAGTACACTTGCCGGAATCTTGGACCCAATCTTTGTCAGCTTCAGAGAGCGACTCCACACGTGCCAGAGCGGTACCGGAATTCCGAACTCGTCAGATCACTCAGCGATCTTGTCATGTATCTGCTGTGCATAGTTATTGTGCGCTCTTTTCTCGTCGCGACCGGCAATTCTCTCGGATGCCGCTATGAGCTTCGGGGGGGCGCCGGAGTAGAATAGAGTCGAGTTTTGGGGCCAATAGAACATCATCCTCATCCGACTCCAGTGATCGGCGCAGTTCTGAAAAAGCCGCATACATATAGTTGTCGTCCATTACGTACCATTCGTTATCCGTTATTCTTCCCAATATCTTATCCGCAGAGCAATCCAGTATCCCACGATCCAGCATCTCACGTATCACGTCAGACAAAGTCCACTCAAGTGCCACGACGGCTTTATTGAATGCGACCTGCAAATAGTCAAAGTACCGTGACATGAGCAGGTGATCTGCTGCCCGCAGGGCCTTGTTAGCCAAGGCCAAGCGGCCTTCAGAGTCAAGAGACATCTCGTTAATGATGTAATCTATGTCGACGCCACCGTACGGTAAGCGGGAGTGATACGCAGTTCTGAGAAGATAGTCGAGCCGGTCACAATCGAGATCGGAACTTACGAGCGGGGTCATATACTCCGGCGATTTGCCAGAGAGCACGGCTTTCACCGCATCGGGCGATATAGAATGATGCGCCAGTACCCTCTGCAGGCCCGGATCGCGCTGGATTATCTGCCGGCCGAGCAGCTCATGATCAAAGGCAGGAGGATTTCGGGCTGTCTAATGCAGCGCCGGCCGCCGCAGCTCCGTGCGGTTGCAGATAGTCACGCTCTTTGTAGAAGTCATCAATGCTCTGCTCCATCGCATGGGAAAATGGATAGTGACCTATGTCGTGGAGAAGGGCTGCGAGGCGGTACAGCTGTCGTTCGGGGCGGGATATGCTTACCTTGCCGTTGCGGGAAACCGCGTCCAGAAGACGCCCCATCACATGGCAGGCGCCTAGAGAATGGGAAAACCGGCTGTAGTTGAGCGACGGATAGACGAGGTAAGCCAGGCCGGGCTGTTTCACATGAGGCCGATCGTACCATGTACGGAGTTGTGAATGTGCTTGTGGTCGAAGCCCTCCATCACCGCCGCTATAGCCACTACAGAAGGTGGTGTTCTCCAAGGACGTTCAGGCCGCGACCGACATAGCGCGACAAACCCGGGCGAGTCCCTGCGGAGTTAGAGTGCAATCGTCAGGTTTCACCGCTTGCGTTTCCGATAGCGCAGATAGGCTAGGTAATCGAGCAGCGCTTCTTCCTCTTCGGGGGTGAGGTCCTCGATCGCGAAGGTCGGAAGACGGCCAACGTTCCCACTGTCGCGCCGGAGATAGCCGGCCCTCTCCATCAAGGTGTCGTACGGAACGCCATAGACCTCGGCGAGGCTGTGCAGAACATTCGGCGCGGGCTTGGCGATCCGACCATGCTCGAGCTGGCTGAGGTAGGCATTTGACACCTCCTTGCCCGTCTCCTCTTCGACCTCTCGCAAGGTCATCCGCCTTACCTGTCTGAGCCTGGCCAGGTAAGCGCCAAGCGTCCGAGGCGCCGGCCTGTCCGTTTCTTGCTCCGCCATCGCTCTTGTCCCTGGATAGGCGCTTCCTCAAGCTGCCAGGTAGCGGATGTTGCTCACGGGATCAAGCAACGCTTGACATACTATGCTTGCTGCTTAGATTAAGCGCCACGCTAGACAGACCATTGGAGGTCAAGGCTATGACGTTCAGCGGCACGGCGGCCCGGAAGCGGGCCCCTATCGGTACGACGGCGCGGACCGGCGAAATCTGCCCCGAGAGCGGGGTCTGGCAGGTCCTTGGCACGCCCTCGACGACCGCCCCGATCGCAAAGGGCAATCGCATGCCGCCTTACAACGACCGGGCGGTCACCTGGAAGCTGATCCAATACGGATGATTCCCCCGCGGCCCTGCCAGTCGCGGCCGAGAGATGAGCGGGCGGCTTCCGTCCCCTCACTCTTGCTGCTCGATCGTCCGGCGCACGCTGTCATGAAGAGATTTGGCGAGGTCATGGTGCCGTGACCTGGTCGCGACCCGGTGGCGATTTACGGCCGTCAATACCGGCGTCTACCTGGGACATCCCCCGACCGGGAAGCGGGCAGTCTGGACCGGCGTGCAGATAGACCGGTTCGCGGGCGGCAAGATCGTCGAAAGCTGGGTTGATTGGGACAAATATCGCCTCTTCGCGGAGCTTGGCTATTTGCAATAGCCGTTTCCGCCACGCGCCGGCCCGTGAGGGCGACTGATGGCCGGCTATGACCTCGCCATCGTCGGCGCCGGCATCCTCGGGCTCGCGCATGCGCTTGCTGCAGCGAGACTCGGGAAATCGGTCGTCGTCATCGACCGGGACCCGCAAGCCCGTGGCGCCTCGGTCCGGAACTTCGGCTTCATTACCGTCACCGGCCAAGCGGCAGGCGACTGCTGGCGCATGGCGCGGCGCTCGCGCGAAGTGTGGCTCGAGGTCGCCGAGGCGGCCGGTATCCCGGTCCTGCATCGAGGCCTCCTGGTCACGGTGCGGCGCCCCGAAGCCGAGGCCGTCGTCGAAGCGTTTCTCGAGACCGACATGGCAGAAGGCTGCCGCCGGCTGAGCACGGCGGAAGCCGCCCGGCACGTCCCGGACATCCGGCGGAAGAAGGTGACGGCCGCCCTCTACTCACCGCTCGAGCTCCGGGTCGAGTCGCGTGCTGCTGTGCCGGCCCTCCAGGCTTGGCTCAAAGAGCACTTCGGCGTCGCCTTCCAGGGGTCGACGCATGTGCACGAGGTCGGCCCAGGCCGCCTCGAGACTTCGCGCGGCCCGATCGAGGCCGAAGCGATCGTCATCTGCCCGGGCGACGAGTTCCAGACCCTGTTCCCCGAGCGGATCCGGCGATACGGTACCACCCGGTGCCTGATTCACATGCTCCGCCTCGAGCCGGAGCGACCGGTCCGGCTCGGCGCCGCGGTCATGTCGGACCTCGGCCTTGCCCGCTACCACGGCTACGCTGACCTGCCCGCGGCAGCGCCGCTCAAGGCGCGGCTCGACGCCGAGCAGCCGGCCCAGCGCCAGAACGGCGTGCACCTGATCGTCGTGCAGTCCGCGGACGGCTCCCTCGTGGTCGGCGACAGCCACCACTACGGCGAGGCGCCGGACCCATTCTACTTGGCGACGGTCGAGCAGCTGATCCTTGAGGAGATGGAACAGGTGCTCGATCTCGGCGGCTGGCGCATCAGCGAGCGCTGGCTCGGCACCTATGCGAGCGCCGAAGACCGCTGGCGTCTGACCGATGCGCCGGACGAGCGGACGCGCATCGTCATCGTCACGGCGGGCTGCGGCGCCTCGACCGCATTCGCGATCGGGGAGGAAACCATCCGCGACCTTTTTGGATGAGGAGCCATGACACGCTTCAAGGCGGTGGTCTTCGACTGGGCCGGCACGATGATCGACTTCGGGTCGTTCGCGCCGATGGGCGTGTTCGTCGAGGCGTTCGCGCGCTTTGGCGTCGAGGTCTCGATCGCGGAGGCGCGTGCGCCGATGGGGCTGCCCAAGCGCGACCACATCAAGGCGATGCTCACCGCATCACGGATCGCCAGCGCCTGGGCCGATGCCCAGGGCCATGCATCGGACGAGGCCGCGGTCGACCGGGTGTACGAGGTCTTCCTGCCGCTGAACGAGAAGGTCGTCGCCGATTACGCCGATCTCGTGCCAGGTGCTGCCGAGGTGGTGGCCGAGCTCCGGGCCCGCGGTCTCAAGATCGGATCGACCACCGGCTATACCCGGTCGATCATGGAGCGGGTGTTGCCGCTCGCAGCGAAGCAGGGCTACGCGCCCGACAACCTGGTCTGCGCCGACGACCTGCCCGAGGGCCGGCCGGGGCCGCTCGCCATGTACCAATGCTTCATCGACCTCAGGGCCTACCCGCCGTCCGCAGTGATCAAGGTCGACGACACCGAGCCCGGCATCAAGGAAGGTGTGGCGGCAGGCTGTGTGACGGTCGGTGTCACGCTCTCCGGCAACCATGTCGGCCACACGCCGGCCCAGCTCGCAGCGATGCCAGAAAGCGAGGTCACGAAGCGTCGGAATGCCGCGGCCAGCAAGCTCCGCGCCGCAGGCGCCGACCACGTCATCGATACGGTCAAAGACCTTCCGCTGCTCCTCGACGTACTGGACGCCCGCATCTCGAACTAGTACTCACGTGCATAAATCGGTGATCCGTTCCGCGGGGCGGTTGGGACGGCTGGCGGCCTTTTGCCATTGGGACGGGGTGGCGGTCGGGTTGTAGGCCGCGACGAAGGCATCGATGGCCTGGCGGAGCTGCGCGACCGAGGTGAAGCTGGCGCCCTTGAGCGCGCTGCGGGCGAGGATCGAGAACCAGATCTCGACCTGGTTGAGCCAGGAGCCAGCGGTCGCGCCTGGGCTCGTGGGTCCGCAGGTTGTCGAGGACGGCGTGGATCTCCTGGTCGGGGTGATCGGCGATCACGTCGTTCATGAAGGCGAGGAACTCGGCGCGGCGCCGGCGCTTGGTGTGCCTGGCCTTGATCTGGCCGGTCGCGACCTCGAGCGCGGCGAACAGGTGGTGATGCCGCGCCGCTTGCATTCGTGCACGAAGCCGGTCAGCGCCCGGCCGTTGGGCAGCTTGAGATAGCCCTGGGCGCGCTCGGAGCGGGGCCCTAACCCCGCTCCGAGCGGGCAAGCGTCCACGGCGAGCACCACGGCATGCTCCAGTGGGTTCAGATAGAGGCCGACAATGTCGGCGGCCTCCACGGGTCCCGCTACGCCGGCCCGAGGACAGGCTTGGCGGCGAACGCGGGCTCGGTCGAGAGACATCACGACTTGCGTCCGGCGAGGTTGATCCCCTGCGCGCGCAAAAAGCGCCAGATATACTGGTCGCTGACATCGCCGAGCGCACGCGCCATCAGCGGTGCCGTCCAGCGGGCGAACCCCTTGGGCGGCGGCCGCTCGAGGAGCACCAGGATGCGCCGGTCCGCCGCCGCGTCGTAGGTCCTGGGCTTGCCCGAGCGCGGCGCGTCGCCGAGCCCGGACAGGCGGTCGCGCGCAAACCGCACCCGCCACTTGCTGACCACGCCGCGCGCACAGCCCAGCTCCCGCGCGATCGCCCGGCTCGCCAGCCCGCCGGCCGCCAACAGAACGATGCGCGCTCGCTCGGCCTTGCGCTGCTCGCTGCTCGGTGCTCGCGCCCACGCCTCGAGCACCGCCCGCTCCTCCGCCGACAGCGCAATCGACGTCGCTTCCTGAATCGCCATGCCCCACCACTAGCATGGCCCATCCAATTATGCCAGTTAGTACCAGTGCTCTCTGCGAGCAGACACATGAATGATCCGTCTGCTCCAGAGCACTAGCCGATGCCGAGCATGCGCCGGTTGGCGGCATCGTCCGCGCCGCCGGCCGCGAAGTCATCGAACGCCGTCTCGGTCACCTGGATGATGTGCTCGGCGATGAACGGCGCGCCTTCGGCGGCACCCTGCTCGGGATGCTTCAGGCAGCACTCCCATTCGAGCACCGCCCAGCTGTCGTAGTCGTAGCCGGCGAGCTTCGAGAACACGCCGACAAAGTCGACCTGACCATCGCCCAGCGAGCGGAACCGCCCGGCCCTGTTCAGCCAGGGCTGGAAGCCACTGTACACGCCCTGTTTCGGGCTCGGCGTGAACTCGGCGTCCTTGACGTGAAAGGCCTTGATCCGCTCGTGATAGACGTCGATGAAGCCGAGGTAGTCGAGCTGTTGCAGCAAGAAGTGGCTGGGATCGTAGTTGATGCAGCAGCGCGGGTGGTTGCCGACCCGCTCCAAAAACATCTCGAAGGTCACGCCGTCGATCAGGTCCTCGCCCGGATGCAGCTCGATAGCCGACGTCGACCCCGGCGGCGTCGAACGCATCGAGGATCGGTCTCCAGCGCCTGGCCAGCTCGTCGAACGCGGTCATCGATCAGGCCCGCGGGCCGCGGCGGCCAGGGATAGAGATACGGCCAGGCGAGCGCACCCGGGAACGAGACATGCGACGACAGCCCGAGCCGCCTGGAGGCCGCAGCCGCCTTGTGCATCTGGTCGACCGCCCAGGCCTGGCGTGCCTTGGGGTTGCCACGCACCTCGGGTGCTGCGAACGCATCGAAGCTCTCGTCATAGGCCGGGTGCACGGCGACCAGCTGGCCCTGCAGATGGCTCGACAGCTCGGTCAGCTCGACGCCGGCGTCCTTGAGCGTGCCCTTGACCTCGTCGCAATAGGCATCGCTCTCGGCAGCCTTGGCGAGGTCGAACAGGCGCGCGTCCCAGCTCGGGATCTGCACGCCCTTGTAGCCGAGATCGGCGGCCCAGCGGGCAATGCTGTCGAGCGCATTGAATGGCGCGGCATCCCCGGCGAACTGCGCCAAAAAAATCGCCGGCCCCTTGATGGTCTTCATGCAAGCCTCCCTTGCCGAACCTTGCCCGCAATCTAGGCGAGAAGGCCGGGCAAGGAAACGCCTTGCGCCACCCGGGCCCTGATTGTTCTCAACGGGGAATCGTCCTGCCAGCTTGGACCTGCCGGCGGTTCGCCATATCTTGGAGGATCAGCCCAACACGCCGAGCGGAGGGACGGGCCGATGGCAGCACGGGTCGACGAGCAGATGCTCGACGAGCGCCTTGCGCGACTGGAGGCGGCGCGGCCTTGGAGCCCGCGCATCGTGTCGCGCCTGGAGGCGCTGATCCGGGCGGATGACGATGCTGCGCTGTTTCGCGTCAACCCGTTCACCTTCGCGCGTCAACGGGCGCTAGACGAGGGCGAGACCGTCGATCTTTTGCTGCACGCCACCGCGCTCGGACTGTTCGAGATGGACTGGCTGCTGATCTGCCCGAGGTGCGCCTGCGCGGTCGAGAGCTTCGCCCGCCTGCGCGCCGTGCTGCGCCGCTTCCGCTGCCCGGAGTGCCACAACGAGTACGAAGCTGCGATGGACGACTTCATCGCCATCTACTTCAGCGTCGCACCCCAGATCTGCGCGATCCGCTACCATCGTCCGGAGACGCTCGACCCGTTCGACTACATGTTCGGCTTCAAGAGCGTGCCCGAGGGACGCATGCCGGACGGCCAGACCTACATCGATGCGACGCGCCTGGCGCTGCGCGGCATCGCGTTTCTGGATCCGGGCGCTACCACCCGCTTCTCGTTCGAAGCCGCGCCTGATGCGCTGTCGGGAGTGAGCACGGACACCGAGGCAGGCTTCCTGCTGCAGGTCGGCGGCGAACCCGCCGCCGAACCCCAGCGGCTGCGCTTGACCTTTCACGGCACCCGCTTCGAGCCGGAACAGGCCACGCTAGCCCCGGGGCCGGTCATTCTCGAGGTCGATAACCCGACGTCGAGCCGGGGCGTGCTCGCCATCCTCCAAACCGAGCTGGGCGAGGAGGAAGGCTTCTTGACCTTCGACCCGTACCTCACCGGCAAGCACCTGCTCACCAGCCAGACCTTCAGGAGCCTGTTCCGCTCCGAGGTCGTAGGTGGCGACCAGGGTTTGGCGATCCGGGATATCGCGCTCCTGTTCACTGACATCAGGGGATCGACCGCACTCTATCAGCGGATCGGCGACCTCAACGCCTTCGAGCTTGTCCAGCAGCATTTCGACCTGTTGCGCGAGGCGACCGTGCGCCACGGTGGAGCCATCGTCAAAACCATCGGCGATGCGGTGATGGCCGCCTATCCGGACGCGGCCCATGCGGTCGGCGCGGCGCTCGAGATGCGGGACGGCATCGAGCGTTTCAACCAGGCACAGACCGAGCGGCCGGTGTCGCTCAAGATCGGCGTGCATCATGGCGCGGCGATCGCGGTCACGCTGAACGACGAGCTCGACTATTTCGGGCACACCGTGAACATCGCATCGCGCGTCCAGGAGATGGCCGATGCCGAGGAAATCTGGATCACCGAGGATGTCTGGCGCTATCCCGGCGTGCAGGCGCTGGTCGAGCCCTATCCGATCGAACAGCGCACGGTCGAGTTCCGCGGCATCGAGCACCCCGTGGCGGTGCTGAGAATCAGCAGCCGCGGTCACGCCGCGACGACGTAGCGAACGCTGGGCGCTGCTACCCGCCGGCGGCGGCGATCTGGGCCTCGGCGATCGCGATCTCGCGCTCGAGGCGGGCACGCTCGATGTCGTCCTTGGCCTCGGTCAGATCGTCCTGCGCGTCCTTGAGCCGCTGGCGCGCCTGGCCGGCGTCGATCTCCGCGACCGGCAGCGCCTCCTCGGCCAGCACGATGCAGCCGCGCTCGTTGACCTCGGCAAAGCCGCCGCCAACGAAGATTCGCTCCTTGATGCTGCCGCCGTCGTGGGTCTCGATCACGCCCGGTCGCAGCAGCGACATGAACAGGCTGTGCTGCGGCAGCACGCCGAAGTCGCCGTCGGCGCCCGGCGCGACCACCATGTCGACCATCTCGCTCGCCAGCAGGCGCTCGGGCGCCACCAGCTCGAAGGCCACCTTGTCGGGCGGCGAAGCGATTGCCACGATCGGTTTCCCTACGCCTCGGCGGCCATGCGCTTGGCCTTCTCGACCGCCTCGTCCATGTTGCCGACCATGTAGAACGAGGCCTCGGGCAGGTGGTCGTAGTCGCCGGCGCAGATCGCCTTGAAGCCGGCGATGGTATCGGCGATCGAGACCAGCTTGCCGGGCGTGCCGGTGAACACCTCGGCGACGTGGAACGGCTGCGACAGGAAGCGCTGCAACTTGCGCGCGCGGGCGACCACCAGCTTGTCCTCCTCGGACAGCTCGTCCATGCCCAGGATCGCGATGATGTCCTGCAGCGACTTGTAGCGCTGCAGGGTCGACTGGACCTCGCGCGCGCACCGGTAGTGCTCCTCGCCGACCACGCCCGGCTCGAGAATTCGCGAGGTCGAGTTCGAGCGGATCGACCGCCGGGTAGATGCCGAGCTCGGCGATCTGGCGCGACAGCACGGTGGTCGCATCGAGGTGCGAGAACGCGGTCGCCGGCGCCGGGTCGGTCAGGTCGTCGGCCGGCACGTAGATCGCCTGGACCGAGGTGATCGAGCCCTTGTTGGTCGAGGTGATACGCTCCTGCAAGGCGCCCATGTCGGTGCCGAGCGTCGGCTGATAGCCGACCGCCGAGGGGATGCGGCCGAGCAGCGCCGAGACCTCGGAGCCCGCCTGAGTGAAGCGGAAGATGTTGTCGATGAACAGCAGCACGTCCTGGCCTTCGCTGTCGCGAAAATGCTCGGCCACGGTCAGGCCGGTCAGGCCGACGCGGGCGCGCGCACCGGGCGGCTCGTTCATCTGGCCGTAGATCAGCGACACCTTGGACTGCGAGAGGTCGTCGAGGTTGATCACGCCCGATTCGATCATCTCGTGATAGAGGTCGTTGCCTTCGCGGGTCCGCTCGCCGACGCCTGCGAACACCGAGAAGCCGCCGTGCGCCTTGGCGATGTTGTTGATCAGCTCCATGATGATCACGGTCTTGCCGACGCCGGCACCGCCGAACAGGCCGATCTTGCCGCCCTTGGGATAGGGCGTGAGCAGGTCGACCACCTTGATGCCGGTGACCAGGATCTCGGTCTCGGTCGACTGGTCGACCAGCAACGGCGCCGAGGCGTGGATCGGCATGCGCAGCTTGGCGTTGACCGGGCCGCGCTCGTCGACCGGCTCGCCGATCACGTTCAGGATCCGGCCGAGGGTCTCGCGGCCGACCGGCACCTCGATCGGCTCGCCGGTGTCCAGTACCTCCTGGCCGCGGGTCAGGCCGTCGGTGCCGTCCATGGCGATCGTGCGTACGGTCGATTCGCCCAGATGCTGCGCCACCTCGAGCACCAGCCGGTTGCCATGATTGTCGGTGTGCAGCGCGTTCAGGATCTCCGGCAGCTGGCCATCGAACTGGACGTCGACCACCGCGCCCATGACCTGCGTCACGTGGCCGGCTTGGATATTCTCGCGTCTGGTCGCCATGTTGGTCCCCTGGGCTTGTCGCCTGGTCTCTCGCCGGCGCGGGCCTAAAGCGCCTCGGCGCCGGAGATGATCTCGATCAGCTCTCTGGTGATCTGCGCCTGGCGGGTGCGGTTGTAGGTCAGCGTCAGCCGGTCGATCATGTCGCCGGCATTACGCGACGCGCTGTCCATCGCGGTCATGCGCGCACCCTGCTCGCTGGCCGCGTTCTCGACCAGCGCGCCGTAGATCTGCACGGCGAGGTTGCGCGGCAAAAGCTCGTGGAGGATCTCGGTCTCGTTGGGCTCGAACTCGTAGACCGCAGCGGCCTCCTCGCGCTCCTGCTCGGCGCCTTCAACGTCGCTTTGCGGCACCGGGATCAGCTGCCGGAAGGTCAGCTCCTGGGTGATCGCCGACTTGAAGCGGTTGTAGACGATCGTGCAGACGTCGAACGCACCCGCATCGTAGAGCCGCTCGATCCGCTGGGCGATCGCCTGCGCCTCGGCGTATTCCAGCCGCCGGCGGCCGACGCCCTCGATGGTGTCCTCGATCAGCGAGCCGAACTCACGGCGCAGCGCCTCGCGGCCCTTGCGGCCGACGCACAGCAGCTTGACCTGCTTGCCGTCGCGCTGGAGGTCGTAAATCCGGCGCCTGGCGCCGCGCGCGATCGAGCTGTTGAAGCCGCCGCACAGGCCCCGGTCCGCGGTCGCCACGACCAGAAGATGCACCGCATCGCTGCCGGTGCCGGCGAGCAGCGGCGACGCGCTCTCGCGATCGGCCACGCCGGCGGCGAGGTTGGCCAGCATCTGCGCCATCTGGTTGGCGAACGGGCGCGACGCCTCGGCCTGGTCCTGGGCACGGCGCAGCTTGGACGCCGCCACCAGCTTCATCGCGCTGGTGATCTTCTGCGTCTGCTTCACGCTGCCGATGCGGACGCGCAGATCTTTCAGGCTGGCCATCGCTCAGCGGCCGCTCACGCGAAGCCTTGGGCGTAACCGTCGAGCAGGCTCTTGAGCTTGGTCTCGGTTGCCTCGCTCAGCTCGCCGGAATCACGGATCGCATCCAAGATCTCGCCGCCGTTGGCGTCCAGCTCGCTGACCAGCCCCCGCTCGAAGCGCGTGACGTCGTTGACCGCAACGCCGTCCAGATAGCCGTGCACGCCAGCATAGACCACGCAGACCTGCATCGCGACCGCCATCGGCTTGTACTGGTCCTGCTTGAGCAGCTCGGTCAGGCGCGAGCCGCGGTTCAGCAGCCGTTGGGTGGCGGCGTCCAGGTCGGAAGCGAACTGGGCGAACGCGGCCATCTCGCGATACTGGGCGAGCTCCAGCTTGATCCGGCCGGCGACCTGCTTCATCGCTTTCACCTGGGCAGCGGAGCCCACGCGCGAGACCGACAGGCCGACGTTCAGCGCCGGCCGGATGCCCTGATAGAACAGGTCGGTCTCCAAAAAGATCTGGCCATCGGTGATCGAGATCACGTTGGTCGGGATGTAGGCCGAGACGTCGTTGGCCTGGGTCTCGACGATCGGCAGCGCGGTCAGCGAGCCGTTGCCGTGCTCCTCGTTCATCTTGGCGGCGCGCTCGAGCAGCCGCGAATGCAGGTAGAACACGTCGCCCGGGAACGCCTCGCGGCCGGGCGGCCGGCGCAGCAGGAGCGACATCTGGCGATAGGCGGTCGCCTGCTTGGACAGATCGTCATACACGATCAGCGCGTGCATGCCGTTGTCGCGGAAGTACTCGCCCATGGTGCAGCCGGCATAAGGTGCCAGGAACTGCAGCGGCGCCGGGTCGGACGCGGTCGCCGCGACCACGATGCAATACTCCATCGCACCGAAGTCCTCGAGGATCTTGACCACCTTGGCGACCGAGCTGCGCTTCTGGCCGATCACCACATAGACGCAATACAGCTTCTTGCTCTCGTCGCCGCTGTCGTTGATGCCCTTCTGATTGATGAAGGTATCGATCGCGATCGCGGTCTTGCCGGTCTGGCGGTCGCCGATGATCAGCTCGCGCTGGCCGCGGCCGACCGGGATCAGGGCGTCGATCGCCTTGAGGCCGGTCTGCATCGGCTCGTGCACCGAGCGGCGCGGGATGATGCCGGGCGCCTTGACCTCGACCAGCTTGCGCTCGGTCGCATCGATCGGCCCCTTGCCGTCGAGCGCATTGCCCAGGGGGTCGACCACGCGGCCGAGCAGGCCCTTGCCGACCGGTACGTCGACGATCTCCTTGGTCCGCTTGACCGTCTGGCCTTCCTCGATGTGCCGGTCGTCGCCGAACAGCACCACGCCGACATTGTCGTTCTCGAGGTTGAGCGCCATGCCGCGGGTGCCGTCCTCGAACTCGACCATCTCGCCGGCCTGGACCTCGTCGAGGCCGTAGACGCGGGCGATGCCGTCACCAACCGAGAGCACGCGGCCGACCTCGGTGACCCGAGCCTCGGTGCCGAAGCTGGCAATCTGCTCTTTCAGGATGGCGGAGATCTCGGCGGCGCGGATGTCCATCAGGCGGCCCCTTTCATCGCCAGCTCGAGCTGGCGCAGCTTGGTTCGAAGCGACGCATCGAGCATGCGCGAGCCGACGCGCACGACCAACCCGCCGAGCAGGCCCGGGTCGACCCTGGCCGACAGCAGGATCTGCTTGCCGACCGATGCGCTCAGCTGGTCCTTGAGCGCGGCGATCTGCTGCTCCTGCAGCGGCACGGCCGAGACCAGCTCGGCGGCGACCTCGCCCTTATGCTCGGCCAGCATGGCGCCGTAGGCCGCGATCACCTCGGGCAGTGTGAACAGCCGGCGATGCTCGGCGACCACGCCCAGAAATTTTTTGGTGAGATCGGCGAAGCCGGCACGCTCGGCGATCGCCGCCAGCGCCTGGCCCTGCTGCTCCCGCGAGATCACCGGGCTGCGGATCAGCCGGCGCAGATCGGCGCTTTCGTCGAGCATCGCCTTGAAGGCGGCAAGATCGGCGGCGACGGAGTTGAGCACATCGCCGTCCCTGGCGAGCTCGAACAGAGCCAGCGCATAGCGCCCGGCCACGCCCGATGCGATGGCTGTAGATTCAGGCAAATCCGACGGTTCCTCGGCTAGCCGGCGCCGGTTCCGCCACGACAAGAATCGTTCTCGCCAGCGACCTCCCCGGCAGGGCGCGGCTCGAATAACACAGGCCCCAAAGGCACGCAAGACACTGCGCGCAACCGCGCAGGGCGCCGGAGCGCCGATGTTCAGCGGGGCAGCACGGCGTTTCGTCGTGCCAGCGTCCAACTGCGAGGCGAGGCGCTGGCTGACAGCTGCAACCAAAATCTACCTTCAGGAGAACAAAATTGCGACCCGTTCGCGGCACCTGCAGGTCAACTATGCCGAGACGGGAGCCGCGAATCCGCGTGCCGTCAACGAGATGAAGGACAGGTATGGCGTCACCGTCGAGCGCTGGACCGACGAGGAGCTGGCGGCGTTCGGGGCGGCCTGGAGCGAGGTGATCGAGGAGGAGTCCGCCAACGATCCGGAGTTCAAGAAGGTCGCCGACAGCTACCTGGCGTTCGCAAGGAATACAAGACCCGCCGGGCCCTCGTTCGCCCCGGCGTTCACGCGCGGGCGCCCGTGCCTACAGAAAACTGTACGGGTCCATGTCGATCTGCAGGCGCAGGTTGCCCGGCAGGCGCCGGCCCTTCAGCCAGGGTCGGAGCGCGTCGGCCAGATCGACCTCGGGGCCGGCGATCGCCAGAAGGCGCTGACGGTGGCGGCCGCGCAGCACGGCAAGCGGTGCCGGCGCCGGCCCGAGCACGCGAAGGCCCGGCCCATTCGGTGCGTTTTTGACGAGCATGCCGGCAAAGCCCCTGACCTCCTGCGGATCGCGGCCCGACACGATCACCGCGGCCAAGCGGCCGAACGGCGGCATGCCGCCATGCCGGCGCTCGGCCAGTTCCTCCTCATAGAAGCGCTCCTTGTCGCCGGCGGCGAGCGCCTGCATCACGGGATGCTCTGGCAGATGGGTCTGGATCAGCACGCGGCCCGGCCGCTCTCCTCGCTCCTGGCCCCCGCCCCGCGTCCGCCCGGAGCGGCCCGCGACCTGGTAGAGCAGCTGAAAGCAGCGCTCGGCCGCGCGCAGGTCGCCACCCGACAGCCCGAGATCGCCGTCGACCACGCCGACCAGGGTCAGGTCGGGAAAGTGATGGCCCTTGGCGATGATCTGGGTGCCGATCAAAAGGTCGATCTCGTGGTCGGCCATCGCCTTGACCAGGGCGGCCGCCTCGCTCGGGCAGGCCGGGCTGTCGCTGGTCATGATCGCGACCCGCGCCTCGGGCAGCAGCGCCCGGACCTCCTCCGCCAAGCGCTCGACACCAGGCCCGCAGGCCACCAGCGCATCGATCGTGCCGCACTCCGGGCAATGCTCGGGCTCGGGCCGGCTGTAGCCGCAGTGATGGCAGAGCAGCCGACGGCGCAGGCGGTGGTGCACCAGCCAGGCGGCGCAGTTCGGGCAGCACAGCCGGTGGCCGCAGGCGCGGCACAAGGTGAGCGGCGCAAAGCCGCGCCGGTTGAGGAACAGCAGCGACTGCTCGCCGGCCGCCAGGTTTTGCGAGAGCGCCTCGGCCAAGGGCGGGGCCAGCCAGGCGCCGCGCGGCGGGCGCTCGCGACGCAGGTCGATCAGGCCGATCTCCGGCATCACGGCACCGCCATGACGCGCCGGCAGCAGCAGCGCGGAACCCGACGCCGCGCCCGGGCCGATCCGCCCGGCCGCCCACGCCGTATCCAGGGCCGGCGTCGCCGAGACCAGCACGACCGGACACTGCTCGAAACGCGCCCGCGCGACCGCCATGTCGCGGCCCTGATAGGGCACGCCGTCCTCCTGCTTGAAGCTGGTGTCGTGCTCCTCGTCGACCACGATCAGGCCGAGGTTCGGGAACGGCAGGAACAGGGCCGAGCGCGCGCCGATCACCACCGGCTCGCGGCCTTCGGCGACCCGTCGCCAGGTGCGCCGGCGCACAGCCGCACCGAGTTCGGAATGCCAGACCGCGGGCGCCTGTCCGAAGCGGCGGGCAAAACGCTCGAAAAGCTGCGCCGAGAGCGCGATCTCGGGCAACAGCACGAGGACCTGGCGGCCCTGCTCGCGCACGGCGGCGATCGCCTCGAGATAGACCTCCGTCTTGCCGGCGCCGGGCACGCCCTCCAGCAGGGTGACGCTGTGGCCCCGTGCCATGGCGGCGCACAGAGCCTGCGCGGCCTCGGCTTGGCGCGGCG
This sequence comes from uncultured Alphaproteobacteria bacterium, assembly GCA_963731495.1. GTDB lineage: Bacteria > Pseudomonadota > Alphaproteobacteria > Geminicoccales > Geminicoccaceae > DASUGG01. Next base: position 79,929 of record CAVSVZ010000023.1, read on the forward strand.
ACAGATCCATGGGCACGGGTTCGGCGGACGGCGCGTCCTCGTCCTCCGGCAGCGGTGCGGGCCGCAACAGCCCGGCATCGGTCATCGCCTTGACCACGCCGGCGCTGACCTTTGCGGCGCGAGCGATCTCGGCTGGGATCCGCGGCATGCAGTCGGCCAGCGTGGCGAGCACCCGCTGGCGCGCCGGGCTCAGCTTCGCGCCCGCAACCTCGGCGGCGAACAGGCCGAGCTTCGGCGTCGGCGGCTCGAGTGCTGCCGGCACGCCCAGCGCCAGCTTCAGGGCGCTGCCCAGCGGATGCAGGGTGGTCGCCGCGATGTGGCTAACCAGCTGGCGCAGACCCGGCGCCATCGGCGGCGCATCGATGCGTCGTCTGACCGATTTCAGCCGCAGGTCCGCGACCCGCTCGGAGATCGCCTGGTCCCAGACCACGCCGATCACGTGGCGCGGACCGAACGGAACCTCGACGAACGTGCCGGGCGGCAGGTCCAGGCCATCGGGCAGCGCATAGTCGAACGGCTCGTCGAGCGGCAGCGGCAGCAGGACCGGGACCGTCGCGACGGTCGCCTCGGGCGGCAGCAGACCGGGAATCGGTGCCGTCACGCTCCGCGGGCCCGTGAACGATGGAGAAAAATCTTGCGCTCTATAGGGTTGCAACCGCAATCTCGTGTGGAGCTTGACATCGGAGGTCGCTTGCGCCCGCTCGTCGTGAACCCCGAGGTGGCCGCCCTCGCCACGGCGTGGCTGGGCTGGCTGGCGCATGAAAAGCGCCAAGCGGACGCCACCGTCAAGGCGTATCGCACCGACCTCGACGGCTTCCTCGCCTTTTGCGCCGAGCATTTCGGTGAGCCGCCCGATCCGGCGCGCCTGACCGGCTTACGCGCCGCGGATTTTCGGGCCTGGCTCGCGGCACGCCACCGCCAGGGGCTGGCCAGGACCTCGACGGCACGCGCGCTGGCCGCGCTGCGCAGCTTCTACCGCTATCTCGATCGCGAGCACGGTCGGCACAATCCGGCCCTGAAGGCGCTGCGCACGCCGCGCCTGCCGCGTCGCCTGCCGCGGCCGGTCTCGGCGGACCAGGCCGAGCAGCTGCTCGACGCCGCGCCGACGGCGGCCAAGCTCGACTGGATCGCCAAGCGCGATGCTGCCGTGCTGCTGCTGCTGTACGGCGCCGGCCTTCGGCTTGGCGAGGCGTTGGGCCTGGAACGGGCGGCGGTGGGACAGGAGCCGGCCCGGCTGCGCCAGCTGGTGATCACCGGTAAGGGCGGCAAGCAGCGGCTGGTACCGGTGCTGCCGGTGATTGCGGCGGCGATCGCCCACTACCTTTCGGCCTGCCCCTACCAGGAGCCCGGCGGCCCTTTGTTCGTGGGCGCGCGCGGCAAACGGCTGCAGCAGCCGATCGTGCGCCGCCTGATGCAGGACCTGCGCCGGCGCCTGGGCCTGCCCGAGAGCGCCACGCCGCATGCGCTCCGCCACAGCTTCGCGACCCACCTGCTGGCGGGCGGCGCGGATCTTCGCACCATCCAGGAGCTGCTCGGCCACGCCAGCCTGTCGACCACGCAAGGCTACACAAGCGTCGATGGCGAGCGCCTGATGCGCCTCTACCACCAGGCCCACCCGCGCGCCTAGTCGGAGTCGGCTTCCTGCTCGCGATCGATAACGCTGTTGATGAAGGCTGCGGCGGGGACCGCGAGACCACCTTCCAGCGAACCCTGATCCGCGACCGCCGATAAGACGCCGACCAGCCAGACCTGCTCGCCCCGACGCAGCAGCAGGGGTGAGCCGGAATCGCCGCGGGTGCCGTCGCAGTCGGTGAGCAAGACGCGACCGGCCGCCAGAACACCTTGCAGTTCGCAGGCGTCGTGGATCGACAACAGGTGCGCCCGGTCCTGGCTGTAGCCGGCGCGTTGCAGGCGGCCGTTCGGGATCTCGCCGTCCGCCGGCAGGGCGCGCACGGAATCGGCGGGATCGCCAGCGGTTGCTCCAGATCGATGATGACCCAGTCCTCTGCGACCTCGGCAAGGGTGGGCGGCTTGCGGTGCCGGTAGGCCGGCGACAGGCGCACTGCCCGGCCGCGCGCATGCGCAACAAAGTCGCCGCGCCGGTAGCCGGCGACGAAGTGCAGCTCGTGCGGATGCATCGGTCGGCCGGTGCGCGCATGGAACAGGCAATGCGCGGCGGTCAGCACGGCATCGGGTGCGATCAGCGTGCCGGTGCAATGCGCGCCGGTGCCCTGGTTGACGCGGCCCAGCGCCCGCCACGGCCAGTCGGCACGATCGAGCGGCACCCGGTCGTCGCCGCCGACAATGCCGGGCAAACTCTCGCGGGGCGATCCGGCAAGCGCGATCTGCGGCCGCCAGACGATCGCGACCACCAGCAGCATCGTACCGACGATCCGAAGAGGACGCCCAGCCAGCTCGTCAAGCTCCCAGCGCGCCGACGCCACGAGCGGCAAGGCCGCGCGGCCGGCATGTAGCAAGCAATCGTGAAGCCTCGTGCGACCATACTGCCACCGGGATGAACCGTTGGTGTGGTTCGAGCGCGTGCCCATCCCGACATCGAGCGGATTGTCCTCGCGGCATTGCCCGCAGGGGTGGTGCGCCCTATAGCTGAGCCGCGACGCGCACCTGGGGCTGATCGATTTTGCGCAGCTTTGTCATCACGTTGATCGTGCTGGTCGCCGTGATCGCCGGCGTTCTCGCCGCGGCACCAACGCTGGTCGACTGGAACGACTATCGGGGGCTGCTGACCAGACAGGCGGAAGCGATCACCGGCGGCGCGGTGGCGATCGAAGGACGCATCAGCTTTTCGCTGCTGCCGAGCCCGACCCTGTCCCTGGCGCGCACCAGGCTCGCCGGAGGCGGCGGCCCGGCCGGCCGGGCCCAGCTGACGATCGATCGGCTGGATCTGCGTTTGCGCATCCTGCCTCTGCTGCGCGGCCAGATCCAGGTCGGCGACATCCGCATGGTACGGCCCCTCCTCGAGCTCGACAGGTCGCACGAGCCGGGAGAGCCGCAGCCGGCCGAAGGCCGCAATCCCATCATCTCGCTGATCGCGATCCGGCCCGACCGCCTGACCGTGGTTGACGGCCGCGCCGTGCTGCGCCAGGACCAGGCCACCAGCTGGCAGTTCGACGCGATCGACGTCGACGTGGTCGCACAAAGCACCGACGGCCCGTTCGCGCTGCGTGGCAGCTTTGCCACCGCCGCCCGCGAGTTCGACATCGATGGCCGGATCGGCCGGATCGGTCCCGACAATGTCGGCACGCTGCAGCTGGCGCTTGCCACGCTCGGCGACCGGCCCGCCAGCCTGAACTACAATGGTGCGATCTGGTGGCAGGCGGACGATTTCCGCCTGCGCGGGGACGTGAGCCTGGCGGGCCAGGACACGGTGTCGACCGTCGCGATCGCCGGCGACCTGCTCGGCACGACGATGCCCCGGCTGCCGTCCTGGCTGGACCGCCCGTTCGAGCTTGCCGGCAAGCTCCAGCTCGATCGGCAGGGATTGCAGCTGGACGAGCTGCGCCTGCTGCTCGCCGGCATGCCGGCCGACGGCGAGCTGAGCCTGGCCTTTGGCGCAGAGCCCGTGATGGCGCTCGCGTTGCGCGCGCAAAAGCTCGAGCTGGCCGGCCCCCTGGCCGCCAGCCCCGCTGATCTAGCGTCGCTCGCCGCCCTGTTGCGGACGGTGCGCGGCAAGATCAACCTGTCGGCCGCGGCGGTGCAATATCGGGATCGCACCGCCGACCGGGTCCGCATCCGGCTGATGCCGACCGGCGATGGCGCGATCGCGGTCGAGCAGGCGAGCGCGATCCTGCCGGGTCAGACCGATCTGCGTTTCCAGGGGCGGCTGGCGGCTGCTGGCGAGCGGGTCGACCTGCGCGGTGACATCAGCGCCGTGACCGACGACCTGGGCGCGCTGCTCGCCTGGCTGGATCTGAGGCCACCAGAGGTGGCCGCCGGCCGGCTGCGCACGCTGAGCGTGTCCAGCGCGCTGGCGCTCGAAGGTGACGCCGTGCGCTTCTCAGGCACCGAGATTCGGGTCGACGCGACCCAGCTGCGGGGCTCGGCCCGCCTGGAGCTCGGCGGCGCCGCGAGCGGCGGGCGCCCGCGCCTCGCGGCGGACGTCACGCTCGACCGCCTGAACGTCGATGCCTACCAGGCCGACCTGCTGCCAGCCGATGCCGGCACGAATCCTGGTCCGACTGCTGCGTCACGCGGATGCCCTGATCTCGACCCGGATCGAGCGCCTGACCTGGCGCGAGCTGCTGATGCGCAACGTCGCGATCGCGCTGAGCGCCGAGCAGGGACGCCTGCAGGTCAGCAATGCCTCGCTCGAACTCGCCGACGAGGCGGATGCCCGGCTGGACGGCGTGGTCGATCTCGAGAGCGGCGTGTTCACATGGTCCGCCCAGGTACATACGACGCGTCTGGCCCGACTGCTGCGCCGGCTCGGCCTGAACGCGCCCCTGATGCTGACCCGTGCGCCGCCCTTGACACTGACCGTGTCCGCGACGGGCGAGCACGAGGCATTCGACCTCGAAGCCGAGATCGACGACGGCGCCGGGCGCCTCACCGCAACCGGCAAGGCCCGCTGGGTCGATGACAATCCGCGCTACGATCTGGAGATCAAGCTGAACCATCCCGACTTCAGCGCCCTGGTGCGACCGCTTGGTGCCCGGACTGCGGTCACCACCGACCAGATCCCAGCCGCGCTCAGCTTCGAGGGCAAACTCACGGGTGGCGCAGCCCAGCATACCATCGCCGGGGCTGCCCGCCTTGGCGGCATGAGCCTGACCGGTCTGCTCACCTGGCAGCAGGAGCAGGCGCGACCGCGCTACGACCTGCAGCTCAGCGTCTCCGAGCCGACCTCGGCAATGCTGAGTGCGCTGCTGGAGTTGAGCGGGCTGGGGCCGTCTGCCGCCCTGCTCGATCTTCCTGTGCTCGGCAATCTGCCGCGGCAGTCACTCCTGCTTCAACGGCTGACGCAGTTCGACGGGTCCCTGAAGCTGTCCGCCAAGGGTGGTCTCGCCGGCGACGGCACCGAGGTCGACGCCCGGCTCCAGGACGGCAAGCTGTTCGTCGATCGAGCCTCGGCCCGCCTTGCTCGCGGCTCGCTGAGCACCGAGTTCGTGCTCGATGCCGATCGGCCTCTGCCGTTTCTGACGGCCTCGCTCGATTTGCACGACGTCGACGCGTCGTGGCTGGCCGACAAGCTCGACCTGGACCCGGTGCTCGAAGGCACCATGAGCCTGTCCGGCGAGGCGACCGCGGCGGGCTCAAGCCCCTACGATCTGGTGCGCACCTTGATCGGCCGGATCGAGCTTGCGATCCCCGCGGGCCAGCTGGTCGGCGATGAGCTGGGGCCCATCGGGGAGGTCTTGCGTGTGGAGCAGGACCACCGCCGGGACGGACAGCCGCCGGATTCCTTCACCGGCGAGCGCGTGGCCTTGCCGTTCTCGGATCTGATGGCTCGCTTCTCGCTCGATCGCGGCATCGCCTCGACCCAGTCTGTCGAGCTCGACGTCGATGGCACGCCGGCCACGGTCTCTGGTGTGATCGATCTTCTGCTGTGGGCTGCGGACCTGACGCTCAAGCTGGCACCCCCGAGCCACCCCGGCACGCCGATCACGCTGAAGATGGTCGGCCCCCTCAAGCGGCCGCAAACCCGCTTGAAGGTGCCGTCGACGCAGCCCGAGGCGACGGCCAATCCGTAAGTCAGCTCGGGCCGATCATCTTCTCGGGGCGCACCAGCTCATCGAACTCCTCGGGCGTGAGCAGGCCCAGCGCGACCGCTGATTCCTTGAGCGAGAGCCCCTCGGCGTGCGCCTTCTTGGCGACCTTGGCGGCGTTGTCGTAGCCGATCTTGGGATTGAGCGCGGTCACCAGCATCAGCGACTGGTTCACCAGCTGCTCGATCCGCTCGAGATTGGCTTCGATGCCGACCACGCAGTTGTCGGCGAAGCTGCGGCAGGAATCGGTCAACAGGCGGATCGACTGCAGCACGTTGTAGATGATCATCGGCTTGAACACGTTCAGCTCGAAATGGCCGCTGGCACCACCGATGGTCACCGCGACGTTGTTGCCCATGACCTGGGCGCAGACCATGGTCAGCGCCTCGGCCTGGGTCGGGTTGACCTTGCCCGGCATGATCGACGAGCCGGGCTCGTTCTCCGGCAGCCGGAGCTCGCCCAGGCCGCTGCGCGGGCCCGAGCCGAGCAGGCGGATGTCGTTGGCGATCTTGTTGAGGCTGACCGCGAGCACGTTCATGGCGCCCGACAGCTCGACCAGGGCATCATGCGCCGCCAGCGCCTCGAACTTGTTGGGCGCGGTCACGAACGCCAGGCCGGTGATCCGGGAGACCTCCTCGGCGAAGTGCTCGGCAAAGCCCACAGCCGTGTTGAGGCCGGTGCCGACTGCAGTGCCGCCCTGGGCCAGCTCGGACAGCCGCGGTAAGGTTTGCCTGACGCGGTCGATGCCGTAGCGCACCTGGTGAGCGTAGCCCGAGAACTCCTGGCCGAGCGTCAGGGGTGTCGCGTCCTGCAGGTGGGTGCGGCCGATCTTGATGATCCGCTCGAACGCCTGGCTCCTGCCCCGCAGCGCGGCATAGAGGTGCTCGAGCGCCGGCAGCAGCTGATGATGGACCTGCTCGACCGCGGCGATGTGCATCGCGGTCGGAAAGGTGTCGTTCGAGGACTGGGAGCGGTTGACGTGATCGTTGGGATGGACCGGCTCCTTGCTGCCGAGCGGTGCTCCGAGCAGCTCGTTGGCGCGGTTCGCGATCACCTCGTTGGCGTTCATGTTGCTCTGCGTGCCCGACCCGGTCTGCCAGACGACCAGTGGGAAATGGGCGGCGAGCTTGCCGTCGATCACCTCCTGGGCGGCCCGATCGATCGCCTCGGCCAGCCGCGGCTCGAGCAGGCCCAGCTCGCGATTGATCCGCGACGCCGCCTGCTTGACGATGCCGAGCGCGCGCACCAGCGGCACCGGCTTGGTCTCGCTGCCGATCCGGAAATTCTGCAGGCTGCGCTGGGTCTGCGCGCCCCAGTAGCTGTCGTGGGGCACCTCAATCGGGCCGAAGGTGTCGGTCTCGATCCGACTCCGCCTGTCATCGGACATGGTGTGCGCCCCCCGCGGCTATTTTTTGCGAAAGCGATCCAGCGTGACGACCTTCTCGCCGGGCTCACCCTCGGCCTCGCCCTGCTCGGCGCGCTCTTCCGCCGCCTTGGCGGCCTCGTCGATCTCGGCCGGGCCCTGGGCCGCGTCCCCACTTGGGCCGTCCGGACCTGTGCCGTCCGGACCAGCGGTCTTCTCGGCCGCGACCGGCAGCTTGGCGACCGGCGCCGGGGTCGGCGAAGCCGTCGCCGTTTCGGCAGCGGGCGCGCTCGCGCGGGTGAACTGAAGCCCGAACTCGACGCTCGGGTCGGCGAACACGGTCACCGCAGTGAAAGGAACATCAATGCGTTGTGGCGCGTTGTTGAAGCTCAGCGTGACTGCAAACCGGTCGTCCTCGACCTCCAGCCCCCAGAACTCGTGCTGCAGGACGATGGTCATCTCGTTCGGATAGCGGGCGAGCAGCGTATCATCCATGACCACGTCCGGGTGGTCGGTGCGGAAGGTGATGTAGAGATGATGCCGGCCTGGCAGGCCATGCTGGGCGACCATGTCGAGCACGTCGTGCACGACCCGTAGCAAAGCCTGCTCGACGAGGCTCGCGTAATCGATCCGCTGATTGAGCATGCTGGCGCCGTGTCGATCCGTCTCGCGTGCCCTGCCCGGGCGTGTGGCGGTAAACAATCACGGTCGGGGGCGGCCCGAGGCCGCCCCCTGCGTCAGTTGGAGGGCTTCTGTTGCCCGGTGCCCTCCGGACCGCGCTTACCTAACGATGTTAGGCAGCGAGTGCCATACGGCTGTTGTTGTCGTTGGCAACTGTAGGTTTGGTCCGATAACGGCGGTACCATGCCGAGCGAAAGCTTACCCCTTTACCACGCGCGTCGAGCCTGTTTCGCCCCCCTACGGGCCCTCGCCGGACCTTGAGTCCCGCGAGGGTAATGGTGGAGGCGCCGGGTACTGCCCCCGGGTCCGCTACGCTTATTCCGAGCTGCGTTTATCGCCATAGTCGGCGAACCGACAGGTCTAATATAGGCGCTTTTCGCGCCGATTTGAAGAGCGCGCTGCTAGTGCTCTGGAGCAGACGGATGATTTATAGGTCTGCTTGCAGAGAGCCCTAGATTCCAATGAGATCGTACAGCGCAAGACGGCAATCAGAGGAGTCCTCTGATTGCCTCGCTGCACTAGGCGGTGCGAATGTGGCGCGCGCGGCCCGAGGGTGGCGGCCCCTTGGTGTCGACTGACCCGTCCGGCGCATGCGGCGCTACCGCCGCCGGTCCCAGGCGCTCCAGCGCGTCTTGCAGCAGGGCGGCCGCTTGGCGACGCTCCTCGGCCGACATCAGCTCGGGATCGGCGTTGAGCTTGAGGTGAGGCAGGTCGGATCGAATCCGCTCACGCTGGCCGGCGGCGCGCAAATCGATCACACGGTAGGTCGCGACCGGATGGCCGATGCCCCGCACCTGAATGCGCCCCATCTGCTCGCAGCGGACCTCGTCCTTCACATGGGCGTAAGTCTCGTAGGAGATCAGGACGCCGCCAGGCGGCGCCTCGTGCTCGAGCCGCGAGGCGAGGTTTACCGCGCCGCCGACAATGGTGTAGTCCATGCGGTCCTCGCTGCCGAAATTGCCGACCGTGCAGTAGCCGGTATGGATGCCGATCCGGCAGCGAAACGGCGTCTCGATCCCGGCATCGCGCCAGATCGCGCCGAGCTCCTCCATGCGCCTTTGCATGGCGATCGCCATCTTGACGCAGGCGATCGCGTCCTCTTTGACGCCTCCTGTCTCCGGATCACCGAAGAAGATCATGATCGCGTCGCCGACATACTTGTCGATCGTGGCGCCATGCGCGAGTGCGATCCGCGACATCTCCGTCAGATACTGGTTGAGCAGCTGGGTGACCTCCTCGGACTCCAGCTGATCGGTGAACTCGGTGAAGCCGGCAATGTCCGAGAAGAACACCGTGAGCTTCTTGCGCCCGCTCGCGAGCTTGACCTCCTGCCTGCCCTCGAAGATCGAGCCATAGACCTGCGGCGACAGGTACTTGGAGAGCTTGGCCGAGAGCACCTCGAGCTCGGCGTTCTTGTGCTCCAGCTCCTGCGTCCGCTGCTCGACCTTGTGCTCCAGGCTGGCATGGGATTCCTGCAACCGGGCCGCCATGCGGTTGAAATCGCCGGCCAGCGCCTCGAGCTCGTCGCCGGTGCTGATCTCGATCCGATCGCTGAGGTCACCGCCGCCGATCCGGGCCGCACCTTCCCGCAACCGGTGGATCGGCCCGGTCATGCGGCGGGCCAGCATCAGGCCGGCGAGCGCGGCCAGCAGAACGCCACCCAGCACCAGCGCGCCCGTGCGCAGCATCGAGGCGTAGAGCGGCTGGTACGCTTCGTCCACCGGCAGGTCAACGAACACCAGCCAGCCGAGCGGGTCGACCCGCACATGCGTGCTCAGGGCTTCTCGCCCCTCAGGATCGGGTGCCGTCACGGGCTCGACAGCACTACCATCGGCCAGCGCAGCGGCCACTTGCGGCAGGCCGCCGAGATCGGTCTGCCGCAGGACCAGGCTGATGTCGGGATGCGCGATCAGCCGTCCGGCCTTGTCCACGACATAGGCTCGGCCGGTCTGCCCGACCTCGATTCCCGAGACCACGTCCCAGATGAACTTCAGGTTGACCTCGGCGATCGTGACGCCGCCACCGCGACCTCGGTTCGCCACGGCGATGGTCATGTAGGGCTCGGATTCCTTGCGGAAATAGACCGGGCTGTGCCAGGTGCCCTGAGCTTTCGCTTCGACAAACGACGGCTCGCTCGACCGGTCGATGCCGCTACCGACCACGTCCATCGCGACTCGCGAGACTCGCAACTGCTCCCTGCCGTCGGCGTCGATGTAGGCAAGGTCGGTGATGGGTGGTGCCTGCCGCAACAGGCGGATGAAGTCGAAGCGACGCTGCTCGATGCCGCCCGGGCCGGCGTAGACGCTGGCGTGGGTGGCCCAGCCGAGCTGACCTTCGATCGCATCGACGAACTGTTGGATCGCGGCCGCCGCCGAGGCCGCCTTCTCGCTCTGGATGCGGACCAGCGCATCCTCCTGCTCGACTGCGGAAAACCAGATCTGGACCGCGCCGGCCACGACCACCGCGGCCGCGACCAGCGCTGCCAGTGTCAGCGCATACTTGCGCAACAGCCGGCCGCGCGGCGGCGGCCTCACCTCGGCCGTGCCGCCTGCCGCCGTCACTCGATCACCTCGTCGGCGCGCAGCAGGATCGAGGGTGGGATCTCGATCCCGAGCGCGTCCGCCGTCCGCTGATTGACCACCAGCTCGAACTCGGTCGCCAGCTGGATCGGCATCTCGGCCGGGCTGGCGCCGTTCAGGATCTCGTCGACATAGGTCGCGGCGCGGCGAAACAACTCCGGCAGGTCGGCGCCGTAAGACATCAGCCCGCCCTGCTCTACGAACACGCGCTGCTCCGCCATGGTCGGCACGCCCATGGCGTTGGCGGCCCTGGCGATGTCCTCTTGCAGGATATGGGTCAGAAAATCGCGCACGATGACCATCCCCTGCGCCCCCGCCTCCTGCGCTCGGTCCATCAGCGCCGCGAGGTCGGGCTTGGACCGGCCCCTGACGCCCAGCCTCACGGTCTGCAGGCCTTGCTTGCGTGCGGCTTCCTCCGTCTTCTCGCCCCACGAACGATAGAGGGGGTCGACCGTGTTGTGCAGGATTGCAACCGTGGTCATGGCCGGCACGGTTTCCCTGAGCAGCTCGACCCGCTTGGCGGCGAGATCCTCGCCGAAGGGTGAGAAGCCGGTGACACTGCCGCCCGGGCGGTGCAGGCTGGTAAAGAGATCCGGATAGAGCACGGTAGACGGCAGGCCGACCGCCACGACAGGAATTTGCGGCGCCTGCTCGCGCACCGCGAGCGCTGCGGCGATGCCCGGCACCACAATCACGCTGACGCCACGCGCCAGAACGTCGGCGAGGAGCTGGTGGAAACGCTCGATGTCGCCATCGGCGTAGCGGTCGTCGAGATCGATCGTCCCGCCCGGGACATGGCCAATCTGCCCCAGGCCGAGGCGCAACCCCTCCACGTAAGGCTGATCGCTGGCCCGCGACGCGATTCCAAGATAGGCGACGATCGGCGGCCCGTCACCAGTCTGCGCGCCGCTGCTGCACGGCGTCGCAAGAAGCAGCCACGCCACCGATGCGCTGCCGAGAACGCCAATCAGATCGCGCCGCTTCACTCGATCACCTCGTCGGCCCGCAGGAGGATTGAGGGCGGAATCTCGATCCCGAGGTCACCCGCGGTCCGCTGGTTGACCACCAACTCGAACTCGGTCGCCAGCTGGATCGGCATCTCGGCCGGGCTGGCACCTTTCAGGATCTCGTCGACGTAGGTGGCGGCACGGCGGTAGAGATCTGAGAACCTCGCGCCATAGGACATGAGCGCGCCGGCAGTAACCCATCTGCGGGCCTCGGCCATGGTGGCCATGCGTTGTTCCGACGCCCAGCTGATGATCTCTTCCTGCAGGGTGCCCGTCAGGAAGTCGCGCACGACGAGCAGACCGTCCGCACCGGCATCACGCGCCGATTGCATGAGCGTGGCAAGCTGGTCGCTCGAAGCGGTCTCGAGGCCGAGCCGGACGGTTTTCAAGCCCTGCTGCAGCGCCGCTTCCTCGGTTTTCTCGCCCCAGGCCCTATATAAGGGGTCGACCGAGTTGTGCAGGATCGCGACCGTGGTGAGCGTCGGTACGACTTCCTTGAGCAGCTCGACCCGCTTGATCGCGAGGTCCTCGCCGAAATGGGAAAAGCCGGTGACGCTGCCGCCCGGGTGGCGCAGGCTGGCGAAGAGGTCAGGATAGATCACCGTCGAGGGCAGGCCGACGGCGACGACCGGAAGCCTCGGCGCATGCTCGCGCACCTCCAGGGCGGCGGCGAGCCCCGGCACCACCACGACGGCGGCTCCCTGCGCGAGAACATCCTCGAGCAGATCCCGAAACTTCTCCACACTACCGTCGGAGTAGCGGTCCTCGATTTGGATCGTCTGGTCGTCGTAGCCCAACTGCTCGAGGCCCGAACGGAGCGCTTCGATGTCAGCGACGTGAATCGCCCGTGATGCCATGCCAAGGAAGCCGACCACCGGCGCCCCACCGCCCGCCTGGGCCAAGCTCCCGAATGGGGTTGCCAGGAGCGCACCCGTGCCTGCTGCGACGAATTGACGCCGCCTCACCCGATCATCTCCCGGTCGCGCGCGAGGTTCTCGAATCTCCCTCTTCGATCAGCTCGTTCGCTTGAAGGAGGACCGACGGCTGCAGCTCGACACCGAGCGTGTTGGCCGTCTCGAGGTTGATGACCAGCTTGAACACCGTCGGCTGCTCGAAAGACCTCGCTTGCCTGTTTTGCTTGAGCGCCGATCGGTGGCGTGCAGAGAAAGCCAACAATGAAGATGCCGACACGACGTTGCACGGCGTTTCCTTCGGTCCCCAGGATCTCCCCGATCCTCGTTATTAGACTTTAGATTGAAAACAAACCAATCTGTTACGGATCGTGGACCACCGCGATGGCACCGTCAATGGCGTGAAACCGGGTCCTATTTTCGATGTGATGGCCGCGTCGACCCGGGCCGAGCGAGGGTCTATGATCCCGTGCCCAACCAGCGAGGTAGCCCATGAGCCTGAAGGCCGAGCAAGCGCAGGAGATCCGCGAGCTGCGCGAGCAGAGCGCGCCGACCCGGCGTGCGGTCGTACCGGCGCTCGAGGAGATTCTGTACGAGCCGCTGCCGGTGCTCGATCACGGCTTCGTGCGGGTGATCGACTATATGGGCGACGACGGCGCGATCGTGCAGGCGGCGCGCGTCTCCTATGGCCGCGGCACCAAGCAGGTCAGCTCCGATCGCGGCCTGATCAATTATCTGATGCGCATGCGCCACACCTCGCCGTTCGAGATGTGCGAGCTGAAGCTGCACGTGAAGCTGCCGATCTTCGTCGCGCGCCAGTGGATCCGCCATCGCACCGCCAATGTAAACGAGTATTCGGCGCGCTACTCGGTGCTCGACGACGAGTTCTACCTGCCCGAGCCCAAGCATCTGGCAAGCCAGTCCAAAAGCAACCGGCAGGGCCGCGCCGAGGCCCTGCAAGGGCCGGAGGCCGCCGCGGCCCTCGACGCGCTCGAGACCAATGCCCGGGAAGCCTATGCGCGCTATGTCGCGCTGTTGAACGAAGGCGACGACGGCGAGCCGCTCGACCCCGACCGTACCGGCCTCGCGCGCGAGCTTGCGCGCATCGCGCTGCCGCTCAACACCTACACGCAGTGGTATTGGAAGATCGATCTGCACAACCTCCTGCACTTTTCGGCGTTACGCGCCGATCCGCATGCCCAGTACGAGATCCGCGCCTATGCCGAGGTGATCCTCGACATTCTTCGGCGCTGGGTGCCGCTGACCTATGACGCCTTCGTCGACTACCGGCTGGAGGGCGCCGAGCTTTCCGCCAAGGCGCTTGCGGTGGTGCGCCGGCGGCTGCGCGGCGAGACCGTCGAGCAGGCGGATAGCGGCATGAGCCCGCGCGAGTGGCGCGAGTTGGAGGCGCTTCTCGCGCAGGAGTGATTGGTCGCGCAGGATTGACCGTTCCGGCCTTGGCGAGGAGCGCATCGCCCCGCTATGGTGTCCGCGGCAGCCATGCGCAAACGGCGATTGTTCTTCGACGAGAAGAAGATGTCGGACGATGTCGCCGACGTCCTCGAGGCGGCTGCGCTGCTGGAAATCACCGAGTTCGAGATGTTCCGGATCGCCTGGCGCAAGTGGCATGGCGGCGAGATCGGGGACGCCCAGCTCGAGCGCCACTACCTGCCGTATATGTTCAAGAGCCAGGTGCCGGTCTGGGTCCGCCACCTCGCCCGCAAGGTGATCGCGGACGCCGAAGCGGACCGGCTGGACCCGATCCGCTACGGCGTCATGCCCCGGCCGCTGACCATGGACATGTACAACCGTGGCCTGCGCTATTGCCTGTGGATCGCGGTGATCTTGGGCACGCTCCTGACCGGCGCTGCGACCGTGGCCGAGCTCGCCCCCTGGTACCAGTCCTGCTACTTCCCGCCGTGCTACTGACCCTGGATCTCTTCCTTTGGAATCCCTGGTCAACTGGATCTTCGTCCTGGTCACGGGCGCCATCGCGTATCACGGGCTGACCTACCGGACGCCGGACGGCGATCGCGACCTGGTGCGCACCCTGTTCGGCTGCATCGCGCTGCTGTTCTGCCTGCGCGTGCTGTTCGTCGACATCCTCGATCTGATCTGAGCGCCGCCGCGGCTCCCGCGGCGGCGTCTCGACCATCGCACAAAAGACACAGGCCGCGACCGATTGCGCTTGGCTGCCCTTCGTGATTGATTGAAATCAACATGCGCGCGCCCTATCGGTCAATTCAATGATCAAAGAATTGCATCAGCACGGAGCGCCAGATGTCTTTGCTCTACAAATGTGCGCAAATCGGCCGGTCCTTCGCTGTTGTCTGGACCCTGCTGTGGCTGGGCGCGATGCCCGCCGATGCCGTTGCCCAGAAGGGCGCCCACCCGGCCAAGCCCAACATCGTCGTGATCATGACCGACGACGAGGACGTTGCGGCGCATGATTTCATGCCCAAGACCAAAGCCCTGATCGAGGACCAGGGCACCACCTTTGCGAACTACTTCATCAGCTACTCGTGGTGCTGTCCATCGCGCGCCTCGATCCTGCGCGGTCAGTATGCCCACAACACCAACATCGTCGGCAACGAGCCGCCCTGGGGCGGCTACGAGACCTTTCACGCGCTCGGCCTCGAGCAGTCGACGCTGGCGACCTGGCTGCAGGCCGAGGGCTATCGCACGGCGATGATCGGCAAGTATCTGAACCGCTATGTGCCCGAGCAGGACGACGTGCCACCCGGCTGGGACGACTGGTATGTCGGCGGCAATGCCCATCCGAGCTACAACTACGCGCTCAACGAGAACGGCCAGGTCGTCGAATATGGCTCGCGCCCGGAGGACTACCTGAACGACGTGCTGACCCGCAAGGCGGTCCAGACGATCCGTCGGGCGGCGGCCGCCGGGCAGCCCTTCTTCCTCTATGTGCTGCCCTACAACCCGCACAGCCCCTCGGTCGCAGCGCCACGCCACGAGGGCATGTTCGCGCACGCCGAGCTGCCGCGGCCGCCCGCCTTCGACGAGGCCGACGTCAGCGACAAGCCGGCCTTCATGCGCCAGCTGCCGCCGCTCAGCGACAAGCAGATCGCCCACCTCGAATACGAGTATCGACGGCGGATCGCGTCGCTGCAGGCGATCGACGACATGGTCGAGAGTGTCGTCGTGACCCTGCGCGACGTCGGCCAGCTGGACGACACCTACCTCATCTACAGTTCGGACAATGGCTTTCACATGGGCGAGCACCGGCTGATCGCCGGCAAGAACACCGCCTATGAAGAGGATATCCGTGTGCCCATGGTGATGCGCGGCCCAGGCGTGCCGGCCGGTGCCCGGATCGACGCGCTGGTCGGCAATATCGACCTCGCACCCACGCTTGCCGAGATCGCGGCGGTCGCGATTCCCGACTTCGTCGACGGCCGCTCGTTCCTGCCGCTGCTGCAGAACCCGCAAAGCCCGTGGCGCGAGGCCTTTCTGATCGAGCGGCGCAGGCTCGAGGAGCAGTCGATCAGACAGGCCGCCTACACCAGGCTGACGCCCGAGGAGCTCGACCGGTTCGGCGTGCTCCATGGCCTGCGCACGGCGGACCTGGCCTATGTCGAGTATGGCAATGGCGAGCGCGAGCTGTACGATCTGCAAGCCGATCCGTCGCAGCTCGACAACCTGATCGACGAGGCCGATGCGGACCTGGTCGCCACGCTGGCGCAACGGCTCGCCGCCCTCGCAGCCTGTGCCGCCGAGCGATGCCGACGGCTGGAGAACCTGCCGCTGCCTTACGTGCAGCCGCGCGCCGACCTGCATGCGGCCGCCGAGGTCACCGATCTGCGTCGGCAGTAGGGCCCTCCGGCGAGAGCGCTGCGCTCACCCGCTGGTGCTGTCGCCCTGCCTTGTCCCGGCAGCACGTCACGACTGGCATCCAGCGGCGGGTGGCCGGGGCGGCCAGCTGAAACTACAGCATCCCGCGATCGGGTCCGGCAAGCAGCGAGCGCGCGCCGCCCTGATCAGCGCGACGATCTATCTGGCGCTCTCGGCCCTTTTGCTCTCCTCCGCACCGGCCTGAGCGGCTGCTTCGCGCTGATCGGGCACCGCACGGCATATCTCCGCTCACCGTGTCGCTTTCGATCGGCACACCCATACTGTCCTATGTACAGTGATTTGATCGGGAGGGACGATCTTGGATACGGCCATGGAACAGCCTGCGGACCCGGCCAGGAAGTTCACGCCGGCCGAGTTCGGCGCGGTCGCGCATCTCTACCGCGGCGAGGTCTATCGCAGCACCATCTGGCGAACCCGCCTGGACAACACGACCAACTGGTCCGTGGTCACCCTGGGCGTCGCGCTGTCGATCACCTTCTCCAGCACGAGCGCATCGCCCCTGCCGCTGGTACTGGTGGGCTTCCTGATCCTGTTCTTTCTGATGCTGGAATCACGCCGATACCGTTACTTCAATGTCTGGCGCGCGCGGGCCCGCTGGATGGAACGGCATCTCTACGCCCCCTTGCTGGACGACGGTGATCTGCATCTGGAGGGGGGCTGGGCACACATCCTGGCGCGCGACTACCGCGAGCCGCACTACCACATCACCTTGCTTCGCGCCGTCGGCCGACGGCTCCGCAACAACTATATATGGATCCTGCTGATCCAAACGATCGCCTACTTCGGCAAGATCATCATCCATCCGACGCCGGTCGCGAGCTTCCATGAGCTGATGCAACGAGCGGCCGTCGGACCGATCCCCGGTGAGCTCATGGTGCTGGGCGGCGTGCTCTACAACGGGGCCTGCATTGGCATCGCGCTGACGACGCTCTACCTCGATAGCCGGAAGCATCGCGACACGAGGACGGCCGCGATGGGGTAGCTCGGCCCCCAGCGCGAAACGGCTTCGAGCATTCGCCCGGCGTCAGCACGACGTTCCGGCGTCGGCCCCTCGCAGGCGATCGATCTCAGCCTCCAGCATGGCGATGCGCTGGTCGCGCTCGGCGAGCGCGGCGGCGACGTCCGCGGCCTCGAACCGCTGCGGGATGTGCTGCGGACAATTGGCATCCCAGGCCGCAAGCGTGAACACAATCGCCTGTTCGACGCGTGCTTTGTAGCCTTCCGGCATCAGCTCTGCCGCCAGCTTGGCGTCGCCTTCGATCATGCGCGCGCGCCCCCACAGCTTGATGCGGCGCCGGTGCGCATAGTCGATCAGGAAAAGGTACGCCTTGGGATTGTCGGCGAGATTGCCCTGCGTGATGTATTGCCGGTTGCCGGCGAAATCGGCGAAGCCGATGGTCTGGTCGTCGAGCACCCGCAGAAAACCGGGCGGGCCGCCGCGATGCTGGATATAGGGCTGGCCCTCCTTGCTCGCGGTGGCCAAAAAGATGCTGGTCTGCGCCTCGATGAACCGGGCGAGATCGGGCGTGATCCGGGTCTGCCAGGAGCCCCGTTCCTCCATGCGCGCGTAGGAGCTGCGGGAGCCCTTGCGAGCCTGGACCGCCTTGACCGACGGCGTGAAGGCGACGTCGCTCGGGTAGCTTGTTGCGTCCACGACTGCCTCCCCTAGAGGCCGAGCTCGCTCAGCGACGGATGATCGTCGGGTCGGCGGCCGAGCGGCCAGTGATACTTGCGCTCGCCCTCCTTGATCGGCAGGTCGTTGATGCTGGCGATGCGCAGGCGCATCAGGCCGTGCTGGTCGAACTCCCAGTTCTCGTTGCCGTAGCTGCGGAACCAGTTGCCGCTGTCGTCGTGCCACTCATAGGCAAAGCGCACGGCGATGCGGTTCTCGCGAAACGCCCAGACTTCCTTGATCAGCCGGTAGTCGAGCTCGCGCGCCCATTTGCGCGTCAGGAACGCCTCGATGGCCTCGCGACCCTGCAAGAACTCGGCGCGGTTGCGCCAGCGGCTGTCGGTCGTGATAGGCGAGCGCGACGCGCGCCGGATCGCGCGTGTTCCAGGCGTCCTCGGCCATGCGCGCCTTCTGCGCGGCGGTTTCGGCGGTGAACGGCGGCAGCGGCGGACGGCTCTCGGTGCTCATGGTTGTGGTCCTTGAGGCTTGACGCCGCCCGCGCGACGACAAGCCCGCTCGCGTGGTGCCTGAATTGCCCGGGTCACGCCGCCTTGCGCGCGGCGACGAGCGGAAAGTCGATCTCGGTCCCGGCGACCACATTGATGTAGTTGGTCCAGGTATTGAGCGCGACGTGGAGCACGATCTCGATCACCTGGGCATCGTCGTACCCCTCGGCTTTCACGGCACGCAACATCGTCGTCGCCGACGTGGCCGCGTGCGCGCGCGACCTTGGCGGCAAAGCGAACCGCAGCGTCGGCCTTCGGGTCGGTCGAGGCGCCGTTGCGGTTGGCGCTGATCTCGGCCTCGTCGAGCTTGGCCAGGTGCTTGCCGAGATAGGTGTGCGCCGACAGGCAGTAGTTGCAGCCGTTGATCTCGGCGACGGCGAGCGCGATCCGCTCGCGCGTGGCCGCCGGCAGGGCGCCCTTGTTCGAGCGCAGCCGACAGGCCGAGGTAGCCTTCGAGCGCGGCGGGGCTGTTGGCGACCAGGCGGAACATGTTCGGCACCACACCGAGCTGCTTCTTGACCGTTGCCAGCAGCGGCTGCGAGGCCGCGGGCGCGGCGTCGATCGTGGCCGGTGTCGGGATACGCGACATGGGTCTCTCCTCTGGGATGGCGGCAATGGGTGAACACCCGCGAAGGTAACCCTTTCAAAGAATCAAAGAAGGCGCCATTTCTGGGAACAACTCTTCCAAATGATGGAAACAAGTGATGGACCGGCTCGAGGCGATGTCGATCCTGCTGGCCGTGGTCGAAGCGGGCAGTCTTTCCGCAGCCGCCCGCCGGCTCGGCACCCCGCTCGCCACGGTCAGCCGCAAGGTCTCGGATCTCGAGACGCACCTCAGGACCCGGCTGCTCAACCGTTCGAGCCGGCGGATCACGCTGACCGATGCCGGGCCGCTCCTACGTCGAGGCCTGCAAGCGCATCCTCGAGGACGTGGAGGAGGCCGAGCGCAGCGCATCGGGCGAGTACAGCGCGCCCAGAGGCGACCTGACCATCACCGCGCCGATCGTGTTCGGCCGTGTGCACGTCCTGCCGATCGTGGTCGCGTTCCTGGCAGCCTACCCGGAGATCGATGTCCGGATCGTGCTGGCCGACCGCGTCGCGAACCTTCTGGAGGACCACATCGACCTCGCCATCCGGATCGGCGAGCTGCCCGACAGCGGCCTGGTCGCAACCCGGGTCGGCTCGATCCGCCGCGTGGTCTGCGGCAGTCCCGCCTACTTCGCCGAGCGCGGCATGCCGAGCGGTCCGGAGGAGCTCGGCGCGCCACGATTGCATCACCTTCCAGGGGCTCGATGTCGCCGCGCGCCTGGACCTTCACGAGGGGCAGGTCCGACGTCGCCGTGCCGATCCATTCGCGCCTGATCGTCAACACCGCCGAGGCCGCCATCGACGCCGCCATCGCGGGCGTCGGGGTCACGCGCGTTCTCTCCTACCAGATCGCCCACGCGATCCGTGCCGGCACGCTCGACCCTTGCGCTCGAGGCGTTCGAGCCGACGCCCTGGCCGGTCAGTCTGGTCTATGCGGGTCAGGGGCGTTTGCCGCTGAAGCTGCGCGCCTTTCTCGATTTCGCAGCGCCGCGATTGAGGGCCAGGTTGTCGCAGGACGCGGTGTGATGTGATGGATGTGCATCGCGTCGGGCACGGCAAGGCTGGATGACGGCGAGCGTGTTCCGATGCTTCTCATGCCGGTGCTTTTCTTGGCGTTGCTGCCTGCAAGGTGCCCGCCTCACGCCCGTTCGAGTGTCTGGTTCGGCACGACCGCCGTCGTCTCGATCTCGATCATGGCGCGATCCTCGATCAGCGCCTTGACCTCGACCACGGCCATCACTGGGTAGCGCCGGCCCATGCGGGCGCGGTAGACCTCGCCCAGCTCGCGCGCCCGGGCGAGATAGTCGCGCTTGTCGGTGAGATACCAGGTCATGCGCACCACGTGCTCGGGGCCAGCACCCGCCTCGCGCAGCACGGCCAGCGTGTTGTCGAGCGCCTGGCCGAGCTGCGACGCGAGTTCGTCGGACACGATCACCTGGCGCTCGTCCCAGCCGATCTGGCCGGCGACGAACACCATCGTGCCGCTTGCCGCAATGCCGTTGGCGTAGCCGCGCGGGCGCGGCCAGCTCGGTGGCTGCAGGACCCGCATGCCGCTCAGGCCGCGGTGTCAGGCGCGCAGGCTTCGCGCTGGCGCAACCGGAAGCGCTGGACCTTGCCGGTCTCGGTGCGCGGCAGGGCGTCGACGAACTCGAGCGCGCGCGGATATTTGTAGGCGGCGATGCGCTGCTTGACGAAGCCCTGCAGGTCTTCGCGCAGGCGGTCGGAGGCCGGAATGCCCTGGCGCGGCACGACGAACGCCTTGACGATCTGGCCGCGCACCGGGTCGGGCACGCCGACCACCGCGCACTCGGCGACCGCCTCGTGCTCGAGCAGCGCGTCCTCGACCTCGGGCCCGGCGATGTTGTAGCCGGCCGAGATGATCATGTCGTCGGCGCGCGCCTGGTAGTGGAAGTAGCCGTCCTCGTCGACCTGGTAGGCGTCGCCGGTCAGGTTCCAGCCATCGCGCACATAGTCGCGCTGGCGCTCGTCGGCGAGATAGCGGCAGCCGGTCGGCCCGCGCACCGCGAGCTTGCCGGTCTCGCCGGGCGGCAGGGGCCGCATCGCGTCGTCGACAACCCTGGCCTGATAGCCCGGAATCGGCCGGCCGGTCGCACCCGGGCGGATCGCCTCGCCCGCGGCCGAGATGAAGATGTGCAGCATCTCGGTGGCGCCGATGCCATCGATGATCTTGAGCCCGGTCGCCTGCTGCCAGGCTTCGAAGGTCGCAAGCGGCAGCGTCTCGCCGGCCGAGACGCACTTGGTAAGGCTCGCGAGGTCGAACGATCCGACCTTGCCCTGCATCATCCGGTAGGCGGTCGGCGAGGTGAAGCAGACGCTCGCCCGAAACTGCTCGATCGCCTGCATGAGCTGATCCGGGGGTGCTGCCTCGAGCAGCACGGCAGACGCGCCGACGCGCATCGGGAAGGTGACCGAGCCGCCGAGCCCGAAGGTGAAGCCGATCGGCGGGCTGCCGATGAAAATATCGTCGGCCGTGGGCTTCAGGGTCGAGCGCGGAAAGCAGTCGCAGATCGCCAGCATGTCGCGGTGAAAGTGCATCGTCCCCTTGGGCTTGCCGGTGGTGCCCGAGGTGAACGCGATCAGGGCGACATCGTCGGCTGCGGTCGCGACGTTCTCGAACGCGGGCGCGGCGGCGGCCATCCGTCGTTCGAGCTCGGCTTTGGCGCCGGACAGGCCCGAGCCCTCGAAGGTGCAGATGCGCTCGCAGACCGGCGCCTGCGCGCGCGCCCGCTCGAGCTCCTCGACCAGCCGCTCGTCGCACAGCGCCAGCCCGATCTGCGCCTTGTCGATGATGGTCGCGAGCTCGCGCGTGCGCAGCAGGGGCATGGTGGTGACCGCGATGCCGCCGGCCTTGAGCACGGCAAACCAGCAGGCGACCAGCATCGGATTGTTGGCCGCGCGCAGCAGCACGCGGTTGCCGGGCACCAGGCCGAAGTCGCCCTGCAGCACGTGGGCGATGCGGTTGGCGTGGGCCAGCAGCTCGCGATAGGTCCAGCGCTGGTTCGGGCTGTAGAACGCGACCTTGTCGCCAAAGCCGCGTTCGATCGCGCGATCGAGCAGCTCGGCCGCGCAGTTCAGACGCGCCGGATACTGCAGCTCCGGCAGATCGAAGCGCAGGTCCGGCCAAAGCGCGCGCGGCGGCAGGTGGTCGCGCGCGAAGCTGTCGAGGTGGGCAGTGTAGCCTGACATCGTCCGCTCCTTTACGTCGCCCGACATGCTCCCCCTCTCAGCGCGTCTCCCTTGGTGGGCGAGGCTTGCGCCCGCTCTTTGGCGTGTGCCGCCAGGATCTGGCGCGCGATCACGATCTTCTGGATTTCCGATGCGCCCTCGTAGATGCGCAGCGCCCGCACCTCACGATAGAGCCGCTCGACCGGGTGGCCGGCGACGACACCGAGCCCGCCATGCAGCTGCACCGCGTCGTCGACCACCGCCTGCGCCGCCTCGGTCGCATGCAGCTTGGCCATCGCCGCCTCGCGCGTGATCCGCTCGGCGCCGGCATCCTTGGCCCAGGCCGCGCGATAGACCAGGAGGGCTGCGGCATCGATCGCCAGCGCCATGTCGGCGAGCTTGGCCTGGACCATCTGCAGCTCGGCGAGCGCACCGCCGAACAGCTGCCTGCTGCTGGCGCGCGCCAGGGTCTCGTCGAGCGCCCGGCGGGCAAAGCCGAGCGCTGCGGCGCCGACCGTCGGCCGGAAGACGTCGAGCGTCGCCATGGCGATCGCAAAACCCTGGCCCGGCGCGCCGATCAACCGCTCCCGCGACACACGGCAGTCCTCAAAGCGCAGGGTCGCAAGCGGATGCGGCGCGATCAGCGCGATCCGCTCGGCGACGGTGAGGCCCGGCGTGTCGCTATCGACGATGAAGGCGGACAGCCCCTTGGCGCCAGGCCCCTCGCCGGTGCGCGCGAACACGATGTAGAAGTCGGCGATACCGCCATTCGAGATCCAGGCCTTGGCGCCGTTCAGCACGAAGCCGGCGCCGTCGGGCTCGGCCCTTGTGGCGATCGCCGCGACGTCGGAGCCCGCCGCCTGCTCGGACAGGGCGAAGGCCGCGATCCTGCGCCCTTGCGCGACATCGGGGAGGAAGGTGCTCTTCTGCTCTTCGCTGCCGAACAGGCTGATCGCGCCCGAGCCCAGGCCCTGCATCGCAAAGGCGAAGTCGGCCAGCCCCTCGAAACGCGCCAGGGTCTCGCGCGCGAGGCAAAGCGTGCGCACGTCGAGCCGCTCGCTGGCGCCGCCATAGGCCGCGGGCACGGTGTGCCGCAGCAGGCCGGCCTCGGCCAGACGCGCGACCAGCATCCGGCAGGTGGCATCGACGTCGGTATCGGCGAGGTCGACCAGGGTCTCTGCCAGATGCTCGACATCCGAGGCGAACGCGCGATGGCGCTGCTCGAAGAAGGGCCAGGTCAAAAAACTGCGATCGGGCATGGCCTCAGTTGCCTTCGAACGCCGGCTTGTGCCTCGCGACGAAGGCGCGGTAGGCGCGCCGAAAGTCCTCGGTCTGCATGCAGATCGCCTGCGCCTGCGCTTCGGCCTCGATCGCCGCCTCGATGCTCATGTCCCATTCCTGATGGAGCATCGTCTTGGTCATCATGTGGGCGAAGGTCGGCCCCGCGGCCAGCTCTGCGGCGAGACCTGTCGCCTCGTCGAGCAGGCGCTCGCGCGGCAGCAGGCGGTTGTAGAAGCCCCAGGCCTGGCCCTCCTCGGCGCTCATGGCGCGGCCGGTGAGCAGCAGCTCCGCCGCCCGGCCCTGGCCGATCAGTCGCGGCAGCAGCGCGCAGGCGCCCATGTCGCAGCCGGCGAGCCCGACCCGTACGAACAGGAAGGCGGTCTTGGCATCCCGGGTGGCCAGGCGAAGATCCGAGGCCATGGCAAGGCAGGCTCCCGCGCCGACGCAGACGCCGTCGATCGCCGCCACGACCGGCTGCGGACAGGCGCGGATCGCCTTGATCAGGTCGCCGGTCATGCGCGTGAACGCGAGCAGGCCCTTCATGTCGCGCTCGGTCAGGGGGGCGATGATCTCCAGCACGTCGCCGCCCGAGCAGAAATTACCGCCGGCGCCGGTCAGCACCACCGCCTTGACGTCGTCGCACGCCGTCAGGTCACGAAACGTATCGCGCAGCTCGGCATAAGACTCGAAGGTCAGCGGGTTCTTTTTTTCCGGACGATTCAGCGTCACGACGGCAACGCTGCCGCGCATCTCCCACAAAAAATGCCGTGGCCGGAACGCGGCGCCGATCATCGCACGCGCTCCGCTGCGGCCTCGGCGCCGTGCTTGAGATCCGCCAAAGCCTCGACCAGCTGGTCGATCTCGTCATCCGGCATGTCTGCGAGCAAGCGGCCTATCCATTGCTCGTGCTCGCGCGCCATGGCGGCGAAGGCGGCACGGCCGCGCTCGGTCAGGGCGACATAGCTGGTGCGCCGATCCGAGGCGGGCGAGCGGCGCGCGACCAGGCCGTCGCGCTCGAGGCTGTCGACGATCGCGGTGACATTGCCGCCGGTCACCATCAGGCGGCGCGACAGATCGCCCATGCTCAGCTCATCCGGCGCATGCTCGAGCGCCGCCATCAGGTCGAAGCGCGGCAGCGTGGTAGCGAAGCGGGCGCGCAGGAAGCGCCGCATCTCGCGCTCGATCACGCTGGTCGCGGCGTACAGGCGAAGCCACAGCCGCAGCCGCCGCTTACTGTCCGGCTCGGGCTGCGGGCCGTGGCTCAGGGCGTTCCAGGTCGCGGGCCAGCGCCATCAGGTCACCTCTCCGCCGGCGATCGCGATCGCCTGGCCGGTGATCGCCTCGGCGCCCGGCGCGCACAGCCAGAGCACGGTAGACGCCACCTCGTCCGGTCGGATCAGCCGTCCCTGCGGGTTCTTCTGGACCAGCGCGGCCTCGGCTTCGGCGGCGCTGCGGCCGGTCTTCTCGATGATGTTCGCGATCGCGCTCTGCGCCATGTCGGTATCGGTATAGCTCGGGCAGACCGCGTTGACCGTGATGCCCTTGCGCGCGGTCTCCATCGCCAGCGCGCGGGTCAGGCCGACCACGCCATGCTTGGCGGCGCAGTAGGCGGCGATGTAGGGCGCGCCCTTGAGGCCGGCGACGCTCGCGACATTGACGATGCGACCGAAGCCGGCCTCCAGCATGCCTGGCAGCGCGGCGCGGCTGCACAGAAACGTGCTCACCAGATTGACGTCCAGCATCTGCCGGAACAGCTCGAGCGAGGTGCGCGCAAAGGGCGCCGATGCCGCGGCGCCCGCGTTGTTGATCAGGATCGCGACCGGCCCGAGGGTCGCGGTGGCCTCGGCGAACGCCCTGGCGACGGCTGCCTCGTCGGTGACGTCGCAGGCGATCGCCTGCGCCCCAGGCAGCGCCGAGGCCCTCTCCTGCAAGGGGGCAAGCGTGCGGCCCATCAGCGTGAGCTTGGCGCCGGCTTCGGCGAGCGCGCTCGCGATGGCCGCGCCGATGCCCCGGCCGCCGCCGGTCACCACGGCATGCCTGCCGGAAAGCACCTTCGCGTCGCCGCTCATACCGCGATCGCCAGATCCTGGCCGCGCTGCAGGTTGCGCAGCAGCTGGTCACGGCCTGCAAGATACTGCGGCGGCCAGGCGATCTGGTCGTAGCCCAGCCGGGCGGCCGCATGCAGGCTCCAGTAGGGGTCGGCGAGATGGGGTCGGGCAAGGCAGCAGATGTCGGCGCGCCCGGCCGCGATGATGCTGTTGACGTGGTCGGGCTCGAAGATGTTGCCGACCGCCATCGTGGCAATCTTCGCCTCGTTGCGGATCCGATCGGCAAACGGCGTCTGAAACATGCGACCGTAGATCGGCTGGGCCCTCGTGCTGGTCTGGCCGGCCGAGACGTCGATCACGTCGGCGCCGGCGGCCTGGAACGCTTTGGCGATCGCCACCGAGTCCTCGCCCGACACGCCGTCCGCCACCCAGTCGGTCGCCGAGATCCGCACCGACATCGGCTTGGGTTCAGGCCAGACCGCGCGCATCGCAGAGAACACCTTATGATCCTATCTTCCGACGGTAATGAAAGCAAAAGTGAATTTTCCATGAAGAGGGCAGTTGGTGAATAAACGATTAACGTTTAATATCAGGGAAATCCAAAGTTGCAAATCCGCACCTAAAAAGAAATTCAATAGTGTTCTAATTTAAATAATATAATCGATGGTTCGCTTACTTTAACCATGACAAATGTAATTAAAATGTCATCCCGGGCGGACTTGCCTACCGGCAGGGCAGGGTCGAGGGATAATTTTATACGTTAACTATTTTTGAATTTCATTTTCAGTGAACGTCTTTCCTGGCTGCGATTGGTAGGTTCCAAAAGGAATTCTAAACGAAAATCCCGTATGGATTTAATATATGTAACAAAAAATACCATTAGAAATTTAAGAACCTCGTAGAGGTTCAACAGTTTAACAAAAATAAGCTGTCAACTCTAGTAATTTATAAATTATCTGAAAAATTAAATTAAAGCAAATCCAATATCTTAATTAATAAAAACACTCTATAGTTCTGTAAAAAATAATATTTATAAAACATTTATGATTGAAGAAATTAATTATTTAATAATCATGTCGGAAAGGGCATAGCAAAATGATATTATTAACAGAGCTCGAAAATTATATATCAGAGATTACAGGCAATAAATCTATTGATCCTTCTACAAATTTGTTTGAGGGTGGATTTTTATCTTCCCTGGATGTTCTGGATTTAATCTGCTTTATTGAAACTAAATTTGATATAAAGTTATCTGAAGATGAGATGACTATGGAAAATTTAGGTACCATAAATAATATGGTCAGCATGATTGAAAGAATTAAAGCACAAAGTAACGCCGCCTGATATGTCTTTGTTAACTGATGTATTGAAAAATGGTGTAATACATTATCCGGGCAAAGAAGCAGTTGTTTGCGGTAAGAAAAGGTTATCTTATTCGGAAATT
>CAVSVZ010000024.1:0-76820 GCA_963731495.1 uncultured Alphaproteobacteria bacterium
ACCCTTCGCTCAGCGTTGCCAGCGGGCGGCGGCGGCGTCGTCGCTGTCGCGCGCCTCGACCCAGCGGGGTGCGCCTCCGGCGTCTCCTCGAGCTTCCAGAACGGCGCCTTGGTCTTCAGCCAGTCGATCAGGAAAGCGCAGGATTCGAGGGCCGCCTGCGCGGTGGGTCGACGCGGTGGCGACCAGGACGATCGGCTCGCCCGGCTCCAGGCGGCCATAGCGGTGGATGATCGGCTCGCCTGTAGCGGCCAGCGCGCATGCGCCTCCGCTTCGATCTCGGCGAGCTGCTTCTCGGTCATGCCGGGATAGTGCTCCAGGGTCATGGCGCCAACCGCCCGCCGTCGGCGTGATCGCGCACCAGGCCGACAAAGCTCGCGACGCGCGCCGATGCCGGTGTCGCCGGCGCTCAGCGCGGCGAGTTCGGCGCCGACGTCGAACGGTGCTTGCTGGACGCGGATCATCGGCGCGACCATCGCTCAGCCGCCGGTGACCGGCGGGAAGAGGGCGACCTCGTCGCCCGGCCGGATCGCATCCTCCGGCTGAGCATAGTCCTGATTGACCGCGGCGCGGATCACGCCGGGTGAGGTCATCGCCTCGGCGAAGCCGGGATGCCGGCTCGCGATCCAATCCATCAGCGCGGCGACCGTCGTCACCTCGGCCGGTGGCGAGACGTCTTCGCTCGCGGTACCGATCTTGGTGCGCAGCCAGGCAAAGTACAGAATCTTCATGACAGCGCTTCCCTCGGGCACGCTTCCACGGTTCAGGGAGCCGCAGCGGGCCTGGCGCCCGGCTTGCTCTTTGCGGACGACGGCACGGATGACGGCGTGGATGACCCTGCCGACGCGCTCGAATGGCGCAGCCCGAGGACCAGATAGTCGAGCCCGGTCACCAAGGTCAAACCCGCCGCGAGCCACAGCCCGTACCAGCCGACATCGTCGGCGAACAGCCACCAGGGCGCGGCAGAGCCGGCCAGGAGGAAGCCGATCGCGGTCATCTGCACCCCGGTCTTCCATTTGGCGAGGCGCGAGACCGGCAGGCCGACCCGCACCTCCGCCAGGAACTGGCGCAGTCCCGAGACCAGGATCTCGCGGCACAGGATGACCAGCGCCGGCAGGATCGGTGTCCGGTCGAAATGGACCAGCATCAAGATCGCGGCACCGACCAGCAGCTTGTCGGCGATCGGGTCGAGCATGCGGCCGAGTGACGAATGCATCGACAGGCTGCGGGCCAGGTAGCCGTCAAAATAGTCGGTGATCGCGGCGAGCGTGAAAATCGCGCAGGTGGCCCACTTGCCGAAATCGCCCGGGATGTAGAACGCGCCGATCAGCGCCGGAATCCGATGATTTCGCGCGCCGGTCAAAAGGTTGGGCGATTGGTCAGCATGAGGCCCGTATCCTCGATGTCTGTCACTGAAAAGAGTTCATAAACGGCTTTGGCAACCGCCTTGCTGATCCCAGGCACGCGCTCCAGGTCAAGCAGCCCCGCCGTCTCGATCGCGCGCACCGAACCGAAATGCCCCAGCAGCGCCCCGCTTGCGCTTCGCGCCGACACCCGGCACCCGATCGAGCGCCGCGCGTCCGACCTGCTCGCCACGCTTGGCCCGGTGGCTGGCGATCACGAAACGGTGGGCTTCGTCCCGCAGACGCTGCAGAAAGTAGAGAACAGGGTGGCGCGGGTCCAGGGTGAAGGCGCGCGGCCGGCAGGTGCAAGGGTTCGCGGCCGGCGTCACGCTCGTGGCCCTTGGCCATGGCCAGCGATCGGCACGCGCCGACGCCGCACGAGCCCAGGGTTTCCACGCGGCCGAGAGCTGCCCCGCGCCGCCGTCGATCACCACCAGATCCGGCCAGTCACCACTCTGCGTCCTCGGCATTTTCGCGCTGCAGGCGCGTGAACCGGCGTGTCAGCACTTCGCGCATCATGGCGTAGTCGTCGCCCGGCGCCAGGCTCCTCGCCTTGATGGTGAAAGTGCGGTAGCCGGCTTTGTTAGAACCCTTCGGGCCCGGCGACGATCATCGCGCCGAGCGCATGGTGCCCCCGATGTGGCTGTTGTCGTAGACCTCGATCGCGCCGGGGTCCGGCGCACTCCAGGCCGACTCGGCGACGCCTTCGAGCAGCTTGCGCCTGCGAAGCGTTTTCCGCGAGCCGGCGGGCCAGCGCGTCGCCGCGTTGGCTCGGCGCGTGATCGACAGCGGGCGCCGGTTGCCGCGCGCGGGCACCGTCAGCGTGACCTGCGTCCGCGCGCAGCGCAGCGCATCGGCCACCAGCGCCGCGTCGCGGCATGCTGGCTCGACAGCATCAGGTCGGGCGCGGCGGGTCGCTCGTAGAACTGGCCGAGGAACGCTTCCAGCACGTCGGCGTCCGACTGTCCGGGCATGGCACGGAAAATAGGCTCGGTTGCCGTAGTTCTGTCCGCACGCAAGAAGAACACCTGGATGCAGGTCTGGCCGCGCCGCGCCAGCGCCAGTACGTCGGCGTCGCCGATGCCGTCGAGGTTGATGCCCTGGCGGTTCTGGATGCGGGTCAGCGCCTTGATGCGGTCGCGATAGACGGCGGCCGGCTCGAAGTCGAGCGCGTCGGTGGCGTCCTGCATCTGCGCCGCGAGCCGGGCCTGGATCGCCCGGCTTCGGCCTTGAGGAAGGCGCGGGCCTCGTCGACCAGCGGCAGCGTAGTCCTCACGCCCGATCCGGCCGACGCAGGGCGCGGTGCAGCGCTTGATCTGATATTGCAGGCAGGGCCGCGTGCGGTTTTCGAAGATGCGGATCGGGGCATGAGCGGAACGGGAACGCGCGCAGCAGGGCGCCAGCGTCGCATTGACCGCGCCGGCGGAGGCGAAGGGGCCGAAATATTCGCATCCTTGCGCTCGCGCGCCGCGGTGCCGGCGATCTGCGGCCACTTCGTGGTCGGCGCGACATAGGATATAGGGAAACGACTTGTCGTCGCGCAGGAGGATGTTGTAACGCGGCTTGAGGCGCTTGATCAGGTTGCATTCCAGCAGCAGCGCCTCGACGTCGCGTATGCGTGGTGACCACCTCGAGCGCGCGGGTCAGCGCCACCATGCGCTGCAGGTGCGGATCGAGAGCCGCTGGGCTTGGCGTAGGCCGGCGACGCGCTTGCGCAGCGACTTGGCCTTGCCGACGTAGAGCACCTCGCCCTTGGCATCCAGCATGCGATAGACGCCGGGCGCATGGGGCAGGGTCGCCGCCTGCTGGTGCAGGAGCGCTGCGCCGGCAAGCGGCGTCGCGGCACCGCTGCTTCGCTGCCTGCGCCCGGATGTCGGCCGTTCGTCGGGCGCCGCAGGCGGGCTCGCCGCCGGCTCGCTACGCTCGGGAATCGCCAGATCGTCTGCTCGCGTCATGCCACCTCGACTTCTACTTGGCGAGCCGCCGCCGATGCGTCAATGATCGCCAGCAGCGGCGGCGTCTTGGATGGGCGCGATGTCTCGAGCAGGCCTGCCCAGCCCGCATCATGTCGAAAGGCGATCTGCCAACTTCGGTAACCTGTTTCGCTAGCCGACTCGCGTGGTCGGTCGAGAGCGCGCCGGTTAGGTCTGGCCCGCCGGCTCTTGCGTCGCGCTGCCGGCGATGCTGGTCAGCGGCACCTTGCCGTGCGTGCTACGCGAGGGCGAGGCCGCGCCGCGCTGGGGCCCGGGACGCGACCGCACATGCTCCTCGACGAACACGTGCGCGTAGAGGTTGGCGACCCACTGTTTGCCCTCGACCGTGCGACCAAGGTGCTGCAGGGCCGGGCGGA
Organism: uncultured Alphaproteobacteria bacterium; assembly: GCA_963731495.1. Taxonomy (GTDB): domain Bacteria; phylum Pseudomonadota; class Alphaproteobacteria; order Geminicoccales; family Geminicoccaceae; genus DASUGG01. The sequence goes on from CAVSVZ010000024.1 coordinate 3,751, forward strand.
TGTAGGGCTCGACCATGCCCCAGAAGAAGCGTGGATAGCGCTCGGCCAGATCCTCAGGCGACTTGAAATCGAGCTTTTCGGCGACGCCGGTCTCCACGAACTCGTGAAACAAGGCGTTGAGCTTGCGCGGATAGAACGGATCGGCCAGCTGGCCGATCAGGTCGGCGGCGCGCAGCAGGCCGGCCTCGGTGTCGGTCTCGGCGTGATCGTCGTCTTCCGGATACGGAAAACGGGTCAGCTCGATCGCCCGGGCGATGCGATCGGCATCCAGGTGGTCGCTCAGGGCACAGCGATGTTTGACGAAGATCTTGCTGCGTTCGACATGATGCGGCGTGAGGAACGCATCCGAGGCACCGCGTGGCGGGGTGACCGTGTCGCCGCTATCGTTGATCACGAAGCAGCTCTCGGTGTCGCCTGGACAGATGCCGCGCAGATAGCCGATGTCGTGACACAGCAGCGCGACCATGAAGTGGAGCCAGTCGTCGTCGGTCACCTTTTCGGCAAGGACCCGGCCGCGAAGAATTTCCTGGCCGACCAGGGTCACCATCACCGTGTGATGGCTGTCGTGGTAAAGCGCGTCGCTGTTGGCGATCCGCTCGATCACGAGCTTGGCGGTGGATCGCAGGATGGCGGCATATTCGGGGCTGCGATCGCCGAAGATGTCCCGATAATTCTCGACCAGCTCCTCGGCCAACGCATTGGCGACGAGATGCGCCGGATTGAGCATCAGCGACCCTCCCGAAAAGGGGCATCACAGGCTGCCGAGACGCTGGAACGTACCATGCTCCCCGGGCCCTGGCGATGTCAGAGAATCTTGCCGCGAGAACGATGCATCGATAGGCTTTGTTCCATCTCGACGTTCATCCTTACGGGTCCGAGGTCCGTGCAATGGCTGACGCGACCTATCAGACAATCGGCGCGGCTGTGCCCTACAAGCTGATCCTGATCGCCATCTTGAGTTCGTTCATGATCGTCACGGCGAGTTCGTTCGTGCGCAGCCGCGTGCAGAAGAAGCAAGCGGAATGCGCCGACACCCTGCGCTTTCTCGGGGTTCGTGACGAGCAAGGCCAATTCGCCACCCGCGCCGTGATCGACGAGTATCCGGCGCGCGTCTATGTCGTGCCGGTCACGGCCGCGACGTTGGTCACGATGTTCGGCCTTGCCTCGCTGCTGTTCGCAGCCGAGCTGGTCGAGCTCGATCCTCGGCGGCGTAACGTCATCCTTTCGGCACTGTTCGTCGAGATCGACCCCGAGCCGAACGCGCTGCAGCGCTGGCAGAGCATGGTGGTGCTCACCATGGCGTTCCTCGGTGCCTACATCTGGTCGTGCCAGAACATCATCCGCCGTCTGGTGGCCGGCGATCTCGCGCCAATTGAATACTTCAACACGACCCTGCGGATGATCCTCGCTCCGCTCCTGTCGCTGATGGTCTCGTTTCTGGTGCAGGCCGGCGGCGCGCCGCCATTTCTGCAGCGGTCGCTGCCGGTGATTGCTTTCATGACCGGCATGCTGCCCGGCGTCGTGCTGCACTACCTCGAGGAGCAGGTGAGAGCGCTACTCAAGATCACCAAACATGGCGCACCCGACCTGCCGCTCGCCATGATCGAAGGGCTCAACCGCTACCACGCCGTGCGCCTGGGCGAGGTCGGCATCGACAATGCTCAGAACCTCGCCGAGGCCAATGTCATCGAGCTGATCCTGAAGACGCCCTTCAACCCGAATCAGCTCATCGACTGGATCGCCCAGGCGCGCCTGTTCGTCTACCTCAAGGACGATCTCGAGCCGTTGCGTCGCTACGGAATCCGGTCCGCCTTCGACCTCGTCGACCTTGCGGACGACGAGCCCCGGATCACGGCGATCGCCAGGCTGGCCGGATTGTCGGATGTCGGCCTGGTGACCGTCGCCCGGCACTTGCGGGCCGATCCCGCGGTCGCTCGCCTGGCCGAGTTCCGGATGCGCCTGATCCCGGAATTGCAGCTGAGCGGCCACCCGCATGCGCAGGCCAAGCCGCCAGTCCGGGTCGCCTGATCCAGCTAAGCTTCGAGAGCGCGCGCGACGAAGTCGAGCCGGTCCTGACCCCAGAACAGCTCTTCGCCGATCACGAAGGTCGGTGCGCCGAACACGCCCGCCGCGATCGCCGCCTCGGTGTTGGCCTGGTAGGCCGCGGCCACTTGCGGGGCCTGTGCGGCGGTCAGCAGATCGTTGTCCAGCCCCTGCTCGCTCGCGATCGTGGCCAGGGTCGCGGGGTCGGCGATATCGCGCTCCTCCGCCCAGACGGCACGCAGCAGGGCCTCGCTCAGCGCCCCCATGTCGCCGCCCTGTGCGTCGAGCGCGATCACCATGTGGGCCGCCTGCCGGTCGTCGACCGGAAAGAAACGAGGGTGCAGATGGAGCGGGATGCCCAGATGCTCGCTCCAGCGGCGCAGTTCCATCAGGCGATAGGCCTGGCGCTGGCGGGGCCGCTCGCCGAGCGGCAAGCCGCCGCTCACCTTGAACACCTCGGCCATCCGGGCCGGCCGATAGTCGGCGCTCGCCCCGGTCTTCGCGACCAGCGCCCGAAACCGCTGCCAGCCGAGATAGGTCCAGGGCGAACCGAGCGAATAGTAGACCGTGACCGCCTTGCTCATGATGCATCTCCCGCAGAACCAAGCCCGAGCACGTCCGCCATGCCGTATAGCCGGCCTGGTTTCTGGCCCCGCACCCACCGCGCGGCATGAACCGCGCCGCGCGCGTAGATGCGGCGATCGCTCGCGCGATGCACCAGCTCGATCCGCTCGCCAAGGCCGGCAAAAATCACGCTGTGGTCGCCGACCGCATCGCCCCCGCGCAGCGCGGCAAAGCCGATGGTGCCGGCAAGCCTTGCCCCGGTCAGGCCGTCGCGGCCGCGTACCGCCGCCTGCTCCAGAGACACGCCGCGACCGCGCGCCGCCGCCTTGCCCAGCGCCAGCGCCGTGCCCGAGGGCGCATCGACCTTGTGCTTGTGGTGAATCTCGACGATCTCGATGTCGAACGCGTCCGGCCCGAGCGCGCGCGCGACCTGCTCGGTCAGGCCGAGCAGCAGATTGACGCCCAGGCTCATATTGGGCGCCCAGACGACCGGCGTGCGTGCCGCGGCCTGCGCCAGCTGTGCGGCCCGGTCGGCGCTGAGGCCGGTCGTGCCGATCACATGGGCGGTACCGTGCGCAGCGCTGATGCCGGCATGGTGCACCGAGGCCTCGGGCGTGGAGAACTCGATCACCGCATCGGCCGCACCGATCACGGCCTCGTCGTCGCTCGCCGCGATGCCGATCGGCTCGGTACCGGCGAGCCGCCCGAGATCCTGGCCGAGCACGGCATGGCCGCTGCCCTCCAGGCCGCCGCACAAGGTCAAGCCCTCGGCGGCCAGCACCTCCGCCATCACCGCCCGACCCATGCGGCCGGCACATCCCAACACAGCGATGTTCACGCGCGCTGCCTCCCCAAAGCGGGCTCGTGATCGACCAGGACCCGAACTTCCACCCAGGCCCGGCTTGCCGGGTCGAGCCCGGCAATGACCTTCAAGCCTGCGCGTCGCCTGTGCCTAGTCGCGCAGCTCGTCCCAGAGCTCCCTGACCCGCGCGAAAAAGCCCTCGGATTCCGGGTGGGTCGCGCCGTCGCCGGCATCATCGAACTCGCGCAGCAGCTCCTGCTGGCGCTTGGTCAGATTGACCGGCGTCTCGACCACGATCTCCGCGAACATGTCGCCACGCGTATGGCCGTGCAGCTCGGTCATGCCCTTGCCGCGCAGGCGGAAGCGATGGCCGGTCTGGGTGCCCGCAGGCACCTGCACGCGCGCCCGCCGGCCCTCGATGGTCGGCACCTCGATCTGGCCGCCGAGCGCTGCGGTGGTGAACGGGATCGGGATGCGGCAATAGATGTTGCTGCTGTCGCGGCTGAACAACCGATGGGGTGCGACCGAGACGAAGATGTAGAGGTCGCCCGACGCGCCACCGCGCGCGCCGGCTTCGCCTTCGCCTGCGAGCCGGATTCGGGTGCCGTCCTCGACACCCTTGGGAATCGTGACCGAGAGGGTCTTTTCGCGATGTACCCGACCCGAGCCGCCGCACACCTCGCACGGATCGGTGATCACCCGGCCGTTGCCGCCGCAAGTCGGGCAGGTCCGCTCGATGGTGAAGAAACCCTGTTGCGCACGCACCCGACCGGCGCCGCGACAGCTCGGGCAGACGCCGGGCGAAGCACTGTTTGCGCTGCCGGTGCCGGTGCAGGCATCGCAGCGCACCGATGTGGGCACCCGGATCTGGGTCTGCTTGCCGGCGAACGCTTCCTCGAGCGAGATCTCCAGATTGTAGCGCAGATCAGCGCCGCGGCTCTGGCTGCCGCGGCGGCGGCCGCCGGCCATGAAGTCGCCGAACAGGTCATCAAATACGTCGGCGAAGCTGCCGAAGTCGAAGCCGGGCCGGCCGCCCGCGCCACCCTCAAACGCGGCGTGGCCGAACTGATCGTAGGCGGCGCGCTTCTGGTCGTCCTTGAGGACCTCGTAGGCTTCGTTGACGTCCTTGAACCGCTGCTCGGCCTCGCGATCGCCGGCATTGCGATCGGGGTGATGCTCCATCGCCAGCTTGCGGTAGGCCGACTTGAGCTGCGCTGCCGAGGCGTTCTTACCGACCCCAAGCACCTCGTAATAGTCTCGCTTCGCCATGGCGTTCTTGTGCTTTGACCGACCCGGTTACGCGCTAACGTGAGGACAGGCCGGACGCCCAGGGACGTCCGGCCCGAAGCCCGATCGACCAGCGCCGCTCAGGCCGATTTCTTCTTGTCGTCGTCGACCTCCTCGAAGTCGGCGTCGACCACGTTCTCGTCGGTCGCCCCGCCACCGCTCGGGCCGCCACCGCTCGGGCCGCCACCGGCGTCGTCACCGCCGGATCCGCCCGCCGCACTCTCGGCCTGCGCCCGATACATCGCCTCACCGAGCTTCATCGACAGCTGCGCGAGCTGCTCGGTCTTGCTCTTCAAGGTCTCGGCATCGGCGGTATCGAGCACGCCGCGCAGATCCCCGATCGCGGTCTCGATCGCCTGGCGGTCGTCGGCACCGAGCTTGTCGCCGTGCTCCTTGAGCGACTTCTCGGTCGAGTAGATCAGGCTGTCGGCCTGGTTACGCGCCTCGATCGCCTCCTTGCGCTGGCGATCCTCCTCGGCATGCTCCTCGGCCTCCTTGACCATCCGCTCGATCTCACCTTCGTTGAGGCCGCCGGACGCCTGGATGCGGATCTGCTGCTCCTTGCCGGTCCCCTTGTCCTTGGCCGACACGTTGACGATGCCGTTGGCGTCGATGTCGAAGGTCACCTCGATCTGCGGCACGCCGCGGGGTGCCGGCGGAATGCCCATCAGGTCGAACTGGCCGAGCAGCTTGTTCTGGGCGGCGATCTCGCGCTCGCCCTGGAACACCCGGATGGTCACCGCGCCCTGATTGTCGTCGGCGGTCGAGAAGGTCTGGCTCTTCTTGGTCGGGATCGTGGTGTTGCGATCGATCAGGCGGGTGAACACACCGCCCAGGGTCTCGATGCCGAGCGAGAGCGGCGTGACGTCGAGCAGCAGGACGTCCTTGACCTCGCCCGACAGCACCGCCGCCTGAATCGCAGCACCAACCGCGACCACCTCGTCCGGATTGACGCCCTTGTGCGGCTCCTTGCCGAAGAAATTCTTGACGGTCTCGACCACCTTGGGCATGCGCGTCATGCCGCCGACCAGAATCACCTCGTTGATGTCGCCCGGCGACAGGCCCGCATCCTTGAGCGCCTTGCGGCAAGGCTCGACCGTGCGATCGATCAGGTCGCCGACAAGCATCTCGAGCTTGGCGCGGCTGATCTTCATGGTCAGATGCTTGGGACCGCTGGCATCGGCCGTGATGAACGGCAGGTTGATCTCGGTCTGCATCGTGCTCGACAGCTCGATCTTGGCCTTCTCGGCGGCCTCCTTCAGCCGCTGCAGGGCGAGCTTGTCGGTACGCAGGTCGATCCCCTGCTCCTTCTTGAACTCGTCGGCCATGTAGTCGATCAGGCGCTTGTCGAAGTCCTCACCGCCGAGGAAGGTGTCGCCGTTGGTCGCCTTGACCTCGAACACGCCGTCGCCGATCTCGAGGACCGAGATGTCGAAGGTGCCGCCGCCGAGGTCGTAAACCGCGATCGTCTGGGCGTTCGACTTCTCGAGACCGTAGGCGAGCGCCGCGGCGGTCGGCTCGTTGATGATGCGCAGGACCTCGAGGCCGGCGATCTTGCCGGCGTCCTTGGTCGCCTGGCGCTGCGAGTCGTTGAAGTAGGCCGGCACCGTGATCACAGCCTTGGTCACGGTCTCGCCGAGATGACGCTCGGCGGTCTCCTTCATCTTCTTGAGCACCGATGCACTGATCTGGCTCGGCGCCTTCTTGTCGCCATGCGCCTCGACCCAGGCGTCGCCATTGTCCGCCTTGACGATGTTGTACGGCACCATGTCGACGTCCTTGCGGACGACCGGATCGTCGAAGCGGCGGCCGATCAGGCGCTTGACCGCGAAGATCGTGTTGGTCGGATTGGTCACGGCCTGACGCTTGGCCGGCATGCCGACCAGGGTCTCGTCGTCGTCGGTGAAGGCGACCATGGAGGGCGTCGTACGCATGCCCTCCTCGTTCTCGATGACGCGTGCGTTCTTGCCCTCCATCACGGCTACACAACTATTGGTGGTGCCGAGATCGATGCCGATGATCTTGTTACTCATTTACACTCTCTCACGCCCGAGACTGATGCCACTGTCCAGCTCCGAGATCGCGGTCACCCACGCACCGCGCGACGGCCGCCGGTCAGTCGAAGTGTTTCCCGATGCTCATATAAGAACCGGTCCGGGGCGCTGCAACCGGCGCTCCGCGTCATGCTTCGCTCGCAGCAGGGCTTGCGCACCGATCGCGGCGACGACGGTCGGTGAGGAGGTGCCACCGATGGCGTGCGAGGGTCGGGGAGGAGACCCGGAATGCCCGGCAAGAGCAGCGCCGCGCCGCGCAACGGCCCTGCGAAGACAGAACAATCCTGGCGTGCGGGCCCTACGCCTTGCGGTCGAAGGCCACCGAGATCACCTGGCCGCGCGGCTCGGCGATCGGCGGTCGCCGGTCGTCGCCTGTGCCGGGCGGGCTCTGGACCAGGCTGTCGCGGACGTTCTCGACCACCTTCTCGACTGAGCTCTTGGCCGTGCGCAAGGCGCCGAGATTGAGCGCCGCGCATTCCTGGAAGGCGCACATCGCCTCGTGCAGGTGGCTGCGCACCGGCTGATCGAGCGCGGCGAGCACGTCGGGGCTGCAGCGCAGGCGCGACAGCTCGATCTCGTAGGCCTCGGCCAGCGCGACCTTCTCACCTTGGATGTCGGCCAGTACGTCGAGGCGCAGGCTGCGCAGGATCGCGCGCTCGTGCTCCATCACCTGACCGAGACGCTTCATCAGCGTCATCAGAACGGTGACCTGCTCCAGTGGCTCCACTACGCCAGCTCGTGCATTGGTGGGCTTCTCCCGGGCGCTTCCTCACGAATCCGCAGACATAACCTTGCGAGCGCCGTGCCAAGTGTGCCGCACTCTGCCAACCTATTGATTTCGTTGAATTAACCATCGTGCAGGCCGGTGGGAATCCGGCCTTCGACCGGCAAACCTTGCCGCCCGCCCGGCAATTCTTGCCCGTGGCCCGGGGTGCCCGAGCGGAGCGTTCACCAAGAATTCACCATACCCGGACTAGCTTTGCGGCCGCGATCCGGGGATCACGGCAAAGGGCTGGTATTTCCCGCGTCCGCGGGTCACAAGGTGCCGTCGACACAACGCCCTGTGATCGGCCGAGGGCTTGGCGAGGCTTCACCGTTGTCCCATAGTCGAAGCGTCACACAGCCGAGGCGATCAGGCCATGCGCCGAGCCGTGCGAGCGCACCGAACGTTCCAGGCAGCGTTGCTGGTCGCTGGAGCGTTGATCGTGCTGCTATGGTCGGCATTGGACATGATCGTACCCGCAGTTGCCGATCAGCGGGACGTTCGCCTCGATGGCCTGTTCGAGCGCCTGCAGACGACCGAGAGCGAGACCGAGGCCCGGGCGGTGCAGCAGCAGATCTGGCAGATCTGGATCGAGTCCGACGACATGTTGGCCAATCGTCTGATGCGCGACGGCATGCAGGCGATGGCAACCGAGCAGTTCCCGCTCGCCCTCGACTACTTCGATCGTCTGGTCGAGCACGCGCCCGATTTCGCCGAGGGCTGGAACCGGCGGGCGACGCTGCACTATCTGATGGACAACTATTCGGCCTCGGTGCTGGACATCGAGCGCACGCTGGAGCTCGAACCGCGCCATTTCGGGGCGCTGTCCGGTCTCGGCCTGATCTACGACGCGATCGACGAGCCGGCGGCGGCGCTCAGGAGCTTCGAGGCGGCGCTCGCCATCAACCCGCATCTCGAGGGCACCAGGCAGCGGATCGATGCGCTGCGCCGTCAGCTGCAGGGGCGGGCGCTCTAGAATCCCGGCACACACGTTTGTTGCCACGGTCATCGCCGGGCCTGACGATGCAGCCTGGGCGCGATCAGCGGACACCGATCCCATGACCGAGCGGAGCTGGCTTGGCCATCGCCACCACAGCGGCCGGCTGCAGGTCGCGCCCGGCGGCGACTGGACGGTGGCGCAGCTGGCGGCAGCTCGATCATGCCGGCCAGGCGATGCTCGGGCTGCTGCCGCACGAGGCCGGCGAGGCGCGGATCGACCTCGGCGCGCTCGAGGCGCTGGACACCGCCGGCGCCTGGCTGCTCTGCCGGATCCGCGCCGGTCTGGCCGAGCGCGGCTGGCAGGTCGAGCTGGCGGCTGCCGACCCGGTCCAGGCCGAGCTGATCGCCGAGATCGAGCGCCTGAAGCCGCGCCCTGCGCTGCCGGCGCCGCGCGTCAATCCGCTCGTGCGCCTCATAGCTCGTCTCGGCGGCAGCACGCTCCTGGCCTGCCACGAGGCGCGCCGCCTGTTGTCGTTCTATGGCCAGACGATCGTGACGCTGGCCCGGCTCGCGTTGCGCCCGTGGCGCCTGCGCCTGACCTCGACCGTGCATCACCTCGAGCAGACCTGTCTCAATGCCCTGCCGATCGTCGGCATGATCGCCTTCCTGATCGGCGTGGTGCTCGCCTATCAGGGGGCCGACCAGTTGCGCCGGTTCGGCGCGGAGGTGTTCACGGTCAATCTCTTGGGCGTGTCGATCCTGCGCGAGATCGGCATCCTGCTGACCGCGATCGTGGTCGCCGGCCGCTCGGGCAGCGCGTTCACCGCCGAGATCGGCATGATGAAGGTACGCGAGGAGATCGACGCGCTGCGTACGCTCGGCGTCGACCCGATCGAGGTCCTGGTGGTGCCGCGCCTTCTGGCGCTGATGATCGCGCTGCCTCTGCTGGCGTTCTTCGCGGATATCCTGGGGCTGTTCGGCGGCGGCCTGATGTCGGTGCTGGCACTGGGCATCCCGCCCAACCAGTCTTCCAGCCAGCTCGACTACGCCATCACGCCGACCATGTTCTGGATCGGCATGGTCAAGGCACCCGTGTTCGCCTTCCTGATCGCCCTGGTCGGCTGCTACGAGGGCCTCGCCGTGAGCGGCAGCGCCGAGAGCGTTGGGCGGCTGACCACCCAGTCGGTGGTGGTCAGCATCTTCCTGGTGATCGTCGCCGATGCTCTGTTCTCGATCCTGTTTCCTATCTCGGTGTTGTGAGCTATGAGCGCGACACCGGTGATCTGGGTGGAGGGACTGCGCACCCGCTTCGGCCAGCTGGTCGTGCACGACGGGCTCGATCTCGAGGTGCGGCGCGGCGAGGTGCTGGGCATCGTCGGCGGCTCGGGACCGGCAAGTCGGTGCTGCTGCGTCAGCTCTTGGGCCTGCTGCGCCCGGAGCGGGGACGGGTCGAGGTGCTCGGGCACGATCTGACGCAGCTGAGCGATGGCGCGCGTCGCGCGCTGCAGGCCGGCCAGGGCGTGCTGTTCCAGGACGGCGCGCTGTTCAGCTCGTTGACCGTGGCGCAGAACATTCAGGTGCCGCTGCGCGAGCGGCTGGCCCTGTCCGAGCGCCTGCTCGACGAGCTGGCCGGGCTCAAGCTCGCCCTGGTCGGCCTGCCGCTGGAGGCGTGCCGTCTCTATCCGGCCGAGCTGTCCGGCGGCATGCGCAAGCGCGCCGGCCTCGCTCGCGCCCTGGCGCTCGATCCGCAGCTGCTGTTCCTGGACGAGCCGACCGCCGGGCTCGATCCGATCGGCGCCGCCGAGTTCGACCGGCTGATCCGCCGCCTGCAGCAGAGCCTGGGCCTTACCGTGGTCATGGTCACCCACGATCTGGATTCGCTCGAGGCAGTCTGCGACCGGGTGGCGGCGCTGGTGGACAAGCGCGCCCTGGTTGGTACCCTGGAGCACTTGCGCAACCTTCACCATCCGTGGTTGCAGGCCTATTTCCATGGGCCGCGAGGCCGCGCGGCGGCACGCGCAGCGAAGGAAGCGAGCTGAATGGAGATTCGGGCAAGCTATCTGCTTGTCGGCGCCGTGGTGCTGGTTCTGATCGCCGGCCTCGCGGCGTTCAGCGTCTGGCTGGTCAAGGCCGACATCGATCGCCAGGTCGAGCTTTACCAGATCGCCTTCGCCGGCTCGGTGACCGGGCTGCAGGAGGGCAGCCAGGTCAGCTATCGGGGCGTACCGGTCGGCCGGGTGACCGACATCCGGATCGACCCGGAGCGAGTCGAATGGGTCCTGGTCACGGTCGAGATCGACCGTGGCACGCCGATCAGGCAGGACACCATGGCCAGCCTGGAAATGCAGGGCATCACCGGCATCGCCTTCGTACAGCTGCGCGGCGGCACCCAGACGAGCCCGCCGCTGGTGGCAGCCGAAGGGCAGAAGATCCCTCAGATCGAATCGCGCCGATCGACGCTCGAGCGGCTGTTCGAACTCGACGCCGGAGCTTCTGGTGCGCTCGCTCACCCTGGTCGACCAGGCGACTTCGCTGTTCAACGATCAAAATTTGCAGGCGTTAACCAAAAGCCTGCAAAATGTTGAGACAGTTACCGGCGAGTTTGGCGCGCCACTCTGACGACGTCGACACCTTGCTGGCCCAGGCGGGCGGCGCCGCCGAGAGCCTTGCCGGCGTGTCGAACGATGTCGGCGGGCTGGCGCGCGACCTGCAGGGGCTGACCGCCAAGGTGGACGGGCAGTTGGACGGGATCGGAGAAGAGGTGAGCGCGACCTTGCGCGATACGCGGCAGGCGGCCAACACGCTGGGGCGCGCAGCGAGCGAGCTCGAACAGCTGGCCCGCGAGATGCACCAGCCGCTGAGCGATTTCGGCGCGACCGGGCTGTACGAGTTCACCCAGCTGGTCGGCGAGACGCGTCAGCTGATCGCCGCCCTGACCAGGATCACCACGGAATTCGAGCGCGATCCGGCCGGCTTCCTGATCGGTGGCAGCCAGCGGGGCTTCGAAGCCGAATGAGGCGTGCGCTCCGCCGACTGGTCGCCCTGGCCGCCTGCTTCGCGCTCGGCGGCTGCGCGGCTGCGCTCGAGCTGGCGAGGCCGGATCCGCCGCGCCTCTATTCGCTCACGCCGAAGAGCACCTTTGCCGACGACCTGCCGGAGGTCGATGCCCGCATCACGGTCGAGGTGCCGACCGCCACCGCCGGGCTGAACACCGCAGGGATCGCGCTGCGCCCGACCCCGACGACCCTCGAGTACTACGCCGGCGCGCGCTGGATCGACGTCGTCCCGGTCATGGTCCACAACCTGCTCCTGGAGTCGCTGGACAACGCGGCCAGGCTCGACGTGGTCGGCCGCGAGGTGGTCGGCATCCGCGCCGACTATGCGCTGCTGACCCACATCCGCGAGTTCCAGGCCGAGTATGGCGGGGAAGGTCCGCCACGGGTGGAGGTGCGCCTCCAGGCACGCCTGGTCCGACTGCCCCGGCGCACCTCGATCGCGGCGACCTCGGAGGGGTTCACGGTCGATGCCCAGAACGGCTCGCTGCCGGCGATCGTCGCGGCGTTCGACGAGGCGCTCGGCAAGGCAATGAGGGGGGTCGTCGAGTGGACAGTGCGGGAAATCGAGCGGTCTGAAGCCGGCACGGCGGTCAGCGGCGGCTAACGCATATCCACACGGTGAATACTGCGCCGGTTTCTATCTATTTGAATAGCCATACCCACCCATTTTTGTAGTGATGCTTTATTGATTGATAGCCATGCAGCAAAAGACTCCAACAATCATTCAAACAGCGTTAGAGTACGAATAGTTGGTAACTTATAGCGTGGGTCGATTACGGTGCTGCTTCTCGCCTCTACCGGAAAGACCGGCTGACCTGCCGAAACAACGACGGGTCATGTCAAACGCGCGGCCTCGGCACCAGGAGTCATGCGTCTGAAGGGTTCATACCTGATCGTCACCGGCATCGCGGTGGCCCTCGCCGGCTGGGTCCTGTCCGGCCAATGGGGTATTACCGGGCGGCCGGTCGCCGAGGTCGTGCCGGCCGCCGTGCCGACCGGCCACAAGCAGCTGAGCGTGCGGGTGCGCGAGGTCGTCGCGGCGCCCGTCGATCGCGAGATCGTGCTCAACGGCCGCACGGAGCCGGCACGGACGGTCGAGCTGCGCGCCGAGGTGGGCGGCCGGGTGATCGAGCTCGGCGCCAAGCGCGGCGCGCAGGTCCGCGCCGGCGACCTCCTGGTCAAGTTGGATCCGCGCGAACGTGCCGCTCGCGTCGAGGAAGCCGATGCCACCCTTGCCATGCGGAGGATCGGGTATGATGCCGCGCGCAAGCTCGGTGCCAAGGGTTTTCAGGCCGAGACCAAGGTCGTCGAGGCGAAAGCCGAGCTCGAGGCGGCGGTGGCGGCGCTCGAGCATGCCCAGATCGAGCTTTCGCACACCGCTGTTCTGGCGCCGTTCGATGGCGTCGTTGACCGTCCGGTCGAACTCGGCGATTTCGTCAATGTCGGCGATCCGGTCGCCTCCGTGATCGAGCTGGATCCGCTGCTGATCACCGGCGAGGTCGCGGAAACCAAGGTCGGGTCTCTCGGGGTCGGCATGCCCGGCTCGGCACGGCTGATCACCGGGCAGACCGTGCAAGGTCGGGTCAGCTATGTCGGCCGGCAGGCCGACCTCGAGACCAGGACCTTCGAGATCGAACTCGAGGTCAACAATCCGGACAGCAGGGTCGCCGCCGGGGTCAGCGCCGAGCTGCATATCCTCGAGGAGCGGATCGGTGCGCACCGCCTTTCGCCCGCGCTGCTAAGCCTCGACGACGACGGCCAGGTCGGGGTCAAGGCGCTGGCCGACGACACTGTCGTCTTCTATCCGGCCCGCATCGTGCGCGCCGAAGCGGACGCGGCCTGGCTGGCCGATCTGCCACAGCGCTTGCGCTTGATCACCGTAGGCCAGGGTTTCGTGCGGCCGGGCGATCGCGTGCGCGCGGTGCCGGAAGCCACGATCGTGGCGCCCGGACCGCCCGTCGAGCCTCAGGCATGACGGTTGATCGAGGCGAGCTTCGCACGCTCGCGCACGGTCTTCTTAATTCTGGCGCTGCTGTTGATCGGCGGCGCCAGCGCCTATCGCTCGATCCCGAAGGAAGCCGATCCCGACATCCAGGTTCCGTTCGTCTGGGTCCAGGTGAACCACGAGGGCATCGCGCCCAAGGACGCCGAGCGCCTCCTGGTGCGCCCCCTGGAGCAGGAGCTGCGCACCATCGAGGGCGTCAAGGAGATGCGCGCCTGGGCTCGCCCGGGCTTCGCCTCGTTGCGCCTCGAATTCGACACCGGCGTCGACATCGACGAGGCCCTGGCCGACGTCCGCGAGCAGGTCGACATCGCCAAAGGCCGATCTGCCCGAAGGCAGTGAGGAGCCGCTGGTCAAGGAGGTCAACACAGCGCTGCTCCCGGTGCTGATCGTGGCGCTGAGCGGCGATCTCCCCGAGCGCTCCCTGCGCGAGCTGGCGCGCCATCTGCAACGGCGGATCGAGGCGCTGCCCGGCGTGCTCGAGGGTGAGATCGGCGGCCAGCGCGACGAGATTCTCGAGGTGGTGATCGACCCGCTGCGCTTCGAGAGCTACGGCTTCGTGCTGCAGGATCTGCTGCCCGTGGTGACCCGCAACAACCGGCTAGTCGCAGCCGGCGCGCTCGACACCGGCCAGGGCCGGTTCGCGGTCAAGGTGCCTGGCGTGTTCGAATCGGCAAGCGACGTGCTTGAACTGCCGGTTCGCGCAATCGGCGACACTGTCGTCCAGGTGCGCGATGTCGCACAGGCATATCGGACGTTCAAGGACCCCGAGGGCTTCGCCCGGGTCAACGGGCGGCCCGCCGTCGCGATCGAGATCCTGAAACCAATCGGCGCCAACGTGATCGACACGGTCGCCCAGGTGCGCGAGGTGGTCGAGGCCGAGCGCGCCACCTGGCCCGATACCGTGCAGGTGAGCTACCTGAAGGACGAATCCGACAATATCGAGAGAATGCTGGCCGACCTGGAGAACAACGTGCTGTCGGCGATCGTGCTGGTCATGATCGTGGTGATCGCGGCGCTCGGGCTACGCTCCGGCCTGCTGGTCGCTCTCGCCGTGCCGGGCTCGTTCCTGACCGCCATCTTGGTGCTGTCGCTGCTCGGCCTGACCATCAACATCGTGGTGCTGTTCTCGCTGATCCTCGCGGTCGGCATGCTGGTCGACGGCGCGATCGTGGTCACCGAATATGCCGACTGCCGGATGGCCGAAGGGCTCGAGCCGCGGGCAGCCTATCTGCTCGCGGCCAAGCGCATGGCGTGGCCGATCACGGCAGCGACCGCGACCACGCTCGCCGCGTTCATGCCGCTGCTGTTCTGGCCGGGACTGGTCGGCGAGTTCATGAAATATCTGCCGATCACGATGCTCGCCACGTTGACGGCCTCGCTGCTGATGGCGCTGATCTTCGCGCCCAATGTCGGTGCCTGGATCGGCGGCGCGGCCGCTGCCGCCAATCGGAGCACGCCACAGGACCCGGGCAAACCCGCCGAGATGCGGGGCGCCGCCGGCGCTTATGTCTGGCTGCTTCGGCGTCTCGTGAGGCGCCCGCTGCTGGAGCTGCTGGCCGCGATGCTGATCGTTGCGGGATCCTATGTCGCCTATGGCGCGTTCGGCCACGGCATCGAGTTCTTTCCGGACGTCGAACCCGAGGTGGCCCAGGTGCAGGTCCATGCCCGGGGCGATTTCTCGGCGATCGAGGGCGATCGCTTGGTGCGCGAGGTCGAGCAGCAGATCCTGCCGATCGAGGGGATCGAGGCGATCTATGCGCGCAGCAGCGTGGCATTTCAGAGCAGCCGGCTCGACGAGGACGTGATCGGCATGCTGGTCCTCGAGTTCGCCGATTGGCGGCATCGGCGGCCGGCCGAAGAGATCCTGGCGGAGGTTCGCGCGCGGACCGAGCGGCTGGCCGGTATCCAGGTCGAGATCCGCGAGGAGGAGAGCGGGCCGCAGGTCGGCAAACCGGTCCAGCTTCGGTTGACCTCAGAGCAGCCCGAGAAGCTGGAAGCGGTCGCGGCCGCGGTACGTGAGTACTTCGATCGGCTGGGCGGTCTGACCGACGTCACCGATTCGCGGCCGCTGCCCGGCATCGAGTGGCATCTGGAGATCGACCGCGGGCGCGCCGGCCGCTATGGCGCCGACATCACCGCGGTCGGCGCCTCGGTCCAGCTGATCACCAATGGCATCCTGGTCGACACCTACCGGCCCGACGACAGCGACGAGGAGATCGAGATCCGGGCGCGTTTCCCCCACGGTGACCGCTCGCTCGATCAGTTCGATCGGCTGCGAGTCAACACCAGCCACGGCGCCGTGCCGATCGCCAACTTCGTCAATCGCAAAGCGGCGCCGCGCGCCGGCACCCTGGCCCGGGTCGACGGCATGCGCGAGCTCACCGTCGCCGCCAATGTCGAGGAAGGCGTGCTGCCCGACAACAAGGTCCGCGAGATCGGTCAGTGGCTCGCCGCGCAGAACTTCGATCCTGCGGTCCACATCACCTTCAAGGGCGAGGACGAGGAGCAAAAGGAGGCGCAGGCGTTCCTGGTGCGCGCCTTCGGGGTCGCCCTGTTCCTGATCGCGATCATCCTGGTGACCCAGTTCGACAGCTTCTACCAGGCGCTGTTGGTGCTGAGCGCGGTGGTGTTCTCCACCGTAGGCGTGCTGCTCGGCTTGCTGATCGCGCAGCAGCCGTTCGGGATCGTGATGAGCGGGGTCGGCGTGATCGCGCTCGCTGGCATCGTGGTCAACAACAACATTGTGCTGATCGATACCTACAACGAGCTGCGCGCGCAGGGGCTGGAGCCGGACGAGGCGGTGCTGCAGACCGGCGCCCAGCGTCTGCGTCCGGTGTTCCTGACCACGGTGACCACGATCCTGGGCCTGATGCCGATGGTGCTGCGGCTCAATGTCGACCTGATCGATCGCGAGATCACCTATGGCGGCCCATCGACCGACTGGTGGGTGCAACTCGCCTCGGCCGTCGCCGGCGGCCTCGCCTTCGCGACCCTGCTGACCCTGATCCTCACGCCCTGCCTCTTGGTCCTGGGCGCCCGGGTCGGCGCCCGGCTGCGCTCGCCCCGCCGCCCTATGACACGCTTGGATCCGGCCGGGAACCTTGAGGATTGAGCTTGGAACGGCCGAGCATGCGCAGCACGGTATTTCGGCCCGTCCGCAGCACCGGATACAAGAACCGCGATGCGGTACGCGACCGGAACATAGCGGCATTGACCCGGTTGAACCAGCCGGACGGCGTGCTGAGCAACGCTAGCCGGTGGATGCATTCGGCGCCGTGATAGAGGCGCCCCTCCAGCTTGAGCACCATGCCCTCATCAAGATCGAGGCCCGCCTTGCGCACCTCATCGACCTGCGGGCCGCCCTCGCGAGCATCGACCAGGACGATCTGCCCGAGGGTCTCTCTGAGGCGAACCAACTGGACGTATCGAGAGCAGAACGGGCACTGACCGTCATAGACAATCCACGTCTCAGATGGGGTCTGCTCTGCCATCGACTACGCCATCAGCTCCGGAAGGCGCCACTGAACGGCTGCGCCAGCGACACTTTGAAGATTGGATCGTTGCTCGGCTGCGGCAAGACACCCGATCGAAGCAGAGGACCGAGGTCTGGCCGCCATCGCAAGCGGGGCGGCCGCACGCAGTCAGCCGGTCTTGGCAGCAAGGGCCGACACGTTGCCCCAACGCGCTCGCAGGACTCCCAGCGCTTCCGTCCACGGAATAAAGACTGCGTACAGGGCGATCCACTGGAAGAAAGGCGCCTTGAGAGTAAGGTAGATCACGGTGTGCAGACAGAGGCCAGCGGGCACATAAATCCAGCGAAGCTTAGGAAAGATGACGGCCAAAGCAAAGGTTCCCTGAAACAGCACCACGCCGTATTGAGCGATCAGAACCAGGGTGTGGTGGTGCGACAGCCAGTAGCCCAACGGGCTGTCCCAACGCAGACCATCCCTCGCGAGGATCCACTGCAGGGTAAACCCATTCGCCCATTCGAGCCCCGAGACGCCAAGTTTGTTCCACACCGCAGACGCGTACATCAGCGCGAAGAACCATTGGATCAGCTTGATCGGCCAGCCGGCGAACTCACTCGTCTGATTGAGCAGGCCGTCCTCGCCTCTTCCCGCTCGCCGCCCGCGGAGCCAAGCATCAACCGACAGTACGCGTCCCGACGGGCTGATCGCCAGAACCGAAAGGGCGATCATCATGACCGCCTCAGGATGATGATAGTCCCCGAACGAGTATGAGAATGCCTGCACATAGACGCAGGTCGCTGCAAATACGAGCAAGGCTATGTTCGTGAAACAACCAACCAACGCAAAGAACCCGGTAGCGACGCTAATGAAATAGATTGTCTGTACGACGTCCAGTGAGGGGCGGAATCCCCAACCCCAGGGCAGATGTATGATATTCGATATGATCAAGGGATCCCAAAAGCCAGCAGGGAGTGCCGCTCGCTGAACGATCACGTCCGCTAGCCCTGAGAATACAAGCATCAAGAAAAGCTGCATCGATACAGCGACAATGCGCACGACAGCAAGATCGAGGCAAGGCGCCGGTGAAAACCAGTATCGCTGCCAAAAACTCATGATCAGTGTTCCTTCACTGGCATGATACGTCAAGCATGCCAAGTATTTCGGGCGGCAGCCCCTCAACCGGACCATCACGGCCAATCGCGACGCCCTGGTCTTCAACCTGAAGTTTCACGACCTGGTCGTCGTGCAGCTCACAGTATTTGTTGATAACGGGGTCCAAAGCATCCACGTCAGCGGCCTTGATCGGTTGCACCACGTTGAAGCGGAAAAGGTGGAAATTCATATTCATATCGCTTTGTTTTATTGGGACCCGTCTCCCGTCAGATAAGATTGCGAATACACTGAATTCGTGGTCCAGGCGATCCCCCTCGAAATGAGCCGAGTGGTACATAGGATAGGGCAAGATGGGCCAACCCCATTTACCCGTATTGACAAAACCGGCGACCGCCTGGGTCGACAAGATCACGACGACGACGGCCGAAACAAAGAATTTTGCAGTTGGATTCTTTGACCGTGTCACGGAAACCTCACACGATGATTAGGTGGTCAGCGCGCTGCCACAGCCGCCAGCTGTTAGGGTGCCATAATGGCCTTGGATGCTCAAGCCGCATTGCACCACCTAGTGCACTGACGCATTCAGACGATTTACTTTGGTGAGGATGTCACCGGCAGGTTTGGACCAGATGAAGGGTTTGGGATCATCATTGTGCTCGGCGATGTAGCGGTGGATGGCGGCCTGGAGGTCGACGATCGAGTGGAAGCTGCCACGCCGGATGCGGCGGCGGGTCAGAGCCGAGAAAAAGGTCTCGACCGCATTGAGCCAGGAGCCCGAGGTCGGCGTGAAATGGAAGGTCCAGCGCGGATGCCGGCCAAGCCATTTGAGCACCTTGGGATGCTTGTGGGCGCCGTAATTGTCCATGATGGCGTGGATCACCTTGCCCGCCGGCACCGTCTGCTCGACGGTATTGAGGAAGCGGATGAACTCCTGGTGACGGTGGCGCTGCATGCCGCGGCTGATCACCGTGCCCTCGAGCACGTTGAGCGCGGCGAACAGCGTGGTGGTGCCGTGGCGCTTGTAGTCGTGCGTGCGCGTGCCGGCTTTGCCCGGCTTGAGCGGCAGGCCCGGCTGGGTGCGATCGAGCGCCTGGATCTGCGATTTTTCGTCGACCGAAAGGACCAGCGCGTGCTTGGGCGGCGCCATGTACAGGCCGACGATATCCTCGAGCCCACGGGTCCGGCTACGCCGGCCCGAGGACAGGCTTGGCGGCAAAGTCGGCATCGTTGGAGCGCTTGAAGGTGCGGATGCGATGCGGCTGCAGCTTGTGGGCGGCCCAGATGCGCTGGACCGAGCGCAGGCAGACGCCGACCGTCCTGGCCATGGCGCGCCCGGTCCAGTGCGTGGCCTCGCCGGGCGGCTCGGCACAGGTCAGCGCCACCACGCGATGGACGGTCGCATCGCCCAGATGGGGTCTGCCCGGCCCGCGCGCCGCGTCGCGCAACAGCCCCTCGACGCCGGCTTCGGCGAACCGCCGCTGCCAGCACCACACCGCCGGTCGGCCAACCCCGGCCAGCCGCGCCGCCTCGGCGACCGGCAACCGCTTGGCCGAGGCGAGGATGATCCGAGCCCGCGCCACGTGCTTTTGGGCGCGGTTGCGATCGGCCACGATCGCCTCCAAACGAGCACGATCGGCAGCCGAGACCAGAGGACACACGATCTGAGCCATGCGCCAGCTTGGCACAACACCTCATTCATGTGAATCTTTAAAATGCGTCAGTGCACTAGAGGGTGTATCTCACAACTGGCTCGGCAGCACGCGATCCGGTGGGCGGTGGCCGTCGACGAAGGTCTTGATGTTGATCAGCACCTTCTCGCCCATGTCGATCCGGCCTTCGATGGTCGCCGAGCCCATATGCGGCAACAGCACGACGTTGTCGAGCTGGCGCAGCCTGGGATTGATCTCCGGCTCGTGCTCGAACACGTCCAGCGCTGCACCCGCGATCTCCCGCGCGCGCAGCATCCGGGTCAGCGCGGCCTCGTCGATCACCTCACCTCGCGAGGTGTTGACCACGATCGCCTCGGGACGCAGCAGCTTGAGCCGGCGCGCCGAGAGCAGATGGAAGGTCGCCGGCGTGTGGGGGCAGTTGACGCTGATGATGTCCATGCGGGCGAGCATCTGATCGAGGCTCTCCCAATAGGTCGCCTCGAGCTCGATCTCGAGCGCCTCCGGTACGCGGCGGCGGTTGTGATAGTGGATCGCCAGGCCGAAGCCGCGCGCACGACGCGCCACGGCCGCGCCGATCCGGCCCATGCCCAGGATGCCGAGCCGCTTGCCGGTGATCCGATGGCCGAGCATCCAGGTCGGGCTCCAGCCCTGCCATTCGCCCGAGCGCGCGATCCGCTCGCCCTCGACCAGCCGGCGCGCCACCGCGAGGATCAGCGCCATGGTCATGTCGGCGGTGTCCTCGGTCAGCACGCCCGGCGTGTTGGTCACCGTGATGCCGCGCGCATAGGCGGCCTCGATGTCGATATGGTCGACGCCCGTGCCGTAATTGGCGATCAGCCGCAAATTCGGGTTGGCATGGGCCAGCACGCTGCTGTCGATCCGATCGGTCACCGTCGGCACCAGCACCTCGGCGGTCTTGACCGCATCGACCAGCTCGGCCTTGCTGCGCGCCGTATCGGTCTCGTTCAGCCGGGTGTCGAACAGCTCCATCATGCGGGTCTCGATCGCCTCGGGGAGCTTGCGTGTGACGATGACCAGCGGCTTTTTTCGCACCATCCAGCTGCCTCCGGGCTGGGTCGAGGCCCGCTCCGCGTTCGCGCCCATGGCTTAGCAGAACTGCCGCGACAGCTAAAGCGTATCCGCAAACCCCTTGCGGTCGGAGCGGTCGCCCGGCTAACCCTGGCCGTGGGCTTACCTGCTGTGGAAACGCACCGTGGGAAACACTAGCGTTCGCCGCGTCATCGCCTTCGGTCCTGTCCGCTCTGCGTGGCGGCGCCGGGCTCAACGGAGCTCGGAGCTGGCGGCGCCGATGCTGCTTGCGATGGTGCTGCTGGCGCTCATGGCCAGCCCGGGCGTGGCCGCCGCCCAGGCCGGGCGCTCGACCGGATTGCCGTTGCCGCGCTTTGTCTCGCTCGGCGCCGATGAGGTCAACCTGCGCTTCGGGCCGGGCGAGAGCTATCCGATCGAGTGGCTTCTGACCCGCGAAGGCTTACCGGTCGAGATCGTCGAGGAGTTCGACACCTGGCGCAAGGTTCGCCTGCACGACGGCGATCTCGGCTGGATCCATGCCAGCCTGCTGTCGAGCCGACGGACGATCCTGGTCGCCGAGCAGATCCGCGCCTTACGTCAGGCTCCCGAACCCGATGCGCGCATCGTGCTGCGCGCCGAGCCCGGCGTGATCGGACAGCTGCTGGACTGCGATGACGGCTGGTGCCGGGTCGAGATCGAGGGGCGCAGGGGCTGGCTGCAACGCACCGAGTTCTGGGGCGTCCTGCCGGAAGAGACCGTGCGATGACCGGCTTGGGGCTGAGGCGCGACCTGCTCAGGTCGACGCCGGGGGCTCAGCGGCTGGCGCGCAGCCGGACAATCACCTCGACGCGCTCGATCTCCGAGCCGGCCGGCGGCGAGGGCAGACGCCCGATCTCGACGTCGTCCTCGGGAATGTCGGTCAGGTGCCCGGTGCTCTCGTCGAAGAAATGATGGTGGTGCGTGGTGTTGGTGTCGAAATAGCTCTGGCCCATGTCGACCACCACCTCGCGTAGCAGGCCGACGCTGGTGAACTGGTGCAGCGTGTTGTAGACGGTCGCGAGCGATACCGGGATACCGGCATCATGCGCCTCGTGGTACAGCTCCTCTGCCGTGAGGTGGCGTGGCCCGCTCTCGAGCAGCAGCTTGGCGAGCGCCAGCCGCTGCCGCGTCGGCCGAAGCCCCGCCTCGGTAAGCCGCTCGAGTGCGATCGAGTAGGTTCGCATCGTGTTCACCGTCATGACACCCTGTCGCTCGGCACAGCCTCACGCGCTCGGCGCGCGGGGCTCCGATCATCCAATTGGTACTCCTTTGGTCCGATTTGCTGGCTTTGTCAAGCCGCCACGGTCAATCGCCGGTCGCGATCCGTGCCACCAGCTGCCGGACCGTCGGAATGAAGCCGTTCGAATAGAACGGGTCGTCGCGGAACTTGAAGGCGTTGTGCCCGGCGAACATCAACTGATAATCGATGTCGCTGGTGTGCGCGATGTCCTGCAGGGTCTTCTGGATGCAGAACGAGCGTGGATCGGGCGGCTTGCCGGTGGTGTGCTCCTCATTGCATGACCAGTTGCTGAACTTGCACGCGCTGAGGCAACCCATGCAGTCGACCTGGTCGCGCCTGATCTCCATCGCCTTGTCCGGCGGCACGTAGATCAGGGTGTCGTCGGGGGTCTTCATGGCCTGCGAGAAGCCGTTCTCGACCCATTGCGCGATGCGGCCGAGGTCGGCGGGTCCTACGTAGACCGAACGGCCCCGCGTGCCGAACGGCAGCGGCGCGGTCAGGCCGCGCTCCGGATCGGGCGCCGTGGCGAACGGCACCTGGCGCTTTGAGCGCTCGTCCAGCTCCCTCAGGAAGTCGTTGTAGACCGCGGACGAGTAAAAGCCGGTCGGGCTGAAGCGATGGAGCAGGACATCGCCTTCCTTCAGCTCGAGCAGGCGTCGCTTCCATTCCTCGGAGATCGGGCTCTCGCGGGTCAGCAGCGGCCGCGTGCCGAACTGGAAGCCGATCGGGCCGAGCGCATCGTTGTCGATCCAGTCCCGCCAGTCGCGCAGATGCCACACGCCGCCGGCCATGATGATCGCGGTCTGGTCGAGCCCGAAGTCGCGCATCGTGCCGCGCAGCTCATGCACTCGCGGGAACGGTGCCTCGGGCTGGCGCGGATCCTCGGAGTTGGACAGCCCGTTGTGGCCGCCGGCCCGCCAGGGATCTTCGTAGACGACGCCGCCTAGCCACTCCGAGACGCGATGATAAGCCCGCTTCCAGAGCGCCCGGAAGGCACGCGCCGACGACACGATCGGATAGTAGTAGACGTTGTAGCGAGCGGCGATCTCGGCCAGTCGATAGGGCATGCCGGCGCCGCAGGTGATGCCGTGGATCAAGCCACGCGCGCCCTCCAGCACGCCGGTCAAGACGCGTTCGCACGACGCCATCTCCCACAGCACGTTCATGTGCAGGCGGCCTTCGCCGCCACGCACGTCGTGCGCGATGCGCGCCTGGCTGATCGCGGCCTTGATCGCGTAGCTGATCAGCTCCTCATGCCGCTCGAGACGGGTCTTGCCCCGATAGACCAGCGGCACGAGCCGGCCGAGCTCGTCGAAGTAATCGCCGTTGACGCCGGAGAACGTGCCAACTCCGCCAGCCGCAGCCCAAGCGCCGCTGCTCAGCCCGTTCGAGATCGAGATGCCCTTGCCGCCTTCCACCAGCGGCCACACCTCCCGACCCGAAAGGATCAGCGGTTTGAGG
This sequence comes from uncultured Alphaproteobacteria bacterium, assembly GCA_963731495.1. GTDB lineage: Bacteria > Pseudomonadota > Alphaproteobacteria > Geminicoccales > Geminicoccaceae > DASUGG01. The sequence goes on from CAVSVZ010000024.1 coordinate 27,286, forward strand.
GAAATCACCTCTGCTCTCTCCTACCGGCGCCAGCCGATGGCCGGCCGGTTCGCACGCTCACCCGCCCGGACACCCCAAACCCGGTTCAGATGCCGGCCGCAACAGGGCAAAGCAAGCATGTAGGCGCACGCCGGCGACCGTGCAAGGTCGCCGCAGATCAGCGGGCCCGTCAGCCGGCCCGACGGTGCCTGCGCGGGCCGCGATCGCGGCGACCCCGATCCTCCTCTTCCTCGCCGGCCGGACGCGGTGGCCGTGGCGGCCGCGGCGCAACCTCGAGCTCCTCGCCGGTCTCCTGGTCGACCGCCCGCATGCTCAGCTTGACCTTGCCGCGGTCGTCGACCGCCAGCACCTTGACCTTCACGATGTCGCCTTCCTTGACCACGTCGGTCACCTTGCCGACGCGCTCGTTCTTCAGCTCGGAGATGTGGCACAGACCGTCCTGCGAGCCGAGGAAGTTGATGAAGGCGCCGAAATCGACCACGCGCACCACCTTGCCCGAATAGATCACGCCGACCTCGGGCTCGCTGGTCAGTCCGCGGATCCAGTCGACCGCCTGCTGGCTGGCGCTGGCGTCGGCCGAAGCGATCTTGACCGTGCCGTCGTCCTCGATGTCGATCTTGGTGCCGGTGACCTCGCAGATCTCCCGGATGGTCTTGCCGCCCGGCCCGATCACCATGCCGATCTTGTCCTGGGGGATGTTGATCAGGCTGATCCGCGGCGCGGTGTCGCGCATCTCGTCGCGCGCGCCGCTGATCCCCTTGGCCATCTCGCCCAGAATGTGGATGCGACCGTCGCGCGCCTGGGTGAGCGCGGTGCGCATGATCGCCTCGGTGATGCCGGCGATCTTGATGTCCATCTGCAGCGACGTGACGCCCCGCTCGGTGCCGGCGACCTTGAAGTCCATGTCGCCGAGATGGTCCTCATCGCCGAGGATGTCGGACAGCACCGCGACCCGCTCGTCTTCCTTAATCAGGCCCATGGCGATGCCGGCGATCGGCCGGGTGATCGGCACGCCTGCATCCATCAGCGCGAGCGAGCTGCCGCACACCGTCGCCATCGAGCTCGAGCCGTTGGATTCCGTAATCTCGGCCACCACGCGGATCGTGTAGGGAAAGCTGTCCCGGGGTGGCAGCAGCGGCCGGACCGCACGCCAGGCGAGCTTGCCGTGGCCGATCTCGCGCCGGCCCGGCGAACGCAGGAAGCTGGCCTCGCCGACCGAATAAGGCGGGAAGTTGTAGTGCAGCAGGAAATGCTCGCGATAGTCGCCCTCGAGCGCGTCGATCACCTGCTCGTCCTGGCCGGTGCCCAAGGTCGCCACCACCAGCGCCTGGGTCTCGCCGCGGGTGAACAGCGCGCTGCCGTGCACCCGCGGCAGCATGCCGACCTCGACCGCGATCGGCCGCACGGTCTTGGTGTCACGACCGTCGATGCGCTGCCCGGTATCGAGGATCGCGTTGCGCACGATCTTCTTCTCGAGCTTCTTGAACTGGTCGAGCACAAGCGGCGCGTCGGCACCTTCCTCGCCGCCGAACGCCTCGAGCGCCTGCGTCTTGACCGCCTCCACGCGCTCGTGGCGCAGCTGCTTGGCAGGCTCGGCATAAGCCTCGCGAAGGCCGGCTTCGCACGCGCCCGCCAGCTGGTCGTAGAGCGCGCTGTGGTCTTCAAGCTCGAGCTCCCAGGGCTCCTTGGCGCAGGCCTGGGCCAGCTCGATGATCATGTCGATCACCGGCTGGAACTGCTGCTGGCCGAACAGCACGGCCGCCAGCATGGTCTCTTCGGGCAGCTCCTTGGCCTCGGACTCGACCATCATGACCGCGTCGCGCGTGCCGGCGACCACCAGGTCGAGCTCGCTGCCGGGCAGCTCCTGATAGGTCGGGTTGAGCAGGAACTCACCGTCCTTGTAACCGACCCGGGCGCCGGCGATCGGACCCAGGAACGGAATGCCGGAGATGGTCAGCGCCGCGCTCGCGCCGATCATCGAGACGATGTCGGGGTCGTTCTGCTGATCGTGCGCCAGCACCGTGCAGATGACCTGGGTCTCGTTCTTGAAGCCGCTTGGGAACAGCGGCCGGATCGGCCGGTCGATCAGGCGCGAGGTCAGGGTTTCCTTCTCGGCCGGTCGCCCCTCACGCTTGAAAAAACCGCCGGGGATCTTGCCGGCGGCGAACGTCTTCTCCTGATAGTTGACGGTCAGCGGGAAGAAGTCCTGGCCCGGTCGCACCGTGCGCGCGGCGACCGCCGTGCACAGGACCGCGGTTTCGCCGTAGGTGACCAGAACCGCTCCGTCAGCCTGACGCGCGAGCCGCCCGCTTTCCAGAATCAGCGGTCGACCGCCCCATTCCAACTCTTTCCGATGGATGTTGAACATCGATGTTATTGCCTTTCCAATGGGCCTGTAGCGGCCCTTTGCTGACCGAATCCTGCCGACAGCTCGCGTCGCCGCCGGCGGGCTCGCGACCGGTCGTCGCGCCGCCGCGCGATCCGGCCAGACTGGGTGTTATTTGCGTAGGCCGAGCCGCTCGATCAAGGCCAGGTAGCGGCCCTGTTCCTTGCGACGCAGATAGTCGAGCAGGCGGCGACGCTGACCGACCATCATCAAAAGACCGCGGCGCGACGCGAAGTCCTTCTTATGCATCTTGAGATGCTCGGTCAGATTGGTGATGCGCTCGGTCAGGATCGCGACCTGGACCTCCGGCGAGCCGGTGTCGCCGGCGATCGTGGCGAATTGGGTGATGACGTCCTGCTTACGCTCTTGAGTGATCGACATGGGTTGGATCCAACGGCTTCGAACTTTGGTTACGGCCACTCGATAGCGGCCACATGGGTGATGGCCAGCGGCCGGACAAGGTTACAGGTTGAACACGCGCACCGGACTGAGCTGCCCGCCTTGCAGCCGTGCCAGCGCGACCATCTCGCCCGCGGCCATGGCCCGTACGGTGCCATCTTCGGCGGGCGGACCGGTGACCAGATCGGGCGCGACCCGGACCTTCTGGCCGGCGCGCAGCCGCTCCGCCTGCGGCCCGGTCAGCGCCAGCGCCGGCATCGCCTGGAGCGCCACCGGCAGGGATACCAGGGTCTGCGGCAGGGCATCGTCGGCGACCAGTTGCGCCAGGGTGTCCGGAGCGATCGCGCTCTCGGCCCGGAACGGCCCGACTTGAAGACGGCGCAAGGCCGCAACATGGGCAAAGCAGCCCAGCATCTCCCCGAGATCGCGCACCAGGGCGCGGACATAGGTGCCGCGGCCGCACACCAGCTCCAAGGTGACATGGTCGGCATCCGACCGCTCGACCAGGGTCAGCCGTGCGATCTCCACGGTACGGGCTGCCAGCTCGACCGGCTCGCCGCGGCGCGCCAGGTCGTAGGCCCGCTCGCCGGCAACCTTGATCGCGGCAAAGCGCGGCGGCACCTGCAGGGTGCTGCCGACGAAGGCCGGCAGGGCCTGGGCGATCGCCTCGTCGGTCGGCCGGTCTGCGCTTTGGAACGTGATCTCGCCCTCGCTATCGTCGGTGCTGCGCGCCTCGCCCAGCCGCGCGGTGAAGCGGTAGTGCTTCTGGCCATCGACGATATAGGGCACGGTCTTGGTCGCCTCGCCCAGCGCGATCGGCAGCACGCCGGTCGCCAGGGGATCGAGCGTGCCGCCATGGCCGACCTTGGCGGCCTGGGTGATCCGGCGCACGCACGCGACCGCCTCGGTCGAGGTCATGCCATGCGGCTTGTCCAGCGACAGCCAGCCGTGGATCGGGCGGCCCTTGCGCCTAGCCCTGGCCATCGTCGTCCTCGCGCGCACGGTCCAGGGTCTCGCGCTCGCGCGCCAGCAGGGCGTCGATCCGCGCCGCCTCGGCAAACGACGGATCGGACCGGAAGACCAGGGTCGGCGCATATTTCAGATGGACGCGGCGTGACGCCTCGCCGCGCAGATAGGGTGCCGCGCGGTTCAGCGCCTCGAGCAGCTCGTCGCCCAGATCGCCACCCAACTCGGTGACATAGGCTACGGCATGACGCAGGTCGCGGCTCACCTGGACCTCGGACACGGTCAGGCGCGCCTCCGCCAGCGCCGGGTCGTGCACCTCGCCGCGCATCAGAAGCTCCGCCAGGACGTGGCGCAAGGCCTCGCCCACGCGCAGCTGACGCTGGCTCTGCTGGCCACCCGCCGGCGCCCGCTGACCACCCATGCGTCCTCTCTTCATCGGCCCATCTGCGGCCGCGCCAGCGCGGCCGGCCGCCGCCATCGCCAGATCCGTCACAGGGTGCGCGCGACCTCCTCGACGTCGTACGCCTCGATCACGTCACCCTGGCGGATGTCGTTGTAGCCCTCGACCCCGATGCCGCACTCGAAGCCCTCGCGCACCTCGCGGACATCATCCTTGAAGCGCTTGAGCGAGCCCAGCGCGCCCTCGAAGATGACCACGTCGTCGCGCAGCAGGCGAAGCCTGACACCGCGCCGGATCAGGCCGTCGATCACGCGGCAGCCGGCGATCTTGCCGACCTTGGTGATCGAGAACACCTCGCGGATCTCGGCATGCCCCAGGATGGTCTCGCGCGACCCCGGTGCGAGCATGCCGGACAGGTTGGCTTTGACCTCGTCGAGCAGCTCGTAAATGATCGAGTGGTAGCGGATCTCGACCCCTTCGCGCCGCGCCAGCTCGCGCGCCTGGGCGTTCGCCCGGACGTTGAAACCGATGATGATCCCCTTCGACGCGATCGCCAGGGTGACGTCCGATTCGGTGATGCCGCCGACGCCGCTGTGCAGGACGCGCACCTGCACCTCGTCGGTGCTGAGCTTGTGCACGCCGGCCAGGATCGCCTCGAGCGAGCCGTGGACGTCGGATTTGACGACCGCGGGCAGCTCCTTGACCTCGCTGCCGGCCAGCTGGCTGAACAGCTCCTCGACCGAGCCGCGCGGCGCGGTCGCCACCGTCTGCTCGCGCCGCTTGCGCTGCCGATACTCGGTGATCTCGCGCGCCCGCCGTTCGCTGTCGACCACCACCAGCTGATCGCCGGCATCCGGCACGCCGTCCAGACCGGTGATCTCGACCGGCACCGACGGGCCCGCCTGGTCGAGCGTCTGGCCGCGATCGTTGATCAGGGCGCGGGTTCGGCCCCAATAACTGCCGCAGATCACGATATCGCCCATCTTCAGCGTGCCGCGCTGGATCAGCACGGTTGCGACCACGCCGCGGCCGCGGTCGAGCCGCGCCTCGATCACCGTGCCCTGGGCATCCCGGTCCGGGTTGGCGGTCAGCTCGAGCAGCTCGGCCTGCAGCTGGATGGTCTCGATCAGCTTGTCGAGGTTCTGCCGCTTGGTCGCGCTGACCTCGACGCTCAGGACGTCGCCACCGAACTCTTCGGGCACCAGGTCGTGGCTCAGGAGCTCCTGCTTGACCCGGTTCGGATCGGCGTCGGGCACGTCGATCTTGTTGATCGCGACCACGATCGGCACCTTGGCCGCCTTGGCGTGACGGATCGCTTCGATCGTCTGCGGCATCACGCCGTCATCGGCCGCGACCACCAGCACCACGATGTCGGTGACCTTGGCACCGCGCGCGCGCATCTCGGTGAAGGCGGCATGGCCCGGCGTGTCGATGAAGGTGACCGGCCGTCCGGTGCCCAGATCGACCTGATAGGCGCCGATGTGCTGGGTGATGCCGCCTGCCTCGCCGCCGGCCACGTCGGCATTGCGCAGGGCGTCGAGCAGCGAGGTCTTGCCGTGGTCGACATGGCCCATGACGGTGACCACCGGCGGTCGCGGCTGCAGCTGCTCCTCGCGATCCTCGATCCCCTCGAGGCCGATCTCGACGTCGGCCTCGCTGACCCGTTTGGGCTGGTGGCCGAACTCGCTGACCACCAGCTCGGCGGTGTCGGCGTCGACTGCCTGGTTGATGGTTGCCATGACCCCCATCTTCATCAGCTGCTTGACCACCTCGCCGCCGCGCACGGCCATGCGGTTGGCCAGCTCCGACACGGTGATGGTCTCGGGCAGCACAACCTCACGGACCTGGGGCCCCGCGTCCTGCATTTGTTGATGGCGACGCTCGCGCTGGCGCCGGATCGCGGCGAGCGAAGGTCCGCGACGCTCGACCACCTCGCTGTCGCTGTCGAGCACCAGACGGCCCCGCGCGCTCTCGCGGCGTGTGGCGGTCCGCTTGCCCTCGACCCGCTCCTCAGCCTTGGCCGCGGCCTTGCCCTTGATCTTGGGACGAGCCGGGGCTTCGGCCGGTCGGGCCGCGGGCCGCGCCTCGGCCGCCGGCCGCTCGGGCGCCGCCACTTTCGGCTCCGCCACCGGCGGCGCGACCTCGTCTGCCTGCTCGCGCTTGCGCCGCTCCTCGTCTTCCCTGGCAAGCATGCGCGAGGCCGCGTCCTCGGCCTTGCGGCGGGCTTCCTCCTCGGTGCGCTTGCGCGTTTCTTCCTCAGCCTGGCGCTTTACCGCCGCCGCTTCCTCGGCCTTGCGACGGTCGGCTTCCTCAGCCAGCCGGCGGGCGTTCTCCTCGGCGCGCGAGCGCGCCTCCTCCTCGGCCTTCTTGGCGTCGGTCAGCGCGCGAACCCGGGCGCTCTTCTCTTCATCGGTCAGCGGCTTGAGCACCACGGGCCGGCGTGCCGCGGCGCGACCGGCCTCACCGCCGGCGCGACCGGGAGCCTGAACCTCGGGGCGCGCGCGCAGGGTCGCACGCGCCGCAGCCTCGCGGCGCGGCGCCGCCTCGGCGGCACGCGTCGGCGCTTCGGCCTGACGGGCGTCGCCCGGCTTGACGCCGCGCTTGCGCTTGACCTCGACCGCTACCGACTTGCTGCGGCCGTGCGAGAAGCTCTGCCGGACCATCCCGCTGTCGACGGTCTTCTTGAGCTCCAGCCGGCCACCTGGCCGCGCCAGCGAGATCCTGGGATTGTGCTCTTTGGTATCGGTCATTTCGGGCCGGTCGTTTCCTTCGGCTCGGTACGGCGCGGCGGCACCGCTGCCTCACTCGATTCCAGTGCGCCCGGCCGAAAGCCAGCCAAGCGCCCGACGTCACGCAGCAGCCGCTGTGCCAGGCCTCCTGGCGCAACGGCCACATGAACCACCTCGTCGCGCCCCAGACAGGCGCCTAGCTCGGCGCGCGAAAAGGCGGTGATCAGCGGCAGGTCCGGCGCCAGCCGGCGCAGCTTTGCGCGACCGTCCGCGGCACTGTCGGACGCCGCGATCAGCAGCGCCGCCTTCGATGCACGCAGCCATGCGCGCACCTGCTCAAAGCCCACCACGACCTGGCCGGCACGCCGCGCCAGGCCCACGCCCTCCAGGGCACGCTTGGCCAGCAGGCGCTCGACCGTGGCCGCCAGATCGGCGTCTGCTGCCGCAGGTGCCCGCGCCGCTCGCGCGAACAGGTTCCTGGCGACGGCCTTGTTTACCACATCGCGTTCAGCACTCAACCACATACCACGGCCCGGCAGACGCTCCTCGAGATCCGGCAGGACCCGGTGGTCGGGGCCGAGCACGAAGCGGATCAGATGATCGCGCTCGCTCGCCGCGCGCGTCACCAGGCAGCGGCGCTGCGAAGGGCTCACCTGGCCGGCGGCATCGGTCCGGCTGGCCATGAGATCCACCAAGGGCGCGCTCAGACCCGGGCACCGTCGTCTTCGGGACCGGCCGCCGCCTCGGGCTCGACATCGGCATCGGCAGGCGCGCCGCCCGCCTCCTCAGCCGCTTCCTCGTCGCCGAACCAATGGGCGCGCGCCGCCATGATCAGCTCGCCGGCGGCCTCCTCCGTCAGGCCGGCGTCGGGCAACAGCTCGACCAGCTCGTCGGCCGCCAGATCGGCGAAGTCGTCGAGCGACTTGACGCCCTTGCGCCCGAGCGCCACTGCGGTCGCCAGATCGAGCGGCTCGAAGCCCAGCAGGTCCTCCTGGATCTCCAGGCTCGCCGCCTCCTCGCGCAGCTCCTGCTCGCGCTCGGCCAGGTAGGTCTCGGCGCGCTCGCGCAGCGCCTCGGCGACGCTCTCGTCGAAGCCCTGGATCGATGCCAGCTCCTCGAGGTCGACATAGGCGATCTCGTCGATGTTGGTGAAGCCTTCGGTCACCAGCAGCTGAGCGATCACCTCCTCGACATTGAGCGTGTTGACGAAGTACTCGGTGAGCGCCCGGAACTCGCGCGTGCGCCGCTCCGAATCTTCCGTCTCGGTGACGATGTCGATGTCCCAGCCGGTCAGCTGCGAGGCGAGGCGGACGTTCTGGCCGCGCCGCCCGATCGCCAGCGACAGCTGAGCGTCCGGCACGATCACCTCGATCCGCCGGCTGTCCTCGTCGAGCACCACCTTGCTGACCTCGGCAGGCGCCAGCGCATTGACCACGAAGGTCGCAGGATCAGGCGACCAGGGGATGATGTCGATCTTCTCGCCCGACAGCTCGTTGACCACGGCCTGGACGCGCGAGCCGCGCATGCCGACGCAGGCGCCGACCGGATCGATGCTGTTGTCCTTGGAGACCACCGCGATCTTGGCGCGCGAGCCGGGGTCGCGCGCAACCGCCATGATCTCGATGATGCCGTCATAGATCTCCGGCACCTCCTGGGCGAACAGCTTGGCCATGAACTGCGGATGGGTGCGCGACAGGAAGATCTGTGGCCCGCGCGCCTCCGGCCGGACGTCGTAGACGTAGGCCCGGACCCGGTCCTTGTTGCGAAACGTCTCGCGCGGCTGGACCTCGTCGCGGCGCAAGATCGCCTCGGCACGGCCGAGATCGACCAGCACATTGCCGTATTCGGTGCGCTTGACCTCGCCGACCACGATCTCGCCGATCCGGTCCTTGAATTCCTCGTACTGCCGCTCGCGCTCGGCCTCGCGCACCTTCTGCACGATCACCTGCTTGGCGCTCTGCGCCGAGATCCGGCCGAGATCGATCGGCGGCAGGGCCTCCAGGATGTGGTCGCCGACCTGGGCGGCCGGATTGCGCTCGCGCGCTTCGCTCGAGCGGGATTTGCAGTGCCGGATCCTCGATGTCCTCGCTGACCTCGAGCTCGCGGTACAGCCCGATATCGCCGGTCTTGCGGTCGACCTCGGCGACGATCTGGTGCTCCTGGCCGTATTTGCGGCGCGCCGCGGTCTGGATCGCCTGCTCCATCGCGACGATCACGTCCTCGACGCCGATGCCCTTCTCCTGCGCCACCGCCTCGGCGATCCGGATCAGCTCGAGCCGACCGAGACCGGCGGTGGTCTCCATGCCAAAGTCCGTCAAGCGCTCAGCTCCTCTGCTCCGCCGCGGCTGCCGCCAGGACCTCATCGGTCACGATCAGCTTGGCCTTCTTGATCCCGGCATAGGGAATCGCCTGCTCGCCCTGGTCGAGCTGCAGACGCAGCTGGTCGTCGACCATGCCGAGCAGACGGCCGCGAAAGCGGCGTCGACCCTCGATCGGCAGCTCGGTCTCGACCCGGGCCTCGAAGCCGCGGAAGCGGTCGAAATCGGCGCGCCGGGTGAGCGGCCGATCAAGCCCGGGCGAGGTCACCTCGAGCCGATAGGCGCCGGCGATGGGATCGGCGACGTCGAGAATCGCGGAGACCGCGCGACTGATCCCGGCGCAGTGCTCGACCGTCATCGGCGTACGGTCGGCGCGCTCCGCCATGACCTGCAGCGTCGGCCGCTGGCCGCCGTGCAACAGCACGCGCACCAGCTCGAAGCCCATGTCGCAAAGCGTCGGCTCGATCAGCTCGGCTACCTGCCTGTTAGAGTCCACGCCAATAAAAAAGTGGGCCGGAAGCCCACCACCCTACGTTCGGTTACGGTGATTTGGTGTCCGTTATATGCGCTCTGGCTCAATCATCTTCAAGGTTTTTTCACAGCACGCGGCAGGCGGCCGAAGCGCAGGTAGACGCATTGCCGGCCCGCCTGCGCGCGCCTTGTCCTCGTAGCGGGTCCGGGGCCAATCGGGCGGTCGCGTGCGCCAGTCCGCGGGGCGCCTGGCGAGCCAGGCGAGCTCCTCGCACCGGCAGCAGGGCCAGCAGCATCGCGCGGGCATAGCTCATGTCGTCGGTCGCCAGGCGCAACTCGCCGCCAGGCTGCAACAGCCGCGCGAACTGCGCCGCGGTGGCGGGGTTGACGATCCGGCGCTTGTGGTGGCGGGCTTTGGGCCAGGGGTCGGGGAACAGCACGAAGATCCGCTCGAGACAGCCATCGGGCAGGGCCTCGAGCAGCAGCCTCGCGTCGTCGACCACGATGCGCAGGTTGGTGAGCCCCTGCGCTTCGGCCAGGGCCAGCAGCCGGGCCACGCCGCTGATGTACGGCTCGCAGCCGATCAGCCCGCGATCGGGGTGGGCGGCGGCCTGCTCGGCCAGGTGCTCGCCGCCGCCAAAGCCGATCTCGAGCCACAAGGGACGCCGGTCGGGGAACAGGTCCGCAGGATCGATCCGGCCGCTGGCCGGCACCGACAGCTCGACTTCGGGCAGGCGCTCGGCCAGCAGACGTCGGCGTCCGGGCCGGAGCCGTTGGCTACGTCGCCGACCGTAGACGAAGCGCTGCAAACCGCAGGGTTCGGTCGCCGGCGTCGGCGCGCTCAGAAGGCGGCGCGCAGGGCGTCGGCCAGGTCGGTCCGCTCCCAGGAGAAACCGCCATCGGGCTCGGGGTCCCGGCCGAAGTGGCCATAGGCCGAGGTGCGCGCATAGATCGGCCGCGACAGCTCCAGATGCTCGCGGATGCCGCGCGGCGACAGGTCCATCAGCTCGCGCAGCGCGCCGCTGAGGCGGACCGGATCGACCCGCCCGGTGCCTTGCATGTCGACATAGACCGAGAGCGGCTTGGACACGCCGATCGCATAGGCCAGCTGGATCAGGCAGCGATCGGCAAGGCCGGCCGCGACCACGTTCTTGGCCAGGTAACGGGCAGCGTAGGCGGCCGAGCGATCGACCTTGGTGGGATCCTTGCCGGAGAAGGCGCCGCCGCCATGCGGCGCGGCACCGCCATAGGTGTCGACGATGATCTTGCGACCGGTCAGACCGGCGTCGCCCTCGGGCCCGCCGATCACGAACTTGCCGGTCGGATTGACGTAAAAATCCTCCTCCGGGCACATCCAGCCTTCGGGCAGCGCCTCCAGCACGAACGGCCGGACCAGCTCGCGCACCTCGTCCTGCGACAGCCCCTCCGCGTGCTGGGTCGAGACCACCACCGAGGCGGCATGGGTCGGCACGCCTTCGCGGTAGCGCAGGGTGACCTGGCTCTTGGCGTCGGGGCCGAACTGCGGCACCCGGCCGGCGTGACGGGCCTCGGCCATGCTGTGCAGGATCCTGTGGGCGAGCTGGATCGGCGCCGGCATCAGCTCGGGCGTCTCGCGGCAGGCGAAGCCGAACATCAGGCCCTGATCGCCGGCGCCCTCGTCCTTGTTGCCGAGCGCATCGACGCCCTGGGCGATGTCCGGCGACTGCGCATGCAGCAGGACCTCGACCTTGGCGTCGGCCCAGTGAAAGCCCGGCTGCTCGTAGCCGATCTCGCGCACGGCGTCGCGGGCCAGCTGCTCGATCCGCTCATGGGTAATCTCGTCGGCGCCACGCACCTCGCCCGCGATCACGATCCGATTGGTGGTGGTCAGCGTCTCCGCGGCGACCCGGGCGGCGGGATTGGCGGCCAGGAAGGCGTCGAGGATGGTATCCGAGATCCGGTCGCAGATCTTGTCGGGATGCCCCTCGGCGACGGATTCGCTGGTGAACAGGTAATCGGATGTGATCATGGGGCTCTCTTTGGCTGGCGCCGCCCTCGCGAAGGGTCGGCGGCGGGTGCGTGCCACGCGCCGGGGTCGCCTTGCTGCGCCACGGATGATGCGTTTCCCTCAGTGTGCCGACGTCGCCGTCCGGTCGGCGGCATTTTGTGCCGGAGATGTAAAGGTCCGGTCAAGGGGGTGCTGGGCCCGGGCGCGTGCGGCCGCTCAGCGCTCGGGCCGGGCGGCGTTCGCCGGAAGGTTGCCGAGCGCCTTGGTCAGCTCGAACAGCCGCTTGCGGACGGCCGGGATCGGCAATACGGTAGTACGCCCGGATCAGCTCCAAAGTCTCGCGCTTGTCCAGCGACAGGCCATCGTCGAGGTCGTGCTCGAAGGTGGCGCCTTCCTCGGCAAGGCCGAAGCCCGCCGTCGGCCGGCCGGGGCCAAGCCCTGCCGCCGCATGGCCGCCGGGCGGCTCGGCGCGCGGCATGTCGTCGAAGAAGAACGAGACCGGCACATCCAGGATCTGGCCGAGCTCGAACAGGCGCGAGGAGCCGATCCGGTTGGCGCCGCGCTCGTATTTTTGCACCTGCTGGAAGGTCAGCCCGAGCAGCTCGCCCAGGCGCTCCTGGCTCATGCCGAGCAAGGTGCGCCGCAGCCGCAGTCGCTTGCCGACATGGACATCGATCGGATTGGGGGTACTCGCCATCCCGCGTTGCGCTCGCCCAAAGGGCCGGTATGAAACGCGGGTTGTACCTGTTTTTTGCCGCCAATCAAACGTCCGAGTGGCGGCGCCGCGCTCGTCCTTCCATCACCAGCATGATCAGCAGGCAGGCCACGCCCGCGAGGATCACCGGCCACCAGCGCGCACGGGCGAACACGGTGGCGGCCAGCGGCTTGGGCAAGGCCGCGTCGAGCACGCCGGTCTCGCCGAGCCCGAGGCGGGCCTGCACGCGGCCCCAGGGGTCGACCACCACCGAGATCCCGGTATTGGCGGCGCGCACCATCGGCAGGCCTTCCTCGATCGCCCGCATGCGCGCCATCGCCAGATGCTGATAGGGGCCGGAGCTGCGGCCGAACCAACCGTCATTGGTGACGTTCAGCAGCCATTCGGGCCGATCGCCCGGGCGCATAGACCCGGCCCGGAAAGATCGCCTCGTAGCAGATCAGCGGGCTGAACGACGGCAGGCCCGGCAGCGCGATGGTCGTCCGGCCGGGCCCGGCCTGGAAGTCGAGGCCGCCGCGCGCCAGGCTGCTGAGCCCGAGCCGGCCGAGCAGGTCGCGCAGCGGCATGAACTCGCCGAACGGCACCAGATCGTGCTTGTCGTAGCGCGCCCGCAGCGTAGCCGGCGTCGTCGACCACCAGCAGGCTGTTCCAGGCCTTGGGCGGATCGAGGCTGAAATCGAACGCGCTCGCCGCCGGTCAGCAGCAGCCCGCCGGGCGGCACCACCTGCGCGATCATGGCGCGCGCCTCGGGGACCTGGTCGAGCGGGTAGGGGCTCGCCGATTCCGGCCAGATCACATCGGTGACGCCATCGGCGTTCTGGCTCGACAGGTCGAGGTGGTGGCTGAACCAGTGGTTGCGCATCTCCGGCCGCCATTTGTCCTGCTGGGGCACGTTGCCCTGCACCAGGCGCAGCTTCACGCCGGGCACCTGCGCCACGGTCGCATCGGCCAGGCGCGCGGCACCGCCGATCCAGATCAGGCCGAGCAGCGCAGCCACCGGTCGCGACCGGCCACCAGCGCGCCCGCCCGCCCGGCTCGAGCAGCCCCGCCGGCAGCGCGCCGAGCGCCACCGCCAGCAGGCTCAGGCCGTAGATCCCGGTCAGCGCGCCCAGCTGGCTGATCGCGTCCGAGCCCGACCAGGCATAGCCGATCAGGTTCCAGGGAAAGCCGCCGAACAGCCTTGCGCGCAACGCCTCCAATGCGACCCAGGCGAGCGCGAGGGCGAGCGCCGCGGCGGTCGGGCTGCGCCAGCGATAGAGCATGGCCAGCCAGGCGGCGAGCGCAGGGTAGAGCGCCATGCCTGCGCACAGCAGCGTGACCGCCGGAAAGGCCAGGGCGCCGAAGCGCTCGGCATCGGCGAAGAACGCGATCGCGATCCAATACAGCCCGGCCAGAAAATAGCCGAAGCCGAACGACCAGCCGAGCGCGAACGCCATCCACCGTCGCTCGGTCCGGCGCAGCAGATGGAGCAGGACGGCAAAACCGAGCAGGCCCGGCCAGATATGCAGCGGCGGCAGAGCGAGCGCCGTGATCGCGCCGCCGAGCCAGGCCGCTAGGCCCAGGCGCAGCCCGCTCGAGACCAGCCAGGCGGTAATCGGGGCGGTGCGCCGGTCGAGGGCCGCGCTCTGCAAGAGCTAGCGCTCTTGGTCCTGGAGCGACGGCACGCGCCGCAGGATGCGCAGGCGCTTGATCCGGCGCGGGTCGGCGTCGACCACCTCGAAGTCGATTCCGGCCGGGTGATGCACCACCTCGCCGCGCGCCGGCAGCCGGTCGAGCAGGGTGAAGATCAGGCCGGAAAGCGTGTCGACGTCCTCGCGCCGCTCGTCATCGAGCAGGGCCAGGCCGAGCCGCTCCTCGAGATCCTCGACCTCGACCCGGGCGTCCGCCTCCAGAGCGCCGTCGGCCAGCTCGGTGATCCGCGGCGGCAGGATCTTGTCGTGCTCGTCCTGGATCTCGCCGACGATCTCCTCGACCATGTCCTCGATCGTGACCATGCCGTCGGTGCCGCCGTACTCGTCGACCACGATCGCCATGTGCACGCCGGTATCGCGCATCTGCAGCAGCAGATCGAGCACCCGCATCGAATGCGGCACGAACAGGATCTCCCGCTTGATGCGCTCGAGCTGGAACTCTTCGCCATCACCCCAGAACGGCAGCATGTCCTTGATGTGGACCATGCCGATCACCTCATCCAGGGTGTTGCGGTAGACCGGCAGACGGGTGTGCATGGCTTCGCGCATCGCCGTGATCACCGAGCCGATGTCGGCACCGACCTCGATCGCCTTGATGTCGGCGCGCGGCACCATGACGTCCAGCACCTGAAGCTCGCCGAAGCTCAGCGCGTTGAGGAGCAGCGCGCGCTCCTCCTCGGTGAACTCGGCGAGCTCGTTGCCCGCCTTCCTCCTCGTCTTCCTCGATCAGCTCCTCGAGGGTCTCGCGCAGCGTGTGGCCGTCGCCGTTGCGGCGGCCGGCAAGCAGGCGCAGACGGGTCAGTAAGCCGTGCAGAAGAGACGCATGGGCGTCGCGTCCCCCTGCGGGCAGTTCCTTCATCAGACCGCCTCCCGGGCGTGTTGGTCGCTGCGAGCAGCAGCGGCGACATCGTCGATATGAGGATCCAGGTAGGGATCGGGAATCTGCAGATCGGCCAGGATCGTGCGCTCCAGATCCTCCATGACGCATGCTTCGGCATCGTCCTGGTGGTCGAAGCCGAGCAGGTGCAGGGTGCCGTGCACCGCCAGGTGGCACAGATGGTCGCCGATCGGCTTGCCGGCCCGGCCGGCTTCGGCGCAGACCGTCTCGAGCGCGAGCGCGATGTCGCCCAGCAGGACCGGGCCGAAGCGTGGATCGGGCGCGGCGCCCTGTCCGGCTTCGGCCGCCGGCCGGCCGCGGTCGAGGTCGAGCAGCGGGAACGACAGCACGTTGGTGGCCCGGTCCTGGTCGCGATGGCGCGCATTGAGCTGCCGGATCGCCCGATCGTCGCCGAGCAGGACGCCGACCTCGCCCGCGGCGAGCCAGGGCACGCCGGCCGCGCGGTCCAAGGCCGCCCGTACCGCCTGCCGGCATCGCAGTGGTGCGTCGTCGAGCACGGCCCGCCAGCGGGCCGCACCGATCGTCACGGAGACCGGGTCTGGTCTGTCGCCGTCCATGGCAATCGGCCAGCAAAGGCCGGTTGGAGGAGATGAGACGCGCGCCGCGTGCCGGCAACGCGATGAATAGGCTCAGTCATCTGTCGCGCGATCGATCCGCCAGGGGCCCTGCCGATCCTCCTGATGGTAGGCGTCGAGGATGGTTTCGACCAGCGGGTGGCGAACAATGTCCCGATTGGTGAAGCGGACCATGCCGATGGTCTCGATCCGATCGAGCTTGGCAACCGCATCGATCAGCCCCGAGGTGGTACCAGGCGGCAGATCGTCCTGGGTCGGGTCGCCGGTCACCACCATACGAGAACCCTCGCCCAGCCGGGTCAAGAACATCTTCATCTGCGCGGGCGTGGTGTTCTGGCCCTCGTCGAGGATGACGAACGCATTGGACAGCGTCCGGCCGCGCATGAACGCGAGCGGCGCGACTTCGATCTGGCCGCTTTCCAGGCGTGCCGCAAGCTTGCCTTCCGGCAGCATGTCCTGCAGCGCATCGTACAGCGGCCTGAGATAGGGGTCGACCTTGTCCTTCATGTCGCCCGGCAGGAAGCCCAGGCGCTCGCCGGCCTCGACCGCGGGTCGCGAAAGGATCAAGCGCTCGACCACCCGTTGCTTGAGCAGGGCGACGCCGGTCGCGACCGCCAGATAGGTCTTACCGGTGCCGGCCGGGCCGAGTCCGAACACCAGGTCGTGCCGCTTCATGGCGCGCAGATAGGCCGCCTGGGCCGGTGAGCGCGGGCCGATCCGCCGCCGGTCGGTCTGCACCAGCACGTCCTCGCCGCGAAAGCCGCGCGGCGCCTTGGTCCCGCCGATCACCATGCGGACCGCGCCGTCGACCTCGTCGCGACCGAGCTCGAGGCCGGACTCCAGCCGGCGATAGAGGTCCTGGAGCACCGCGCTCGCCGCCTCGACCGGCTCCGCCGCGCCACTGATCGTGACCACGTTGCCGCGCGCGTTCAGACTCGCCCGGGTCTGCTGCTCGATCATCGCGAGATGCTCGTGATGGCGACCGAACAGCAAGGCGCACAGGCCATTGTCCGCGAAGCTGAGCGTGATCGATTCGACCGGTTCGGCCGGCTGGACGGTCAAGCGCATGCCTCGCTTTGTTGCGGCTCCGGCGTGGCCGCAGCAAGCGGCGCGCCGGAGAGGCTGTGGGGCTGGCTGTCCTCGATCAGGACGTCGATCAGCGTGCCGGGCCGGACGCCCGCTGCCATCAGGTGGACCGGCTGCAGATAGGGCGTACGGCCGGCCATCTGGCCCGGGTGACGGCCAGCGCGCTCCAGCAGCACCGGCAGGACCCGGCCGACGGTCGCCTGGTTGAAGGCCGCCATCTGGGCGCCGAGCAGTGCCTGCAGCGCGCGCAGGCGCTCGGCCTTGACGTCGGCCCTGATCTGCTTGCGCAGGCTCGCCGCCGGCGTGCCCGGGCGCGGGCTGTACTGAAATGAGAACGCCTGGGCGAAGCCGATCTCCTCGACCAGCGCCAGGGTCGCCTGGAAGTCGGCCTCGGTCTCGCCCGGAAAGCCGACGATGAAATCGGACGACAGCGCGATGTCGGGGCGCGCCGTGCGCAGACGATCGACGATCCGCCGGTAGTCATCGGCGCCGTGACGCCGGTTCATCGCCGCCAGCACGGCATCCGAGCCGGACTGGACCGGCAGGTGCAGGAACGGCATCAGCTTGTCGATCGCGCCGTGGGCCTCGATCAGATCGTCGGACATGTCGCGGGGATGGGAGGTCGTGTAGCGGATCCGCGCCAGGCCATCGATCTCGGCGAGCCCGGCGATCAGGCGGGCAAGGCTCCAGCTGCGGCCGTCCGGCCCCTCGCCATGATAGGCGTTGACGTTCTGGCCGAGCAGCGTGATTTCGCGCGCGCCCGACGCCACGAGACGCCCGGCTTCGCCCAGCACGGCGGCTGCCGGCCGCGATTCCTCCGCGCCGCGCGTATAGGGTACCACGCAGAAGGTGCAGAACCGGTCGCAGCCCTCCTGTACTGTCAGAAAAGCGGCGGGTCCCGCGGGCGTGCCGGACGGCCCCGGCAGCAGGTCGAACTTGCTCTCGACCGGAAAGTCGGTGTCGATCACGCCGCCGTTGCTGCGTGCACGGCGATGCAGCAGCTCGGGCAGGCGATGATAGGTCTGCGGCCCGACCACAAGGTCGACGAACGGCGCGCGCTCGAGCATGGCCTCGCCTTCGGCCTGGGCGACGCAGCCGGCAACCCCGATCACCAGGTCTTCGCCGGCGGCGCGTCGCCGCTCGCGCATCTGGCGCAGGCGGCCGAGTTCCGAATAGACTTTCTCGGCGGCCTTCTCGCGGATGTGGCAAGTGTTCAGGATGATCAGGTCGGCGTCGTCCGAGCGGTCGACCCGGGCGTAGCCATGCGGGGCCAGCGCGTCTGCCATGCGCGCGGAGTTGTACACGTTCATCTGGCAGCCGTAGGTCTTGATGAAGAGCCTCTTCGACACGCGCTAACGGCCGCCGATCGTCGATTCAAGAGCTTGCGACAAGTTCCAACAGCTCGTGATGTGTGCCTGTCTTCCTTGCCCGACGGCAATGCCCGGGCATAGGTGCCGTGTCATGTCTCTTCAAGACAGTTATGGGAAGCCGAGACGGTCCGCGTCAAGCACGCGGGGACGCGGCACCCGGCGTGACCGGCGGTGAAGGCGCGCGGCTCCGAAGGCAGGATGCTCACACGAAAGGCTTTTGGCCCGCGCCAAGATGGCGGGGCCGGTAGCAGGCAACCGGCAGGCGGATCTGCCTCGGGCTCAGGCGGTGGCCCGGCGGGTGCGGGCCCGCGGCTTGGTGCCGAGCCCGATCTTCTTGGCCAGATCGCTGCGCTGCTGGGCATAGCTCGGCGCGACCATGGGATAGTCGTCCGGCAACATCCAGCGCTTGCGATACTCATCCGGCGTCATGTCGTACCGGGTCTTCAGATGCCGCTTGAGCATCTTCAGCTTCTTGCCGTCCTCCAGGCAGATGATGTATTCCGGCGTGACCGACTTCTTGATCGCGACCGCTGGCTGCGGCCTCTCCGGCTGTTCGGGCACCGGCGTTGGTGAGAGCGTGTTCAGGCTGCTGTACACCTGCCTGATGAGCTCGCCCAGCTCGCCCACCGCCACCGTGTTGTTGGAGACGTGCGATGCCACAATTTCCGTGGTCAGTGCCAGGAGTTCGTTTTGGCCCAACTTTTCAGACATAACGTTCTGCGCCTCGTGCGAGCTGGCTTGGTTAATTCACCTTTGGAAATATATTTCATGCCTTGACTCGTGCAAGCGGTTTTTCCCGATGGTCAGTAGATGAGGCAAGAAACCGTGAACAAAGCGCAGTACAGCTTGGACATATCGGATGAGGTCTGTCCATTGACGTTCGTGAAAACCAAGCTGTTGCTGGAAACCATGGCGGCCGGCGAGATCGCCTGCATTCGGCTGGGCAAGGGCGAACCGCTCGACAATGTGCCCCGTACGCTGCGAGATCAGGGCCATAATGTGCTTGAACTTCGTCCGGAGACGCCGGGCGGCGAGATATATCAACTTTTGGTCAAGAAGGGCGGCGTCAACTAGCCAGCCTGGGGGACGCGCATGTGATCCCGAGATCCTCCCTGTTCGAGCGAGGCCGCGCTCAGCGTGCCTTGAGCGGCGTGGCCAAGGCGCGCGCCAGATCGCAACGCATGGTGTAGGCGCTGACCCGGCTGCCATCGGGACGCACGTAGTAACCCTCGCGTTTGCCGACCTCGTCGAAGCCGAGCGCGCGATAGAGCGTCTGCGCGGTGACGTTGTCGGTCGCCACCTCGAGGAACAGGCTGATGGCACCCGCGCGCCAGCAGCGCTCCATGCTCTCGCGCAGCAACGCCGAGCCGATCGCGCGCCGGCGATAGGCCGGGCCGACGCCGATCGACAGCAGCTCGCCCTCGTCGCGGACGACCCGGCACAGCGCAAAGCCCACGCCGCGCACGCCGTCCAGACCGACCAGGTTGCGCTCGAACAGCCGGGCGAGCAGCCCGAAGCCGCCCGGCAAGGCCAGCAGGTGGGCGAGATCGGCGCGACTCCAAGGGTCGTCGAAGCAAGCCTGGTGGAGGCGGGCCAGACGGCCAAGATCGAACGGGCCAACCGTCTTGATGCTGATCGCGTTCGACCGCCGCAGCGCCAGCATCACGAAGCGGCCGTGGCGCGGTGGCGCGCCACGAGGGGAACCGGCGGGCGCGCATCGGGTGCCCGCAGATAGAGCGGGCGGAGCGCAAAACCGGCCACCGGCTGCTCGCCCGCCGCCAGCCGGAGGGCCGCGCAGCGCGCCACCAGGCGGGCATCGACGGCCACCGTCTCTAAGGTCACAGGCAGATCGGCCGGCAGCAGCGCCTGGATCAGGTGCGCACCGCTGCCAACCAAGCGCAGCGTGCCGGTGCCAGTCTGTTCGGCCACCCAGGCGGCAGCCTCCCGCGGCGCCATGGCGCGCGGCTCGCCCAGGGATCCGGGTAGCGGCGTCACGTCCGGCCCGAAGGCCTGCGCATAGACCTCGCCGCGGCGCGCATCGAGCGCCGCCAGCACTGTGCCCCCTGCCTCGGCTCGCGCCCCGGCCAGGGCCTCAAGGCTGCTGATCGCGATCACGCCGAGATCGGCGGCCAGGGCCAGACCTCGCGCCGCGGCGACCGCGCTGCGCAGGCCGGTGAAGCTGCCGGGCCCGTGGTTGACGGCGATGGCACCGAGCGCGGCGTAGCGCAGCCCGGCATCGGCCAGTACCGCTTCGACCAAGGCGATCAGCCGTTCGGCCTGACCGCGCGCCTGCCCGAGCACGCGAAAGGCGAGCGACGGTTCAGAGTCCCGCCTCGCAGAGTCCCAAAGTACAGCCGAGCAGCTCTCGCTGCTATCGATCGCCAGCAGAATCACCCGGCCGCGCCTCTTACATGATGGTCAGACGACGGGGCGGACTTCGACCACCTCGGGCACGTAGTAGCGCAGGAGGTTCTCGATGCCGTTCTTGAGCGTGATGGTCGAGCTCGGGCAGCCGCTGCAGGCGCCGCGCATGTGCAGGTAGACGACACCGCGCTCGAAGCCGCGGAAGATGATGTCACCGCCATCCTGTGCCACGGCCGGGCGCACCCGCGTGTCGATCAGCTCGCGGATCTGCTTGACCAGCTCATCCTCGTCCTCGCCGGGCGCGGCATCGTCGGCAACAGAGGCATCGGGTTCGAGCACGGGATCGCCGGACAGGAAATGCTCCATGATCGCGCCCAGCACCGCAGGCTTGAGAGCGTACCAATCCTCGCCGGCAGCCTTGGTCACGGTGACGAAGTCGGTGCCAAGGAACACGCCGGTGACGCCTTCGACCGCGAACACCCGGCGCGCCAGTGGTGACGCCTGGGCCCGCTCAGGATCGGTGAAGTCGACCACGCCTTTGGACACGACATCGCGTCCGGGCAGGAACTTGAGCGTCGCCGGATTGGGGGTCTGCTCGGTCTGAATGAACATCGAACCAACTCCTCTCGGGCTGACCGGGCACATGCCCGGTCGCGACGCCGCCCGTGCAATCTGCCAGGATGGACCAAGCCGCGTCGCGGTTCAAGCGGCGCCGCAGTGCTCGAGCGCGCCGGCGACGGCAGGCGCCATGCCCGCGGTCAGCGTGCGGCTATCATTTAAGCAGGATGTTGGTGATTTCACGTAGCTGGGTACGCGCGCGCAACAGATAGAAGCCCTGCGCGGCGAGATGGCTCGGCACCAGCTGGCTGTCCGGCGCGCCGTTCATCACCACCCAAGGTTGTAGGGTCGCGGCCGCCCGAAAGCTGTCCAGCATCTGCGCCCAGGCGGTTTCCAGGTCGCGTTCCCGGATCACCTTGGCGTAGTCCTGGCCCAGGTCGCGCAGCAGCAGATAGTACGCGTAGAGCCGGCCCTTGTTGGCGTAGAACAGGTCGTCCGCCTCGAAGTCGAGCCCAAGCGTGGTCTGGGTCAGATGCTGATCGAGCGCCGCCGAGGACGAGCCGATATCGGCGGCGATCCGGTCCAGGGTCGCCAGCAGATTGTCGGCGCGGGTCTCGAACACCGCGTTGCCGGCGGCGAGCCGCTGGTTGTAGTCGCGCAAGGCCTTCATCGCCCGGCGATACTGCGATTCCGAGCTGGCGGTCGGGGCGAGCGAGGTCGACAGATCGAAGATCCAGACGTCGCCGGGATAGCGCAGCAGGCCGGATGCGGTGTTCAGATCTGGATCGACCTGGCTCGAGCCACGGGAGCGCGCGATCTGGTCGGTCAACTCGATCGAGAAGCGCGACAGCGCGGCGATGATGCCCTGCTGATAATTGGGCATGTTGTCGAGCATGCTGCCCGGCATGAAGAACGGGTCGTTGGCGACCCAGCGATTGGTGTTGATCTCGCGATCGATCAGGTCGGCGGTCAGCGCCACCGCCCGGCTGCCGCCCTCGGGCGCGCTGGTCTCTGCGGCAAAATCGGGATCGTCGTCGACCCTGTGCAGCCAGAGCATGCCGCCCAGATAGTAGACCACGATCACCACCACCAGCACGAGCGGCCAGAGCCACAGCCGACGCCGGTACCACGGCTTGCGCGCCGGCAGCTCGGCGGGGTGGACGGTGGGCTCGGCCATGATGTCGCTCAGCGCCCCAGGAAGCCGACCAGATCGTAGATCTGCGCCAGGTTGTCGGTCGCGATCGCATTGGCGCGCTCGGCGCCGGCGCGCAGGACCCGCTCGATGTGATCGGGGGCCGCCATCAGCCGGCGCATCTCCTCGGTGATCGGCGACAGCTTGGCGACCAGAAGATCGGCGAGCTCGCCCTTGAACGCCGAGAATGCGCTCTCGGCGAAGCGATGCTCGACCTCGACCCGCGGCTGGTCGGCCAGCGCCGCATAGATCGACAGGAGGCTCGCCGCCTCGGGCCGGTTGTCGGGGTCGTAGGTCACGCCCATCTGGCTGTCGGACTTCGCGCGCCGGACCTTCAGCGCGATGGTGTCGGCGTCGTCGGTCAGGTTGATGCGCGCATAGTCTGACGAATCCGAGCTGCTCATCTTCTTGCGGCCGTCGCGCAGGCTCATGACGCGGGTCGCCTCGCCGAAGATCAGCGGCTCGGGCAGCGGGAAGAACTCGGTCTCGAACTGGCGATTGAAGGCACCGGCGATGTCGCGCGACAGCTCCAGATGCTGCTTCTGGTCCTCGCCGACCGGCACATGGGTCGCCCGATAGACCAGGATGTCGGCCGCCTGCAGCACCGGATAGACGTACAGGCCGGCCAGGGCCTGCTCGCGATGCTTGCCCGCCTTGTCCTTGAACTGGGTCATGCGGTTCAGCCAGCCGAGCGGCGTCACGCAGTTGAGCACCCAGGCGAGCTGGGCATGGGCCGGCACATGGCTCTGCACGAAGATCGTGGCGCGCGAGGCATCGAGGCCGGCCGCCAGGAAGCCCGCCGCCACCTCGATCGTCTTGGCGCGCAGCGCCGCCGGGTCCTGCGGCATGGTGATCGCGTGCAGGTCGACGATGCAAAAGATCGATTCGTACTGGTCCTGCAGCCGCACCCAGTTGCGGATCGCGCCCAGATAGTTGCCGAGATGAAGATTACCGCTCGGCTGGATGCCGGAAAAGATCCGCCCGTCCATGTAGGCCGCACCCCCAGTGATGGAAAAAGAGACCTCGCCGGGAGATCTCGACCTTGCGGGTGTTATGGTGACGGCCGGCCCGCCGTCAAGGCAAACCGGGCATCAACGCGTCATGGCTCCGCTCCGTCAGCGCGGACAATCGTGATCGTTCGGCGGATCTCGGCGGTACCGAGGCCGAGCGCGCCCGGGCGCTTCACGCCCGGGAGAGCCGCGACGCCGTAGATCTCCTCGATCGCTCCATCGAAGCGCAGCGAATGGACCGTATCGCCGCTGCGCAGGTCGACCACCGGGAGACAGGCACCACGTTGGTATCGAGCAGCACACGCATCACGAGAGTCCGGCGCCCTGAACGTGATCCTCGATCCGAGACGGCTGGAATTCGATCGCGCTTGCCGGGTGTTGGCCCAAGGCGTCAAGCGCCGATTGCGGCAACGCCGCCTCGAGCGCCTTCCATCGCTCATAGCTCACCATGGCAACATCGGGCCTGCCGCGATGTGTCATGATGACGGTCGCTCCTGCACGGGCCTTGTTCTTCGTACCCAAGGGATCGGCCGCGAATTTCCTGGCGCCAACGCGCACTTCAGACATGAGGGAGATTTCGTTAGTTACCTACATACCCAGCCGTCAAGGCTGAGGCTTACCCATCGCTGTCTTGATCTCCTTCAGGGCCATGGCGCCGGACAGCTGGGCCAGCACGGCAAACAGCGCGCCGCCGAGCGCCACGAGCACGGCCAGCGCCAGGCTCTGCGGCAAGCGTGCCAGCCAGGGTTGCAGCAGCCAGAGCACCGCACCCATCGCCAGGCTGACCAAGATGATTTTCGGCAGACGCTGCTTGAGCCTCGCATCGGGCCGCAAGAAACCCTCGCGGTGCAGGCGAAAACCGAGCAGGCCGGCATTGAGCCAGGCGGCAAGGGCGGTCGCCAGCGCGATCCCGACCTGGGCGAGCGGCCACAGCAGGATCAGGATCAGCACCACGTTGCTGATCAGGCAGGCCACGGCGATCTTGACCGGGGTCCTGGTGTCCTTGCGCGCAAAAAAGCCCGGCACCAGGACCTTGACCAGGACATAGGCCGGCAGGCCGAGCGCGTACGCGGCAAGCACCGGGCGGTGGCCTGGGCATCGGCCGCGCTGAACGCGCCGCGCTCGAACAGCACCTGCATGATCGGCAGGCTGAGCACGGCGAGGCCCACGGCGCAGGGCAGGGTCAGCAGCAGCGCCAGCTCGAGCGCCCGGTTCTGGCTGGCCATCGCAGCCTCGCCCTCGCCGGCCCGGATCTGGCGCGACAGCAGGGGCAGCAGCGCGGTGCCGACGGCGATGCCGATCACCCCCAGCGGCAGCTGGTTCAGTCGGTCCGCATAGTACAGGTAGGAGACCGCGCCCGCCGGCAGCAGCGAGGCAAAGAACACGTCCGCCAGCAGGTTGATCTGGGCGACGCCGGCACCCAGCACGCCCGGCAGCACCAGGGCGAACAGACGCCTGATCTCCGGCGTCCAGCGCGGCCGGCGCAGGCCAAGTCCCATCTCCGCCCGCTGGACCGCAAGACGCAGCCACAGGTACTGCATGAGACCGGCCGCGGCGACGCCCCAGGCGAGCGCCACCGCCGGCTCGGCCAGCCATGCGAGGCTCACCAGCAGCGCGCCGATCAGGCAGAGATTGAGCACCACCGGGGCCGCCGCCGCTGCCGCGAACCGGCCGAGCGAATTGAGCACGCCGCCCTGTAGTGCCGTGAGCGAGATGAACAGGATGTAGACGAAAGTGATGCGCGAGAGCTCGACCGCGGCCTGGTAGCGCTCGCCGCCATATTCGAAGCCCGGCGTTATCACCGCGATCACCCAGGGCATGGCCACGATGGTGACGATCACCAGCGGCACCAGGATCGCCAGCAGGATCGCCTGGGCCTGCTCCGCGAACGCGCGCGCGACGGGCTTGCCTTCACCCTCCAGGGTGCCGGCGAACAGGGGCACGAAGCCCGCGTTGAACGCGCCCTCGGCGAACAGCCGGCGCAGGAAATTGGGCAGCTTGAAGGCGACGAAGAAGGCATCGGCCAGCGGCCCGGCGCCGAGGATCGCTGCGATCATCACATCGCGCACGAAGCCCAGCACGCGCGACAGCATGGTGTAGGAGCTGACGGTCGCGAACGAGCGGATCAGCGCAACCGGCCGGGCCGGTCGATCGGCCGTCTGCTCCGCGGGCGTCACGTTCGAGCTGGGGTCAGCGGCCACCGAGCGCGGCCTTCCGGGCCACGGGCGCTTCGCTCGGACGCGGCTCGGGCTGCCCGGCGCCGAGTGCGGCCGCCAGCCGCCGGTGAATCTGGCGCAGCTTCTGCCCCTGGTTGATCTTCAGCCCGAACACATCCTTGACGTAGAACACGTCGACCACCCGTTCGCCATAGGTGGTGATGTGGGCGCTGACGATCACCACGCCGAGGTCCTTCAAGCTCTTGGCGACGTCGTAAAGCAGACCCGGCCGGTCGCGACCGTTGACCTCGATCACGGTCAGCGTGCGGCTGGCATTGTTGTCGACCAGGACCCGCGGCTCGACCTCGAACACGTCCGCCCGCTTGGGCAGGGAGCGCCGGCCCTCGAGCGCGCGATCGAGCCGGATCTCGCCCGCCAGCGCCTTGGCGACGTTGCTGCGGATGCGCCGCAGCCGGCTCGCGTCGTCGACCGCGCTCAGGTCCTCGACGTTCTGAATGCCGAAGCTGTCCAGCGCCATGCCATCGCTGGTGGTGAAGATCCGGGCGTCGACGATCGATGCGCCGCTCAGCGCCAGGGCGCCCGCGACCCGCATGAACAGGCCGGGATGGTCGAGCGCGAACACCACCATCTCGGTGCGCGCCCGAAAGCGATCGACCACGAAGTCCAGCGTGAGCGGTTCGCGCGCCGCCTCGGCGCGGCGTACCAGCTCGGCATGCCGGCGATGCGCCGCGAGCTCGAAGCTGATCCAATAGCGGGGGTCGTGACGATCGAGGAACCGGGCGACCTCTTCCTTCGGCCAGTCGGCGAGCTCCTCGGCCAATGCGGTCTTGGCGGCCTCGATCCGCCGGCTGCGCCGACCGCTGGCATCGCCGCCCGCCAACGCCGCGTCGGTCTCATGGTAGAGCTCGCGCAGAAGCTGGCCTTTCCAGCCGTTCCAGACGCTCGGCCCCACGGCACGGATGTCGGCGGCGGTCAGCACCAGCAGGAGCCGCAGGCGCTCGGGCGACTGGATCACCTCGACCACGTCGCTCACGGTCTTGGGATCCTCGATGTCACGCTTGAACGCGATCTGCGAGAGCAGCAGGTGGTGCTGGACCAGCCAGGCGGTGGTCTCGACCTGCTCGTCGGTCAGGCCGAGCCTGGGACCGGCATGGCGCACCATCTCGGCGCCGATCGCGGAGTGATCGCCGCCCCGGCCCTTGCCCAGGTCGTGGAAGAACAGGGCGAGGTACAGCTCGGTGCGCGAGAGCACCTTGGGCGTCAGGCTGGTCGCCAGCGGCAGCTCGTCGCCGAGCAGGCCGTTCTCGATGTCGTGCAGCACGCCGATCGCCCGGATCGTGTGCTCGTCGACCGTGTAGACGTGATAGAGGCTGTGCTCCATCTGGGCGACCACGCGGCCGAACTCGGGCACGAACCGACCGAGCAGACCGGCCTCGTTCATCCGCCGCAGGGCCGTCGCCGGCTGCTTGCGCGAGGTCAGGATCGCCATGAACAGGGCATTGGCGGCCGGGTCCTCGCGCAGCTCGGGACCGATCCGCTTCAGGTTCTGGGTGACCGCGCGCAGCGCATCCGGGAGAATGTCGAGATCGCGCTCCTGCGCCAGATGGAACATGCGCAGCATGGCGATCGGCTCGTGCTCGAAGGCATCGGGTTCGAGCGGACCGATCCGGCCGCCCTGGATCGCCATGCCGTCGATCCGACGGCGGCCGATGCCCAGGCGTCCGAGGCGAAAGCGCGAGCGACGCCGATGCTGCTCCTCAAGCGCGGCGCAGAAGATCCGGGTCAGCGCCCCGACCTCCTTGGCGACCAGGTAGTAGTGCTTCATCAGGCGCTCGACCGCGCGCGCCCTCTTGCGGTCGCGATAGCCCAGGCGATGCGCGATCTCGGGCTGCAGATCGAAGGTCAGGCGCTCCTCGGCGCGGCCGGTCAGGTAGTGCAGGTGACAGCGCACCGCCCACAGAAAGCGGCGCGCCTTGCTGAAGGTGCGCAAGGCGTCCCGGGTCAGCACGCCGTGCTCGACCAGATCGGCCGGAATCCTTGATCCGGTACAGGAACTGGCCGAGCCAGAACAGGGTCTGCAGATCGCGCAGGCCGCCTTTGCCCTCCTTGACGTTGGGCTCGAGCAGGTAGCGGCTGTCGCCGGTGCGCTGGTGGCGCGCGTCGCGCTCGGCGAGCTTGGCCTCGACGAACACCGTGCCCATGCCCGCGATCACCTCGCCATCGAAGCGCGAGCGCAAGGTCTCGAAGGTCGGCCGGTCGCCCCACAGGAAGCGGGCCTCGAGCAGGCTGGTGCAGACGCCGATGTCGGTGCGGGCAAAGCGCAGACATTCGGTGATCGAGCGGGTCGCCTGGCCGACCTTGAGGCCCAGGTCCCACAGCTTGTAGAGCAGGAACTCGATCATCTGCTCGCTGTGCGGCGTGCGCTTGTAGGGGTAGAGGAACAGAAGGTCGATGTCGGAATGGGGCGCCAGCTCGCCGCGGCCGTAGCCGCCGACCGCGACCACCGTGAGCCGCTCGCCGGCGGTCGGATTGGCCAGGGGGAACACATGCGCCGCCGCATGGTCGAGCAGCGCGCAGACCAGGGCATCGATCAGCCGGCAGCGCTCGTAGACCACCGCCTCGGCGTCGTGATCGGCCTCGAAGCGGGCGCGCAGCGCCGCCTGATGACGATCGAGCCAGGCTCGCAGGCTCTTGAGCAGCGCAGCCTGATCGCGCTCGTCCTCGGCCAGGATCGCGTCGAGCTCGGCGCGCAGCTGGGCGCCGTCGACGCCGGCCACCAAGGGCGCGTCTTCTGCCGGATCGATCGCAATCGCAAAGCTCATGGTGAGCCCGCATTCTCTCCCAAACCCCCGCCGGCTCCGATCGGCGCCGGCATCGCACGACGCCCCGTTATAGACCCGGTCTCTTGAGGAAGGTCAAACAACCACCCCACCAAGCTGGCATCGCTAGCGCCTCGTCACCAGCGCCGTGGCGGCAACGGCTCGTCGTGGCCGAGCAGGCCGGCGGGTCGCCAGATCAAAACTACCGCCAGCAGACCGAACACCGCCACGTCCTTGTAGCCGCCGGCAAGATAGCCGGCCCAGAGCGCTTCCAACAGGCCCAGCAGAAGTCCGCCCAGCATAGCGCCCGCGATAGAGCCGATGCCGCCGACGATCGCCGCGGTCAGCGCCTTGAAGCCCAGGGCAAAGCCGTCGTAGAAGCCGACCCCGCCATAGCGCAGCAGGATCACGAAGCCGGCGATCGCGGCATAGGCCGAGCCCAGCACGAAGGTCAGGGCGATGGTGCGATCGACGTCGACCCCGCACAGCGCCGCGATGTCGACGTCGTCGGCGCAGGCGCGCGCGGCGCGACCGAAGCGCGAGCGCCGCATGAGCAGCCAGAGGGCGCCGTAGAGGCAAGGCACGAGCACCAGGATCAGGATCTGCGCGGTGCTGAGCGCGATCGCGAAGCCGCCACCCTCGGCCAGCGTCTGCGCGGTCGAAAACACGGGCTGGATCCAGCGCTCGCCAGAGCCCTGGGTCAGGCGCAGATATTCCTGGAGCAGGATCGCGAGGCCGATCGTGGCGATCAGCGGCGCCTGCGAGCGGGCATGACGCAGCGGCCGAAACACCAGCCGCTCGGTCGCCAGTCCGTGCACCGCGCCGACCGCTGCGGCGGCGAGCAGCACCAGCAGCAAGGCGAGCGGCAGCGCGCTCACATCGAGTGCCGCCAGGATGGCGACCCCGAGGAAGGTCGCATAGGCGCCGACCATGGCGATCTCGCCGAACGCCAGATTGATCCTGCCGATGATGCCGTAGACCAGCGTGTAGCCGATCGCCAGCAGGCCGAAGATACAGCCCAGCGTGGCGCCGTGCGCGCACAGCTGCAGGAAATAGAAAAGCTGGCGGGCAACGGGCGCTTCGCTCGGCGGGCTCTGCGCGCGGCCGGCCTCGGCCTGGGCTTCGTAGCGGCCGAGCCAGTACTCGCGCAGCATGAACAGCACGACCGGCGAAAGCTCGCCCTCTCGATCGGTGCTCACGCCGACCAGGCGCAGGCGACCCCGCTGCAGGCCCTGCCCGGCAAAGCGGCAGCTGATCCAATGAGCGCTGCGGCCGCCGTGCGGCGCACGCACGCGATAGTGGACGGTGACCGCATCGCCGGTCGCGACCTGCCGCTCGATCGCGACCGTGCCCGGGTCGAGCGCCGGGATCAGCCGGGTGCAGAGATCGATCTGCAGCGCGTCCGGGCCGCCGCAGGCGCCGAGCAAGACGGCCAGCACGAGGCCCGGCAGCACCCGGCATGCCCGCCACCACCCCCGAGGTCGGGCAGGCGCGCCCACGCTGTGGCCAGGTTCAGCAGTCCCCGACGCGGACCGCGTCCCAGGTCATGGTCATGTCCATCTGCCGGCCGCCCATGTCGATCTGCATGGTGAGCTCGCCGCCACCCCGATCGCCGTCGACGAACATGTGGCCCTGGGCGCTGCCGCTGCCGCCGGCGCATGCCATGGCGAAGGTCAGCGTGTTGCCCTCGAGGCTCTCTTCGGTCATCCGGCATTCGCTCTGACCCTCGAGCATCGAGGCGGGGTCGAGCACGGCATCCTTCAGGCATTCCTCACTGGTGCGCTCGCCGGTCATCGGGTTGTTCACGGTGGTCCGCCACACGCCATCCTTGATCTTGAGCCCTTCGGCCAGCGCGCCGCCGGCGCCGAGCGCGAGCCCGAAGGTGATCAGGAGGCTCAGCGCCGTTGCCCGGTGATGCATGCACATGCTCCTCGGTTGCGTCGCGCCGCCAGGCGCGGAAAGGTCTGGTAGTCCGTTGCGCCGCAATGTGACAGCGCTACGCCGCCTCGGCCTTGGGCGGCGGGGTCGGCTTGGGCAGCTCCTCGGCGGTCAGCGTCTCCTTCTCGAGCAGCTTCTTGGCAAGGCTCTCGTGCTCGGCGCGGCGCGAGCGCAGGATCTGCAGCGTCTTCTGGTAGACCTTGTCGATCCGCTCACGCACCGCGACGTCGATCTCGCGCCCGGTCTGCTCGCTGAAGCGCCGGCCGCCGCCCTCGCCCGGCATCCCCAGGAAGGTGCCGCGCTCGGTCTCGTAGGTGACCTGGCCAAGCGTGCCGTCCATGCCGTAGCGCGTCACCATCGAGCGGGCGATGTCGGTGGCCTTCATCAGATCGTCGGAGGCTCCCGTGGAGATCTCGCCGAACACCAGCTGCTCGGCACCACGGCCGCCGAGCAGGACCGCCATCTTGTTCTCGAGCTCCTCGACCGACATCAAGAAGCGGTCTTCGGTCGGCCGCTGCAAGGTGTAGCCGAGCGCACCGACGCCGCGTGGGATGATCGAGACCTTCTGGACCGGATCGACCCCGGGCAGGCTGAGCGCCACCAGCGCGTGGCCGAGCTCGTGATAGGCCACGACGCGCCGCTCCTTGGGATTGAGCAGCCGATTGCGCTTCTCCAGCCCGGCGACCAAGCGCTCGAAGGCCGCGGTGAAGTCGTTCATGGTGACCGCATCGGCGCGCCGCCGGGTCGCCATCAGCGCCGCCTCGTTGATCAGATTGGCCAGATCGGCGCCGGTAAAGCCCGGCGTCAGCGCCGCGACCTCCTCGAGCTTGACGTCCGGGCTGAACTTCACCTTGCGGACATGGACCTCGAGGATCTGGATGCGGCCCGCCTTGTCCGGCCGGTCGACCAGGATCTGGCGATCGAAGCGGCCAGGCCGCAGCAGCGCGGGATCGAGGATCTCCGGGCGATTGGTCGCGGCCAGCAGGATGATGCCCTGGCTCGGATCGAAGCCGTCGAGCTCGACCAGCAG
Source organism: uncultured Alphaproteobacteria bacterium (assembly GCA_963731495.1). GTDB lineage: Bacteria > Pseudomonadota > Alphaproteobacteria > Geminicoccales > Geminicoccaceae > DASUGG01. The sequence goes on from CAVSVZ010000024.1 coordinate 58,365, forward strand.
CTGATTCAGGGTCTGCTCCTTCTCGTCGTGGCCGCCGGCCATCGGGCCGATGCCGCGCGCCCGGCCCATGGCGTCGAGCTCGTCGATGAAGATGATGCACGGCGCCAGCTTTCTGGCCTGCTCGAACAGATCGCGCACCCGGGCGGCGCCGACGCCGACGAACATCTCGACGAACTCGGAGCCGCTGATCGACAGGAAGGTCACGCCGGCCTCGCCGGCCACCGCCCGCGCCAGCAGGGTCTTGCCGGTACCGGGCGGGCCGACCAGCAGCACACCACGCGGCAGCCTGGCGCCGAGCACGCCGTAGCTCTTGGGGTCCTTCAGAAAGTCGACCACCTCCTTCAGCTCGACCTTGGCCTCCTCGACGCCCGCGGCATCGGCGAAGGTGGTTTTGGTGTCCTTCTCGACGTAGATCTTGGCCTTGCTCTTGCCGATCGACATCAGGCCGCCGGCGCCCATACCGCCCATCGACATGCGTTTCATCAAAAAGATCCAGATGCCGAAGAAGATCACCAGCGGCAGCACCCAGGACAACAGGTTCGAGAAAAAGTTCGAATCGGTGCCGCCGCGGAACTCGACGCCGTATTGCTGCAGCTGCTTGGCAAAATCGGGATTGACGCGGGTGGTGACGAAGGAGTCCGGCTTACCCGCCTCGGCGCCCTTGAGCTTGCCGATGATCTTGGTCTCGGTGATGGTCAGATTGTCGATCTTGCCGTCTTTGAGATAGGTCTCGAACTCGCTGTACGGCAGATACTCGGTCTGCTGCGACTGCTGCCACAGGCCCTGCACGAACACGATCAGCAGGACCGCGATGATCAGGTACCAGGCGTTGAAGCTGGCCTTCTTGTCCATGACGGCATCCTTCGCCCTCGACGCAGGGCTCCAGTGTCACGGCCAGACGCCGCCCGTCAAGCGGTGAAGGGAGCGTGGCACTCGTGCCGCGCTCCCTTTGACGTCCGTGGATGTCGTCAGGCGCTCCTGCTCGCGAGCCCGCGGCTGAACCCGGGTGTGGCCGTCGAGAACGATGGTGTCGTCGGCGCTCGCCTCAGAGCCACACCCAGCCGGCGGCATCGTCCCGGCAGGCGGTGTGGTAGAAGCGGCCGGTCTCGGCGCCGACCGCCAGCTCTTCCCGATAATCCCGACAGAAATAGCCGTCCTCGGTGGCATAGGTGCGCAGCGGGGTGATCTCGCCGCTGTGGCCGGTCTGCTGATTGGTCCAGCGCCGGGTCGTGCCGTCGGGCGCGCTTTCCAGGGTGGTCTGCACCAGCCGCGAAGCCATGGTCACATCGCTGTCGGCAAGCCCCTGGTAGAGGGTCGGGTCGCCCGCCGCGATCTGAGCGCACGCGGCGAGCTGCAGCCCGACGATCGTCACCTTCAAGATCCTGCGAACCATCGTCTGATCACCGTTACTGAGTTTCTTCCACGAGCTGCTCTTCGTCGCCATCGCTGGCGTCCGCCAGGGCGTCGAGATCGTTCCGGTCCACGACCCCATCGCGATTGGCGTCGAGATCCTCGACGGTCGCCCAGGAGTCGTCTGGCCCATTGCCGGGCTTGGCGTCGCGGATCGCGGCGGCAAGCTTGTCTTCGAGGTCCTGGATCTGGTTGTCGTCGGCGCCATTGGCCCTGGCCGCGTCCAGCTCGTCCTGGAGCTGGGCGATGCCGTTCTCGAAGGGCGTGCCGAAGTTGGCCTGCATCGCGCCGACGCGGGCCGGAAGACCGAGCTGCTTCGACAGCTCGACCATGGTCCGGGTGCGCTCGCCGTGGTTGCGGAAGTCACCGTCGCCGGTCTTGGGACCCTGCCAGCCCCGCTCGATCAGGGTCGTGGTCTCTTCGGCCGAGAAGCCGTAGGCGACCGTATCGGTCTCCTCGCCGGGCCCGGAGTTGCGATCGTGCCTGCCGAGGGCCTCCTCGTAGCGCTCTCTTGCCGCGACCAGCCGCTCGTCGCGGCGCTCGAAGCCGAACGCCTTGCCGCTGCGCACGCCATCCAGGAACTCCTGGAGGTCGCGGGGGTTGCCCTTGCCGCCGACATAGCCCTCGCCACGACCGCGGCGATAGAGGAGGTCCTCATCATCGAGTCCATGACCCACGCCGCGCCCGCCCCTGCCGCGGCCTTTGCCGTTGCCGCCATTGGCATGGTCGCTTTTGGCGAGCGCCGTCTGCCAATCGAGCACGGGCCCATTGGTGCTCACGGTCGCCGGCAGTGAGATCAGCACGAGCGCTAGCGCGCTGGTCAGCAGGAGCCGGTCGAGCCGCGGATGCGATTGGCGATCGGTCGGAGATGCGAGACGGATCATGCCGTTTCCCCCGTGGGCTGTTGCTTGGGCGGCTATGCAGCCAACCTCATCCTACCGCGGCGTGGTTTGGGGGCCGTTAACACCCAGGCAAGACTCGGCTCGATCCCGAAAAGGCCAGTGATTCTGCGGGCTTTGGGTTCGTCTGGTTTTTCTCGGGCGGATCGAAACCCACTCTTGCCCGCATCGCAACCGTCAGCACCATCATGCCATATTCCAGGAATAATTTCCATCCCATGCGCGTCCATATGCGCGTTGCCACTGAATGCGTCACCTGTGCGCCAACCCGACGCAGTTATCGGTCGGTGCGGCGCACAAGTGCGTCACCATGCGCCACCGATCGAGCCCTGGCTCGGCGTCGAGCAGCGATGGCGCGGAAGCGTGCAGTCAGACAGCTCGAAGCGTCGTCGATCAATCCGCTGCCGGGACCAGCGCCGGAGGGAAGGGGATGGTGGCGGCCTCGCGGCCCTGCTGCGCGACGACGATGCTGACATCGCAGTCGAACGCGGTGAGCATGCGCATCAGCCGCTCGACCGAGCAGCCCCGGAAGCGGCCGCGCAGGATGTTGGACAGGTCGGGCTGGGCGATCCCGAGCACGCGGGCCGCCTCGCGCTGGCTCAGCCCGCGTTCGCGAATGATCGCATCCAGGCGGCTGACCAGCTCCGCCTTGACCAGATGCGTCTCGGCATCCGGTAGCCCGGCATCGGCAAACACGTTGCCGCTGCTTCGCGTGATGTCGCCTTCCTGTAGCATCATTCGGTCCCTGCCGTCGGTCTGGCCATGTGCGGTCGTGCCTGTGGGCTTCCACGTAGGACCGCAGGACGGCATTCATGCGGGTGAGATAGCCCTTGCCCTAGGCCCGAAACCATTCCAGCACGTCGGCATCGACGCGCAGGTGGACCGACTTCTTACCGGGCGGCGTCACCACGCGCGCGTTGCGCCAAGCTTCACCCGGGCGGGCAAGAGTGTCGCACCGCGGGCGCCTCAGCCGTCCACCGCCTCGCCTCTCCACTCCGCCAGCTGCGCCCGCGCGTACGCTCGCCACGGGGCCTCGATCTCCTCGTAGATCCGAAGCGCCTCCTCCATCCGCCTGATCGCCTCGGCCCGGTCTCCGAGCTGATCGAATGCCCCTGCGCTATTGTAAAGCGAATCCGCCTCGCCATACCGACGGCCGATCTCTTGCGCGATCGCAAGGCTTTGCTCGTAGTGCTCAATGGCCCGCCGCAGCTCTCCCAGCCTGAAAAATACGTTGCCCAGATTGCCGAGCGTCGCGCCCTCGCTTTGCCTGTCGCCGAATTCGCGCGCGATCGCAAGGCTCTGCTTGTAGTGCTCGATCGCGCGCCGCGGCTCGTCCAGGCTAAAGTACACTTTGCCCAGATCGTCGAGCGCGTGGTTTTCGCCGCGCCGGTCGCCAATCTCGCGTGCGATCGCGAGTGCCTGCTGGTGATGCTCGATGGCCCACTGCGTATCGCCCAGAGCGGCGTAACCATTGCCCAGTTTGCTAAGCGCTCGCGCCTCGCCGTGCCGATCGCCGATGTGTCGTGCTATCGCAAGGCTATCCTCGTACCAGTCGTCTATCGCATGCCCCGGCACGCCCCAGCTCAACTCGACATCTCCCAGATTACCGAGCGCGTCGCCTTCGCCACGCCGGTCACCGATCTCGCGCGCGATCTTGAGTGACTGCTCGAAGTGCTCGTACGCCCGCCTGAGCTTGCCCTGGGTCATATAGGCTTTGCCGAGATTGCCGAGTACGGCGCCCTCGGCCTGCCGGTCCCCGATCTCGCGAAAGATCTCGAGGGCCCGCTTGAAGCGCGAAATGGCTTCAGCCATTCGTCCGAGTAGCCAAGCCTCGATCCCCAGTTCGCGGAGGAGATGCGCGCGTTCGGCCGCCTGGCGTGGCGAGTTGGGGGGGCCTTCGCGCTCAAGCTCGGCAAGCAACTCCTTCAGCATTCTGATGCGCGCGCGCCGCTGCTCGCTTGAGAACCCGTGGTCGTCCTCGGGTTTTAACGTCGTCAGCTCGCGCAGCAGCTCGATTCGCGGCGCCTCGTCGCCCGTGAAGTCGAAGTTGGCGGCGCGCCAGTGCCAGAGGTCGGGCGCCTCTGCCGGCAGGGCAGCGCTCATCAAGCGCGACAGCCAGAGCACCACAGGCACGGGCGCCGCCTCCGGCAGCGCGTCGCGCAAGAGGTTGGCGTGATGCAGGAAGGCGAAGCCATCGGGTCCGCCGGCGTAGTCGAGACGCTGCTCGATGCCCGTCACCATCACCGCATGACGCCAGCCCGGAGGCAACTTCGTCCCATCGACGTGTGCCCGCAACAGCCCAACCAGATTGCCCTCCGGTCCCCCTTTGGCGAGGTCGAGCCGCGTGACCCGCACGTCCTCCGCCTCGGCCACCTTAGTGACCCGCTCGATCAGCTCGTCGCGGCGCCGGCGGTCGTTGTAAGTCGCCAGATAGAGTCGGAACGCCTGAACGTCGCCAATCGCAAGAGCGAGGCGGCGGTACTCGCGCTCAATCCGCTCGGCGTCGTTGCGCGGCTTGGAGCGAGAGCGCCGCTTAGCCTTCGCCAGGGGCATGCTTCAGCGACCCGATCTCACGGCACGATCGGGTGCGTGTCGTACCAGCATCGTCCGCCTTCGTATTCGAGAACCGCTCCCATGATCAGCAGGTCTGCGCAGAAAGTGCGCGCGGCCTGTGCGGTTGCTTGATCAAGCGCCGCTTCCAACTTCAGATCCTTGCTCTGGTGGACCTTCGCAAGCAGCGGAAAGTAGACCTGGCCTGGGACCAGCAGCCGCTCGAACTCGATGCGGAGCTTGGTCACAGCTTCGCTAGCGCTCGCTCCGTCGATGCGGTCCTTGCCGTCGACCCGCGCCGATAGCTGCGCCTGATCGAGTAGCCGCATGAGATCGCGCACGCTGCCGCCCGACATCAGAGCCAGAGGAGCGCACTACGTTCTTCGAGGTGAATACCTTGTCCAGATCGACCCGCTGCGCGACCAGCGCGATCAGCGCATCCAGGCCGACCTTGAACACCTTGCCGTTCGGTCGATGCGTTTTGACCATAGGCATTGTGTACACGTGCTCGAACACACGGCCGATGTTCCCCGGTGACATGATCAAAGGAACCGGTGCGGTGAAAATGAAGTGCGCGCGCAGGTCCTTCAGCAGATCCCCGTTGTCGATGAACAGGCGCCGCGCCGCCTCGGCCGACAGACGGTCGAGGTTGTCCTGCACGATCAGGAGATCGGGCTGCTTGCCCGCCTTCTCCAACGCCCGCGCGGCGTCGTCCAGTAGTCCATTAACCCTGGCGATCAGATCGCCGCTGTAGCGTTGCAAATTGCTTCGAATTGTCCTCCGCTGTTCGGAGCTGCCGCTCACAGAAGACTTGAGTCGCGCCAGTATTTTCAAGCCCGTTGCGAACAGCCCGAGCTTCGCGCTACCCTCAAGCTCGGCGTCAGCGGTCATGCTAGTTGTGAGCGCAGCCACCTCTTCTTTGGTGACCTCTGCAAACCATTCCGCCACGTCATTGACCAAGCGCCGGTCGAGCGGCATGTCTGCCTCGGCGAATTTGCGCGTCAGGCTGTCGACCAGCCATAGCAGCAGGTCGGTATAGTCGAGGTCGCGAAGCAGGGTCTCGTCGACATAGAGGTGAAGCGGAAAGAAGCGGTCCGCCACGACCAAGCGCCGGTCGAGCGGCATGTCTGCCTCGGCGAATTTGCGCGTCAGGCTGTCGACCAGCCATAGCAGCAGGTCGGTATAGTCGAGGTCGCGAAGCAGGGTCTCGTCGACATAGAGGTGAAGCGGAAAGAAGCGGTCCGCCACATCGTGCTCTAGCCGCAGCAGTTCGGTCGACTTGCCGCAGCCGCGATGCCCGATGAAGCCGATCTTGGCGAAGAGGAGGTCGCGGGCGCTCTGATCCTCTAGATGGACGCGAAGCTTTCTCAGCTCCTTGGTGTCTCGTCCGGCTGAGAGGTCGATGTAGCGGTTGTCGCCAAGCGCCAACGGCTCAAGCGTCGCGGCCTTGGCGACCTCGGTCAGCTTCTCGGCGCGTCGGAATGGCTCCTTCATGATGGACATCCTAGGCGACCTTGGGTTGCCCCGCCACTTCCTCGGCCCGACGGTGACGTACGAGATTTTGTGTCAGGGGCAGGAGGGGGTACTCCGCGGAGTTGGTGAGACCCGCAAGATGGAGCACCCCCGATGCCGCAGACTGCGACGATCAAGAGCCTACCCGCTGCGTTGCGGATGATGAAGGCCATGCAGGCCGAGGATGTCGAGTGGGGCGAAGACTACCGCCAAGCGACGCGTCAGGCGCTGGCGGAGCTGCTCGGGGGCCGGATGGATGCGCTGATCGACGCGCAGCTCGAGCGCATGGCCGAGCTTGGCCAGGCCGATCGCCGCAACGGCTGCTATCGCCGCTGGCTGCTGACCGAACTCGGCGCCATCGAGCTGGCGGTGCCGCGCACGCGGACCTTCAGCGCGCTCAGGGTGGTGCGGGCCTATGCCAGGCGCGCCAAGGACGTCGACCGCATGATCCTCGCCTGCTTTGTGCTCGGCCTCTCGACCCGCAAGGTGGCGATCGCGCTGCTGCCGATCCTCGGCCGGCCGGTCAGCGCCGCCACGGTGAGCGCCGTGGCTCGCCAGCTCGATGGCGCGGTGGCCGCGTTCCATCGCCGGCCGCTCCAGGATCAGTACCGCGTGCTGGTGCTCGATGGCGTCGTGCTCAAGCGCAAGACCGGTGCCGGCGCGCTGGCGCGGCCAGTCTTGGTGGCCCTCGGGCTGCGCCCCGACGGCAGGAAGGAAGTCATCGACTTTCGTCTGGCGGGCGCCGAGAGTGCCGCGCAATGGGAGCAGTTCCTGGGCGATCTGATCCGGCGCGGCCTGACCGGGGAACGCCTGGAGATGCTGTGCGTCGATGGCGGCTCCGGCCTGCTCGCCGCCTTGCCCACGGCCTATCCTGAGGTCCCGGTGCAGCGCTGCTGGGCGCACAAGATCCGCAACGTCCTGAACAAGATCCGCAAGCCCGACCAGGCGGCGATCAAGGCCAGCCTGCATCGGATCATGAACGCTACGACCCTGCCCGGGGCCTGGTCCGCCGCGCGCCGCTTCGCTGATCGCTGGCAGACCATCTATCCCAAGGCGGTGGCGTGCCTGCGCGCAGATCTCGACCAGCTGCTCACCTGCTTCCGCGATCCGACCCTCGAACAGCGCAAGGCCGTGCCCACCACCAATGCCATCGAGCGCCGCTTCCGCGAGGTCCGCCGCCGCACCCGCCCCATGGGCACCTTCCAGGACAAAACCTCCATGGATCGCATCCTGTTCGCCGTGTTCATGCACGAGAACCGCAACCAGGGCCTCGCCACCCCCTTCGCCCTGACACATAACTCTTGACGTTACCGGCCCGACGTGCCCGATGAGCCTTGTCATTGGGTTCCGCCTCGACTAGCTGGTGTGGGCGCGCCCTTGCCGGTCGCGCCGTCTGGAGGCCGTCATGCCAGCACCCGAGGAAGGCCTGGATCTGTTGAAGGCTCTGGCCGACAACCCGCTGCTCCGCTATGCGCCGGACGAGCGGCCGGAGGGCGGCATTCCGTTGGTGCTGCAGTCCGATTTCAAGCCTTCGGGCGACCAGCCGCAGGCGATCGCCGAGCTGATCGAGGGCGTCGAGGACGGCGCGCGCGACCAGGTGTTGTTGGGGGTCACCGGCTCGGGCAAGACGTTTACCATGGCGCATGTCATCGCGGCGGTGCAGAAGCCGACGCTCGATCCTCGCGCCCAACAAGATTTTGGCGGCTCAGCTCTACGGCGAGATGAAGAGCTTTTTCCCCAACAACGCCGTGGAATACTTCGTTTCGTACTACGATTATTATCAGCCCGAGGCCTATGTGCCGCGGACGGATACGTATATCGAGAAGACCTCGGCGATCAACGAGCAGATCGACCGCATGCGCCACTCGGCGACCCGGGCGTTGCTCGAGCGCGACGACGTGATCATCGTCGCGTCCGTGTCGTGCATCTACGGCATCGGCTCGCCCGAGGTGTACGCCAAGATGGTGCTGAACCTGCGCAAGGGCCAGCGGGTCGAGCGTGCGCGCCTGCTGCGCGCCCTGGTCGAGCTGCAGTACAAGCGCAACGACCTGGATTTGCACCGCGGCACGTTCCGCGCGCGGGGTGATTCGATCGAGATCTTTCCGGCGCATATGGAGGATCGGGCCTGGCGGCTCAGCCTGTTCGGCGACGAGATCGAGAGCGTGGTCGAGTTCGACCCGCTGACCGGCGAGCGCACCGACCATCTCGACCGGATCAAGCTCTATCCGAACAGCCACTATGTGACGCCCAAGCCGACGCTCGCCGAGGCCGCGGAGAAGATCAAGGTCGAGCTGAAGGAGCGCCTGGCCGAGCTGAATGCCGCCGGGCGCCTGCTCGAGGCCGAGCGGATCGAGCAGCGGACCGTGGCCGATCTCGAGATGATCGTCACCACCGGCTCCTGCCCCGGCATCGAGAACTATTCGCGCTATCTGACCGGAAGGCGGCCGGGCGAGCCGCCGCCGACGCTGTTCGAGTACATCCCCGACAATGCCCTTCTGATCGTCGATGAGAGCCACATCTCGGTGCCGCAGCTGGGCGGCATGTATCGGGGCGACTTTCAGCGCAAGTCGACCTTGGCCGAGTTCGGCTTCCGGCTGCCGTCGTGCGTCGACAACCGGCCGCTGAAATTCGAGGAGTGGGAGGCGATGCGGCCGCAGACGGTGTTCGTCTCGGCGACGCCTGGGCCCTGGGAGCTGGCGCGCACCGGCGGCGTGTTCACCGAGCAGGTGATCCGGCCGACCGGGCTGATCGATCCGGCGTGCATCGTGCGGCCGGTCGAATCCCAGGTCGACGACCTGATGGCCGAATGCCGCGAGTGCGCCGCGCGCGGCCTGCGCGTGCTGGTCACCACGCTCACCAAGCGCATGGCCGAGGACCTGACCGAATATCTGCACGAGAACGGCATCCGCGTGCGCTACCTGCACTCCGACATCGACACGCTCGAGCGCATCGAGATCGTGCGCGACCTGCGCCTTGGCGTGTTCGACGTGCTGGTCGGCATCAACCTGTTGCGCGAGGGCCTGGACATTCCGGAATGCGGCCTGGTCGCGATCCTCGATGCCGACAAGGAGGGCTACCTGCGCTCGCAGACCTCGCTGATCCAGACCATCGGGCGGGCCGCGCGCAACCTCGAGGGCCGGGTGATCCTCTATGCCGACCACATGACCGGCTCGCTCGAGGTCGCCCTGGGCGAGACCGAGCGGCGACGCGCCAAGCAGACCGCCTACAACGCAGCCAACGGCATCACGCCGGCGAGCATCATGAAGCAGATCGGCGACATCCTGGCGCACGTCGCCGCGCGCGACCACGTCACCGTGGATGTCGGGCAGGATGCGCCGGGCACGCTCCAGGGCATGGACCTGCAAAGCTATATCGGCCAGCTCGAGACCAAGATGAAGGACGCGGCGGCCAACCTCGAGTTCGAGGAGGCGGCGCGGCTGCGCGACGAGATCCGCCGGCTCGAGGCCTCGGAGCTGGGCATGCGCACGGCACCGACCGCGCGCCCGGCGATGCGCGCCGAATACCAGCGGGCCAAGAGCCAGAACGCGCGCGCCAAGGCGCATCGCATGGCCAAGGCCCGTCGACGATGACCGGGGATGGCGGCCAGCGGATGCCAGGCCACTCCTGAAACAGGAAACATGGCGGACGCGAAGGTCGGCCGTGGCAGCACGCGCGTCCTGCGCTATATGCTGGGCCAGGGGAAGCGTCCCGAGGGAGAGGGTTATTGCATCGGATCGCGCATCAGATCATCGGCCGCGCCGCGCGTGCCTTTTCGGCCAACAGCGGGGCGGTCTGCGTTGCCTTGCTGGTGGTCCTGTCGCTGGCGGTCCTGTCGCCCGGCATCGCGCTGGCGCAGGCCACCGGCCCCGCAACCGGCCAGGGCGGGGCACCGGCGACCGGCCAGGGCGCAACCGGCCAGGGCCAGGCACCGGCCCAGGGCGGAGCCCCGGCGACCGGCACCCAGTTCGGCGCGACGGCGCCAGCCGGGCAGGAGCTCGAGACCAAGCAGTTCCAGGACTGGACCGTGCGCTGCGGCCGTCCGGCGCCGGACGCGCCCGAAGCCTGCGAGATGGTCCAGCAGCCGCAGAACGACCAGGGCCAGACGGTCCTGCTGGTTGCGATCGGCAATGTGCCCAACAATGACGATCCCGGCATGCTGATCGTCCTGCCGCTTGGGATCGCGCTGCCGCCCGGCGTGGTGCTGATGGTCGACGGTGGCCAAAAAATTCCGGCCGAGGTCGCGCGTTGCGAGCGCCATGGCTGTGAGATCGAGCTGCTGCTGGAGCCCGCCATGCTCGCGACCCTGAAGGGGGGCCGCAAAGCGAACGTGCTGTTCCAGATCCGGGACCAGCAGGGCCAGCTCAAGCAGGTCGGCGTGCCGTTCTCGCTGCTGGGCTTCACCGCCGCGCTCAACGAGGTCACCAAGACCAAGTAGAAAGGTGAGGGGATGGCCTCGCTGTCGGTCGCGCCCACCGATCTGACCTTTGTGGGCAAGGACCTGGCACGCCCGGAGTGCGTCGTGGTCACGGCGCGCGGCGACGTGTTCGCCTCGGACCGGCGCGGCGGCATCGCACGTGTGCGTGCGGAAGGGCCGCCCGAGCTGATCCTCGCCAGGAAAGGTCAGATTGGCCTGCAGGAGTTCCTGCCGAACGGCTTCGCGCTGCTGCCGGACCGCAGCTTCATGATCGCCAATCTGGCGCCGTCCGGCGGGGTCTACCGCATGCTGCCGGATGGCGCGCTGGTGCCGGAAGTGCTCGAGGTCGACGGCATGATGTTGCCGCCGACCAACTTCGCCAATGCCGAGCACACCACCGGCGCGCTGCGGCTTTGGGTCTCGGTCAGCACGCGCCAGGTGCCGCGCGAGCAGGCGATGCGCTCGGACGTGGCGGACGGCTACATCGTGCTGAAGGATGCGCGCGGCGTGCGGATCGTGGCCGACGGCCTAGGCTTCACCAACGAGAACAAGCTCGATCCGTCCGGCCACTGGCTGTATGTCAACGAGACCATGGCGCGCCGGCTGAGCCGGTTCAGGCTCGAGGGCGACGGGCTGGGGCCGCGCGAAACCGTGGCCGCGTTCGGCGACGGCATCTTTCCGGACGGCTTCGAGTTCGACGCCGAGGGCGGCATCTGGATCGCGAGCGTGGTCAGCAACCGGCTGCTGCGGATCGCGCCGGACGGCAGCCAGAGCGTGCTGCTGGACGACGGCGATCCCGAGACCATTGCGCGCGCCGAGCGAAACTTTGCCGGGCACCGCTTCACCCGCGCCGACATCGATGCCGGCCAGGGCGGCGTGCTGGGCAATCTGGCGAGCGTCACCTTCGGCGGGCCGGACCTCAAGACCGTCTATCTGGGCTCGCTGTTCGCCGATCGCCTCGCGACCTTCCGCTCGCCGATCGCCGGCGCCAGGCCGCCGCACTGGGACTACTGACGCAAACGCCTAGCCCCACCAGCGGCGCCAGCCGGTCGGCTTGCCTTCGAGCATGCGCAGGCGCTGCGGCTTGCGATACCAGAGCCAGTCGACCCGGCGCATGGTCAGCGAGCCGAGGATCGCGATGCCGCCGACCACCAGCAGCGTGACCCCGAAGCCGACCGCCCGCTGGTGGATCGCCTCGGGCAGCTGCGCGGGATCGCCGAGCAGGCTGAACACGCCCAGCGCCCACAGGCACAGGCCGAACACGACGCCGACCAGGCGCAGCACGAGACGATCGTGGTACAGGCGCATCGACGCTCCCCGGTTGGCCGACCCGGCCGCACGATAGGGTACTGGCTTGCCTCCCGTCCGGTATGTAGGATTTCGCCGACGGCCGCCAGCGGGCAAGTCGGGGAGAGACCATGTCCAGACCCAAGAAGGTGATCGTGACCGAGGTCGGGCCGCGTGACGGCTTTCAGATCGAGCACGATTTCATCCCGACCGCGACCAAGATCGCGCTGATCAACCAGCTGATCGAGGCCGGCGTGCCGCGCATCGAGTTCTCCTCGTTCGTCTCGCCGCGCGCGGTGCCGCAGCTGGCCGATGCGGCCGAGGTGCTGGCGGGGATCGACCGTTCGCGAGGCACCGTGCTGGTCGCGCTGATCCCGAACGCCAAGGGGGCCGCGCGCGCGATCGAGGCCGGTGCCGACGAGCTTTGCGTGTTCGTCTCGGCGTCCGAGAGCCACAACCGCAAGAACGTCAACCGCAGCGGTCGAGCAGTCGCTTGCCGGCTTCGAGGAGGTGATGGCGATCGCCAAGCAGGCCGGCACGCCGGTCCACGGTGCGATCGCCACGGCGTTCGGCTGCCCGTTCGAGGGCGACGTGCCGGTCGAGCAGGTCGGCCGGATCGCCAAGAGATTTCGGGAGCTCGGCATGGTCGGCATCAATCTCGGCGATACCACCGGCATGGCGACCCCGCCGCTGGTGGTCGAGCGCTGCCGCCATCTGGCGAAGCATGTGCCGGAGCTGCCGATCACGCCTGCACTTCCACAACACGCGCGGGCTCGGCCTGGTCAACGTCGTGGCCGGGCTCGACGAGGGCGTGAGCGCGTATGAATCCTCGTTTGCGGGGCTCGGCGGCTGCCCGTTCGCGCCGGGCGCCACCGGCAACATCTGCACCGAGGACCTGGTCAACCTGCTGCACGAGCTCGGCATCGAGACCGGGATCGACCTCGATCGCCTTGTGCGGCGTCGCGCGCCGGGTCGAGCAGGTGATCGGGCGGCCGCTGCCGGGCCAGGTGATGCGGGCGGGGCCGCGGCTGCGTCTTAGCGCCGAGGACGAGGTGCGGACGGCGGTTGGCTGAGCCGAGGGGGCGGCCGATGCCTCTTTCCGGCATTCGCGTGGTCGACCTGACCCGCGTCATCGCAGGGCCGTTCTGCACCCAGCTGCTGGCCGATCTCGGCGCCGAGGTGATCAAGGTCGAGTCGCCGGGCCGGGGCGATCCGGTGCGCGGCCAGGGTGCGATCAAGGACGGGCTGAGCTGGTACTACGCCCAGTTCAATCGCAACAAGAAATCGATCACGCTCGATCTCTACACCGAGGACGGCAAGGAGATCCTGGCCGACCTGATCCGCCGGGCCGACGTGCTCGTCGAAAATTTTCGGCCGGGCGTGCTCGACCAGATGGGCTTCGATCCAGGCCCGGCTCGAGGCGCTCAACCCGGCGCTGATCACGGCCAGCGTCAATGGCTACGGCAGCAGCGGACCCTATGCCGACCGGCCGGCGTTCGACTTCATCGCCCAGGCGATGAGCGGCTTCATGAGCGTGACCGGGCCGCCCGATGAGCCGGTCCGCGCCGGCCCGCCGATCGCCGACCTGGTCGCCGGGCTCTATGTCGCGCTCGGCATCACCACGGCCCTGGTCGCGCGCGGCGGGCCGGGCTCGGCGCCCGGCCGGGGCCAGCGGGTCGAGGCCAGCCTGGTCGGCGGCCTGATCAGCATGCTCGCCTATTTTTCCGCCAACCATTTCGCCACCGGCCAGCTGCCCGAGCGGACCGGCAACGATCATCCGGTGGTCTGGCCCTACGGCCTGTTCCACGCCGTCGGATGGCGAGGTCGCGGTGGCACCCAGCATGCCGGTCCACGTCCAGCGCTTTTTGGGCGCGCTGGAGCTCGGCCATCTCCTCGACCAGCCGGAGTTCGCGACCAACGAGGCGCGCAAGCAGAACCGGGAGGCCCTGCGCGCGCTGATCGACCAGAAAATCGGGACCGATACGGTCGAGGCCTGGATCGAGCGGCTGAACCGCGCTGGCGTGCCCTGCGGCCGCGTCTTCAACCTCGCCGACGTCTTCTCCGACCCGCAGGTGCAATCCCAGGAGATGGTGCTCGAGGTCGACCATCCGGGCCACGGTCCCGTGCGCATGACCGGCTTTCCGATCAAGTTTTCCGAGACGCCCGCGCGCGTCCACCGCCCGGCGCCCGCGCTCGGCGAGCACACCGACGAGGTGCTGCGCGAGTCTCGGCTACAACGCCGAGCGCATCGCGGCGCTCAAGGACCGCGGCGTGCTGTAGCGCCGCGCCGGCGGCAGCTTCCCGCGGATAGCGACCATCCTACGCGGCAGCCTCCAGCGGCCGGGTGTAGCGAATGGCTGCCCATCGCGGGCGATGCGTGGCGCCGTCGTCCAGGCCTTTGAGCCGCATGGGCAAGTCGCCGTGGTAAGGCTCACCGAAGCCTGGACTGAGCGCCGGATCTATGGATGGCCAGGACCAGCAATCGGGAGCTTGCTCGCCAGCTCGGGGTGAGTGAGACGGCCGTGCGGCGGGCCGAGAAGGCAGGCCGGATCAGGCGCGAGGCGGACGGGACTGTGGGACCTTGCGAAAGTCAGGGCCACCTGGTCGGACAATACCGATCAGGCGCAGCAGCGGCCACGTCGGCGAGCGAAGCGACAAGCCCCGGCGAGCCGCGTTGAAGCCGGTGCCCGAGGCGGCGGTCGGGGCGGTGCGCGACACCCTTCGCGAGCACGGCGAGCCGGTGTCCGCGGGCGGCATGACCTTCATGCAGGCCAGGACGGCGAACGAGGTGCTCAAGGCCCAGGAGCGCCGGCTGCGGCTGCAACAGATGAAGGGCGAGCTGGTCGACCGGGCGAAGGCCGTGGCGCAGGTGTTCAGGCTTGCCCGCGAGGAGCGCGATGCCTGGGGGGGCGGGAGGGTCGCGGCGATGATGGCAGCCGAACTGTCCACCTCATGCAACGACGCAGCCGATGGACAGTGCGGTCGACCAGCACAGCCTGCACACGGTGCTGGAGCGTCATGTGAGGGAGCATCTCGCCGAGCTGGCCGAGATCAGGCCGAGCCTGCGCTGATCGTCATAGGAGATCGGCTTCATGCTGAGGACGCTGCGCCGGCACCCGCTGCTGGTGGGCATGGCCGAGGTGCTGGCCGATGCGGTCCGCTATGTCGCCATCGTGCTGGTCGTGCTCATGGTGCTCGGGCAGGTGGTCGCGGCGCTCGGGAGCTGATGGGTCCTGTGGGATCACACCGCGCGGATGGAGAGCTACGACGGTGCCCAGGCGATCGAGCGCACCTGGCGGGACGGCCTCAAGCCCGACCCGCTGCTGACGGTCTCGCAATGGGCCGATCAGTAGGATGGCTCCTTTGCGAGCGATTGTGGCAAGGGCGGTTTTCGAGGGCAAGCGTTTCGAGTTATGCGCGCCGGTCGAAATTATGCGCGCCGGCACGGATTAAACGTGATCCAAGATGTTATTCAGGGGTGATCGTCGGGGAGACGGCGCAGGGAAGTGCGGGGATCCGGTCCTCGAGCACACCAGCTGGGGCGCGCCCGGCGCGTTTCCCCCGTCTGCCCGGCAACCCGCCACGCTCACGGAGATGTGATCGCGCCGCCGAGGATGTCCCCGCGAGGTCCGCCGCCAACGCGCCCGGCGCTCAGGCGAAGCAGCCGACACCGGCGTTGTGCGCGCCGGTCGAAGTCATGCGTGCCGGCAATGATTGGACGTGATACGAGGTGATGTCAATCGGCGCCGAATTTTGACCCCCGATCGGCGTGCTGAGCGCCTTCTCACCATTGACCATGATCCGCTCGGAGCCAAGGCACGCGGGGATGTTTCAGTGCGAGCGCATCTGCACATCGTCGTTCACGGAGAAGCCTCTCCCAGCAGCGTGACGCGGTGTTATTCCACATTTCTCATCTAGCGGTGGTCGCGCGGCGAAGAGCGTGACTTGGTGTCGATGCAGGCGAAGACGAGGTTCCGGTCGGGCCGTTGAGTTGGTGGCGCCGATCAAAGCTGGCCTCACTCAAACCCCGTGCGAGACGCCAAGTCCCACCAGAACCCGCCACGCCGTGCACCTCGATTGAACCAGGCCCGCAAATTCCTTCGCCACTGCCGGCTGAGTGTCTTGGATAATCAGGAAGGGATTTGTCGTGGCGACTGCGGATACGGGCCTAGTCGGTCGTATCGATCCAGATCTGGCCGCTCTCGTAGTCAATAATGACCTTGTTCCCCTGCATCCAGTCGAAGCCGACGATGCCCCGAATGTCGATGCCGGGCAGAACGAAACCAAGATCGATCGTTATTAGGGGTTCAGGCACGAAAGACGAACGGGACTCCGTCCACCTGCATGTTCCGAACCTCGTTCGCTCGCAGAGGACATACGAGGATCTCGCCGATCTGAGCCCCACCGGTCTCGCAATCATCCTCCTAAATCGCGAGCCCGAGCAAATCGACGTACGACGTGTCAATCGATGAGATCGCGGCGCCGGTATCGAAAAGGAATTGTTGGGGGCCAAAGTCGTTGATCTGTGTAGGCACGACGATGTGGCGGCCGATTGCCCGCAGCGGAACGCTTTCGTAGCTGGGCTCCCCGGCACGTATCCAGTCTTCGAGGCTAAGCAACGGGAACAACTCGGCAGGCGGTAGGTAGATCATCCCGTTCTCGATGTCGATGATCGCGCCCAGCTTCTGAAACATACGCCCTCCCAGAAGTACCAATTGGACGCTTGGGTCAATTGGGTCAGATGGGTCAGAGTTCACCTTAGCCCTGCTATTCTGAATACACCGGCCTGGTGACAAACCTCGGGCAGCCATGGCCGAGCGGCGAGCGCCGCGACCGGGGCGTCGGTCCTGCACGCAGATCTCGGGGATCAGGTATTCTACCTCCTCACCATCTGTTGGCGGAACTCCCGCTTGGGGAAGGTCAAGCTCCTCGATCAAAGACCGGCTCAGTATCACAGCAGAGTCGGCGCCCGTATCGATCACCAGGTTTCGCACGGTGCACTCGAAATCACCGCACACGCTTGCCTCCACGCGCATCTCCTGACCGGCGTCTCTGTCTCCCACAATGGGGGCGGGCACCGCCGCATACCCCTGGCTCTCCATGAAATCCGCCAACTCCCGCTTTAGCGCAGAGTTCGCATCCTCGCCGCGTCGGGCATCCTCGTCGTGGGCGCGAGCTGACAGTCCGATACCAACCGCCAGAATGGCGGCATACATGGCACCTTGCGCAAACCGGTACATTACCCCCCGGTACGGCGGGTTGTCGGAGTGGGTCATGTCCCAGGATGCTCGCAGACGAAGAAATCCGCCGGCCCTGTTGTGAGGGCCGGCGGCGCCTTACACCAGCGAGTTCGGGCATTGCAAATGCAGCGCCAGACCTACTGCTCGACGTTCTCGCGCGGTATGAGCGGGCGCTCGTCCAGCTCGCCCGAGGCGTCTACCACCTCGAGAGTGAGGGTGTAGCCACCTCGGAAGGAGGGCCGTGCAATGCCCTGGCTCCGCTCGACGACGATCGCGGTCGGCCCCTCGAGGGTCGCCTGGAGCGTCAGCGGCAGCGGGCCGGCCTGCTCGGCGAGCGGCTCGCCCAACTCGTTCTTGATGCGCAGCATCGCCACCTCGCCGAAGCCGCCGGTCGAGCCGTCGACAGCGAGGGTGACATCCACCGTTTCGCCCGCCTCGCCGTCATAGTCGAAGGTATCGACGTCCTCCTCACCGGCGGTCGACCTGCGCGACCCGGGCGCAGCGGCGGTCGACCTCCGCGACCCGGGCGCAGCGGCGTCCTCGCCGTCGAAGCCGAGGGCGCTGGTCGCCACGGTCGCGGGACAGGGTGTAACAGCCGAGCTAGTCCGCGCAAGCTGGTTGTGGGTGAGCGTTTTCTTGTCGTGGTCGTAGAACAGCTCGACAGTGTTCGAGTGGTCACCAAAGCCCGGACCGCAGAATTGGGTTCTTGCCACTTCTCCGAACGGCGCAGTAGCACACGTACTTCGGTCGACATGGCAGTCCCAGAGGCCCTTCGCACTGCAGATGAAGTCTTCAGCCGTGTAAAAGGTTCTCTGTGAGTCCGGCGAGAAGTTCACGCAGCTACTTGATCGCGTGCCAAGGGGTGGTCCGACACAAATCAGGGCGTGCGCACCCGCCCCTGGCGTCGTTTTGATGTTGAACGGATAGCTGGCCGCCAGGACTGGCAGCGGCAAGGCGACAGCCGCTGCGGCCATCACGAGAAAAGGCGTTTTCCACATACGGTACCGCATCGATCTTTCTCCCCTGAAATGCCCTCGGCCCGCCTGATGCGCGGCGCCGGTGACTCCCGTCCTCAGCGTTCCTGCCGGCCCGACCCGGAGCAACGAGACCGCGGCCGCAGCTTCCACCCCCAGCCCCGGCCCAG
>CAVSVZ010000025.1:0-200224 GCA_963731495.1 uncultured Alphaproteobacteria bacterium
GACCTCGACTTCATCGAGCTGATCCAGGAAGGCAACCTCGGACTGCTCCGCGCCGTCGAGAAGTTCGACCACACCAAGGGCTACAAGTTCTCGACGTACGCGGTGTGGTGGATCCGGCAGGCGCTGCAGCGCGGGGTCGCCAGCAAGGCACGCACCATCCGCGTTCCCGCCCACGTGTGGGAGTTGTACGGGAAGCTGCGCTCCGCCGAGACCCGCATCCGTCAGCGCAAGGGCGCCGACCCGACGCAGGAGGAGATCGCGGAGGAGGTCGGGCTCACGCCCGAACGTGTCCGCGAGGTCCGTGACGCCATGCAGGACCTGGTCTCGCTCGACAAGCCGATCGGCGAGGACGGTGACGCGACGATGGGGGACCTCATCGCCGACGCCGCGGTGTCCGACCCGGCCGAGTCCGCCCAGCACGAGGACGCCGTCTCGCAGATCGAGGCCGCGCTGGCCGAGCTCGACGAGCGCGAGCGGATGATCCTGGTGCTGCGCTTCGGCCTCGACGGGCAGGAGCCGCGGACGCTCGAGGAGGTCGGCCAGTACTTCGGGCTGACCCGCGAGCGGATCCGCCAGATGCAGAACCGGGCGCTCGCCAAGCTGCGGCACCCGTCCCGGGCGCACCACCTGGCCGGGCTGCTGAGCGTGCTCGAGCAGCGCGCCGCCTGACCGAACGCGAAGGACGACGACGGGCCGGCCGACATGGCCGGCCCGTCGTCGTTCCGGCCGGGCTGCGGCCCTGCCGGTAGGCTCGCGCCCCGCGTCCGGCCCGGTCCTCCGGAGGTCCGATGACCCACCTGCTCCTCGCGGCCCAGGCATCCGAAGGCGGAGGCGGGGTCGACACGGGGCTGCTGCTCGTCGCGGGACTCGGCGTGGCCGCGTTCGTCGTCGGGCACGTGACGCGCCGGTGGATCTCCGAGGTCATCGTCTTCATCGCCATCGGGATCCTGATCGGCCCCGAGGTCTTCAACGTCGTCACCGCCGACATCCTCGCGAGCCTGGACCCGCTGATCTCCGTCTCGCTCGGCGCGATCGTGTTCGGCATCGGGGAGCGGCTGGAGCTGCCGGTCCTGCGCCAGCTGCGCTCCACGCTCGCCCCGATCGCGCTGTTCGAGAACCTGTTCGTGCTGATCCTGCTGCTGGTCGGGCCTGCCCCTCGCCGGCCTGTCCTTCTCGGCCACCTACCTCCTGGCGGCGATCGCCCTGTCCACCTCTCCGACCACGCTGGTCGCCGTGATCGGGGCGCGGCGGGCCAGGGGGCGATTCACCGACCACCTGCTGTCCACCACCGCGGTCAACAACCTCACCTCCGCGCTGCTGTACGGGCTCGGTCTGCCCGTCATCCTCGCGGCCCGCTCGACGACCGGTGTCGCCCAGGGCGCCGCCGCCTTCGCGCAACTCGTGGTGTTCTCGCTGCTCATCGGCGGGGCGGCCGCGTTCGTCCTGCGACGATGGATGGCGCACGTGCACCGCCCCGGCGAGCGGTTGCTGTTCGTGCTCGTCGTGCTCCTCGCGACGGTGGCGGTGTCCCGGGCCGCCGGTGCACCGGTGGTCATCTCGACGCTGATCGCCGGTGCGGTGCTGGCCAACGATCCCGAGACACCCGCCCGCTGTTCGCCGCGCTGCGGACCCTGGAAGCACCGATCTTCCTCGTCTTCTTCGTCGTGGCCGGGGCGGCCGTCCACCTCGACGAACTGGCCACCGTCGGCATTCCGGGGATCGTCTACGTCCTCGGTCGCTCCCTGGGGAAGTGGGGAGGCGGCTGGCTCGGCGCCGAGGTGACGCGGGCCGGGCGGCGGGCGGCCTGGGGCCCGTGGATCGGGATGGGCCTGTCGCCCTTCGCCGGCATGGCCATCGGTCTGGCCGCGTTCACGCTCGAGAAGGCGACCAGGCCGGGCTGCCGGACCTCGGTGGCCAGGTGTCGGCGATCGTGCTCGGCTCGGTCGTGGTGTTCGAGCTGATCGGTCCGGTGGGGGTGGGCCGGGCGCTGGACCGGACGGGGGAGTCGGGGGCGGATGCGGCCGAGGGCGCGATGGCCGAGGACGCCGACGCCCCGCACCTCATCCGTCACATCCTGGTGCCGCTGTCGAGCCCCGGCATGGCCCGGCGGAAGGCTCCGCAGATCGTGGACCTCGCCGCGTCGACGGGCGCGACCCTGACCGGGCTGCACGTGATCCCCCCCGACCGGCGCCTGGACCCGGAGGAGGTGCCGCCGGCGTTGCGCTTCGTTGCGCTCGTCGCCCAGGCGCGGGACGTGCCGTTCCGTCCTGTCGTGCTGGCCGCCGACTCCGTCGTCGATGCGATCGTCGACCAGGCCCACGCGGCCGACGTCGACCTGATCGTGCTCGGCGAGCCGTACCCGCGCGCGCTCGACGAGGGCGGCGGGCAACGCATCGTCCACGAGGTCACACGCCGCGTGCGCCCGGGCATACGGGTGCTGGTCGTGCCGACGCTCGATCGGACGGACGTCCGTGCGAATACCGCTGTCACCCCATGATCGTCCGCTTCGGGCCGCGAAGCCGCGCGCGGGGACCGCGCACGGATGATCGGGCGTCACGCCGCGAGACTCCTCGGCGGCGCCGTCCTGACACCGGGCCGAGGGTTCCGTACCATCGCCGCCACCTGGGCGGCCGCAGGGGGGCCGCTACCGACCACGCCGACCAACATGCCCCACCCGATGCCTGCCTTGCGCACGACGGCGCGGCAGCCGGGTCCCGGGCGCCGACGGGTGAGAGACGAAAACGTGTCCGACGTCACTCCCATCTCCGAGCTGTTCGAGCGCGGTGCGAGCCGCGGCTACGTCCTGCTCTCCGAGCTCCAGGAGCTCTACGACCCGCTGGTGCACGTGGACAACTGGGTCGACGACATGGCCCAGCAGGCCCGTGACCTCGGCATGCAGGTCCTCGACGACCTGGTCGAGGACGCGGACCGTCCCGAGGCCCAGCCGCTGTCGGCCTCGTCGGACTCGGTGCGCCAGTACCTGAACGAGATCGGCCGCACCGACCTGCTGACCGCCGAGCAGGAAGTCGATCTGGCCAAGCGGTATCAGGCGGGTCTCTCTGCTCGATCATGCTCGGCAACGGCAACAAGCTCACGCCCGCCGCAAGGCCCAGTTGCGGATGGTGCAGCGGGGCGGTGAGCGCGCGAAGGACCACATGATCCGCGCGAACCTGCGGCTGGTCGTGTCCGTGGCCCGCAAGTTCCGAGGCCGGGGCGTGGACCTGCTCTCCCTGATCCAGGAGGGCAACCTGGGCCTCATCCGTGGCGTCGAGAAGTTCGACCACACCAAGGGCTACAAGTTCTCGACCTACGCGACCTGGTGGATCCGCCAGGCGCTGCAACGGGGGCTCGCCAACACCGGCCGTACGGTGCGACTGCCCGTCCACGTGCACGAGCTGATGGGCAAGGTCCGGTACGCCGAGTTCGCGCTGCTCCAGCAGCTCGGCCGCGAACCGACGGAGAAGGAGATCGCCGACGAGCTCGGTCTGCCCGTCGAGCGGCTGCGCGAGGTGAAGCTGGCCGCACAGGACGTCGCGAGTCTCGACAAGCCGATCGGTGAGGACGGCGACGCCACCATGGGCGAGCTGGTCGCTGACGACGACGCGATCGACCCGGAGTCGTCGGCCACGGCGGTGATGGCCAAGCGCGAGGTCGAACGGGCCCTGGCCGCGCTGACCGACCGCGAGCGCACCGTCCTGATGCTGCGCTACGGGCTCATGGACGGCGAGGAGCACACGCTCGAGGACATCGGGGCGCAGTTCGGGCTGACCCGCGAACGCATCCGTCAGATCGAGAAGAAGACGCTCACCAAGCTCCGCCATCCGAGCCGGGGATTTCAGCTGCGGGGACTGCTCGACTCGGTCGACGCTCCCAGCTGACGGTGAGACGCCGACCGATCTTTCGCCGACGACGACGCGGCCGCACCGTCGCGATCGTCGTGGTGCTGGCCGTCCTCGGCGGGGTCGGGGCGCAGGCCGCGTTGACGGGCACCGTAGGTGCCGCCGGAACGCCACCCGTGGCGACGCCCGACGCTCCGGCGCCGTCCGGCGTGGCCGCAGCCGAACGAGGTCGTGGCGAGCCCGTCACCGACGCCCTCGCCGACCGTGGCACCGATTCCGACGCCGCCTCCGCTGACCGCCGACCTCGAGGCTCTGGGGGCCAGCCTCGACGCGGTCGTCGACAGCATGGCGGACTCGCTCGCCGGCGCGACCGTGGCGATCGCCGTGCGCGACGACCAGGGCCGGGACGTCTACGACCGCAACGCCGACACGCGCCTGCTGCCCGCATCCACGATGAAGGCCGTCACCGCGGCCAACGTGCTGACGACGCTCGGGCCGACCCATCGGTTCGAGACCGTCGTCGGGGCCACCGGCCCCGTGCAGGACGGGCGTGTGGTCGGCGATCTCGTCCTCGTCGGTGGGGGCGATCCGGTCCTGTCCAGCGACGACTACCAGCGGTGGGTCTACCCGTCGCGCCCCGCCACGTCGCTCACGGATCTCGCGGACGCCGTGGTCGCCGCCGGGATCACGGAGGTGACGGGCGGGCTCATCGGCGACGGCACGGCGTGGGGGCCGTCCACGCTGGCGTCCGGTTGGCCGGCCCACTACCTGTCGGATCAGGACGCCCGCCGCATCGGTCCTCTCACGGTCGACGCCGGGCTGATCGTCGACGTCACCGTGCCGGACGGCGGAAAGCCGAAGGTCGAGCTGCACCCGGCCGAGGATACGGCGGCCCGGGCCGCGGCGATGCTCGCCGCGTTGCTCGCGCAGCGCGGGGTCGTGATCCGGGGGCACGTCCGGGCTGCGGACGTGCCCGTCCCGATCGTGCAGCAGGTCGCGTCGGTCGCGTCGCCGCCGGTCGCGGACCTGCTGACGTTCACGGTGCAGCGGTCCGACAACCACCTGGCCGACACGATGGCGCGGGCGGCGGCCGCCGCCCGGGTCGGCTCCGGCTCCTGGAGCGGTGTCGGCCGCGCCGACGTCGAGACCCTGCGGGCGCTCGGCATCGATGCCCTCGGCCTGCGTGCCGAGGACGGGTCGGGCTCTCGCGGCTCGACCGCGTCACCGCGGCCCAGCTCGCCGAGCTCGACGTCGCCATGTCCAACAGCGACGAGGGTCGCGCCTGGGTCGACAGCCTCGCCGTGGCCGGCGTCACCGGAACGCTCAAGCACCGCCTCCTCGGCACGCCCGGCGAGGGCCGCTTCCGTGGCAAGACCGGCACGCTCGACGACGTGAAGGCCGTCGTCGGACACGTCACCGACACCGCCGACGCCGACGTCCCCGGCGATCGCCTCCACCTGGCGGTGATCGCCAACGGGGTGCCGGCCGGAGGCCAGTGGGCCGTCACCGTCCTGATGGACACGCTGCAGCTGGCCCTGGTCGACCATCTCGACGGGTGCCACCAGGAAGCGGGAGCCGACGGCCCGGTCCGGGTCTGCCCGGCCGCCGCCTGATGGACGCCGACCTGGTCGTGGTCGGCTCCGGGCCGGCCGGGGCGGCCGCCGCGCTGCGGGCGTTGCAGCTGGGGCCCGGTCTGCGTGTCGTCCTCATCGACAAGGCGCGGTTCCCGCGGGACAAGGCGTGTGGCGACGGCGTGGGCCCTGACGGTGTCGACGTACTGCGGCGTCTCGGGGTGGCCGACGACGTCCTGGCCGGCTATCCCGCGATCGCTCGAGTAGCGGTCGAGACGCCCCGCGGCGCCCGCGCCGCCGGCGACGCCCCCCGCCCCGGCCACGTGGTGCCACGCAAGGTCTTCGACGCCCGCCTGCACGCGGCCGCACGGGAGCGGGGCGTGACGGTGGAGACGCGCCGGGTGCGGCGGATCGAGCAGCGCCCCGACCGGGTCGTGGTCGACGGCGAGCTGTCGGCCTCCTGGCTGATCGCCGCGGACGGGGCGAACTCGACGGTCCGGAGGCTGGTCGGGGCGGGGGAGCAGCCTCGCCATCGCACGGGTCTCGCGATCCGTGGCTACGCCGCCGCGGCCGACCACGACGCCCTGACGCTCCGGTTCGTCGCCGATCGCTGGCCCGCCTACGCCTGGGCCTTCCCGGTCGGTGACGGCACGGTCAACGTCGGCTACGGCCCCTTCGACGCCACCACCGTGGACCGCCGTGAGGACCTCGTGTCGGGGCTCGCCGCGGCCCTGCCGGACTTCGACACCGATCCGGCCACGTTGCGGGCCCACTCCATCCGGGCCGTCGGCGGCGAACGCCAGGCGCTCGCCGTTGCGCGCCTTCAGCTTCATCACGCCGTTCGGCGACTTGGCGTTGACCCACGCGCCTTCGATGCCTGCGCGCACGCGGACTGCGGCCTGAAAACGCTTGGCGAGCTTGGTGAGCTTGACGGCCGGGCGCGCATGCAGGCCGGTCGGGTCGCGGACTACGGCCTCGCCCTCGGCCACGAGCGCGGCATCCGCCGCCGGGGACTGATCAGTTGCTGTCATCGAACCTGCTCATGGTGAAAGCTCTTCGGCGGTCGCACGGACCTGCGCCAGGGAGGCGCCGCCCGATGCTTCGGTTGCCGCCATCACGGCGCCCTCGACGATCGGCGCGTTGCAGATGACCACATTCCCCTGCCACTCGCCTGCCAGCAACTCGATCGCCATCTCGCTGTTGGTCTCGGCGCCGCCCAGATCGACCAGCATGGCGACGCCTGCCGGGCTGTAGACCGATTCGATCGCGGCCTTGATCGCGGCGACGTCGGTGCCGAGCCCGCCATCGGGGTTGCCGCCGCAGGCCGCCACCCGCACTTCGTCACCGACCATCTCGCGCACCATGTCGGCAGCGCCCCTGGCGACCAGCGCCGAGTGCGAGACGATCACGATCGCGACATGGTCGGTCATGGTCCAGCACTTTCCAGCACGCCACACACGGCCTCGATCAAGAGCGCGCTCGACTTGGCGCCGGGGTCCAGGTGGCCGATCGAGCGCTCGCCCAGAAACGAGGCGCGCCCCTTGGTCGCGCGCATCGGCCCGGTCGCCGCGAGCGCATCGCCCGCCACGGTGCGGATCGTCGCGGTCAGCTCCCCGATCGAGGCGCCATCCGCAGCGCCCGCGCGCAGCGCCTGCAAGGTCGGCACCAGGACATCGAGCATGGTCTTCTCGCCGACATCGGAGCGGCCACGCTTCTTGACCGCCTCAATGCCCTCCCCAAACACCGAGGCGACCCCGGCGACATCGTTGGGCGCGCCCGCCTTGCCCATCGCCATGAACAGGCTGCCATAAAGCGGGCCCGACGCGCCGCCGACCTTCATGACCAGGGTCATGCCGGCCTTCTGCAGGGCCTGGTCGAGTGGCAGCGAGACCAGCTGGTCACGAGCTTCGGCGATCGCATCGAAGCCGCGCCGCATGTTGATACCGTGATCGCCATCGCCAATCGCCTGATCGAGCGTGGTCAGCTGATCGGCATGCTCCCAAATCGTCATGACCGTGGCGTCGAGGAGGCGCCCGACCAGGTCAGGTGCCATAGGCGCTCTCCCTGTGCGCGACTGGCGCGAACCCGCTGTCCCACGGCAGCCGGGTGCCGGCGGCGTCGAAAAAGATCGGTGAGCCCGGCAGGGCGCGCACCGTGGTCTGCTCGCCGGGCATCAGGCGGTCGGACGCCGCCAGCAGCACGTGCAGTTCGCCGCCGGCGACCTCGAGCAGGGCCACCGTCTCGGCGCCGAGATGCTCGACGGTGATCGCCCGCGCCGGCGTGCCACCCTGCCCCAGGACCAGATGCTCGGGGCGAACCGCCATCGTCGCGGCGCCATCCGGCATGTGCGTGTCGGCGAGCGCGCCCGGCGACAACACGTTGATCTGCGGTGAGCCGAGGCGCCTGGCGACATAGATGTTGGCTGGGGTCTCATAGACCTCGCGGGGACTACCGATCTGCACCAGCTCGCCTTCGCACAGCACGCCGACCCGGTCGGCCAGCGTCATCGCTTCGATCTGGTCGTGGGTGACGTACAGGATCGTCGCGCCGAGGTCGAGCTGGATCCGCTTGAGCTCGATGCGCAGCTCCTCGCGCAGCTTGGCGTCGAGCGAGGACAGCGGCTCGTCCATCAGATAGATGGCCGGATCGCGCACCAGCGCCCGGCCGATCGCGACCCGCTGCATCTCGCCGCCCGAGAGCTGGGTCGCGCGATTGCCGAGCTTGCCCTCGATGCGCAGCAGGCCGGCGATCTCCTCGATCCGCGCGCGGATCTCCACGGCCGACCAGTTGCGGCCCGGCGCACGTAACGGAAAGGCGAGGTTCTCGTAGACCGTGTAGTGCGGATAGAGCGAGTACTGCTGAAAGACGAAGGCGACATCCCGAACCGCCGGCGGCGCCCGGGTGACGTCGGCACCGTCGATGATGATCTGGCCACGGTCGGGCGCTTCGAGGCCAGCGACCAGACGCAAGGTGGTGGTCTTGCCGGCGCCGGTCGGGCCGAGCAGCACCACGAGCTCGCCGTCTGTGATCGTGAGGCTCAGACCACGGATCGCGGCGACGTCGCCGAAGCGCTTGTCGACCCCGGTGAGCGCGACCTCAGCCATGCCCGGCCCCTTGCGATCGATCCAAGCGCAGGGCGCGCTCGCTGCGGCCGTCGAACAGCACCAGATCGTGGGTCCGAAAGCGCAGACCGACGACCTCGCCATAGCGCACGCTGAGTGCGCTCGGTGCCCGGATCTTGAGGCGGCCGAGGTCGGTGTCGACCGTGACCAGCTGGCGCGCGCCCATATATTCGATGCCGAACACGCGACCGCTCAAGGTGCCACCATCCAGTCCCCCATTGGCACCGATGTCGATGTGCTCGGGCCGCACGCCGAGGATCGCATCGCCATGGTCGAGACCCTCACCGAGCGTCGGGATCGGCACGCTCGCGCCGTTCAGTCGGATGGTCTCGGCGCCCGGCGCGATCGGCCCCTGGGCCGGCAGAAAATTCATGGCTGGGCTGCCGATGAAGCTGGCGACGAACTTGGTCGCCGGCCGCGCGTAGACCTCGGACGGCGGGGCGACCTGCAAGACCTCGCCCAAATTCATCACCGCGATCACGTCGCCCATCGACATCGCCTCGATCTGGTCGTGGGTGACATAGACCGTGGTCGCGCCGATCCGATCGTGCAGGTGGCGCAGCTCCTCGCACATCAGCTCGCGGAACTCGGCATCGAGCGCGCCCAGCGGTTCGTCCATCAAAAAGGCCTTGGGACGCCGGATGATCGCGCGGCCGAGGGCTACGCGCTGGCGATCGCCGGCGGCGAGCCCGCCCACGGGCGCATTCAGCAGGTGGTCGATCTGCAGGAGCCGCGCGACCTCCTCGACCTGCCGGCGGATCTCCGCGCGCGGAAAACCCTGCGCCTTGAGCGGGAAGGCCAGGTTCTGGCGCACGTTCATATGCGGGTAGAGCGCGTAGAGCTGGAACACGAAGGCAATGTCGCGCTGCGCGGCGCGGGCGAAGGTGACGTCCTCGCCGTCCAGCAGGATCTGGCCCGAGCTCGGGATCTCGAGCCCGGCGATCATGCGAAGGGTGGTGGTCTTGCCGCAGCCCGACGGGCCGAGCAGCACGAAAAACTGGCCGTCCTGAATGGTCAGGCTGGTATCGCGCACCGCGACGAAGTCGCCAAAGCGCTTGTGCAGGCTGGACAGCCTGATCTCAGCCATCGGCCCCGGCCTCCTCCGGCGCTTCCGGAAAGTGGCTGACGATCACGAAGCCGATCGTGCCGATCAGGATCACCGTGAGCGAGTGACCGAACAGCCACAAGGAGAACGGCTGCATCAGCATGACCACGCCGAGCCCGATCACCATGCTCGCGGCGGTCTCCCATGGCCCGCGTCGAAGCCAGCGGCGGACGGATGCGCGCCCCCGGCTCATTTGCGCAGTGCCCCGAAGGTGATGCCGCGCAACAGGTGCTTGCGCAGGAAGACCGTGAAGATCACCACCGGCAGCAGGAACAGGGTGGTGCCGGCCGCGACCGCGGGCCAGTCGAGGCCGCCCTCGCCGATGATGATCGGGATGAAGGGCGGTGCTGTCTGAGCGTGGCCGCTGGTCAGCAGCAGCGCGAAGGCATACTCGTTCCAGGAAAAAATCAGGCAGAAGATCGCGGTCGCGGCGATGCCCGTGGTCGCCTGGGGCAGGACCACCTTGTAGAACGCCTGGAGGCGCGTGTAGCCGTCGATCATGGCGGCCTCCTCGTACTCGCGCGGGATCGCGTCCATGAAGCTCTTCAGCAGCCAGACCGCGAGGCTGAGGTTGACTGCGGTATAGAGGATGATCATGCCGAGGATGGTATCGGACAGACCCAAGGTCCGATACATCAGGTAGACCGGGATCGCGACCGCGATCGGCGGCATCATGCGGGTCGACAGGATGAAGAACAAAAGGTCGTTCTTGAGCGGCACCTTGAAGCGCGAGAATGCGTAGGCCGCGAGCGTGCCGAGAAATGCCGCGAGGAAGGTCGAGCCGAAACCGATGATCAGCGAGTTCATGTAGCGCCCGGCAAAGCGCGACGGCCCGGTAATCACCATGTTGCGCGAGCGCACCAGCTCCTCGTACCAGGTCTGCGGCGGCGGCAGGCTCGCCATGTATTCGGGCGTCTGGCGCGAGCGGTTGGTGAACAGGTTGACGTAGCCCTCAAGCGACGGATCGAAGGTCACCTTTGGCGGATAGGCGATCGCATCGGACGGGGTCTTGAGCCCGGTCAAGAAGATCCAGACCATCGGGATCAGCGAGATCAGGGCATAGGCAATCACTAGGCCGGCCGCGACCTTGCGCGCGCGCGGCGTCGGCTCGATCACCGAGCGGGCGGTGGCGACATGGCTCATCGTCGGGCTCATCGCTGGCGCACCTGGTTCAAGAGCTTGACGTAGAGGTTGGCGGCGCCGAACACGGTCACGAACAGGATGATCGCAAACGCCGAGCTGTAGCCGGTGCGCCACTTCTCGAACGCCTCACGCTTGAGGTTGATCGAGGCGAGCTCGGTGACCGAGCCGGGGCCGCCCGAGGTCAGCTCGACCACCATGTCGAACATCTTGAAATTCTCGATCGCGCGGAACAGCACCGCCAGCATCAAAAATGGCAGCACCATCGGCAGGGTGATGCTCCAGAACTGTCGCCATGGCGAGGCGCGGTCGACCTCGGCCGCCTCGTAAATGTAGTCGGGGATCGAGCGCAGGCCGGCCAGGCAGATCAGCATCACGTAGGGCGCCCACATCCAGGTATCGACCAGGACGATCGACCACGGCGCCAAGCGGACGTCGCCGATCATGGTGAAGTCGCCGGCATCGACGAAGAAGTTCACGATGTAGTTGAAGATGCCGGATTGCGGCTGGAACAGGTAGGTCCAGAACACGCCGACCACCGCGGGCGAGAGCATCATCGGGAGAAGAATAAGCGTAGTCCAGAAGCCGTGGCCCCTGAACTGCCGATTGATCAGCAGCGCGAGGCCGAGGCCGATCAGCACCTGGAAGAACATCGACCAGCAAACGAAGTGCGCGGTCGCCTGGAGGTAGCCCCAGATGTCCTCGCTGCCGAGCAGCCGGTCGTAGTTGCGAAGGCCGATCCATTCAATCGGCCGACCCGGCTGGTTGGCGCGGTAGTTGGTGAAGCTCAGCCAGACCGTCCAGACCAGCGGGAAGATGTTGATCGCGAGCAGCAGGACGATGGTCGGCCCGATGCACAGCCAGGCGATGCTGCGATCGGACAGCCCCCTGGCGGTGCCGGCGATGGTGCGCGGCATCGACGCGGGCGGACGCACGGCTACGGCGGCGAAATGGTCGGACATCCGTGGCCCCGGGATCTCGGGTGAAGCGCCGACCGGGCGGCCGCCAAGCCGGCACTCGCGACAGTCTAGACGACTAGAGCTTGCCGTCGTCCTCGAACACGATCGTCCAGTCCTCGATCAGCTTGTCGAGCGCTTCCTGCGCCGTGCCCTGATCGGCGACCACATAATCGTGCACCCGCTTTTGCATCGCCTGCAACAATTCGGCGTAGGTCGGTTCCTGCCAAAAATCCTTGACGCCGCTCATCGCGACCAGGAAGTCAGCGGCGAACGGCGCCGTGTCGGCGAACCCGGGATCCTCGAGCACCGCCTTGTGCGCGGAGTAGCCACCCAGCGCCCACCACTTCTTCTGGACCTCGGGCTGGGCGAACCACTTGATGTACTCGAGCGCCAGGTCCTGCTTGTCGGAGTAGGACACCACGGAGATGCCCTGGCCGCCGAGTGTCGAGGCCGCGATGTTCTGCGGCGGATTGACGAAGAAGCCGGACTTGTCGCCGCCGATGTCCGCGTCCTTGACGATGCCCGGGAAGAAGGCGAACCAGTTCATCTGCATCGCCACCTGACCCGATTTATAGGCGTCGAGATTGGTGGTCATGTAGGCGTCGGTATGCCCGGGAGGCGTGCAACACTTGAACAGCTCTTTGTAGAACTCGAGCGCCTCGACCGCCTCGGGGCTGTTGACGAAACCCTCCATGTGATAGGGGTTCTCCGGGTCCTCGTACTGGAAGCCCCAGGGATAGAGCGCCGAGGTCACGCCCATGGTGATGCCCTCCGAGCCGCGCTCGGTATAGATCGCGACACCGTACACAGTCTTGCCGTCGATCTCGCGGCCCTGGAAGAATTTGGCGATGTCCATGAGCTCGTTCCAGTTCGCGGGCACGCCGAGCTTGCGGCCGTATTCGGCCTGAAACGCCTCCTGGATCTCGGGCCGCTCGAACCAGTCCTTGCGATAGATCCACCCGAGCGCGTCGGCCATGGCCGGCAGCGCCCAGTATTCCGGTGCGCCCTTCGGCCAGGTCGAGTAGGCGTAGACCGTGGCCGGCAGGAAATCGTCCATCGAGATGCCGTTCTTCTCGAAGAAGTCGTTCAGCTTGACGTAGTGGCCGTAGGTCGCGGCGCCGCCGAGCCACTGGCTGTCGCCGATCAGCAGGTCGCACAGCTTGCCGCCCGAGTTGAGCTCGTTGAGGAACCGGTCGGCAAAGCTGGTCCAGGGGACGAACTCGTAGTTCATCTTGATACCGCTCTCGGCGGTAAAATCCTTGGACAGCTCGGTCAGGGCGTTGGCCGGATCCCAGGCCGCCCAGCACAGGGTCAGCTCCTCCTGGGCCTGGGCCGCAGTCGCGCTCACGACGAGCGCCGAGGCCATCGTGGCGATGGTGAGTTTGGACCGTAGCATGACAGTCGCTCCCAGCTTGCTTCCGTTGTCGGTTCTCGCGCGGGCGCCGCGCCGACCAAAGTTTAGTTCAGTGAATTTGTACTAAACTAAACTCGCCGTCAAGCCGTCTCGCGCGACCGCTGATGCTGCGGCCGGGAAGCCCTCTTCCGGGCTGGCGGAAAGCCAGGGAGAGTGCGGGGCGTGGCGCTCAGACCTGCTCCCGCCGCCCTCGGGTCTTAGCCCAAAGCGTTGCCGTGGATCTGAGTCACCTCGATCAACGCGGGCCCTCGTTGGAAGGCGCTATTTCACTGCGAGAAGCGCTCAGTTGAACTTGTGCTATCGCGTTGTACGTGATGTGAAGCCCTGTGCTTGATGACCTCATGCAGATCGTTCGGAGCTATCTCGGCAATGACGGATTCCACCGGCATGGCTTGGATCCCTTCCACCATGCCAATGCGTGTGCCGCAGCTGACGTTCTCCAAGATGCCGAACTCGCCATCGCTCACTATCTCGAGAACCCGTCGAGTGGCGAATCTGGGTTGGACTACCTGCGGACCTATGGGGTGCTGCAAGCTGCGTATCTGCAGCAGGACGCGGCGAGCGTCATCGGGATGGCGTTCGGCTTGCCGTCAAGCGAGTGGCCGAAGCCGATGAATGACCTGCGTGTCCTCCGAAACCGGGGGACCGGGCACCCGGTCGACAAACCAGAGAAAAAGAGGCCCGCGACCTTCATTGCCCGTTATGCGATGTCCAGCGGCAGTCTTGAGGTCTTGCAGATCAAGGACGACGGCACTCGGGATAGCAGCTCCGTAGATCTGCGGGTGATGCTCAACGCGCATTCGGAGGCCCTGAACAGCTGGATGAAGGAATTGGTTGACGAGCTGCGCCGGCGGGAACATGAGCGACGGGAGGACATCGCGGCTCGTGGCTCGGTATCGGCGTTGATGCATCCTAGTTGGCGCTGGTTGCTGCAGAAGATCCACGAGGCATCCCTTGCGCCAAGCGAAGTCGCCGCCACGCTCGCGCAGCCGTCGGTGCCGTGTCTGCTGAAGGTGTTAGATGAGGTGGAGGGAGGTCTGGTCGAGCGAGGTATTGATCTGCCACACCATTCGCATGTCAAGATAGCCCGCGCCTCACTCGATCGACTGGCCGCACTCCTGCAGCGTGCCGAAGCCGGTGAATTCGTTCAGCTCGATATCGCTGCCTTCGCGACCCTAGCGGAGCAGCATCTGGCTACCATCTCCAAATTCTTGGAAGAGGTCGACAAGTCGGCTTGAGCGCGCGCCGGCGCTGAAACCGCTTTGGACTATGCCTCGGCGCCGGCACTTGCGGGAATGAAAGCCTGGGCAAGACGAAACACTACGGCCAGAGTCAGGGTCGCAACTATCATCGCGATTGCGAGCAGAACCGAGCTGGCCGCGGTTCCGGTGACGTCCGTCAGATAGCCGCCGACCACCGGCAGGAAGGTGGAGCCGGCGAAGTACCAGATGTAGTAGATCCCGAGTCCAGGCCCTCGGGTTTCCGGCCTGAGAACCTGAGTCACTAGCGCACCGACGACGGGCCCGGAGGCTGCGTAGAAGATTCCGAACAGCGTGAAGGTCACGAACGGCATGTCGGTGAACGGAATCAGCGCCCCGGCGACGATGCTCCCGATCAGGCCGGTGAACATCACGATGTTGGGCGCGCGAAACCTGGTCGCCAGGAACCCGCCGAGCGGCAGCGAGAACAGGAAGACCCACGACATCAGGCTTACGACATGACCGGCGCTGGCAAAGGAAACGCCCCGTTCCAGCAGCAGAACGGGGCCGAAACTCAGCATGTTGAGGTAGGCACCGTTGATCAGCATAAAGATCGCCCCGGCAATGGTCACGAGCAGGAGCTCGCGTCGATCGAGCATGAAGACCGAGCCCGTCGCCCGCTCCGTCAGCTCCGGGGGCGTTCGATAGAGCAAGGACATGGCCACGAGCGCGATCCCGCATCCGAGGGCGGTAAGATAGAAGACAACGTGCCACGAGGTCGCGTCTGCAATGGAGGCCTGCACGGCCTGCCCTGCTGCAATCCCAATCGGCCAGCCAATGATGAACACGGACATCCCGAAGAAGAGCTCTTTTTGGACGAACCAGTCGGTCAGCATTTTCGTCATCAGCACGGCCAGCACCACCCCGCCGGCACCGCTGACGAGACGACCTGCCTCGACCATTGTGTAGTCGTCGGCCGCACCGGACAGCACGCCTCCCAAAACCATCATGGTCAGTCCGGCCGCCACAACCGGCTTGT
Source organism: uncultured Alphaproteobacteria bacterium (assembly GCA_963731495.1). Lineage (GTDB taxonomy): Bacteria > Pseudomonadota > Alphaproteobacteria > Geminicoccales > Geminicoccaceae > DASUGG01. Next base: position 15,389 of record CAVSVZ010000025.1, read on the forward strand.
CACCGAAACGCCGGCCCATGAATCCGGAAGGCACCGCCAGAAACAGGCCCGGGATCATGTAGAGCCCGACCAGGGCTCCAACCTCGGTGTAGTCGATACCGAACTCCTGCACCATGAAGGGCGTCACGGATCCGGCGGATTGGAACTGGAAGCCAAGCGCGAACCGCGCCATGAACAAGACACCCAGGATCGACCATCGGTTGATGAGCATCAAATAGCTGCGCCTCGAGCGCCAAATCGCCAATACACAAGGTCAGTTCGCACGCGGACCTGAGGAAAGAGACCTCTGCAACGCTCTGATGAAGAGCGCAGACGGCGACTTCAACGGGCGACGTAGGTGACCGCAAGCCTCCCCCGTCGCGTCGGGCAAATCAGGTCAAATTGGCGCGGCCCACGTGAGGCCGCGCCACCGATCGGATCAGAAGTCGAAGTCGTCGATGTTGTCCTTGTTGTAGATGAAGGGCGGCCCGAGCAGGACCTCGCTGCCGTTGACGATCTGCAGCTTGCCGAGCCGGCCGGCGTCGACCTCGGTCGCACCCGGCTGCAGCTTGCCGTCGACCACCGCCCGCATGACCTGCACCGCAGCGTAGCCGAGATCCACGGGGTTCCAGAGCACTACGGACTTGACGCAGTCCGAGGCGACGTAGGGCTTCATGGCGTTGGGCGTCGCCAGCCCGACCACCGCGACCTCGCCGCACAGGCCCGCCTGGCTCACCGCCTCGGCCGAGGCCGGGGTCGCGACGCTGGTCATGCCGAACAGGCCATCCAGGTCCTCGCCGTACTTATTCAGCAAGGTGGTCGCCTGGTTGAAGGACAGGATGTTGTCCTCCTGGGCCTCGACCGTCTCGAGCCACTCGAGCTGGGGATAGCACTGCTGGGTGTAGGCCCACATCTCGGCGATCCAGCGCGCCTGGTTGGGCGTCGTGAAGGTGCTGGTGACGATCCCGAAGCTGCCGTCCTCGCCGATCTCGGCCACGATCGAATCCATCATGGACTTGGCGATGCCGTCGAACTCGGCCTGGTTGACGAACCACTCGCGCGCATCGGGCTCCGAGTTGGCATCGTAGCCGACGACGTGGATGCCCTCGCCCAGCGCCTTCTTGAGCACCGGCGCGATCGCGACGGGGTCGTTAGCGGCGAACAGGATGCCGTCGACGCCCTGGGTGATGTAGTTGTCGATGAAGGTGATCTGGTCGTCGATATTGGCCTCGGTCGGCCCGTCGGTGGTGACGTTGACGTTGCCGAGTTCCTCGGCCGCCTGCTCCATGCCGAGCGTGGTCGCGGCGAAATAGCCGATGCCGATCAGCTTGGGCACGTCGATCAGGGTGATTTCCTTGCCCGCCAGATCCGGCGCGCCGGTCGGCTGGCCGCCGTCGTATTCCTTGCTGACGACCTGCCCGGCGCCGCCGTCGCAGGGCAGCGGGTTGACGGCCAGGTCGTCGGCGCCATCCCAGCGGTCCTGTGCCATTGCCGTGCTGGCAAGCAACATGCTGCTTGCAACAATCAGCGTGGTTCTAAGCATTGCTACCTCCCTGAGCAGCTATGATTAACGGAGACCTTAGCCCGGCTCCACTCACACCGCCAGCCCGTACCACCTCACCCCTCGTGGCGGCTGCGCAGCCAGTTGGTGATCAGGATCGACAGGATCAGCACCGAGCCGATCACCACGATCGTGGCATCGCCCTTGACCCCGGTCAGCGCCAGGCCGTTCTTCAGCAGCTGGATCAGGATCACGCCGAGCACCGTGCCCAGGATCGAGCCGGTGCCGCCAAAGATGCTGGTGCCGCCGAGCACCACCGCGGCGATCACGTCGAGCTCCAGGCCCGTGCCCATGTCCGAGCGCGTGGTGCTGACGCGCGAGACGAAGATGTAGCCTGCGAGCCCGGCCATCAGGCCGGAGAGCGTGTAGATCGCAAGCTTGTAGCGGTCGACCGGGATGCCGGAGAAGCGCGCCGCCAGCTCGTTGTGGCCGATCGCGTAGAGCGAGCGGCCGAAGCTTGTCCGCGCGAGGACGACCGCCGCCACCAGGATCGCCGCGACCAGGATCCAGAGCTGGGTCGGGACACCCCAAACCTCGCCCTGGCCGAGCCGAAAGAACCACTCCGGATAGCCGCGCACCGAGCGCGCCTGGCTGATGCCCTCGGCGAGGCCGCGGTAGAGCGCCAGCGTCGCCAGGGTCATGATCAGCGGCGGCACGCCGATCCGCGTGATGAACCAGCCGTTGACCGCACCGGCCAGCGTGCCGGTGCCGATCGCCACGACGATCGCCAGCTCGAGCGGCAGGCCGAGGTTTTTCCAGGCGACGCCGAGCACGATCGCGCACAGGCCCATGATCGAGCCGACCGAGAGGTCGATGCCGGCGGTGATGATGATGAAGGTCATCGGCAGGGCAACGAGCCCGACCTCGGCCATCAGCCGGCCCTGATTGAGCAGATTGCTGGTGGTCAGAAAGCGATCGGTCTGGGTCGCCAGCACCAGCAGCGAGACCGCCAAAATCACCGCGAGCACGATCTCGTGACCGACCAGCGCGGACGGCATGCGGCCCACTGGAGCGGAGCGAGTCGGCGTCGCCATCTCAGCCTCGCGCCTGGCGCCGGCGGCGCATCAGGTCGGCGAGCACGGTCGCCAGGATCAGCACGCCCTGGACCGCGCGCAGCCAGTAGGGCGACAGGTTGACGAAGATCAGCGAGGAGCCGATCGCGGCGAGCAGAATGGCGGCCAGCGTCGAGCCGATCACCGTGCCGGTGCCACCCAGGATGCTGACGCCGCCGACCACCGAGGCGGTGATGATGGTGAGCTCGAGGTTGGGCGGCACGGTCGACTGGATCACGCTCAGCTGAGTCGCGAACAGCACGCTCGCAATGCCGACGAACACGCCGTGGATCGTGAACACGGTCATGATCGTGCGCCGGCGCGGGATGCCGGACAGGCGCGCCGCCTCGGCATTGCCGCCGACCGCATAGATCGCGCGCCCGGTGCCGCTATAGCGCATCCAAAGCGCGGCCAGCGCGGTCAGCACGACCATGAACCAGACCGGCATCGGGACACTCAAAGGTCGCATCTGGGCGAGTGCGTAGCCCTCGGGCAGATCGGTGATCCAGGCGCCCGCGGTGACGCTGATCAGCCCGCCCTTCAAGATGCTGAGCATGCCGAGCGTCACCACGATCGCCGGGATCCGCAGATACGCCACCAGAAAGCCCATCAACGCGGTGACCATCGCGCCGACCACCAGCGGTGCCAGCCAGCACACGATGATCGGAAAGCCCGAGACTGCCAGCGTGCCGCTCAAGGTCGCGAGCACACCGATCAGCGAGCCGACCGAGATGTCGATGTTGCCGGAGATGATCACCATCGACATGCCGATCGCGGCGACCGCGATGTAGGCGTTGCCGAGAAACATGCTCTGCAGATTGCGCTCGGCGAGATAGCGCGGGTTGATCGCGCCGACCACCACCAGCAGAGCGATGATGCTGAGCAACAGCACCATCTCCTGGCTGCCGAAGATGCGGCGAAGCCCTGCCACGAATCCGGCATGGGCGCCAGTCCGGCGCGCCGCGATCGCCATGATCTAGCCTGCCATTTGGCTTTGCAGGGCCAGGCGGTCGGCGTCGGCCGATGCGCTCATCATCGCCGTGGCGATCATCTCCTGGGTCGCCTCGCCGCGGGTGAACGCCGCGACCAGGGTGCCCTCGCGCATCACCAGGATGCGATCGCTCATGCCCATGATCTCGGGCAGCTCGCTCGAGATCATCAGAATCGCAAGGCCCTGCTGAGCGAGCTCGCTCATCAGGCGATGGATCTCGGACTTGGCGCCGATGTCGATGCCGCGCGTCGGCTCGTCCATGATCAGCACGCGCGGCCTGGTGGCCAGCCACTTGCCGAGCACGACCTTTTGCTGGTTGCCACCGGACAGTTTTTCGGCGACCTGCTCGACGCTGCTGGCGCGAATCCGAAACTGCGCGACGCTGCGCTGGGCCAGCACGGTCTCGGCACGCCGGTCGATGAACCAGGCCGGCGCCACCTGGCGCAGCACCGCGAGCGAGATGTTCTCGCGCAGGGTCATCGGCCGGATCAGGCCCTGGGTCCCCCGATCCTCGGGCACGTAGGCGATGCCCAGGCGCTTGGCCTGGGCCGCGCTGGTGATCCGGACCGGCCGGCCATCGATCAGGATCTCGCCCCGATCGGACGGGTCCAAGCCGAAGATCGCCTGGGCGAGCTCGCTGCGGCCGGACCCGACCAGACCCGCCAAGCCGACCACCTCACCCGCCCGCAGCACCAGGTCGACGTCATGGAAGCCCGGGTCCCGGCAGAGGCCGCGGACCTCCAGCACCGGCCGGCCGATCTGGGCATCGAGCTTCGGAAACAGGTTCTCGATGGTGCGGCCGACCATCATGTTGACCAGGTCGTCCGGGCACACCTCGGCAACCTCGCGGGTCGCGACGTAGGCGCCGTCGCGCAGCACGGTGACCCGGTCGGCCAGCATGAACACCTCTTCCAGCCGATGGCTGATGTAGACGATGCCGACGCCGCGCTCGCGCAGGAGTCGCACGATGCCGAACAGGCGCTCGACGTCGGCCTCGGTCAGCGCCGCGGTCGGCTCGTCCATGATCAGGATGCGGGCATCCTGGGAGAGCGCCTTGGCGATCTCGACCCGCTGGCGGTTGCCGACCGAGAGCGCACCGACCATCCGCGACACATCGAGATCGTGGATGTCGAGCGAGGCGAGCAGCTCGTGGGCCTTGGCGCGCATCGCCGACCAGTCGATCGCACGCAGGCGCGTGCGCGGCGCGTGGCCCATAAAAATGTTCTCGGCGACGGTCAGCTCCGGAAACAGCAGGAGCTCCTGAAAGATCGTGGCAATGCCACGGCGCTGGGCATCATGAGGGCTGGCAAACCGGACCTCCTCGCCTTCCAGGCGGATCGTGCCGGCATCCGGCTGGTAGAGGCCGGAGATGATCTTAATCAGGGTCGACTTGCCGGCGCCGTTCTCGCCGAGCAGGGCGTGGACCTCGCCGGCGCGCACGTCGAAGTCGACCTTGTCGAGCGCGCGCACGCCGGGAAAGGATTTGGAGATCTGCTCGAGCGCGAGAACCGCCTGCATGTGGCTTCTTCGTGATGTTTCGTCCCGGCCACCCTGCCGGCAGGACGTGCCACCTTGTATGAACCCCGTACCGGCCGATTTGGCAACAGGCGCTATCGCCGGCGGCTGCCGGCCGTCCCCCGCACGCACGGTTGGAAACGGTGCTAGCCGGCCTTTCGACGTAGACCCGCGCGCAGTGCGAACACGACCCGTAAGAGGCCATTCTCCGCCTCTCTGGCGGGCGGCAGGAAGGGATCGCTGTAGATTGCATCAGGTTCGGCGCCGCGCTCTAGGGCCAGCGCTTTCGCCTTTTCGACCATGACCGGGGGTCCAGCGATGTGCACCACATGGCCATCCAGTCGTGCGAGGTCTGCGGCGACCACCTCGTGCACCAGGCCGGTCCTGCGTCTGGTCGGACCGCGCGGCGCCGACAGCACGGGCACGAAGCGTAAATGGTCATGTTGTCGGTCGAGCGCCTGCAGCTCGGCGCCGGCATAGAGATCCGGCTCGTCGCGCACGCCCCAATAGAGATAGATCGGCACCTGGGTATCGCGCGCCAGCGCGGTCAGGACGATCGCGCGAATTGGCGCAAGCCCGACGCCACCGGCCATGGCGACCAGGGGTCGCCGCCTGCCCGGCGGATCCGCTCGCAGATAGCCGTTGCCGTAGGGGCCTTTGACGCGCACGAGATCGCCGATCTGCAGCTTCTTGGCGACGTGGCCGCTGGCGACGCCGTTGAGGTGCCGGATGTGGAACTCCAGCACCGGATCGCTCGGCAGATTGGCCATCGAGAAGGAGCGTGGCGGGTGCCGGCCGAAGCTCAGATCGACATATTGGCCGGCCGCGAAGAACAATGGCTGACCTTCCGGCCGCAGGCGCACACGGGTCACCTTGGGGGCAACCTGTCGGACGTCGTAGGCGCGCGCCTTGAGCGTCCGTACCGGCGGCAGGTCGTCGTCGGCCTCACCCAGCCACTCGACCGTGGCGTCGGAGCGGGCCCGGGTGCGACACGCCAAGATCAGACCGGCCGCGGCTTCCGTCTCGTCAAGGGCCTCGGGCGCATGGGGCAGCATGTCGACCCGCCCCTGCAGAAGGCGGGTCTTGCAGCTGCCGCAGGTGCCCGTGCGACAGTCGTGGGGATAGGGGATGCCGGCATCGAGGGCGGCGGCCAGGATCGTCTCCCGACCGGTCAGGACGACGGCCGGCTGATTGACGATGGTGACCCGATGCACCGCCTGCGCCGCTCACTCGAGATCCACGCGCACCGGATGCAGATGCTGCGAGTGGCGGGTCTGAGTGTGATTGAACACGGCGACCCACAGATAGGTCGGCCGCTCCTTGACAAATGGCAGGTCGTACTCGGAGCCGGTATCGAGCAGGCGGCTGACCTCGAGGGTCCAGTGGCCGTTTTGCCACTGGGCGCCGGCGAGCAGGTCGCCTCGATCGCCGGTGAACGCCCCCTCGATCACGACGCCGGGCAGCACCGTGCCGACCGGGTAGTCGTCGAGCGCGGGGTCATAAGGTACGACCTCGTCCTGACGCAGGTACCAGACGCCCTCGTCGCCCACCGTCGGATCGAGCACCGGCTCGCCCATGCGAGCGAGTAGCTCGGGGTCCGCCGGCAGGAACTTGGGCACCACCAGGGTCTCGCTCAGCGGCTTGTCCGGATCGAGCTTGTCCCAGTTCAAGAGGTAGTCGCCGGAACTCCTTGGGGTCCTTGCCGTAGCCGCCCGTGTAGCGGACGCCCGCCTGCTTGGACGGCATGAGCGGCCCGAAATAGTTGTCGTCGACCAGGGACGGGTTCATGCTGCCGGTGCGCACGCTCTTCCAGTGCCACATGTCGGCGAGCGAGCCGTCCTGCGTGTAATGGAGGCCGCGGCGGATCGGCAAGTGCGGACCGGCCACCAGGTCCTGGCCCAGATGCACGGTACCCGAGCCGAGCGCCGGCACGCGGGACAGCAGGACCGAGAACTTGTCCTCGTAGTAGTCGTCCTCATCGTTGATCTCGTACTCGCTCTGCATGACCCGCCAGCCACCGTCGACTTTGACCAGTGGCAGATGCTTCTGACTGCGCTGCGGGTCGGGCCAGCGAAACTGAAAGTAGACTTGCTCGCCGTCATGCACGGCCCTGACCTGCACGGCCACCTCGCCGTTGTCGAAATTGGCGCCCCGCGCGGTGTTGATGTCGACGGGCCTAGCCTCGCGCCAAGCTAGGTCGTCGCCGACGCCATCAATCACCGGAGCCTGGGCCACCTTGGCGATCAGCAGTTGATCGAGCGCCTCCCGATCGGCGACGACCGCGGCGGTGACCGCGGTGCCCGCCACGATCACGGCGATACCGGCTGCCGCGGCATAGTCGAGCCGTGGCCGGAAGATCTGCCAGAACGTCCCGGTCTTGATCTGGGCCAGGACGTGGATGGTGATGTAGCCAATGAATCCGAACGCGGCCAGGCCGTGCACCGTGGCGACGGCATAGGGGTCGAGCCCGAAAGAAAAGCCGGTATAGAGCATCCATCCGGTTACAGCCATCAGGCCGACCAGCAGAAAAGCGAATTGATAGAGCACGACATTGACCGCCTTCCACCTGCTCGTCGGATCGGCGCTCCGCGGTGCTCGCCGAAACCGCCGCCAGATCGAGCGGTCAAGCTTCACGCGATCAGCCTGCCGGCTGTACCAGAGATAGGCGGCGTAAGAGATCGCGATGAAGGTCAGGATCCAGCTGGACCAGATGTGCCATTCGATCACGCTGCCCCAAAGCAGCAGCGCCGCCACGTGATCCGCCAATCCGCCAGCCACGCTCTGATCGTAGTCTGCAGCGATCCTCAGCCCGCTGAGCAGACTGACCAGCACCGCCACGACCATGCCCCAGTGCAGGACCACCGTGTAGGCGTCCGTGCGCTGCTTTGGCTGCTGTTTTGTGGTCTTCTCGGCCATCATGCCCTCACGACGAAGGCTCCCCTTCGAGCCCGGTTTCACCCCATCAAATCGCGTGTCGGGATACAAGGAAGCTGCACGCGTCGAAGCCGCATCATGATGCGATTCCGCGCACAAACCTGACCGCCGCCAGTTCCAGGTCAATTCCCTGGTGGCGCTCGCATGCGTGCAGCAGGCCCAATCTGCCATCGTGGCTACAGCAAATCAACTTTAACGACAATTCTGCTCAGAAATAGCGCGCTCTTGGTTAAATCTTTCTTAACGCAGGAACGGCATGGCGCTACACGAAGTTGGCTGCCCTCAAGGGATCCTTAACGACGGTGGGAAAGACTGCGCGGCCAGTCCACGTGTTCGGAGCTTGCCGAGATGCCGACCCGCGCCTTCCTTGCCGGCGTCATGATCGCGACCGCGACCCTCGCCGCCACTCCGGCGCTCAGCGTGCCGCTGACACTGACCGCCAACGCCATCGATCATCCGATCCGCCTCGACGGTCAGGTCGACGACTGGCAGGGCGTGCCAAGCATCGTCGTGCCCCTGTCCGGCACCGGTGGGGCCGATCGTGTCGAACTGCGCGCCGCGATCCGTGACGATCGCTTCTATCTGCTGGCCATCTGGGATGATCCGACCAAGAGCGCCCTGCACAAGCCTTACCGTTGGAACGAGGCCTCGCAGACCTACGAGAAAACCGCACAGATGGAGGACCGCTTCGCGCTCTCGATGCGGATTAGCGGCGACTTTACGGCGAACAAGCTCGATGGCAGCGAGTTCACGGCCGACGTCTGGCACTGGAAGGCGCATCGCTCGAATCCGGTAGGGCTTGCCCACGACAAGTTCTGGCGCGTGTCGCGGACGCCGTTCGAGGGCTCTCGCGCGATCCAGACACCGAGCGGGGAGACTGTCCACCTCGCCCGGCGGAGCGATGCCGGCGATCGTCTGTACAAGCCGGTGCATTACTACGTGAAACAGCGCGAGATCATGCCTCTCTACGAGGTCAACGGCGAAGCGCGCGGCAGCATTGCCGACGTCAATGCCAAGGGGGTCTGGCGCGATGGCCGCTGGTATCTCGAGCTATCGCGGCGGCTGGACACGGGGCATGACGACGACGCGGTGATCCCCGCCAACGGCACGATGCCGTTCGCGGTCGCGGTGTTCGACGGGGTGTCCAACAACCTGGTCGACGGCGGCATGCACAGCGTGTCGGAGTTGCTGATCCTCGAGACCCGGGCGGCGTCCTCCTGAGCGGCCCAGCCGAGGGCCGCACGGGTTCCGGTCAAGTTCGGTCCTGATGGTCTGAGATGGCTGCCGGAAACACGACCGCACTGATCGGTCCCCGCCGCAGGCGCGGGGGACGTTCTCGACACATGGCCATCAGCGCGGTCCTCGTGGCGGTCGCACTGGTGGTGGTGACCAGTATGGTCGGGCGCGAGCTGGTCAGCATCCAGTCGCTCGCGGCCGCCGTGCAGAGCGTGGTCCTGCCCCGGATCACGGCCCGGCAGCAACGCGCGATCTGGATCGAAAGCCTGCGTAGCGCGGCCAATGTCGTTCTGTATGCGCCGGATCGGACCACCCGGCATGAGGCTCTGGCCAAGGCGGAGCAGCTCGCCGCCAACGTGACCCATGCCGACGCCGCCAGCCGCGAGGCACTCGAGGACGCCTGGGCGTCGATCCGCCTAGCCGCCAGAAAGGCCGACGAAGCACAGCGCATCGACGAGCAGATGCAAGCCATGCTGAGCGAGGCGGACAGCCTGATCACCGACATGAGCGCCAACCTCAGCTCGATCGTCGAGGACTCCGCCGCAACCATCGCACGGATGGTCAAGGAAGCGATGACCGAAAACAACCACTCGCCATACTCCAAGGACGCTCTGGAGGAGGTGATGGCGATCAACACCACCAGCCACGACCTCCTGGCGAGCCTCGACCGCGGGCGCATCATTCTCACGTCGGCGCTGTCGCTCGAGACTGATCAGGAGCTGGCCTCCGCACAGACGCACTTCGTCGCGATCGGCAGCCAGCTTCAGGCACGTGTCAACACGCTGCGCGGCAACTCTGATTACGAGTATCTGCCGGACATGATTGAAAGCTTCCGGCGGCTGGAGCCTCTCTTCCGCTACCAACGCACCAAGCTCACCCTGCTGCAGGAAGCGCAGTCGGCCAGTGCGTCCGCCAAGCTGCGGCTGGGCGTCGTGCGCGAGACCCTCGCCGCCGATGCCGCGGCTGCCGCCGAGACGAGCGTCGCGACCATCGCTGCCAGTGCCAGCCGGATCAAACTCACCGCTGCCGCGATGCTCGTGATCCTGATCATCGCTGCGGCCGTGCCGCTCAAGCGCAACTGGCGGGCCAGCAGGGCCGCGGCTCAGGCCGAAGCACTGTGCCCTCCGAGCCAGAACGGCGAGCTGGCGGGCGCTCCTCAAGACGAGACCGTGCGTGCCACCGTGGCGTCGCTCGAAGGCCTAATCAAGGCGCAGGGCAATCTCGAGCACTGGCGACAGACCTTGATCGTCAAGCTGACCGCTACGGTCAGCAGCGCCCTGCAGCAGGTTGCAGAACACGCTCCGGACCGCCCAGTCGACGGTTCACTCGCCGGGACGGATATACACGCGGCGACCGACACCGACATCGGCAACGACGCGCTCCTGCCGCCCAAACTCACGCCGCACCTGACGCGCGTGGTTGCGCTGATCGAGGATGTCGCTGCCCAGACCAGCTTAGTCGGGCTCAAGGCATCGCTCGATGGCGTCCGACTGATGGATGGCGTGCGAAAGGAGCCAGGTGAGCCGGATCAACGGAACGAGCGCACCGCCGACGAGCCGACCGCGAATGCGGCCTTCTCACCGTTAGAGGCCCTGGCGGCCGCCGCCGGGGTCGCCGAGGCAGTCACCGAGAGAGTTCGGCATGACTGTCAGCGAGATCAACGCGATCACCCAGCAGGCGGATCAAAGTCTGGCGCAGGCGAGCGCGGACATCGTGCATATGGTCGGGCAACTTGCCGACCAGCTGTCGGCGATCCGTGACGGCGACTGGCAGCGCGCGAGCCACGCCGCGTAGCGATGGCTTCGCCTAGCCCATGAACTCCCTCGCTGGCGCCGTCCCCGCTGCGGGCGTGTCGGCACCAGCCGACCAGCGCGAACGGTCCGAACGCCGCGGCTTGATGACCGGGCTCGTGCCCAAGTTCACGCTGTTTATCAGTCTGCTTCTGATCGCGTTCGCTGTCGCGCTCAGCGCCCTTAACATCCTGCCGCAGGAGCGGATGAGCGAGGAGCAGCTGCGGCAGCGAGGCGAGACCATGTTGGCAATTCTGGCCAACGTCGCCAGCAGGCCAAGCCCTGACGCCGCCGGCATGCGCGAGATCGAAAACATCGTGAGCGAGCTCGCGAGTCAACATGACGTGCTCTATGTTGGCGTGCTCGATTGGGACGGCAGCTTGATCATCGGCAGCGACCCCGGCCGTGCCGATGCCCACATTGTCGATGCGATCAGCCGAGCCGCGCGGCTCGACGGCGAGCGTGTGTTAAAGGTTGGCGAGAATGGTCTCTATCTTGCGGCGCCGGTGGTGTTTCACTCAGGGCTCACCGGCGCTGTCAGCGTCGGTCTGTCAAGCGACAGCATGCTCGCCCAGGTCGCCGAGCTGCGCGATCGCACAATCCACCTGGCCATGCTGTTCCTGTCCGCCGGCATGCTGCTGACCTATCTGTTGATGCGCCGGATCACACGGCCGCTGGCTCAGTTGATCGAGAGCACGGAGGCGGTTTCGCTCGGCCGGCTCGACGCCCGCATCACGGTGCAGAGCCGCGACGAGCTCAGGCAGCTGGCCGATGCTTTCAATCGCATGCTCGACAGGCTCGACGCCACCACCGTCTCCCGCGACTACATGACCGACATCCTACAATCGATGTCGGAGGCGCTGGTCGTTCTCAGCCGGGATGGCCGGATCTCGCACGTCAATCGGGCGATGTGCCGACTGGTCGGCTATGCAGACAGCGAACTGCGCGGCATCCTGTTCGAGCGCCTGCTGGTCGGACAGAAGGGGTCGCGCGACACCATCGATCTGACCGGTCGGCTGCAGCGGGACGGCGTGCTCGACCACGTCGAGGCGAATTACCTCCACTGTTCCGGCCATCCGATCGCCGTGCTGGTATCGGGCGCGCTGATGCGCGATGCCAGTGGCGCAGTTCAGGCGATGATCTGCATGGCCCAGGACAATCGCGAGCGCAAGCAGCATGAGGAGCAGGTCCGCCAGCTGGCCTATTTCGACACGGTCACTGGCCTGCCGAACCGCGTGCAGTTCCACCACGCACTCGACCAGGCCCTGCAGGACGCACGCCGACACGGCAACAAGCTCGCCGTGCTGTTCCTGGATCTGGACCGCTTCAAGCGCATCAACGACACGCTGGGCCATGCCAAAGGTGATCACCTCCTCGAGATCTTTGCCGAGCGCCTGGCCCAGTGCGTGCGCAGGAGCGATACGGTGGCACGCAGCGATCGGCCGGGCGAGCGCTCGACCGTGGCCCGGCTGGGCGGTGACGAGTTCACGATCCTGCTGCGGCGGGTCGACAGCAGCAATGACGCGGCGCGCGTCGCCGGGCGAATCCTCGAAGCGCTCAGCGCACCGTTCGACCTCGGCGGGCACGAGGTCGTGGTCGACGCCAGCATCGGGATCGCGCTGTATCCGGATGACGGCCGCAACGCCGACGGGCTGCTCATGCACGCGGACCTCGCGATGTACCACGCCAAGTCCCGCGGCCGCGCGAACTTCCAATTCTACCACCAGGAACTCAATGCCAAGGCGATGGAGCGGCTGTGGCTGGAATCGGAGCTGCGTCGCGCGCTGCTGCTCGACCAGCTCACCCTGGAATTCCAACCTCAGCTCGAGCTCGTATCGAACCAGGTCGTGGGGGTCGAGGCGCTGCTCCGCTGGCATCATCCGGAACGCGGGCGCATTCCGCCCGACAAGTTCATCCCGTTGGCGGAAAAGTCGGGCCTGATCGCGCCGATCGGTGCCTGGGTGCTGAAGACGGCCTGCACCCAGGCAAAAGCCTGGCTCGACCAGGGGCTGGGGCAAATCCGGATGGCGGTCAATATCTCGAGCGAGCAGCTGCGCCAGGCTCACTTTGTCGATCAGGTGGCGCAGGCCCTCGCCGACAGCCGCCTGCCGCCGCACTTCTTGGAGCTGGAAATCACCGAAGTCGACCGCCATGGCCGAGCCCGAGATCATGGGGCTGCGGCTGACCGAACTAAAGCGCATGGGGATTGATCTCGCGATCGACGATTTCGGCACCGGCTACTCCTCGTTCGCCTACCTGCAGCGCTTTCCCCTGGACCGGCTCAAGATCGACCGCTCGTTCGTTCGTCACGTGGTGTCCAGCACCAACGATGCCGGCATCGTCACCGCGATCATCGCGATGGCCCATCAACTCAGCTTCGAGGTGATCGCCGAAGGGGTCGAGACCGAAGATCAGCTGGCGTTTCTGCGCACGCATCACTGCGACCAGATTCAGGGCTATCTGGCGAGCCCGCCGCTCACCGCCGAGCGTTTCACCGCCTGGCTGCGCAGCCGTGAGCACCCGGTGCGCGCCGCCTCCTGATCCTTTGTCGCCCCGCATGGCGCCGCGTCGCCCGCCGGTTGCTGCAGACCGTGCCGCAGGTCATGATCCTCGCCATGATCGAAGACCCCGGGACCGGCGCCCGCGGCGACAGGCCGAACAGCTATCTCCTGTGTCCTGCGGAGACCTGTGCGGCGCCCGCCGACGCGATCAGTCCGACCTTCGATTGGCCGCGCGAGGAGGTCGAGCGGGCCTGGCTGCGCCTGATGGACCGGCAGCCGCGGGTAGACCTGCTCGATCAGGACCCGGCGCGTCACCTCTATCTGTTCCGGCAACGCTCGGCGGTATTCGGCTTCCCGGATCTGATTACGGTGCGCTTCTTGGACGTCGCCGGCGGCTCGACCCTGATCGTGCGCAGCCGGTCGATCTATGGCTACTGGGATCTCGGTGTGAACCGGCGCCGGGTCGAGGACTGGATCGGCAAGTTGCGGGCCGCGCTGACGGCGTCGTGATACGCCCGCAGCCGCTACGCGACGCGTGCGCCGGTCCAATTCTTGCATGTTAACAGAGGCCAAGACCAAGCAGGACGGCAGCCGATCGGTGTGCCACCGGCGCCCGGCGTCGACCATCGCAGCGGGGATGTGCCCATGACCCGATTCGTCGCGAAGCTGGCATCCTTGCCGACCAGAACGTACGCCGAGGGCGAGATCGTGCTCGCGACCGGGAGCACGACCGGGCAGCTTCTGTTCCTCGAGGACGGCGCGGTCGAGGTGGTCAAGGACGAGGTGCGGATCACACGCGTCACGAAGCCGGGCGCCGTGTTCGGCGAGATGTCAGCCCTGCTCGACCAGCCGCACTCAGCGGATGTCAGGGCGCTGGTCCGCTCGACCTTCCATGTGGTGGAGGACGCGAAGGCCTTTCTCGAGCAGGAGCCGGCGGTCGCGTCCTATGTGGCGGTGATTCTGGCGCAACGGCTCGACGCCCTGAACCGCTACCTGGTCGACGTCCGCAACCAGTTCCGTGAGTTCGAGGATCACGTCGGCATGATCGACGAGGTGATCAACTCGATCGTCCACCGGCATCCGCGCACCGCGGACCGGCGCCGGTCGTCTGGGGCGTAGAGCACGTTCGGGAGGGGAAGCGGGACGGTTCCGTAAGCGCGGGAAGCGCTCCAGCAATTCAAAGAGCGGCGTTCGCTTCCGCGGAAAGATCGATCGTCTCGCGGCCGGCAAGCGGGACCCACTCGGCGCGCCGCGCATCCAGATCGAGACTGATGAACGCGGGAATCTCAGCCAGCTGCCGACCCGGGTTGAACACCCAGGTCGCACCGACCTTGTCGACCCATGAGCCACCTTCTCGGAACGGCGAGTTGTGGACGTGCCCCGAGATCACGATGGACGGCGCGAAACGCTCGATCAGCTGGTTTAAGAACGCATCGCCTTCATATCGCTTGCCCGTCCAACTGACCGCGGCCTTGTCCGGCGGCCCGTGATGGATCCAGATCCACCCGCCAGGCGCACGTATCGCCTCGGACGAGAGCAGCTGCTCGAGCGCGTCGCGGGTGACCGGCCCGTCCACCACGGGCAGATCGTGACCAGCCCTTCACTGAGATCAAGGGTCTCGCCGTCGACATGCACGCCCTCCTCGCGCACCTCCTGGAGCCATTCGGCGATGAACTCGTCGGCTTCGTTCCTGCTGTCGCCGTCATGGTTGCCGCTGCAGACCATCAGCTTGGCACGGTGGCGGATGCGGGCGAGATACTTCATGACGACGACGATCTGCACGTCCAGATCGCAATGACCCGCAATGTCCAGCAGATCGCCGGCGATGATCACCAGGTCGTATTCGGGCGCGCCCCGCAGGAGCCAGTCGAATTGGCGCAGGCTGTAATGGAGGTCCGCGACGATCAGCGCTTTCATGGCACCCGCTATAGCGACGACATCCGGTTCTGCCGACCGCTTGGCTCGAACATCGCGCCAAACATGGGGCTGGATCAACCTTTGTCGGGTGTGGGATGCGCGGAAAACGACCGACCATAGCCGCGAAGGCGCGCTCTGGTATGCTCTGGGTGCGCGAGACACAAACGCAGGCATGCAGACGTCGAGGAGGGATCGCCCATGACCGTCGATGCAGGACAAGAGGCACCGGGCTTCGATCTTCCGACCGATGGCGGCGGTCGGGTGCGGCTCGAGGATTTTCGAGGCAAGCCGGTGGTGCTGTATTTTTATCCGAAGGACGACACCTCGGGCTGCACCAAGGAGGCCACGGGCTTTGCATCGGCTTATGCCGAGTTCCGCAAAGCCGGCGCCGAGGTCATCGGGGTCTCCAAGGACAGCGTCGCGAGCCACGACAAGTTCAAGGCCAAGTACGAACTGCCCTTCCCGCTGGGCTCGGACCAGGACGGCCAGGTGGTCGAGGCCTATGGCGCCTGGGTCGAGAAAAGCATGTACGGACGCAAATATATGGGCATCGACCGCTCGACCTTCCTGATCGACGGCACCGGCACGATCCGTCGCGCGTGGCGCAAGGTGAAGGTCCCGGGCCACGTCGAGGAGGTGCTGGCGGCGACCAAGGCGCTCGCCCAGAGCGCTGGTTAAGTGATCAGGCCGCCGAACAGCCGGCCGATGCCGTAGATGACCAGGGCTGCGATCCCGCCGAACGCCAGCTGTCGAAAGCCGGAGAGCAGCGCGCTTCGCTGGGTGAAGCGGGTGATCGCGGCCCCGACCCCGAACAGACCGAGCCCGGCGAGGCCGAGTGAGGCGCCCACAGCCATGGTGTGGTTCGCGACGAACAGGAACGGGATCAGCGACAGGATGGCACCTGCCGGGAACAAGAAGAACGCCATGGCCGCAGCACCCCAGGGCGAGCCGCCGATGTCGTCGTAGGCGATCCCCAGCTCATAAGCGGCAAGCGCGTGCAGCGCCTGATCGCGGTCCCGCCGCAGGTGATCGGCGGAGGCAGCGCTGGCCTGCGCGCTGAGACCACGGGCCTGCTCCATCGCGACCAGCTTCGTCCGGGTCGCCGCCGGCTGCTGGTCGAACGCGATGGTCAGCGTTGCCAGCCGGCTCTCGTACATCTCGCGCGAGCTTTGCACCGAGACCCCTCGCCGAGCGCCATCGAGAGTGCGCCCGCAATCAGGCCCGCCAGCCCGGCGACGATGACCGCATGGTTGGACAAGGTCACGCCCGCGACCCCCATCACCAGGCCGAGATTCGCCACCAGGCCGTCGTTGAAACCCAGCACGGCAGCGCGTAGATCGTTGGCCTGCTCGGCCGTGTTCGTCCGTTGGAGATCCTTGCTCTTGCCCAGCATCCGTTACGCTCCGTTGCTTGGAGCGTCCGGTTGCCACGTTTAGAACCCTTCTACAAGATGCCCCACGGAATGACGTTCGATCAGGGAGGCAGCACATGGCCAGGGCCTATGTCATCGGGACCTGCGATACCAAGGGTCCAGAGCTCGCCTATCTCAAAGCACTGCTCGATGCGGCCGGCGTGCCGAGCACGTTGGTGGACGTGGGCATCCGGAGCGACGGCAGCGGTGCCGATGTCTCGCCGCGCGAGGTCGCGGCCTGCCATCCGGACGGCGAAGACGCCGTCTTCTCGGACGATCGCGGTGCGGCGATCGGCGCCATGGCGAGCGCGCTTGCCGCTTTCATGGCGATGCGCGATGACGTCGGCGGCGCGATCGGCGCCGGCGGCTCGGGCGGCACGGCGCTGATCAGCCCGGCGCTGCGCGCGCTGCCGGTCGGCACCCCGAAAGTGCTGGTCTCGACGGTCGCCTCGGGCAATGTCGGCCCTTACGTCGGACCGGCCGACATCTGCATGATGTATTCGGTGACCGACGTGCAGGGGCTGAACAGCATCTCGCGGCGTGTGCTCGGCAATGCCGCGCATGCGCTCGCCGGCATGATGCAGCATGCGATCCCGGCCGCCACCGAGCCCGACAAGCGAGCACTCGGGCTCACCATGTTTGGCGTCACCACGCCCTGCGTCCAGGCTATCGCCAAGGCGCTCGAGGCCGACTACGACTGCCTGGTGTTTCACGCCACCGGCACCGGCGGGCAGTCGATGGAAAAGCTGGTGGATTCCGGGCTGATCGCCGGCGTGATCGACGTCACCACCACGGAGGTCTGCGACCTCTTGATGGGCGGTGTGTTCAGCGCCGGCGACGACCGCATGGGGGCGATCATCCGTACGCGGGTGCCCTATGTCGGCGCCTGCGGCGCGCTCGACATGGTCAATTTCGGCGCGCTCGAGACCGTGCCCGAGCGTTATCGCGGCCGCAACCTGTATGTGCACAACCCGCAGGTCACGCTGATGCGCACCACGCCCGAGGAGAACGTGCGCATGGCCGAGTGGATCGCCGCCAAGCTCAACCGGATGGAGGGGCCGGTGCGCTTCTTCCTGCCCGAGGGTGGCGTATCGCTGATCGACGCGCCGGGCCAGACCTTCCACGATCCCGGCGCCGATCGAGCCCTGTTCGAGACCCTCGAGGCCAAGGTGGTGCAGAGCGCCAACCGCAAGCTTCTTCGTGTGCCGCACAACGTCAACGACCCGGCCTTCGCCGCCGCGCTCGTCACCGCCTTTCGCGAGATCGAGAGCTGATCCCGTAAGTGATGAGAGAATGCGCGATCCGACAGAGCTTGACCGCCCGCAATTCGGAGCCCCGCAGATGACATTGCGAAACTGGCTGACCGCGGCAGCAGTGGCGATGTCTATTTATGTTGTCTTCATTGTCGACGCACAAACGCACGAACAGATCGATGATAGCTTGAATTTTTATGCAGGCGACGTAGCCGAGGCCGGACAGAGCTTCATTCGCGCCACCCCACCCGAGCAAGAGTGAACCTCCTGTTGCCGTTCGACGACCCGGCGCGGACCGCAGGCACCGAGACCGGCCAGACCCCGTCGTTCTGCCACGTGCTGGCGTGGTGCGAGGAGGGTTGGGGCCTGCAGCTGTGCGAGATGAGTCACGCCCAGCTCACCGCGATGCACAGCATGTTGAGCCTCGCGCTATCGCCCGGCGGCTATCAGACGGTGCTCGCCGCGATAAATCGTCAACGCGTCATGGCAGAAATGGAAGAGGTCAGCGACGCCGACGCACTGCAGGTCGCGACCGAGACCTATCCCGATGCCATGGCAGCCTCGATCTTCGAGCTCGACGGGCTTACGACGACGCCCGTCGAGGAGTGGTACCCGGCGATCGGCGGTGTCGGCGCCCTGCCCGACGCTACGCATCGTGTGGCCCTGGACGCCGCCCGGTCTGAGCGAGCGCCGAGACCAGTTCTGTCACTACGCCATCGCCCTCTACGGCCGGCCAGGAAGCGACCGCTGGAGCCTGCGGATGGAAGGGCATCACATCTCGATCAACCTCACCTTCCTTCGCGATCACCGGGCCGGCGCGTTGAGCATCCACGCGACACCGCTCTTCATCGGCGCGGTGCCCATGGTGGTGCCCGACGATCCCTTTGATGACGACGATCTCTCTGCCCAGTGGAAGTGGCAGCGCGGCCAGACGATGCTGTTCTCAGCGGTCCACCACCTCCGGCGGTTCTGGCAGGAGGTGCCGGCGAAGGTCCGCAACCAGGCGTTCATCGCCACGGACCTCTTGCCCCAGGCTGCGCCCCTGGTGTCGGACACACCGCCGCCGTTCTTCGTGGCAAGCCTCGCGCCTGAGGTCGATCCCACCAGCATCGATCAGTTTCCGACGGCCCAGCTGTCGCCCACGGAGCTGAAGTCCTGCGGCAAGATGGCATCTCCGGCAGGCCATGCTGCTCTACCTGGGCATGATGAACGCCAACCTCACGCCGGCCTACGCCGAGCGCCTGGATCAGGCCCTGTCCGCGCGCGCAGCGGCCAAGATCGCCTGGGCGGGCGGTGCTCGTTGAGCGATGCCGGCTCACACCACTACACCTATGTCGCGATCGGACCGTTCGTGATGGAGCTCTGGCCGAGCAATCAGTTCTCGGTCCAGCATAAGTCGGCCCCGCTGGGAAACCACGTTCACGGCATGCTGCGCGACCTGGACTTCGACTGGGTCGCCGACGATCCGATGCGCCGCCATTACCACGCCTACCACGCCAGGCGGTGATCCTGAAGCGAGCGGGGGCAACTCGCCCGCTCGCCCATGGACCTGGGTGGGAGCGGGCTGGTTAGCCGAAGCGGACAGCTGGAATCGCGGAGAAGCTCAACCAGATGGAGGGCGCTTGCGGCCGCGAGCGTCACCACCTTTGGCGAGATCGCGATCTGATTTCGCTGCAACTTCGGCGGATCGCGATCGAACCCGGACTACTTGATGGGGATTGCAAGTCTCTGGCC
The DNA here is from genome assembly GCA_963731495.1 of uncultured Alphaproteobacteria bacterium. Taxonomy (GTDB): domain Bacteria; phylum Pseudomonadota; class Alphaproteobacteria; order Geminicoccales; family Geminicoccaceae; genus DASUGG01. The sequence continues at coordinate 35,263 of CAVSVZ010000025.1, forward strand.
TGGCAGAATGCGATTCGGATTGGCGCCGATTGTCGCTTTATTGGCCGCGTAGATCTCGCGCCATCGGCTCGGCTTGCCATAGAACCGGTCGGCGATCGACGATAGATTGTCGCCTTGGCGCACCTGGTACAGTGCCTCGCGTTTGCCCCTCACCTTCATCCACGCCGGCATCTCCGGACAATGCATGAAGACCCCCGAACTGGTTCTCGGGTCGATGAAGTTGTCGTACCAGCCCGTGATGCTGCGCCATTCGGTTTTGCCGATCTTCACCGGCAAGGGATCATGCACGTAGAGGTAGCCCGGCTTGATTCCGGCGATCACGACGATATGCGTCTTGCCGTTGACCCAGAGCGGGCCGTACTTCTTGAGCCAGCCGCCGACCGCGTCCGCGGTGGGTGACATCGGCGGAATCCTTCGGAGCCCCAGGCGTTGCGCCAGACCGACGATCTGCGCGTCCGTGATGCCGTTCATGGCCTGGAACCGCGCGACCTCTGGCAGGGACTCTGAGGGGTCGACGATGCCGATCTCACTGCTCTGTGTCCGGTCGCGACGCCAGCGGATCACCATCTGCGCGGCCGCAAACCAGCACGCCGCGTTGTTCGTTTGAGGAAGCAGCGGAACGCCGGATACCATGTATGTGGCCATAATTCACCTCCCTGTTCAATCCAAACACCGGGACCACAGGGTCGGCTTGCAATGCCGACCTCGGCGAGCTACCGCTCGTCCCGATGCCCAATGCGATCGGGCTGCCGGGTATGGCCTCCCAAGCGCCAACTATGGGGGGCTACGCCGGGCGCGGCAAGGCTCAGGATCGCTCAAGCTTGCGCCGTAGAGCCTCGCCTAGCGTCCCCGCCGTTGGGTTACGTCGGGCACCTAGAAAAGTGATGCTTTGTCGCCGAGCGGGAGGAGCAGAGTCTCGCCGCTGGCGTCGTCGACGCCATCATTGTCGGTGACCGCGAACACCCGGCAGGTCGTGGTCGCCGTGCAGCGCGCCTGGAAGGACGATCCCAAGGACAGCACCAAGCTCGCGATCTACAGTCCCGCCCAGGATAGCTGGAGCTTCGTGCGCTATCCGCTCGAGGCGCCCAAGTCCGAGCGCGGCGGCTGGGTCGGCCTGTCCGAGATCACCCATCTCGATGGCGATCGGTTCGCCCTGATCGAGCGCGACAACCAGCCGGGTGACCATGCGGCGATCAAGACCATCACGGTGATCTCGCTGTGCGCCGGCGCGCGCTATTGCGGCAGCAGCACGGCGTCGATCACGTGGATGACGCCGTTGGAGGCCTCGATGTCGGCCTGGACGACCTCGGCATCATCAACCTTGATCTCAGGCCCGAAGCCGTCGATCTGCAGCCGGCTGCCCTGCAAGGTCACAGGCGTCGAGATCTTGCCCTCGAGATCGGCCGAGGTCAGGCGGCCCTCGACGATGTGGTGGCGCAGCACCTGCGCCAGCTGGTCCTTGTTCTCGGGTGCCAACAGGCGGCGCTCGATTCCGGGCGGCAGGGCGGCGAACGCTTCGTCGGTCGGCGCGAACAGGGTGTAGGGTCCGGACGACTGCAGGGTGCCAGCCAGACCACCCTGCCGGATCATGGCCAGCAGGGTCTTGTGGTCGCTGGACTCGGCGACGCTGGCCCGCAGATCGGGGCGCGCCGGCGTATCCGAGGTGCTGCAGGCGGCAAGCGCCATTGAGCCGATGAGGACCGCGATCACCGACAGGCCTGCCTTCCTCGACCGCCTTCCCGTCATCGGCATATCAGACCGCCTCGCGCAGCGTTTCGGCGGACTCGGTGGCCCCCTCGCTCACGGCGTTGACACTGCGCACCAGATCGGCCGCCTTCTCACCGATCATGATGCTCGGCGCGTTGGTGTTCGAGCTGACCAACTGCGGCATGATCGAGGAATTGCAGACCCGGAGCCCTTCGACGCCGCGCACGCGCAGCCCGGGATCGACCACGGCCATGTCGTCGGTGCCCATCTTGCAGCTGCCGACCGGGTGATAGTCGGTCTTGCCGTGCTGCCTGGCGTAGGCCATGAGCTCGGCATCGCTCTGGATCTCGGGGCCGGGCAGGCGCTCGGCGGACAGGAACGGGCGGAAAGCGGCCTGCGCCATGATCTCGCGGGCGAGGCGAAAGCCGCCGATCGAGATCTTGCGATCGTACTCCTCGGCGAAGTAGTTGGGATCGATCAGCGGCGCTGCAGACGGATCGGCGCTCGCCAGCTTGACCGTGCCGCGCGAGCGCGGTCGCAAAAAGCAGCTGTTCAGGGTGCAGCCGTGCTCGCCGAGCTGGGTCACCCCCGCCTCGAGCCCTGAACCGGGCAGGAAGTGAAACTGGACGTCGGGCGAGCGTGCCTGCTTGTCGACGAACCAGAAACCGCCCGCCTCGGCCAGGTTCGAGGTGATCGGGCCGCTGCCGAACAGATAGAATTGCAGCGCCACCCAGAGCTGCCGGTGCAGCTGGGTGTGCTTGTTGTAGCTGTGCGGCCCGTTCAGCTCGCTGATCACATAGACGTCGACGTGATCCTGGAAATTGCGGCCGACCCCGGGCAGGTCGTGCACGACCTGGATACCGTGCGCAACAAGCTCGTCCGCCGGGCCGATGCCCGAAAGCAGCAGCAGCTTGGGCGAGCCGACCGCACCGGAGGTGATCAGGATCTCGCGCTCGGCGCGTACGTGCTGCGACCCACCCTGGCCCTCCACATATTCGACGCCGACTGCGCGACCCTGCTCGACCACGATCCGGGTCGCCTGCGCGCCGGTGCGCACCGTGAGATTGGGCCGCGCCATGGCAGGGCGCAGATAGCCCACGACCGCGCTGCACCGCCGGCCATGGCGCTGGGTCACCTGGTAGAGGCCGCAGCCCTCCTGGCGCTCTCCATTAAAGTCCGGATTGTAGGGCAGCCCGGTCTCCTGCGCGGCACGCACGAACACCTTGGACATCGCATGCGGGCTGATCAGGTCGGACACGCCGAGCGGGCCGCCCGTGCCGTGCCAGGCATTGCTGAACCTCTCATTGTCCTCGGAGCGCCGAAAATAGGGCAGGATGTCCCGGTACGCCCAGCCGGTGCAGCCCTCCTCCTCGGCCCAGGCATCGTAGTCCTTGGGGTGGCCCCGGGTGAACACCTGGGCGTTGATCGAGCCGCCGCCGCCGAGCACGCGGCCCTGGGGGTACACCATCTGGCGGCCGTCCAGATGGGCGAGCGGCACTGTCTGATAGCCCCAGTTGTTCCGGGTACCGCTGGTCATCTTGTAGAAGCCGACCGGCCAGTGAATGTAGGGATCCTTATCCTCGGGCCCGGCCTCGAGCAGCAGCACCTTGACCGAGGGATCGGCCGACAGCCGTGCCGCCAGCACGCAGCCCGCCGGGCCGGCGCCGGTGATCACGTAGTCGTATCCTGCCTGTCTAGCCACACCCGCCCCCCCACACGCCTGTTGCGTCACCTCTACAGTCGAGGGATCGCCAGCCCGCCACCCACGTCGACCACGCTGCCGGTGGCGAATTGAAACGCGTCGCCGGCCAGCGCCGCGACCACATTAGCGACGTCGGCCGCCTCACCCCAGCGCCGCATCGGCACGCCGCCCTGCGCGATGATCGCATCGTAGCGCGCGCTGACCTTCGCCGTCATGTCGGTCCGGATGATCCCGGGGCGCACCTCGAACACACCGATCCCGGCTTCGGCCAGACGCAGCGCGAACAGCTTGGTGAGCATGCCGAGACCCGTTTTCGAGATCGCGTAGTCGCCGCGCTCGGGCGCCGCCGCGGCGGCGTTGACCGACGACACGGTGATGATCGAGCGGGCGCCGTCCGCCGGGTGATCGAGCATGTATCGTGCGACGGCCTGAGTGAAGAACAGCGGCCCACGCAGGTTCACGGCGAGCACCCGGTCGTAGTTCTCGGGGGTCAGCTCCAGGAGGTCGCCCCGCACCGGTGAGGCGATCCCGGCATTGTTGACCAGGCAATCGATACGACGGAATCGCAGGGCGATCTGCTCGAGCGTCGGCGCGTGGTTGGTGAGATCGGCGATGTCGCCATGCACGAACAGGGCCTGCGCTCCCTGTCGGCGCAGCGCCTCGAGGGCGGCGTTGCCCAGGTCGGGATCGACGTCGGTGATCGCCAGATCGAAGCTTTCGGCAAGCTTGCTCGCAATCGCGAGACCGATGCCGCGACCGGCGCCGGTCACGATGGCCACGCGGCGCGATGATGCGGTCATGGTCATGACTCCTCCCCGATGCGCGGATTGAACCGCACCGGTTCGACCATGTCGACCGTGAAAAGGATGGACGCAGGAGCGGACGTTAGTTGGCGGCTGGGGTGGTCGATTCCGGCTGGAGGCTCACCAGACGGGCGGTCACCGTGCCGTAGCTCGTTGGCGCCTCGACCCGGACCGGCCAGAATGCGTCCTTGAGGATGCCACGGCCCAGCCAGACCGCGACCGGCTCGCGATCGTCGTCGCGCATGCTGCTGCCCTTCCAGCGGCGCGAGGCGCCGGCGGCAAGCTCGCCGTTGACGGTGCAGGCGAGCGCGCCCTGCTCGGCCGCTGCCGCGGCGCCGGGCGGCGGATCCGCAAGTGGTACCAAGTCGTCGGCGCAGGCGAGCTCAAAACGCAGCGCTCGCTTGCCGTCGAAGCTGGCGCCGTCGAGCCGGGCGCCGGGCGCCGCGGCGCCGATCGCGCGCAGCGCCAGTGCCAGCGGATCGGGAGCGACCTGGAGCGAGGCCGGCACCGGTTCGCGCTCGAGCCGGTCCTCCTCCGGCAGCTCGACCTGGGTCACCCGGCCATCGCCGTCGAAGCGAACCACCCAAAAGTGCCTGTCGTCGCGCCAGCTGCTCTGGCCCTGATAGCGTGCCGGCATGACCTGCATCGCCCGGGTGCCTTCGCTCGAGCCTTCCGAGGTGAACGGGAACAGCCAGCCCAGGATGCCCGTCGTGCGCGCCCGATAGGACACCCGGTAGCTGTCCTCCCCGGTCGAAAGCTCGGTCTCGAAGGTCCCGATCGGCAGCCCCTGCCATTCGATCTCGTAGCCCGCGAACAGGCGATCGGCCTGGGCCGGCGACACACCGGGCAGCGCCAGAACCAGCAAGAGGGGTAACGGCGAGACCTTCAAGACGGGATCCTCCGAGCACCGACCTCCCTGACTTGCCTCGAACGGGGGCGCCGTCAAGGGCCCGCTAGGAGCCTGTCCGGGTAATGGGTTGCGGGAAGGGCGGTGGCAGTGGTGACGGGCGGATGATGATGGTGAGAGACATGGCGGAATGGGCGAGGCTCGGGTGAGGGTGGGTTCAGGCGAGGCGGTGGCCGACGAGCTTGGCGAGGTTGTGGACGGTGCAGATCAGGGCCCATTCCTGTTGGACCTGATCGAAGCCGCGCAGCAGAAACTGACGGAACCCGCGGGCGGCCTTGATCTGGCCGAACACCGGCTCGACGGTCTGCTTGCGCAGGCGGTAGCGCGAGCGCCGGCCGGCGGGCCGGAGCCTGGCGGCCATCGCGGCCATCCGCGAGCCGGGCCTGATCTGCCGCCGGCCGCTCGGGTCGGGGTTGCTGTGATGGCCGCGGCCGGGCGCCAGGTAGCCTCGGATGCCGTGTGCCGCCAGCGCTTCGAGGTTGTCCTCGCGGCAAAAGCCGGCGTCGGCCGAGCGTTCGCGCGGCTTGCGGCCGAGCGCGGCCACGGTGGCCTCGAGCGCCGCACCCCTTGACCGCGTGGCCGGGCCCTGGCCCTATCCGGTGGTAGCACCCTGGCGCTATCAGCCGGACCCGCGGCACCAAGCCGGCCTGGTCGCCACCGTTGGTGGTCAGGCGCTGGGCGGTGATGATCTGATGCGCGGCGTCGACCGCGAGCTGGCCGTTGTAGCCCTGGATCATGCCGTCCCTGGTCTTCATGATCCGGCTGTCGGGGTCGGTGAAGTTGCGCTGCGCCCGCTTGGGCGGACCGCCGTCCGGGGCGCGCGCCGGGCGGCCGTGATCGACCATGCCCGTGGACGGGCCGGGCTCGGCATCCGGCGGCGGCGGTGGCTCGCTGGCCTCGGCCTCCAAGGCGGCTTTCGCAGCGCGGATGCGCGCCAGCCGCGCCTGCTTGTCGGCGACCCAGTCCGGCATCTCGTCGCCGCGCCGCTCGGCACCGTGCTCGGCATCCCCGGCGGCATCCGCAGCCTCGGCCCGCGCCAGCCAGTCCCCGACCTCACGCGCCAGCGCCGCCTCGGCCTGGCGCATCCGGCCGTAGCTCATCGCCTTGTGCTTGCCCGCGTTGGCCTTGAGCCGGGTGCCGTCGAGCGCGATGTGGCCGAGCCTGACCAGCCCCGCCTGCCGGCACAGCCGCAGGACCTGCACGAACAGCGCCGCCAGCGCCTCGAGATGGCGCTTGCGGAAGTCGCTGATGGTGCGGAAATCCGGCCGCTGCATGCCGGTCACCGCCATCACGTCGAGCCGCTCCTCACAGCCCCTGGCGATCCGCCGCGAGGCGTAGATCCCTTGCGTATACGCGTACAGCAGCAGGGCCACCATCATCGCCGGGTGGTAGGGCGGCTGGCCGCGCTCCTCCTGCTCGTAGGGCTTGACGATCGCCGACAGGTCCAGCTCGCCGCGCACCAGCTCACGCACCAGATGCGCCGCATGGCCCGCCGGAACGAAGTCGTGGACCGAAGGCGGCAGCAGCCAGACCTGATCCACGTCCCAGGCTCGATAGGTCTTGCTCATGCCCGTTGATCAACCACGCCGTCCGCCACCCGTCCACCCCTCACCGCCCAATACTCGGACGGGCTCCTAGGCGGCGACCGGCAATTCTGCGATAGCGTGTCTGGTGAGACTCCGATTGCAACGATGCTCGGCCGCGCTGGCCCGTGCGGCAGGTTTTTCGCGCTCGCTGGTGGTCTACTATGGCCAGCCGTGGCGGTTCGTCGCGCTGCGCCGCCACTATGCCGGGCTGATCGAGCCGGGCGACCTGGTGTTCGACGTCGGCGCCCATGTCGGCAACCAGACCCGCTGCCTTGCCGGCCTCGGCGCCAGGGTCGTGGCGATCGAGCCGCAGCCCGACTTCGCCCGATGGCTGCGCTGGCTGTTTCGCGGCGACCCGCGCGTCGAGGTGATCGAGACCGCGCTCGGTGCGAAGGCTGGCAAGGCCAGCCTCTACCCGAGCCCGCGCACGCCCACGGTCGCGAGCTTGTCGGCCGAGTGGATCACCGCGGTCGGCAAAGCACGGTCACTTCGCGACGGTGCGCTGGGGCTCGCCGCTCGAGGTGCCGGTGACCACGCTGGATGCGCTGATCGAGCGGCACGGCCTGCCGCGCTTTTGCAAGCTCGACGTCGAGGGCTTCGAGGCGGAGGTTCTTCGAGGCCTCTCGCAGCCGATCCCACTGCTGTCGTTCGAATATGTACCGGCCGCGATCGAGGTCGCCTGCGAGGCGGTGGCCCTGCTGGCAGCACTCGGGCCATACCGCTTCAACCTCGCGGTCGGTGAGCGGCGGACCTTTCGCTGGCCGGCGTGGCGGCAACGCTCGACCATCGAGGACTGGCTTCGCAGACGCCCGACGGACGATCGCTCCGGCGACGTCTACGCCCGGCTCGGATCAAGCGGCACGTCGTGATACTCGAGCGCCCACTCGCGCATGAAGCGCACCTGCTTGGGCACGACGCGATAGACCAGGAGCTCCGGGTTGTCGATCGTGCCCAGGTAGTGCCGCAGCAGCGGATTGTCGTCCCAGATCTCTTCGAGCAAGGGACGATCGGTGACGATCTCGGCGCGGCCCGAGATGCGCAGCTGGTCGTGCTCCGGGCTCATGTAACACAGCTCGACCGCGGGATTGGCGGCGATCTCCTCCGTCTTGTGGTAGCTGCGCAGATTGGCGACGTAGACGGTGAAGCCGTCGGTGCGGACCGGCGAGACCGGGCGGACTCGCGGCATGCGCCGATCGACCGTGGCGAGCTTGGGAAAGCGATCGGCTGCGATCACCGCCTTGGCCAGGGCTGCCACCTCGTTCGGCGCAAACGGCTTGGGCGTCGGTTTCTTGGCCATGACGATCAGCCCTCGGTATGCCGGGTGGACAGGGCGCGCTGGCGGGCGCGGACGTGAGGCCGCACGACCAGCCAGAGAATCGGAGGGACGAGCGCGCTCAGCGCGATCGCCAGGACCGGATGCTCGACCCCGGCATGACCGATCGCGGCGAACGCGAAGCCGAGCGGCGCGCTGCCACAGAGCAGCGCGATAAGGAAGGTCCACGGCGGCATGCGGGACAGCCCGGCCATGCACGCGATCACCTCCGGGAAGATCGGCAGCCAGCGGGACAGCACGACGAGCCAGCCGCCGGCACGCGCAAACAGCCGCTCGCCCTGCTCGAGATCATCCTTGCCGAGGATGCGCAGCGCCAGCGGCCGGCCGAACGCACGGCACAGCCCATAGCCCAAAGCGCCTCCCAGAACGCCGCCCGCGGTGGCGATCAGGCCGCCCCAGAGCGGGCCGTAGACAAAGCCCAGGGCCGCGATCACGGCGGTGGCCGGGATCGGCAGCAGCAGGTCCGAGGCCAGGAGCAGCATGCCCGCGGCCCAGGCCCAGCGGCCGTAGTCGGCGAGCCACGCGACCACGCCTTCCTGGCTGAAGGTGCGCTCCAGCCCCTCGCCCCAGATCAGGAACGGGATCAGGACCAGCAGCGCCAGCCCGAGAAAGATCCAGAACAGGCGAACCATGCTGTTCTTACGATGTCGCCTCCCGTGCGCGCGCAGGGTAGGAGCGTGCCGCCACCTTGCCAACCGCGGCGTGCTCGGCGACAAAGTGACGCATGCATCCGACCTTGGTGATTCTCGTCGTGGGCCTGAGCCCGGCCCTTGTCGGCCCACACACGCCCCATCTGCAGCGCCTTGCAAGGCAAGGCAGCCTGCGGCCGCTCCGAACCGTGATCCCGGCGGTCACCTGCACCGTGCAGTCGACGCTGGTGACTGGTCTGCCGCCGTCGGGCCACGGCTGCGTCGCCAATGGCTGGTACTTTCGCGATCTTGCCGAAGTCATGCTGTGGCGGCAGTCGAACCACCTGGTCGCCGGCGAGAAGATCTGGGACGCCGCCAAGCGCCGCGATCCCGACTTCACCTGCGCCAAGATGTTCTGGTGGTACAACATGTACGCCACCGCCGACTGGAGCGCGACGCCGCGGCCGATGTACCCGGCCGACGGCCGCAAGATCCCCGATCACTACGCGCTACCCGCCCGAGCTGCACGACGAGCTCGACGCCAGAGCTCGGCAAGTTTCCGCTGTTCAGGTTCTGGGGCCCGGCCGCCGACATCACGTCCAGCGCCTGGATCGCGCACGCGACCGCGCATGTGCGCGAGACCCGCAAGCCGACGCTGACGCTCTGCTACCTGCCGCATCTCGACTACAACCTGCAGCGCCTCGAGCCCGATCCGGCGCAGCCGCGCATCGCCAAGGACCTGCGAAGAGATCGATGCGCTGTGCGGCGAGCTGATCGAGGCGGCCGAGCGCGAGGGCCACGCGGATCATCGTGGTCTCGGAATACGGCATCACGCCGGTGACAGATGCCGTGCACATCAACCGCGCGCTGCGCCAGGCCGGGCTGATCCGGGTGCGGCGTCGAGATGGGCCGCGAGATCCTCGATGCCGGCGCCTCGCCGCGCCTTCGCGCTGGCCGACCACCAGCTCGCCCACGTCTATGTGCAGCACGGCGACCCGTGTCGCCGAGGTGCAAGGCGCTGCTCGAGGGCCTGGACGGCGTCGAGACGGTGCTGGACGAGGAGGGCAAGCGCGCGCACGGCCTCGACCATCCGCGCTCGGGCGAGCTGGTCGCGATCTCCAAGGCGGACCGCTGGTTCAGCTACTACTACTGGCTGGACGACGAGCGCGCGCCCGACTTCGCGCGCACCGTCGACATCCACAGGAAGCCCGGCTACGACCCGGTCGAGCTGTTCGTCGATCCGGCGATCCGCATGCCCGCAAGCTGGCGATCGGCTGGCGGCTGGCCAAGCGCAAGCTCGGCATGCGCACGCTGCTGGACGTGATCTCGCTCAAGGACACGCAGCTGGTCCGCGGCTCGCACGGCCGCCTGACCGACGACCCCGACGCACGGGCCGCTGGTGATCTCCAGCGAGCCGGACCTGCTACCGGAGGGCCCGGTCGAGGCTACCGGCTTCAAGGAGCTGGTGCTGGCTCACGTCTTCGGGAGCTGATTCCCTCCGCTCGCGGCGAATCGCTCTCCCTTGCCTTGCCAGGCGTCGCTGGCGAGTGCCTCACATCGGCGGCACGGCGCCCTCCTCGCCGACGATCACGGCGAGCGCGGTCGGGGTGCCCTCGACGTCACGCGACGACCAGGAAGGCCTTCTTGCCCGGCTGCAGCGCCGACCGGTCCTGGGCCTTCTCCATCTTCACGACCGCCAGATTGTCGGGCACGTAGATCGTCTGGCTGCCCTCCGTCTTCTGGTCGCCCTTGCCCTGCACGTAGCTGACCTTGAGCTCGCGCTGATCGCCCACTTCCTCGATCTCGGCGACCGTCGCGTTGGTCATGGTGTTGGGCTCTTTGACCAGATCCCAGGGCACATGACCTTCCGCCGTGCCGCGCAGGTCGTCGGCGAAGATATGCGCGCTGATCGCGACTCGCTTGCCGCCGGAATCGATCGAGGTCAGGCCAACATAGTCGCCCTGCTTGATGTCATCGAGGCTGGCCGGCAGCACGACCATCACGCGGGTGTCGTCCTTCAAGGCCAGATCGAGCGTCTCGCCCTCGCGGGTCATGACCGTGATCTGGTCACTCGCGACCGCGTCGAGCGTGCCGCGCACCCGATAGGGCGCCTGCTCCTGTGCCGAGACCGGCGGCGTCGCTCCGGATGCGAGCAGCGTGCCGGCGAGCATGAGCACCCAAGCCCATCGCAGCTTTCTCATGGAGCTTTCCCCGATCAACGCGCGTCAACCGGCGCGCTGGTCCTGTGACACCGGGCATGGACCATTCCATCCCCGGCCCGTTGGCAGCTATTCGATGACCAGTTCTTCCATGGTGCGCGTGGGCTCCTCGACCACCGGGTCGCGGCCGCCGCGCAGGATCGAGTTGCCCTCGTACAGGGTGCGCTGGTCGATCGCCGGCGGGTTCAGCCAGTCCTCCTCGCGCATCTGGCCGCTCTGGCCGTAGGCGTCGAGCGCGTTCTGGTAGCAGATCAGCCGGACATGCTCCTCGGGCACGCCGCGCTGCAGGGCGAGCTTGGCGGTCTTGGCGACGCCCAGCGGCTCGGAGATGCCCCAGTCGCAGGCGGAATCGACGATCACGCGCTCGGCGCCATACTGGCGCACGATCTCGACCATGCGCTCGTTGCCCATCTTGGTGCTCGGGTAGATCGAGAAGGCGGCCCAGAAGCCGCGATCGAGCACCTCGCGCACGGTCTCCTCGTTGTTGTGGTCGATCACCACCTGCGAGTCGGCGGCAGGCCGTGCTCCTCGATCACGTCCATCGAGCGGGTCGTGCCGCGCTTCTTGTCGCGATGCGGCGTGTGGATCATCACCGGCAGCTCGAGCTCCTTGGCGAGCTCCAGCTGCAGCCGGAAATATTTGTCCTCGAGCTCGGTCTGCTCGTCATAGCCGATCTCGCCGATCGCCACGACGCCGTCCTTGAGCGCGAAGCGGGGCAGGATCTCCATCACGCCTTCGGCCAGCTCCTCGTTGTTGGCCTCCTTGGAGTTCAGGCCGATCGTGCAGTAGTGCCGGATGCCGAACTGGCCGGCCCGAAAGCGCTCCCAGCCGACGATGGTCGAGAGGTAGTCGATGTAGGTGCCGACGTAGGTCCGGGGCTGACCGATCCAGAACGCCGGCTCGATCAGGGCGACCACGCCGGATTTGGCCATCGCCTCGTAGTCGTTGGTGGTGCGCGAGATCATATGGGTGTGCGGGTCGATGAACATCATGGCTGCGGCCTCCGCTGCGAGCATGTGCGCTGCGCTCAAAGCTGTTGGCTGAACTCTGCCAGGAAAGCTTGCCGCCTTCAATCGCGGCCGCCAGGTCCGGCGCCGAGGCTAGCAGCTCCTTGGCCTTGGCGTCCGGGCAGGCGCTCGAGCGCGAGCGCTGCGGCCTGACGCTCGATCGTGTTGCCGGTCGCCAGCACGCGCTGCAGATCGGCCACGGATTCGGCATCGGCATGCGGCCCGACGCAGCGCCAGAGCTCGGGGCTGACCGGTCGGCCGGCCGCCCAGCGCTCGTGGGCGTAGTCGGAGAGCATGCGGGCGAGCGGCGGGTTGGCCCGCTCGTCCAGGCCCTGGATCGGATGCAGCGTGGAGCCTACGAACAGCGCCTTCAGCACCATGTGGTTCCAGCGGTTCTCGGAAAACTGCTCTTTGGGAAACGGGTTGCGATGCGCGACCGCCTCGAACACCGCGCGCATGTTGGTGCGGGTGCCCTCGGCGGCCTGCGCCTCGAGGCGCAGGGGATCGGGATAGAGCGGCAGGCCGCGATAGAACGCCACCTGCTCGCTGACGTCGGCGGTCCGGCACAGCTGGCTGAACCGCGCCGCGAACGCCTCGCCCGCGCCGCCGCCTCCGCAGCAGGATCACGATGCGGGCCGCCTGATCGACGCTCCAGCCGCGCGGGTCCCAACCAGCCCTGGCGCGCGTGGCCTCGGCGAGATCGGCCTCGCTGAGCTCGAGATCGTCCTTGCCCAGCTTGCGCGGTGCCATACCCGAGCGCGACGTAGAGATCGCGATCCTTGACCTCGCCCGACAGCCTTTCGAGCTGCTCGCCGAGCCAGGCGCCGGCCGTGTCGGGCAACTGATGCTTCAGCCACTGCTGGAGCAGCTGGTGCGGGCCGCTATGGTTGCTCATCGTGCCCCCCTACCCCGCCAATGGGGCGCCGGGCGCGCCACGAAGGACGCGCCCGGACCAGACCTGCCGCTCGTAGCGAGCGGCTTCGAGCCGTCGCTCAGCCCTTACGCGTGATCGTCCAGATCACGCCCGAGCCCGCCGTCGTATAGAACGGGCTCGGCTTGTTGAAGTCGGTGAACACCTCACCGTAGTCGACCACGTACATGGTCTTGCCGTCGTTGGAGAACACGACGTCGTTCGGGCGCTCCAGGCCGCCGCGGTTCTCCTCCTCCTGATAGGCGTTCGGGCCCATGTCGATGTTGCGTGCGAAGTACGACCACTTCACGCCGGTGGGATCGAGGAACTGAACCTGCAGCACCGCCGGCCAGGTCGGCTCCAGGCTCTCCGGGCCGGTGTCGAGAATGCCGTAGACCGCGCCGAACAGGTCGTTGTCGGCACCGAAGCCGTTAGCACTCCAGGCGATGCCGTCGATCGGATTGTTGGTGTCCCATTCCAGAACCGGGTTGATGTAGCCGTTGGGGTCGGGGTTGGCCATGATCCGCGGCACGCCCCGCGTGCCGTCGACGTGATGCTGGAAGTGGTAGGGGATCTTCGCCGGGATGAACGGCTCTTCGCCGATGTAGAGCTGCGGATAGGGCCGGTCGACCGGGTTGCCGCGGTACAGATCCCAACCGTAGCGCTTGGTGTCGACGAACAGGAAGCCTTCCTTGTCCGGGTAGCCGGCATCCTGCCCCTGCTCGGTGACGATCCAGAGCTTCTCGGCGCCGTTGGCGACGCGGCGATTGCCGAGGTCGTTGGCGCCGTTGTCCGAGACCGCCAGAGCGTTCTCGAAGCGCGAGCCGTTGGGCCCGAACGCGACGCCCAACTCGTTACGGAAGCCGAAGGCGTAGACTTCCATGTTCTCGTGCGGGTAGATCCCATCCGCCCCGGCGCGTCCATGCTTGACCCGCATGACCGAGCCGCCGCAGGGCACCTGCGCCTTGATCTTCATGCCTGGCTTGGCCGGCACGCCAACCGGCAACAGGGCGCCAGTCATCCGGCCGTCGGACGACATCACGTTCAGGCCGGTGTGCACGATGTCGCGACAGACGGGATCGTGCGGCGTGGTGCCGAAGCCGTCCTGGTGCTTGACCCAGAACGGATCGTTCGGGATGTCGGTCCAGCCGTGGTTGTCGGGGTCGGCGAACCCGGTGTTGCTCGGAAAGCCCAGAGCGAAATAGAGGTAGCCGTCCTTGCAGGTGACGCCGCCGTTACGATGGTCGCCGATCGGCAGATCGTTGATGATCAACTTGGGCTCGGCGTCGATGCCGTCCACTTCCCAGATCTTCTCGGCATACTCGGGCACGTAGACCTTGCCGTTCTCAGGGCAGAAGGCGATCTCGTTCATGACCGTCGTGAAGACGCCCTTGCCGATCTCCTTGACCAGGTTGCCCTGCGGATCGAACACCTTGATGTGCGCCTCCTCGAACTGATCCGCATCGGGGCTGCCGAGCAGCGGCGGTGAGACGACGACCCAGAGATTGCCGTCGGCATCGACCGTCGCCGCCGAGGGAGCGTTCAGGCCTTTGACCAGAACACCGACCTCGTAGCCGTCGGGCACGACGACCTTGGCCGGGTTCGGCTCGACGGCGATCCGCTTGTCCCAACCGCCGGAATCGCCGCTACCTTGCATATCTGCCGATGCGATGCCGGTCGATGCGACCAGCGCCGTTATCGACAACGCGCAACAAGACCACGTTTTCATTGGATCCCCCTGACTTGGTTGTGGTGGTTTTGCTGAGAGCCGCGCCTCCGTCGATCAATACGTCGGAAGGCTGCGGATGTAGGCGATCACGTCCTTAATATCCTGGACAGACAGCGTGGATTGCCAGGCCGGCATATAGCCATTCTTGCCGACCGCCTCGCCGCCCTCGGTAATGACCGTATACAGATAACCGTCGGGAACCAGCTCGATATAATCCTTCTTGGTCAAGTTCTGGATGTGCGGCATGAAGGTGTGAGCGCCGCCGCGACCGTCCTCGCCGTGACAGCCCCGGCAATAGCGTTTGTACAAAGCGGCGCCATGCTTGGCATCGCCGTCGGTGAACCGCTCGACATCGCCGAGATCGACTTCCTGCTGCTGGGCAATCGCCGCGGTCGAGACGGAGAGGCAAAGCAGCAACGCCAGGAGGCCGGCCGCGCGTGCGCCACGCTCGAGAAGGCGCTTGCTGCAGGTCGGAGCTGTCGAAGCTTGCATCGGACTCGCCGTCAGTTCGAGAACTTGTTGCTCTTCACGTAGGCAGCGATCGCCATGCGCTGATCGTCGGTGAACACCTCCTCCCACGAAGGCATCTTGCGAAAGCCATAGGTAATGCGCAGGTAGATGTCCTCGGCCGAGAGCTTGCCGACCTTAAGTCGCGGCGCTTTGCCCGGATAGGCGCCCTTACCGTGGCACTTCGCGCATTGCTGATGGAACAGCTCATCCCCAAGCTCGATCTGCTCGGGATCGTTCAAGAACTCCTCAGTCAGTCCGGTCTCGTCCGCACGGGCGATTCCGGCACTCGACGCTGCCAGCAGTCCGATCAGCGACGACGCCAGAACCAGGGAACGGAATCTGCGCGACAACACTCGCCTCCAGAAATCTCGGCACGGGGTCGCACCACACCGGCGCGACCGTCACTTGGTGTCGACCGGAAGGCCGGAGCTTCTCCTGATGCCGGAGAAGCTCCAACCTCGTGGTCGTCCGGGATGCTACTGCGCGGGCACGATCTTGTAGATCTTGTCGAGCCCGCCGACCGGACCGGTCGTGACCGAGGTCAGCACATACACCTCGCCGTCGTTGTCCTGCGCAAAGGCAAGCACGTACGGCAGGTCACCATCCATGTTGGCGACGTTGACGTGCTCCTTGGTCCAGGTGCCGTCGGCACCCTTGGTCGCCATGAACAGCTGGCCGTCCGGGTGGTCGAACGCCTTGCTCCAGTCGCCGAAGATGTACTTGCCGTCCCAGTCGGCATTGCTGCCGCGGTAGACATAGCCACCGGTCACCGAGATACCCTCACAGTTCTCGGGCCTCGCGGTGCAGTTCTCGTACTCGACGATGGGCATCGTCATGCCGTCGGTGTTGCAGTCGTCGGGATGGTCGTCCGGCGCCTCGAAGTCGAAGCAGTGGGTGCCCTCCATCAGCCGCCAGCCGTGATTTTCCCCCTTTTTGACGTTCTCGACCTCCTCATACGAATTCTGCCCAACGTTGCCGCAGAAGAGCTCGTGGTCGCCGCCCATGTCGAACGAGCAACGCCACGGGTTGCGCAGGCCATACGCCCAGATCTCGGGCAGTGCGGTGGCTTCCTGGCCCACGAACGGATTGTCGCTGGGGATGCCATAGTTGCCACCCATCGTCTGATCGACGTCGATCCTGAGGATCTTGCCGTGCTGATCGAGCAGGTCCTGGCCGTTGCCCTCGAGCGGGTTGTGACCGATGCCCCAGTCGTTGGCGTAGCCGCCGTCACCGGTCGAGATGTAGAGCATGCCGTCCGGGCCAAAGCCGATCCAGTGGCCATTATGGTTGAACTGTGGCCAGTCGATCGCCGAGATCTCGCGCACCGAGGTCGGGTCAACCACGTTGGGATCGTCCGCGGAGACGGTATACTCCTCGATGACGTTGGTGTGGTCCCACCAGAAGTGCTTGTCGAGAGCGCCCTCCCACTGGGTCGGCGAGCTGTAGGCCACGTAGACCTTGCCGTTGTTGGCGAAGTCGGGATGGAATGCGATCCCGAGCAGGCCCTTCTCATCGAACTCGGGCCACTGGTCGACGATTTTGGCACGGATGTCGATGAACGGCTCGCCCAGCACCTCGCCTTCCGGCGTCAGGATCTTGACCAGCCCGATCTGCTCCATGATGAAGCGCCGATCGTCGCCCGGAGGCGATGCCATCATCAGGGGCGCCGTCAGGCCGGATGCAGCCTCTTCCAAATTCACCGATACGTCGGCCGCGGCAGGAGCGGCGGCAGCCGCCATTGCCAGGACTAGGCTCGACGCCAGCCCCAAGCACAGCTTCGTTGTCATCGTCAGACTCCCTTTATGGAAAAGTCCCCCAAACATTCTCGACCTCCCCGCACGCCCAGATCCGGTTCGCACCGGTGGCGTTGTTGTCTTTTCGGTGTCGTGCCGAGCACTCGCAGTTGTAGAGACAACCGGGAAAAGCTCAAGCCCGTTGTGCGCGGGATGGAGCCCAGGCGACCCTATGTTCCCGAGCACGAGCCGTTGCAGCCCGAGCGTCAGCACAAAGCCGCCGACCGCCAGCCAGGCAGTACCGGGCGCGCCGGCGGCCGCGATCAGCACCGCATCGAGCAGTGCAATGCCGGCGATCAGGCTGACCACGGCGCGCGGCACGTCGCCCGCCCGGCGCCGCCTCAGGAACCACAGAGCGACGCCGACCCAGAGCGTGAACAGCACGAACAGCACGCCGCTGGTCAGGCTGCTTGCGGCAAAAAGCAGCGCGTAGATCACGGGTGCCGCCAGAAACAACAGCGGCCAGAGATTTCGGACCTCGCCGAGGTTCTCCTGCTTGGCGATGTAGGTGAGCCCGATCAGGTAGCAGAGCAGCAGCAGCGCTGCGAGCCACAGGAGCGCAGGTGGCGGCACCGCGAAGGCGAGCCCCGCCGCGAGATAGACCAGCACGCGGCAGAGCCCCATCAGCACCGGGCTGAGCGGGTTGTCCTTGTGGTAGCCAGTCGTAGAGGACGATCGCGCCGCCCAGCGCCAGGCCGGCAAGACCCGGCCAGGGACCGGTGCCGCCGGCCATGCCGTAGCCCGGCCCAGAACAACAGCGCAGCACCCAGCGCCAGCATGACGAAGCCCGCGGCAAACACGGTCCGCGCGCTGATCGCGCCCGACGGGATCGGTCGCTCCGGTCGCTCGATCGCGTCGATCCGGGCGTCGAAGGCATCGTTCAGATACATGCCGCCGACATAGAACAGCGACAGCCCCACCAGCAGCGGCAGCGGTCATCGCGCCGCCGAGCGCGCCGCCGGCGAGCACGATGCCGGTCAGGGTGTTGGTCCACACCGTCGGCAGGTTGGAGACCCGGCCGAGGCGCAGCGCAACCTGCCAGGTCATGGCGTGAGGCGTTCTCGGACCCAGGCCAGCTCGCGGGCGATGGCGGTGTCGACGTCGTCCTGTCGATCGCGCTCGCGGCAGCACGTCCCAGGTGTAGGTCTCGACCTCGAGATGAGCCGAGATCGGATCCTCGCGATGGATCGCCAGGATCTCGCGCAGAAAATTCTGGGTGGTCGAGAAATGCTCGATCTCGTCCAGAAAGATCGGCACGTGGAAGTGGACCCGCCATTCGCGCGGCCACCTGCAACGTCCCCCGAAGCATCCAGAACCTCGAAGGCCTCGCGGCAGATCGAGATAGCGGGTGAGCCGCGCGATCGCGCCGCTCCACCACCTGGTGCAGATAGACCGGCTCGTCGAACTGGCGCAGCGCGCAGGGCCTTGTCGGCGTCGACCTCGGCGATGCGCAGCGCCGCCGAGAGCTGCAGCTTGGGCACGCCGGATGCCGGCGGCGCGCAGCTGGTCGAGCCCGCCTTTGGGGTCCTCGTACTCGACCGCCGCGTGACAGACGTCGTAGCAGACGCCGAGATGGCGGCGCAGCGCCTGCCGCGGCGTCGCCCCGGGTCAGGCCGCAAAGGTTGCGCCAGCCGGTCGACCGCGGTCGCGCGAACAGATAGCCGCTCGAAGAACCGCACCGTCTCCTCGATGGTCTCGAGGAAGCAGTACGGCTCCGGCTCGAGCGCCAGGGCGATGGTGCGCGCCGGTCCGTGCGCGCAGCTGCACCAGATGGGCGACGTGCCGCACCATGTTCGTCGGCCATGCGCTCGGCCACGCCGCGGCGCCTCGGACAGCGGCTTGAAGGTGCCGGGCACCGTGCTGACGCTGCCTTCGAGGCCCGGCTCGTCGGGCAGGAGCGCGCGCCAGAAGGTCGGCGAGGCGGTCGGTGTAGACCAGCCGCTCCTCGTGCAGCCAGTCGGGCTGGTAGACCTCCTCCTTGACGCGGACGCCGTGGAACGGGCCGTAAGGGAAGCCGTTGATCGTGAACAGGTAGAGGTCGTGGGCGCCGAGCAGGTCGCGCAACTGGGCGAACGCGCGCTCATCGCGCAAGGCCTGCGCGGCGACCGCCGACAACCGCAGGCCGACGCCGAACGGCACGATCCGGGCGAGACCTTGCGCCTTGACCGCGGGCAGGTGCTCGCTCGAGCGCGGCAAGCACCTCGGGCCAGGTCTCGCCGCGGTGGATGTTGGTGCAGTAGGTGAGATGCCCGAGCGCCGTCCCGGCGATCCGCCGAGCTTCATGCGCTCGGTCCCGCTGCTTGAGCCAGCGCGATCGCCTCCACTACCAGGCTTCTCGTCCATCTCGTGCACCTCGACGCCGCGGCCGATATCCTCGAGCAGCGTGATCGTCAGCTCGCCGCCGAGATGCTCGCGGAACTCGCGCAAGCCCTCGATCAGGGCCAGCGCGCCGCTCGCTGCCGCGCCGACTCCAGCGCCGGATGCCACAGGCGGAAGCCGAGGAACTCCAGCAGCGCACAGATCCGCTCCTCCGCGCCCGGCGCAGCAGGCCGGCGAGCACCGAATAGCGTGCGTCCAGCGCGATGCCGATGGCCACCGCCTCGCCGTGGCGGACGTGATGCTTGGTCAGCGCCTCCAGCTTGTGCGCCGACCAATGGCCGTAGTCCAGCGGGCGGGCGCTGCCGGTCTCGAACGGATCGCCGCCATGCGCGATCTGATGCATGTGCAGCTCGGCGCAACGCCGGATCATCCGGGCCAGGGCCGGGTGCTGGAAGGTCGCCAGGTCCTCTGCGTGGCGCTCGAGCCAGGCGAAGAACGCCGCGTCACGGATCAGCGCGACCTTCACCGCCTCGGCCATGCCGGCGATCTTGTCGCGTGCAGGCAGCCGAGCGCAGCAGGTCGATGTCGTTCAGGACGGCGAACGGCGGCGCGAAGGTGCCGACCAGATTCTTCACGCCCATCATGTTGACGCCGTTCTTGACGCCGACGCCGGAATCGTTCTGCGCCAGCACCGTCGTCGGCACGCGGATCAGCCGGATGCCGCGATGGGTGGTCGCCGCGACCAGGCCGACCGCGTCCAGCATGGCGCCGCCGCCGACCGCGATCACGTAGGAATGGCGGTCGATGCCGGTGCTCGAGCAACTGGCCCTGCATCTTCTCGACGAACCAGAGGTCGTTCTTGATCCGCTCGCCACCCGGCACGGGGACCGCCGGTCCCACCAGCTCGATCGACTCGCGATGCGCTGACGCGTAAGCCGTGATCTCGTCGATGATCTCCGGCCGCCCCGCGATGATGCCGTCGTCGACGAACACGATGCAGCGGTGCCGGCGGTCCGGCTCCAGGCGCGAGAGCGCCTTCACCAGGGTCAGGTTGTCCGGGCGCAGCAGGCCATCGGTGAAGTGCACCGGATACTCGTAGGTGATCGTGAAGCGCTGGACGTGGACGCTCGTCTCTTCACGATCCGGCGCGGCGATCGTCCCCTGCACGGTCCGTTGTCCCATCGACGTTTGCCTTCCTTTTCGCCCGGCCGGTTGGTGCGAAGCAATCTCGCTCCTCGGGCCGATGATTTGTGATATGGCTCGCGGGTACGGGCCGAGCCGGGCCCGGGACCGTGAATACTGCGTCAACAGTATTTTATGGCGTCGGAGTGTGATTTGTAGGCCTTACTGGCCCTTCGATCGACCCCGGTCGCTTCCAAATGCCGCCCTGTGCCAGGATAAGATCGCACCAGTCGTCACAGGCGACAAGCCCCGAACGATGCGTGTTGTGCCCGTCGGCAAGAACGTTTGCGCTTGGCGTCAGCTTCGCCGAATTCTATGATCGTCTGAGATCGTAACCGTCGCCGAGACCGGGGAGACGGGCGGCGCCGGTGCCTCTGGGGGGCAACGAAATGCGCTTCGTCAATGGTTTCTTCTTCGTCGTCATGGTTGGCTTCGCGGCCGTCCAATACAACGACCCGGACGCAATTCTGTGGATTCTGATCTACGGCCTGACCGCGTTGTGGGCCGGGCTCGCCGCGTTCCGTCCGGCCAGCTTCGCGCACAATCAGCTGTTGCTTGCCGCCTACGGCGTGACCCTGGTCGCGATCGTGGTCGGAGCGATCTACGACCGGCCGCACTCGATCTTCGACTGGCACGAGAACGAGCTGGTGCGCGAAGGTCTGGGGCTGATCATCGCCACGGTCGTGCTCCTGGTGGTCGCCTTCACCTTGTGGCGGATCCGGCACGAGCCGCCGCTGGCCGCACAGAGCTGATCCTCGACCCCACCGCTCCGTGACCGAAGCCCGCAGGACGTCGGTCAGGAGAGGGCGACGATGGCCAGCTTGACGTAGGAAGCGGCCGACATGACCGTGGATTTCGAACCGGCGATCGGCATAGACCGGCGCATCCTGCTCCAGCAGAAGAACAGCCATCTGCGCCGAGGTATCGGCGACCATCAGCGC
This sequence comes from uncultured Alphaproteobacteria bacterium, assembly GCA_963731495.1. GTDB lineage: Bacteria > Pseudomonadota > Alphaproteobacteria > Geminicoccales > Geminicoccaceae > DASUGG01. The sequence continues at coordinate 56,540 of CAVSVZ010000025.1, forward strand.
GGCAGGCCGACCTCGTCATAACCGAGGATCTCATCGGGCGAGCGGGGATCGAGTACGGGAGCCCGGCGAGAACCCTGCCATGACCCTGCCATGTGCCATAAGGCGCGCGGCCCGGCGGCTGTGTGGCTTGCTCGGCGCGCAGGCGCTCCAGTCGTTCCGCCAGAGCCTTCATGACGGCCTCAGTCATCGTTTCGCCGGCCGCCTGCGCCACCTTGCGGGCAAGCTCATGCGCACGTCCGAGCCTTGTGGCCACCTCGCGCGTGCAGAGGATTCAGGAGGTATCCCTGACTTTTCACTCGTCGATGATGGCTCGATCGGCATTTTTCAGGATCGGCATGGATCACGCGAGCCGGTTGATCGGTCAGACGGAGCAAGCTAGGTGTCCAGAACCTGCTCACCGCTCCTTCACATACGGCTCGCCGATCGCTTTGGGCGCCACCGCGCGGCCGACGAAGCCGGCCAGCAGCAGCACGGTGAGAAGATAGGGCAGCGCCTGGATCGCCTGGGTCGGCACCGTGCCGATCAGGGGCAAAGGCGTGCCCTGCAGGCGGACCTGGACCGCATCGGTGAACGCGAACAGCAGGCAGGCCAGCATCGCCGGCACCGGCCGCCATTTGCCGAAGATCAGGGCGGCCAGGGCAAGATAGCCCTTGCCGGCGGTCATGTCGCGGATGAACGAGGCGTTGTGCGCTATCGACAGATAGGTGCCGGCGATGCCACACAGCAGGCCGGTCACCACCAGCGCCTTGTAGCGCATCAGGGTCACGCTGATGCCGGCGGTGTCGACCGCGCTCGGGTTCTCGCCGACCGCGCGCAGGCGCAGGCCAAAGCGGGTGCGATAGACCACCCAGGCGACCAGCGGCACGGCGGCAACCATCACATAGACCAGGATGTTGTGGTTGCTAATCAGCTCGTAATAGATCGGCCCCAGGATCGGCACACCGCGCAGTTGCTCGGCGAACGGCAGCACGATTGGCTGAAAGCGCGCGTCCTCGCCGAGCAGCGGCGTGCGGCCGCCCTGCTGGAACCAGGCCTCGGCCAGGGTCGGGCCCAGTCCCGCCACCATGATGTTGAGCGCCATGCCGGACACCACCTGGTTGCCCCGATGGGTGATGCAGGCAAAACCGTGGACCATGGCGAGAAAGATCGAGAACACGATGCCGGCAGCAAGGCCGAGCCAGGCCGAGCCGGTGACCGCGGCGGTCGCGGCGGCGGCGAAGGCGGCGCCCAGCATCTTGCCCTCGAGCCCGATGTCGACCACGCCCGAGCGCTCGGCGAACAGGCCGGCGAGCGCCGCCAGCACCAGCGGCGTGGCCAGCCGCACGGTGGAGTCCGCGAGCAGCAGGACCTGGAGAAACAGCTCGTCCATCAGGCCGCCCTCATCAGGCCGCCCTCATCAAGCCAGGGCCTCGGCCGGTGCGGGTCGCGCGAACAGTGCCTCGAGACGCGGCCGGAACATATGCTCGAGCGCGCCGGCGAACAGGATCACCAACCCCTGAATCACCACCACCAGGTCCTTGCTGAGCTTGGGCATGTCGAACGACAGCTCGGAGCCGCCCTGGTAGAGCGCGCCGAACAGCACCGCGGCGAGGATGATCCCGACCGGGTGATTGCGCCCCATCAGCGCGACCGCGATACCGACGAAGCCGAAGCCGCCGGTGAAGTCGAGAGTCAGCCGGTGCTGCGCGCCCAACACCATGTTGAGCGCGACGAAGCCCGCGAGCGCGCCGGAGATGCTCATGGCGATCATGATCTGGCGTGCCGGCGAAATGCCGCCATAGACCGCGGCGGCTTCGTTCTTGCCGACCACGCGCAGCGCGTAGCCCCAGCGCGTCTGCCAGATGAACAGCCAGACCAGCAGGCAGCAGATCAGGGCGAACACGAAGCTGAGATTGAGCGGCGAGCGGCTGGCCTCGAAGCCGAGCGCGCCCAGAAAGTCGTGCATCTGCGGCAGCCAGGCGCTGGCCGGCAGGGTCGCCGATTCCGGGATCTGCTGGCCCGGGGCGATCAGCACGTTGACCAGGAGATAGGTCATCAGCGCTGCCGCCAGAAAATTGAACATGATCGTCGTGATCACGACGTGGCTGCCGCGTTTGGCCTGGAGCCAGCCCGGGATGAACGCCCAGAAGCCACCGAACAAGGCGGCGCCCAGGATCGCCAGCGGCACCACCAGGATGGCCGGTAGCCAGCCCAGGTAGAGGCCGACCAGCGTGACCCCGAGGCCGCCGACATAGGCCTGGCCCTCGCCGCCGATGTTGAACAGGCCGCAGTGGAAGGCCACCGCCACCGCAAGGCCGGTGAAGATGAAGCTGGTGGCGTAGAACAGCGTGTAGCCGATCGCCTCCTCGTAGCCGAACGCGCCGAACAGCAGCAGGCGGACCGCCTCCAGCGGGTTCTCGCCGAGGATCAGGACGATCAGCCCCGATACCACAAAGGCTGCAGCCAGGTTCAGGAGCGGCAGCAGCCCCAGATTGACCCAGCCCGGCAGCTCACCCCGCGCCGCCATCAGGCGTGCGCCTGCCGATGGCGCGTTGCTTGACGCGCCTCACGAAGGTCCACATCATGTCGGCGATGGACAGCCGGGTGATCATCCGCAAGCTTGAGGCGGCCGGCTGGCGACGGGTGCGAGTCAAGGGCAGCCACCATCAGTTCCGGCACCCGCACCATGCCAACCGCGTGACGGTGCAACATCCTCGGAAGGACGTTCCGATCGGAACCCTCAAAAGCATCGAGCGGCAGTCGGGGATGAAGCTGACTTAGGAGGTCCCCGTGACCATCTACATCGCCTTGCTGCGCAAGGATCCCGACAGCGACTACGGGGTCGATTTCCCCGACTTCCCCGGCTGCATCACAGCCGGCAGCACGCTTGAGGAGACCCGCAGGATGGCGGCCGAAGCGCTCCCGTTCCACATCGAGGGCATGCTCGAAGAGAATCTCCCGATCCCCAAGCCATCGCCACTTGAGCTGGTCATGGCCGAGCCGGAGAACGCCGAGGCGATCCCGTTTCCGGTGACCGTGCCCGACCGGCTGACCGGTGTGGGGCAGATCGAGCTCATTTTGTCCGTCGCCGACCTCGAAAAGCTCGACGCTCTCGCCCAAAAGCGCGGCACGACGCGTCAAGCCCTGCTCACCAAGGCCGTGCGCCGCCTGCTCGCCGATGCCAAGGAGCATCACCCCGCCTGAGCCTTGTCGGTGACGCCGGCCATGAGCAGGCCGATCCGGCGCTCGTCGGCCTCGTCTGCGGCCAGCTCGCCGGTGATCGTGCCGTCGAACATCACCAGAATGCGATCGGCCAGCGACATGATCTCGTCCAGCTCGACCGACACCAGCAGCACGGCCTTGCCCTGGTCGCGCATCGCGATCAGCCGCTTGTGGATGAACTCGATCGCGCCGATGTCGACGCCGCGCGTGGGCTGGCCGACCAGCAGAAGATCCGGGTCGTGCTCCATCTCACGCGCCAGCACCAGCTTCTGCTGGTTGCCGCCGGAGAACGAGGCGGCCTTCAGCTCGGCATCGTCGGGCCGCACGTCGTAGCCGCGCATCCAGCGCAGACAGGTGCCGATGATGCGGCCCTTCTCCAAAAAACCGTGCCAGCTGTAGTCGGGATCGACCTGATAGCCGAGGATCGCATTCTCATAGGCCGGGAAATCCCGGATCAGGCCCATGCGCAGCCGGTCCTCGGGCACATGCCCCAGGCCGACCGTGCGCCCGAGGCTCGAATGGCCGAGCGGCCGGCCCTTGATCGCGATGCGGCCTTCCGCGAACGGTCGAATGCCGCTCAGCGCCTCCAGGAGCTCGGACTGGCCGTTGCCGGCGACACCTGCAATGCCGACGATCTCGCCGCCGCGCACCTCGAAGCTGACGCCTTTCACGCGCGTCACCCCGGACAAGTCGCGCACCACCAGGCGCTCGACCTCGAGGATCGGCGGGCCCGGCCTGGCCGGCCTCTTCTCGACCCGGAGCAGGACCTTGCGGCCGACCATCAGCTCGGCCAGCTCCTCGGTCGAGGTCTCGGCGGTGCGCCGGTGCGCGACCATCTCGCCCTGACGCATGACCGAGACATTGTCGGTGACCGCCATGATCTCGCGCAGCTTGTGGGTGATCAGCACGACCGTGCGGCCCTGGTCGCGCAGATTGCGCAGGATACGGAACAGATGGTCGGCTTCCTGCGGCGTCAGCACGCCGGTCGGCTCGTCCAGGATCAGCACGCTCGCGCCGCGAAACAGGGCCTTCAGGATCTCGACCCGCTGCTGGATGCCGACCGGCAGGTCATGCACCACGGCATCCAGATCGACCTCGAGGGCGTACTCGCGCTCGAGCCTGGCAAGCTCGGCCCGCGCCCGCGAGGCGCCTGCGGCCAGCGTCGCGCCGCCCTCTACGCCGAGCAGCAGGTTCTCGAGCACCGTGAACGGCTCGACCAGCATGAAGTGCTGGTGGACCATGCCGATGCCGGCCTCGATCGCGTCCTCCGGGCTCTCGATCGAGCGCTCCTGGCCGGCCACCAGGATGCTGCCGCGGTCGGCGTGATAGAAGCCATACAGGATGTTCATCAGGGTCGACTTGCCGGCACCGTTCTCGCCGACGATGCCGTGAATCGTGCCCGCCGGGATGCGCAGGTCGATGTTCTTGTTGGCGTGAACCGGCCCGAAGCGCTTGTCGACCCCGATCAGCTCGACCGCCGGCGCAAGATCCGCCGGCGGTCGCTCCAGCGTGCCTGCCGCCTCTGTCATCGGCGCGGCGGCGGTCACTCGGTCGAGTAAGGTTCCACCGTGATCTCGCCCGCGATGATCTTGGCCTTGGCGTCCTCGAGCTGGGCCTCTATCTCGGGCGTGATCAGCTCCCGATTGTTCTCGTCCAGGGCATAGCCGACGCCGTTCTCGGCCAGTCCCAGATTGCGCATGCCGGGCTCGAAGGTGCCGTCCTGGGCGGACTTGAAAGCATCGTGCACGGCGACGTCGACCCGCTTGAGCATCGAGGTCAGGACGCTGCCCGGATGCAGGTAGTTCTGATTGCTGTCGACGCCGATCGAGAGCTTGCCGGAATCGGCTGCGGCCTGGAGCACGCCGAGGCCGGTGCCGCCGGCCGCGGCATAGACCACGTCGGCGCCGCGATCGAACTGGCTCTGGGCGAGCTCGGCGCCCTTGGCCGGGTCGTTCCAGGCGGCCGGCGTGGTGCCGGTCATGTTGACGAACACCTCGGCGTCGCCGTTGACGTGCTTGACGCCCTGCTCGTAGCCGTGGGCGAAATTGCGGATCAGCGGGATGTCCATGCCGCCGACGAAGCCGACCTTGCCGGTCTGCGAGGCGAGCGCCGCCGCCATGCCGACCAGGAACGAGCCCTCGTGCTCCTTGAACACCACGGATTGCACGTTGGGGGCGTCGACCACCGAATCGATGATCACGAACTCGGTATCCGGATATTCCTTGGCAACCTCCTCGAGCGGGGTCGCGAACGAGAAGCCCACGGCCACCACCACGTCCGCGCCACGGCGCGCCATGCGGCGCAGTGCCTGATCGCGCTGCGACTCGTTGGTGACCTCGAACTCGAGATACTCGATCCCGCTCTCGTCCTTGAACGCCTCCGCGCCGTGATAGGCGGCCTCGTTGAAGGACTTGTCGAACTTGCCGCCCATGTCGAAGATGATCGCGGGCGTGAAGTCCTGGGCCGTGGCGGCAGCGCTGCCACCCATCAGCAGGGCCGCGCAGACGGCGACGAGGTTCCGGTTCATGCCAACCCCTCATTCGTGAACTGTCGTTGCGATCAGCGTAGGCGAGGCGGGCCGAAATGCAACAGGATTGCTGGCGCAGGACGCCGGCGATCCGAGCCGGGAGATCACGGATGGCCAAGCAGCTCTTGCATCTGGTGTTCGGCGGCGAGCTCAAGGATCCTGGCGGGACCGAGTTCGTCGACACCGACAAGCTCGACCTGGTCGGCATCTATCCGAACTACAAGGCGGCGCATGCCGCCTGGCAGGCGGCCGCGCACAAGACCGTCGACGACGCCCATGTGCGCTATTTCGTGGTGCACCTGCATCGCCTGCTCGACCCCGATGCAGAGCATCCGTGATCTGCGCCGTGCCGGCGCACGAATGCGTCGTCCGTGACGCACGGACGTAGCATCCGTAACGCATTCGTGTAGCATGAGGGCGTCGGTTCGAGGGTCGGTTCGGAGGGGAGTGTCGCATGAAGGTCGCGCTGATTCAGATGAACTCGGGGGACGACAAGGCCGCCAGTCTCGAGCAGGCCAGGCGGCTGATCGAGCAGGCGGTCGCCGAGGAGCGGCCCGACCTGGTGGCCCTGCCGGAAATCTTTCCGCTGATGACCGACGATCTCGCGCTCAAGAAGGCCGCCGCCGAGCCGGTGCCGGGCGGCGATGCGTACGGCATGCTGCAGGAGCTGGCTGCCAGGCACGGCATCGTGCTGCATGGCGGCTCGCTGTACGAGCGCAATGGCGAGGCGATGTACAACACCACCGTGGTGTTCGATCGCGACGGCAGCGAGCTGGCCCGCTATCGCAAGCTGCACATGTTCGACATCGTCACGCCCGACGGCAAGGAATACCGCGAATCAGCGACCTTCACCCGCGGCGCGCGCACGGTCTGCTTCGATGCGCTCGGCACCCGGATCGGCCTGTCGATCTGCTACGACGTCCGCTTTCCCGAGCTTTACATGCAACTGGTCAAGGATGGCGCCAAGGTGATCCTGGTGCCGGCGGCGTTCACCCTGCAGACCGGCAAGGATCACTGGGAGGTGCTGATGCGCGCCCGCGCGATCGAGACCCAGACCTATGTGATCGCGCCGGCGCAATGGGGCCAGTATTCGGGCGGCCGGCGCGCCTGCTACGGCCACTCCCTGGTCGCCGACCCCTGGGGCCACGTGATCGCCAAGGCCCAGGACAGGATTGGCTATGTCGCCGCTCGCATCGACCTCGAGGAGGTCGAACGGGTGCGCACCCGGATGCCCTGCGCCCAGCATCGCGTGCTGTGATCCTCAGGCGGAAGGTGCGAAGAAGGTGCGATCGTCGCCGAGATGAGAGCTTAACCTGCGGCCGTGGCCGCCGCCCCGGCATGAGGGTCGTGAGCGGATTGCCGGCAAACCACGAGGTGAGGTGCGCCCATGATCGACCGAAGGCTGCCCGACTGCGCCCAGAGAGCCAGGCGCAAGCTTCAGATCGCCGCTGCGTGCCGCCTAACAGCCCGTTGACGAAGTGGGCTTTGGGTCGGTGTCGGGCGGCAGGATCAGGATCAGCAGCAGGCCGAGGTCGGGGTGGAGCAGCCAGAGCAGGCCTGCGCGGCGGGCGACCAGCTCCTTGGGGCGTGCCGGCGCCGAGCAGCTGGCGCATCACCAGGCCGAGGTTGTAGGCGGCGACGTGGACGAAGTAGCGTTTTTGGACGTTCTCCCGCCCGCGCAGCCAAGTGCGACGCAGGCCGCCACGGTCGAGGGTGAGCGCGAAGCTGCGCTCGACCTTCTCGGCCCGTAGCGCCAAGCCCTCTTTGCCGATCCCCGAGCGCAGCCGCGCCCGGTTGCCGTACACGGCCCGCCGGGCGTCGAGATCGCCGCGCCAGCGCTGGACGTCCTTGGGCTTGGGCTCGGCGATCCGGGTCTGCCACGGGCCGCCGTCGAGGTCCTTGAGGACGGCGCGGCTGTGATAGCCCTTGTCGGCGATCAGCTCGGCGCGGCGATCGCTGGTCGGGGCGCAGCCAGCCGCGTCCAGGCCCCGGGCTGCCGCCTCCAGCGTGTCGTCGAGGGTGGTCGTGTCGCCGCGATCGGCGGGGTGGATCGCGGCCGCGACGATCGCCTCGGTGTCCAGATCGACCGCGTGCTCGGGCTTGTAGGCCAAGCGCGTGCGGCCGTCCTGCATGCGGGTGATCTTCGCCTCGGGGTCGGTCGGGCTCGCCCACTCGGCATTGCTCAGCCGCTTGCCCTTGCGCTCGCGATCGAACTGCTTCAGCTCGGCCGCGCTCGGCGTCGCCACGCCGCTCTCCTCGGCCATCCGGGTCAGCATCGCGCGGTAGCTCTCGCCGCTGTCGCGCCGGCGGATCGCGCGCATCGCCGCGTTGGCCTCCATGGTCGACGCGTCGACGCCGATGCGCTCGCCCTTGACCAGTCCGCGCTCGGCGAGCTGCTCCAGCACCCAGGCGAACACCCGCTCATGCACCTCGAGCGGCAGCCGGGCGCGGCTCCGGCTCAGCCAGGAATGGTCGGGCACCCGATCGCGCAGCCCGAGCCCGAGGAAGTCGCGCAGCGACAGGCTGTCGGCGCAGCGCCACTCCAGGCCGCGCTCGCTGTCGATGCCCTCGAAGTAGCCGACCAGATGCATGCGGAAATAGCGCCCGGGCGGCAGCGACGGCGCGCCCATGACGGCGGCGTAGTACGGCTGGCAGAGCGTCTCGACGAAGGCGTCGAACCCGGCCTCGATCAGCACCTCTTGCAGCCGGTCGTAGAACACGTGCCCCGGCGACTTCGGCAGCTCGTCCCAGGTCACCAGCATCTCACCCTGCCGTGGCCCCTGCCGCCCCATCGCCATGGTTGGCATTCCCCCTCGCTGCTTCTACCAACAGCGAATCTCACGCCGGCCCGACTTCGTCAACGGGCTGCAACGGGCCGTCCCGGGCCCTCGGAGGCCCTTCGGCGGCTTGCCTCATCCGGCAAACCGGCGCATCATCGGCGTTCAGGAGTTCGGCAGATATGGGAAACGTCGAATTATGGGGAGTTCTCTGGTTGTAGGGCTGAGAATCCCGAGGGCTCCATCACCTGCCGTAAGCTCGTTGGCTGGCTGACGGCTGAGTTCCGCAAGCGAGTGATAGCGCACTGGTCGAGCCTTTCAGCGGAGTCGATGCCGTTGCAGCGACGCACAGCTGGCGTTTCCACGAGTCGAGTGCACGCGGCTTCACGTCAGCATTCATTCGGTGACGCAATGATCAAGAGCGACAAGAGCGAGGTGAGTCATGACAACCAAAGCAGGGGTTGGGTACAGCGAGAACCGGAACTCACTGGATGCAGGCATGGAAGCGGCGAGCGCGGCACTTGCAGAGGCTGGGATCGATGCGTGTGAGCTGGCGATCTTGTACTCACGCCGAAACACGATCCCAGTCAGTTGCGGCAAGGTGTACGCGCTGCGATAGGTCCCGGCGCAGGCCTGATCGGCGGCTATGCTATGGGTATCATCACCAGGGATCAACTGGGTTACAACGGTTTCCAGGTGGGCGTGGCGGTCGTCTCGTCCGACACGGTGAATTTTGACATGTTCATCGAAGGAGGACTCCCGGACAACGAATACAATGTAGGACGTGCACTCGGCAAACAAATAGCGAGCAAGAATTATTCGGGAGAAACCGCAATTCTCCTCATGTACGATGCAGTCAAGAAGAGAACGTCGTCAGCAGGCCTGGCGCTCAATGTGGCAACGCCCAATTCTCGAGGGCATGAGGCATTCGCTCGGCAGTTGGCCACCGGCCGCCGGTGTTGGGATGCTTGGTGACTTGCAGTGGAATCCAACCTACCAGTGGTTCAACGATCGGATCGAACAGGGCACCGCGATGAGCCTTGTTGTTTCGGGTGCTGGACGAATGGATACGATCATTATGCATGGTTGTAGGCCGTCAAGTGACTACCACACCATAACAAAGGCCGACGGCAATACCATCCTCGAGATCGATGGCAAGCCAGCCGTGAAGTTCATTCAGGAGTTCCTAGGGCTAGATTCCGACAAAACGTGGGACGACTATCCTCTTTTTGTGACATTTGGCCTTAACAGAGCGGGCAAGTTCGATGAGTTCAGGGAGGAAAACTATGCCGCTCGCATTTGCATGGACGTGGACAGAGAGCGTGGCGGCCTTGTCATGTTTGAGCCAGATCTAAAGGCAGGATCCGAAATTCAAATGATGCGACGGGATATCGATTTTGACAGAATGAGAGCCCGCGCCCGAGAGTTCTTAGATCGTGCCGCGCACAGAGAAGCGTTTCTGGCTCTCTATTTCGACTGCGCCGGGCGAGCGTCCGCATATTGCGGGCTAGAAAGGGAGGAAGCCGAGATTATTCAGGAAGTCATCGGGCCTAATATGCCGTTGCTCGGCGTCTATTCAGGAGTTGAGATTGGTCCCGTCAAAGGGAACATAGAGCCGCTCGATTGGAACGGGGTTCTATGTATGCTCAGCCAGTGACAGCTATATACCTCCGGACGATGTTAAACAATTAACAACGCTGCATCGGATCGGAAGCGGGAACGCGCAATGACCATACAGAACGGCGACATAGATCCGTTGCGCAAGCAGATCGATTTCTACAAGCGACAGGTCGACGAGTTGGCAGGGGCAAACCTCGGGCTTGACTACACGGTCTCTGGCTTGCAACACGAGCTTAGGCAGAAGCGACAGGGTTTTGCCCTGCTGTCCGAACTGCAGCAGACGATCGGTGCCAACAAAGGAATATCGGAGATTTTCGAGATCGCCATTCAGGCCATCAACACGACGCTCGGGATGGACAGGACGGTTGTGTTGTCGCAAACAGAGGATGAAGACTGTTTTATGCCTAGCCAGTGGTCGGGATTTCATAGTGATGCGAGCGGACAATTTTTCGTCGCTAGCCTTCAGGTTCCCGCCGGAAATTAGAAACGGCACTGGCCTTTTGGTCGTGGACAAGGCCTCCAAGCCGACTTCCCTAAACGAGGAGATCCGCAGGGCATTTGACCTGCCGTATTTCGTCTGCGTGCCGGTGATGGTGGACGGTGCCCCCATCGGGCTTCTCTTGTCGGGACGACTGAAGGAAGCGCGGCCGCTCTATCCGCCTCTAGACCATGGAGATGTCGACACGTTTCAGGCGATCGCCGGGTTAATTTCTGCCTCCGTGCGGAACCTGCGACTTGCCGTTCTTGAAGAGATGGATCGCCTCAAGACCGAATTCTTTGCAAACATCTCTCACGAATTCCGGACGCCGTTACATTCTACACTCGGTCCGCTCGAAGGGATCCTAAAGGAGCGCTATGGGGAGATTTCGGACGCTCTTCGCGACCAGCTGCTAGTCATGCAACGCAACCAAGAGCGTCTGCTCGCCTTGGTCGCCCAGATTCTTGATCTTAGCAAGTTTGAAGTGGGTAGCATGCGGTTGAAAGCCGCCCCCATGGCCGACATGAACCGCTTCATCGAGGAGCGCGTCGGGCAATTCCGCATGACTGCGAAGGACCGAAATCTCGAGCTCAAACTCTCACTAGATCCGCGGGTGGGCGAGTTGGATCTTCATATCGACCGGGAGCAGTTCGACAAACTCCTATCCAATCTCCTGTCCAATGCTCTCAAGTTTACCGAGCGGGGCCATGTGGAGGTGTCGTCCTGCGTGCAGGAGGAGGCCTTTTGCCTGGCCGTCGCGGTACCGGCATAGGCATAAAACAGGACCAGCTGCCCCACGTCTTCGATCGCTTTCGGCAGGCCGACGGCAGCGAGTCACGGCAGTATTCGGGGAGCGGGATCGGCCTTGCGCTGGTCAAAGAGATCGCAAACTTGCATGGCGGGGATGTCAGCGTTCAAAGTCAGTACGGCACGGGGAGCGTGTTCCGCGTAGTCATTCCCGCTGGTACAGCTCATCTCGATCCGACCTTCCTCGTTGATTTCGCTGACGACGAGCCTGCGAGCCGTACGAGTTCGGGAAGCGGCATCGTCGTTGACGAAGGGATAACTGGCCAAGAGGGTATCGATGAGGCCAATCGAGAGGCCGAAGCCGTATTCGATACAGACAAGCCGACGATCCTGTACGCCGAGGACAATGCGGACCTTAGAATTTACGTGCGGGATCTCTTGCGCTCAGGCCATAACGTTTTTGTGTCGGGAGATGGCCGTGATGCGCTCGACAAGGCGCGTTCGCTGCGCCCCGACCTGATCCTCACCGACCAGATGATGCCGCACATGAGCGGCCGCAACCTCTTGCGGGCCATCCGAGGCATCCGGATCTGCGGTCAACTCCCGTGATCTTCTTGACGGCCCGCGCGGGAACGGAAGCACGCATCGAAAGTCTTGAAGCGGGGGCGAACGACTACATCGCCAAGCCGTTTGACGAAGCAGAGATCCTGGCCCGCATTGAGAACCTCCTGCGCGCGCAGGCCCAGGAGCGCGAACTCATGCAGCTCAACCTTCGCCTCGAGGCGAAGGTTGAAGAGCAGGTGGCAGAGCTGTTGCGCACGGGCGAGCTGAAGCGCTTTCTCTCGCCTGCCGTAGTCGAGAGCGTGCTGGAAGGGAAGGTTGAGTTCTATAGGCGCAAGATCACTGTGCTGTTTGCCGACATGGTCGGGTTCACCAGCCTCACGGAATTGGTCGAGCCCGAAGAGCTGCACTTCTTGCTAAACGATTTCCTGCGCGAAATGACGGCGGTGAGCGTCGCGCGCGGCGGAACCGTCCTCGGTTTCAGTGGGGACGCCCTAATGGTCATCTTCGGCGCCCCCAAGCCCAGCGCCGAAGCGGATCAGGCATGGGCCACGGTGAACACGGCCCTTGCCATGCGGGAACAAATGAATGTCCAGGGAGCCCAGTGGCGCCGCCGGGGTTTATCCCACGCCTTCGGCATGCGTATCGGCATCAACACCGGCTTTTGCACGGTGGGGATTTTCGGCTCCGAGCTACTGCAAGCTTATACGGCGTACGGCACACCGGTCAACGTCGCGAACCGGCTGATGGGCGCAGCCAGCGCCGGGGGCATCCTGTGTAGCCTATCGACCTTTGCCTTGCTTCATGATCGTGCTGGCGCCGAAGGAAATCGGGCCACTCGATTTGCGTGGCATTGCACGTCCCATCGAGGCGTACGAGATCCTGGGGCTGATCCGACGATGTAGCCTTCGCAGAGGACGAGACCGCTGGCTGATTGTGCATTAAGGCTGCGGACCCTAGCATGGCCTCCCGCACCGACCCGGCCGCGCCGCGCATCGAGATCGATCCCGAGCTGGTCGAGCGCTACGTCATGGAGCTCGCCGCCTTCGGCGCGGTCGGCGAGACCGGCGTCTCGCGCCCGGTCTACGGACCGGCCTGGGTCGCCGCGGCCGACCAGTATGCCGCATGGTGCGCGGACGCGGGGCTGGAGAGCGAGGCGCGATGCGGTCGGCAATGTCTGGGGCGTGCTCGCCGGCAGCGAGGGCGGCGGCTCGATCGTCTCGGGCTCGCACCTCGATTCCCAGACCCCGGGCGGCCGCTATGACGGCGCGCTCGGCGCGCTGTCCGGCCTGATCGCGATCGGCGCGCTGCGCGAGCGCTACGGCACGCCCCGGCGCACCCTCGAGGCGGTGGCCCTGTGCGAGGAGGAGGGCAGCCGCTTTCCCGCCGCCAGCTGGTGGGGCTCGCGGGCGATCACCGGCCGCATCGAGCCCGGCGACTGGGACCGGGTGCGCGGCTACGAGGACGAGAATATCGGCGATGCCATGCGCCAGATCGGCCTCGACCCCGAGCGCTACACCGAGGCGCGCCGCAACGACATCGCGGCGTTCATCGAGCTGCACATCGAGCAGGGCCCGATCCTCGAGCAGGCGGATCTGCCGGTCGCGATCGTCGAGCGCGATCACCGGCATCCGCCACTATGGCGCGGAGCTGGCCGGCACCCAGAACCATGCCGGCGCCTTCCCGATGGACATGCGCCGCGACCCGATGGCCGGTTTCGCCGAGATCGCATCCGGGGTGATCAACACCGCCCATCGCATGGGCCGGCCGGCGGTGACCACGGTCGGCCGGGTCCATGTCGACCCGAACTTTCCCGCGATCGTGCCGGCCAAGGTCACCTTCACGATCGATGCCCGCCACCCCGACCCCGCCGCGCGCGAGCGTCTCTACGCGATGCACGAGGGCCTGGCGTACGAGGTCGCCGCGCGCCGCAATCTCGATCTGTCCTTGTGGAAGATCATCGATCATCCGCCCTGCATCTGCGATCCGGCGCTGGTCGAGACCCTGCAGGCGGCCGCGGCCGACCAGGGCGTGCCGACCATGGTGATGGCGAGCGGCGCCGGCCACGATTCCCAGCAGATGGCATCGATCGCCCCGGTCGCGATGCTGTTCGTGCGCAGCAAGGACGGCCGCAGCCACACGCCGGACGAGTTCTCCTCGATCGAGGACATCGTGGCGGGGATCGAGGTTCTGGCGGCGGCGCTGCACCGCCTGGCGTACTGAAAAGGTCTTCTCGAAGGAAGGCGCGTCATGGACACCCTGATCAGCAACGGCACCGTGGTCACGGCCGCCGGCATCTCCAAGGCGGACGTAGGGATCGAGGACGGCAAGGTGGTGACGATCGGCGCGAGGCTCGACCCCGACGGCGCCCGGATCATCGACGCCGGTGGCTGCTACGTCATGCCCGGCGGGATCGACGTCCACACCCACCTCGAATCGTCGAGCTTCAATGCCCAAGCCGCTGACGACTTCGAGACCGGCACGCGCGCGGCGGCCTGCGGCGGCACCACCACCATCGTCGATTTCTGCCAGCAGGATCACGGCCAGAGCCTCGCCCACGGCCTCGCCATCTGGCACGAGAACGCGCGCAAGTCCTCGATCGACTACGGCTTCCACATCATCGTCCGCGACATGAACCCGGCGGTCGAGGCAGGAGCTGGCCGGGCTGCCCGACCAGGGCATCACCAGCTTCAAGCTGTTCATGGCGTACAAGGGCATGATGGGCGTCGACGACGAGGCCCTGGTGCGCGCGCTCGAGCAGGCGCGCAAGGCGGGTGCTCTGGTCATGGTCCACGCCGAGAACGGCGATGCCGCCTATTTCCTGCAGCAACGCTATCTGGCCGAGGGCAAGACCGAGCCCAAATACCATGCCGACAGCCGGCCGCCGCGGGTCGAGGCCGAGGCGACCGCGCGCGCGATCGCGCTTGCCGAGATCGTCGGCACCTCGGTCTACATCGTGCACCTCACCTGCCGCGAGGCGCTGGAGGAGGTGGTGCGCGGCAAGGCGCGCGGCGTCGACGTGCTGGCCGAGACCTGCACGCAGTATCTCTACTGCACCAAGAACGACCTCGACCGGGAGGGCTTCGAGGGCGCGAAATGGGTGTTCACGCCGCCGGCGCGCACGGTCGAGGACCAGGAGACGCTCTGGCACGCGCTTGCCCACGGCACGCTCGAGCTGGTGTCGTCCGACCATGCGGCCTGGAGCTACGAGACCGCCAAGATCCTCGGCCGCGACGACTTCACCAAGATCCCGAACGGCGCGCCCGGCATCGAGGAGCGCATGATGATGGTCTGGCAGGGGGTCAACCAGGGCCGCCTGACCCTGCCGCAGTTCGTCGAGCTGACCGCGACCAGGCCTGCCCAGATCTTCGGCATGTTTCCGCGCAAGGGCACGATCGCGGTCGGCAGCGATGCCGATATCGTGATCTGGGATCCGCAGCGCGAGCGCACCATCCGCCAGTCCGAGCTGCACCACGCGATCGACTACACGCTCTACGAGGGCAAGTCGGTGCGCGGCGCGCCACGCACCGTGATGCTGCGGGGCGAGCTGCTGGTCGAGGACGAGACCTATGTCGGCCGCCCCGGCATGGGCGAGTTCCTGCGGCGCAAGAAGTACGAGGGCAAGCGCACGGCCTAGCGTTATGTCCCGTTGATACGGGAGCGGGCTCGGGCCAGAGCGCCTGCTGGATAGCGGCGGCGGTTATCACCAGCGGCGTGCCGAGGTGGTCGGTGTGGATGTAGTGCATGCGCGGGGAGGCCGTGCTCAGATCCGTGAATCAGGGCAAGCGGCAGCGCCCAGGCCTCGGCCATCGAGCGGCAGCCAAAGGACCTCGCGCTCCGGCATTAAATCGCTCTCGCCGAGCGGGGGGCTGACGAAACCTCATGAGGCGGCTCAGCAATATATGTCGATGTCTACGTCGGCATGGAGTTCGCACAGCGTTTTCAGAGTATCGAGAGCGAAATGAGCACTCGGAGGCTCGCTGTTTTCAAGATAGATGGACACTCCCACCTCGGCGTCAAGTTTGAATGTCTCTCGCGCAAGGCTGATGGATTTGACATGATCTCTTAGCAATCCCAGAAGCTTAGCAATTTGGGGCGCAACATCGAGTGATGTTTCCTCAGGTATCGACAGCAACCACCCATCATGCTCCCACTCTAAATCGGAGCCAGCTCGCTGCTCACCTCGCCTCCAGGTCTTGGTGGGCGTAACTCCCACCATACGAGTGACTTCATCCGGATCGAAGTCCCGGCCCGTCAGTGAGAACCTTACCTTGATCGACGTGGCCATCTATTGCCCCTCAGAGAAAGTCGTTGATATTCAGGCCCGTAGGCTCCCCAGTTCCCTTCCCTCCCTTGGGTTTGACGTAGATCCTACCCTTCTTGTCCTTATAGAGATCTTGCGAACCTGTGCGCCTACCACCGTTCAGGTCCTCGGGATCGATACTGGCGCCCTTGAGGGCTCGTATTTCTCCTGCTGTCAGCTTCTTGTCTTGGGCCGGGTTCCTGTCTTCTGCGCTCTCGTTCAGGAACGGTTCGGCTGGATTGGGCAGCGGGCAAAGTTCGGGCACGGGCAACAGCGACTGCTGGATGGCGGCTCCGGTTGCTAGGAGCAGCGCAGCTACCGCATTCCCACAGGCCGGAATGCGAGCGCAAGCAACGATCCCGGCGAGGATCGGGTTCTCGCCCATTGGATCAATCAGCCCGACCGGGTTTTGGTAGGCGTACCCGTAAGTGTTGAGCCCACCTGCGAGCCCGATCGGGTCGCTTTGGAGATAGCGGCCGAGGGTGGGGTCGTAGTCGCGCCAGCAATTCTGGTGGAAGCCGGTCTCGGGGTCGAACAGCTGGCCGGGGAACCGGAGGTCCAGGCTCTTCGTGCCGGTGATGGCATGCGACCTCGCCGAACGGGACGCAACGCCGCCGACCATTCGATCGACGCCAAGCCGGATGAGGTCATCACCAGCGGCGTGCCGAGATGGTCGGTGTGGATGTAATGGATGCGCGGGGAAGCCGTGCTCACATCCGTGATCAGAGCAAGCGGCAAGGCCCAGGCCTGGCCGTCCAGCGGCAGCCAGACATACTCGCGCTCGGGCGCGGGGTCGCTCTCGGCGAGCGAGACGGCCGTCCGGATCGTAGATGTAGTCCAGCATGCCCGAGACGCCGAGGTCCTTGCGCACCCGACGGCCGAAGGCGTCGTAGGCGTAGCTGGCCTCGAGCGCGCTGTTGCGCTCGACCTCGGCCGGGCGGCCGGCGCGCGTCGTAGGTCAGGTCGAACACGTCCGTGCCACGCGTGTCGCTGATCACGCTGCCGTCGGCGGCGTAGCCGAAGCTGCGAGTGGTCACGCCGTCGGTCGACGACGGTTGAAATCGACGCTGACGTGGCCATGCGCGCAACAGCATACCATTAGGCCACGATTTCCTGCAGGGCCTTACTGATGGACGATTGGGCTGCCCGGGTCGTCTCTTTCGCCAAGGCAGCCTCTAGGTGCTTGATGACCGTATCCCGGTTCGAATCGTCCACCAGATCTCCGATGACGTTCGCCACAGAGCAGCGGGCTCGATAGCCCGTGCTGTCCAGGAGCGCCAACAGCTGGTCCAGTGACGCGGCTTCGCCAAGTCTCCGCACTAGCGCCTCGTGAATCGACACTTGCTCCGCGTCGTCTGCAAACTTAAGCCGGACCTCAAGACTGCCAATAGCCCTCCGATCTCCCATGAGTGCCAATGCAAAGGCTGCGGCTCTTCGGACCAGGCCTGGCGCTGTCCCCTAACTTCACGAGTGCCGCATCGACGAAGGTTGCGTCTCGCCATTCGGCAAGCGCCTCCAGACATGCGACGCGCACCAACTCGTCAGGATCTTTATGGCCTTGCAGAATTCTGGATTTCGCTTCGTCGGTCGGCAAATCACTGAGCTGCTCGATCGCCAAACCTCGAATCTGCAAGTTGGCATGAGTGCGAAATCGTTTCCAGTAGGCGCGGCAAGGCGTTAGGAGCCAGCTACCCAGCGAGTCCTCTTCGATCTCTTCTATGAGTTTGACATTCTGTTCCATTGCGGTCGGGTCCCTCGTCAGTTCTGTTTCTTTTGCCCACTTCGCCGAAGCTGCCTTGCTTTCTCTTCCCTCTTCAAATCGCAGCTGTTCCTTCTTCGATAATGTCTTGGTCCGACAAGCTCCCACTTGAACCTCAGCATCGGTGAGATCTTGTAGGCCCGTGTCTCGTATCCGCTGCTTCCCCTTCTCGGCCATTGCCGAGATGAGATCCTCGACCATAGGCTTGCACGCACGGTAAGCTTCGTATGCAACTGCGCCCGCCACGATGCCAGCTCCGATTGCGTCTCCGAAGGGCAGCGGCCCATCTGCCGCGGCGGCACCACCCGCCAGAGGCAAGCTGCGCAGCAGCGCTTCCTGCAGACCATCCGGGATCCTTGCGTAGATGGCGGGGTTTTGCCGCGCATAGCCGTAAGTGTTGAGCCCGCCCTCGAGCCCGATCGGGTCGCTCTGCAGGTAGCGGCCCGAGGGTGGGGTCGTAGTCGCGGTGCCAGAAATTCTGGTGGAAGCCGGTCTCGGGGTCGAACAGCTGGCCGGGAAGCGCAGCGTCCAGGCTCTTCGCTGCCGGTGATGGCGTGCGACCTCGCCGAACGGGCGGTAGCGCCGCCTGACCATTCGAGCTGAGGCGAAGCCGGCCGAGGTCATCGCGACCGGGCGTGCCGAGGTGGTCGGTGTGCAGGTAGTGGAGGCGCGGGCCGGCCGTGCTCGGCATCGGTGACCAGCGCGAGCGGCAGCGCCCAGGCCTGCCCGTCCAGCGGCAGCCAGATGTATTCCTGCTGCGGCGCGCCGGCGTTCGCTCTCGGCGAGCAGGCGGCCGTCCGGGTCGTAGATCGAAGTGCGTGGCGTGCCGGAGCCGGCCGAGGTCCTTGCAGCACCCGGCGGCCGAAGGCGTCGTAGGCGTAGCTCGCCTCGGGCGCGCTGTTCTTGCTCGACGCTCGGCGAGGCGGCCGGCGGCGTCGTAGGTCAGGTCGAACACGTCGGCGCCGCGATCGTCGCTGGTCACGCTGCCGTCGGCGGCATAGCCGAAGCTGCGCGTCGTCGCTGCCGTCGCTCGACCGACAGCAGGCGGTTGCTGAAGGCGTCGTAGGCTGTAGCTCTCGGTGACAGTGGTCCCGCCGTCAGTGATGGTCCGCGACAGGCGATTGCCGAGGGCGTCGTAGGCGTAGTCGATCGTGCCGTAGGCGCCGTCGGCCTGCTCGAGCCAGCCGATCAGCGCGTCATAGGCGAAGCTCTGGCTGCTCGCCAGGCGCGAGCGCGTCGGTGATCGATGGTCACGATCAGGTCGTTGGCGTCGTAGGCCGTAGCGCCAGGTCCTGCACCTGGTTGCTGGCGCTGTCATCGGGTGGCGATACCGGTCAGCCGATAGTCCTGGTCGTAGCTGAGGGTAAGTTCTAGTCTAAGTCTAGGCAGCCTTGGGATTTGGATTTGGTCGAAGCTTTTACCGACGGGCGCGCTTCCCCTGGACGCGATGATCCCACGATGACGGTCGTCCTCGGCGATCGCCGCTACGCGGTCGAGCGCTTTTGGGCAGCGCCGCCGAAGGCCATCGCCACCGGCCTGCCGAGCCAGGTCGCGGTCGACCGCGCGGGGCGCGTTCACTTCCTGCAACGGGCGAAGCCCTCCGTGCTGGTGTTCGATCCCGTCGGCGGCTTCGCCTTCGCCTATGGCGATCAGGTCGACGATCCGCATGGCATCTACCGGGACGCCGCGGACCGGATCTTCGTCGCCGATCGCGACGCCCACCAGATCATCGCGTTCAGCGCCGAGGGCGAGGAGCTGTTCCGGCTGGGCGAGCGGCATGCGCCGCGCTGGCAGGCGCCCTTCAACCATCCGACCGATGTCGCCGTCGGGGCCGATGGCCGGATCTTCGTCGCCGACGGCTACGGCAACGCCCGCGTCCACCGCTTCGCCGCCGATGGCACGTTCGAGCTGTCCTGGGGCACGCTCGGCCGTGAGCCCGGCCAGTTCATGACACCGCACGCGGTCTGGGTCGACGCCGCCGGCGCGGTGCTGGTCGCCGATCGCGAGAACGGCCGGATCCAGCGCTTCACGGCGGACGGCGCGCTGATCGATGTCTGGGCCGGCCTACAGAACCCGATGGACATCTGGGTCGACGAGCGCGGCCTGGTCCACGTCACCGACCAGGTCCCGAGCCTCGTGCTGTTCTCGGCCGCCGGCGAGCTCCTGGGCCGCTGCCGGCCGTCCTTGAACGGCGCGCACGGCATCTTCGGCGACGCCGCCGGCAACCTCTATCTCGCCGAGATGAATCCGCCCTCGCTCACCCGCCTGCGGCTGCTCGCCTGAACCTACGCCGCCGCCTGTGGGCGGTTCCGCGCAAGCGGAACGTGCTTTAGAGTGTCGGCATGCGCTGGCCGCACCCCTTGATCCCCGGGCGCCTGATTCGTCGCTACAAACGGTTCCTGGCCGACGTCGCGCTCGATGCCGGCGGCGACGTCACGGTGCATTGCCCCAATCCCGGCCGCATGCTGGGCCTCGATGAGCCGGGCTCGCGGGTCTGGCTGTCGGAGAGCCCCAACCCGTTGCGCAAGCTGCCCTTGACGCTCGAGCTGGTCGAGGCCGATGGCGGCCTGGTGGGGATCAACGCCATGCGTCCCAACCGCCTGGTCGAGGAGGCGATCCGCGCCGGGCGGATCGAGGAGCTGGCCGGCTATCGCGAGATCCGGCGCGAGGTGCGCTACGACCACAGCTCGCGGATCGACTTCCTGCTGAGCGGCCCCGATCGGCCGGATTGTTATGTCGAGGTGAAGAACGTACATCTTAGACGTGCCGTCCTGGCCGAGTTCCCGGATTGTGTGACAGCCCGGGGTGCCAGGCACCTGGAGGCGCTGCGCCGTCAGGTCGCAGCGGGCGCGCGCGCGGTGCTGCTGTATGTGGTACAGCGCACCGACTGTGCGGCGTTCGCCGTGGCCGGGGACATCGACCCCGTCTATGCCGGCGCGTTTCGCGAGGCCCTGGCGGGCGGGGTCGAGGGGCTTTGCCGGGCGTGCACGATCGGACTGGATCGGATCGAGGTGGCAGCACCTCTGCCGATCTTGTAGCCTTGGTTTGAACGTCGAGAGTGCAGATGCAGGAATTGGTCAAAGCCGACGCGTTCGGCGCCCAGGACACGTCGGTACCGCTGCACGACGCAGCGGCCTTCGCCAGCATGCATCGGGCAGGACAGCTCGCGGCGAGCGCGCTCGACATGATCACCGGGCACGTGGTGCCGGGCGTCAGCACGGGCGAGCTGGACCGCCTGTGCCACGAGTTCATCCATGACCACGGCGCGGTACCGGCGCCGCTCAACTACCGCGGCTACCCGAAGTCGATCTGCACCTCGATCAATCACGAGGTCTGCCACGGCATCCCGGGCGAGCGCCGGCTGCTGGACGGCGACATCCTCAACATCGACGTCACGGTGATCTTCGAGGGCTGGTACGGCGATACCAGCCGGATGTTCTTTGCGCGGCACGCCGCCACTGAAATCCCGCCGCCTGTGCCGGGTGACCTTCGAGGGCCTGTGGCAGGGCATCCATGCGGTGCGCGCGGGCGCCACGCTGGGCGATGTCGGCCACGCGATCCAGAGCTATGTCGAGGCCGAGCGCTGCTCGGTGGTGCGCGACTATTGCGGCCACGGCATCGGCCGGGTGTTCCACGACGCGCCGAGCGTGCTGCATTTCGGCAAGCCGGGCGAGGGCCTGGTGCTGCGCGCCGGCATGATTTTTACCATCGAGCCGATGGTCAATCTCGGCACCTGGCAGGTCAAGCTGAAGAAGGACGGCTGGACCGTGATCACGCGCGATCGCCAGCCATCCGCCCAGTTCGAGCACACCGTGGGCGTGACCGAGACCGGCTGCGAGGTGTTCACCCTCTCGCCCGCCGGTCTGCACCACCCGGCCGGGTAGGCGCGCGCTCCCGACATCGAGTGGAACCGCCAGACCTTCGCCCTGCTCGGCTGTCCGTTTCAGACCGCCGTCGGTGAAGTCGAGGACGTGGGTGTCCCGATCACGATCGTGACGTAGCGCACAGCCCCGCGACCCAACGTTCATGCACCAAGCCGCACCGAGCGCACCAGGAAGCGCTTCGGCTACCGGCCACGCTTCACCCTCGATAGTGCGATCGCCGAATGGATACGTCGCGCGAAGCGCTGAAAGCGACACCAGTACAACGCGAAATGGTGTGAAGCAGGTCACTTCTGGGACGCCATGCATAAGGCTAATGTTCTGCATCACAAGTGGAGGAGACAATGTTTGTTCTGCGACGCACTGCCTTCGCCGCAATACTCGCCCTTGGCGTTACAACGGGCAGCGCGCTGGCCCAGCAGACCGGGATCGTCGTCAACGGTCAACCGCTCACGATGCAGCAAGCAGTCGCCTATGGCATCCAACTGGCGCCCGGTCGCTACTGGTACGATCCAGTCTCGGGGTTCTGGGGCATCGAAGGTCGCGGCTACGTCGATCAGGCACAGCCGTTTATGCAGATCGGAGGCCCCCTGCGCCGGAACGCGTCCAACGGCAATACCGGTGTGTTGGTCAACGGTCGTGAAATCGTGCACGCTGAGCTGGCTCAGCTTCAGGCCGTCTGTGGGGTGGTCCCGCCTGGTCAATACTGGTTGAACCATGAGCTGCTCGCCGGCCCCATTGGTGGGCCCGCCGCCTGCGATGCAAGGGGCCGATCCAATGATACAAGCGGCGCATCCGATTATAACCGGCCAAGCGATCCCGACGACCCATGTCACAATCCGCGGTTCTGGGAGGACAAGATGCAATGCATGGCAATGGGTTACAGCTACCCCGATTGATTCGAAGCACGGATCTCCTTCCCGACGCCCCGCGTGAGCAGGCCCAGAGCTAGCATTCGTGCAGCTGGAAGCCATCTCGGGTAGCTTGGTTAGAAGGTGGAGCCACCGCCTCCGGCGCGGTGGTGGTCGGCCAGATCACCACGCCGATGACTGCCGATGAGGCAAGCGGTTTTCATCACTGAGCACGCGGTCTTGACGTCGGCGCGTCGCCAGGTCAAACGACCGGTGGTGCCGGTCAAGAGCGGAATTTGCCGGTCGTTCCTGTTCACTCCAGCAACGCTCCTGAGACCGGAATGAAAGAGTTCCTCCGCTTTGCCCGGCACTTCTTCAGGCTGCTCCACTTCACCCGTGGCGTGCTTCTGGTCCTGCTGGCCGGGTTGCTCGGCTGCACCGTGGGGATGGCGCTCGCCGAAGGCTGGACGCTGGCAAACGCTCTCTATTTCACGCTGATCACCGGCATGACGGTGGGCTACGGCGACATCGTTCCGACCACACAGCTTGGACGGATCATCAGTGTCGTGATCGCGATGATCGGCATCCTCTATGTCGGTATCGTCGTCGCCATCGCGACCCGCGCGCTGACGCAGGCGGTCGAGGAGCAATACGGCAACCGCCGATGACGACGGGCTCGCGGAGGAGGCCCTGATGGACGCGTTCACGACCATCGCGATCCTGTTCGGCCTGGCGGCCCTGTTCGCATGGGCGAACGACCGCTTCCTGCATCTCGAGCAGAGCATCGGGCTGATGCTGCAGGCACTGATCCTGAGCGGGCTGATCGCCATCCTGGACGCGTTCGGACTTGGCGCTCATCTCAGCGCCGAGCAGGATTTTGTCAGGAGCCTGAACCTCAGCCACGTTCTGCTCGAAGGCGTGCTCTGCTTCATGCTGTTTGCCGGCAGCATCAACGTGAAGCTGCAGGCGCTCGAGGAGGAGGGATGGCTGATCCTCTCGCTTGCGATCGGCGGGACGATCATCGCCTGCCTCACGATCGGGCTCCTGTCCTGGCTCGTGCTCGCCGGCCTCGGCTTCGGGATCAGCCTAGCCTATGCCTTCGTGTTCGGCGCCCTGATCTCGCCGACCGACCCGATCGCAGCACTTGCGATCCTCGGTCGGGTGGGCCTGCCCAGACGCCTTGGCGCGATCGTCAATGGCGAATCCCTGTTCAACGACGGCGTCGGCGTGGTGCTGTTCACCATGGCGCTGGCGATCGCGACCGGCGCGCAGGAGGCGACCGCGTCCGGCGCGCTGATCCTGTTCCTCCGTGAGGTCGTTGGTGGTGTGGTGCTGGGTCTGGTCGCCGCGTTCACGATGCACCGCATGGCGGTCGGGGCCAAGGAATACAGCACCCACGTCCTGATCTCGCTGGCGGTGGTCGCCCTGGGTTACGGACTTGCCACCTATCTCGAGGTCTCGGGACCGATTGCCATGGTGGTCACGGGCCTGGTGTTCGGCAACTTCACCTTGCCTCGGGCGCGACGAGGACCCCGCGTCCGGTTCGAGACCTTCTGGCAGGCGATCGATGGTGCGTTGAACGCGATGCTGTTCGTCCTGATCGGTCTCCATGTCGTGTTGCTCGAATGGCCGAGCTTCGGACCGGCCCCGATCGCCGTCCTGATCTGCCTGATCGCGCGCTGGATCAGCGTCTATCTGCCGCTTGCCGTGCTCACCGTCACCCACGAGCTGCGCGGCAGGCTGGTCGGCCTCGCCAACCTCTTGACCTGGGGAGGGCTGCGCGGCGGGCTCGCCCTGGCCATGGCGCTGTCTTTGCCGCAGAGCCCCGAGCAGCCCTTGGTTCTCTACATGACCTATGCGGTCGTGGCGTTCTCGATCATCGTCCAGGGCCTGACCGTCGGTCGCCTGTTCAGCCCGGCCGGCATGCGAAGCCTGCTCGCGCCCGCCCCGCGGCACCAAGCCGAGACCAAAGCCGGTTGAATGTCCATCCGAAGTAGCTTGGGCTGAACGTGACGCTTAGGAGCGTTGTCGCCGCCGATTTGCGTACCTGGTAGTTATTCCTATATTCGTATACAATTGACCCACCGGGTGGTCGCCCGGAGTCTCCTTCACATTCGAGGACGGTTCCCTATGTCCAGACCGAAGGCCACGCAGCGCGTGGCCGCGCAGAACGTCACCGCCACGCTCTCCGCCCTGTTGAGCCCGGCGCGCGCCGAGGCCAGCCGGCGCAATGGCGCCAAGTCGCGGGGCCCGAAGACGCCCGAAGGCAAGCAACGCTCGGCGCAGAACGCGCTCAAGCACGGGCTGCGTGCCGAAACCTTCGCCGTGGTCGGCGACGAGGACCCGCAAGAGTTCGCCGCGTTCGAGGCGGCGATGCTCGACAGCCTGTCACCGCAGGACGCGCTGCAGGGCTTTTTCGCGGGCCGGATCGTGCGCGCGGCCTGGCGGCTCGAGCGGGCCGATCAGATCGAGGCCGAGCTGTTCGACCGCCAGATGGAGGGCCTGTTCGTCGACGACGGCGACCTCGGGCTGGCTCTGATCAAGGACGGCAATGGGCGCCAGGGCTGGTTGGGGAAAGGGGCCCCAACCCCTTTCTAGCCCTGGCGCCGCGCCTTCGACACGCTGCTGCGCTATCGCGCCGCCGCCCAGGCCGAGGTGTTCCGCACGCTGCGCACCCTCAAGGCGCTGCAGGCCGAGGCGGCGCAGGAAACGACGCGCGAGGCAGCGCACGCGCTAGGCGAGCGACCGAACGAACCGGAAATCCGCGGCAATGCTGACGATTCGTGCATCGACGCAGCCTCGGGCACGACGCTGCCGGTGCCCGATCCCGCCACACCGTCGGCCGCCCCCGCGCCGGCGCGCGATGTCGCCCGCAAGCCTGCGCCAGATGATCGCGCCCCGGCTTCGTCCGAACCACCGATCGAACCCGACACCCGCACAACGCCTGGGAAAATCGCACCCGGGCCCGCCGCCCTCGTCGACATCCGTCGTCCGGCTGGCGTCGCGGGCACAGATTCCCACGGTCACATGGACCATCCAAAAGATTCATGAATGGGCAAGCGTTAACGAATCGTTGGAACGCGATCGCATCCGTCCGATCCGGCTCCCAGCGGCCTCGCCGATGGCCGGATCACCCGTTCTGGGGACGGCCTCACTCTACTCGAGGTAGCTTACATGTAGAGCAAACTTTACTTGTAGTGTATAAAACGCTGCCATGGACGGGCAGCGACCCCTTCTCGAGCCGAGCCTGCTGGACGCCCTGCGCCGGGTCGGCCTGGAGCTGAGGGAGACCGGCGACGACGCCGCAGGCGACGGCACGGCGTATCTGGTCTCCGGCAACACCTTCGCGCATCGCGAGCTGCTGAAAGGCTGCGGTGGCCGCTGGAGCCAGCGCCGGCAAAGCTGGGTGTTCGAGTCCAGCGAGCCGATCGAACGACTGGCGGCTGCGTTGCCGGGCGAGGGCACGCCCGGCCTCGCCGACGCGCCGGTGCCCTATGAAGCCGAGGGGGCCTCGTTCACCCGACGCCGCCGCAGCGTACAGCAGTCGGGCCATCGCAACCGGCTGCGCCAGCGCTTTCTGGAAGCGGGCTCGACGTCCCTGCCCGACTACGAGCTGCTCGAGCTCCTGCTGTTCTTTTCCATCGACATCAAGGACACCAAGCCGCTCGCCAAGGAGCTGCTGGCACGCTACGGCAATCTCGGCGCGGCGCTGAAGGCAGCACCCGGCCAGCTGGTCGAGTTCCACGACCTGCGCCGCGACGATCCGGCGATCGACGGCTACGCCGCCTGGCGCCTGGGCGATGCCTACGAGCGCGAGCGCCAGAACCCCGAGCTGCGCTCCGAGGTAGGCGAGCGCTGGCGCGCCTTCGAGGACGATCAGGACGGCCGCTGGGAGATCGTGCGCCTGTGGCGCCGCCGCGAGACCGAGGTGCTGTTCAAGCTGGTGACCGAGCTCTTGCAGCGCGTGCTGCGCGAGCAGATCCAGGACCGCCCGGTGATCAGCTCCTGGTCAGCGCTTCTCGACTATCTCCAGGTGACGCTGGGGCACGAGCCGATCGAGCAGTTTCGGGTGATGTTCCTCGACCGCAAGAACATCCTGATCAAGGACGAGGTGCAGCAGCGCGGCACGGTCGACCACACGCCGCTCTATCCGCGCGAGATCGTCAAGCGCGCGCTCGAGCTGGCGGCCTCGGCGATCATCATGGTGCACAACCACCCGAGCGGCGATCCGACCCCCTCGCGCGCCGATCTCGACATGACCAAGCAGGTGGTCACCGCCCTATCGGCCGTGGGCATCACGGTCCACGACCACGTCATCATCGGCAAGAACAAGCACACCAGCTTCAAAAGCCAGCGCTTGATTTGAAGGTTCCTCGATCATTCCTTCCAATGTAGGGTGCGGGGCTGGGTCCCACTGTCATTGCCGGGATGTCCATGGATCGCCGCCTCGAGGACGTCGTACACACGCTTCGATTTGGAAAGAAGTCCAATCGAAAATGTACCTGCTGATCGGTGCTGGGTGCTCCGTCTCCGCCGGAATCCCCACCGCGATGGGCTTTGTGCAGATCATCCAAAAGGACTTCCCGGACGCGTATAGCCGAGCGGATTCTAAGACCTACCCACGCTGCATGGCTCAATTAACCCCGGGAATGCAGCGAGACCTCATCGCGCGCGAGGTCGACAGCGCCAAGATCAACTGGGGACACATCGCTATCGCGCAGCTGATGGCAGCAGGCTACGTCGATCGTGTACTGACGACAAACTTCGACCCCTTGGTCGTCCGGGCATGCGCAATGATGGGGGTATTCCCGGCGGTCTACGATTTCGCCGCATCGCAGCTCCTGAAGCCGGATCAGGTTCCGGACGTGGCAGTATTTCATCTCCATGGGCAGCGGACGGGGTTTGTCTTGATGAACACGGAGGAAGATTGCAATGAGCATGCTAAGAGGCTCGGCCCTTTGTTCGACGACGCCGGTCGGGGCCGTATCTGGGTCGTCGCTGGCTACAGCGGGGAGAACGATCCAGTCTTCGACCACCTCGCCCGAGTAGCGAATTTCGACTACGGCCTTTACTGGATTGGCTACAAGGACAACGAGCGGGCTGAGCATGTTCGGAAGCAACTGCTCGGCGACGGGAGGGGTGCGTTCTATGTCCGCGGCTTCGATGCGGACCGCTTTTTCGTCGAGCTGGCGCAGCGGCTTGAGTGCTTTCCGCCGGGTTTCGTTGCGCGTCCATTTAGCCATTTGGAGCAATCGCTCGATACCCTGACGCCGTTCCCACTGCCTGATGGAGAGGCCGATATTGATATCCTCGAAAAGCCACGAGGCCTGATAGAGCGAGCGAAAGTCTCGTTTGAGGCAGCCACCACGGCTGCTGGAAGCGAAGCAGGCGCCTCGATCGATGTTTCCGATCTCGCGGCTATCGCTCTCCTAATGGCAGGCAAGTACGATGAGGTCGAAGCTCTCGACGAAGGAGAGAGATCGCCAATCCGACGAGAAGCGATCGCTTGGTCGCGCATCGCTCAAGGCAACGCGCTCCAGGCCCACGCCAAAACCAAGCGCGGCGACGACGCCGATCGCCTGTTCAAGCTCGCCGGAGAGAAGTACCAGGCCGCCCTCGACATCAAGCCCGACTACCACGAGGCCCTCAGCAACTGGGGCGTCGCGCTTGCGAACCAAGCGAAAACCAAGCGCGGCGACGACGCCGATCGCCTCTTCAAGCTCGCCGGCGAGAAGTATCAGGCCGCCCTCGACATCAAGCCCGACGGGCACGAGGCACTCAGCAACTGGGGTCACACAATTGCCGACCAGGCGAAGACCAAGGCCGGCGACGAGGCCGATCGCCTCTTCAAGCTCGCCTACGAAAAATTTTGCGTCGCCCTCAACATCAAGCCTGACTACCACGAGGCCCTCAACATCAAGCCTGACTACCACGAGGCCCTCAACAACTGGGGCGTCGCGCTGCTGCATCAGGCTCAAATGAGGAGCGGCGAACGGCGATCACACTTGCTGAACTCGGCAGCCGAAAAAGCTCAATGAGGCAGAGAAGCTTTGTGCAGGAAGCGCACTCTACAATCTGGCTTGTCGGCACGCGCTGCAAGGAAGCGAGGATGCAGCTCGGGACTATCTGTTGGCCGCGCAGGCTCGCGGCGTATTGCCATCGCGCTCTCACATCGAAGAAGACCCCGATTTTGCTGGCCTGAAGGGTCGTTCGTGGTTCAAGGATTTCCTCACCACTCTTGACGACGACCGTGCATGACCCCCAGGTAACGCCGAGCGGCGACCCGACCCCCTCGCGCGCCGATCTCGACATGACCAAGCAGGTGGTCGCAGTGCTGTCGGCCGTAGGCATCACGGTCCACGACCATGTGATCGTCGGCAAGAACAAGCACCTGAGCTTCAAAAGCCAGCGGCTGCTCTGAGCCGCGTCGCCTATCGGTGGAGCACTTGACCGCTGCCCGTCATATGGGTGCCAGCGGGCTGTTCCCTGCGGGGAGCGCCGCGGGCCCTTGTCGTCGGCACCATCGGCTCAGGCTTCCCGGCGCGTCTTGGCCTTGCCGTAGTAATCGTCGCTGTCGGCGATGGCCCTCCCCTCCCGGTCGTTACTCAGGAACTTCCTTGCCCTTGGTGGTCTCGATGGTCGGATGATCGATCTTGCCGGCGATCGGGGGCCAGCGGCTGATTTGAGGCAGCGGCCGCCCAAGCCGCCGGCCGATACTTCTTCAGGGAGAAACAACTGAAACCCTAAAGCGCGGGTTTAGACATACGGCTGAAAGGTCGATTGCGCATGCTCTCGGGCATTACCGCGTCGGCCGACGGCCGACGGCCGATGGATGCGGTCTGGATTGCGACCGCATGCCAGGAACGCCAAACCCTGCCTGAGGGAGGATTCGAACAATGCGCAGACCGAGAAATTTCCGGCATCTGGCGACCAAGGAGATCGAGATCGCCAAGAGCGTGTTTCAAAAGAACCATCCCCTATTCCAGGGTGATCATCTCCGATGGCCTCGGCTATGACGACCGGAAGTTCACCGTGCCGGAAGCGGTGAGCGGCAACTACATCCTCCATGTCGGCGACGGCTATTACGGCATGAGCCGGCTGCCAGAGGACAAGGCGCTGCTCATCCACGAGCTGGTGCATGTCTGGCAAGGCGAGCACGCGAGCTGGCGCTGGTCCTACGTGTTCAGGTCCGGCTGGCATCAGGCCAAGGGCGACGCTTACAAATACGACATCAACAATCTCCAATCGTGGAGCAGCTATAATCCCGAGCAGCAGGCGCAGATCGTCGAGGACTGGTTCACGCTCGGCATGAGCGAGAGCGATGCACGCTTCCCCTTCATCCGGTTCTGGATCCGCGGCGACCGGACACTCAGAATCAAGCTGCCGAAGTCGCGCATGCCGAGGATGACCCGGGTCTCGTTCAAGCCGCACGAGGAGGGACGCCGCATCCCGTCCGATGTCCTGTTCGGCTTCGACAGTGCCAGCCTCAAGCCCGAGGCCAGGACTTATCTGAAGAAGGCGGCGACCATCCTGGCCGAGCACGCCAAGGGCAGGACCGTCGTGATCGAGGGCCACACCAATTCAATCGGCGCCATGGACTACAACAATAGGCTCTCGGAGCGCCGCGCGCGCGCCGTGAAGAAGGCGCTGGTCGACCTCGGCGTCGAGAATGCCGCCAAGTTCCAGATCAAGGGCTATGGCGAGACCAAACCGATCGCTCCCAACAGCTCGGCCGAAGGCCGGGCGGAAAATCGGAGGGTCGAGTTTAACTATCTCTAGGCGACTTCGTCGTCGATCCGGTGCTACAGACCCGCGGCCTTGGCGACCTCGCGGAGTTCCTGCAGTTCGCCTTCTTCGAAGACCGCGGGCGGGCTCAATGCGTCCGGCTGGGGCTTGTAGTCGAAGGCGATCTTGGTGGTCTCGAACGTCGGATGGTCGATCTTGCCGGCGATCAGCGGCCAGCCGGTCGCGGCGTAGGTCGTGAACGGAATGTCTTGGCACGGATCTTCGCTGGTCGGCGCGAGATCGTCGAGCATGGCGAGCGCGCGGATGCGCGGGATCGACGAACGGGCTCATCCAGCCACCGCCATCAGCTCGGCACAGACCTGCTCGCCGACGAACAGCACGTGGTAGGTGGTGACGTAGCCCGCGATCACCGGGCCCGGGCCGAACCGCTCCAGGTGGTAGGGGGCGGTCTCCTGGTAGCCCGGCCGGTAGCGCGCATGGATGCGCCGCGTGCTGCCCTCTTCGCTGACATAGACCGAGCCACCGGCCAGGTCGAACAGCGCACGGACCGAACCGGCCTCCATCAGCACCCGATCGCCTGTCCGATCTGCGACCAGGCGCACCGGCGCACCCTTGATCCGCGCCTCGATCAACGCTGCCGCCTGGCTGCTCGCCGGCAGTCCCGGCAGCAGGCACAGCGCGATCAGCCAGCGGCGCAACGCCCGGCTGCCCGGCACCTCAGTGCGCCGCATCGCGGCCGAACACGCGCTCGAAGATGTGCTCCACGTGTCTCGTGTGATGGTCGAGATCGAACAGCGCGGTCAGGGCTTGGTCGTCGAGATGCGCGCGCACCTCCGGATCGGCGCGCAGCAGGTCCAGGAGCGGCCGCTTCTCCTGCCAGGCGCGCATCGCGTGCCGCTGCACGATGCCATAGGCGACCTGGCGATCGAGCCCGGCCTCGGTCAGCGCCAGCAGCACCTGCTGCGAGTGGATCAGCCCCTGGCTGCTCTCCAGATTGGCGCTCATGCGCTCCGGCGTCGACCACCATGCCCTCGATCACGCCGGCGAGCCGGTGCAGCGCGAAATCGAGCGCGATGTGCTGTCCGGGCCGATCACCCGCTCGACCGAGGAGTGCGAGATGTCGCGCTCGTGCCAGAGCGCGACGTTCTCGAGCGCCGGGATCACGGCGCCGCGGACCAGCGCGGGCGAGCCCGGTCAGGTTCTCGCTGAGCACCGGGTTGCGCTTGTGCGGCATCGACGAGCTGCCCTTCTGGCCCGGCCGAACGGCTCGCCGACCTCGCCGACCTCGGTGCGCTGCAGATGGCGGATCTCGGTCGCCAGGCGCTCGATGCCGCCGGCGATCACGCCGAGCGTGGCGAAGAACGCGGCGTGCCGGTCGCGCGGGATGACCTGGGTCGAGACCGGCTCCGGCATGAGGCCGAGACGGTCGGCGACCTTCGCCTCGACCGTCGGCGTCGACATTGGCGAACGTGCCGACCGCGCCCGAGATCGCGCAGGTCGAGACCTTCGGCGCGCGCCTGCTCCAGCCGCGCGCGGTTGCGCGCGAACTCGGCATAGAAGCCGGCGAGCTTGACGCCGAACGTGGTGGGCTCGGCGTGGATGCCGTGCGTGCGCCCGATGCAGAGCGTCCATTGGTGCTCGCGCGCCCGGCGCTCGAGCGCGGCGAGCACCCGATCGATGCCGGCCAGCAGCAGGTCCGACGCCTCGCGCAACTGCAGCGCGAAGGTGGTATCGAGCAGGTCGGACGAGGTCAGTCCGAGATGCAGGTAGCGCGCGTCGCCGCCGACCACCTCCTCGACGTGGCTGAGGAAGGCGATCACGTCGTGGTGGGTGGTGCGCTCGATCTCGGCGATCCGCTCGGGATCGATCAGGCGCGGCGGCATGCTGCTCGCCGGCCTGGCGCAGGCGCGGCGCCACCTCGGCCGGGATCCGGCCGAGCGCCGCCATCGCGTCGGCGACCTGGAGCTCGACCTCCAGCCACAGCTCGAGACGCCGTCGGTCGGTCCAGATCGCGGCCATCTCGGGCCTGGTGTAGCGTGGGATCATGCTCGCCTGCTCGCCACGGTTCATCGCGCGCCGGTTCTAGCAGAGCGCCGGGCCGAGCAACAGCCGGTTCGCGCGTTGTCGGTCAACCTTGGAGCGCGTAGCCTGTCGGCCATGCTCAGGGTTTCTGGCAAGCAGCGCACGAACCGCTGGCGGCTGTCGATCGCGGCCTTCCAGGGGCTGGTGTTGGGCGGTCTGGTGTTCCTGACCCTGACCGGCCTGTTGATCGTCACCTTGTACACGGTGTTTCGCAACACCACCGAGCTGCTCGAGGACAAGTCGCGGCTGCTGCTGGGCTCGCTGACCACCGCGACCAGTCTCTATCTCGATGCGGCCCAGGCCCAGGTCGACTACATCGCCGGGCTGATCGAACAGGGCCTGCTCGATCCGGACGACCAGCGACGCCTGTACGACATCCTGGCCGCCGGCCTGGCCGCGACCCGGCAGGTCCACGCCGTCCTGTTCATCGACGTGCGCGGCTGGCTGATCGTGGCGTCGCGCGAGCCGGACGGCACGATCAAGCGCGAGCTGGAGAGCTGGCAGTCCGACCCGCAGATGGCAGATGCCATGGCGGCCGCAGCGGCACGCGACAACGACAAGGCCTTCTGGGGCCCGCCGGTCTACAGCGAGGCGGCCGGCACGGTCCTCAATCTGCGCCGGCCGGTGCGGCGCGAGGCGTTTCTCGGCATGGTCGTGGCGGCGCTGACGGTATCCGAGCTGTCCGCCTTCGTCATGAGCCAGGAGAGCGAGAGCGGGCAGACTGCCTTCATCCTGTACGATCGCGACTATGTCCTTGCCCATCGCGCCCTGGCTTACGACTTCGAGGGTCTGGGCCCCGATCGGCCACTGCCCAAGGTGACCGAGGTCGGCGATCCGATCCTGTTCGGCATCTGGGACGAGGGATGGCAAGCACGCAGGCTCGAGATCGGCGTCGGCCATCAGACCCCGTTCGGCAAGGACGACTACATCTTCCTCTACCAGCCGCTGGCGGACTACGCCGACACGCCCTGGCTGGTGGGCAGCTACTTTCGCGAGGAGGACATCGGCAGCCAGCTGATCCGCGCGGTCCAGGCGACCGTGATCGGCGTGGTCGGCATCGCCGTGACCATGGTCGTCGCCTTCTTGGTGGTGCGCATGATCCGGACGCCGATCACGCAACTCGCGGACGCCGCAACCTGCGTGCAGGCCTTCGACCTCGATCGCGTGCCCGCCCTGCCGCGCTCGCATCTGCGCGAGCTGGACGATGCCATGGGCGCCTTCAACGCCATGGTCGGCGGCCTCAAGGCGTTTGCCCTCTACGTGCCGCGTGATCTGATCCGCCACCTCCTGGCACGCGGCAATCCTGCCGCGATGGCCTCGGAGACCCGCGTGGTCACCGTGCTGTTCACCGACATCGTAGGCTTCACCAGCCGTACCGAGCGGCTGAGCGCGGAGGACACCGCCACCTTCCTCAATCACCACTTCGCCCTGGTCAGCAGCTGCATCGAGGCCGAAGGTGGCACGATCGACAAATATATCGGCGACGCCTCGATGGCGCTTTGGAATGCTGCCGAGGACCAGCCGGATCACGCCGCAAGCGCGGTCCGTGCGGCGCGCGCGATCCGCACCAGCCTCGATGCCGACAATGCCGGCCGCGACCAGCCGGTCCGCCTTCGCATCGGGGTGCACAGCGGCCCGGTGGTGGTCGGCAATATCGGCAGCGCCACCCGCATGAACTACACGGTGGTCGGCGATACCGTGAACACCGCCAACCGCCTGGAGAGCCTCGGCCGCGATCTGCTGCCGGACGCCGAGGTCGCGGTGCTGCTGAGCGCGGCGACGGTCACGGCCCTGCCGCCCGAGTTGCCGGTCATCTCGCTCGGCGATCACAGCCTGCGCGGCCGCGACGCGCCGACCGAGGTGTTCACCCTCGCTCCGCCGTGATCTTGCCGACCGTGAAAAGGCTGTCGTGAGCGCTCTGGCGGGCCTGCGCTGGCTGGGCCGGCACGGTGGCGCGGTGATCGCGCTCGGCGTGTTCGTAGGACTCCTGGTGCCGCCGCTCGCAACTCTGCTGCGGCCCCTGCTGGTGCCGGCAATCCTGACGCCGTTCCTGATCGCGCTGCTGCGCATCGACTGGCGACGGCTGTCGGGTCACCTCGGTCGACCGGGCGGGACCCTGGCGGCGTTGCTGTGGCTGCTCGTGATCTCGCCGGCGCTGGTGCATCTGGTGCTGGTGCCGCTCGGCCTGCCCGAGGCCATCCACGGCGGCCTCGTGCTGATGGCGGCGGCACCGCCCCTGATGGCGTCCGGCTATCTGGCGCTGATGCTGGGCCTCGACGCCGCGCTGGCGGTCACGCTGACGTTGCTGAGCACCGCCTTGATGCCGTTCACCCTGCCGCTGGTCGGTCTCTATCTGCTGGGCGTGGACCTCGACGTGCCGCTCGGCGATCTGATGCTCCGACTGGCGCTGGTGGTCGGCGGCTCGCTGGCGCTCGCCTGGCTGCTGCGCTGGCTGCTGCCGGCCGATTTCGCGAGTCGCCACGCCGAGCCGCTCGACGGCCTCGCCGTGCTGGGCCTCTTGCTGTTCGCGATCGCGATCATGGATGGCGTGACCGGGCTGCTGCTGCGCGCGCCGCAGTTCGTGCTCGCCTGCACGCTCGCGGTCTACGCCTTCAATCTCAGCCTGCAGCTGGCCGGCAGCCTGGCCTTTGCCTGGCTTGGCCGGCGCGGCGCACTGACCCTGGGCCTGTGCAGCGGCAGCGGCAATCTCGGCCTGCTGCTGGCGGCGCTCGCCGATCGGGCCTCGTTCGAGCTCCTGGTGTTCGTGGCGACCGCCCAGCTGCCGATCTACACCTTGCCCGTCATCCAACGGTACCTCTACCATCGCTGGCTGATCGAGAGCCCGGCTCCCGAGTGACGCGGCGTGACACGGGACGAGGTGTCGGATGAGCGATGGCGTGCGCGAGGTGCTGGACTTCTGGTTCGACGAGCCGTCGAAGGCCCATTGGTTCAAGCCCAGCGCCACGTTCGACCAGGCGGTCGCGCAACGCCTCGGCGATCTGTACGAACGCGCCGCCACCGGCGAGCTCGACGCGTGGCGCTCGAGCGCTGAGGGCTGCCTCGCCCTGTGCATCCTGCTCGATCAGGCGCCGCGCCAGCTGTTCCGGGGACAGGCGCGTGCCTTCGCGACCGATGAGCAGGCACTCGCGATCGCCAGGCGGGCGCTCGCCGAGGGGTTCGATCGCCAGATGCCGGTCGAGCCGCGCCTGTTTCTCTATCTGCCGTTCATGCACAGCGAGCGCATCGCCGAACAGGAACGGTGCATCGCGCTGTTCGATACCGAAGAGCTGCGCGACAAGCTCAGCCACGCGGTCGAGCACGCGGAGATCGTGCGCCGCTTCGGCCGGTTCCCGCATCGCAATGCCGCGCTCGGCCGGGCAAGCACCGTCGAGGAGGAGGCCTATCTGCGCGACGGCGGCAAGCAGTTCGGCCAGGTCATGCCGGCCGCAGCCGACGACTAGCAAGCCGGTAAGGGCCGTTGCGATGCGATTGCGCGAGGTGCTCGGCTGGGGCAAGGTGGCCGGCTGTTGCTCTGCCCCGTGGCATGGCAATTGCTTATAAATTGGGCGCAATGGGGAACGAACGGTCGGGCATGGCTCGAAGCTGCCGATGTCGAGCTGATCGGCGTGGTCAAGCGCTACGGCGCGACCACGGCGGTCGACGGCATCGACCTCAAGATCACCGGCGGCAGCTATTGCTGCCTGCTCGGGCCGTCCGGCTGCGGCAAGACCACGACCCTGCGCCTGATTGCCGGCCATGAGCAGCTCAGCGGCGGCGACATTCTGGTCGGCGATCGGGTCATGAACGACCTGCCGCCGGCGCGTCGCGGCACCGCCATGATGTTTCAGAACTATGCCCTGTTCCCGCATCTGAGCTGCGTCGACAACGTCGCGTTCAGCCTCAAGATGCGCGGCGTCGGCAAGACCGAGCGTCGTGCCAGGGCGTTGGAGCTGCTCGAGCTGGTGCACATGGCGCCCTATGCCCAGCGACAGCCGGCGCAGCTCTCGGGCGGCCAGCAGCAACGGGTCGCGCTGGCGCGCGCGCTGATCACCAATCCGAGCGTCCTGCTGCTGGACGAGCCGCTCTCGGCGCTCGATCCGTTCCTGCGCGTGCGCATGCGCGAGGAGCTCAAGCGCCTGCAGACCGAGCTCGGCATCAGCTTCGTGCACGTCACCCACAGCCAGGAGGAAGCGATGGCGCTGTCCGATCTGGTGGTGGTGATGAACAACGGCCTGATCGAGCAGACCGGCGCGCCGCGCGACGTCTACAACCGGCCCGAGAGCGCCTTCGTCGCGCGCTTCATCGGCGGCCACAACGTCCTGAGCGGGACCTTGGAGCGCGTCGACGGCGCCCATGCGCTGCTGCGCGCACCGTCAGGCGAGCGCTTCGTCATCCCGCGCCGCGACGCCAGTCCGGGCAGCACGATCACCTTTGCCTTGCGCGCCGACAAGATCGGCCTGCGGCCCGCGATCGAGCAGCTGCGCGCGGTCGGCGCCGAGGTCAGCCGACCGGACACCAGCAATCGCATGCAGGGCACCGTGACCTCGGTCGAGTACCAGGGCGCCGTGGTGGCGTTGCGCCTGAGCGCCGGCGGCGTCGACGCCTTCTCGGTCACCATGGCCGAGGGCCGGTTCTTCGACCACCCGGTCGCGGTCGGGGACCGGGCCGATCTGAGCTGGGACGTCGCCGACGTCCATCTGTTGGACTGAGAGCCTCGAATGACCCCAGGAGTGGAGGAAGCGGATGACCATCAAGACATCGAGCACGAGCACAGCGGCGAAGAGCGTGTCGCGGCGCCAGGTACTCAAGGGCACGGCCGCTACTGCCGGTCTCGCCTTGGGCAGCGGCCTGATCGACGGCTTTCCCGCGATCCACGCCGCCGACCCGATCACGATCCGCTATGCCGGCACCGGCGTGAACGCGTTTCGCGAGCTGTCCGAGCAGTGCAAGGCCGATACCGGCATCGAGATCCAGTACACCACGCTGACCTCGGACGACGTGGTCAAGCGCGCGGTGACGCAGCCGAGCTCGTTCGACCTGCTCGACAGCGAGTACTGGATGCTCAAGAAGATCGTGCCGTCGGGCAATCTGCGCGGCATGGATATCTCGAAGGTCAAGAACTACGACCAGATCGTGCCGATCTTCACCAAGGGCGAGCTGCCGGACGGCACCAAGACCTCGCGCATCGGCATCGCGCCGATCAAGGTGAGCTACCTGACCGGCGCCGAAGTCGACCGAGTTCTCCGAGACCCCGACCGATTTCATGACCCTGATCCCCACGGTCTACAACGCCGATACGCTCGGCATCCGGCCCGATCTGATCGATCGCCCGATCCAGAGCTGGGCCGAGCTCCTGAACCCCGAGTTCAAGGGCCGCACGGCGATCCTCAACATCCCCGCGATCGGCATCATGGATGCCGGCATGGTCTGCCAGGCCATGGGCGAGATCACCTATGGCGACATGGGCAACATGACCAAGGAGGAGATCGACGCGACCATGGCGGTGCCTGACCGCCGCCAAGCAGGACGGCCAGTTCCGCGCGTTCTGGAAGGAGTTCAACGAGTTCGTCAACCTGATGGCCTCGGGCGAGGTGGTGATCCAGTCGATGTGGTCGCCGGCGGTCACCAAGGTGCGCCAGCAGGGCATTCCCTGCGTCTACCAGCCGCTGCAGGAGGGCTATCGCGCCTGGGCCGCCGGCCTCGGCATCCCGACCCATGTCGACGGCAAGATGCTCGATGCCTGCTACGAGTTCATCAACTGGTACCTGACCGGCTGGGCCGGCGCCTTCCTGAACCGCCAGGGCTACTACACCGCGGTGCTCGAGACCGCCCAGGCGAACATGGAGCCCTGGGAGTGGGGCTACTGGATGCTGGGCGAGCCGGCCGCCAAGGCGGTGGTCAGCCCGACCGGCGAGAAGATCGCCGAGCCCGGCGAGATCCGCGACGGCGGCTCGTACTGGGAGCGCATGGGCTCGGTCGCGGTCTGGAACACGGTGATGGACGAGGACCGCTACATGGTCCGCAAGTGGAACGAGTTCATCGCGGCCTAGGGCGGCTTGGCCAGGCGGCCCCTGGACCTCCCGAGGCCGCCGGATGCTGATGCCGATGCAAGCGCCGCCTGATCCCCTATCTGCAGGCAGCGCCCCTGGCGCTGGTCTTCCTGTGTCTTCTTCCTCATGCCGATAGGCCTGGTGGTGGTGGTCAGCTTCTTCGACTACCAGGCCTACCAGATCCTGATCCCCGACTTCACGTTCCAGAACTACGACGACGTGTTCTCGTCCGAGGCCACCTATCGGACCTACCTGAGCACGCTGAAGTTCTGCGTGATCGTCTGGGCGATCACCCTCGTGCTCGGCTTCACCATCGCCTACTTCCTGGCCTTCCACGTCAGGACGCTGACCATGCAGATCGCTCTGTTCCTGCTGTGCACGATCCCGTTCTGGACCTCGAACGTGATCCGGATGATCTCCTGGATCCCGCTGCTCGGCCGCAACGGGCTGGTCAACCGGGCCCTGCTGGACGCTCGGCCTCGTCGACCAGCCGCAGGAGTGGCTGCTGTATTCCGATTTCTCGGTGATCCTGGGCTTCGTGCACCTCTACACGCTGTTCATGATCGTGCCGATCTTCAACTCGATGATGCGGATCGATCGCAGCCTGATCGAGGCTGCCTACGACGCCGGCGCCAGCGGCTGGCAGACGCTTGACAACGTGATCCTGCCGCTGTGCAAGCCCGGCATCGCGATCGGCTCGATCTTCGTGCTGACCATCGTGATGGGCGACTTCGTGACCGTGAACGTGCTGGGCGGCGGCCAGATCGCCTCGATCGGCAAGGCGATCTGGACCGAGCTGTCCTACCTCCAGTTCCCGCCGGCGGCCGCCGACGCGATCGTGCTGCTGGGCGTGGTGATCCTGATGATCGTCGCGCTGATGCGGATCGTCGACATCCGCAAGGAGCTCTAGCATGTCGGGCGAGGCCACGGCCGCGCAGCTTCTATGTCCTGGCGGCGATCTTCGCGCTGTTCGTGCTGTTCCTCTACGGACCGATCGCCACCATCGTGATCCTGTCGTTCCAGGGGCCCGAGCGGCGGCCTGGTGTTCCCGATGCGCGGCGTCTCGGTGCACTGGTTCGCCGATCTGTTCCGGCCGCAGTCGATCGGCGACATCTGGGGCTCGTTCGACCGCTCCTTGAAGCTCGGCCTGATCGTGCTGGTGCTGACCGTGGTGTGCTCGTTCCTGGCCGGGCTCGCCTTCCGCCATCGCTTCGCCGGCGGCACGCTGCTGTTCTACGTCGTGGTCGCCGGGCTGATCATGCCCTCGGTGGTGGTGAGCCTCGGCATCGGCGCGGGTGTTCGAGCTGATGGGCTGGGAGCGCAACTGGTTCAGCTCGGCGCTCGGCGCGCACCTGACCTGGACCCTGCCGTTCGGCCTGCTTGATCATGTTCGCCGTGTTCAACCGCTTCAATCCCGCCTACGAGGAGGCGGCGCGCGACCTCGGCGCCAGCGGCTACCAGACGATCCGCCACGTCGTGCTGCCGATCGTGGCGCCGAGCCTGATCGGCGTCGCGCTGTTCGGCTTCACCCTGTCCTATGACGAGCTGGCGCGCACCTCGCAGTCGGTCGGCGCGCTCAACACGCTGCCGCTCGAGCTGCAGGCGATGCAGACCAATGCCACCACGCCCGTGATCTATGCGCTGGGCACGCTGACCACGGCGCTCTCGATTGCGGTGATTTCGATCTGCCTGATCGACGGCGCTCCTGCTACAGTGGCGCCGCGCGCGCCACGGCTCCGATGCCGGCAAGGGCGTCTAGGCAGAGCATCGATGCGCATTCTGGTCGTCAATCCCAACACCACCGCCTCGATGACCGAGAAGATCGGCGCGGCGGCGCGCGCGGCCGCGGCGCCGCAGGCACCGAGATCACTGCGGTCGATCCGGGCCATGGCCCGGTCTCGGTCGAGGGCCACTACGACGGCGCGTTCTGCCTGCCGGGCCTGCTGCAGTGCGTCCGACGGGGCGAGGCCGAAGGCTACGACGGCTTCGTCGTGGCCTGCTTCGACGATCCGGGCATCGGCGCCTGTCGCGAGATCGCGACCGGGCCGGTGGTCGGCATCTGCGAGGCCGCGATGATCGTTCGCGTCGATCATCGCCCATGGCTTCTCGGTGGTGACCACCCTGCCCCGCTCGATTCCGGTGATCGAGGAGCTGGCGCACCGCTACGGCATGGAGCGGCGCGTGCGCAAGGTCCGCGCCGCCGCGATCCCGGTGCTGGCCCTGGAGGACGACGCGTCCGAAGCGCTCGCGCAAGATCCATGCGGAGGTCGTGCGCGCGATCGAGGAGGACCGCGCCGAAGCCGTCATCCTCGGCTGCGCCGGCATGGCCGACCTCGCGGCGGCGCTCAGCCGACGAACCGGCGTTCCCGGTGATCGACGGCGTCGGCGCCGCGGTCAAGCTCATCGAGGCCGTGGTGGGCCTTGGCCTTCGGACCTCCAAGGTCGGAGGCTACGCGCATCCTCTTCCCAAGCGCTACACGGGCGATCTTGCGCATCACGCCTTCGAGCCGCACGATCGGAACTGATCGATCGGCAGAGCGATCATGCTCTCGGAGCAGCTGGACTTGCGACAGTCGCGGCGCGACATCGTCGCCATCGAAGAACCCGGAAACGCCGCCCATGCAGGTACCTCGCTCGATCCACTTTCTCAGCACGCTGGCCGAGCGCTATCCCGATTTCCTGCTCCGGCTCGGTCGATGGGAGGCGGACTGGGCCGCCGATCAGCTCGCCGATCAGACCATCGACCGACCGATCTACGTGACCGGGCTGGCGCGCTCGGGCAGCACCATCCTGCTCGAGCTCATGGCTGCGCACCCGGACGTCGCGACGCATCAGTATCGGGATTTTCCCCTGATCCCGATTCCGGTCTGGTGGAACTGGTTCGTCGACCGCGCGAGTGGCGGCAAGAGTGAGCCGGTCGAGCGCGCGCACAAGGACGGCATCGACGTCACCCCTGAGAGCCCGGAGGCCATGGAGGAAGTGCTCTGGATGGCGTTCTTCGCTGACGGTCACGATCCGGCGGTCAGCAACGTCCTGAGCGATCGGGACAGCGCGCCGGCGTTCGAGGCCTTCTATCGCGACCACATCCGCAAGCTCCTGCTGGTCAGGCAAGGCAAGCGCTATCTCGCCAAGGGCAACTACAACATCAGCCGCCTGGGCTTTTTGCGAAAGCTGTTCCCGGACGCACGCTTCGTCGTGCCGGTGCGCGATCCGGTCGGCCACATCGCATCGCTGATCAAGCAGCATAAGCTGTTTTGTGCCGAGGAGACGCGCGATCCCAAGATCCTCGACCATATGCGCCGCTCCGGCCATTTCGAGTTCGGGCTCGATCGCCGGCCGATTCATTTCGGCGACGATGAGATGGTGCAGCGAATCCAGGCCTTGTGGCAGGCGGGCCGGGAGGTCGAGGGCCAGGCACTTTACTGGGCGTCCGCCTACGGCTTCGTCGCCGACCTGATCGAGCGCGACCCGGCCGTGGCGGAGCAGACGCTGGTGATCCACTATGACGATCTGTGCGCCGAGCCGGATGCGACCCTGGCCCGTCTGTACCGGCATTGCGGGCTCGAGGTCGCCGCGACCAAGCGCCGCGAGCAGGCGGCACGGGTCGAAGCGCCCAAATACTACAAGCCCCATTTCACGGACGAGCAGATCGGCCTGATCCGCGCCGTGACCGATGCGACGGCGGCGCGCATCCAACGCCTGATCAAGGCACAGGCATCTCCTCGCGGGAAGGCTCCATGAGCGACGCGGTCGGCCAGCGCCATCTGCTCGGCATGCTCACCCCGTCCTCGAATACGGTGCTGGAGCCGATCACCAGCGCGATGCTGGCCGGCCTGCCCGATGTGAGCGCCCATTTCGGTCGCTTTCGCGTGAAGGAGATCTCGCTCGGCCAGGGCGCGCTCGGTCAGTTCGAGATGGAGCCCATGCTGGCCGCCAGTGAGCTGCTCGCCGATGCCAAGGTCGACAGCATCTGCTGGAACGGCACGTCCGCCGGATGGCTCGGCTTCGAGAGCGATCGCCGGCTTTGCGCCGCGATCACCGAGCGGACCGGCATCGCCGCCTGTTCGTCGGTCCTGGCATTGAACGAGATCTTCGAGCAAACCGGCGTCGAGCGGTTCGGACTGGTCACGCCCTATATCGACGAGATCCAGCAGGCGATCATCGCGAACTACGCAGGCTCCGGCTTCGCCTGCGTGGCCGAGCGCCATCTGGGCGAGCGCGACAACTTCTCGTTTTCCGAATACGGCGAGGCGCTGATCGCCCGGCTGTGCCGCGAGGTCGCAGCCGCCAGGCCGGATGCCATCACGGTCTTTTGCACCAACATGCGCGGTGCACCTCTGGTCGCGTCCCTGGAGGCCGAGCTGGGCGTCCCAATCTACGACACGGTCGCAACCGCGGTGTGGAAGTCGCTTGCGCTCGCCGGCGTCTCACCGAACCGCGTGCGAGGCTGGGGACGCCTGTTCTCCGATGTGAGCTGACCGGCCTGCAGGTGCTGTCATTGGCACGGCGTTTGCTTACAATCGGAAATGTTGGCCCGGACGCCAAGGACCACCCGGAGCCCGGGCCTCACTCAGACAGCTCTGAGGGGAACCATGATGTGCGACCATCACGGGAACCGCAACGTGCCCGATTTCTCCAGGGTAAGCATCAATCGCCGGGATCTGCTCAAGCGCAGCGCTGCGGGCACGGTCGTGATCGGCCTGTCGGGCGGCCTGTTCGGCACCGCCCATGCCGACACGACCATCAAGTCGACCCATGGCACCGGCTTCTGCAACCTCGCTTTGTTCCTCAGCCATGCCCGCCAGACCGCCAAGGAGGACGGCGTCATCCTCGAGTTCGTCAACACGCCCACCTTCGCCGAGCATGTCACGTTCCTCGGCGCCGGCCTGGTCGATGTCTGCGTGCTGCCCTACACCAGCTTCATGGCGCTCTACGACGCCGGCGCCCCGGTCAAGATCGTGGCCGGCGGCGGCATCGAGGGCTGCGTGATCGTGAGCCAGCCGGGCCTCGACTCGGCCGACAAGCTCAAGGGCAAGCCTCTTGGCACGTTCCAGCTCGATACGCTGGAGGTCCTGCCCTACGACTACCTGAAGGCCAACGGCGTGGGCTTCGACGAGGTCAATGTCCGCTACATGGGCAACACGCCGGAAGCCGTGGAAGCCTTCAAGGCCGGCGCGCTCGACTGGATCTGCACGATCGAGCCCTACGCCAGCGGGCTCCTCAACGACGTCGCCGGCAGCCACATGCTGTCCGACGGCACGGACCTGTACGGGCCCGGCTATACCGACTGCGTGCTGTGCGCGCGCGAATCCCTGATGGCCGAGAACCCCGACGCGCTCAAGGCGCTGATCAAGGCGATGATGAAGAGCCAGCTCGCCTTCGAGCAGGACACCCAGCAGGTGCTGAACGAGGTGGTCGGCACCTACTACAAGACCTCGATGGAAAACGCCTTGATCGGCAGCACCAAGCAGCCGCCGGTGGTCGATCAGCGCGCCCAGACCGACTTCATCCTGGGCCGCACCGATTCGCTGGTCGAGATGGGCTACATCAAGAAGAAGCCCGGGGCCGACGCGATCGACTGGAGCCTGCTCGAGGAGGTGATCGCCGAGAACCCGGAGATCTACGACCAGCTCAAATACAAGTCGAGCTGAGCCCATGGCGACCTCGCTCGCCCCCACGGGCAAGCGCGCAGGCGGGGCTCCGACCTCGCCTGCCGGCGCCTCGTCCCGCTTCATGGAGCTGTGGCGTCACTATGCGCCCCAGGTCGCCTGGACCGTGATCTCGGTCAGCATGTTCGCGGCAATCTGGGAGGTCCTGTGGCTGGTCGGCCTGGCCGATCCCAAGCTGCTGCCGCCGCCGCATGTGTTCATGAGCGACATCGCCCAGCAGGCCAAGTTCTTCAACACCGCGCAGCGCTGGGAGATCGGCACCGATCCCAATGCCGGCCCTAGTCCCGGGATGGCGGTGGTGATCACCATCCTCTCGTCGACCATGCGCGTCTTGTCGGGCCTGGCCCTGGCGTCGATCGCCAGCATCAGCGTCGGCATCATGATCCGCTACTATGGCCTGCTCGAGAAGCTGACCTTGCCGACCATCACCCTGCTGGCGCCGGTCTCGCCGGTCGCCTGGCTGCCGGTCGCGATCTTCCTGTTCGGCATCGGCGACGCGCCGGCCATCT
The DNA here is from genome assembly GCA_963731495.1 of uncultured Alphaproteobacteria bacterium. GTDB lineage: Bacteria > Pseudomonadota > Alphaproteobacteria > Geminicoccales > Geminicoccaceae > DASUGG01. The sequence continues at coordinate 101,301 of CAVSVZ010000025.1, forward strand.
TCATGGTGTTCATCGCCCTGTTTTTCACCATGACCCTGGCAACGATCACCCAGATCGACAGCGTCAACAAGAACTACATCAACGTCGCGCGCACCATGGGTGCCAGCAAGAAGCAGATCTACACCCGCGTGATCCTGCCGGCGATCCTGCCCGGCCTGCTGGTGGTCCTGCGCCTCAACCTGTTCGGCGCCTGGATGGTGGTGCTGATCGCCGAGGCGACCGGCGTCGGCTACGGCCGCGGCCAGGTGATCATGCTCGCCCGCAACACCTTCAATCCCGGCCTGGTGTTCTTCACCATCGTGCTGATCGGCATCACCGGCTTCGCCTTCGACTACGGCCTGCGCATGTTGCAGGGAAAGCTTCTCTACTGGGTTCCCAAGGGTCAGGGGGCGCTCGCCGCATGAACGATCACCGGCAAGCGGCCGTCGCCTGCTTTGGCGTCGGCAAGATCTGGGCCCAGGGCACCGCTCGGGCGCATGAGGCCCTGAAAGGGATCGACCTGCAGGTCACCGACGGCGAGTTCGTGGTCCTGCTCGGGCCGTCCGGCTGCGGCAAGAGCACCCTGCTCTATCTGGTCGCCGGGCTCGAGCACGCAACCTCGGGCGAGCTGCGCTCGTTCGGCGAGGTGATCGAGGCACCGGCGCCCGATCGCAGCCTGATCTTCCAGGAGACCTCGCTGTTCCCGTGGCTCACCGTCTGGCAGAACGTCACCTTCGGCCTGTCGATCCGGGGCGAGAGCGCGGAGCGGCGCAAGCAGATCGCGCGCGACGTGCTGGCCCGGGTCGGCCTGTCGGACGCGATCGACAAGCGACCCGACGAGCTGTCGGGCGGCATGCGCCAGCGCGTCGCCGTTGCCCGCGCCCTGGCCATGCAGCCCAAAGTGCTGCTGATGGACGAGCCGTTTGCCGCGCTCGATGTCCAGACCCGCGCCAAGATGCAGGACTTTCTGCTCGATGTGTGGCGCGACAGCGATGCGTCGGTGCTGTTCGTCACCCACCACATCGACGAGGCGATAGCACTTGCCGACCGGGTCGCCGTGTTCACCGCGCGGCCGGGCCGGATCAAGGAGATCGTGCCGATCGAGCTGCCGCGACCGCGCGACCCGTTCGATCCTCAATGCCAGAAGCTGCGCATGCAGCTGACCGACCTTTTGAGCGCCGAGGTCGATCGCGCCTTCGCCGAGCAGGAAGCCATGCTCGCCGCCGCCGAATGATAAGCCCTGGGAGGGGCCGCCCGTGCCTTCGATCGTCCGCAGCCGCCATCTGATCACCCGCGCCATCGATCGCCACCACGCCGAGGTGATCGATGACGGCGCCATCCTCGAGCAGGACGGCATCATCACGGCGATCGGCGCTTATGCCGAGATCAAGGCCGGTAATCCCGACGTGCCGGTGATCGGTAACGGCCATCAGGTGGTCATGCCGGGCTTCGTCAACGGCCATCACCACGTCGGCCTCACGCCGGTCCAGCTCGGCTCGCCCGACATGCCGCTGGAGCTGTGGTTCGTCACGCGCCTGGTCTGCCGCGCCGTCGATCTCTACCTCGACACGCTCTACTCCGCGTTCGAGATGATCAGCTCGGGCGTCACCACCGTGCAGCACATCCACGGCTGGATCCCGGGCAAGCTGCCTCAGGTCGCGGCCGGCGCCGACGAGGTCATTCGCGCCTATGAGGACATCGGCATGCGGGTGTCCTACAGCTTCGCGCTGCGCGATCAGAACCGGCTCGTCTACATGGATGACCAGCAGTTCATCAAGCTGCTGCCGGAGGACCTGCACCCGCCGATGCAGCGCCATTTCGCGCGCTTCGGCATGGACCTCGACGACTTCATGGCGATGTTCGAGCACCTGCACGAGCGTCACCACAACAAGGAGCGGGTCGCGATCCAGCTTGCGCCCGCCAATCTGCACTGGTGCTCGGATGAGGCGCTCGGGCGGCTGGCGGAATACTCCGAGAAATACGACGCACCGATGCACATGCACCTGGTCGAGACCGCCTACCAGAAGGAGTACGCCAGGCGGCGCGGCGGCGGCACGGCGCTCGAGCACATCGACCGCTTCGGCATGCTCGGGCAGCGGATGACGCTCGGCCACGGCGTCTGGCTGAACGAGTCCGACATCGAGCGGGTCGCCGAATCCGGCACCAACATCTGCCACAACTGCAGCTCGAACTTCCGGCTGCGCTCCGGCGTCGGCGCCCTCAACCACTGGGAAGCGATGGGCGTGAACGTGGCCATGGGCATGGACGAGGCCGGCATCAACGACGACCGCGACATGCTGCAGGAGATGCGCATGGTGCTGCGCGCGCACCGCACGCCCGGCGCCGACGACAGCGTGCCGACCATGGCCCAGGTGCTGCGTATGGCCACCTCGGGCGGCGCGGCGACCACGCCCTACAACGGCCGGATCGGCACACTCGAGGTGGGCAAGGCAGCCGATCTGGTCCTGATCGACTGGGACAAGCTCGCCTACCCCTATCTCGCCCCCGAGACCCAGGTGCTCGACGCCGTGATCCAGCGCGCCAAGACCGATGGCGTCGACGTGGTGATGTGCGCTGGTGAGGTGATTTACGAGGACGGCCGCTTCACTCGCGTCGACCGCGCGGCGGCGCTGGCCAGGCTGCACCAAAACCTGCAGCGGGCGCTGTCCGACGAGGAGGTCGAGCGCCGCGGCCTCGCCAAGGCACTGCTGCCGCATGTGACCAGGTTCTACGAGCACTACTTCGATGCCGCCGCCCACCAACCCTTCTATCGGCAGAGCTCACGGCTGTAGCGTACGACGCCGATCGGCATCACAGGGTCTTGGTGACCTTGCTAAGCCCGGGCGGCTGATCGGGATCGAGACCGCGCGCCCGGGTCAGCGCGTCCAGGGCCGGATGGAACGCGGCCAGCGCCAGGATCGGGTCGAGGTCGGGGTGGACCGGATGGGGCGCTGCCAGGCCCGGCGTCACGCCGACGCAGGCGAGCTGTGCGGAATCGCGCCCGACCTCGTCCCACAGGCGATCGACCTCCGGGCCGATCCAGCCGGCGGCCGGCAGCAGCAGCACCGGATGCTGCGTGCTCAGCAGGGCCTTGGGCCCGTGCTGGAACTCGGCCGAGGAGAACGCCAGGGCCGGCAGGCCGGCGAGCTCCTGCAGCTTGAGCGCGATCTCCTGCGCGATCGCGAGGCCGGGCCCGCGGCTGATCACGAAGCACGCCTGTGCCTGCCCCAGGTGCGTCACGAGCGCTGGCCCCCATGACATCGCTTGGGCACGGCGGACCGCCTCCGGCATGCGCGCAAGTGCTGTCCAAAGAGCATCGGCGTCCGCCCATTGCGCGACCAGCCGGGCGATCACCAAAAGGCTCGCCAGCATGGACTTGGTCGCCGCGATGGCGGTTTCCGGGCCGGCGCGACAGGGCAGGACATGCTCGGCCGCGGCGGCCAGGGGCGAGGAGGCCTGGTTGACGATCGCCACGGTACAGGCGCCGCGATCGCGCGCCATCCGCGTGGTCTCGACCACGTCGGGGCCACTGCCCGACTGCGAGACCGCAAGCGCCAGTGCCCCCTCGACCTCGAGCTGCGCCTGAGCACGCGTCCAAAGAGATGGCGAGAGCGAGGCCGTGATCCGGCCGAGATGGCGCTGGATCAGGTTTCCCGCATAGCTCGCGGCATGATCGGAGCTGCCGCGTGCAATCGTGAAGGCGAATGGTGGCGGTGCGCCGCGAAGCCGGGCGACGAGCTTCGCGTACAGCTCGCCGTCGGCCGCGAGCTGCTCCTCCAGCCGCGCCGGCGCCTCGAGCGCTTCCTGCAACATGCGCGAGGGCGACGTCATCGTCCCACCCTGCGCCTTACAGCCCCAGCAGGACAACCATGGTGGCCCTTGGCACTCTCGAGGATCGTTGACGAGCCAAAGCTCGCTGTCGCAAGGCAGCCGATCATGCGGCCGATCCTCAACGTTCCGAAGGGTAGCGCAAGGCGTTTGGCAATGCCCGTCTGGAAAAGCAAGCTATCGTCGCTGGCGACGGATCATCGCCTCGGGATCTGGAACGCCGTGGCCTTCGGCGCCACTGCGAAAGCCTGCAACGATCACGCGGCCTCGCGCTTCGGGCGACGCGGGAGCTTGCCTGGGACGGGCGCATCCGGCGGCACGTCGACCGAACCTGCAAGCCCGATGTCGGCCAACGGGATCACGCTGGCGGTCTCGCCCGCGGTCGCCAGGGCGTTCGCACGCAGGCGCCGATGGATTCCCAGGCCATGCCAGACCAGAACCAGCACGACGGGCAGTGCCACCAGCGCCACAAGCTGGCGCGGATCGGTCCACCCGGCCAGGACACCATAGAGGCCGAAGACCGTTCCGCCTGAACCGAGGCTGATCATGGCGCTGACCGGAACCAGGATGAGGAACGCTACCGCCTCCGGCCTGGTCCACCGCGGCGCCCTCGGATGACGAAAGAGCACGGCCAACAGGCCAGCAAGGAGGATACCGGTACCAAGCACGACACTGCCGACCGCCAACATGCTGCCATCTCCCATGACTGCTGCACGACAAGCCGGCGATCCTGGGGCTGCGACCTTGCGACGTCGCTTGTCTGCTCCGGAACGTTTACATGGTGTGGCGAGAAGCCGCCTGGGAGTCCCTCGCCGGCCACTTGCCAATATTTTTTTCGTCTAGGATGATCCAAGAAACCGGCCGGGCTGCCTTCCGGCGAAAACTTGCGACGCAAAACACCGAAGTCAAAGCTTTATTCCCTGCTGCCACGGATCTACCGCCAAAAAAATCGGAAAAATTTCGGCCCCAAATAATGCCGTCGGCCTTTTCAGCACTCGGCCGGCCGCCCAAGTAGAAGCCGGTCTTGCCAAGCTAGGGATTCAAGAACAGCGGCCTACGTGCGTCCGCTCCAGCAATGGCCGACCGGGCCGGTCGCTTGCCGCGCCGGCAAGGCCCGGGAGTCGCGCGCTGCGCGTCGCCTCAAAACGCTGCCATGCATACCATCGCGAGAAGCTGCTTCCGGCACAGCGGCGCGGACACCGCCGCCTCCTCCCGTGTGCCGGACCGCACCGGCGGCGGTCGGCTTGCCGGCCTGACGATCGGCGCCATGGGCGTCGTGTTCGGCGATATCGGCACCAGCCCGCTCTACACCTTGCGGGAGGCGTTCGGCGCACGCAGCGGCCTGCCGCTCGGCGAGCCGGCAGTTCTCGGGGTGCTCTCTCTGATCTTCTGGGCGCTGCTCCTGGTCGTCACGATCAAATATGTCGCCGTGATCATGCGCGCCGACAACCAGGGGCAAGGTGGCGTCCTGGCCCTGGCGAGCCTGATCCAGCGTGGTGTGCGCCCCGGCGCCCGCCGACAGCGCGCGGCGATCCTGTTGGCCATGATCGGCGCATCTCTTTTCTATGGAGATGGCGTCCTGACGCCGGCGATCTCGGTGCTGAGCGCGGTCGAAGGCCTGAATGTCGCGACGCCGGGGTTCGAGCCCTATGTCGTGCCGGCCGCGGTCGCGATCCTGACCGGGCTCTTCCTGCTGCAGCAGCGCGGCACCGGCGGCGTGGGCGTGCTGTTCGGCCCGATCATGTGCCTGTGGTTCGCCGTCCTGGCCTGCCTTGGCCTTCTCCAGATCATGGCCAATCCGTCGGTTCTGCGTGCCTTGAACCCGGCCCATGCCGTCGCCCTTTTCGGGCATCATCATTGGCAGGCGTTCGTCGCGCTCGGCGCGGTCGTTCTCGCCGTCACCGGCGCCGAAGCGCTGTACGCCGACATGGGCCATTTCGGCCGCAAGCCGATCCGGCTCGCCTGGCTCGGCTTCGTCCTGCCAGCGCTGTTCCTCAATTACTGCGGCCAGGGTGCGCTGCTGCTGCGCGATCCGACGGCGCTGGCCAACCCGTTCTATCATCTGGCGCCTCCCTGGGCGCTGCTATCCTATGGTCGTGCTCGCGACCGCAGCCACCATCATTGCCTCGCAGGCGGTGATCTCCGGCGTCTTCTCCCTGACCCATCAAGCCGTTCAGCTGGGCTATCTGCCGCGCCTCCAGGTCCGCCACACCTCGGAGGAGACGATCGGCCAGGTGTACCTGCCGCGGATCAACTGGCTGCTGCTGGCGGGTGTGGTCGCGGTCGTGGTCGGGTTCGGCTCGTCGAGCGATCTGGCTGGCGCCTACGGCATCGCCGTGGTCGGCGCGATGCTGATTGATGTGGTGTTGGCATTCGGCGTCGCGTGGATGCTGTGGCGCTGGCGGCCCTGCCTCGCCATCTTGGCGTTCGGATCGTTGCTGGCGGTCGATCTCGCCTTTCTCGGCGCCAACGCCATCAAGATCCCCCAGGGCGGCTGGTTTCCCATCCTGCTGGCTGCAGGTGCGTTCCTGCTGATCTCGACCTGGCGCACGGGCCGACGCGCGATGTTCGATCGCCTCTACCGAAACGCGCCGCAGCTGCCTCCGTTTCTCGCCCGCCTGACCCGCATCCCGCCTGCACGCGTGCCCGGCACCGCGGTGTTCCTGACCAACAATCTCGACGTCGTGCCGCGCGCGCTGCTGCACAACCTCAAGCACAACAAGGTGCTGCACGAGCGCGTCGTGCTGCTGAGGGTGGTCACCGAGGGCGTGCCACGCGTCCCGGACTGCGAGCGCGTCCAGGTCGAGCATCTGGGCGGCAACGTCCATCGCGTGCTGGTCCGCTACGGCTTCATGGAAAGCCCGGACGTGCCCGACGTGCTGATGCCATGCCAGCTCGGCCCGCCCGAGCTCAGCATGATGGAGACCTCGTTCTTCCTCAGCCGCGAGACCTATATTCCCTCCGCCAGGCCGGATCTGCCTCGCTGGCGCGAGCAGCTGTTCATCGAGCTGGCAAACAGCGCGCTCGACGCCACCAGGTTCTTCAAGCTACCGCCCGATCGTGTGGTCGAGGTCGGCAGTCAGGTCGAGATCTGATGCCGGCCCGCGGGTCGGTCGCATCACCCGCCGTGCGCCGCGGTATCGCGTGAGCGCGCGGCTTTCGAGGGCACATCGCCATGTCCTTGTTCCGAGGATTCCGCCTGATCCCCGATCAGCCGCGGCTGCACTTCATCCGCTATCAGTACTGGGCCTACGCCTTCTCCGGGGCGCTCATGGTGCTCACCCTGGTCCTGCTGCCGACGCGGGGCCTCAATCTCGGCATCGACTTTCAAGGCGGCGTGCTGATCGAAGTTGGCCTGCCGCGGGCTCCAGATCTCGCATCGATGCGCGCCTCGCTCGACGCGCTGGGCCTGGGCGAGGTCGCGCTGCAGGAGTTCGGCGCGCCGTCAGACATCCTGATCCGGATGCAACACCAGGAGGGCGGCGAGCCAGCGCAGCTTGCTGCGATCGACCAGATCAAGGCATCGCTGGCCAAGCAGTTCGGCGATGACATCAGCTACCGGCGGGTCGAGCTGGTCGGGCCCAAGGTGAGCGCCGATCTGATCTGGGCCGGCGCCAAGGCGCTGGGCTTCGCCGTGATCGCGATCCTGGTCTACGTGTGGTTCCGCTTCGAATGGCAGTTCGGCCTCGGCGGCGTGGTCGCCCTGATCCACGATGCCGTCTCGACCGTCGGGCTGTATGCGCTGTTCGGGATGGAGTTCAATCTGACCTCGGTCGCCGCGCTGCTGACCATCATCGGTTACTCGATCAACGACACGGTGGTGATCTACGACCGGATCCGCGAGAACCTGCGGCGCTACAAGGCGATGCCGCTGGCCGATCTGATCGACCGCTCGATCAACGAGACCCTCGCCCGCACGACCATGACCTCGTTCACCACCCTGCTCGCCCTGCTCGCCCTGCTCGCGGTCGGCGGGCCGGTGGTGCGCGGCTTCACGATCGCGATGATCTGGGGCGTGTTCATCGGCACCTTCTCGTCGATCTACGTCGCCGCGCCGATCGTCCTGCACCTCCAGCCACGGCGCGAACCGTTGGCCGAGCCGGTGCCGGGCGCCAAGAGCCCCGATGTCGCCTGAGGCGTCGGTCTCCCCCTGGGCGGGCATCGTTGCTATGATCGGTGAGGCTCGACCAGGGAGGCTTGGAGATGACCGTCAGCATTCGCCCGTTGCATCCGCTGTTCGTCGGCGAGGTCAGCGGCGTCGACCTGCGCCAGCCGCTCAGCGCCGACGAGGTCGCGGCGATCGAGGCCGGCATGGATCGCTATGCCGTGCTGGTGTTCCACGACCAGCCGCTGACCGATGAGCAGCAGGTCGCATTCAGCCGTAACTTCGGCGAGATCGAGCTGGCGGTGAACAGCAACATCACCAAGGCCGAGGAGCGCCGGCTGTCGGTCGAGCTCGCCGACATCTCCAATCTCGATCGCGACAACCGGATCTTTCAGCGCGACGACCGGCGCCGGATGTTCAATCTCGGCAACCAGCTGTGGCACTCCGACAGCTCGTTTCGCGCGGTCCCGGCCAAGTACTCCCTGCTCTCGGCGCGCGCGATCCCCAGGACCGGCGGCAATACCGAGTTCGCCGACATGCGCGCGGCCTACGATGCGCTCGACGACGAGACCAAGGCCGAGATCGAGGATCTGGTCTGCGAGCACTCCCTGATCTACTCGCGCGGCATCCTGGGCTTTGCCGACTTCGAGGAGGACGAGAAGGCGGCGTTCGCGCCGGTCCGCCAGCGCCTGGTGCGCAGCCATCCGGTCACCCGCAGAAAGTCCCTGTTCCTGGCCTCGCATGCCGGCACCATCGTCGGCTGGCCGATGCCCGAGGCGCGCGCGTTCCTGCGCGACCTGAGCGAGCATGCGACCCAGCGGCAGTTCGTCTATGCCCACCAGTGGCGCCAGCACGACCTGGTGATCTGGGACAACCGCCAGACCATGCACCGCGCGCGCCGCTACCGCGAGACCGAGGAGGTGCGCGACATGCGGCGCACCACGATCGCGGGCGACGGCCCGACGGTCGCACAGGTCGGCGCACCGGAACCGCAGGCTGCGGCCATGTGAGGATCAGCCCGGATTGCGGGATCGGGCGGCGAACCATCGGTCGAACCGGTCGCGCAGCGCGCCTTCTCCTTTGCGGAACAGGAACACCTTATCGACCCGTGTGTACGGCTGCGTCCGGGCGTACCGCGCAAAGCCCCTGCGTCGTCTGCTGCCGCCAGATCGCCTCGATCGAATCGGTGAACATCACGTCGGCCTTGCGATCCAGCAAATACGCGAACGGCATCTGGTTGTCGGGCACAAGGACCAGCACTGCCTGCTTGATGTGCGCAAGCGCGAACTGCTCATTGGTTCCCCCATGATCCTCGACCACGGTCGTCTCGCGCCGATCGATCGCCTCGATCGAGCCGTATCGCGCCTCCTCACCGCAACGCACCAGCGCAACCTTGCCCGTGCGCCCGATCGGTTCGGAGACCAGCGCCTCGGATTCGCGCCGGTCGGTGTCGGAGATGCCGCCGACAGCGACCTGAAATTTTCCGGCCATCAGGTCCTGAACCAGGGTCGGCCAGGTCGTCAGGACCATCTCCAGACGAAAGCCCTGGTCCTGGGCGAAGGCCTCGATCAGCGCGATGTCCTGCCCGCTGAATCGGCCGGTCTGAGGATCGCGGTAGGTGACAGGCGGGTAGTCACCGGTCGTGCCGACCCTCAGGATCGCCTGGGACTGCCCTGACACCATCATCATCACCAGGATCAAAGCCATCATCTGGCGCGTTCCCAAAAACAATACCGTGCCCGTGCCCTCGAGCACAGCGCCTACATCAGCAGCCTCCGGTTGTGAAGCAGCTCCCTTGAATAACCTAGCATTGATGGCAGACTGTGCACCCGCCAACCGGAGTGCGCGCCATGGCAGCGATCAGCTCGGTGATTTCAGGAACCATCCTTGCGCTCGGGCTTGTCGTGGTCGCCGGCCCGGGCCACGCCGAGAATCGGATCGAGAGCGTCACGATCGCCTCGGAGAGCACCAACGAGGTGGTGCTCACCGTGGTCTACACCTACGACGGTGACCGGGGCAGCAAGGTGGCAATCTCGGCGGTCATGGCCCAGGACGGCGAGACCTCTCAGCACTATGGCTATCGGCCCGGACGGGTCGAGCGGGGCCAGCATCGCACGCAGGTGAGGCTCGGCACGAAGCAAGGCGCGCCCGCGATCTTTTCGACCAACCAGATCGAGGTCGCGATGTATGTCGGCGGCGGCGAAGCCTTCCTGAAGCGCCAGTTCAGCTTCGCCAAGACCTGGTCGCAGCCAGGCGCTGCGTTGCCGCCGGTCATTCGTCTGGCCCAGCTTCAACCACGGCTGCCTCTGCAAAGGATGCCTCAGGCCCAGCTGGAGCAGGCGCAACCGCCGCAGGTGCTGACCCCGCCCGGCGAGGCGGGAGAGAGCGGCGCGGTCGAGCGGCGCATCCAGCCGGATGGCACGGTCGAGCTGCACTATCCGGACGGCACGATCCGCCACCTGTTCGGCGGCGGCGAGACGATCACACGCCCGGACGGCACCAGCAGCACCATGCTGTACCAGAACGCCCAGCCGCCGACGCCGCCGACCGCACCGCCCGATTCGACCCACGCCAACTGGCTGGATGCCGAGAACGAGCGGCTGCTCAACATCATGCGAACCCTGGTCGGCAATGACGAGCAGTCGATCCAGAACTATCTGGAGCGCGAGGGAACGGACCGGACGGTCTATCAGCAGATTGAAGCGCGCACTGAAGCGGTCAACTGGCTGGTCGCCCCGTGACGATGGGTCGCGCGACCGTGGTCATGGGGCTCGCGCTGCTCTGGATCGCGAGCATCGGCCCCGTCCACAGCCCAGCAGGCGGCACAGGACCCGTCCGAGGCGCGCAGCTGCGCCAGCGGTTGGAGGACTTCGATCCGGGCGCCGCCGCAGGTCCGCGCGAGACCGACCTCGCCTTCCCGGACGCGCCGGATCCGGCGTCGGCGTCGCCCGAGACCACCGAAGCCTACCAGGCCGCGCTCCAGGCCTACTACGCGTATCGCAAGGCCGGCTACGAACACCGCCTGGGCGTGTTCGCCTGGCAGTCCCTGTCGACCAAGATCATCTTCTTCATCGTGCTGTTGCTGGTCCTGGCCGGGATCTACTTCGCGGCGATCCAGTTCCACAGCGGCTTGCGGCGGCGGGGCGACGGGGCCGGAGCACCCGCGGAAGAGACCGAGCTCAGCCTGTCGCTGCGCGAGGTCAAGGTGCGCTCGCCGGTGCTCGGCGTGATCATCTTGACCATCTCGCTCGCCTTCTTCTATCTGTACCTCGTTCACGTCTACCCGATCAGGAATGTCTTCTGATCGCAGGCGGGCCGGCCGCGGATCTGCCGGCGCCCTGCTGTCTGGCAGGCAGCGCCAAGATGAAGGCCAAACAGCGGAATCAAGAATGCCTGCATCCTTGTTGGCGCGCGCCGCGTCGTTCGACGATCTGAAAAGGCGCGCCGAACGACGGATCCCGCGATTTGCCTTCGACTATCTGGAGGGCGGCTGCAACCAGGAGATCGCGCTCGAGCGCAATCGGAAGGCGCTCGACGAGATCGTCATGGAGCCGCGCTATCTGGACGACTGCGCGGAGCCCGATCTGTCCGTGACGCTGTTCGGCCGGCGTTACGACGCACCGTTCGGCGGTGGCGCCGGTCGGCCTCGGCGGCCTGATGTGGCCGCGGGTCGCCGAGATCCTGGCCGAAGCCGCGGCCAAAGCGAACATCCCGTTCTGTCTGAGCACGGTCGCCACGACGTCGATCGAGCGCGCCGCCGAGCTCGCCGGCGAGTGCTTCTGGTTCCAGCTGTACACGCCGAAGGACCCGAAGATTTGAGACGATCTGCTCGATCGCGCGGCGGCGGTGGGCTGCCGCGTGCTGCTGGTCACGATCGACGTTCCGGTCGGGCGCCTGGCGGCCACGCGACCTGCGCAATGGTCTGTCGGTGCCGCCGCGCGTCGGTCTGCTCACGCTGCTGCAGATCGCGGCCCGGCCGCGATGGGCGTGGACCATGCTGCGTGCCGGCGTCCCGCAGTTCCAATCGATGCGGCCCTACATGCCAGCGAACGTCGACGTGGGCACCAGCAGCACCTTCATCAAAACGACGCTGACCGGTGGCTTCAGCCGTGAGTTGCTGGCCCGGATCCGTGATCGCTGGCAAGGCGCGCTGGTGCTCAAGGGCATCGAGACCGAGCGCGAGGCCGAGCTGGCGCGGCAGCTCGGCGCCGACGGCATCGTGGTGTCCAATCACGGCGGCCGTCAGCTCGATGCGTCGCGCTCGCCGGTCGAGGTGCTGCCGCAGATCCGTGCTGCGGTGGGCGATCGGCTCACGGTGCTGGCCGACAGCGGCGTCGAATCCGGCGCCGACATCGGGCGCATGCTGGCCAAGGGCGCCGAGGGCGTACTGGTCGGGCGCGCCTTCATCTATGGCGTCGGGGCTTTGGGCCGCGCCGGCGGCGAGCACACCATCGATCTCCTGCGCGGGGAGCTCACGCATTTGATGGGCCAGCTACGCTGTTCGCGGCCCGAGGAGCTGGCACGCCATCTGCGCAGAGGGCCAGGATCAGGGCGAGCCGCAAACCCCGCTACGGGCTCAGGGCGCAGTGGGGTGAAGCGTAGGGGCGGCCGTTGGCAAGAAACGCAATATAGGAATATACTCCGAAACGCCTCAGCCACACAAGGGAAGTGAGCCATGGCCATACCAGGCGACGAAACAAGTCGGCCCACCCACGACCCGCAGCCGGCGGGGCCACAGAGGTCGTGCCGTCCGGTCGCCCAAGTCTCAAAGCGAGCTGTTGGGCATCCTCACCCGGGCGCCATGGCGGAGGTGGTCAACCTCAAGATCATCACCGTGGTATCTTCCGGTGACCGGATGGGCGGCACCTCGAGCGTCCGACCGTGGGCGTTTGACGAAAGCCAGAAGGTCGGGGCGATCGCGACCTGCATCAACCTCCTCGATGGCGACATCACCACCGCGATCGATGCCGCCTATGCCACCAACGCCGACGATCCAGTCCGCCAGTACCACGAGACCCAGGTCCAGGAGGCCAAGGAAATCGTCGACCGCAATCTGAAGACCATCGCCGACCTGGTCGAGCGGCTCTGGGACAAGCTCGACTAGACCCACGCGAGCGCCGGCTGACAGCCAGATCAGCCGGCGCATCTTGTGGACAGGGTTAGCCAGGCCGATCCCATTCGCCGCGCGGGCGGGGCAATGGCGGGCATGCCCCGTTCTGGAAGCGAGCCGCTGGCAGTCCCGCCGCAGTGCGCTATTTCAGGCAAGTCCCCACGTCAATTCTCTTCGCGATGAACTTGACCTGCTCACCCTTCTCCGACAGAAGCTCGCCGCGGATTCACCGGCCACGGCGGTCTACACTGCCGATCACGGCACCTCCATGAGGGGCGCAGATGAAGTCGTATCGCCGCAACAGCTGACACCCGCAGGCGTCACGCTCGAGCGTGATGCCATCGGCTTGTTCTTCGCCATCGAGGAGGGGATCGAGCACCTCTTTCTCGAAAAGAAACGTCCCCAAGCCATCGCCTCGGAAGCAGGCCGTATCCTCGCCCTGGAAAATCCGCGTCTCACAGGTCTGGCGCGGCTTCTTGTGCTTGTTGTACTTGCCCCTGGCGTCGGCTCCGCCCGCCATGCCGAGCATGAGCACGATTGCCAACGGGATCGCCAACAGGCTCGCGATGCGTGTCATCTGATGTCCCCTTCTTGCTGGTATGGCTGATGTTGCGTGCAGTCTTCGTGACCATCGGATGCGTTCCGGGGGCGACCACGCGACGTCCAAACCCGGCGGCTCCTTCGAAGTATCCACTCGGACGACAACTACAGACCGCTCGCTTGTCCTCCGAACGATTGGAAGAGATGATATTGATCACCAGTCTAGATCGCTTGTCAATTTATCAGTTTTCGTAGGATTCTCTATCTGTATTGCTAGGTCGTACCTGAATGCTTCAATTCTTGAGTGGTGCCAGCGTCGCCCGAGGCTTGCAACGCATCTGGATTCGGCCGACAGAGTCCGGCGCTATGCGCGTCACGCGCCTGCTCGCGGCTCGGCCACGCCACGCGACAAGGCGCCATCTTGCGGTTGTCGCACGCATCAGCCTATTGCTACCCGTCACGCGGCTGTTGCGAATCCAGTGATTGCGTGAGTGGGGAGGTTGTCATGCGTACTGTGATCTCGAGCCTTGCCGTCGCCTTGTTGATGACGTCCGCGGCGCCTGTCGCTGCGCAAACCCTGTCGGCCGAGCAGATCGCCAAGGCCATGGGCCTCAGCGCCGAAGAGCAGGCCAAGCTCAAGGCCGGCGAGATCGTATCCACCGAGATTACCGAGTTGACCGAGAAGCAGCTCGCCGTGGCGCTCGCGCTCATGGTGCCGGCCAGCCTCGACCAGATCGCCGACAGCGTGCTCGAGGGAACCACGCTCAGCACCAACAAGGCGATCCAGGCCTACGGCGAGATCGACCCGGCGCAGGTCTCTGAGGCTGCGTTTGCTGCCATCACCCTCGATGCGGACGAGGTCGAGAAGCTTTTGGAGGTCGAGCCCGGCTCCGACTTCAATCTCTCGGCGGACGAGATCGCGGTGTTCCAGAAGCTGGGTGAGCAATACGGCGCAGGCGATGCCGGCGCGGCAGACGCGGTCAACGCCGCCTGGCGTCAGATGCTGGCAGCGCGCACGCAGGCCTATCTGAAGAGCGGCCTCGCCGGCATCGCGCCTTATGACCGCGGCGACGGTGACACCTCAAGCGCGGCGGACGATCTGAAAGCGGCGGCCGAAGCATCCAAGCTGGTGCAACAAGCCGTGCCCGACCTGTACCAGGCATTCCTCGCCTATCCGAACCAGCCCGTGGCCGACGCCAAGAACCAGTTCTTCTGGACCGAGCAGGTGGCCGACGACCGCCCGGTCTACATCTTGACCCATCGCATGGTGCAGCAGCATCCCGACCTTCTGGTCGTGCTGTCACGCGACCTTTATGCCAGCCACTCGTTCAACGACTTGCAGGCTGCCGCCGGCGCCCTGCCGGTCGAGGGCGGCACGGTGATTTTCTATGGCAACCGGACCGCGAGCGATCAGGTCGCCGGCTTCATGAGCGGCATGCGCCACGAGATCGGCCGCGGCATGATGCGTGACAGCCTGGTCGAGGCGATGGAGCAGATTCGCACCACCTTCAAGCCCCAGTGAGCGGAGGCGCTCCGCCTCCTCGCTCTCTTTCGAACTGCTTCACGCCGCGCCGAACGCAGGGGGCGCGGCTGGTTACTGGTCGGTGCCGGTGTGGGCTGAGCTTCGGGATTGAGCTCGGAGGAAGGGCGGTCGAGCCTGCGGCTGGCTTGACATGCGGCGTGTCGTGGGGAGACTTGCGTCGGGGAGGGGCGAGGCACATTTCTTGCTTCGGCCAGCAATGGGTTTTCAAGAATCGCGCGCTATCCAGTCGGATTCACTGCGCCAAACGAGCCGGTCCACGCACTCCATGACCACTACGACTGCAAGCAAGACTGCCCCGAGAAAGATCCTGATCGTCGTGCATCAGGCGCATTCCACGCCGGGTCGTGTCGGCGAGTTGTTGGAAGAGCACGGCTGCACGCTCGATCGGCGCTGCCCGAATCTCGGCGACCCGCTACCCTGCGAGCTGGCGACCTACACTGCCTGCGTGGTGTTCGGCGGGCCGCAGAGCGCCAACGACTGTGATATGCCGGGCATCCGCGCCGAACTCGACTGGCTGGAGCGGACCGCCCTGCCCTCAGACCTGCCGCTGTTGGGGATCTGCCTGGGCGCGCAGATGATCGCCCGGGTGCTCGGCGCCAAGGTCGGCCGCCATCCCGAAGGCCTGGTCGAGATCGGCTATCACACGATCCACCCGACCGAAGCCGGCAAGACGTATCTCGAGGGGCCCACGGTGTTCTACCAATGGCACAAGGAAACCTTCGAGATCCCGCGCGATGCGGTCCATCTCGCCCGCAACGAGGCGTTCGACGGCCAGGCTTTCCGCTACAACCGGCATGTCTACGGCCTGGAATTCCATCCCGAGATGACCCGCGCCATGATCGAGCGCTGGACCGGCTCGGAGCGGGGCTCGAAGATGCTGTCGCTACGCGGCGCTCAGGCCCGCGACGTTCAGCTCCAAGCCTATGACCGGCACGCGCCGATCACCGATGCCTGGCTGGACTGGTTTTTGCGGACCCGCCTGCTGGGCGAGCAGGACGCGCGGCCGACCGCGGCGGTGGCGGGCGGATAGCGCACTTCCGACCTAGGTCGATCCGTTACCGGGCCGGTTCGACATAACCGGGAACTGCGCTAGCCAGGCCCACCCCGGCTCGGGCCAACCACCGCACATGCGGCTCTCGTTCTGGAGCTCCCTCCCGGCCACCCTGGCGGTCGGCAGGTCCGTTCGGGGGCCGGGAGGGCTGGCGCCCGGTTGACTGAAAGGGCGCTAACGCGCCTGTCGTTTGCGCGGGACCATTCGGCGTGCCTGGCGTTGCGCTTCATCGCGCGCCATCGACCAGCCGTTTTCCCACTGCTGGTGGGCACAGTTGTCGCCAGCATACGGATTGTCGGGAAGTCCTGCGCCTGAGGCGAACGCGCCGAAGCCTTCCTCATAGGGCCCGTCGAGCTGCTCGTCCGAGCCAGCCTGGCAACTGCAGGCGAGCTCGGCCTGCACTTCTTCCGGCGTGATCGAAACCGTATCCCGCGAGCCACGCGGGCGCGCTTCGCGCTGCGATGTGCCGGCGGAGCGCGTGTCGGACGGGGCCTCGATGAGGTCGGGGGCTGCAAGATCCATCATCGTGACGCCTCTGCCGCCACCGACGCCTGGTCGCACGGCGATCGCTGGTCCGGTTCTCGCGAGGTCACCAAAGGTCGGGCTATGGTCGGGTCCGGCATGAGTGATCCACTAACGCTTGGCGCTTCCATTGTTTACGCACAGGCGGCAGGGTGGTTCCACGCTGTCACCCACTTCACATAGGACACCATCTAGGGCCCTGATCCTCTCTTACCAGGATCAAGACGCGGTTACTGTGATCCATGTCACACGAAATGTGGCTGAACGGCCACGGTTCGGTGGCAGATTGCCGCATGAGGTCGGCGCAGCCCGAGGCCGGGCTGGCCCGGTGATAACGAGAAGCACTCTAGCCGATGCTGGCGCGCTCGGTACGCGGTGTCTTGCCGTACATCTGGCGATAGCAGGTCGAGAAGTGCGAGGCCGAGACGAAGCCGCAGGCGAAGGCCACGTCCATGATCGGCATGGTGGTCTGGTACAGCAGATGGCGGGCGCGCTCGAGCCGCAGCTCGAGATAATACTGGGCCGGCGTGCGACCGAGATGCTTGCTGAACAGGCGCTCGAGCTGGCGCCGTGACAGGCCGACATAGCCCGCCAGGGTGTCCTGATCGAGCGGCTCCTCGACATTGGTCTCCATCAGCTCGATCGCGCTGATCAGCTTCGGGTGGTGGATGCCGTGGCGGACCCGGTACGGCATGCGCTGGTGATCGAACGAGCTGCGGATGCGATCGACGATGCACTGCTCGGACACCTTGGTCGCGAGCTCCTGGCCGTGCTCGGTCGCAATCAGGTACAGCATCATGTCGAGCGCGGCGGTGCCGCCCGAGCAGGTCAAACGGTTGCGGTCGACCTCGAACAGGTCGGCCTGGACCGGGATCTCGGGAAAATCCTCGCGAAACGCCGGCAGGTTCTCCCAGTGGATGGTGCAGCGATGGCCCTCCAGCAGCCCTGCCCTGGCCAGGAGGTAGGCGCCGGTGCACAGGGCGCCGATCGGCGCGCCGGTCCGATCGGCACGGCGCAGCCAGGCAAACAGCTGAGGGTCGCGCACATGCTCGGCGCCGAGCCCGCTGCAGACGACCACAGTCGGAGCGCGCCGGCCGGGCCGGATCGCGACGTCGGCCAGGCTCTGATCGGTCATCATCAGCACGCCGTTGCTGGCGCGGATCGGGCCGCCGGCCACCGAGACCACCTGCCAGCGATAGAGCTCGCTGCCCGACAGGCGGTTGGCGATGCGCAGCGGCTCGATCGCCGAGGCGAACGCCATCATCGAGAATCTGGGGATGATGACGAACACGAAATCTGCCGCCTGGGCGGCTGATCCTTCGCGTTCCGTTACGCCGGTCGACCCCTCCGCCTGCGCCATGCCATCCGATGTCCGCACCAACGCGCTCAACTCGATATTATAGCGCGCTTGTAAGCGATGTCGCTAGAACGATAGCTCATGTCGTCGTAGGAGAGGCCCTGATCGTCCAGCTTTGCCAAGCGCCGGACGACGACGCGCGCCATGCAGCCAACCAGCGGCGGGGAAGCCGATGAGCGAGATCAAGACGGACATCGAGATCGCCCGGGCGGCCGATTTCCAGCCGATCGCCGAGATCGCGGCCAAGCTCGAGATCCCTGCCGAAGCGCTTAGCCCGTACGGCCCGCACAAGGCCAAGGTCCGGCTCGACTATCTGCAGGGCCTGGGCGAGCGGCCGGGCGCCAAGCTGGTCCTGGTGACCGCGATGACCCCGACCCCGGCCGGCGAGGGCAAGACCACCACCACGGTAGGCCTCGGCGATGCGCTCAACCGGATCGGCCGGCGCACCGCGATCTGCCTGCGCGAGCCCTCCTTGGGCCCGTGCTTCGGCATGAAGGGCGGTGCCGCCGGCGGCGGCTACGCCCAGGTCGTGCCGATGGAGGACATCAACCTCCACTTCACCGGCGACTTCCATGCGATCGGCGCGGCGCACAATCTGCTGGCCGCCCTGCTCGACAACCACCTCTACTGGGGCAACGAGCTGGAGCTGGACGCACGCCGGATCACCTGGCGCCGGGTGATGGACATGAACGATCGCGCGCTGCGCTCGATCGTGAGCTCGCTCGGCGGCGTCGCCAACGGCTTCCCGCGCGAGGACGGCTTCGACATCACCGTGGCGTCCGAGGTGATGGCGATCTTCTGCCTGGCCGGCGACCTCAAGGACCTCGAGCGGCGCCTGGGCAACATCGTGGTCGGCCAGCGGCGCGATCGCAGCTCCGTCGATGCTGCCGCGCTCAAGGCGCCGGGGCCGATGAGCGTGCTGCTCAAGGATGCGCTGATGCCCAACCTGGTGCAGACGCTCGAGAACAATCCCGCCTTCATCCATGGCGGGCCGTTCGCCAACATCGCCCATGGCTGCAACTCGGCGATCGCCACCCGGAGCGCGCTCAAGCTCGCCGACTATGTGGTCACCGAGGCGGGCTTCGGCGCCGATCTGGGCGCCGAGAAATTTTTTGACATCAAATGCCGCAAGGCGGGGCTTTCGCCCGATGCCGCCGTGATCGTGGCGACCGTGCGCGCGCTGAAAATGCATGGCGGGCTCGCGCGCGACCAGCTCGGCAAGGAGGACCTGAGTGCCCTTCGGCGCGGCATGGCCAATCTCGCCCGCCACGTCGAGAACGTGCGCCGGTTCGGCGTGCCGGCGGTGGTCGCCCTCAACCGCTTCACCAGCGACACGCCCGCCGAGCACGAGCTGGTGCGCGAGCTGTGCCGCGATGCCGGCGTCGAGGCGGTGGTCTGCTCGCACTGGGCCGAGGGCGGCGCCGGTGCCGAGCAGCTGGCCGAGCACGTAGCACACTTGTGCGAGGCCGAGCGCTATCTGGACGGTCGCGGCTTTCGCCTGCTCTACCCGGACGACATGCCGCTGTGGGACAAGATGCAGACCATCGCGACCCAGATTTACGGTGCCGACGAGATCATTGCCGACAAGCGGGTGCGCGCCCAGTTCGCCGAGCTGCAGGAGCAGGGCTTTGGCCACTTCCCCGTCTGCGTCGCCAAGACCCAGTACAGCTTCTCAACGGACCCGAACCTGAAAGGCGCGCCCAGCCACCATGTCGTGCCGATCCGCGAGGTGCGCCTGGCGAATGGCGCCGAGTTCGTGGTGGTGATCTGCGGCGACATCATGACCATGCCGGGCCTGCCGCGCACACCCGCCGCCAACCAGATCCGGATCGATGCCAACGGCCTGGTCGAGGGGCTGTTCTAGCACCGGATCGCAAGCCACGGAGGCCTTGATGGCGGCGGCGGCCGGCTCGTGCTAACCTGCCGCTCTGCAACAGCCCGAAAGGACCGCCATGGCGAGGCCGAACGGGCAGCGTCGCCTCGCTGCGATCCTGGCGATGGACGTTGTCGGCTACTCGGCCCTCGTCGAGCGCGACGAGTCGGGGACGCTGGCGCGCCTGAGGACCCTACGGGTCGAGGTCATCACGCCAATCCTCACCAGCCGCGGCGGTCGCGTGGCCAAACTGATGGGCGACGGGGCGATCGTCGAGTTCGCGAGCGCCGCCGAGGCGGTCCTGGCGGCGATCGAGATGCAGTCCGCGGTCGCTGCGCACGAGGCCGAGCTTTCGCTTGGCGAGCGGATCGTGCTGCGGGTCGGGATCAATCTCGGCGACGTCGTGGTCGAACCAGACGGCGACGTGCTGGGCGATGGGGTGAACATCGCCGCACGGCTTGAGCAGCTCGCGGAGCCTGGCGGGATCTGCCTCAGCGAGGCGGTGGTGCGCGGCATCCGCAGTGGCCTGCCGGTCGCCGCGAAGGATCTCGGGCCGCAGCGCCTGAAGAACATCGCCGAGCCGGTGCGTGCCTACCGGCTGCTGGTCGACCGCCCGGCGGTGCAGCCGAAGCCGTCCCCGCCGCTGCGGCGCGTCCTCGTTGCAGCCGTCTCGGCTCTTGTGCTGCTGGCTGCGATCGGTGGGGCCGGCTGGTGGTGGCGCGCCGGCTCGCGTTCCGACTCCGCGGCCCAAACGACCGCCGGGCAGCGGGCGTTGCCGCTGCCGGATCGGCCCTCGATCGCCGTCCTGCCCTTCGACAATCTGAGCGGCGATGAACGCATCGGTCGGCTCGCGGACGGCATGGTCGAGGACATCATCACCGACCTGTCCCGGTTCCGCGAGCTGTTCGTCATCGCCCGCAACTCGACCTTCGTATACAAGGGCAAGGCCGTCGACATGCGCGAGGTGGGACGCGAGCTCGGAGTCCGCTATGTCCTCGACGGCAGCGTGCAGAGCACCGACGACCGGCTGCGACTGACAGCGCAGCTCATCGACACGAGCAGCGGGGCGCAGGTCTGGTCCGAACGCTACGATCGCCCGTTGGACGATCTCTTCGCGGTGCAGTCCGACGTTGCCGAGCGCATCGTGGGCTCGATTGGCGGTACGAAGGGAGCTTACCGTAAGTCGGCGCTCGAGGCGGTCCGCCGCCGGCCGACGCAGAGCTTGGAAGCCTATGACCTGGTCCTGCTCGGCACCGAGGCGCGGCTCCGATTAACCAAGGAGGATAACGCCAAGGCGGTGGAGCTGCTGCGCCGTGCTGTCTCGCTCGATCCGTCCCTACCGTCAGCCCGCGTCGCGCTGGCCATGGCTTACTGGAACCAGGTCGACTTCAGCTGGGCGCCTTTCCAGCAGGCCATGGCGGCGTGGCTGGCGGAGGCACAGCAGGCCGTCGCCCTCGACCCCAGCGATGCCATGGCGCATGTGGTGCTCGGCCTGCGCTGGCTCTACGCGAATGATTGGGACGTCGCCGCCGCAGAATTCGAGGCGGCCCTACGCGCCAACCCGAACGACCCTTACGCGCTGGCCCTGATCGCAGGCAACTCCACCTTTCTAGAGCCGCCGGCGCGGCTCGTGGGGATGATCGAGCGGGCCGCTCGCCTGAACCCCTTCGACATCGGCATTTCGCACATGGCGAAGCTGGTCTACTTCTTTGCCGGCGATTTCAAGAAAGCGATCGCCAACTGCAAGGCGCATGGCGCTCCGAGTTTCTTCGACTTCCTTTACCTCGCGATGAGCTACGGCGAGCTGGGGATGATGGATGAGGCCTCGGCCAACGCAGCCATGGTCCTCAAGGCCAAGCCGGAGTTCTCGGCAGAGTGGATACTCACCTACCAGGGCGAGTTCGCGCCGGCGGCCGCAGCCAACCGCGCCTTGCTCTTCGACGGCATCGACAAGGCTGGTCTGCCGCAGTTGCGCAACCGCGCAACAGATCGCGGACGATCCGGCGATCCAACACTTGCCGGAATGCGACGCGCAGCGCGCCGAGAGCGCGCAGACCAAGGCTTGAAGCGGGCGAGCCTCACGTCTGGCTCGAAGCCCGACCCAGCCACGAGGGATCAAGGCACCTCGCCCCCCCTTTCAGCCCGGTTCCCCTAATAACATCGCCGGCTCCGCTGGTGCGGGTCCGGAGCCCGATGTTCCCTATTGGTTGTGGTCCAGCTTGCCTCGGACGCTGAGCTTCGACAACCCTGAGCGGGGACTCCTGGATCGCAACGGCTTTGCCGACATGGGTCTCGCAACGCCGTGTGCCCCGCGCCTGGACGTGGCCGAGCAGAGGGGCACCGACGGCAGGTGGCACCACCCTCAGCTTTGCCTGCCGGGGGACGGGTTCACTACTCCCGCTGCGGGCGCCAACTTGCTCGCGAAGCGGTTGCGGGCGTAGGTTGCGGCCAGGAGCGCGCGCTAGGAGACGCTCATGAGCACAACACAAGCGGCCGTGCCTTGTTCCTGGATCCGGCAGGCCTTGGGCGGGATCGTCGTGTTGGCAGTGACCTGGCTGTTGTCGGGGATGCCGAGCGCCGCCGACGCGCAGGTCCCCGGCGTGACGGCCGGGGCCGAAGCAAATAGCGAGCCGGTGACCCTGCCGGAACCGCTCAGCCCGCAGACGGTGCGCGACCTGGTGGCGCGGCTCAGCGACGATCAGGTGCGCGCGCTGCTGCTGACGCAGCTCGACAAGGTCGCGGCGGCCGAGGGCGCCCCTGCAACCGGCCAGACCGTCGGCATGGTCGACGAGCTCGAGGCCGACGCCGGTCGTGTGCGCGGCATGTGGGCCGAACGCATCAGCCACTGGCCGCAGGTGCCGATGGTGGTGGCGTTTCTCGCCGGCAAGCTGGCGGAAGGCAAGACCACGAGCGTGCTGCTGGTGACGGTGGTCGGCGTCGCCGTGATCTTCGCAGTCGGCGTGCTCGCGGAACAGCTGTTCTGGCGCCTCACCGCCAGGCGGCGCGCCCAGATTCCCGATGCGCGGGTCGAGCGGTTCACGGCCCGGCTCGGTTATCTCCTGCAGCGCCTCGCCTGGAAGGTGGTGGGCGTGATCGTGTTCGGCGTCGCCGTGGTCGCGGCCTTCTTCGCGCTCTATCAGGGCCATGTGCCGACCCGGCTGGCGATGATGACCTACCTGACCGCGATCCTGATCCTGCGCCTGGCGATTCAAGTGCTCCCGCTTTCTGCTGGCGCCCCATGCGCCATCCTTGCGGCTGGTGCCGTTCGACGACCATGCGGCGCGCGGCCTGCATCGCTGGGTCGTGGCGCTGGTCGCGATCGCGGCGTTCGGCCTCCTGAGCGGCGACCTGCTCGCCGTGCTCGGGCTCGCACATGGCCTGCTGGATGGCTTCGTGTCCCTGGTGACGGTGGCGTTCGTCGGCACGCTGATCGCAGCGATCCTGTGGGCGCGGCGGCCGATTGCCGGGCTGATTCAGGCCGGGGCCGACCCATCTACCGCGTCCGGGCAGGCGCTGCGGCTCCTGGCGCAGTCCTGGCACGTCCTGGCGATCCTGTACGTGCTCGGGATCTGGATCACCGCTCAGGTACGCCACGCCATGGACCACGAGATGGATGCCGGCGCGGGCATCATCAGCCTGCTCCTGATCGTCGCCCTGCCGCTGGCCGACGCTGCGTTGCGCAAGCTGGTCGCCGACTACTATGCGGCACGGCGCGGCGCCGAGGAGGAGGTTGGAGCCGAGGAGGAGGTTGGTGCGACACCGGAATCCAACCAGTACGAGCCCGCGGTCGAGCGGGCCCTGCGCGTGGTCCTGTGGCTGGGGGGCGTCCTGATCTTCATGCGGGTATGGGACATCAACATCTACACCATGACCCAGGAAGGCATCGGCGATACCGCCGCCGGCGCTCTGTTCAACGTCGTGGTCACGGTGCTGCTCGCCTATGTCGGTTGGGAGATCATCAAGGCGGCGATCGACCGCCGGATCGAGCAGGAGGGCCCGGTGCTGGCCCATGGCGAAGCCGGCGGCGAGGGTGGCGGCCAGGGCGCGTCGCGCCTGCGCACGCTGTTGCCGCTGGCGCGCAAGGCGATCTTCGCGACCCTGGTTGTCATGGTGGTCATGATCATCCTGTCCTCGCTCGGGGTCGACATCGGCCCGCTCCTGGCCGGTGCCGGCGTGGTCGGCCTGGCCATCGGCTTCGGCGCCCAGACCCTGGTGCGCGACATCGTCTCGGGCGTGTTCTTCCTGCTCGACGACGCGTTTCGGGTCGGCGAGTACATCGACCTCGGCGACGTCAAAGGCACGGTCGAAAAGATCTCGATCCGCTCGATGCAGCTGCGCCACCATCGCGGCGCGCTCAACACGGTGCCGTTCGGCGAGATCAAGTATCTCACCAACTATAGCCGCGACTGGGCGATCATGAAGCTCGAGTTCCGGGTCACCTACGAGACCGACGTCGCGCTGGTGAAGAAGATTTTCAAGCAGATCAACACGGAGCTGATGGCGAATGAGGAGATCGCGCCGAACCTGCTCGAGCCTCTCAAGTCCCAGGGCGTGTTGAGCATGGAAGACTCGGCGATGATCATTCGCGCCAAGTTCACCGCCAAGCCGGGCGAGCAGTTCGTGATCCGACGCGAAGTGTACGCACGGGTGCAAAAAGCGTTCGACGAGGCGGGCATCAAGTTCGCGCATCGCCAGGTGACGGTGCACGTGCCGGACGCGGCGGCGATCGAGGACGCGCGCCCGGGGGCGGTCGGCCAGGCCGCGGGCGCGGCTGCGCGCGGCCTGATCGAGGAGGAGGAGGCCGCCCAGGCGGCCAAGGCGACGGCCTGATCTGCGATGCAGCGCTATTCGATCCTGGCTCTGATCCGCAACGCGTTCTCGCACCACGCGCAATGGGCGCCGGTCTGGCGCAGCCCGGAGCCCAAGCAGCGCTATCAGGTGGTGGTGCTCGGCGCCGGCGGCCACGGCCTCGCGACCGCGTACTACCTGGCCAAGGAGTACGGCATCACCGATGTGGCGGTGCTCGACAAGGGCTGGCTCGGCGGCGGCAATACCGGGCGCAACACCACGATCATCCGCTCCAACTATCTGTGCGACGCCAGCGCTGCGATCTACGACCACGCGGTCAAGCTGTGGGAAGGGCTGTCGCGCGAGCTGAACTACAATGTGATGTTCAGCCAGCGCGGCGTGATGCACCTCGCGCACACCGTGCACGACCTGCACGAGGTCAGGCGGCGCCTGCACGCCAACCGGCTGAACGGGGTCGACAGCGAGTTCCTCTCGCCCGAGCAGATCCAGCAGATCGAGCCGCTCCTGGACGTCTCGAAGAACGCGCGCTACCCGATCATGGGCGCATCGTTGCAGCGGCGCGGCGGCACGGCGCGCCATGACGCGGTCGCCTGGGGCTATGCCCGCGGCGCCGATGCGCGCGGGGTCGACATCATCCAGAACTGCGAGGTCACCGGCATTCGCACGAGCGGCGGCCGGGTCGAGGCGGTCGAGACGACCAGGGGCGTGATCGGCTGCCAAAAGCTCGCGGTGGTGGCCGCCGGCCATTCCAGCGTGATCGCCAACATGGCGGGCTTTCGCCTGCCGATCGAGAGCTTTCCCCTCCAGGCGCTGGTCTCGGAGCCGGTCAAGCCCTGCGTCAACACGGTGATCATGTCGAACGCGGTGCACGGCTATATCAGCCA
Source organism: uncultured Alphaproteobacteria bacterium (assembly GCA_963731495.1). GTDB lineage: Bacteria > Pseudomonadota > Alphaproteobacteria > Geminicoccales > Geminicoccaceae > DASUGG01. Next base: position 126,902 of record CAVSVZ010000025.1, read on the forward strand.
GTCCGACAAGGGCGAGCTGGTGATCGGCGCTGGCACCGACCAGTTCACCTCGTACAGCCAGCGCGGCAGCTTTCACGTGATCGAGCACACCTTGCAGGCGATCGTCGAGCTGTTCCCGGCGTTCTCGCGCATGCGCATGCTGCGCCAGTGGGGCGGCATCGTCGACGTCACGCCCGATCGCAGCCCGATCATCGGCAGCACGCCGGTCGAGAACATGTTCATCAACTGCGGCTGGGGCACCGGCGGCTTCAAGGCGACGCCGGGCTCGGGCCACGTGTTCGCCCATCACGTCGCGACCGGCCGGCCGCACCCGATCAACGCGCCCTTCACGCTCGAGCGCTTCTCGAGCGGCCAGCTGGTCGACGAGCACGGCGCCGCCGCCGTGGCGCATTAGGGAGCCATTGCGATGGCCAAGGTCATCACGCGACCTCCTGCCGACGACCTCTATGAGGACGACTTCGCGCTCTGGGCCGAGCGACAGGCCGCAATCCTACGCGCCCAACGGTTCGACGAGCTCGACCTCGCGAACCTGATCGAGGAGGTGGAGGATTTGAGCCGGCGCGAGCGCGACATGGTGGAGCGCCGTCTCGAGACCATCTTGGAGCACCTCCTGAAGCTCGAGCTGTCGAATGGCGGCCGGCCACGATGTGGCTGTTTGGTGACGGTCGACAGGAAGCGAGCACAGCTGGCGCGCAAGCTGACGGCGACCCTGCGAAATCATCTGGAGACTGCCTTGCCGGCTGTTTACGCCGGTCTCAGGCATCCCGTGGCGCGACAGCTGGAGAAGGACGGCGTGTCACCGGATGCGATGCCTGCGGCCTGCCCCTACACCCCCGAGCAGATCCTCGACCCGGACTGGTATCCGGATAACGTGCACGGACTTGCGGATCCGAAGCCATGGGGCGCACGATGCTGATCCTCGGTCTTTGGCGCGGCCAGCCGGAGCTTGGGTGCGCCGGCAACGCGCATTGAGGAGCGATCCAATGGCCAAGACACTCTCGCGACCGGCAGACGCTGAGCTCTATGACGAGGACTTTTATCTCTGGGTCGAGCGTCAGGCCGACCTACTGCGCAAGGGACGCCTCGAAGATCTGGACCTTGCGCATTTGGTCGAGGAGGTCGAGGAATTGGGCATAAACCTCCGCAATGCCGTCACCAGCCGGACGCGCGAGATCATCCTGCACCTCCTCAAGCTTCAATACTCAGCGGCAACCGATCCGCGCAGGGGCTGGCTTGAGAGCGTCGGCAAGCAACGGGACGATCTGGAGCTAGAGATCACGCCGAGCCTAAGGCGCCACGTCACCGCAGAACTCGAAAGCATCTTTCAGAAGGCGCGCCGGCGGGCAATCGACGATCTGGCCCAGGACCACGTCGGACCAGATCAGCTTCCAACGACTTGCCCGTACACCCTTGATCAGATCATTGATCCGGTCTGGCGCCCCGACAACGTGCACGGCATCAAGAATCCAACGAGCTGAGCCAAGAATGCTGCTGATCCCCTGCCCCTGGTGCGGTGAGCGCGAGGAGACCGAGTTCCACTGCGGCGGCGAGGCGCACATCGCGCGGCCGAGACAGCCCTCGGACCTGTCGGACGACGCCTGGGCCGACTATCTGTTCATGCGCACCAACCCCAAGGGCGTGCACTTCGAGCGCTGGTGCCACGTGCACGGCTGCGGCCGCTGGTTCAACCTCGCGCGCGACACCGTCTCGGACGTGATCCTCGCGGTCTATCGGATGGGCGAGCCGCCGCCAGCGATCTCGGCGCCTAAGCCATGAGCGCGCATCGCCTGGAAAGTGGCGGCCGGATCGACCGCACGCGACCGATCGGCTTCAGCTTCGACGGCCGGCGCTACCAGGGCTTTGCCGGCGATACGCTGGCGTCCGCCTTGCTCGCCAACGGCGTCCATCTGGTCGGCCGGAGCTTCAAGTATCACCGGCCACGCGGCATCTTCAGCGCCGGCGCCGAGGAGCCGAGCGCGCTGGTCCAGATCGCGAGCGGAGCGCGCACCGAGCCCAATATGCGCGCGACCCAGATCGAGCTGTACGAGGGTCTGAGCGCGCGCAGCCAGAACTGCTGGCCGTCGGTCGGCTTCGATCTGGCCGAGGTGACCAACCTGCTCTCGCCGCTGTTCCCGGCCGGCTTCTACTACAAGACCTTTATGTGGCCACCGTCGTTCTGGCACCTGTACGAGCGCCTGATCCGGCGCGCTGCGGGCATGGGCGAGGCGCCGCGCGAGCCCGATCCCGATCGCTACGAGCATGTGCACGCCCATTGCGACGTGCTGATCGTGGGGGCCGGGCCGGCCGGGCTGGCCGCAGCACTCGCCGCGGGCCAAAGCGGCGCGCGCGTGATCCTGGCCGACGAGCAGGCCGAGCCCGGCGGCTCGCTGCTGAACGAGCGGGCAGATCACGCGGGACACGCCTGGCGCGAAGCGACGCTCGCGGCCCTTGGCGGGCTGCCCGACACCAGAGTGCTGTCGCGGACCACGACGTTCGGCTACTACGATCACAACTATCTCGGGCTGCTCGAGCGGGTGACCGACCATCTGGGCCGCAACGCGCCGCCGCATCTCCCGCGACAGCGGCTATGGCAGGTGCGCGCCCGGCAGGTCGTGCTCGCGACCGGCGCGATCGAGCGGCCGCTGGTGTTTGCCGGCAACGATCGGCCAGGCGTGATGCTGGCGGGCGCGGTGCGCAGCTATCTCAATCGCTATGCCGTCCGGCCGGGTCGTACAGTGTTGTTCACCAACAATGACGGTGCCTATGCCACCGCGCTCGACCTGTACGCCGCCCGGATCGGGGTGACCGTCGTCGACACCAGGCCCGATCCCACCGGCCCCCTGCCCGCCCGCGCCAGGACCGAGGGCATGCGGGTGCTGGCCGGCTACGCCATCACTGGCACCAAGGGGCATCGCAAGGTTCGGGAGGTGGCGGTCCAGCGTCTTCGCGACGGCCAAATCGAGGGGGCCGCGGAGAAGCTGCCCTGCGATCTGGTCGCGGTCTCCGGCGGCTGGAACCCGACGGTTCATCTGCAATCGCAATCGCGCGCCAGGCCGCAGTTCGACGCGGCGCGCGGAATCTTTTTGCCCGGCCCGGCGATTCAGACCGAGCGCTCGGCCGGCGCCTGCAACGGGGCCTTCACGCTTGCCGCATGCCTGTCCGAGGGCGCACGCGCCGGCGTCGAGGCGGCCGAGGCGGCCGGCTTTGCGGCGGAGATGCCCGAGCTGCCAGTGGTCGAGGAGACGGCGGAGGGGCCGGCTCAGCAGCTCTGGCAGGTGCCGTCCGCCCCAGGCGCAAGGAGAGGCAAGGCGTTCGTCGACCTGCAGAACGACGTCACCGCCGCCGACATCGGCCTGGCGCTGCGCGAGGGCTATCGCTCGGTCGAGCACGTCAAGCGCTACACTACCACCGGCATGGGCACCGATCAGGGCAAGACCAGCAACGTCAACGCCCTGGGCATCATCGCGCAGACCACCGGCCAGGCCATCCCCGAGATCGGCGTCACGACCTTCCGCCCGCCCTACACGCCCGTCACGTTCGGCGCGATCGTCGGGCGCAATTGCGGCGCGCTGTTCGATCCGGTACGGCGCACGCCGATGCACGCCTGGCACGAGGCGCATGGCGCCGTGTTCGAGGACGTCGGCCAGTGGAAGCGGCCCTGGTACTATCCGAAGCCAGGCGAGAGCATGGCCGAGGCGGTCGATCGCGAGGTCGCGGCGGCGCGCAGTGGCGTCGTAATCCTGGATGCCAGCACGCTCGGCAAGATCGACCTGCAGGGGCGCGATGTCGCGGAATTCTTGAACCGCATCTACACCAACGCCTGGAGCAAGCTCGCGATCGGGCGCTGCCGCTACGGCCTGATGCTGGGCGAGGACGGCATGGTGTTCGACGACGGCGTGACCACGCGCCTGGGCGAGCGCCACTATCTGATGAGCACCACCTCGGGTGGCGCTGCGCGCGTGCTCGCCTGGCTCGAGGAGTGGCTGCAGACCGAGTGGCCCGAGCTGCAGATGTACTGCACCTCGGTCACCGACCAGTGGGCGACGATCAGCCTGTCCGGCCCGAACTCACGCGCGCTCGTGGCCGAGCTGGTCGACGTCGATCTCGATCCGGACGCGTTTGCGCATATGAGCGTGCGCGAAGGCCATGCCGTGGGCGCGCCGGCACGCATCTTCCGGATCAGCTTCACGGGCGAGACGGGCTACGAGATCCAGGTGCCGGCACGCTACGGGCTGTCCTTGTGGCAACACTGCATGGCGGCCGGGGAGAAGTACGCGATCACCCCCTACGGCACCGAGGCGATGCACGTGTTGCGCGCAGAAAAAGGCTACATCATCGCCGGGCAGGACACCGACGGCACGGTCACGCCGCACGATCTCGGCATGGACTGGATCGTCTCCAGGCAGAAGCCGGATTTCTTGGGCAAACGTTCGCTCTCGCGCGCCGACATCGCGCGGGATAACCGCAAGCAGCTGGTGGGGCTGTTGCCGGACGATCCGAAGGAGCTGCTCGAGGAGGGCGCGCAGATCGTGGCCGAGCCCGCCACAAGGATCCCGATGACGGCGATCGGCCACGTTACCTCGAGCTATCGCAGCCCCAATCTCGGCCGCACCTTCGCGCTCGCCATGGTCGAGCGGGGCCGCGAGCGGATCGGGCAGAAGCTGTATCTGCCGATGGCGGGCCGGACCATCACCGTGACCGCGAGCGATCCGGTGTTCATCGACAAAGACGGCGAGCGGCTTCGTGCCTGAACCCCTGGCGCAACGGCCCGCGCTCGAGGCCGCACACGCGCGGGGAATTCGCCTCGGCGAGCGGCGGCTCGGCAAGCTCGAACTGCGCGGCGATCCAAACGATCGCACCTTCATGGCCGCGGTCGGCCGCACCCTCGACCTCCTGCTGCCGAGCGAGCCGAACAGCACCGCCGGGCGGGACACGCTGGTCGCGTTGTGGCTCGGCCCTGACGCCTGGCTCTTGACCTGTCCGCCAGACGAGGTCGCAGCGCATGCCGAGAGTCTGCGACAGGCGCTCTCGGACGTTCATGCGGCGATCACCGACGTCTCGGACGGCCGGGTGGCGCTGCGTCTTGCCGGCCCGAACGCGCGCGACGTGCTCGCCAAGGGCTGCCCGCTCGACCTGCACCCGCGCGTGTTCCCGCCGGGCAGCAGCGCCCAGAGCCTGCTGGCCAAGACCTCCGTGCTGATCCACCTGATCGACGACGATCCGCAACGCGGCCCGACCTTCGATCTCCCTGCCTTCGATCTTTATGTCGGCCGCTCCTTCGCCCACTACCTGTGGGCCTGGCTCGAGGACGCCGGGCGTGAGTACGGTGTCCAGATAGCGTCCGAGGCGTAGTCAACCCCGCCGTCATGGCGGGTTGTCTCCAGATCCCCGACCTTGCAGGCTCGCACCCGACCCGAGGCGGCGAAGCGCCTCGAACACCGAATCATGGGAGAGAGACAACGTTGAGCGTGCAACAGGGCGATGGCGGGCAGCCGCCAGACGAGACGTCCCTTGCCGACATGCATCCGGCAGATATCGCGACCCGCCTGCAGCAGGTCTCCCTGGCGGAAGCGGCGACCGGTCTCCGGTCGCTGTCTCTCAGGCTGCGCGCGCTGACCTACTCTTATCTGGAGCCCAAGACCCAGGTCGCTCTGGCCCGAGAGCTGGGACGGACCGAGTTTGCCGCCATCGCCGCGGAGATGGCAGCGGACGACCGCGTCAGCCTGTTCAGGCGCCTGCCACGCGATCAGCAGAGCGCCCTCCTGCAGTCCCTGGCACGAGCCCAGCGCGAGGAGATCAGGCGGCTCGCGGGCCATCGCGAAGGCACGGCCGGCGCGATCATGACCTCGGACTACGCCACGGTCGCGCCCGGCCAAAGCGTGCAGGCGGCCCTGGAGCAGCTACGGCGGGACGCGCCCACGAAGGAGACCATCTACCACACCTATGCGGTCGATGAGGGCGGCCGCCTGATCGGGACCCTGGAGTTGCAGCAGCTGATCCTGGCTCCCCCGGAGACCCCGATCGCCGATCTGGCCGAGCACGATACGCATGCCGTCCGCATGGACCAGGGCCAGAAGGAAGCAGCCGACCAGATCGCCAGATACGATCTCCTGGCGCTGCCGGTGGTCGACGCGCAGCATCGTCTGGTTGGCATCATCACCCATGACGACGCGCTCGATGTGCTCGAGCGGGAGAACACTGCCGCCTTCCACCGGTCGGGAATCGTCTCGCCGATCCTCGGCCACGTGCACGATGCCAGCATCGGCCTGCTTTATCGCCGACGGATCGTCTGGCTGATCGCTCTGGTGTTCGGCAATCTGTTCTCGGGAGCCGGCATCGCCTATTTCGAGCACGTCATCGCCGCGAACGTCGCCCTGGTGTTCTTTTTGCCGCTCCTGGTGGGCAGCGGCGGCAACGCCGGTTCGCAAGCCTCGACCCTGATGATCCGCGCCCTTGCCACCGGCGATGTCGTGCCGGCGGATCTGGGTCGCCTTCTGGGCCGCGAGATCCTCGTCTCTCTTGCGCTCGGCCTGTCCATGGCGGTGACGGTCTGGTGCCTCGGGCTGGTGCGCGGCGGGCCCGAGATCGCCGCGGTGGTGGCGATCAGCATGCTGCTGGTGGTGGTGATCGACAGTCTGATCGGCACCGCGCTGCCCTTCGTCCTGGATCGGCTGGGCGCCGATTCGGCAACCGCGAGTGCGCCCTTGATCGCCACCATCGCGGACGCGCTCGGGGTGGTCATCTATTTCGCCGTGGCAGCAACCGTGCTGCCGATGGCGGCGGCCTGATCGGCGGTGGCGACCGACTGAACTCGACCAGCGCCCCACGGCACGGCCCGCTCCCGCAACGATCGGACATCCCCGTTGAGCGCGTGCCGTTCTCGCGCTGCGCGCTCAACGGCGTGCCGGCGACACTCCCCTGCCGACCTCCCAGAGGGCCCGTCGCTTCGGCTCCACCGCGTTTTTCGGCATCGGTCCGCCGGTGGCAGGCTTGTCCCCTACCCTGCGGATTCGGGCAAGTGTGGCACGGTCGACACAAGAACGGCCGCACTCAGGTCCAGAGCACGTCGACGTCATACGGCGCAAAGCGCCGGTCGTGGCTGACCAAGATCAGGCGCTCACACATCGCTTGCGCCACCAGCATGCGATCGAAGGGATCGCTATGGTGATGCTGCAGTGTGCCGACCGCCTCCGCATGGCTGAACGCGATCGGCAGTTTTTCGAAACCAGACGCCTCGACACCCAACTCAAAGCCTTCCGGCAGGCGCAGCTTGCCCAGCGCCATCTTGATCGCAGCCTCCCAGGCACTCGCGACGCTGACGAACACCACGGCCGCGTTGCTTATGCGTGTCCGGGCGCGCGCGTTCAGGCGCACATTGTTCTCCCGCCACCAGATGAAAGCGTGCGTATCGAGCAGCAGGTGGTCCGCCAAAGACCTAGTCCTTGCCTTCGAACGCTTCGAGGATCTCCCGCGGCAGAGGCTCGTCGAAGTCGTCGGCAACCCAGACCTTGCCTTCCCACCCACCAGGCTTGCGCACCGCACGGTCGGCCAGGGGCACGAGGCGAGCCTTGGGCTTGCCGGCCTTGGCGATGATAATTTCCTCGCCCGCGGCGGCGCGCTCGACCAGCTTGGAGAGCGAGGTCTTGGCCTCGTACAGGTTCACGGTCGCACCCGGCATCGGCGTCCACCTTGGTCAACTTGACCAAATATGGTGCGAGACCAGTCGCGATCAAGTCAGCGACGGGCCGGCTGAAACAGCTCCACGAGATTGCCGGAGGGATCGATCAGCAGGATCTGCGATCCGCCCGGCCCCGTCACGATGTCGTTGCGGAATCGGACGCCGGAGCTGCCCAGCCGCGCGACTTCGGGGCGCAGATCGTCCACGATCAGGTGAATGCGGTTCCAGCCACCGGGCCCAGGCACTTCGCCATCGGGCATCGGACGCCCCGCAGAGCTTTTCGGCCCGCTGAGCAGCAGCCGCAACGTTCCGAGTGTGACGTCCGCGAACGCAGGCGCGTGGTTGGAAAGCAGGGTGAAGCCGAGATGTTCGGTATACCAGGCGACGGCAGCCTCGACGTCGTCGACCATATAGCGGACGTTGACAGTGGCGGATGACATGCTTGCCTCACAGTCTTGGGCCCACGGACGGTTCGATGCTTCAGCGCTTCGGCGCTCTCAATCGGCCGCTATGGCTAGCAACGCCGGCGCGCCGCGTATCGGAGAAAATTGAAGCTAGCCCTCCAAAGGCAACTGGTTCGTTCGTTGCGCGAGCACAATCGCTCACGGAGCGCGGCGGCTTCTGGTCGCCAAATCGCCCCGCGGTCACCCTGCGTATTGGTGAGCTCGGCGACTGGCAGGCCCATCACCGCGCTGGCGCCACCGGCCAGAAGTGAACACCCAGGATCGCCCTCCCCTCCGCGGCGTCCTCACGAACGGTCCTGCGTATGATCCGGAAGCCCTGCCTCAGGTGATCGGGAGTCAGTCCAACGCCAGCATACCAGCGCCGCCGGCAAGCCCTGGGGTGCCGCAATCCGGCAAGGGTTGGACGCTCTTTGCAAGGCGGGTCTATGCTGCCCGGGTACGAAGAGTCCTCAGCGGGTCGCAGCGGAGGCGGGGCGATGAAGAGCCATGCGCGGGTGGTGGTGATCGGCGGCGGCGCGGTCGGCGTTGCCACGCTCTATCAGCTGGCCAAAAAAGGCTGGTCGGATGTGGTGCTGGTCGAGCGCAAGGAGCTGACCTCCGGCTCGACCTGGCATGCTGCGGGCCTCCTGCCCCTGTTCAACATGAGCTACTCGGTCGGCCAGATCCACAAAGCTTCCGTGGCCCTCTACCAGACCCTGGAGGCCGAGACCGGCCAGAGCGTCGGCTTCAGCAAGGTCTCCAACATCCGCCTCGCCATGAACCGCGACCGCATGGACGAGTATCACCAGTATGCCGGCGTCGCGGCGACCATCGGGGTCGAGGTCGAGTTTTTGACGCCGCAGCAGGTCCAGGAGATCTGGCCGCTGTGCAACATCGAGGGCCTGATCGGCGCGATCCGCCATCCGGGTGACGGCTACATCCAGCCGGCCGACGTCACCCAGGCGCTGGCCAAGGGTGCGCGCGATCGCGGCGCCGAGATCTATCGCCAGACCAAAGTCACGGGCATCACGCAGACGCAGAGCGGCGAGTGGCGGGTCGAGACCGACAAGGGTGCCATCACCTGCGAGCATGTGGTCAGCGCCACCGGCAACTTCGCCCGCCGGACCGGCGCCATGGTCGGCCTCGACGTGCCGGTGATCCCGGTCGAGCACCAGTTCATCGTGACCGAGCCGCACCCCGAGATCGTCAAGCGCCACGAGCAGGGCCTGCCCGAGATGGGTGTGCTGCGCGAATCCGACGGCTCCTGGTACATGCGCGAGGAGCGCGGCGGCCTGCTGCTGGGCCCCTATGAGAAGGGCGCGCCGTGTTGCTACGTCGACGGCCCGCGGGACGATTGCGAGTACGAGCTGTTTCCCGAGGACATCGAGCGCCTGACGCCGCATATCGAGGCCGCGATCAACCGCGTGCCGGCGTTCGGCGAGGTCGGCGTCAAGGAGGTCTACAACGGCGCCATCCCCTACACGCCGGACGGCAGCCCGATCGTCGGCCCGGCCTGGGGCCTGCGCAATTTCTGGCTGAACGAGGGCCACAGCTTCGGCATCACCGCGGCAGGCGGCGCCGGCTGGCAGCTGGCCGAATGGATCACCGAAGGCGAGCCCACGATCGATATGCTGGGCGTCGATCCGCGCCGTTTTGGCGACTACGCCACCAAAGGCTATCTGCGCGCCAAGAACGAGGAAGCGTATGCCAACGTCTTCGTGATCCACTATCCGGACGAGGAGCGGCCGGCCGGACGGCCGCTGCGCACCGCACCCTGCTATGAGCGGATGAAGGCGCTGGGTGCGGTGTTCGGCCAGAAATTCGGCTGGGAGCGGCCGAACTGGTTCGCGCCCGAGGGCATGCCGCAGGAGGATGACTGGTCGTTCCGGCGCTCGACGTGGTTCGAGCCGATGGGCGCCGAGTGCCGCAACGTCATGGAGAATGTCGGGCTCCTGGACATGACCGCGTTCGCGAAGGCGCGCGTGTCCGGTCCCGGCGCCGAAGCCTTCCTCGACCACCTGGTCGCCAACCGCATCCCGAAGAAGATCGGCCGCCTCAATCTGTGCCATGCGCTCAACAGCCGGGGCGGGGTGCATTCCGAGTTCACGATCCTGCGCGAGGGGCCGGACAGCTTTTATCTGGTTTCGGCCGGCGCCTGGCAGCGCCTCGACCACGACTGGCTGCAAAAGCACATGCCTGAGCATTCTGCGGAAACGGGGGCTCGGTGCGGTTCGACAACCTGACCGATGCGATCGGCGTGCTGGTGATCGCCGGACCCAAGGCGCGCACGCTGATGCAGCGGGTCTGCGACGAGGATTTTTCCAACGCGACCTTCCCCTGGCTGAGTGCCAAGGAGATCCTGGTGGGGCTGGCGCCGACCAAGGCGCTGCGCGTCAACTTCGTCGGCGAACTCGGCTGGGAGCTGCACCATCCGATCGAGTATCAGAACCACATCTTCGATCGCCTGTTCGAGGCCGGGGAGGATCTCGGCCTGAAGCCGTTCGGCATTCGCGCGATGGATTCCCTGCGCATCGAGAAATCGTACCGCCTGGTCGGCACCGAGCTGTCGATCGAGTACGCAGCCTATGAATCCGGCCTCGACCGGTTCGTGCATCCGAACAAGGGCGACTTCGTCGGCCGCGACGCGCTGGTGCGCTGGCGCGAGCAGGGCTTTGCCAACCAGTTCGTCACGCTCGAGGTCCACGACGTCACCGATGCCGATCCGCTCGGCAACAACCCGATCTATGCCGACGGCCAGCTGGTGGGCCGGGCGACCGGCGGCAATTACGGCTTTCGCGTGGAAAAATCGCTGGCGCTCGCCATGGTGCGGCCCGAGCACGCCGAGCCCGGCACCGAGCTCGAGATGGACATTCTGGGCACCCGCCACCGGGTCACGGTGATCCCGGAAAGCCCGTACGATCCAGAGAACGAGCGGCTGAGGAGCTGAACGTCCCGACCTCGGGTAAGAGCCGGGGCACCTTTCAAGGCGACGCACTTTTACGCTTGCCGTAACACGGCACAGGCCATATTCTGCGGCCGTGATCAAGAGCTTCGCCGACAGGGACACGCGGGCGCTGTATCAAGGCAAGCGGGTCCGCCGGCTCGACGGTTTTCGCGAGCAGGCGGAGAGGCGGCTCCAGATCCTTCGACAGGCCCGCGGACTCGAAGATCTCCGTGGATTGCCGAGCAACCGCTTTGAGTCTCTGACTGGGGATCGGCAGGGCCAGTTCAGCATCCGTATCAATCGGCAGTGGAGGATCTGTTTTCGTTGGCACGAGGGCGACCCCTACGACGTCGAGATCGTTGACTACCACTGAGAGGGCCTAGGATGACCAAGGACGAGGAGGTCGGGTGCGTGATGCGTCCGATTCACCCCGGCGAGATCCTGCGCGACGAGCTAGCCGAGCTTGGCCTGTCGGCCCGGGCCTTCGCCATGGCGTTGGACATTCCCGTCAACCGCGTGACTCAGATCATGCGGCAACAGCGCGGCGTCAGCGCCGACACGGCGCTTCGATTGGCTCGTTACTTCGGGACGTCAGCCGAATTTTGGATGGGTCTGCAAAGCGACTACGAGCTTCGCTGCGCGCAGCGTGACCTCGGTGACACGATCCGACAGGCCGTCCGCCCTCGAGCGGCATAGTGCATCTGGCCCGGTCTTTCCGGTGTCGAACGAGATCGGAACCGGCTGGCACGACCGATGCACTCCACCGGAACGACTCGCCACACAGCTTGACCCTGCGCGCGAGTTCGCCTAACCGGATAGCCAACGCGTTCGAGGAACGGAGCCTGTGGTGGCAGCACGAGCAAGGCTTTCGCACCGCCGCGCTGGTGCTCGCGGTACTGATCGGCGGATGTCAGAACGGTCAGCGTGGTTGACGGGAGCTGGGTGGATCGCGAGCGGCCCGCCCGCCGACGCTGGCGCGCGGATCACCGATCAGTCCGATTTCGACGCGGCCGATCAGGACCGCAGCGGCACGCTCCGTCCCACCGAGGTCGGCGCTTATCGCTGATCCCGGCGCGTCGGCCCCCCGGGACGCCGCGGCCGTGCAAGGCCCGCCAGAAAGGCGCCTGCGCAGACGGGTACACGAGATTTTGGACGTGCGTGCGACCGGTGATTGGTCGGCGCGCGTTGCCGAGAGCGCGCTGATCGGCATGATCGTGGCGAATGTCGCCGCCGTCATCCTGCAGTCGATGCCTTCCCTCGACGCCGTCTATCACCCGTGGTTCCACGCCTTCGAGGCGCTGTCGATCGCGGTGTTCACCGTCGAGTACGCATTTCGGGTGTGGTCCTCGGTCGAGGACGCCCACGGCACGCGCGGCCCGCTGGCCACGCGCCTTCGCTACGTGCTCTCGCCGATGGCGCTGATGGACCTGGTCGCGATCGTACCCTTCTATCTGAGCTTCCTGGTGCCGCTCGATCTGCGCGTCATCCGCGTGTTCCGGCTGTTCCTGGTGCTCAAGCTGACCCGCTATCAGGCGTCGATGGCGCTGCTGGCTGCGGTGTTCCGCAACGAGGCCAGGTCGATCGCCGCAGCGATGTTCGTCCTGGCGATCCTGCTGATCGTGGTGTCGACTTTCGCCTATCTGGCCGAAGGTCACGCCCAGCCGGACGCTTTCGGCAGCATCCCGGCGGCGATGTACTGGGCGATCGTGACGATGACCACGGTCGGTTATGGCGACGTCGTGCCGATCACGCCCGTGGGCAAGCTGCTGAGCGGCGTGATCGGCATCATCGGGGTCGGCATGGTCGCCCTGCCCGCCGGTCTGCTGGCCTCCGGTTTCTCCCAGCTGCTGCACGAGCGCCGCCGCGAGTTCGAGGCCGCGGTCGATCGTATCCTGCGCGACGGCACGCTCAGCGCCGACGAAGGCGACCGGCTCAAGCAGCTACGGGACGAGCTCGGGCTGACCGATCATCAGGCCGCGGAAATCACCCGGCTGATCGCGCACCGCCGCAGCGCCAGCGGCGAAGTGTGCCCGCATTGCGGCAAGCCGATCGACCTGCCGGCGTCTGCGAGCCGGGACGCCGCTTCCTGAGATGCTTTGATCGTGAGCTGGGCGCGCGCCTTCGGCCCTGGCACACACTCAAATCCCGCCGTTGCGGGCTTCGGTTACCCGCGTCAGGCGGCCTGAAAGCGCACCCTGGCCGCACGCTCGATGGTCCGCGCCGTCACCGGATCGACCTCGAGTTGCGTCCGGATCCGATCGAGCGCCTCCATCTCGTCGCGTGCCAGCCGGCAGTCGACCGCGATCACGTCGCAGGAAAGCGCATAGGCAGCCTCGCGCAACGACCCCGGCAGGGCCTCGCGGATCTGGCCAAAGACCAGATCGGCGCCGCCGGGCCCGGCCAGCTGCTCCGAGCACGCAACCGCGAGCTCGCTCACCTTGCGCCGGTCGAGGCCCCGGAAGATCGGCAGATGATGGACCAGGTCGCCGATGATGTTGATCTCCTCGTCCGCGATCTCGCGATCGGATTCGGCAGCGACCACCATCGTGTAGATCAAGGCGGCTTGGGGGCTGAGCATCCTACCTCCTGCTCGAAGACCGGCGAACGCACGGTTCTACCCCGCCGCCGCTTTATACTTCGTTACCGCGACGCACAGCGCGATGAGGCGCTGTCTCGGCAAACAAGCGTAACAATTCATCGAACAACCAAGCGAAAGCGAGAAGAAGACCGGCGCAGATCGACTGCCACTCGGCATGTCCTCGTCATGATCGACCACAGATCGATGCCTTGGTGATTTCCATGCTCAAGAGCATGACAAAAGAAAAATCGGGCACGTGACCGATCGATCGACGCAATTCGCGTTCGGGAGACGACCGGTGGACATCGCGACAATTTCTTGCAACCTTAAGGCGGTGATCCGCCGAGCAGGCGAGATGCCTGGTTGGTGATGCCGTGTGGTGGCACTTGTGCGCCGCCAGGTCGACGGACCCGGGAGAGAGAGGATCTCATCCTGGGAGATGAAGGTCTAGGTCGCTGCACCTCGGGCCTTCAAGATCAGATCGGGCGCAAGGCGCGCTCACGGTCGAAGGGGGCTTTATGTACGAGAAAATCATGGTGCCGGTGGATCTGGCCCATGTCGAACGCTTGGTAAAGGCGATCGACGTCGCGGCAGACCTCGCCAAGCACTATCGGGTTCCGATCTGCTATGTCGGCGTGACCGTGCCGATGCCGAGCCCGGTCGCGCACACGCCGCAGGAATATGCCGAGAAACTTTCACGCTTCGGCGCGGAGCAGGCCGGCAAGCACGGCATCCAGGTGGAGACCGCTGCCTACACCAGCCATGATCCGGCGGTCGACCTGGACGAAAAGCTGCTTGAGGCGGTCAAGGACACCAAGTCCGATCTGGTCGTCATGGCCTCGCACGTGCCGGGCCTGCCCGAGCACATTTTCGCCTCGAACGCCGGCTCCGTGGCGTCGCACGCCGAGGTGTCGGTGTTCGTGATCCGATAAGCAGATACGCGCCGGTCGCGGCGCAACGGAGGGGACGGCTCAGGCATCCCGGCATCCGGACAGCCGGCTGCAGCCGAGGCGACCTAGCCTGGCCTTCCCCGGAGGAGGAACAATGACCCAGCAAGCGGATCTGAGCCCGACAGGCGCCGCCGGCCTGATCGAGACCGACTACCAGATCGGCCAGGACAACATCCAGCCCAAGATCGGGCCCTTCGGCCTCGATATCCACAACCCAGTGTTCATGATCTCGGGCCTGACGATCATCGCCTTTGTGTTCTTCGCGCTGGCGCTGCCGAGTCAGGCGGCCGACCTGTTCGGCTGGCTGCGGCCGACGCTGACCTCGATCTTCGATTGGTTCTTCCTGCTCGCCGCCGACATCTTCGTGTTGCTTTGTCTGGCGCTGCTGATCTCGCCGCTCGGCAAGGTGCGGCTCGGCGGGAGGGACGCGAAGCCGGACTATTCCTACTCGGGGTGGTTCGCGATGCTGTTCGCGGCGGGCATGGGCATTGGGCTCATGTTCTTCGGCGTGTCCGAGCCGATCTCGCACTTCACCTCCTCGGTCGCGCAGGATGCCGGCACGCCGGACAGCTGGGCGCCGCTCGGCGGCGCGGCGGGCAACGATCTGGAGGCGCACCGGCTCGGCATGGCCGCCACCATCTTCCACTGGGGCCTGCATCCCTGGGCGATCTATGCGATGGTCGGGCTGTCGCTCGCCCTGTTCGCCTACAACAAGGGCCTGCCGCTCAGCGTCCGCTCGATGTTCTACCCGGTGTTCGGGGAGCGCGTGTGGGGCTGGACCGGTCATATCATCGACACGCTGGCGGTGTTCGCCACGCTGTTCGGCCTCGCGACCTCGCTCGGCATCGGCGCCGAGCAGGCCAATGCCGGCCTCAATTTTCTGTTCGGCATACCGGTCAACGAGCTCTCCAAGGTGCTGCTGATCACCGGCATCACGGCGATCGCGCTGACCTCGGTGGTCGCCGGCCTCGATGCCGGCGTCAAGCGGCTGTCCGAGATCAACATGGTGCTCGCCGCGCTGCTCCTGCTGTTCGTGATCTTCGTCGGCCCGACCATGGCGATCGTGACCGGGTTCTTCAGCAATCTGGTCGCCTACATCGAGTATCTGCCCTCGCTCTCCAGCCCGTTCGGCCGCGAGGACACCAACTTCAGCCAGGGCTGGACCTCGTTCTACTGGGCCTGGTGGATCTCCTGGTCGCCGTTCGTCGGCATGTTCATCGCGCGGGTCAGCCGCGGCCGCACCGTGCGCGAGTTCATCCTGAGCGTGCTGCTGATCCCGTCGCTGGTCTCGGTCCTGTGGATGACCGCGTTCGGCGGCACCGCGGTCGAGATGCTCAGCCAGGGCTATCAGGCGATCGCCGACGCGCCGCTCGAGCTGAAGCTGTTCAGCATGCTCGACAATATGGCGCTGGCCGGCATCACCTCGTTCCTCGCGATCATCCTGGTGATCGTGTTTTTCGTCACCTCGTCGGACTCCGGCTCGCTGGTGATCGACACCATCACCGCCGGCGGCAAGGTCGATGCGCCGGTGCCGCAGCGCGTGTTCTGGGCGTGCTTCGAGGGCATGGTGGCGATCGCGCTGCTGCTCGGCGGCGGGCTCAGCGCATTGCAGGCGGCCTCGGTCTCGACCGGCCTGCCGTTCGCGGCGGTGCTGCTGCTGGGCTGCTACGCGCTGGTGGTCGGGCTGCTGCGCGAGCCGCGCAGCTGAGATCGCGGCTCAGCGGACCGAGAGACCGTCGACCGGCAGGTCCGGCGTGCGGCCGGCGATCAGATCGGCAGTGATTCGCGCCGTGCCGCACGACATGGTCCAGCCCATGTGGCCGTGGCCGGTGTCGTAGTAGAGATTGCGATAGCGGCCGCGACCGACGATCGGCGGGCCGTCGGGCGTCATCGGCCGCAGGCACGCCCAATAGCTCGGCTTTGAGAAATCGCCGGCGTTCGGGAACAGATCCTTCAGCGCGCGCAGCAGCGAGCGGAAATCGGACGGCTGGTGCGAGGTGTCGTAGCCCGCGAACTCGGCGACCGACGTGACCCGCACGCGATCACCCAGGCGCGTGTAGGCGCACAGATTGTCCTCGTCGATGCCGCCGATGGTCGGCGCGCCGTTGGCGCCGTCGAGCGGGATCGTGACCGAGTAGCCCTTGACCGGATAGACCGGAACCCGCTCGCCGAGCGCTTTGGTCAACAGCGGCGTGTGGCTGCCGAACGCCAGCACGAAGGTATCGGCCTCGAGCTCGCCGCGAGCAGTGACCACGCGCTCGATCCGATCGCCCGAGGCCTCGAGGCGCTGCACGGGGGTCTCGTACAGGAAGCGCACGCCCCGCCCGGCACACAAGCCGGCCAGCGCCTGGGTGAATTTTCGGGCATCGCCGCTGCCGTCGTTCGGGCAATAGATGCCGCCCGCGATCTTGCCCTTGTTGGCGGCGAGCGCCGGGTCGATCAGCGCGGCGCGATCGCGGTCGACCACCTCGATCTCCTGGCCGCCGTCCTGCATGATTCGCATGTTGGCGATGCCGCGCTCGAGCAACTCCTGGCTGCGGTGCACGTACAGGAGCCCTGCCCGCGCCTGGTCGCAGGCGATGCCGGTCTCGGCGATCAGGTCGTGCAGGATCTGCTCCGAGTAGCGGCACAGGCGATGCTTGATGCGCGTGTTGGCGCGCGCGCGCTCGGTGGTGCACTGGCCAAGAAACCTGAGCGACCAGCGCCAGAACGCCGGGTCCGCCTTCAGCCGGAAGCGCAGCGGCTGGTCCGGCAGGAACAGCGACCTGAGCATGATCCGCGCCGCGCGCGGCGAAGCCCAGGCAAACGCATGGCCGGTCGAGATCAGCCCGGCATTGGCGAAGCTGGTCTCGAGCGCGGCCTCCGGCTGGCGATCGACCACCGTGACCTCGTGGCCGTCCTGCTGCAGGTAGTAGGCGGCGGTGACGCCGGCGAGGCCGGCGCCCAGGACAACAATCCGCATGGTGGGGTCAGTCGAGCGCCGCGGTCACCATGATCTCGACGTTGTATTGCGGGGAGGCTAGCTTGCTCTCGACGCAGGCGCGGCACGGCGGGTTGCCGGGCGTGATCCAGGCGTCCCAGACCGCGTTCATCTCGTTGAAGGTGGCGACGTCCGACAGCCAGATGTTGGCGGTCAGCAGCTTGGACTTGTCGGTGCCGGCCTCACCCAGCAGGCCGTCGATGATCGCCAGGACATCCTTGGTCTGCTCGGTGACCGAGCCGCCGGGCGCGTTGCGCGCCACCTGGCCCGCGGTATAGACGGTGTTGCCGTGGACGACACACTGGCTCATCCGCGGCCCGACGCCGAAGCGCTTGATACTCATGGTCTCCCCCCATGTGTTGAGAAGTGCGTGATTGACTTTACCCGACCTGCTTTGAGGCATTCGGGCGCAAAATTCAATCGGTCGACGCAGGTCATTTCGTCAAGCTCGAGAATTGCCCTTGCTGGCCCCTCCGACGCCGGGCAAACTCCAGCCCATCTGACGGGGAATCGCCAATGAGATCGAACGGATTGCTGCCTCTCGGCAAGGGGCTGGGTGTTCTTCTCGCCATCGCATCGCTCGGCATCGCGGAGGTCGATGCCGGGGACGGCATCTCGTTCGTCGACCAGAACGGTCGGACCATCGAGCTGTCGAAGCCGGTGGAGCGCGTGATCACGATCCCGAAGCCGGCGCCTGCGATGTTCGTTGCGGTCGACGGCTCGAGCTCGAAGCTGGTCGGCGTCCATCCCGAGTCCAAGACCGCGCTGCTCGAAGGCATCCTCGGCCGATTCTTCCCTGAAATGAAGGATATCTCCACGGGCGTGGTCGGCGATGGCTTCGCCCCCAACGTGGAGGAGGTGCTGCGCCTCGACCCCGACCTCGTGTTTCAGTGGGGCATGGACCAAGACATGATCACCCCGCTGGAACAGGTGGGGCTGCAGGTCGCCGCGCTGCAGTACGATGGTGCCAGCGATCTGACCGTGGGCTGGCTCGAGATGATGGGCGCTGCAGTCGATCGCACCGAGAAGGTTGAGCGGCTGATCAGCTGGCGGGAAGCCGTTCGCAAGGATATCGAGGACAGGGTTGCGGCAATTCCGACCGACCAACGGCCTCGTGTGCTCTACTTCCGCAGCTATCTCACCGAGTACCAGGTCCAGGTGCTCTACAACATGGTGCTGCTCGGCGCGATCAATCCATCGCTCGAAGGGCGTCCGTTCGACTGGCGGTCGATGACCGTGAACGCCGAGCAGGTCCTGGCCTGGGATCCGGACATCATCCTGTTGAACGGGTTCGAGGGGGCGCTGACCCCCGACGACGTATATTCGAACCCCGTCTTCGCCGGGCTGAGCGCGGTCAAGAACAGGAGGGTCTACAAGATCCCGCTCGGCGGCTACCGGTGGGATCCCTCGAGCCACGAGAGCCCGCTCGGCTGGATGTGGCTGTCGATGATCTTCTACCCTGATCAGTTCGACTGGCCGTTGCGCACGATCATCGGCGAGAAATACCAGGAAATCTATGGCCAGACCCCGAATGCGGACGAAATCGACGGCATTCTTCGAGTCTCGATGAACCGCGATTCTGCCAACTATGAGCCCTTCAAGCAGTAGTCCGTCGGGACCGGACTCGCCCACGGCTCGACCGCCGTTCACCGAACAGCGGACGGCCCTTTTTCGACTGAGCGACACCGGTGAAGCTGGGTCGACAAGGGAAACGCTGCACAGGTATTACCCGCTGCTGAAGATGGGCGCGCGCGATGGGGTCGCATACTTTGCGGACCGGCTGCGCGTGCACGTGGAGTGCATTCTTGCCGCAAGAACGCTCGAATGGGCTGTCACGGGCCCACCTTCCGTCACCATCCCGGCCGCCGCCAATCTCTTGTCCGCAGCGATCTTCGAGCGTATCCGCGCTGATGTTGGAACCCCTTGTCGCCTCCTGGACATCCCGGAACTGGCGGACGAAGGCAGCAGCGAGAGCTTTCACGACGACTACGCCCGGCTGGGCTGGCGCGAGCGGGAGGTTTCGAGGGCGCGCTCAGCCGATGCGGTGGTGCCGCTCGAGGCGTTTCGTGGCCGCGCGGTCCTGTTCGTCAACGATATCAGAGTGACGGGGGCCCAGGAGCGGGTCATGCGCCGCTACTTCGGCCTGGTGGGCGCCAGCCACGTGCACTGGCTCTACGTTGTCGAAGTGGAAGAAAGCCTGGGCCGGCGCGAGCCGCAGATCGAGCATGCCCTCAACCAGCCGGGCGACGGGTCGTTCGAGACCTTCGTTCGACTTTTTTCGACCCGGAGCTGACCTTCACCGCGAAAGGCGTGCAGAAGGCGCTGTCGTACGATCTCGCGGATCTCCGTCGGCTGCTGGAGGCGCTGCCTGCCGAGCGGCGCACGGCCTTGTGCCGGCTGGTGCATCAAGAACCGCGTTATGCCGGCGCCCACTTTGTCGACAAGCGCGCTCTCCTGGCATCGGCAGAAAACGCTACTCCACCGTGAGGCAGGCGCAGGTCGCCGCCTGGGCGACCTTGTGGGTGACGCTGCCGAGCAGCAGCCCCTTGAGATCACCGAGGCCGCGCCGGCCCATCACGATCAGATCGACCTGCTCGCGCCTGGCGACCTCGACGATCCGGTGCGCCGGATCGCCGTCCTCGACCAGACCCGTGACCTTCGCGACCCCGGCGCTCTCGGCCTGCCATTTGGCGTCGTTGACCAGGCGCTCGCCCAGCTCCTCGTAGATCGTGGCACTGGCCGCGGCGTTCTGCGCGAGGTCCTCGGAGGTCCATCGCGACGGCATGCCCGGCTGCGGCGAGACCGGCGGCGGTGCGGGCGTGGTCGGCCTGATCATATGCTCGGCCTCGGCCATGCGGCGCAGCTCCGGCGGCGCCATGCGATGCGGCGTGACGAACAGCAGGATCAGCTCGGCGTCGAATTTCTGGGCCAGTCCGTTCGCCCACTCGGCCGCCTTTTCGGCATGATCGGAGCCGTCGATCGCGCACAGGATCTTCTTGAGCATCACGCAAGCCCTTGTTCGAGGTGCCCCCGCACCATGCCGCCGGCGCGGTTGCCGATCAAGCAGCGGTTCGAAAGCCGCAATCGCGCGCGACCGAGCTTTTGCCGACGGGATGCTTGAGGCATGATGGCCATGGGAGGCGGGCCGCGCATGGCCCGACTCGAGGCGGTCCAACGACAAAGGTCAAGCTCGATGCCGAAAATTCTGATCATCCAGCCGTTCCACGACGACGGGATGGCCCTGTTCCATGAGCGCGACGACATCGAGTTCGAGATCGTCGACGGCAAATCCGAGGCCGAGCTGGCCGAAAAGATCCGGGACGCCGATGCCGCGACCATCCGCACGGCCCCGGTGCCGGCCTCGGTGATCGAGAAGGCCGAGCGCCTGAAGGTCCTCTCGCGGCACGGGGTCGGCTACGACAACATCGACGTCGCGGCGCTGACCCGGCGCGGCATCCCACTGGCGATCGCGGCCGATGCCAACGCCACCGCGGTCGCCGAGCACACGCTGTTCTTCATGCTGGCGCTGGCCAAGCAGGCGTTGCGCCACGACCGTGCGACACGCGAGGGCAATTGGGAGATCCGCAACCGATTCGAGACGGTCGACCTGATGGGCCGGCGCGTGCTGGTGCTGGGCTATGGCCGGATCGGCCGCGAGGTCGCCAGGCGCTGCGCCGCCTTCGACATGCGGGTCGCGGTCTACGACCCGTATGTCCAGGCCAATGTCATCGAGACCGATGGCTACAAATCAGTGCCCGATTTCCAGGCGGTCCTGCCGGAGACCGATGTGCTGACCGTGCACATGCCGCTGGCCGACGAGAGCCGGCATCTGATCGGCGCGCAGGAGCTCGCGGCCCTGCCCTCCCACGCCCTGGTGATCAACTGCGCGCGCGGCGGCATCATCGATGAGCCCGCGCTGTATGAGGCGCTGACCTCGGGCGGCATCGCCGGCGCCGGCATCGACGTGTTCGAGCAGGAGCCGCCGCCGGACGACCATCCGCTGTTCGGGCTCGACAATGTGATCCTGAGCCCGCACACCGCCGGCATGAGCAAGGAAGCGGCGCTGCGCATGGCGATCTCGACCGCACGCAACGCGCTCGCCGGCATCGACGGCAAGCTCGATCCCTCGATGGTGGTCAACAAAGAGGTGCTGTGAGGCGAGCCCGAGCGCGTCGGCGAGTGTCGTGACCAGGATGCGCTGGTAGACATCGTGGCGAGCCGCGGCAGCTTTTAGGCTGCCGCGGCCATAACGACTGCTGCGCTATTCCGGCGTCGATGCGGTCGTCAAGCGGACCCGCCTCGAGCCAACCAGCGGACCGGTCCTGCCCATGAACTTCTGCAAGGACGACGTGTCGCTGCGCCTGTTCACGACCATCGCCACGCTCGGCACGCCTCAGGACATCACGCTGCAGGAGCTGCGCATCGAGTGCTTCTTCCCGATGGACGCAGCCACGGCCGAGGTGTTCCGCACCTGGGCGGATGGCGAATCGTGCTGATGCGACCCCGCGGGGCCGCAGCCTGAAGACTGCGGCCCCGCCTTGTCAGGGTGTCAGGGCGCTCAGCCGGCCGCCGCCAACCGCGTCTTTGCGGCCATGCCGCATTGCCGCTCGGTGGTCGGGTCGATCACCTCGGCCACCTCGGTGATCCGGTTCGCCGGGAAGCCGGACAGCCGCGCGTGCTCGCGGATCTGGTCCTCGCTCTCGGCCAGGTAGATGCAGAAGGTCTTGTCCGCGGTCACGTAGGAGTGCTGCCACTGGATGCCCTCGATCCGGGCAAGCGCGCCATTGGAGACCTTGGCCGCCTCGCCCAGCTCGGCGGGCGCCTTGCCCCCGATGCCCGGCACCTCGCGCTCGATCACAAACTTCCTCAACATGGACGTTTCCTCTTGCTCATGAAGATGATCCGACGCTAGCCCGGCGCCAGTCCTCGCCAGAAGTTGGCGGAAATGACATTTCGCGGGGGCGATCGCGCCAACCCGCTTGCGTCGGCGAGCGGGCGGGCTCATGGTCGCGGCCCCTCGAGACGGGGGAGGCACGAAACGAGGAAGGCGCATGATCGACGTGACGGTGCTGCTCCTGGACGGCGGCTTTCTGTCGACCGCCATCGGGCCGATGGAGGTGTTCGGCTGCGCGGGAGTGCTCTGGAACGTGCTGCACGACGCGCCGCCGGAGCCGCGCTTCCGGGTCACCGCCGCGTCGTTCGACGGTGCCGCCGCCCGGCCCGACGGCCATGTCGGCCTGACCGGGAGCTGTGCCCTGTCCGAGGTTGCCGCCACCGACCTCGTCTTCGTGCCGGCGGCCGGGCTGGACCTCGAGACCCTGATGGTGAGCGGCTTCGACGTTGACGCCGCGATCGCGCGCAACGCCAGGGTGATCCCCTGGCTGCAGCAGCAGGCGGCGCGCGGCGCCGAGATCGCCGGGGTGTGCTCGGGCGTGGCGCTGCTGGCGGCCGCGGGGCTGCTCGACGGCCGGCGGGCGACCACCCATTGGGGGCTCGCCGACCAGTTCCGGCGGCGGTTCCCCGACGTCGACTGGCGGCCCGAATACCTCGTGACCGAGTCGCCGGGCGTCTGTTGCGGCGGCGGCGTCAATGCCGCCTCCGACCTCAGCCTGTACCTGGTCGAAAAATTCTGCGGCCGCGAGGTCGCGGTGCAGTGCGCCAAGGCCATGCTGCTCGAGGTGCCGCGCATCTGGCAGGTCGCGTTTGCCCATCTCGATGTGCGCCGGGATCACGAGGACGGAGCCATCCTGCGCGCCCAGGAATGGCTGCACGAGCACTACGACCGCGAGGTCCGGCTGGAGGCGCTGGCGAGCCGGATCGGCATGAGCCCGCGCAACTTCATCCGGCGGTTCAAGGAAGCAACCGGCCAGACGCCGCTTGCCTATCTGCAGAGCCTGCGGATCGCGACCGCCAGGCGCCTGCTCGAGAATGACCGGGGCACGGTGCAGGAGATCACCGCCGCGGTCGGCTACGACGACGCGATGTTCTTCCGCAGCCTGTTCCGGCGCCACACCGGCCTATCGCCGAACGAGTACCGCCAGCGCTTCCGCCGCCAGCGCCCCGCAATCGCGGCAGCGTAGGCTCGACGGTATCATCGACATCTCCGATCGGGTCGTCGCCCACATCGATTCCCAGCAGCCCGAGGATTGGCCCCGACGACAGTGGACGACTACGGACGATCTCGGCCTCTGCATCCTCACGAACGTTGCTTCGCCTGACTTGCTGATGCGCTACCACGCAAAAATCTCGGGACAATCCCGAAGGGCCGCTCTCACGTCCTCCGGCACAACCCGGCTGGCACCAGGCAACTGAGAAATACGGACCAAATGCCAAAACACCGACGAAAAAGGGAAACGAACAATCGCTTCTCGAAGGTCTTGTCCTTGGTCCACTTCACCATGCCGCACATGCTGCGTATATCTCGGGATCAGTGCACATAAGGCGACCCACGCATCGCGTCGACCCTGCTCTAAGGTTTGTCGGTTCAGATCGCAAATTTCAATACTGTCCGTTCCTCGATCCGTACGGCCTACAAAGAGACCAGTTGTTGGGGTAAGAGTAAGATGTTCGTCGGGATTATCTTTTGTTGGATCAATAAGCATCGGCGTCTCTTCTTGAGACAGAGGAAATTGATTGCGTTTATAGTTACTGTTACAGCCAGAACAAGCCAACAGATAGTTTTTCCAATCAAATGCGCGTTCAGGATAATCAGATTTTGGATAGAAATGCTCTATATAAGTTCCCTCATTGTCCTCACAATACATACATCGGTTTCGACCCGTTGCCATTTGATTCAATAATTCTTTGATTTCTAGAAACGCCTTGTTGCTACGCCGACGCCATAGTTCTTGCGCCTTCAGTTTCGGATCAGGATGTTGATTGACAGATGCTTGCCGCCCAGCCAGCATCGCGCGTGCATGAGCCGAAAGGGCGAGGCGTTCAATTTTCCTCATGGAGATAGCCGGTATCGCCTAGGCGTCTTAGGGCATTCTCGACCGCCGCGCTCGTCGTAAGCGGTAGTTCTAGTTGCAATTTTTGATATCTCTGCCGGCCAGCGGCTGAGATTTCCCCCCGAACAACTTGACCTTCCAGATGCGCAAGTTCCCTCATCAGGCGCTCTGTCTCTTCCGACCTGGTTGAGTTGAGGCCGAAAAGCTCTGTGAGAGCGACTTCATCGGCAGTGCCACGAACAATGCGCCTATGAAGCGCCGTGCTGACGTGCTCGGCACGATCATCCTGCCCTGGTGCGGGAAGCCGGATGAAGTTCCCCGAACATCGGCAGCTTGGCAGATGAACGGACTGTGAGATGATACGATGAATTGCACCTTGGGAAATCGCTGTTTTAGCCAGAAACCAACTCGCTGCTGCCAGCTAACATGAAGATGAACATCAATTTCGTCAATCAAAACAACACCTGGAAGATCAACATACATATGACCATTTGAATTTTCGGCCACAGGTACTTCGCCATAGCAAGCCTGCATATGACGGACAACATCAAGGACGAGCGCGATCATTGTGCGGTAGCCGTCGCTCAGATCTTGGAGCGGGAGTCTCGCACCGGCCTGCCGTAGCCAGAGACCGTCAGAATCAACATCCGTCACCACAAGACCGCCTGGTAGCATGCCATCATTCAGGAGAGCCAAAGTTGCCTCCTCCAAACGCTTTGCCTCCGCACGACCTTCCAGCCTTCGTAGGTAGATGTCTTTGAGCCACTGAACGCACTCAAGTAACGAGGCATCCTCTCGGAAGAGGCTCACGAGGCGCGGAAGGTGATTGGGGCCCACCATAAGTCGCTGCGCATCGGAGGCGTGCCCTGTCAGGCGCCGAAACGGTCCATAGCCAGCCACAAACCAACCGCGTGGTTGCTCGGACCAGGGTCCCCGAAGTGGAGTCTGGCGCATTGTCTTTGCTTTGGAGTATTCTTCCACCGTCGGTTCGGCACCCTTGAGCCTCCTCCACTGCAGCCCGGCAAAGAAACGCTTCTTCGGCAAACGTCCAGTTTTCTCAAACCGATCGACCCCACTGTCGTACTCCACCTCGACGGATACACGGGCGACGTCACTGCCTTCACGTATCCATCCCGCGAATGATTCCTGAAGCGAGCGAGCCGCGAAGGGCCCGGCTAAGGCGAGGGCGATTGTGCGGAGAAAGGTAGTCTTCCCCGCTCCATTCCGCCCAGCTACCACGGTCCACCCCGCTGGTGAACCTCCAGGCCGAGAAAGAGCGAGGTCTACCTTTCGGCTGCCACCAAGAAAACCGCGTACGTCGGAGATTTCGACGTGCGTTACGTACACGCTGCTCTCCTCCCAAAGGTGTTGCAACTGGTGGCTCTATTCCAGCATGGACCACGGGGTTTCAAGGGGTGTCTTCTTGTCCTCGCTGGAGTTAGCGTCGAGCATAGCCGCCAATAGCTTAGCTCCGTGCGAGATAGTTGAGAAATGCAAGGGCCGTCAAGCGACCGACGCCGCCTCGAAACTATCGTAGTGACCCCATGAGCGCTCGCCCCTTGATCTCGGGCCCCGCAGGATGTTTGCTCTGCAACGGGAATTGGTCGGGGAGGGGTGGCCATGAAGACGGTACGGCTGACCATGGCGCAGGCGCTGGTCAAGTGGCTTGTGCGCCCAGCGCACGGTGATCGACGGCACGCGAGGCGCCGCTGTTCGGCGGCGTGTTCGCGATCTTCGGCCACGGCAACGTCACCTGCCTGGGCGAGGCGCTGGAGGCGGTCCAGGACAGCCTGCCGACCTGGCGCGGCCAGAACGAGCAGTCGATGGCGCTGGCCGGCATCGCCTATGCCAAGGCCAAGAAGCGCCGCCAGATCATGGTCGCGGCCAGCTCGATCGGCCCGGGCGCGCTCAACATGGTGACCGCCGCCGGGGTCGCGCACAGCAACCGGCTGCCGATCCTGCTGCTGTCCGGCGACACCTTCGCCAATCGCGTGCCCGATCCGGTGCTGCAGCAGGTCGAGCACTTCTCCGACCCGACGATCACGGTCAACGATGCGTTCAAGGCGGTGACCCGCTATTGGGACCGGATCACCCGTCCGGAGCAGATCGTCGGCTCCCTGCCGCAGGCGGTCGCGACCATGCTCGATCCGGCCGAATGCGGCCCGGCCTTCCTGGCGCTTGCCCAGGACGTCCAGGCCGAGGCGTGCGACTATCCGGAAGCGTTCTTCGAGCCGAAGGTCTGGCGCGTGCCGCGACCGCGCCCCGATGTCGAGCAGCTGGTCGCCGCGGCCCAGGCGCTGCGCAAGGCCGAGAAGCCGCTGATCGTCGCGGGCGGCGGCGTGCACTACGCGCTCGCCACCGAGGAGCTGGCGAGCTTCGCCGAGACCCACCGCGTGCCGGTGGTCGAGACCATCGCGGGCCGGGCCTGCCTGCCGCACGACCATCCGAACAATGCCGGCCCGCTCGGCGTGATCGGCAGCGCGTCCGCCAATGCGCTCGCCGCCGAGGCCGACGTGGTGCTGGCGGTCGGCACCCGCCTGCAGGATTTTTCCACCGGCTCGTGGACCGTGTTCGGCAACCCGGACCTCAAGCTGATCGCGCTCAACGCCGCCCGCTTCGATGCCACCAAGCATCGGGCGCTGTCGGTCGTGGGCGATGCCCAGGTCGGCCTGACCGAGCTGTCCGCGGCGCTTGCCGGCTGGCGCGCGCCGGCGTCGTGGGGCGCGCAGGCGGCCAAGGAATACGCCGCCTGGAACGCGACCGTCGACCAGCACTCCGGGACCGACCAACGTGGAGCTTCCGACCTATGCCCATGTGGTCGGCGCGATCAACCGGGTGTGCGATCCGACCGATCTGGCGCTGACCGCGGCCGGCGGCCTGCCGGGCGAGCTGTGCAAGAACTGGCGCGCCAAGAGCGTCGGCACCTTCGACTGCGAGTTCGGCTTCTCCTGCATGGGCTACGAGATCGCCGGCGGCTGGGGCGCCAAGATGGCCGATCCGGCGCGCGACGTGATCGTGTTCGCGGGCGACGGCTCCTATCTGATGATGAACTCGGACATCTACAGCTCGGTCATGACCGGCCACAAGCTGATCGTCGTGGTCTGCGACAATGGCGGCTTCGGCGGTGATCAACCGGCTGCAGGTCGGCAAGGGCGGCGCGTCGTTCAACAATCTGCTCGAGCACTGCCGGCGCGAGAGCGACGCGCGCGTCGACTTCGCCAAGCATGCCGAGAGCATGGGCGCCCTGGCCGAGAAGGTGTCCTCGATCGGCGAGCTGGAGGCGGCCTTCCGGCGCGCCAAGGCGGCCGATCGCACCTCGGTCATCGTGATCGACGTCGACCAGTATCAGTGGACGCCCGGCGATGCCTGGTGGGATGTCGGCGTGCCCGAGGTCAGCCAGCGCGAGGCGGTGCGCAAGGCACGCGCCGATCACGTGCAAGGCGCCAGCAAGCAGCGCCTGGGGGTCTGAGATGGCCAGCCCAGCATCGTCGGGCGGCAGCCCAAAGCGGCCGGCCCGATCCGGCTCGGCATCGCGCCGATCGGCTGGTCGAACGACGATCTGCCGGAGCTGGGCGGCGAGATCACCCTCGAGCAGTGCCTGCGCGAGGCGCGCGCGGCCGGCTATCTCGGGCGTCGAGAAGGGCGGCAAGTTCTCGATGGATCCCAAGGTCCTGGGCCCGATCCTCGACGAGCACGGTCTCAAGCTGGTCACCGGCTGGTTCTCGGGCGAGCTGCGCCACGGCACGGTCGAGCGCGAGAAGCGGCGGATCGCGCAGCAGCTGGCCCTGTATCTGCGCGCTCGGCGTGCCGCTGATCGTCTTCGCCGAGACCACGGGCACCGTGCAGAACCAGATCGACATTCCGGTCGCCGACCGGCCGGTCATGCCGGACGAGGAGTTCAAGGCTATGGCGACCGGCTGACCGAGCTTGCAGCGTGGCTGCGCGCGGAGGGCTGCCCGATGACCTTTCATCATCACATGGGTACGGTGGTCGAGATCGAGCGGGAGATCGATCTTCTGATGAGCCGGACCGGCGACGCTGTCGGCCTGCTGTTCGATACCGGGCACCTGCACTTCGCCGGCGGCGACGTGCTGGCGACGACGCGCCGGCACGGCCGCGCATCAACCACGTCCATTGCAAGGACATCCGAGGCGACGTGCTCGCCCGCCTCTGGCCGAGCGCTGGTCGTTCCTGAAGGGCGTGGTCGAGGGCGTGTTCACGGTGCCGGGCGACGGCATCATCGACTATGGCCCGTTCGCCCGCCTGCTGGCCGAGATCGGCTATCGCGGCTGGGTCGTGGTCGAGGCCGAGCAGGACCCGGCCAAGGCCAACCCGCTCGAGATGGCCAGGACCGGCCACGCGGCGCTCACCAAGGCTTTCATTGAGGCGGGCTTTGCGATCGTCGACTGAGGCCCACCTCAGCGTGGCGGCCAGAGTAGCGAACGATCGACCGCATCGACCGCCTCGTGCAGCATGCGATCGCGCTGGTCGGGCGTAAGCCGGCGCCGCACCTCGTCCAGGTTGCGATGCGCGGCAGCCAGCCGCCTGGCCAGGATCTTGGCGACGTGCAGCGCGGCATCGCGATGGACCCGCAAGAACACCTTGCCAGCGGCGACATAGAACGTCGACGGCTCCGTGACCCGGACATCGGCCATCGGCGGCCGGTCGAGCAGCACACCGAGCTCGCCGAACACGGCACCCGGCTCGCTGGCGAGCGCAATCCGCTGCTCGCCGTCGAGCACCTCGACCGCGCCCTGCTTGAGGATGAACACCCTGCCAGCCATCTGGCCCTTGCGCAGGATCACGTCGCCCGCCTGGTAGGTCTCCACCGGCAGGGTGGACAGGCCGTCGAGAAATGCAGCTTCGACCACGCTCGCCTCCCCGATGACCCGCGGCCGGCCTCGAAGCCTTGGGCGTCGGCGCCGCGCTTGCCCATGGTCGGCCGAACCAGGCCGCGGCCGCGCCGCACTGCTCAATCAGCCCGTGTAGCACGCCCTTGCCAAAGCCACCAGCAGGTTGGCCAGACGTAACGCGCAATGTCACGATGCCGGTGCGGGACAGGCGGTTCAGGCTCGTCCGCGGGCACCCGGCAAGGCGGCAGCCGGGTTGTGACGGCGGGTCGCTGACGCCTCTCCAACACGATCTGCGCCGGGGCTTGTTCTCTTATTGCGGGGCGTGAGGCAAGTCCTTCCTTTTGTCTCTGCCGGTGACACGGTTCTCTCCGGTGTCAGGCGTGGGCCTGCCCATGATGGTGTCCGCGCGTGTGGCCCCTGGATGTCAGGTACGTGGTCGCCGATCGGCGCCAACAACAAACCCCGCAAGGTGACCGACACGCCGTCCCGGCAGGGACATCGACCGCCGCGTGAGCAGCGGAACTCAGGTCGTTTCCGGCACCTCTGTTCAGACCGTGGCTTGCTCGCGTGACCATGCAAAGCGGCTGCCGTCGATCCAGATCCGATGCAGGATCACCGCCAGCTTGCGCGCCACCGCCACAGCGGCCTTCTTGAACCCGAGCCGGTTGACCAGCTTGCGACCCCAACTCTTGAGCCAGGAGGGTCTGCGCATGCGGTGCAGCACGACGCCGGCGGCTTCGTACAGATAGGAGCGCACCAGGGGGTCCCCGCGTTTCGAGATCCGGCCCGTGTAGTCGAGCTCGCCGGTCTGATGGCGTCTTGGCGTCAGCCCGACATAGGCCCCCACACTGGCCGATCTGGCAAAGCAACTCGGATCATCGATCATGGCCGCGTACGCAGTCGCCGCCACCACGCCGATCCCGGGCACCGTCATCAAGCGCCGGATCGTCGCCGACCGTTTGGCCACGGCGACCAGCCGCCTGTCCAACACGCCGATCTGCTCGCACACCTGCCGCCAGCTGCAAAGGAGCGCTTCGATCGGTGTCCGCAGGGCGCCATCCTCAGCGATCAGCTCGCGAACACGTTCGTCGAACTTGCCACCGCCGCCCTTGCCCACCACCAGGCCGAAGGTGCGTAGCAAACCGCGCATCTGGTTCATCAGATCGACCTTGATCTTCACCAGCTGAGCGCGCGCGCCCACCAGCGCTTGCAGCTGATAGGCGGCCTGGCTCTTGACCTGGATCTGTCGGTACCAGCCGCTGCGCACGAGCTCGGCCAAGCCGTGCGCGTCGTTGGCGTCGCTCTTGTTGATCCGCAAGGACAGCACCGCCTTGGCCTGACGCGCATCGAGGCACACCACAGGCAGACCCAGGGCCTCGAGGCCACGCGCCAGCCAGGGCGACAGCGTTCCGGTCTCCAGGCCGAGCCTGACCACCGTCGGCGCATGCTCACCGACCGTGGCGGCGATCGCCTCCGGCGTCGAACCACACGACCCGCGCCAGATCACGTGACCATCGTCCGCGTCCACCGCACACACCGCGGTCTCGTGCAACGACACGTCCAAACCCACAAACTGACCCATGGCGTCCTCCTTGATGATCATCCAACCTCGAGCCCATTTTGCTGCAACTCAACGTTTCCGGAGGACCCACCCCCCACGCAATAAACCCCATGTCGGGGGACAGAGCGCGAATGAGGGACCACACGATCTCGAAGGCCGCGCCGTCACCAGCAGGTGCATCATGGAACAGACCTGTGACGCGGTAGCCGTTGAAACAAGGACAATCATTCGACCATGCACTTGTATTACGCAAGTAGAGTGCGTTTGGGCCCGTTGTCCTCTTCTGGTTGGATGTCTTGCGCTATCAGTGTTTTTTTCGGATCTTGCCGACGCGATCACATATCCGTGAGGGCCAACCGCAGGCGGTGCCGAATTGGTTTAGATGGACGGCATACGCGAAGGGATTTTCGCTCTGCCTCGACGGTGCGGCGAGTCGGGAGGGCAGCTTGTCGGGCAGCAGCAGCCAGTCGATTTCTCACATCCGACTCGGACGCGGCGAGGTGCCCGCGCGCCTGCCGTTCGACGCTTGGTGCGAGATGACCGGCTCGTTCATCGATACAATCCCGCGCGCCGACCGCAGGTTCAAATTCTACCACGAGGCCTATGCCCTCGACGGTCTGGTTGTGTGCGATCCCGCCCCTGGGGCCCACACGATTGACCGCGTACGGCGCCAATCTGCGCTCCGGCGACACGGACACGTCACCATGCGGGTATACGCCCGCAGCCGCATCGATCCGAGCCGGCATCAGCGCGATCAACCGCGCACTCCAAGACGTTCGTGAACTTTCAAAGAGAATCACTCTGCATTGATGGGAGGAACATCCAATGAGAACCAAGCCAAGCCCCTGGTACCCGATGTCGTTGGGTTTGTGTCTGGCGGTGACCAGTGGGGTGGCCCTGGCGGACAGTCCCGCCGGGGGCTTGCCGACGGCGACCCCGATCAAGTACGTGGTGGTGATCTATCCAGAGAACAGCTCGTTCGACCGCTATTTTGGCATCTACCCCAAGGCCCAGAATCCGGAAGGCTCGCCACCGTTTGACGCCCGGCCCGGCACGCCCTCGGTCAATGGCCTGAGCGAGACCCTCCTCAACAACAACCCGAACCTCAGCAACCCGGTGATCGACGGCGAGCCGGCCGGCTCGAACCCGTTTCGGATCGCGCGGCTCGACAGCTACACTTGCGACATGAACCACGACTACACGCCGGAGCTTGAGGCCCGCAATCAGGGCCTGATGAACCAATATGTCGCGTTCGGCGACAAGAAGGGAGCCCAGGATTCCCTGCAATTTTGCCATGAGAACGCGGCGGGCCAGCTCGATACCGACCTCGGATATTTCGATGGCAATACCGTGACGGCGCTCTGGAACTATGCTCAGAGCTTTGCCATCGGAGACAATTTCTTTGCAACGGCATCAGGCGAGTCCACGCGTGGGCATCTGAATCTGGTCACGGGCGACGTCACGGGCGCGGTGTGCGGCGTCGCGGGCAAGGTCTACGTCAACGGGGACAGTACGGGTTATCCCGAATGCAACGGTCCCGCGGATTCCACGACCACGCCGCCGCCGCCGGGCAACGGCTTCACCGCTACGATCGTCGATGACGCAGACGGCTTTTGGGACGTGTGCTCTGACGGATCCAAGACCGCTGCGCTCGGCGGCCGGAACGTCGGCGATCTGTTGAACGGCGCCAAGGTCACGTGGGGCTGGTTTCAGGGCGGTTTTGCGGTCGACGCCAGCGGTGAATGCACCAGCGAGCACTCCAAGGAGGCCTACTGTGCCGCCATCAACTCCTCACAGCAGGAAGAATGCGAGGATCAGCTGATCCTGGACTACGTGCCCCACTACAACGTGTTCCAGATGTTCCAGAGCACGGCCAACCCGCAGCACCTGCCGCCGACCTCGGTCGGAAAGGTGGGGTACCAGGACCAGGCGAACCATCTCTACGATCTCAGTTGGTTCTGGCAGGCGGCGAAGAACGGCAACCTGCCCGCGGTATCGTTCCTGAAGCCCGCCAACTACCAGGACGGTCATCCGGGCCAGTCGGAGCCGCTCGACGAGCAGTACTTCATCGTCGACACGCTGAACCAGCTGCAGCGACTGCCGGAATGGCACCACATGGCGGTGATCATCACCTGGGACGACTCCGACGGCTGGTACGATCATGTGATGCCGCCGATCGTCAACCAGTCCGCCACATCGCTCGATGTCGGCACTGGCAGCGAGGCGGACAAGATGCTTTGCGGCTCTGTCACCGACGGCGACGGCGCACGCTGCAGCTACGGCCCGCGCCTGCCGTTCCTGGTCGTCTCGCCGTGGGCCAAGGAGAACTATGTCAGCGGCATGCTGATGGACCAGACCTCGATCCTGCGCTTCATCGAGGTCAACTGGCTGAAGGGCGAGCGGATCAGCGAGACCAGCTTCGACAACATCGCCGGCTCGATCGAGGACGTGTTCGACTTCGACGAGCCCAATTTCCGCCGGTTGTTCCTCGATCCCTCGACCGGCGAGATCCAGTGACTCCAACGACCAAGGAGGGTCGCTACTAGGAGAGCGAGGCTCAGCCGCCGGCGCCGAGCCAGTACAGCACGATCGGCAGGCTCACCACCGAGAAGACGTTCGAGAGCACGATCGCGGCGGCGCTGTCGGCCTGGCCCGCCTCGTAGCGGCTCGCGAAGATGTAGACATTGACCCCGACCGGCAGCGCGGCCAGCAGGATCACCACCTTGGCCCAGAGCGGCGGCACGTCGAACACCACCGTCGCCAGCAGCCAGACGACAAGCGGCTGCGCCACCAGCTTGAGCAACACGATCAGCAAGGCTGGCCGCAACGCACCGGCGATCCGATAGGCGCGAAGGCTCGCCCCGACCGAGAACAGCGCGCAGGGCACCGCAGCACCTGCCATCATGTTGGCGAAGCGATCGATCGCGTCGGGCAGCTTCAGGCCGGCCAGGCTGAAGCCGATGCCGCAGGCCATGCCCCACAGGACCGGATTGCTCACCAGGCCCTTGAAAGCTTTCATCGGGATTGTACGCAGCTCCTCGCCACCGCCGCGCCCAGCCTCGATGATCACCGTGAGCGAGGTGAACAGCACGGTGCTGTGAAACGCCAGGAGCAGGAACAGGGGCAGGCTCGCCCGGTCGCCGAAGCTGGTCAGCACCAGCGGGATCCCGAGCAGCACCGAGTTGCCGAAGCCGCAGCCGAAGCCGATGATCGCCTGGCGCTCGAACGAGCCGCCGAACAACAGGCGCGCGCTCGCCATGCCGGCAGCGAACACCACGGCCACGCCCAGAAAGTACGAGGCCAGATAGCCCCAGGCGATCTGCTCCGGCAGCGTGGTGGTCGCCATGTTGCGAAACAGCATGATCGGGATCGCGAAATAGAACACGAAGGCGGCCAGCGCGTTCGAGGCCACGCGGTCGAACACGCGCGTGAAGGTCGCGGCGTAGCCGAACGCCATCAGCCCGAACACGGGCGCGATGATGTCGAGGAGGATGCTCAGCGGCCGCGCTCGTCAGGCATGCCGACCTGGGGTTGGCTTTCGCCGAACCGGCCGCAGGTTGAGCATGATCTACGATTTTTCGATCACGTAGACGAACACGCCGTCCTTCTCCTCGCTCTTCAGGAGCAGGTGGCCGGTCATGTCGCAAAAAGTCTCGAAATCGCGCTTGGACGCCGGATCGGTCGCGAGCACGCAGACGGTGGCGCCCGGGTCGACCACCATCAGCGCCTGGCGGGTCTTGACCAAGGGTACCGGACAGACCAGACCGCGCATGTCCAAGAAGACGTCGTAGTGCTCTTCGGCCACCATTGCCCCCCAATGTGCCCCCAAGATGTGGGCGCATCCTCGCCGCTGGGCCAGAGGCTTATCCCGCTCTGCTCGACCGCGCAACACTGGGCGCCCACCCGACCTTGACGGCCCTGGTGCGCCGGCATTTGATAGCGAGATCGAGGTGCCACAGGTGAGCGCGCCGATGGCTGACGAGGTTGTCCGGTGCGACGCGTGCCCGGTGCTCTGCCGAATCCGGCCGGGCAAGGTCGGTGCGTGCGATCGCTACGCCAACGAGGCCGGGACACTGGTCCGGGTCGATCCGCTCGTGATCACCGAGCGGGCCGAGGCCAGGGTGCCGTTCCTCGAGGGGGCGGCCGACTGGGACGGCGAGGTGGTCCGGGCGCAGCGCTTCGTCACCGGCATCGGCGCCGGCACCACCTATCCCGACTATAAGCCGGCGCCGTTCATCGTCAGCAGCCAGACCGACGGCATCGACATGGTGACCGTCGTCTCGGAGGGCATCTTCAGCTATTGCGGCCTCAAGGTGAAGGTCGACACCGACCGCTATCTCGGCCCCGAGCAGGCGGCGGTGCGCGCAGACGGCGAGCAGATCGGCCATGTCACCACCGCCGAGTACGGCTCGCAGATGCTCTCGCTCGGCGGCGTGCGCCACCTGACCGGCGGCTCCAAGCGCGAGGGCAACGTCACCTGCCAGTCCCTGCTCGAGCTCGCCAACCGCCAGCCGGTCGAGGTCACGGTCGACGGCGGCGCCGCGGTCACGCTGCAGGCCGGCGCACCGCCGATCGTCAACGGCGTGCGCGAGGAGCGGATGCGGGTCGGCTGCGGCTCGGCCGCGATCGGCATTTTCGCCAAGCAGTGGTCGGACCATGCCGACGAGGTGATCGTGGTCGACGACCACATCACCGGCGTGCTGACCGAGCACCAGGCCGGCCGGTTTTTGGACATGCGGCCGGCCGGCATCCGGGTGCGCGGCCGCAGATCGACCCCGGGCCGCTACTTCCAGGTCGCCGAACCGGGCCTCGGCTGGGGCGGCACGGACATCACGGATCCGCTCGAGATCATCGAAAAAATCGATCCCAAGGTCGCCTGGCCGGGCCTGCGCCTGCTGATGGTCTCGACCACCGGCGAGGATGCCGCCTGGTACGTGCTGGACGACAAGCTGCGCCCGGAACCGGCGCCGATGCCGGCGGCGATCGGACTGGCGGTCGAGCGGATCGCCGAGAACTGCGAGCCGGCGCTGACCACCGTGCTGTTCATGGGCGGGGCCGGCGGCTCGCTGCGCGCGGGCGTCACCGAGAACCCCGTGCTGCTGACCCGCTCGGTCAAGGACGCGCTGACCCGGGTGACCTGCGGCGGTGCTCCGGTCTATGTCTGGCCGGGCGGCGGCATCACCCTGATGGTCGATGTCACCCGCATGCCGGAGCGCGCCTTCGGCTATGTGCCGACGCCGGCCCTGGTCGCGCCGATCGAGTTCACCCTGCGGCGTGCCGACTACGAGGCGCTCGGCGGCTATCGCGAACGGATCACGCCGCTGGCCGAGTTGCTGGCCGGCGGCAGGCTCGAACGACGGGCGTGGGACGACGCCAACCCGTGGCCGGTGCCGCCGCGTGAACGCCTGGAGCAGGACGCGTGAGCGGCGAGGCCCAGGTCTCCCTGCTCGCCGACGGCCGGCGGCTGCACCTGCATCACGGGCCGATCGACATCGTGGCCGAGGCGTTCGGGGAGACCGCGGCCTGCCGGCGGGCGTACCACCAGGCGGTTACGCGATTTCGCACGATCCTGGCCGAGCTGGTCGGCGAGCTGGCCACGCTGCGCCGCCCGATCGCCGACGACGGCCTGCCGGTCGAGGGTGCGGTCGCGCGCCGCATGACGGCTGCAGTCTGGCCTCACCGAAGCGACTTCATCACGCCGATGGCCGCGGTCGCCGGCGCTGTCGCCGACGAGGTGCTGGCGGCGATGACCCGCGACCTCGAGCTGACCAAAGCCTATGTCGACAATGGCGGCGACATCGCCTGGCACCTGCAGCCGGGCGAGCGGCTGCGCGCCGGCATCGTCACCAATCAGGACATGCCGGCGATCGACGGCATGGTCGAGCTGCATCACGGCATGCCGGTGCGCGGCATGGCCACGTCCGGCTGGCGCGGCCGGTCCTGCTCGCTCGGCATCGCCGACGCCGTGACCGTGCTCGCCAAAGACGCGGCACAGGCCGATGCCGCGGCGACCCTGATCGCCAATGCGGTCGACTGCGACCATCCGGCGATCGCAAGAAAACCCGCCAACCTCTTGCATGACGATACCGATCTCGGCGAGCTGCCGGTCACGGTCGCGGTCGGGCCGTTGCCGGAGCGCCTGGTCGACGTGGCGCTCGAGGCCGGCGTGGTGCGCGCCGAAGCTATGCGTGATGCCGGCCTGATCTATGCCGCAAGCCTCGCCCTCCAGGGCCAGTGCCGCGTGGTCCAGCCCGAGATGCCATGGCGCTCGGCTTTGGCCAGCGCGAACGCGTTGGCGGGCAGCTCAAGCCACCTCCAGGGGAGAAACCCATGCTCGATCGTCGATCCGTCCTGGCGCTGAGCGCCTGCCTGGCGTCCGCCCTGCACGCTCGCGGGCCCCGGCGCGGCGCTGGCCGCCGATCCGATCAAGATCGGCGAGATCAACAGCTACTCCCGCTTTCCGGCGTTCACCCTGTCCTACCAGAAGGGCTGGCAGCTGGCGGTCGAGCAGGTCAATGCCGCGGGCGGCGCGCTCGGCCGGCCGCTCGAGGTGGTCTCGCGCGACGACGGCGGCCAGTCCGCCAACGCGGTGACGCTCGCCAACGAGCTGGTCGCGGGCGAAGGCGTCGCGCTGCTGGCCGGCACGTTCCTGTCCAACATCGGCCTCGCGGTGTCCGACTTCGCCAAGCAGAAGCAGGTGCTGTTCATCGCCGCCGAGCCGCTCTCGACCGCGGTCACCTGGTCGCAGGGCAACCCCTACACCTGGCGGCTGCGGCCCTCGACCTACATGCAGAACCGGATGCTGGCGGATGCCGCCGCCGGGCTGGGCGCGACGCGCTGGGCGACCATCGCGCCCAACTACGAATACGGCCAGTCGGCGGTCGCCGAGTTCAAGAAGCTGCTCAAGGAGCGCAAGCCGGACGTGGAGTTCGTCGAGGAGCAGTGGCCGGCGCTCGGCAAGCTGGAGGCAGGTCCGACCGTGCAGGCCCTGCACGCGGCCGAGCCCGAGGCGATCTACAACGCCACCTTCGGCGGCGACCTCGCCGAGTTCGTGCGCGAGGGCTCACGCGCGGCCTGTTCGAGGACCGCGAGGTGGTGAGCCTCTTGACCGGCGAGCCCGAATATCTCGACCCGCTCGGCGCCGAGGCGCCCGAGGGCTGGATCGTCACCGGCTATCCCTGGTCCTCGATCGACACGCCCGAGCACAAGGCGTTCCTCGATGCCTTCCAGGCCGCCTATGGCGAGCCGCCCAAGCTCGGCGCGGTGGTCGGCTATGCGATGATCGAGACGATTGCGGCGATGCTCGACAAGGCGGGCTCGACCGACACCGATGCGATGCTTGAGGCGATGGCAGGGCTCGAGGTCGACACGCCGTTTGGGCCGATTACCTGGCGCGCGATCGACCATCAGGCCACCATGGGCGCGTTCGTCGGCCGCACCACCGTGGAGGACGGCAAGGGCACGATGGTCGACTGGACCTATGTCGACGGCGCCGACGTCATGCCGAGCGACGAGGAGGTCAAGGGCCTGCGCCCCTCGATGTGAGTCTGGCTTCGCGGCGCCGGCCCGGCTCCAGAGCACGTTGGGGGGCGCCGCCTGATCCGAGATGCGTCTTATGTCTTTGGGAGACCCTGATGATCGAAGCCTCCTGCCATTGCGGCGCGGTGCGCTTTGCGGTCGACACCGCGCCCGCCGAGGTGAACGACTGCAACTGCTCGATCTGCCGTCGCTACGGAACGCTCTGGGCTTACTATCCCCCGCAGCAGGTGCGGTTCGTGGCCGACAACGGGCCGACCGACATCTACATGTGGGGTGACCGGGAGCTGGAGTTCCACCGCTGCCGCACCTGCGGCTGCATCACCCACTGGTCGGCCGTGGACCGCACGTACGAGCGCATGGGAGTCAACGCCCGGCTGATGCCGCCCGAGGTGCTCGCCGCCATCCCGGTGTACCACGGCGACGGCGCCTCCATGTAAGGCTGCCCTCGCCTGGTAGTCCGAACCCAACAGACGATCCCTTCTGCTTGGTGTCCCGCGAACCACCAAGGCCATGATTCTCGTGGTCTCTGGGATCATCCGTCTGGGGATCATCCGTCTGCCCGCAGAGAGCGCTGGATTCCCATGAGATCGTGCAGCGCGGGCCGGCAATCAGATGACTCTTCTGGCAGACGACTCTTCTGATGGCCTCGCTGCACGCGTAGCCGCAGCGTCTTCGGACGTCCCACCTTGTCCGTCGCGCCCGCATGGGATCTTGACCCGCGCACCCAAAAAGGGCCTGTTGCCCGTGCCACGACGGTGGCATCGGGCGCGTTGGCCAGGACCAGCCGAAAGGACGGGGGATGAGGTTGCGATCGAGCCTGGAGCCGGCGACATGGGTGCTGACCAGGCTATGGGTGCTGCCCATGCTGTGGGCGTCGGTCATGCTGTGCGCGCTGGCGCCGGGGCAGGCCGACGCCGATGCCATCTTCGTGGTGTTCGAGAGCCCGACCGCCGGCGCCGTGGCGGTCAAGGGCGACGCCTCGGACGAGGACATGGCCAAGCTCGGCGCGCTGGAGGTCGATGCCGTCGACTTCGGCATCGAGAACCCTTTGGTGATCGACCCGGAGGACGCCGCGATCGGTCCGGGCCGCCCCGCCTTCACGCCCTTGCAGCTGAAGCTTCGGCTCGGCCCGGGCGTGCCGGCGCTGCTGCAGACCTCGGGCGCGGGCGGCCATTATGGCGATGTCACCGTGCACTTCCGCACCAGCGGCAACAAGCCCGTAGAGTACGCCACCCTGTCCATCGAGCTGGTCGCGGTCTCGAGCGTCGAAGTGTCTGCAAGCGGTGGCAACCCGCCACAGGCGGCCGTGAGCCTGACCTACGGCTCGATGAAGCTCGACGTCTACCCGATCGACGTCAAGGGCGCGGTCGCCACCACCCCCGAAACCGGCCAGTGGAACGTGATGACCGGCACCGCCGATTTCTCCAAGGTGCCCAAGCCGTGATCGCAGCCGCAGCCGCAGCCGCGTAGAGACGTCCTCGAACGAGCCATGCGCGTCGGTCTTCGGTGTTTGGTGCCACTCCTGGCATCCTCAGGCCGGCGCGGGTTGCATCGTGCCGGCCCCAGGGGCATCATGCCAGGGTGTTGGTCAACCGAGGCACGTCCCCATGTCTAAGGACGGCTTCGTTTCATTGTTGGTCGCCTCCTGGATGGTGGCGGCGTCGTTCGTCGGTGATGCCCGAGGCGAGGGGGCGGAAACCCTAGTCATCATCGGAACCGGCGGTGTCACCGCGGTGTATTATCCGGCGGGGGGTGCTATCTGCCGGGTTGTCAATGAAGTCTCGGCAAACGTCCGTTGCCTGGTCCAAAGCACCGGTGGCTCGATCGACAACATCGAGCGGCTGCGTAGCGGCGATCTTCAATTCGGATTCGCCCAGTCGGACTGGCAGTACCACGCGTTTCATGGCACCGACCGGTTCGCTGAGCGCGGCCCGTTCGAGGATCTGCGCGCGGTGTTCTCGCTGCACGCCGAGCCCTTCACGATCGTCGCTCGAGCCGATGCGAACATCGCCCATCTGGACGACCTGAAGGGCAAGCGGGTCAACATCGGTAATCCGGGATCGGGCCAGCGGGCCACGATGGACGTGGTCATGGCGGCGAAGGGATGGTCGCTCGCCGACTTTGACGAGGTTCTCGAACTCACCTCGGCCGAACAATCGGAAGCCCTCTGCAACGATCAGGTCGATGCCATCGTGATGACGGTTGGCCATCCCTCAGCATCGATCCAGAAAGCCACCACGGCCTGTGACGGCGTTCTCGTCGAGGTGAGTGGGCCGGAGATTGATCGGCTGGTCGAGGAGCGGCCCTATTACCGGCACGCGCGGATTCCCGCAGGCATGTACAATAACGAGACCGACGTGCCAACCTTCGGTGTTGCGGCCACGGTCGTGACCTCGAAGCTGGTTCCCGATGAAGTGGTGCATACCATCGTCGGTGCGGTGTTCGACCAGTTCGACGAGTTCAAGACCCTTCATCCGGCACTGAACCACCTGGAAGCTGACGAGATGCCGCGCGAAGGTATCTCGATCCCGCTGCACGCCGGAGCCGAGCGTTACTACCGCGCCGCGGGTCTTCTCGACGGCGACAAATGAGTCTCGGCTGATGGCGTAGAGCTGTCGTGCTCGTACGCTCAAGCGTCCGTTGGCGTCTGCTCCTGGCATTTCTCGGGGTCAGCGCGTTCGCCGTGCTTGGCGGCGGCGTCGCGATCTACTCGTTCGTGCAGATCGAGCACGTCCTCGAGCGCATCACGGCGCGGACCGTGCCCACCGTCTTGACGTCGCTCACGTTGTCGCGTCGAGCGGAGCGGCTGGTCGCGGCAGCGCCCGCGTTGCTCGCCGCCACGAGTACGGAGGAGCACGTCGAGCATGCAGCCCGAATCAAGTCGGAGATCGCCCAGCTCGGGTCGACCCTCGATGAGTTGAAGCGGGCCGAGATCGATCCAGCTGTGATTCGAGCCATCGATTCCGCCGTCGACTGGCTGACGCTCAATCTGATCAGCCTGGAAACCACGGTGGGCAATGGTCTCGCGGTGGGTGAGCGGCGCCGTGCGCTGGCCAGAGAAGCGTTGGCCGTTACCGGGGCGATACGCCGGGTGGTCGAACCCTCGCTCGATCGGTTGGACGACGACGTCGCCGCCGCCCGGCAGCTCGCTGGCGGCGCGCAAACCCGGCGTATGGATGCGGAGACGGGCCTAGTGCAAACGATCCTGGGGTCGTGGCCCCTGGCCCGTCTCCAGTCCGAGATCGCGATCCTCGGAGATCAACTAGGATCGGCCGCCGCGATCGACGATCAGGCGTCCCTCGATGCGCTCCGGAAACGGCTGCTCGCTTCGCTCGCCCATATCGAAGGGGTTGCGCAATCATTGGACGCCAGCGTGCATGCGACCGTGATGGACCAACTTGCGGATGCCCGACCCTATATCGAGGGTCAACGAAGCGTCCTGCGGGCGCGCGCACTGGAACTCGAGGCGCAGAGCAATGCGAAGCGACTGCTCGAGGAAAGCACCAAGGCTTCGTCCCAGCTTACAGAAGCGGTGGACCGGCTGGTCATCGGCGCGGAAGACGACATTCGAGCCGCCGTGCACAAGGCGCAATATGATCAGCGACTGAGCACCATTGTGCTTGCCATGGTGGTGGTCCTCAGCCTTGCGACCTCGGCCTTGATCGTCTGGCTATACGTGAGCAGGAATCTTATCCGGCGGCTGACCGCCCTCAGCGACAGCATGCTGGCGATCTCGGGAGGCAACCTGGCCACGCCGATCCCCACAGGGGGCAACGACGAGCTCACCGGCATGGCTGACGCCCTGACGGTGTTTCGCTCCACGGCGGTCGAACGTGCCGCCGCCGAGCGGGCGCGGGCCAACCTGTCGCGCTATTTCTCGCCCAATCTCGCGGACCACCTGGCCGCGCATCCCGACACGCTGGAACTCCATGGCGAGCGGCGCGACCTAAGCTTTCTTTCCACCGATCTCGCCGATTTTACACCATTGGTCGAGCAGCTCGACCCGACCATCGTGGTATCGTTGATGAACGACTACATCGGCGGGATTGCGCGCATCGTGTTTGATCACGGCGGCACGGTCGACACGGTGGTCGGCGACGCCGTCCACGCGATCTTCGGCGCGCCGCTGCCGCAACCCGATCACGCGGCCCGTGCAGTTGCCTGTGCGCTTGCCATCGACCGTTTCTCTCAAGAGCTGGCAGCGCGCCTGAGCGAGCAGGCAGTGTCGATCGGCGCGACGCGCATCGGCGTTCACACCGGTTCGGCGATCGTCGGCGATTTCGGAGGCGAGGCCTATTTTCATTATACCGCGCTGGGAGATGCCGTGAACACGGCAGCTCGCCTCGAAAGCGCGAACAAGAAGCTGGGCACACGGATGTGCGTGAGTGCCGATACCGTGGCCTTGATCCCTGACTTCATCGGCCGCCCGATCGGCAATCTGGTCGTCAAGGGCAAAATAAACGTGATTCGCGCCTTCGAACCTGTGGATGGGCTACACTCCGAAGCGCGCGAGGCCTACCTGTCGGCCTTCAGGAAGCTCGAGGGCGGCGATCCGGACTGCGTGCAGAGCTTCGCCAGCTATGTCGCAACCTACGGTGCCGATCCGCTGGCGAGCTTCCATCTCAAGCGGCTCCTCGCCGGTGAGATCGGCTCGACCATCCACCTCGCTGAGGATTGACGGGCACTGACCTCTGCAACGCACTACGCGTTCGGCGCGCCTGCTGCACTCCCGCCAGTTCGACAACCCTCGCTCATCTTCTCCTCCGTTTCCGCCCACTCCCCTTAAGAGATCGAGAAGCCGGCGCGCGAGGCGCGCCGCGCTGTCATCGAACGGTCACGCAACCGTCATCGGGGCCACCTGGCAGGGGGGGCGTACGGCAAGGAGGCTGCGCTCGCAGATGGCTGTCCATGTAGGGGGCGTCAGCAAATCGTTCGACGGCCGGCGCAGCGCCCTTTGCGCGGTCGATCTGGAGCTGGCGCGCGGCGAGATGGTCGCGCTGATCGGCGCCTCGGGCTCGGACAAATCGACCCTGATCCGCACCATCTCGAGCCTGTCCTGCTGCGATCGGGGCGAGGTCGAGCTGTTCGGCCAGTGCGCGCAGGCGCGTAAGCGGTTTACGCGAAGGGAGCAAACATCCCTAACCCGTGTGCGAAAGGATGTTGACGAGCTTGCCGAACGGATCGCGCACATAGAAGCGGCGCACGCCCCAGGGCTCGTCGGCGATGCCATAGGTGATTTCGAGCCCTGCGGCGAGCGCGCGGCGATGGACCTCGTCGACGTCGTTGACCTCGATCGACAGATCGGGCACCGGCGTGCCCGAGCCGCCCTCGCTGGCGATACTGAGCTGCGGCGTCTGCGCTGCTTCACCCGGCGCCCCGAAGGTCATGATCCAGCCGAGGTCCATCACCGCCTCGAGCCCCAGCAAGGTCTCGTAGAACGCGCGTGCCCGGGCAGGGTCGCCTGTCGCGATATTGGCGACGATGCGGCGAACGGTCATGGTTCCGGCTCCCTCCAGGCCGGCCGTGACAACGAGAAGCGCCCTAGGAGCCCGTCCGAGTATTGGGCGGTGAGGGGTGGACGGGTGGCGGACGGCGTGGTTGATCAACGGGCATGAGCAAGACCTATCGAGCCTGGGACGTGGATCAGGTCTGGCTGCTGCCGCCTTCGGTCCACGACTTCGTTCCGGCGGGCCATGCGGCGCATCTGGTGCGTGAGCTGGTGCGCGGCGAGCTGGACCTGTCGGCGATCGTCAAGCCCTACG
Source organism: uncultured Alphaproteobacteria bacterium (assembly GCA_963731495.1). Taxonomy (GTDB): domain Bacteria; phylum Pseudomonadota; class Alphaproteobacteria; order Geminicoccales; family Geminicoccaceae; genus DASUGG01. The sequence continues at coordinate 171,140 of CAVSVZ010000025.1, forward strand.
AGCAGGAGGAGCGCGGCCAGCCGCCCTACCACCCGGCGATGATGGTGGCCCTGCTGCTGTACGCGTATACGCAAGGGATCTACGCCTCGCGGCGGATCGCCAGGGGCTGTGAGGAGCGGCTCGACGTGATGGCGGTGACCGGCATGCAGCGGCCGGATTTCCGCACCATCAGCGACTTCCGCAAGCGCCATCTCGAGGCGCTGGCGGCGCTGTTCGTGCAGGTCCTGCGGCTGTGCCGGCAGGCGGGGCTGGTCAGGCTCGGCCACATCGCGCTCGACGGCACCCGGCTCAAGGCCAACGCGGGCAAGCACAAGGCGATGAGCTACGGCCGGATGCGCCAGGCCGAGGCGGCGCTGGCGCGTGAGGTCGGGGACTGGCTGGCGCGGGCCGAGGCTGCGGATGCCGCCGGGGATGCCGAGCACGGTGCCGAGCGGCGCGGCGACGAGATGCCGGACTGGGTCGCCGACAAGCAGGCGCGGCTGGCGCGCATCCGCGCTGCGAAAGCCGCCTTGGAGGCCGAGGCCAGCGAGCCACCGCCGCCGCCGGATGCCGAGCCCGGCCCGTCCACGGGCATGGTCGATCACGGCCGCCCGGCGCGCGCCCCGGACGGCGGTCCGCCCAAGCGGGCGCAGCGCAACTTCACCGACCCCGACAGCCGGATCATGAAGACCAGGGACGGCATGATCCAGGGCTACAACGGCCAGCTCGCGGTCGACGCCGCGCATCAGATCATCACCGCCCAGCGCCTGACCACCAACGGTGGCGACCAGGCCGGCTTGGTGCCGCGGGTCCGGCTGATAGCGCCAGGGTGCTACCACCGGATAGGGCCAGGGCCCGGCCACGCGGTCAAGGGGTGCGGCGCTCGAGGCCACCGTGGCCGCGCTCGGCCGCAAGCCGCGCGAACGCTCGGCCGACGCCGGCTTTTGCCGCGAGGACAACCTCGAAGCGCTGGCGGCACACGGCATCCGAGGCTACCTGGCGCCCGGCCGCGGCCATCACAGCAACCCCGACCCGAGCGGCCGGCGGCAGATCAGGCCCGGCTCGCGGATGGCCGCGATGGCCGCCAGGCTCCGGCCCGCCGGCCGGCGCTCGCGCTACCGCCTGCGCAAGCAGACCGTCGAGCCGGTGTTCGGCCAGATCAAGGCCGCCCGCGGGTTCCGTCAGTTTCTGCTGCGCGGCTTCGATCAGGTCCAACAGGAATGGGCCCTGATCTGCACCGTCCACAACCTCGCCAAGCTCGTCGGCCACCGCCTCGCCTGAACCCACCCTCACCCGAGCCTCGCCCATTCCGCCATGTCTCTCACCATCATCATCCGCCCGTCACCACTGCCACCGCCCTTCCCGCAACCCATTACCCGCACAGGCTCCTAGCGGCCCGACCGCCGCTCGGCGCCGGCAGGCCTTGCATCGCGACGTTGATGCAGGCCGGCTTGCCGGACGCGATCGCGCGGGCCAGGGCTCCGTCCAGTGCGTCGAGATCGGTCACATATTCGCCATGGCCGCCTTTGGCGATCACCGCCTGATCGTAGCGGGCGCTGCTCAGCTGACAGCCGATCAGACGATCCGGGCCGTAGCGCCGCAGCTGGATCTGGTGCTCGGCGTTCCAGCACTGGTCATTGCCGATCACCAGCACGAACGGCGCGCCCTCGCGCACGGCGGTCTCGAACTCGCTGAAGTAGAAGCCGACGCTGCCATCGCCCATCAGCACGAACACGGTGGCATCGGGCTTTGCCTTCCTGGCCGCGATGCCATAGCAGAGGCCGCCGCCGATGGCACCCGACGGGCCGTTGATCAGGCGGCGCTCCGCCCGGAGGCAGGCCTGCGCCCACTGGCCAAACTCCCCGCCGTCGACCACCAGGATGGCATTGCCCGCGGCATCGATCCGCCGCTGCACGGCGGCGCAAAGGGCGGGAGGCGTGATCTTGCCGTCTGCGGCCGGCGGTGCGCCGCGCGCCGCAATCAGACCGGCCACCTCCTGGCGCCATGCGGCGCGATCGCCGGCGGGTCGGCCACCTGCCGGCGCGCTGGCCAGCGCCGTCGCCACGGCCCGGGGATCGGCGGCGATGCAACGCTTGAGGCGAGCGCCGAGATTGCGATGCGCGCGATCGCGCTCGGCGATGTCGGCGTTCACCACCAGCCAGTCACAGTGCTCGTCGCAGACCGCCTTCCCGCCGAATCCCAGGCTGAAGTCGACCGCCTTGCCGAGGCAGACCGCCAGATCCGCCTTCGGCAGGGCCCTCGAAAAATCGCCGAGCGAGGGGTCTCGCAGCCCGCGCGGACTCTCCATCGGCACGACCGGCGCGTTCACCGCCTCGGCCAGAGCTGCCAGCAGCGCGCCGACCCGCGTCGCGTTCATCGCGGGACCGGTCAGGATCAGCGGCCTTCGCGCTGCGTCGAGGGCCGCCCGAAGCGCGGCGATATCGCCCTCCGACGCAGCCATCGGCTCGGGCAGCAGGCTCGCCTCCGAGGCAACGTCCTCCGGGGCCTCGGCCTCGAGCACATCGAAAGGCAGTGCCATGTGCACCGGTCCCGGACGCCCGGACAGGGCGGTGCGCAGCGCGCGCGCCGTATCGCTCGCCAGATGAGCTGCCGATGTGGTGCGGAACGACAGCTTGGTGACCGGTGCGGCCATCTCGGCCTGGGCCAGCTCCTGGAACGCGCCCATGCCGTCCTGGCCGATCGGCGCGGCGCCGGACAGCAGCACCACAGGGCTCTCGGAGCAGCGCGCGGTGAACAGCGGGCCCAGCGCGTTGGCAAAGCCGGGGGCGGCGGTCACCAGCGCGACGCCCACCTGCCCGGTGAGCTGGGCAAACGCATCGGCCATGAACACCGCAGCCCCCTCGTGCCGGGTGTGCACGATCTCGATGCCGGCATCGATGCAGGCGTCATACACCGGCATGATCTGATTGCCCGAAAGGCTGAAGATCCGCCTGACGCCGGCCCTGGCCAGCGTCCGCACCAACACGTCCGCACCCCGCATGCTCCCCCCTTTCCGTTCTGTCGCGCCGTTGTTCGCTCCGGCATCGGAAACCTTTGCCGGTTGGCGTGTTAGGTCAACCGGTCCCGGAGTGGCTCAACCTACCGGCTCGAAGCGATCGGCGCTCGCCTGCTCTCGCTCGCAAGAGCCTCGAGCCGGGTGAATTGGCGTCTTCCGCCCTGCTACTTTCCCTTGAGCGTCAGGATGTAGGAGATGACGTCGTCGGTCTCGTCTGGCGTCAACATGAGGTTGGGCATGGTGGCGTGCGGCGTCACGAGGAAGGCGCGCAGGCTCATCTCGGTGGTCCCGGCATGGGCGGCGACTTCGTAGAAGGAGGGACCGATGCCGGGGTCCGGGGCGTCCTTGGCGACGAAATGGCAGGCGGCGCACACGTCGCGCGCAAACGCTTCTCCGGCCTGGGGATCGCCCGGCAGATCCGCAGCAAACGCACTGGCCGGCCCGAGCAGCAATGCAAACACGATCCAGGGTCTCATGGGCGTCACTCCAACGGGCCGATTATCGTGCCCTGCCGCGGAACGCGAGGCAAGATGTCACAGCATTGGCGCATGTGCGCTGTAGCGCGGGAGCGATGGCGCCGCGTGGCGTCAGGCGCGGAACGCGTTATGTTCAAAGCATGAGGCGGGGCACGTCATACGCGGCATATGCGGTGATGCTGGCGCTGTTGATCGGCGCGGCATCGAAGGTGGGTTCTGCCCAGATGCCTTCTCATTTCCGCCGATGGTCAGTCGAGCGCGCAGCTCGCCGCAAGGAGCATCACGTGGCCGACCGAGGGCTGGCGGGTCCGGCCCCTGAGCGAGGAGGCGCCCTCCCGCCCCGCCTTTCAGGAACTGGAGGGCAACCTGTTCCCGCCGGATTTCGACGAACAGGCGCGCACGGGCGTGCGCACCGACGGCGTCGTGGTGATCCAGGGCGACGAGCTGGTCTACGAGCGCTACGGCCGCGGCTATGCCGCCGAGATGCTGCATCCCGTCTGGTCGGTGACCAAGGCGGTGGTCGACGGCCTGTACGGCGTCGCGGTGCGGGAAGGCCTGCTGTCGATCGACGATCCGGTCGCGGCGCACAGCGACCTTCTGGCGGACGACGGGCGCGAGGCAATTACCTTCCGGGATCTGTTGGGGATGACCTCGGGACTCGCCTTCCAGGAGAGCTACGAGTTCGCGCCGCTGCGCTCGTCGGTGGTAGCGATGATGTACACCCGCGGACGCGGCGACATGGCACGCTTTGCCGCCGGGCAGCCGCTGGCGCATCCGCCTGGCAGCACCTGGTCCTATGCCAGCGGCGACAGCGTGTTGCTGATGGCGGCGTTGCGTGATCTGGTCGGCGCGGAGCGCTATGACGACTGGCCCTGGGTCGCGCTGTTCGACGTGATCGGCATGGATGCGACCTTCGAGCGCGACGCCGCCGGGACCTTCGTCGGCTCGTCCTATCTCTATGCCACGCCGCGCGATCTGGCGAAGTTCGGCTTTCTCTACCTGCAGGACGGCCGCTGGCAGGACCGGCAGCTGCTGCCGGAGGGCTGGGCGGCGCAGGCGGGCGAGCCTGGCCCGGCTTCGTTCTATGGCCGCCACTGGTGGACCAACCGGACCGATGCCGGCGACAAGCGACCGTGGCCCGATGCGCCCGAGGACACCATCGCGGGCACCGGCCATTGGGGCCAGAAGCTCTATGTGATCCCGTCGCGCGAGATGGTGATCGTGCGCACCGGCGACGATCGCGATCACAGCTTCGATGACAACCGGTTCCTGCGCCTGGTGCTCGACGCCTTTGCACCACGCCGGCGCATCGGCCGGGAACGCCGCGGCACGTGCCGCTCGTGCTGGTCGACCAGGACGCTCGAGCGTCCAGGACGCCAGCAACGAGCGGCCACGTGCCGCGCGATCACCGGGCATGACTGACCCCGGCGTTCTACGCCAAGGAATTCTGCTCGTGCCGGTTCGTGGTCGGCCGCAGCGTGCCGTTCTGCCACGACTATGCGAGGCAGTGGCTGCCGATCACCCGCTTTTATCTGAGCGAGCCCAAGCGCTGCATCACGGTGAGCGCGCTCGGCCAGACCCGCAGCGCGGGCTTCATCAACCGGCGCGAGGGTTGCCGGCTCGATGTGTGCTAATCCTCAGCCCTTGAGCGCGCCGGCGGTCAGGCCCTGGACCAGGTAGCGCTGGATGAAGGCGAAGAAGATGCAGGCGGGGATCAGCGCGAGCACGCCGGCTGCCATCATCTGGCCCCAGTCGACCGAGAATTTCGACACGAAGGTCAAGAGGCCGACCGCGAACGTCATCTTCTCCTCGCTGTTGATCAGCATCAGCGCGAACAGCAGCTCCGACCAGGCGGCGGTGAACACGAAGCCCAAGCGTCGCGCCCATGCCCGGCAGGGTCAGCGGAAAGATCGATCCGGCGCAGCGCCGCAAAACGCGTGCAACCGTCGATCATCGCGGACTCTTCCAGCTCCTTGGGGATGCCGTCGAAGAACGACTGCATCAGGAAGGTCGCAAACGGCGCGTTGAACGCGGTGTACGCGATCACCAGGCCCAAAAGGTTGTCGGTCAGGCCCAAGCGGCGTCATCAGCCGGTACATCGGTGCGATCAGCATCACCAGCGGGAACATCTGGGTCAGCAGCAGGATGAACACCACGACGTACTTGCCGCGGAAGGCAAAGCGCGAGAACGCGTAGCCGGCGCCGCTCGCGACGATCGTCACAGCGAGCGCGGTGCCGAGCGAGACCATCACGGAGTTCAAGAAGAAGGTCGGAAAGTCGCTCTGCAGCAGGACGAACTGGAAATTGGCGAAGCGTGGTGCTGGAGGGCCACAAGCCGGATGCCCTCGCTGTACAGCAGACGCTCGGGCGTGACCGCGATCTTGACCAGCCAGAACAAGGGGAACAGCGCGAACAGCATGTAGCCGGCGATCGCGGCGCGATGGCCGATGGTCAGCGCAGACGGCTCGCGGCCGGAGCGGGCTTCGTGCAAGGCTGGCCCGACCTCATGTCGTGCTCGGCAGCGCGCGGCGCATGCGGATCAGGATCAGGGCGTAGAGCAGCAGCAGCGCCAGCAGCGCGGTCGCGATCGCCGAGGCGTAGCCGAAATCCAGCTTCTTATAGGCGGTCGTGAAGATGTAGCTCGGCAGGATCTGGGTCGCATTCGCCGGGCCGCCGTTGGTCATGACGACGATCAGATCGGCGAAGTTGGAGATCCAGATCGTGCGCAGCATCACGGTGATCGCGATGATCGGGGCGAGGAACGGCAGGGTCACCTTGGCGAACGCCTGCCAGGCGGTGGCGCCGTCGATCGCCGCCGCCTCGTAGAGCGAGCCCGGGATCGCCTGCAGCGCGGCGAGCAGCGTGATCGCGAAGAACGGCACGCCGAACCAGACATTGGCGACGATCGGCCCCCACATGGCGAGGCCGGGGTCGCCCAGGATGTTGTAGGGCTCGGCGAGGATACCCATAGCCGCCAGCCAGTGGGGCACCGGGCCGATCACCGGGTTGAGCAGCCAGGCGAAGGTCAGGCCCGACAGGAAGGTCGGCACCGCCCAGGGCAGGAACACCACGGCCTGGACCAGCTTCCTGCCGCCGAACGGGCGGTTGAGCAGCATGGCGAGGCCGAGGCCGAGGCCGAACTGGAAGGCGATCGAGCCGCCGGTCCACCACAGCGTATTGACCAGCGCCCGATAGAAGATCCGGTCGCGCGCCAGCGCCTCGAAATGGGCCAGGCCGACCCAGCCGGTCTTGAACGGGTTCAGGATCTGGATGTCCCGAAAGGCGTAGGACAGCCCGACGATCAGCGGCACGAACATCACCAGCGCGATCAGGACCAGCGCCGGGCTGAGATAGAGATACGGCTCGAGCGCGAACCCCGAGAAGCGGCCGGGCCCCCGCGCGGCGCGGGGCCCCTGGCGCTCCTGGATGTGACGCCTACTGCGCGGCGAGCCATTTCTGTTGCGCCGCCGTCAGATATTCGGCCCACTCGTCGGCGACATCCTCGGCGGTGCGCTGACCGAGCAGCATCTCCTGGCCGGTCTGCACCACGATGACGTCGGCGAAGTAGCCGAACTCCTCGAGATAGGTCGGCATCAAGGTCGGCTGCCAGCGGTCGTCGTTCAGCTCGGTGAACCAGCCGGCATAGTTCTCGCCCTGGAACGCCGGGTCCTGCTCCGCGCCCTCGTGGATCGGGATCACGCCGACGAACTTCGCCCACTCCAGGTTGCTCTCGCGGGACGACAGATGCGCGATCAGATCCCAGGCGGCGTCCTTGTGCTCCGACGCCTCGAACATCGACCAGCCGGCGTAGCCGATCGTCGGGAACGACTTGCCGGCCGGCCCGAGCGGCATCGGCGCCACCGCGAAATCCGCCGGGTCCATGCGCTCGGCGATCGCGATCAGCGCGTCCGGGTCCTGATCGAGCATCGCGCAGGTGCCGGAATAGAAGCCGGCGACGATCTCGTTGAAGCCCCAGCTCACGCTGTCCCTCGGCACATAGCCCTTCTGGTACATGTCGACCAGGAACTGCAGGCCCTTGATCGCGTCCGGGCTGTTCAGGGTGCTGTTGCCCTCGGCGTCGAAGTAGTCGTCGTTGCCCATCATGTCGGCCATCATCATGATGTAGCCGTTGGCGCCGCCGGGGCCGCCGCGCAGGCAGTAGCCGGACTTGCCGTCCAGCTCCGAGATCTTGAGCTGGACGCGGCCATGAAGTCGTCCAGGGTCGCGGGCGGCCCGTCGAGGCCGGCCTGCTCGAACAGCTTCTTGTTGTAGAACATGGCCCGCAGATAGAAGCCGTACGGGATCATGTACATCTTGTCGTCGACGATGCTGCCGAACTCGATGGTCCGCTCGTTCAGCTCGTCCGCCTCGTCCCAGTCCGCCATGTAAGGGACGAGATCGACCAGCTGATCGTTGTTGGCGTAGAGCGCGAGCCAGCGGTCCGGCATCTCGACCACGTCCGGGATCTGGCCGCCCTGGACCATGGTGGCCAGCTTCTCGAACGCCTGGCCCCAGGGCAGCGACGTGATCTCGACCTTGACGTCGGGGTGGCCGGCCTCGAACTGGTCGACCATGCCCTGCAGGACCTCGGTGCGCTGCGGGCTGGTGATCACCTCGACCAGCTGCAGGGTGGTCTCGGCCTCGGCCGGCCAGGCCAGCGCCAAGATGCCGGCGGCAACCAGCGCCGAGCGCGCCATGGATCCGCGCATGCCGTGCCTCCTTCTCAATTTATGCGTCTAATGCCTGGCGCAGATCGGACCACAGATCCTCGGGATCTTCCAGACCAATGTGCAGGCGCACGGTGGCCGGCGACACGCCGAAGAACGCCAGGGGATTGGCAGCGCCCCTTCTGCACCAGCCCGGCGGCCGCCGGAAACACCAGGCTCTCATGGCCGCCCCAGCTGACGCCGAGCTTGAACAGGCGGAAGCGCATCGCAGAACCGAGCGATGCCGGCCTGGTCGCGATCCAGCTCGATCGAGAACAGGCCGGACGCGCCCGACAGCGTGGCAGCGCCGGGACCGGGCTCGCCCAGCAGCGGGTGATGGACCCGGCGCACGGCCGGGTGGTCGGCGAGGCGGCGCGCGATCGCCAGCCCGCTATCGTGATGGCGGCGCATGCGCAGCGGCAAGGTGCGCAAACCGCGCACCAGTAGCCAGCCGTCGAACGGCGACAGCTTGCCGCCGAGCAGCGGAAACACGCCGCCATCGATCCGCTCGATCAGCTCGCGCCGGCCGCAGACCACGCCCGGCCACGACGTCGCTGTGCCCGCCCAGATATTTCGAGGCGGAGTGCACCACCAGGTCGACGCCATGCGCCAGGGGCTGCTGAAAGATCGGGCTGGCCCAGGAGTTGTCGGCGATCGTCACCGCCCCTGCCCGCTTCGGCCGCGGCCGTGAGGCGCGGAAAAATCCTGGGTCTCGAACACCATGCTGGTCGGGCTCTCCAGATACAGCACCTTGGCGCCCGGCAGCGCCTGCTCGATCGCGCCGAGATCGCGGCCGTCGACGAAATCGACCTTGATGTCGAAGCGCGGCAACAGGGTGACGAACAGGCGGTAAGCATCCGGATAGCAATGCCGCACGCAGACCATGCGCTCGCCTGCTGCGAAACGTTACTCAACACAGCCGCGCTGATCGCCGCCATGCCGCTGGAAAAACCGCGCGCCGCCTCGGCACCCTCCAGCGCCGCGAGCTTCTGCTCGAACACCGCGACCGTGGGATTGTCACCGCGCGAGTAGATCGGCCGGCGCATCCGCCCGGCCATGGCGTCCTCGAGCTCCTGGTAAGAGGCGAAGGTGAACAGCGAGGTCTGAAAGATCGGCGGCACCACCGGATGGCCGGGAAACGCCTCGTCATGGGCGACGATCGTGAAGGGATCGAAGGATATGCAACCAGCCATTCAGTAATCCGCTGCAGCCTAGGACCCGCCTTCGGGTTCCAAAAGCAGGTTAGCGCAGCTTCTCGAGCAGCGCCCTGGCTTCCTCGAGGTCCGGCGTGTCGAAGCCCTCGGTGAACCAGTCGTAGATTGGCGCGAACAGGTCGCGGGCTTCGGCATACTTGCCTTGCCCGGCCCAATGCCGGGCAAGGCCCGTGGCTGCGCGCAGCTGCAACGTCTTGAAATTCTGCAGGCTGGCGACATCAAGCGCGCGCCTCAGACAATCCGCAGCCTCATCGCTCGCCGCATCTCCTCGAGCCCTCAAGAGGTCACCACGCAGTCGATGGACTTCGGCCTCCCACCACCTTTCGCCGGTCTTTTCCATATGCGCCAAGGCCTCAGCGAGCGCAGCAAGCCCTGCAGCGAAGTCGCCCGTGCACTGGCTGGTCTCGGCCAGAAGCGCCAGGCAATAGGAACGCCGTAGGCCCACGCCGGTTGCATCCAGCGCGCCGATGGCATCGCGAACCTCCTCCGCCCCCTCGCCAGGGTCCTGCGCCATCGCGATCGACCAGCCGCGGATGGCACGGGCTGTGGCATGATACTGTGGGGCAATGGCATGCTCGGAGCAGACCGTCATGGCGCTCTCTGCGAGGCTGCGGGCTGCCTCTGGGTCTCGACGGAACTGATGCACGAGCGCAGAGCAGACGAAGGCTAACACCAGGCTGAACGGATGCTTGAGTTCGCGAGCCAGAGTCACCGCTTCGGGAGCGCTGCCGGCCGCTTGGTCGGGATAGCCCAAAAGGGCCGACGACATCGCACGATAGTTCCGACTGCAGACACCGGGATCATGCCCGCCATAGAGATACTTGTGTGACGCGTGGCGCGCGCGGTCGTAAAGGACCACACCCTGTTCCGCGTGTTCGAGACAGGCAGGCTGCTCAGGCATGTAGAAGAACGTTGACCACGCGGCGTGATGAGCCTGTAGGAGGGCGCCCGAATTGCCCTCGCGCCGGGCAACGGTCAGAAGCTCGTCAACAAACACGCGAGCAGTACCGAGCTCCATGCGTGAAATGTGCCCCATCCAGAGGCCGAAGCTTGCTGTGGACAGCCGAGTCGCGTCGCCCAGCTGTAGGCACAGATCCCTAGAGCGCGCGTATGAAGCCGCCACTTCGGGCGCGGCGTATCCCTTCGTCTGGATCAGTGCCGGACCCAGGGCGAGCTGGAGGTCGAGCTCTTGAAGTGCTCGATCCTCGGTCTCGGCAAGAGTTTTTAGCAGGGTCAGCCCCTTCGTTAAGTGGGCAACGGCCTCGACGCTGGCCGAGCGTTGACTTGCCTGCTCGCCAGCACGGTGCCAGTACGGCACCGCACGCTCGCTCAGTCCCGCCGCGGTGAGGTGATGAGCGACAACTTCCGGAGCGACTCTGGCAGGAGCAAAATCCGCTTCAAGCACCTTGGCAATTCGGGCGTGTAGTCGCTGGCGTTTGGCTTTGAGCAAGCTCTCATAAGCCGCGTCCTGGACCAGGGCGTGTTTGAAGTGTAGGTCGCGGCAGGCGGAGTGCCGCGACGGAACACCAGCTCAGCGGCGGCGAGCTTCTCGAGCGCTGCACGCAGGTCGGCCCCTCGACCGTCGGCGACCGCGTCCATCAAAGCGAAATCGAACTCCCGGCCGATGCAGGCGCCGGTCTGGGCGATCTCCTTGACCTCGGGGATGCGATCGAGCCGGGCCATCAAGGAATCGTGGAGCGAAGCCGGGACGGTGGTCTCGCCCGTTTCCAGCACTGCCTTGGTCAGCTCCTCGACGAACAGGGGGACGCCGTCGGTGCGCGCGATGATGGTATCGATCACCTCGGCCGAGAGGTGATCCCCTCCGAGGCGCGCCACCATCGCCTCGACCACGGCTCGTCCGAGGCGATTGAGGGTCAGCTGGGTGACATGCGGGTGGGCCGCGAGCTCAGGCTGATGGTCCGACCGGCCGGTCAGCAGGATCAGCACTCGGGTGTTGCCGATGCGATCCAGGCATTGCTCGATCAGCTCGAGTGTCGTCGGGTCGATCCAGTGGGCATCCTCAAGCACCACCAGCACTGGTTGCCGCGTCGCCAGTCCCAACAGCTGTGCGACCAGCGCTTCCAGGGTCCGCGCCCTCTTGGCCTGTGGGGTCAGGTCCAGCTCGCCGTAGCGCGCCTCGCCGTCGAGGCCGAGCAGATCGGCGATCAGCGGCGCTGCGGCGCGCCCGTCCGCCTGGTCGAGCAGCGCCTCCAGCTTGTCCAGCTTGGCGCCGGTCGTGTTGGCAGCTGCTAGTCCCGCGGCGTGGCCCAATTGCTGTGTCACCGGCCAGAGCGCACTGTCGCTGTGATAGGGTGAGCACTGATATCGGATGCAGGTGTGCGGCTCCTCGGCCAGGGCGTCGAGCAGGGCCCGGCTGATTCGTGACTTACCGATCCCGGCTTCGCCGACCAGCAGCACTCCCTGCCCCTCGCCTGCCTTGGCCTGCGACCAGCGCTCCAGGAGCAGCCCCAGCTCCTGGTCGCGTCCGACCATAGGCAACACTTGGCCGCTGCGCGCCTCAAAGCGGCTTTCGACCGCCCGCTCACCACGCACTGCGAACACTCCCACCGGTTTGGCCAAGCCTTTCAGGTCTTTCGGGCCGACATCCTTGAGGTCGAAGCGGGCGCCGACCAGCCGCCGGGTCGCTTCCGCGATCACGACCGAGCCGGGTTCGGCCAAGCCCTGCAGTCGCGCCGCGAGGTTGGGTGTATCGCCGACTACCGCCTCCTCCTGCGACGCGCCTTCGCCGATCAGATCACCGACCACCACCAGGCCGGTCGCGATGCCGACACGCGCCATTAGCGGCTCGCCCGCTGGCGTGGCCAGCCCGCGCACCGCCTCGACCAACGCCAAGCCAGCGCGTACCGCCCGCTCCCCCTCGTCTTCATGCGCCCGCGGCCAGCCGAAATAAGCAAGCACCCCGTCGCCCATAAACTTGGCGACGTGACCCTCAAGGCGAGCGATCTCGCCCGCGACCCCGTTCTGGTAGGCGCGGATCACCTCGCGCATGTCCTCGGGATCGAGCCGGGCCGTCAGCGCCGTCGACCCCACCAGATCCACGAACATCACCGTCAGCTGGCGCCGCTCGGCCTCGGCTGGTCCTGCGTCGGCAGACGCTGCTGACGTTTCTGGGGTCTTATTATCCATCTGCGTCAGCGCAGCGATCGCATTGAGCAGCTTTCGCCGGTGACCGACCACCGTCACCCCCAAGTCGGTCAAATCCTCGGCGGTGAGCGTCGGCAGGATCTCGGCGTCGATCTCGTTTTTCCGGAACGCCGCCTCGTAGCGTTCCAGGCCCAACTGGAGCAACCAAGCTGCAATATCCAAGGCGACTTTCCCGCTTCGGGTGTATGGCCCGGACGTTCCGCCCGATGCTAGCGTCGATGGCGGCAGGGCTCAATCACGTTGCGGCAGCGGGTGGCCCGGCATCAGCTCGTAGGGGTGGACCCAGCCGGGCAGCGCCTTGATCCGCTCGAGCCACGCACCGATCTGCGGATAGTCGCTCCAGCTGACGCCGATCTCCTCCGGCCAGAACAGATAGCCGCAAATCGAGATGTCGGCGATCGTGGGCTTTGGCCCGAGCGCGAAGTCGCGTCCCTTCAGATGACTGTTCAGAATGCCGAGCGCGGTGCTCGAGCGGCTGCGCAAGAACTCGGTGACCGGCGTCTCGCCGGTCTTCATGAAGGTCACCAGAAAGCGCAGGCTCGCCGTGTAGGAGGTGAGCTTGTGGTTGTCCCACAGCAGCCAGCGCAGAATCTCGCGGCGCTCGTCGTCGTCCGTCCAGCCGAATTTTTCGAACCTCTGGGCGAGATAGTCGAGGATCACGCCGGTCTGGCACAGGCGCCCATCAGCGTGCTCCAGAACCGGCACCTCGCCCATCTGGTTGATCGCACGGTAGGCAGGCGTGCGGGTCTCGCCGTTGAAGAAATCGACGAACCGCGGCCGCCAATTTGCATCGCATAGGTTGAGCATCAAGGCAGCCTTATACGCGTTACCGGATTGTGCAAAACAGTACAGCGTGTAGCCGGCCATCAGGCGTCTTCCTCCGTGTTTGCAGGTGTCTGGACCCGGCCTGGCGATAGGAGCCGTAAGCTTTTGAACCGAAAGGCATACTCCAGGCCAGCCTTGTCGCAAATCAGCCAGTCGCAGTCGTCGCAACGCAAGCCTTCCCGCTGCGCGAAACTTACCTGACGATAAGAGGTGCCGATCGGCTGATCGGCCTGCTGGATGGGCTCGGGTCGAAAGTAACTGCCATGGCCGACAACGACGAACTCGATCTCCGCTCGCTCGACGACGACGAGCTTGTCAAGCAGATGCACGATGACCTGTACGACGGCCTCAAGGAGGAAGTCGAGGAAGGCGTGCACATCCTGCTCGAGCGCAGCTGGACACCCTACGACGTCCTGACCAAAGCGCTGGTCGCCGGCATGACCATCGTCGGCATCGATTTTCGCGACGGCATCCTGTTCGTGCCCGAGGTGCTGCTCGCCGCCAACGCCATGAAGGGCGGCATGAAGATCCTGCGACCGCTGCTCGCCGAGACCGGCGCGCCGCCGGTCGGCAAGATGGTGATCGGCACGGTCAAGGGCGACATCCACGACATCGGCAAGAACCTGGTCGCGATGATGATGGAGGGCGCCGGCTTCGAGGTGATCGACCTCGGCATCAACTGCGCGGTCGAGAAGTATCTGGACGCCCTGGCCCTGCACAAGCCCGAGATCCTGGGCATGTCGGCGCTGCTGACCACGACCATGCCGTATATGAAGGTCGTGATCGACACCATGAAGCAGCAGGGCATCCGCGACGACTACATCGTCCTGGTCGGCGGCGCGCCACTTAACGAGGCGTTCGCCGAGGCGGTCGGCGCCGATGCCTATTGCCGCGATGCCGCGGTCGCGGTCGAGACCGCCAAGCAGCTGGTAGCTCGCTTTCACAACCGGCTCGGCCAGAGCGGCCGGGTCGGCGCGCTCGCGACCGCCTGAGACCGGTGCCATGGCCGCCCTGTCCGCCGCAACGCCTGCCCAGGCGCTGCGCGCGCCGGGCCCTGCGCCAGAGATCGCAGAGGGGCCGCCGCGTACCCTGCTGATCGCCTGCGGCGCGCTCGCCCGCGAGGTCCTGGCGCTGATCGCGCTGAACGGCTGGTCGCACATGGACGTGACCTGCCTGCCGGCCAAGCTGCACAACACGCCCGCGCGCATCCCCGACGCGGTGCGCGCCAAGATCAGGAGCGGCCGCCGGAGCCATGAGCGGATCGTGGTGCTGTACGGCGACTGCGGCACCGGCGGCCTGCTCGACCGGGTGATCGAGGAGGAAGGCGTCGAGCGCATCCCGGGCCCGCACTGCTACGCGTTCTATCGCGGCGTCGAGAGCTTTCTGGCCGAGGCCGACGCCGATCCGACCTGCTTCTATCTGACCGACTATCTGGTCCGGCATTTCGAGCGGCTGGTGATCAAGGGGCTTGGTCTCGACCGCTACCCTCAGCTGCTGCCGGACTACTTCGGCAACTACACGACCCTGGTCTATCTCGCCCAGACCAATGATCCGGGCCTGGAATGCAAGGCGAAGGCGGCGGCGCTGCGACTCGGCCTCGGCTACAAGCACCAGCCGACCGCGTACGGCGAGCTGGCTTCCTTCATCTACCAGGCCGGCTGACCGTCATGGCCGAGCTGATCATCGTCTCCTGGCGCGATATTCCGGCCCAGGTGATCGCCAAGGCTGGGCGGCAGACTGCGAAACGCCCGCTGCCCGAGCGCTTCCAGGAGGCGATCGACCGGGCCGCGATGCGCGCCGGCGTGCGCGGCGACGATGCCTATCTGGCCGAATGGCGGCGCGCGGCCACGCCCTGCGGCGAAGATCTGGAAGCCGAGGCCGATGCCGCCGCCGCTAGGCTCGAGGCCGACTACCCATCCGAGCGCATCCAGGCCCTGGTCGAGCAGGGCGGCGCGGAACGCTGACGCCACAAGGATTTGCCATGACCGATACCGTCGTCAGCTCCGCTAGCAAGGAGGTCGTGATCGGCTTCGAGCGGCCCTTTTGCATCATCGGCGAGCGGATCAATCCGACCGGCCGCAAGCAGCTCGCTGCCCAGATGGCGGTCGGCGATTACAGCCAGGTCGAGGCCGATGCGCGCGCCCAGGTCGCCGCCGGCGCCCATATGCTCGACGTCAATGCCGGCATTCCGCTCGCCGACGAGCCTAAGATCCTGGCCGAGACGATCCAGCTGGTGCAGTCGCTGACCGACGTGCCGCTGTCGATCGACAGCTCGATCGTGGCGGCCCTCGAGGCAGGCCTTGCGGTCTACCAGGGCAAGCCGCTGGTCAACTCGGTGACCGGCGAGGAGGAGCGGCTCGAGGTCGTGCTGCCGCTGGTCAAGAAATACGGCGCCGCGGTCGTCGCGATCTCGAACGACGAGACCGGCATCTCCGAGGACCCGGACGTCCGCTTCGAGGTCGCCAAGAAGATCGTCGAGCACGCGGCGGACTACGGCATCTCGCGCGCGGACATCGTGGTCGACCCGCTGATCATGCCGATCGGTGCGCTCGGCAACGCCGGCCAGGCGGCGTTCCATCTGATCCGCCGTTTGCGCTAGGAGCTGAAGGTCAACACCACCTGCGGCGCGTCCAATGTCAGCTTCGGCCTGCCCAACCGGCACGGCCTGAACGCCGCGTTCCTGGCGATGGCGATCGGCGCCGGCATGACCTCGGCGATCACCAATCCGCTGCACGCCGAGGAGATGACCGGCGTCATGGGCGCCGACGTGCTGATGGGCCACGACCGCGACTGCCGGCGCTGGCTGAGAGCGTTCCGGGCGCCGGCGGCCGAGGGCGCCGAGCGCGAGCGCCGGCGCCGCCGCTAGCTGCCATGGCTGAGCGATCAGGCGCTCGTCGTCTTTACGCCGTCGGGCAGGCGCGGTCGGTTCCCCCACGGCACCGCGCTGCTGCAGGCGGCGCGCACGCTCGGCGTCGACCTCGATTCGGTCTGCGGCGGGCGGGGCATCTGCGGCCGCTGCCAGGTCGAGATCGGCGAGGGCGAGTTCGCCAAGCACGGCATCCGTTCCGAACAAGGCCATGTCGCGCATCCGGCGAGGTCGAGGCCCGATACCGTGCGCGAAAAGGCATGGCGGAAGGCCGCCGGCTGGGCTGCCAGGCGCGGATCCTGGGCGACGTCGTGGTCGACGTGCCGGCCGACAGCCAGGTGCACAAGCAGGTGGTGCGCAAGCGGGCGGAGGTGCGCGCGATCGAGCTCGATCCGGTCGTGCGCCTGCACTATGTCGAGGTCGCGCCGCCCGACATGCACGCCCAGCGCGGCGATCTCGAACGGCTGCAGGAGGCGCTCGCGAGCCAGTGGGAGCTCGGCCCCCTGCCCTGCGATCTCCCTGTGCTGCAGGGCCTGCAGAGCGCCCTGCGCGAAGGCGACTGGAAGGTCACGGTCGCGGTGCATGCCGAGACGCGGGGGCCGGCTCGCGTCTGATCGGCATCTGGCCGGGCTTCGTCGACCGCGCCTTCGGCCTCGCGGTCGATGTCGGCTCGACCACCATCGCGGGCCATCTGTGCGACCTGCATAGCGGCGAGGTCCTGGCCTCGGGCGGGCTGCATGAACCCGCAGATCCGTTTCGGCGAGGACCTGATGAGCCGGGTCTCCTACGCCATGATGAACCCCTGCGGTGTGAGCGAGATGACCGCGGCCGTGCGCGAAGCGCTGCGCACGCTGATCGCCCAGGAGACTGAGGAAGCCGGCGTCGACCCGAGCGACATCATGGCGGTGACCGCGGTCGGCAACCCGATCATGCACCACCTGGTGCTGGGCATCGATCCGACGGCGCTCGGCTTCGCGCCCTTTGCGCTCGCGACCGACGAGGCGCCTGAACCTGCGGGCGAGCGAGATGGAGCTGAGCGCCATCCCGGCGCCCGGGTTTACGTGCTGCCCTGCATCGCCGGCCATGTCGGCGCCGATGCCGCCGGCGTGGTGCTGTCCGAGATGCCTCACCTCACCGACGAGATGACCCTGATCGTCGACGTCGGCACCAACGCCGAGATCATGCTGGGCAACCGCCACCGCCTGCTCGCCGCCTCGTCGCCGACCGGCCCGGCGTTCGAAGGCGCGCAGATCTCCTGCGGCCAGCGCGCGGCGCCGGGCGCGATCGAGCGGGTGCGCATCGACCGCGACACGCTCGAGCCGCGCTTCAAGGTGATCGGCTGCGATCTCTGGTCGGATCAGCCGGGCTTCGCCGAGGCGATGCGACGGGCGTACCGGGATCTGCGGTTCGGGCATCATCGAGGTGATCGCCGAGATGTTCCTGGCGGGCATCCTGCGGACCGACGGCATGATCGACGGCGCCAAGGCGGCGCTCAGCCCGCGCATCCTGCAGGAGGGCCGCACCTTCGCCTATGTGCTGCATGACGGCGAGCCCGAGATCAGGGTCCTGCAGAACGACATGCGCCAGATCCAGCTCGCCAAGGGGGCGCTCTATGCCGGCGCGCGGCTCTTGATGGACCACATGGGCATCGACATGTCGACCGGATCACGCTGGCCGGCGCGTTCGGCAGCCATATCGACACCAAATACGCCATGATCCTGGGCATGATCCCGGACTGCGATCTGGCCAAGGTCGCCTCGGCCGGCAATGCCGCCGGCACCGGCGCCCGCATCGCGCTGCTCAACGACGCCGCCCGCACCGAGATCGAGCAGGTGGTCAAGCGGATCGAGAAGGTCGAGACCGCGGTCGAGCCGCGCTTCCAGGAGCATTTCGTCGCGGCCATGGCGATCCCGCACAAGAGCGCCCCCTACCCGCACCTGGCCCAGGCGGTCGCCCTGCCCGCACCCTCTGCGCCGATCGCGCGCGATCGGCCCCACCGGCGACGTCGCCGCGCCTGAGGGTCCTTTCGCTTTGCTCGCGCTTACGGCAAGTTAGGGCCGCAGCGTTCAGCACGAAGGGATGCGCCTGCGCCGGCGCGCCCTGGGGCTGAGGACCAGGTTGAGGCAGCGCCCGGCAGGCGCGGAGGTGCGAGGTGATGAGTGAGCGGCCGGTCATGCCGCCGTTGTTCCAGCCTCTGGCGGTGACGCCGGAGATCGATCCGTTTGAGCGCGGCCTGCAGGTGGCGGCGGAGGGCGCCGAGGCCGGCTCGGTGCTGTGGAGCATCGGCCAGGAGCGGTGCCAGGCGGCAGTCGTTCTGGCGCCCGAGCACCCGCTCGAGGATTCCCTGCCGATCGTGCTGGTCGCGATGCTTGGCCTGGGTGACGCGCTCGGCGCGCTGCTGCCGCCCGTGGTGGCGGTGACCTTCAGCTGGCCCGATCGGATCGAGGTCAATGGCGGCGTGGTCGGCGGCGTGCGCATGGCGGGCGCGCGCACCGAGAAGCCGAGCGACGTGCCGGACTGGATGGTGGTCGGCTATGGCCTCGCGCGCAGCCGGACCGGAGACGCCGAGCCCGGGCATCGGCCGGGGCACACCACCTTGGCCGATGAGGGCTGCGAGCTTGCCTGCATCGACCTGGTGGAGCATTTCAGCCGGCATTTCTTGGCGTGGATCAACCGCTGGCAGGAGGATGGCGTGGGGCCGGTCCGCCAGGCCTGGCTTAGCCGCGCCACCGGGCTCAGCGGCTCGATCGAGGTCGCTTCCGGCCCGCACAAGAAGCAGGGCATCTTTACCGGCCTGACCGATACCGGCTCGATCCGCCTGATGCGCAACGGCATCACCCAGACGGTCTCCCTGGAGGAGGCGATGAAAAGCCCGAGCTGGACACTCTGAGCTGGACCATTCACCACCAACAGTTGATTGCTACCGTGGTCGATTTCTGGCGCTCCTCCGGCTACCACCTGCTCGAGACCGATGCGGACGGCTGGCTGCGCGCGAGCGACGATTTCCTGCGCGCCTACCTGCTGCGGCCCGAGCTGGTGCCGGTCGAGGAATCCTGTGGCGAGGAGCTGCGCCTGCATCAGCAGCTGCTCGAGCAGCCGCGCCTCGAGGTCCCTGACGCGCGGTTCGAGCGCTTGGCCGATCCGGACGCGCGCGACAACTACCGGGCCATGTTGCGCTTTCGCGACCAGCTGCTGAAAAACCCGACCGTGGAGGCCGCCTATCTCGCGCTGGTGCGCGGCGATCTCGAGGGCATACCGCCTCTGTTCCTCGATCAGCTCGTCCATGTGATCCTGCGCCACACGCTGGCCGAGTGCACCGATCCGTTCCGCCTGCGCGCCGGGGAGCTTCTGTTTCGCGAGCAGCGAGTCACCCTCCAAGACGGCGCGATCATGCTGGCCGACGACGAGACGGTCGCGCTGCACGCGTCCGGCCAAGGGTGCGGCCAGGAGTTCGGCTCGCTCGGCCGCCTGCTGCTCGACAACGACGTCGCGCTGCGCAGCGTCGAGCTCGACGTCATGGACGAGACCAATGCGGACGCCTACTGGCAGCGCAGCGATCGTTTCGATTGCGTGCTCGACTTCGGCTTCACGCGGCCGGGCCTCGATGCGCTTTGCCGGGTGATCGAGATCTGGGTAGGGCATTTCACGCGCGTCGAGGTCAGTGTCCAGCCGGTCCAGCAGATCCGCGACGAGCGCTGGGCGTGGCATCTCGGCCTGGATGTCGAGGCGAGCCGGCTGCTGAACGACCTGTACGAGGGATGCGAGGTCGGCGAGCAGCGCCTTGCCCGCCTGCTGGCGCTGTTTCGGCTGGAGTTTCGCGACCCGGATGCGATGCTGCCCCGGGTGCGCGGCCGGCCGGTCTATCTCGGCCTGGCGATGACCGAGGCGAACCGGCTGAAGCTCAAGCCGCAAAATCTGTTGCTCAATCTGCCGTTTGCCCGGGCGGCGTGATTCCTTCGGGCAAAACGATCGAAGGGAGCCTCGTGATGAACGAAGAAGTCTTCAACATGAGCCTGCGCAAGTTTCTCAAGAAGGTCGGCGTGACCTCGCAGCGTGAGATCGAGATGGCGGTGCGCGCTGCGATCGATGCCGGCAAGCTGTCCGGCAAGGAGAAGTTGAACGCGGTGGTGACCCTGAAGATCGAGGGGCTGGACCTGGCCGAGACGATCGACGGCAGGATCGAGCTCGAATAGGTGCCACGCGCGGCCTTTCTCGACCGACCAGCGGCGCGCCTGGCCGCCTTGGCCGTGCTGCTGGCATGCGTCGCCGCGCTCGCCTGGCTGCACCGTGCCGATCTGCTCCCGGCGAGGTTCGCCCCTGTGGCCGCCGACGATCCGTTCGCGCTGTGCTTTGCCGGCCGTGCCGCCGAGATCGACCGCATGGTGAGCGAGGGTCTGATCGACCAGGCGCGCGCCATGCTGTTCAAGACCCGGGCCGAGGCGATGTGTCGCGCCGAGACCGAAAACCAATAGGCGTTGCTCGCGCCATCGAGCAGAGGGGGGACAAGTCGCCGATGTTACGACATCTGCGCCTGGATGAGCTTCGCGAGGGACTCGGCGACATCATGCAATCGCCCAAGGACCGAGGAGTCCTGAAAGCGATCGTGATCCGGCCGGTGACCGATGAGCGCCTGTCGTTGCAGCAGTGCGCATTGAGCCCCGAGGGTGGCGTCCACGGCGACCACTGGGCCAAGGGCTGTTGGATGTCGTTGCCCGACGGCCGCCCCCATCCGGATGTCCAGGTCGCGATCATGAACGCCCGTACCATCGGGCTGATCGCGCAGGACGAGGCGCGTTGGCCGCTCGCCGGCGACAATCTGTTCGTCGACCTCGACCTCAGCGCGGACAACCTGCCGCCCGGAACGCGGCTCTCGATCGGCTCGTCTATGCTCGAGATCACCGAGGAGCCGCACAAGGGCTGCAAGAAGTTCGCGGAGCGCTTCGGTGTCGACGCCACCAGGTTCGTCAATTCGCGCGACGGCGTGCGGCTGCATCTGCGTGGCATCTACGCGAAGATCGTCGAGCCTGGCATGGTCGCGGTCGGCGACACGATCACCAAGCTCTAGTCCCTGCCCTGCCCGGAAGAAATACCGATGCCACCGGTCGCCATCCGCCCAGCCGGACCGTCGGACGCCGCGACCATCGTGCGGCTGGTGCGCGAGCTGGCAGCCTTCGAGAAGCTCGCCCACGAGGTGCGGATCACCGAAGCCGACGTGCTGCGCGACGGTTTTGGCGCGCGCGCCCGCTTCGAGTGCCTGCTCGTCGAGGTCGACGGCACGGCGCAGGGCTTCGTGCTGTTCTTCCACAATTACTCGACCTTCGAAGGCCGGCCGGGGATCTACATCGAGGATCTTTATCTCGCCGAGGCGGCGCGCGGGCTCGGTATCGGCCGGCGGCTGCTGGCGCGCCTGGCGCAGATCGCGATCGAGCGCGGCTGCCGGCGGCTCGATCTCGGGGTGCTGGACTGGAACCCGGCGCGCGGCTTCTACGATCGCCTGGGCTTTCGCGCACAAGGCCGGCTGGCTGCCCTATCGGCTCACGGGCGATGCGCTCGACCGGCTTGCCGCCGACGACGATCGAGACCCCGTGGTCCGCTAGGCGGGCGGGCTTCCGGATGCCGGCGCCGGCGCTGCCTCTTCCGGGCGGCACTCGCCGATCGAGTCGGGTCCACAGGTCGTCGTGGTCACCCATGCGGCGCCTGCCAGCGTCGCTCCTTTCAGCTGGGCATTGGTCACGTCGGCATTGGTCAGCTTGGCCTTCGCCAGACTGGCGTCGGTAAGATCGGCACCGAACAGATTGGCCCATGTCAGATCCGCGCCGTCCAGGTCTGCACCTGCAAGATTGGCACGCGACAGGTCGACCCGGAACAGCTCGGCCCCCGCCAGATTGGCACCGGACAGATCGGCTTCGCTGAGCCCGGCCTCGGTGAGATCGGCCCCTTGCAGATCGGCGCCGGACAGATCGACGCCGGCCAGCTTGGCGGCATAGAGATCGGTGCCGCTTCAGCTCCGCGCCCGTCAGCGTCACGCCTTGCAGCTGGGCGCCAGTGAGCTGCGCCCCTTGAAGATTGGCATCGGTGAGATCGGCATCGCGCAGATCGGCCAATTCCAGGTCCGCCCCGGCGAAGTTGGCATGCGCCAGGTTGGCACCAGCCAGTTGCGCCGAGAACAGATCCACGTTCGCGAGATCGGCCGCCAGACAGTCGGTGTGCGGCTCGATCTTGCAGCCTTTGACCTCCGCCGGCGCCATGGCGCTGCCGGTCCCGCCAAGCCCGAGAAGCAGCGCGAGGGACAGGCACACGAGTACGGAGAGCTCCAACCATTCGAATGCTCCTGTCATGACAGCGCGACATCGCGGCGGCGCCGCCAGCTGAAGATGCCATCCGTGGTTAAGATAGACTGCTGGCGCTCGATGCCCACACGATCAAGGGTTTCACACTCACGGGATCGTGATCGCCTTCCACGAGAAGCGCGGATGCCAGCTCATCCGCGGCTGTCAGCGCGCGACCCCGGGATCGGGTCGGGTGCGGAGCACGCATCAAGGGCGCCCGACTTGCCGCCGCTCGCTCGCGAGGTAGCTGTTCAAACGAGGGTGTGCCGTCGCAGGGGCGGGCGCTCGCCACGCATCACAAGCACTCAGAGGAGCGTCGGATGGAGAGCGGCAAGAACACGAGCCAGCGTTTTCAGGACTATCGCCCGAGCAAGACGGCCCTGTTCTGGGCCTGCGCCGGCTGCGTCGTGGCCACCTTGATCGTCGGCTTCACGTGGGGCGGCTGGGTGACCGGCGCCACCGCGCGGGACATGGCGACGGCCGCCGCCGAGAAGGCGCAGGCGCAGGTGGTGGCCGCCGTCTGCGTCGATCACTTCATGGGGGCTGCCGATGCACGTCCACAGCTCGCAAGCCTGAAGGACAACAGCAGCTCCTGGCGACGGGAGAGGTTCATCGAGGATGGCGGCTGGGCCATGATCGACGATCAGCGCTACGATGGCGCGGCCAAGCTCTGCGCTGAGAAATTGACGGCGATGGAGTTGCCGCCGGCTCAGGAGGCAGCGACCACCGAGACGGGCAGCGTGACCCAATAGCGGCCGTCGCCTCCGATCGACCTTTTTCGACGAACCCGCGCGGCCGGCGGCGAGGTGCTCGCCATCAAGGGAGTGCGCCTGCGGCAGCGGGCGCGTCGGGCCGCTCGCGCTCGCGGCCGATCCACAGCACCATGAACGCCGCCACCATGCAGGCCGCACCGGCGAGGATGAAGGCCTGCAGGTAGGTCTCGAGCGAGGAGCGCAGCCAGCCTGCGCCGAACGCCGCGACCGCGGCGCCGATCTGGTGGCCGGTGAGGATCCAGCCGAACACGATCGGCGCATCGGCCCTGCCGAACGCGTCGGTGGCGAGCCTCAGCGTCGGCGGCACCGTCGCGAGCCAGTCGAGCCCGTAGAAGATCGCGAACAGCGACAGCCCGTAGAGGCTGTAGCCCGAGAACGGCAGGTAGATCAGCGAGAGCCCGCGCAGCCCATAGTACATGAACAACAGCTAGCGGTTGTCGTAGCGGTCCGAGAGCCAGCCCGAGCCGGTCGTGCCCGCGATATCGAAGATGCCCATCATCGCCAGCAGCCCGGCGGCGCTGGTCGCGGCGATGCCGTTGTCGATGCAGGCGGCGACCAGATGGGTGCCGATCAGCCCGTTGGTGCTGAGCCCGCATACGAAGAAGCTGCCGAACAGCAGCCAGAAGTCGCGCGAGCGGCTGCAGCGCAACAGGACGCGCAGCGCGGTCAGCACCGGGTTGCCGGCGGCCGGCGGATCGACCTCCGGCCCCTCCTGGCCGTAAGCGGCGCGAGCCCGACCGAGCGCGGCCGCTCGGGCAGCAGCAGCGCGGTCAGCGGGATCAGCGCGGCCGCGGCGAGCGCGATCAGGATGGTCGCCGCCTGCCAGCCGACATGCGTCACCAACGCCGCCAGCGGCGGCAGGAAGACCAGCTGACCGGTCGCCGTGCTCGCCGCGAGCAGGCCCATCGCGAGGCCGCGATTTGTGACGAACCAGCGGTTGACGATGGTCGCGCCCAGCACCATCGCGACCACCCCGACGCCGAGCCCCACGAGCAGGCCCCACAGCAGCATGAACTGCCAGGCGGCGGTCATCAGGGTGCTCGCCGCGACGCTCAGCGCCACCAGGCCCATCGCCAGGTAGATCGAGCGCCTGACGCCGATGCTCTGCATCAGGGCCGCCGCGAACGGGCCCATCAGGCCATACAGGAAGATGTTGACGGCGATCGCTGCCGAGATCGTGGCGCGGCTCCAGCCGAACGCTTCCTCGAGCGGCACGATCAGCACCGAGGGCGCCGCCCGCACCCCTGCCGCGACCAGCAGGAGCACGAAGGTCACCCCGACTGCGACCCAGGCGTAGTGCACCCGGCCGTCCAGCGCCCGCGCGATCGCCAGCATCCCTTGTGTCTTCCCTCTCCTAGCAATGATACCGACCGGTCACTCTCATCTTGTCTGATACGGACCGGTCTGTATCATGTCAAGGAGGTGTCGACATGACGGCAGCAGCGAAGGGACAGACGAGCCTCGCCGCCGCGATCCGCGCGTGAGCGGATCGTGCAGGCGGCGCGCCGCATGTTCTACCAGCGCGGCATCCGTGCGGTCGGGGTCGAGGCGATCGTGGCCGAGGCGGGCGTCACCAAGATGAGCCTGTATCGTCATTTCGCCTCCAAGGACGATCTGGTCGCCGCCTGTCTGGCCGAGCGGGTCGCTGGCTTCTGGTCGTGGTGGGACGCGACGACGGCGCAGGCCACGCCCGCGGGTGACGCGCGCGCTCAGATCCTGGCTCTGTTCGAGGCGCTCGGCGCGCGCGCCACCACGGCCGGTTTCCGCGGTTGCCCGATGACCAACGCCGCGATCGAGTTTCCCGAGGCCGACCACCCGGGCCGACAACGCTCCGCCGCCCACAAGCGCGAGCTGCGCGAGCGGCTCGAGGCGCTGGCCGCGAGGGCTGGTGCGCGCGACCCGACGACCCTGGCCGACGGGCTCGGCCCTGCTGTTCGAGGGGGCCTACGCCAGCAGCCAGACGTTCGGTCCGGACGGGCCGGCCCGCTCGGTGGCGACCGCGGCCGAAGCGCTGCTCGCCGCACAGGGCTGCAGGCCGGGAGCGGCTAGCTCTCCCCCCGCTCGCCCCGCTCCTTCTTGATCTTGGCGCGCGCGGCCTCGATCTCCTCGCGCTCGCGCAGATAGTCGTCGGTCGTGCGCGGCGGCGGGCGGGCACCGCCGGCGAGCGGATTGTCCTGTGCCTCGAACTGCACGATCACCCGACAGTCCTCGCACATCCTGATGCGGTCGATCGCGGCCGAATCCTGGAACATCCAGTGCTTTTCCGCGAGCTTCTCGACGATCTTCTCGATCGAGCTGCGCGTGCCGAACGGCTTGCCGCAGCGGATGCAGGAAAACGGCTCCTCCTCCTTCACCAGCAACGCCCGCCTGGCGTCGTCGCTGAAGTTCAGGCGCGGCTCCAGCCGGATCACCTTCTCCGGACAGGTGTTCACGCACAGCCCGCACTGGACGCAGGCGTCCTCCTGAAAGCGCAGCTCGGGCCGCTCCGGATTGTCCTGGAACGCGCCGGTCGGACAGGCGCCGACGCAGGCCAGGCAGAGCGTACAGCCCTCGGCGTCGACCACCGCGCGGCCGAACGGCGCGCCATCCGGCAGCATCACCTGGTCGACCGGCGCCGGCGCCACGCCATGCAGCTCCTGCAAAGCCAGACGCATCAGCGCGCGCTTGTTGCCCATCGCCAGAAAGCCGCCGGCCGGCATCGGCGGCCCCGGTTCGTCCAACGCAAACAGGCGCGCCTCGACCACATCGGGATCGGCCTCGACCAGCAGCTCCAGGCGACCCTCGCCGTAGCCGAGGCCGGACAGCACCGCGTCGGCATAGCCGAGCTGGGCCTGCAGGCCGGCCAGCTCGTCCGCGCGCTTGGGCGGCACCAGGAACAGCATCCGGGTCGCGCCATAGGCGAGCGCGCCCAGGATCATGTCGAGGCCCGCCTGGGTCACCTCGTTGAGCGCGAACGGGATGACGTTGGCCGGCAGGCCGCGCCCGAAGCGCGCCATCATCGCGATCAGCTCGCCGCCATGCGCTTCGTCATGGACCAGCAGCACCGGCGCCTCGCCACCGGCGCGCCGATAGCTGCCGAGCAGGGTGCGCAGGCGCTCGAGCAGGGCCGTGGCCGGCGGATAGGCATAGGCCGCGGCACCGGTCGGGCAGACGCTGTTGCAGGCACCGCAGCCGCCGCAAAGGTACGGGTCGATCGCGACCACGTCGCCGTCCGGCTGGATCGCGGCCGCCGGGCAGACCTCCAGGCAGCGGGTGCAGCCGGTGCGCCCGCTGCGTGCATGGGCGCAAAGGTCGGCGTCGAAATCGACATAGCGCGGCTTGTCGAACTCGCCGACCAGGTCGGTCAGCGCGAACAGCGCGCGCTGCACCGCCGCAGGATTGCCAGGATCGGGCCGCAAATAGCCGTCGCGCTTCTCGTGGGCGGGAAACAGCGGTGCGCTGCCGGAGAGGTCGAGGATCAGATCGCAGCGCGTGCGAACGCCATCCCGCGGTCGCTCGAAGGCGAGCGCCTGGCGCGAGGACACGATCATCGAGGCATGATCGTCGATCTCGAGCTCGAAATCGCCGAGATGGCCGCTGGCGCCGGTGATCGTGCCCCGGAAGATCGGCAGGTCGACCACGCGCGGCGGGATGACGTCCTCGGACCGGGCCAGCAGCAGGGTGACCGAGAGCCGCGGCGCCAGCTGACGGGCCGCTTCGAGCGCCTGCTGGTCGCGGCCATAGACCAGGCACTGACCTTGCGAGGTCAGGCTCACCGACGGGGTCGGCGGCAGGTCGAGGGCCGCCTCGGCGAGCAGCGCCGCGATCTTGGGCATGGCGGCCGGGCCCTGGTCGGCCCAGCCGGCGCGCTCGCGGATGTTGGTGTAGGCGACCGGCGTGTCGGGGCCGAACTCGGCACGGGTCTCTTCGAACAGCGGCGCTTCCTGGGTGCAGCCGACCAGCATCGGTGCGCCTGCGGCGACCGCCTGGCGGAAGCGATCGATCTGCGCCGCGGCAGAGCTGGGTGTGCACCTCGCCCGCTGCCTGGTCCTTCGCGCCGCAGGCTTTGGCCAGGGCTTTGCCGTCGAGCGCCATGGTGACCTCGCAGTTGCAGACCAGGATCTGCTTGCCCTTGATCTCCATTCGCCTCTCCCGCGCGCCGCTGAGCGAAGCCTCGCGACGCTCCCCCGCAAGATGGGGCGCTGTTTTGTCATGTCCACGGCGTCGCAGGCAAGGTAACCTGGAAGCCCAAACAAGGAGAGCCCAAGGGAGGTGAGGCGTATGGCAACCGACCGTCACCCCGACGCCCTGGTGTCGACCGCGTGGCTGGCAGCGCATCTGGGCGACCCGGACCTGCGGATCTTCGAGTGCACCACCTATCTGCGCCCGGTCGGACCGGATGCGGGCGTGCCCTATCATCCCGAAGCCGGCCGCGGCGACTACGAGGCGGGCCATATCCCCGGTGCCGGCTTCTTGGACCTGCCGGGCGAGCTTTCGTGTCAGGACGCGGCGGTGCACTTCATGATGCTGCCGGCGGACCAGTTCGCCGAGGTGGTGGGACGACACGGCATCGGCGACGGCACGCGCGTGGTGCTCTACAGCCGCGATCGCGCGATGTGGGCGACGCGGGCGTGGTGGATGCTGCACGTGATGGGCTTCGAGGCGGCGGTGCTCGATGGCGGCTTCGAGAAATGGGTCGCAGAAGGGCGCCTGGTCAGCACCGAGCCGTGCCGCTATCGACCCTTACCCTTCACGCCGCGGCCGCGGCCGGCGCTGATGATGGACAAGGATGAGGTCCTGAAGGCCATCGACGATCCCGGCATCCGCCTGGTCAATACCTTGAGCGTCGCCGATTTCCGTGGCGAGGAGCCGAGCCGCTACGGCCGCCCTGGCCACATTCCGAACAGCGTCAATTTGCCCTGGCCGGAGCTGGCCGAGCCGGAGACCGGCACCTTCATCCCACTCGACCAGGCGCAATCGCGGCTCGCGGCGATCGGCGCCGATCAGGCGGATCGGGTCGTGTGCTATTGCGGTGGCGGCATCTCGGCGACCATGGGCCTGTTCCTGCTGCACCGGCTGGGCTACGACGATCTGGCGCTGTACGACGCGTCGATGGCCGAATGGGCGCGCGACGAATCGCTGCCGATCGAGCGTGGCTCGCGAGGGACCTAGGAGACTAGCTTGTTGCTTTTCCCCTTTCGACGATCATCTTGGAAAAGCGTAGCAGCATGAGCGTCAGATGGAGCGAAGTGTCAGCATGCCGCTGGGCGTGCTCGTCGAGCGGCGTGAGATCAAGCATCGCTGGCAACAGCACAGCTGGCGGCCGGTCGCGGTGATTCCGGGCGCCCCGCTGGTGAGCGAGTGGCGTGAGGTGATGCGCGGCTGCGGCTATATCCGCTGGCACGCCGCGACCCTGCCGCTCGAGCTGCATCGCAAGGAAACCGAAGGCTACCGCTACAACCTGTCGGGCAAGCTGCCGGCGATCTATGTCGGCCTTCGCCGGGAGACCGGCGCAGCGCATGAGGTCCGGCCGTTCCTGGTGACCGCCTCGCCCTATGAGGCTGCCTGCTTTCCCGACGACATCGTCGAGCCGGTACCGATGCCGGAAGGCCTGATCGCCTGGGTGCAGGATTTCGTCGATCGCCATCACGTCGACGAGCCGTTCCGCAAGCGCAAGCGCGATGGCTCGAAGCCGGGCGGAGATGTCGATCAAATCTTTGTAAACCAGCAGTGCGAAATATTTCGCTGCTTCGCGTC